>JBQCHQ010000026.1:0-21605 GCA_051954515.1 Sphingomonas sp. | reverse complement strand
GATTTGGGTCATTCCAAGGCGGGTACGCCAACCAAATCCAGCTATTAGGGAGCTTCAAATGCGTGCACTCATTGCCAAAGTGGTTACCGGTTCGATGATCGCCGGCGCCGCGCTGATGGTCTCGGCCTGCGGCCACAAGTCCGACACCGCGACCGACAACACCATGGTCACCGACATGAACTCGACCGACGACATGGGCACGATGGACGACAACATGACCGCCGTCGACAGCACCATGGGCAACGACGCGATGATGGCCAATGACGGCATGATGGCGAACGACACCGCGGTGTCGAACGACACGGCCGCCAACGACACTGCCGCCAACGGCATGTAAGACATGCATCCGCGCCGCCCACGGGCGACGTGATGCGTTTCGAGAAAGGGGCCGTCCGGGCGACCGGGCGGCCCTTTTTCATTGCGCGCGCGTCACGGCCTTCTGTCGGATGACTCGTTTCGTGCCGCAAATCGATTCGGTTCGTCGCAGAGCATCGAAGCAGACGCGAAAAACTGAAAAAGAGGCTTGGGCCGGCGCGCCAAAAGCCTTAACCATGCGCGGACGGGGAGGAACGAGACGAGTGAACGACGTGTTGCGTAAGGTGGTTCTGGCGGCGGCGGGCGCCGTGGCGATGGCAGCGGCGAGCCCTGCTTCCGCGCAATTCTTCCTGAAATCCCACGATATGGCCGGCGCGCCGGTGACCGGCAGCGAGCCCGGCATTCTACCGCCGATGCCCGGCGCGACGCCCGAGGAATTGTCGGCCGCTTTGGTCTGGCAGTTGCGCTCGGCGCTCAACGTCGCGGCGCTGCAATGCCAGTTCGCGCCGACACTGCTGACGGTCGCCAATTACAATGCGATCATTCGCGATCACGACAGCGAGTTCGATGCCGCGCAGAAAACGCTCGGCGCCTATTTCACCCGCGTCAACAAGACCAAGGCGAAGGGCCAGGCCGCGTTCGACCAGTTCAACACGCGCGTTTCGTCCGATTTCTCGACGGTGTCGGCGCAATATGGCTTCTGCCAGACCGCGGGCGAGGTCGGCCAGGCGGTGCTGTTCGCGCCGCGCGGCGGCGTGAAGGCGGTCGCCGAGGCGCGGATGCGCGAGCTGCGCAACAGCCTGGTGCCGTGGGGCGAGCAATATTTCCCGGGCTCAGTCGTGCTCAACGTGCCGCATTACATCCCGCGGATGGACGATGCGTGCTGGAAGAAGCAGGCGTGGAACGATCGCAAGTGCGGCGCCTATCCCTATCCGGTCGGCAGCCCGACAGCGATCGCCTCGCGCTGAACGGCTAACGCTGCGAATCCTAGATCGGCATAATTTTCCAGACCCATTCGTGCTGAGCTTGTCGAAGCACCGCCCTTCTCTTCACCGCTGGGAAAAGAGCGGCCCTTCGACAAGCTCAGGGCGAACGGTTCAGATTTGATGCTCGATATCCTAGCGCAATCCCAGCAGCTTGTGAGTCTGAAGGCTGAGGCGCCATTTCGGGCGATCGAGCACCAGCGCGATCGCGGCGTCGCGATTGGCGTCGGCGGTGTCGCTGTCGAGCGGCTGGATCAGGAAGTGGGCGAAATCCCAGCCTTCCATCGCCGCGACGTCGCTGCCGGGCTGTGGCCAGACCAGCTTCAACTCGTCGCCCGCGCGCTGCACCACCTCGCTTCCGGCTTTGGGGCTGATGCAAACCCAGTCGAGGCGGGGATGTGCGGGAAGCGTGCCGTTGCTCTCCATTGCGATGACGAAGCCGCGGGCGTGAAGCGCGTCGACCAACGCGTCGTCGATCTGGAGCATCGGCTCGCCGCCGGTGAGGACGACGAAGCGGTCGCTCTCCCCTGCATCCCAATGGCCCACCGCCGCGTCGGCCAGCGCGTCAGCATCGGCAAAGCGGCCGCCGCCGGCGCCGTCGGTGCCGACGAAATCGGTGTCGCAGAAGCGGCAGACAGCGGTGGCGCGGTCGGCCTCTCGGCCCGACCAGAGGTTGCAGCCGGCGAAGCGGACGAACACCGCGCGGCGGCCGGCGTTGACGCCCTCGCCCTGTAGCGTCAGGAACATTTCCTTGACGGCGTAGCTCATGGCTGGGTGGCGTAGGCCGTGGGGTCTGCAAGCCCCGCCTCGGCAAAGCCCTTGGACCGGAGGCGGCAGCTGTCGCACAATCCGCAATGGAGGCCGCCCGGCGCGGGGTCGTAGCACGACCAGCTCATGCCCGCATCGAGCCCGAGCCGCGCCGCCTCCCGCGCGATATCGGCCTTGGTCATGTGCTGGAGCGGGGCGTGAATGCGGAACGGTTCGCCCTCGACGCCGGCCTTGGTGGCGAGCTCAGCGAGCTTCTCGAAGCCCTTGATGAACTCGGGCCGGCAATCGGGATAGCCCGAATAATCGAGCGCGTTGACGCCGATATAGATGTCCCGCGCCCCCGCCGCCTCGGCCCAGCCGAGCGCGAGGCTGAGGAAGATGGTGTTGCGCGCGGGCACGTAGGTGATGGGAATGCCCTCACCCACCCCCTCTTTGGGGACGTCGATGTCGGCGGTGAGCGCCGAGCCGCCGAATGCCGAGAGGTCGAGGGGGAGGACGATGTGGCGCTCGGCGCCGAGCGCGGTGGCGATGCCGCGCGCGGCGGCGAGCTCGACCTGGTGGCGCTGATTGTAGTCCACCGAGAGCGCGAGCAGGCGATGCCCCGCTTCGCGCGCGAGAGCGGCGGAAACCATCGAATCGAGGCCGCCCGAAACGAGGGCGACCGCCAGGGTCGGTTGCTCTGTCATGATGCTGCCGCGCTAGGCCGAATGGCGGCGGGTGGCAAGCGCCTCCCACTCCCTCGTCATGCCGGACTTGTTCCGGCATCCACTGCGCCGCAAGCGCCGAGACGGGGTTGGTTTGCGGAACGGCGGACCCCGGAACAAGTCCGGGGTGACGAATTGCGTTGGATGGGCGGCGCTCTATCGCTCCTCGAAGCGCCGCACGCCGTCGCCGAGCTTGTTGTCCGCCACCGTGATCGCGTCTCCACTCAAATCCGCAACAAAGGCGGGACTGCGGTCGATGCCGGGCGCCAGGCTCGCAGTGTTGTCCCGGATCGTCAAACCGTCGGCGGAGAATTTCTTGCCCTCGGCGGCGATGGTGATGAAGGCGGACCAATTCTCCTTGTCCTTGCCTTGGACGAAGGTGTTGCCGGTGATCGTGCCGCTGCCGCCGTTGGACAGGTCGATCATGTAGTTGGTCTTGTGGCCGTGGCTGTCGTCGAAGCTGTTGCCGGCGATGGTTAGCTTGGGGGTGCGCAGCTTGACGTAATGCCCGCCCTGCCCCCGCTCGAAACGCGAATTGGTGACGCTGACGCTGCCGTCGGTGGCGAGATAGACCGAGTGCGCGCAATCCGCCGCGGCGTCGCAAGTGCCGAGGCCGGAGAAGGTCGAGTGGTCGATCGCGATTTGCGCCCCGCCCTGCTCGTTGCCGAGAATGCCTTCCTGGCTGTCGAGGAACATCGCGTTGCGTACGGTGAGATCACCATTTTCGATGCGGATGCCCGCGCCGTTGCCGTCGCGCACCGCCATGTTGCGGAAGACGATACCGTCTATGGTGGAGGCGTTGCCGCGCAGCACCAGCGCCGCCTTTCCTTCACAGGCGGTGCCGTCGAAGATCGCGGTGCCCGGCGTCGCCGCCTTGAAGGTGACGTTGCCGTCCTGCTGCACCGCGCATTGGCGGTAGGTGCCGGGCGCGATCAGGATCGTGCCCGTTCCGCCGCCGATCGCGTTCACCGCATCCTGGAGCGAGGCGAAGCCGCGGCCATTAATGGTGAAGGCGCCGCTCTGCGCGGCGGCAGGGGTGGCAAGGAGCAGGGCAAGAAGCGGCAGGGTGCGCATGGGCGGTTCCTTTCGCCCATTGCGCTGCCCTGCTCGCACCGATTTCGTAAAGACAGATAGAAGGTTAATCGAAGACAGGAACCTGCCCACAGGTTGCTGCGCGAGCGCTTTGTCCCAACGCGAGGCACAATCTCGTCACCCCGGACTGGTTCCGGGGTCCACCGCTCCGCAAGCACCGCGATCTCATTTCCTGCGGCACCGTGGATGCCGGAACACGTCCGGTATGACGGAAGAGCTCAATCCAGATTGGGCCGAAGCCAGCGCCGCGCCTGATCGAGGCTGACACCGCGGCGCTCGGCGTAATCGGCGAGCTGATCCTCGCCGATCCGCGCGACGCCGAAATAGGTCGCCTCCGCGTGGCCGAAATAGAAGCCCGACACTGCGGCGGTGGGAAGCATCGCGAAATGGTCGGTCAGCGTGATGCCCGTCGCCTCTCCCGCGTCGAGCAGGTCGAACAGGATCGGCTTCAAACTGTGCTCGGGGCAAGCGGGATAGCCCGGCGCGGGGCGGATGCCGCGATATTGCTCCTTGATGAGCGCCTCGTTGGTCAGTTGCTCGCCCTCGGCATAGCCCCAGAGGTGCATGCGGACGTGCTTGTGGAGCCGCTCGGCGAAGGCTTCGGCGAAGCGGTCGGCGAGCGCTTTCAGGAGGATGTCCGAATAATCGTCATGCTCCGCCTTGAAGCGCGCGCTGTGCGCCTCCGCGCCGTGAATGCCGACCGCGAAGCCGCCGATCCAATCGTCCTCGGGGGTGACGAAATCAGCGAGGCACATGTTGGCGCGCCCCTCGCGCTTGGCGATCTGCTGGCGGAGCATGGGGAGGCGAATCCACTCCTTCCCAGCACGGGGAGGGGGACCGCTCGCCGAAGGCGAGTGGTGGAGGGGCGTTGCCGCACGCGAGTCGCTTTGAGGAGAGGCCCCTCCACCGTCGCTGCGCGACGGTCCCCCTCCCCGTGCCGGGGAGGATATCAGGATATCATCCCCTTCCCTTCTCGCCGGCCACAACGCCGCGACACCCTTCGCGGTCAGCCATTTCTCGGCGATGATGCGGTCGAGCATCTTCTCGGCGTCGGCGAAGAGGTTGCGGGCGCTTTCGCCAACCACTTCGTCATCGAGGATCGCGGGATAGGTGCCGGCGAGCTCCCAGGCGCGGAAGAAGGGCGTCCAGTCGAAATGGTCGCGGAGATCGGCGAGGTCCCAATCCTGGAAGACGTGCCGCCCCGGCTGCTTGGGCGCAGGCGCCTTGAGTGCGGGATCGATGGTGAAGCCGCGGGCGCGCGCCTCTTCGAGCGGGAGCAGCTCGCTCTGCCCCTTGTTGGCGCGCGAGGTGCGGATCGCGGCGTATTCGTCGGCGGTCTTGGTGACGAAGCCTTCGGCCTGCGTGTCGCTGACCAGCGTCGAGGCGACGCCGACCGCGCGGCTGGCGTCGAGGACGTGGATCACGGGGCCTTCATAGGCGGGATCGATGCGAAGCGCGGTGTGGACGCGCGAGGTGGTCGCGCCGCCGATCAGCAGCGGCATCGTCATGCCGGCGCGCTGCATCTCCTCGGCGACGGTGACCATCTCGTCGAGCGAGGGGGTGATGAGGCCCGAAAGGCCGATCATGTCGGCGTCATTGTCGTTGGCGCTCTTGAGGATGTCCGACCAGGGCACCATCACGCCGAGGTCGATCACCTCGAAACCATTGCACTGCAGCACGACGCCGACGATGTTCTTGCCGATATCGTGGACGTCGCCCTTGACCGTGGCCATGACGATCTTGCCCTTGCCGCGCGCGCCGGGCTCCTTCTCGGCCTCGATGAAGGGCAGCAGGTGGGCCACCGCCTTCTTCATAACCCGGGCGCTTTTCACGACTTGCGGCAGGAACATCTTACCCGATCCGAACAGGTCGCCGACCACGTTCATGCCATCCATCAGCGGGCCTTCGATCACCTCGATCGGCCGTCCGCCGCGCGCGGCGATGGCGAGGCGCGCCTCCTCGGTATCGGCAACGATATGCGCGTCGATGCCCTTGACCAGCGCATGTTCGAGCCGCTTCTCGACGCCCCAGCCGCGCCATTCGGCGGCCTGCTGCTCGGCGACGGCGTCGGCGCCACGATATTTTTCGGCAAGCGCGACGAGGCGTTCGCCGGCATCGGGATCGCGGTTGAGGATGACGTCCTCGCACGCCTGGCGCAGCTCGGGGTCGATATCGTCGTAGATGTCGAGCTGCCCGGCGTTGACGATCGCCATGTCGAGCCCGGCGGGGATCGCGTAATAGAGGAACACCGAGTGCATCGCGCGCCGCACCGGCTCGTTGCCGCGGAACGAGAAGCTCAGGTTGGAGAGGCCGCCCGAGATGTGCGCGTGGGGGCAGCGCTGGCGGATTTCCTTGCACGCCTCGATGAAGTCGACCGCGTAATTGTTATGCTCCTCGATCCCCGTGGCGACGGCGAAGATGTTGGGATCGAAGATGATGTCCTCGGGCGGGAAGCCGATGCCGGTGAGGAGGTCGTAGGCGCGCGCGCAGATCTCGACCTTGCGCTTCTGGGTGTCGGCCTGTCCGGTCTCGTCGAACGCCATGACGACCACCGCGGCGCCATAGGCCATTACCTTGCGGGCATGGGCGAGGAACTCCGCCTCGCCTTCCTTCATGCTGATCGAATTGACGATCGGCTTGCCCGAGACGCATTTGAGCCCCGCCTCGATCACCGCCCATTTCGAGCTGTCGATCATCACCGGCACGCGCGCGATGTCGGGCTCGGCGGCGATCAGCTTCAAGAAGGTGGTCATCGCCTCGACCGCGTCGAGCAAGCCTTCGTCCATGTTGACGTCGATGACCTGCGCGCCGTTCTCGACCTGCTGGCGCGCGACCTCGACCGCGGCGGGATAATCGCCCGCCATGATGAGCTTCTTGAAGCGCGCCGAGCCGGTAACGTTGGTGCGCTCGCCGATGTTGACGAAAGTGGAGGAGGCGTTGGTGGTGGTGGTCATGTCACTCTCTGATCCTCCCCGCTCGCGGGGAGGGGGACCATGCGCAGCATGGTGGAGGGGGCTCTCCAAACTCGGTTTCGCTGGTGGAGAGCCCCCTCCACCACGCCCTGCGGGCGCGGTCCCCCTCCCCATTGCATGGGGAGGATCGAATTATGCCGCCATCGTCATCGGCTCCAGGCCGGCGAGGCGGGTGCGGCGTTCGGGGCTCGCGAGCTTGCGCGGCGGCAGGGCCCGCACGGCGTTGGCGATCTCGGCGATGTGCGCGGGCGTCGAGCCGCAGCAGCCGCCGAGGATGTTGACCTGCCCGGCCTCCGCCCATTCGCCGACCAGCTGCGCGGTGGTCGCGGGCTGCTCATCATACTCGCCGAGCTCATTGGGCAGGCCCGCGTTGGGATAGACCATGATGAGCGTGTCGGCGAGCTTGGCGAGCGTGCCGACATGCGGGCGCAGTTGCTGCGCGCCGAACGAGCAGTTGAGGCCGATCGTCACCGGCCGCGCGTGGCGCACCGCGTGCCAGAAGGCCTCGACCGTGTGGCCCGAGAGATTGCGGCCGGAAAGGTCGGTCAGCGTCATCGACAGCATGATCGGCACGTCGCGACCGAGCGCCTCGCCGGCTTCGAGCGCGGCCATGATGCCGGCCTTGGCGTTCAGCGTGTCGAATATCGTCTCGATCAGGATGAAGTCCGCGCCGCCTTCGAGCAGCGCGTCGGTCTGTTCGCGATAGACATGCTTGAGGAAATCGAAGTCGATCTCGCGATAGCCGGGGTCTTCGACGTCGGGCGACAGCGACAGCGTCTTGTTGGTCGGGCCGATCGCGCCGGCGACGAAGCGCGGGCGGCCGTCCTTGGCGGCTTCGTCGGCGCAACGGCGGGCGATCTGCGCGGAGGCGCGATTGATCTCGGCAACCAGGGCTTCCGCGCCGTAATCCGCCTGGCTGATGCGGTTGGCCGAGAAGGTGTTGGTCGAAACGATGTCCGATCCCGCGGCGAGATAGGCGCGGGTGATCGCCTCGGGCACCTCGGGCTTGGTCAGCGCGAGGATGTCGTTATTGCCCTTCTGGTCCCTGGGCAGGCCGAGATGGCCGGCATAATCGGCCTCCGACAGCTTGTAGTTCTGGATCTCGGTGCCGAACGCGCCGTCGGTGATGAGGATGCGCTTGGCGGCTTCGGCGTTGAGGCGGTCGCGTGCAGTCATAAAGCGTCACCCCAGCGAAGGCTGGGGTCTCCCAGGTGTCAAAGCGACCCCAGCTTTCGCTGGGGTGACGAAACTAAGCCGCCTCGGCCTTGGCGCCCGCCTTTGCCCTGAGCCCGAGCAAATGGCAGATCGCGTAGGAGAGTTCGGCGCGGTTGAGCGTGTAGAAATGGAATTGGCGCACGCCGCCGGCATAAAGCTTGCGGCACATCTCCGCGGCGATCGTCGCGGCGACCAGCTGGCGCGCGGCGGGGTGATCGTCGAGCCCTTCGAACAGCCGGTCCATCCAGGCCGGGATCGCCGCACCGCACAGCCCGGCGAACTTGCGCGTCTGGGCGACGTTGGAGACCGGCAGGATGCCGGGCACCAATTCGGCGGTGATGCCGGCCGCCGCGGCGGCGTCACGGAAGCGGAAGAACGCTTCGGGGGCGAAGAAGAATTGCGTGATCGCGCGTGTCGCGCCGGCATCGATCTTGCGCTTCAAATTGTCGATATCCGCCTTGGCATCGGCCGAATCGGGATGGCATTCGGGATAGGCGGCGACGGAAATCTCGAACGGGTGGAGGCGCTTTAGCCCCGCGACCAACGCCGCGGCATTCTCGTAGCCGCCCGGATGCGGCTCGAACTGCGCGCCCTCGCGCGGCGGATCGCCGCGAAGTGCGACGATATGGCGCACGCCGGCCGCCCAATATTCCTCGGCAACCGCATCGATTTCGCCCTTGGTCGCCTCGACGCAGGTGAGGTGCGCGGCAGCCGCCAGCGGCGTTTCGCGCTGGATGCGCGCGACGGTGGCGTGGGTGCGCTCGCGGGTCGAGCCGCCGGCGCCGTAGGTCACTGAGACGAAGCGCGGGCCGAGCGGCGCGAGCGTCTGGATCGACTCCCACAAGGTCGCTTCCATCTTCTCGGTCTTGGGCGGGAAGAATTCGAACGACACCTGGGCGTCGCCGGCAAGATCGGCGAACAGCGGCGCATCGAGCGCGCGGCGCGCCTCTTCGAGTTGCGGAACGGTCAGCGTCATGCCGCCTTCGCCTCCCTGCCCAGCCCTTCGCCCCCAAGCTTCTCGATCTTGCGCGCGAGCCACAATTTGACGGTCAGCTCACCGCCCTCGAGCCGCTCGGCGCGGACCGGCAGCAGCCCGGCATTCCCGAACCAGCCGAGCATCTGCTCGTCGGAAAAGCCGAGACGCGCATGGGCATCGCGCGTGCGCAGCTCTTCGAGATCGTGCGGCGCGAAATCGGCGATCAGCAGCCGCCCGCCCGGCATCAGCACGCGCGCGGCCTCGGCGATCGCTGCGCCCGGCTGCTGCGCAAAGTGAAGGACATGATGCAGGATCGCCGCGTCCGCCGCGCCGTCGCCCAGGGGCAATGCGTAGAGATCGGCCTGACGCAGCTCGGCATGGGTCAGCCCCCGCTCGGCGAGCTTGACCCGCGCGAGGCGCAGCATTTCCGAGCTGCGGTCGATGCCCAGAGCATGCTCGGCTTGCCCTGCGAACAGTTCGAGCATCCGCCCGGTGCCGGTGCCGATATCGATCAGCCGCTCGATCCCGCCGTCGCCGAGCGCGGCCTTCATCGCCGCCTCGACCTCGCTCTCGGCGATGTGGAGCGAGCGGATCGCGTCCCATTCGGCGGCGTGCTGCGCGAACCAGGTCTGCGCCGCGGCAGCGCGATCGGCGCGCACCGCGGCGAGGCGCGCGGCATCGGCGACCGCCCAATGATCGGGCTCGAGCTTGTCCCACGCCTCGAGCGCGGCAACGACCGGATCGACGCGATCGCGCGGGCCGGGAGCGACGAACACCCAGCTGCCCTCCTTGCGGCGTTCGGCAAGCCCGGCATCGCACAAAATCTTCACATGGCGGCTGACGCGCGGCTGGCTCTGCCCGAGCACTTGCGCGAGCTCGCCGACCGACAGCTCCATCGACCGCAGCAGCGCGAGGATGCGCAGCCGCGTCGAATCCGCCAGCGCGCGGAAGATGTCGAGAGCGATCGTCATGGCGCATATAGATATAAAGATATCTTTATATCACGTCAACGGCGCAATGGCATTGCGCGTCGTGCGGAGCTTCGATAGCCCTTCGGCGTTTGAAACGGCCCTGCATCGCAAGAAAGGAACTCGATACGATGACCAAGCTCGCCCTGATCGCCGCCGCCGGCCTTGCCGCCACGAGCCTCGCCGCGTGCAGCCAAAAGGCCCAGGACGAAACCGCGCAGGCCGCCAATACCACCGCCGGCGACATGGACGCGACGATGGGGGCCGCGGTCAATGACGTCGACGCCGCCACCGACAATGCGCTCGGCGCTGCGGCCAATTCGATGGACAATGCCAACGACCGGCTCGACAACGCCGCCGCGGACGTCGGCAATGGCCTCGATGCCGCGGGCAACGATATCGACCCCGATTGATTGGATCGAATTGCGGGATGGGCGCGTTCGGAGAGCACGCATCCCCCACCCGTTCGCCCTGAGCTTGTCGAAGGGCTGTCTTTCTCCTCGTCTGAACAGGAAAGAACGGTGCTTCGACAGGCTCAGCACGAACGGCGTTGGGGGCGGTCTCGCCTGCTTCCGCTCGCACCATTGCTGCTGCTCGCCGCGTGCGGGCAGCGCGCGGACGATCCAGGGCTCGGCGGCCTCAGCCATAGCGAGGCGAGCCAGCTCAACGATGCCGCGGCGATGCTCGATGCCAACAGCGTCTCGGCCAACGCCGTGGCCAACGATCAGGAGCCGGACCAATGACCGTCAAACGCCGCCTCGGCGCCACCGATTTCGAGACCGTGCCGCTGGTGCTCGGCGGCAACGTGTTCGGCTGGACCGCCGACAAGGCAACGAGCTTCGCGCTGCTCGACCGTTTCGTCGAGCGCGGCGGATCGATGATCGACACCGCCGACGTCTATTCGGCCTGGGTCGACGGCCACAAGGGCGGCGAATCGGAGACGGTGATCGGCGAATGGCTCGCGCGATCGGGCAAGCGCGACCGGGTGATCCTGGCGACCAAGGTCGGCATGCTGCCCGGCGAGGGCGGCAAGATGCTCGAACCGTCGCGCATCGGCGCCGCTTGCGAGGCATCGCTGAAGCGGCTCGGCACCGACCATATCGACGTCTATTTCGCGCATCAGGATGACCCCGATACGCCGCAGGACGCCGTGCTCGAAGCGTTCGGCAAGCTGATCGACGCCGGCAAGGTTCGGGTGATGGGCGCCTCCAATTTCCACGCGGCACGGCTCAAATCGGCGCTCGACCTCGCGCGCGAACGCGGGCTGCCGCATGTTCGCGTCCTCCAGCCCGAATATAATCTCGTCAGCCGCAAGAAGTTCGAGGGCGAATTGCAGGACCTCTGCGTCGATCATAACATCGCGGTGACGCCTTATTACGGCCTCGCCTCGGGCTTCCTGACGGGCAAATACCGCTCGAAGGACGACATGAAGCAAAGCGTCCGCGGCGGCCGGATGGGCGACCTGATCGAGCACAAGATGGGCGTGATCGAGGCGATGGACGCGATCGCCGCCAAGACCGGCGCCAGCCTGGCACAGATCGCGCTCGCCTGGCTCGCCGCCCAGCCCGGCGTGACCGCGCCGATCGCCAGCGCGACCAGCATCGCGCAGCTCGACGACATCATGGGCGCGATCGATCTGGAATTGTCGGCGGATCAACTCGAACGCCTGACCGCGGCGGGCGCCTGACAGGCTTGCCGAGGCCGCGGCGCCGCTATACAGCGTGCGGCCGCGGGCGGGTATAGCACAATGGTAGTGCAGCAGCCTTCCAAGCTGAATACGCGGGTTCGATTCCCGCTACCCGCTCCACGCTTTCCATAGAGCATCGTGCTTTCTTAGCCAGAACCGTTCGTGCTGAGCTTGTCGAAGCACGTTTTTCGCAAGCCGCCCTTCGACAAGCTCAGGGCGAACGGCGATGGATCGGATTAAACGCTCGATGCATTAAATCCGCCCCCGTCACACAAGCGTCATCGTGCTTTCGCCGGACCGTCATCGAAGCGGATCAAAGGGCGTCGCGGATCGAACCTGATCTGCGGCCCGGGGGGCATGTCCGCGAGCGATCGTTGCATCGAGACGACCGCCATTCTTTTCGCGCCGCATCGCATCGTGACGATCGTGTCACGGGAATGAAAGGAATGACGCGATGAAAGCACTCACACTGAAGCTCGCCGGCGCGGCGCTGGCGATTGCCGCCGGCGGTGCCGCGGGCGCCACCAGCATCACCGGCGCCGGCTCGACCTTCGTCTATCCGGTGCTGTCCAAATGGTCGGCCGATTACAAGGCGATGACCGGCGACCAGATCAACTATCAGTCGATCGGCTCGGGCGGCGGCATCGCCCAGATCAAGGCCGGCACGGTCGATTTCGGCGCGACCGACAAGCCGCTGGCGCCGAGCGAGCTCGCTGCCGCGGGCCTCGCACAGTTCCCGGTGGCGATCGGCGGCGTCGTGCCGGTAGTGCATGTCGCCGGCATCAAGCCGGGCCAGCTCAAGCTGAGCGGTCCGGTGCTCGCCGCGATCTACGACGGCCAGATCACCAAGTGGAACGATGCGCACATCGTGAAGCTCAATCCGGGCCTCAAGCTGCCGGACGCGCAGATCTCCACCGTGCATCGTTCGGATTCGTCGGGCACCAGCTTCAACTTCACGCATTACCTGAGCCAGGTCAGCCCGCGCTTCAAGGCTAGCGTCGGCGAAGGCACCTCGGTGCAATGGCCGAACGGCGTCGGCGGCAAGGGCAACGAGGGCGTCGCGGCCTATGTCAACCAGATCCCCAATTCGCTGGGCTATGTCGAATACGCCTACGTCTTGCAGAACCACATGGCTTACGCGCTGATGCAGAACGCCGCCGGGCATTTCATCGCGCCGAACGTCAAGTCGTTCCAGGCCGCGGCGCAGACCGCCGATTGGGCGCATGCGCAGGATTTCTACCTGGTGATGACCAACGCGCCGGGCGCCAACGCCTATCCGATCACCGCCTCGACCTTCGTGCTGATGTACAAGCAGCCGAAGAACGCGGCCTCGTCAGCGGCGGCGCTGAAGTTCTTCAAATGGTCGCTGGAGAAGGGCCAGAAGCAGGCCCTGAGCCTCGATTACGTCCCGCTGCCCACGCCGCTGGTGAAGCAGATCGAGACCTATATCGCCAAGAACATCAAGTAAGCCGTGACCGATCGATTCTGATACCCGTCACCCCGGACTTGTTCCGGGGTCCACCGTGCCGCAAATCCGCATTTGGCTGCTTTTGCGGCACGGTGGATGCCGAAACGAGTCCGGCATGACGGTTTGGTTGTGCGAGAGCGAGCTTACTCCCTCGCCTGTCACAAAAGCGTAACGTGACTGTCACCAAAGCGACCCGCAACCGTCCTAATCCCGCGCTCGACTCGTCAAACGGAGGGACAGTTGAAGATCATCGCAACCACCGCAGTGCTCGCCGGGCTGATGCTCGCAGGCTGCCAGGGCAACAATACCGGCAACGCCGCCGCCGCCAATAACACGGCCGCCGGGGGCGCCACGGCGATCACCGGCGCGGGCTCGACCTTCGTCTATCCGGTGCTCTCGGCTTGGTCCGCTGACTATTCGAAGGCCAACGGCGTCCAGGTCAATTACCAGTCGATCGGCTCGGGCGGCGGCATCACGCAGATCAAGGCCGGCACCGTCGATTTCGGCGCGACCGACAAGCCGCTCGCCTCGGACGAGCTGGCGGCTTCTGGCCTCGCGCAGTTTCCGGTGATCGTCGGCGGCGTCGTCCCCGTCGTTCACATCGCTGGGATAGACAAGGGCAAGCTGAAGCTGACCGGCCCGGTGCTCGCCGACATCTTCGCCGGCAAGGTCACCAAGTGGAACGATCCCGCGATCGTCAAGACCAACCCCGGCGTGACGCTGCCCGACGCCAAGATCTCGGTCGTCCACCGTTCGGATGCCTCGGGCACCAGCTTCAACTTCACCCATTATCTGAGCCAAGTCAGCCCCGGCTGGAAGGCGGGCCCGGGCGAAGGCACTTCGGTTTCGTGGCCGACCGGCGTCGGCGGCAAGGGCAATGAGGGCGTCGCAGCCTATGTCGACCAGATCCCGAACTCGATCGGCTATGTCGAATATGCCTATGTGCTGCAGAACAACATGGCCTGGACCTATGTCCAGAACGCCGCGGGCAATTACGTCGCGCCGAGCCAGGACAGCTTCCAGGCGGCCGCGGCGAGCGCCGATTGGGCCAACGCCAAGGACTTCTTCCTGGTGATGACCAATGCGCCGGGCGCGCAGGCCTATCCGATCACCGCGTCGACCTTCGTGTTGATGCCGAAGCAGCCGAAGGACGAAGCGCGTTCCCAAGCCGCGCTGAAATTCTTCCGCTGGTCGCTCGAGCACGGGCAGGCCCAGGCGAACAAGCTCGATTACGTGCCGCTGCCGGCCGATCTGGTGAAGCAGATCGAGGCCTATATCGGCGCCAACATCAAGTGAGTACGCTGGCCCTCCCTGCCGGGCGGCAGGGCGGCGACCTTCGTGATCGGGCGTTTCGCCTGGCCACGGGGGGCGCCGCCTGGCTCGTATTGCTGCTGCTGATCGCGGTCGCGGTGTCGATGGCGTGGGGCGGCCGGCTGGCGTTCCAGACCTTCGGCTGGCACTTCATCACCGGCAGGGATTGGGACGTCGTCAACGGCCAGTTCGGCGCATTGGTCGCGATCTACGGCACGCTCGTCACCTCGGCGATCGCGCTGATCATCGCGGTGCCGGTGTCGATCGGCATCGGCCTGTTCCTGACCGACATCGCCCCGCCGGTGACGCGCCAGCCGATCGCGGTGGCGATCGAGCTGCTCGCCGCGGTGCCGAGCATCATCTACGGCATGTGGGGACTGTTCGTCTTCGCGCCGTTCATGGCCAACCATATCGAGCCGTGGCTCAACGATCACCTCGGCACCTGGCCGGTGATCGGCGTGCTGTTCTCGGGGCCGCCGATCGGGATCGGGATGCTGACCGCCGGCATCGTGCTGGGCATCATGATCATCCCCTTCATCGCCGCGGTGGCGCGCGACGTGTTCAACGCGGTGCCGAGCGCGCTGCGCGAATCCGCCGTCGCCTTGGGCTCGACGCGCTGGGAGATCCTGCGCCACGTCACGCTGCCCTATACCCGCTCGGCGATCGTCGGGGCGATCTTCCTCGGGCTCGGCCGCGCGCTGGGCGAGACGATGGCGGTCACCTTCGTGCTCGGCAACGCGCACGATTTGTCGCTGTCGCTGCTGATGCCGAGCAATTCGATTGCCGCGGCGATCGCCAACGAGTTCACCGAAGCCGATACGCCGCTCTACCGATCGTCGCTGATCGCGCTGGCGTTCCTGCTGTTCGTCGTCACCTTCATCGTGCTGGCGCTCGCCAAACTGATGCTCAGGCGAATGGACAAGAGCATGGGGCGGACCCACTGATGGGCTGGATTCTCTTCCGCCGCCGGCTTGCCGACTGGATAGCTTTGGTCTTCGCCGGGCTGGCGACGCTGTTCGGGCTGGTGTTCCTGGCGTGGATTCTGTGGACGACGCTGAGCAACGGCATCGACGCCATCAATCCCAAGCTGTTTACCGAGATGACGCCGCCGCCGGGCGCCGACGGCGGCCTGCTCAACGCCTTTTACGGCAGCGCGGTAATGATCGCGCTGGCGCTCGTCATCGGCACGCCGATCGGGCTCGCAGCGGGCACCTATCTCGCCGAGCATGGCCGCCACACCAGGCTCGCCGCCGCGGTGCGCTTCGTCAATGACATCCTCTTGAGCGCGCCGTCGATCGTGCTCGGCCTGTTCATCTACGAACTGGTCGTCGCACCCAGCAAGCATTTCTCGGGCTATGCCGGCGCGCTGGCGCTGGCGATGATCCTGATCCCGGTCGTGGTGCGCACCAGCGACGAGGCGCTGCGTTTGGTGCCCGACCGCATGCGCGAAGCCGCCTTCGCGCTGGGCCTGCCGCGCTGGAAGGTGACGGCGCAGATCCTGTTCAAGGCGGGTATGAGCGGCATCGTCACCGGCCTGCTGCTCGGCCTCGCGCGGATCAGCGGCGAGACCGCGCCCTTGCTCTTCACCGCGCTCAACAACCAGTTCTGGAGCGCGGACATGAACGCCCCGCTGGCCAACGTGCCGGTGGTGATCTTCCAGTACGCGCTCAGCCCCTATGACGCCTGGCATTCGCTGGCCTGGGCGGGCGCGCTCATCCTCACTTTGTTCGTGCTCGCGCTGAACCTCATCGTCCGGTTCACCGTGCGCGGGAGAAAATCGAAATGAACGACACGATGACCGTGATCGACGTGCCGCACGCCGAGGAAGCGCGCAGCGACAACCCGACCAAGATCGCGGTGCGCGGCCTCGATTTCTATTACGGCAAGGCGCACGCGCTGAAGGACGTGCATCTCGACGTGCCGGCCAAGGCGGTAACCGCGATCATCGGCCCGTCCGGCTGCGGCAAATCGACGCTGCTACGCACCTTGAACCGCATCTATTCGCTCTATCCCGAGCAGCGCGCGACCGGCGAGATCCTGATCGACGGCGAGAACGTGCTCGACCGCGGCACCGACCTCGCCGACCTGCGCCGCCGCGTCGGCATGGTGTTCCAGAAGCCGACCCCGTTCGCCTCGTCGATCCGGGCCAATGTCGGCTTCGCGCTGACGCATTACGAGCGGCTTTCGAAATCGGAGACCGCCGACCGCATCGAGGACGCGTTGCGCCAGGCCGCCTTGTGGGACGAGGTCAAGGACAAGCTCAACGACAGCGCCTTGTCGCTCTCGGGCGGACAGCAGCAGCGGCTGTGCATCGCGCGGACGATCGCGGTGAAGCCCGAAATCGTGCTGCTCGACGAGCCGACCTCGGCGCTCGATCCGATCTCGACCGCCAAGATCGAGGAGCTGATCCACGAGCTCAAGGACCGCTTCACCATCGTCATCGTCACGCACAACATGCAGCAGGCGGCGCGAGTCTCGCAGAAGACCGCCTTCTTCCACTTGGGCGAGCTCGTCGAGTTCGACGACACCACGCAAATCTTCACTGCCCCGCGCGTGTCGCGGACGCAGGATTACATCACCGGCCGCTACGGCTGAGGAGAGATCATGGATACGCACCGCCACACCCTGACCGCCTTCGACGACGACCGCGACGCGCTGCGCGCACTGATCGGCCGGATGGGCGGCCATGCCGAACATGCGCTGCGCGAGGCGCTGCGCTGCCTGATGCAGCGCGACCTCGACGGCGCCGCCAAGGTGGTCGAGGGCGACCACGCGCTCGACGTGATGGAAGCCGAGGCCGAACGCCAGGCGCTGCAGCTGATCGCGCTGCGCGCGCCGATGGCCGACGATCTGCGCGAGGTGGTCGCCGCGCTCAAGATCACCGGCGTGATCGAGCGGATCGGCGATTACGCCAAGAACATCGCCAAGCGCGTGCCGCAATTCGAGCAGCTGCCTGACATCGAGCCGCTCGCGCTGCTGCCCGAAATGGCGCGGGTGGCCGCCGATCTTGTCCGCGACGCGCTCGATGCGTTCGTCGCGCGCGATGCGGGCAAGGCCGCCGCGGTGGTCGCCGCCGACAAGCTGATCGACGATTATTACAATTCGATCTTCCGCGCGCTGCTGACCTACATGATGGAAAACCCGCAGAATATCGGCCCGGCGACGCATTTGCTGTTCGTCGCCAAGCATATCGAGCGGATCGGCGACCACGCCACCAACATCGCCGAGATGGTCTATTTCGCCGCGACCGGCGAGCGCCTCGCCGAACGCCCGCGCGGGGCCGACCCGACGGCGGCGTAAAGCGGGCCGCCGCCTCCACAACCGTTCGCCCTGAGCTGGTCGAAGGGCGCCGTGCCTCAAGCGTTTCGTTCGCGGAGGGCCGCCCTTCGACAAGCTCAGGGCGAACGGTTTTTTTGTGGAGCGGCGTAATCTTCCGACCGTCACCCCGGACTTGTTCCGAGGTCCAACCCTCCACGAATGTCATCGTTTGTTGCTTGTTGGATGCCGGAACAAGTCCGGCATGACGGGGTGTCACAAATCTGACGCACGCCTTTCGCCGCGCTGTCATCGAATCGACCTATCGCGCCCCTCGACACGGTTCACTCACACCTATCGGGGGTTTCAATGACGAAGCGAATTTGCCTGGCTGCCTTGCTCGCGTCGAGCATCCTGGCGACGCCGGCCATGGCGCAGAGCGCGACCAGCAGCGACGAGGTCGAGGCGCTCAAGGCCGAGGTCCAGGCGCTCCAGGCACGACTCGACAAGATCGAGGCCGAGCAGGCCGCGACGCCCGCCCCCGCCCCGGTCGCGGCCGCCACCCCGGCGCCGGCCCCGTCGGGCTGGTTCTCGAACACCACGATCGGCGGCAAGGCGTATATCAACGTCAGCAACATCTCGCAGCGTTCGGACGGGGCGCACAGCGCGCAGGATGGCTTCCAGACCGACGTCAAGCGCTTCTACCTGACGGTCGATCACAAGTTCGACGACACCTTCTCGGCCAACCTGACGACCGATTTCCGCTACGGCTCGAACGGCCTGTCGAACGACACTACGGTCTATGTGAAGAAGGCCTATCTGCAGGCCAAATTGTCACCGGCCTTCATCATCCGCGCCGGCGCGGCCGATCTGCCCTGGGTGCCCTTCGTCGAGGATATCTATGGCTATCGCTTCATCGAGAACACGCTGATCGACCGCACCAAATACGGCACCTCGGCCGATTACGGCGTGCACGTCCTCGGCACCTTCGGCAACGGCCTGATCAGCTATGCCGTCTCGGCGATCGACGGGCTCGGCTACAAGACCCGCAGCCGCAATTCGGACACGCTCGACATCGAAGGCCGGATCAGCGCGCAGCCGATCAAGGGCGTGATCTTCGCGGTCGGCGGCTATACCGGCAAGCTCGGCAAGAGCGTCGACGGCCAGCCCGACACCAACCACCGCGCCAAACGCTTCGACGCGCTGGCGGCGTACAGCAACCACGGCATCCGCGCGGGCCTCGAATATTTCAAGGCGACCGACTGGACGACGTCCGTCAAGGACACCAGCGACGGCTGGTCGGCGTTCGGCTCCTACGCCTTCACGCCCAAGCTCGGCGTGTTCGGCCGCTATGACTGGGTCAATCCCAACCAGCGCATCAACGCCCCGCTCAAGGAGCATTATTTCAACGTCGGCGTGGATTATCAGCCGATCAAGAACCTCGACGTTGCTTTGGTTTACAAGCGCGACAAGGCCGAGAACGGGCTGATCTCGACCTCGAACGGCACGATCGGCGGCGCGATCGACGGCACCTATGACGAGATCGGCGTGTTCACCCAGCTGAAGTTTTAAACGCAACCTCAGCCCGGCTCGTCATTGCGAGCGTAGCGAAGCAATCCAGCCGACCGACGCTGGATTGCTTCGTCCCCCGGATCAAGTCCGGGGTCCTCGCAATGACGGTTCAAACCGGGGCACGGCACGGCACTTGACGCGAACGTCAATCACTCCCAGGCTGGCGTGAAACGACAGCCTGGAGGGGATGATGACACTCGACGATGTGGCCGGCCGCGGCGCCTATACCGCCGATCACGAGGCGTTTCGCGCCACGGTTCGCAGCTTCCTGCACAAGGAAGGCGTGCCCCACGTCGCCGAATGGGAAGCCGACCGGCTGGTGCCCAAGGCATTCTGGCGCAAGGCTGGCGAGGTCGGCATGCTGTGCCCGACCGTGCCCGAGGCTTATGGCGGGCTCGGCCTCGATTTCGGCTATAACGCCATCGTCGACGAGGAGATGAGCTATGCCGGCGTGCCCGCCGGCTTCGGGCTGCAATCGGACATCGTGTGCGATTACATCGTCGCTTACGGTTCCGAGGAGCAGAAACAGCAATGGCTGCCGCGGCTCGTCTCCGGCGAGACGATCACCGCGATCGCGATGACCGAGCCGGGCACCGGCTCCGACCTGCAATCGATCCGCACCACCGCGAAGAAGGACGGCAACCATTATGTCGTCTCGGGCTCCAAGACCTACATCACCAACGGCCAGAATGCCGATCTGGTGCTGGTCGTCGCCAAGACCGATCCCGACGCCGAGCCGGCGTGGAAGGGCATGTCGATCGTGCTGGTCGAGGCCGACCGCGAGGGCTTCCGCCGCGGGCGCAAGCTCGACAAGATCGGGCAGGACGCCGCCGACACGAGCGAACTGTTCTTCGACGACGTCCGCGTGCCGATCACCAACTGCCTGGGCGAGGAGGGCAAGGGCTTCATCTACCTGATGAGCCAACTGCCACAGGAGCGCCTCTCGATCGCGGTCAGCGCGCAGGCCTCGGCGCAGAAGGCCTTCGACGAGACGGTGGCCTTCACCAAGGACCGCAAGGCCTTCGCCGGCATGGTGTTCGATTTCCAGAACACCCGCTTCGTGCTCGCGGATCTCAAGGCTAAGCTGCAGGTCGGCTGGGCGCATCTCGACTGGGCGATCAAGCGGCATCTGGCGGGCGAGCTGACCGCCACCGAGGGCGCCGCGGCCAAGCTGTGGCACACCGAGCTGCAATGGGAGGTGATGGACAAATGCCTCCAGCTCCACGGCGGCGCGGGCTATATGAACGAATACCCGATCGCCCGCGCGTGGCGCAGCGCGCGCGTGACGCGGATCTACGGCGGCACCAATGAGATCATGATGGAAGTGATCGGCCGCAAGCTGTAAGCGGCCGCGACGGTCACTTCAGCATCATCTCGCCGAGCAATTCGCTGCCCATCACATGGCGGAACTTGGCGCGTTCGCCGCTCTGCGCGTCCATCTGGCGCATGCTGCTCTGCATGTACGCGGCATAGGCCTTGTCGCGCGCCGCGGCTTCGGCGGCGTCAGGCATGTGGCTGAACTGCGTGACGAGATAATAATCCGGCTCGCCGCTGCGCTTGTTGAGGTTGGCGAGGACGTGATATTCGGAAATCCAGCCCTTCGACTTGGCGAATTCCTGCGATTTCTTCCACTGGCTAGCGAGGAAATCGATATATTGCGCGTTGCCGCCGTCATCGACCGAGATTTCCGAGACTTCCCAATAGTCGCCGTAGCTAAACGGCATGTCCTGTGCGGCGAGCGGCGCGGCGAAGGCGAGCGAGGCGGCGGCGGCGGCGAGCGTCGTCACGAGCGGTAGCTTGATCATGCGGTCACATCCCAGATGCGAGACCCGGCCTCCCGCCGGGCAGGGTACGCACCCACGCGCATTCGGCCAACCGCGCCCGTCCGGCGGCGAAGCGGCGGTAATCTCGGTCAATTGCCGGGGGCAGACAAGCGGGGTAAATGCCCGATCTTGCCCGGGAGACACGCAATGACGATCCCGCCCCGCCACCGCTTCACCGTGACCATCGTCGACGAAGGCGCGATCCCGATCGAGTTCGATCAGCGCGCGGTGTTCGGTCGCGCGCGGCCGCCGGTTGTCGTTGAGCTGGGCGGCCACAGCTATCGCAGCACGATCGCAGTGATGGGCGGCGTGACCTTCGTGCCACTGCGCCGCAGCAACCGCGAGGCAGCGGGCGTGACGCAAGGCGACGTGGTCGAGGTGACGCTGACGCTCGACACCGCGCCGCGAACGGTCGATCTGCCCGCGGCGTTGGCCGATGCGCTCGAGACGGCGGGCGTCCGCGACGGGTGGGGCCGGCTGAGCTACTCGGCACAGC
>JBQCHQ010000025.1:0-346829 GCA_051954515.1 Sphingomonas sp. | reverse complement strand
TGCCGCGCGGCCGCGTGATCGAGGTTTACGGCCCGGAAAGCTCGGGCAAGACGACGCTCGCGCTCCACGTCATCGCCGAGGCGCAGAAGAACGGCGGCACCGCCGCGTTCGTCGACGCCGAACACGCGCTCGATCCCGTCTATGCCAAGAAGCTCGGCGTCGATATCGACGAATTGATCGTCTCGCAGCCCGATACCGGCGAGCAGGCGCTCGAGATCACCGACACGCTGGTCCGCTCGAACGCGATCGACGTGCTGGTGGTCGATTCGGTCGCCGCGCTCGTGCCCCGCGCGGAAATCGAGGGCGAGATGGGCGACAGCCATGTCGGCCTGCAGGCGCGGCTGATGTCGCAGTCGTTGCGCAAGCTGACCGGCTCGATCAGCCGCTCGCGCTGCATGGTGATCTTCATCAACCAGCTGCGCATGAAGATCGGCGTGATGTACGGTAACCCGGAAACCACGACAGGCGGCAACGCGCTGAAATTCTACGCCTCGGTCCGTCTCGACATCCGTCGCACCGGGCAGATCAAGGATCGCGACGACATCATCGGCAACGCGACCCGCGTGAAGGTCGTCAAGAACAAGGTCGCGCCGCCGTTCAAGCAGGTCGAATTCGACATCATGTACGGCGAGGGCATTTCGAAGATCGGCGAGATCCTCGATCTCGGCGTCAAGGCCGGGCTGGTCGAGAAATCGGGCTCGTGGTTCAGCTATGACAGCGTCCGCATCGGCCAAGGGCGCGAGAACGCCAAGACCTACCTCAAGGAAAACCCCGAAATGGCCGACCGCCTCGAAAAGGCGATCCGCCGGCACACCGACAAGGTCGCCGAAGAGATGATGACCGGGCCCGATGCCGAGGACGATCTCTGACACGCCTCCACCCCTTACGCGACGCCCGGAGCGCCGCACGCATGGAAGGGCCTGCCGGCAACGGCGGGCCCTTCATCGTTTGGCGAAGTGGAGAAAGCCGTGCGACGCTCTCCACTTTCTCCACTTCACCCCTCTACTCTTCCATATTTCGGCTCCCCGGCGAAGGGGCACCCGACAAAGTAATACTTTGTGAGGACCCCGATGGCCGGGGTCCAGTTGGGAAGGCTGAAATGAGGACGCGCGGCGCTCGCCAAGCCACTTTCGTCACCCCGGACTTGTTCCGGGGTCCAACCCTCCTCATACGCTATCACCTGCGGCTCGTTGGATGCCGGAACAAGTCCGGCATGACGAACATGGACATGGTTCACTCAACGGAGCCCCCGCAATGACCGAAGCACATGACTGGGCCGGCCTCGTCGGCGGCACCTGGGCGTCGGAATGGCAGCGCACCGATCGCTCGTTCGCAGGCCTCACGCCGCAGCTCGACACCGCGATCCTCGCCGCCGCACCCGAAGCCGGCCGCGCGCTCGACATCGGCTGCGGCGCAGGCTCCACCAGCATCGCGCTCGCCACGGCGCGCCCGAACCTCGCCGTCACCGGCGCCGACCTGTCGCCGGCCCTCCTCACCGTCGCGCGCGAACGGGCCGCCGGCCTCGCCAATCTCGATTTCATCGAGGGCGACGTGCTCCACACCGCGGCCGCTCGCTCGCCGATCGACCTGATGGTGTCGCGCCACGGCGTGATGTTCTTCGCCGATCCGGTCCCCGCCTTCGCCGCGCTCCACGCCGCCGCCGCGCCCGATGCCCGCCTCGTGTTCACCTGCTTCCGCGCGCCGGCGGAAAACGCCTGGGCGAGCGCGATCGCCACCGCGGTCACCGGCTCACCGCCTTCGCCACGCACCGACGCGCCCGGCCCGTTCGCCTTCGCCGACGAGGCGCGCGTTGCCGACATCCTGTCCGATTCCGGATGGCGCGAGGCGCGCGCGACGCCGATCGATTACATTTACCGCGCCGGCGACGGCCCCGACGCCGTTGCCGACGCGGTGAGCTTCTTCAGCCGCATCGGGCCCGCCGCGCCGTTGCTCCGCGAGCTGCCGCCCGCCGCGCGCGAGGCCGCGCTCGCCCGGATTGCCGCGGTCTGCGCCGATCATCGGAGTGGCGACGCCGTCGAATTCCCCGCCGCCGCCTGGCTGTGGACTGCCCGCGCCTGAGGAGAGACCGCCCATGACGATCATCGTTCACCACCTCGAAAATTCACGCTCGCAGCGCGTACTGTGGATGCTTGAGGAAGTCGGGCTGCCCTACGAGGTCAAGCGCTACCAGCGCGATCCCAGGACGATGCTCGCGCCGCCCGAGCTCAAGCGCATCCATCCGCTCGGCAAGTCGCCGGTGATCGTCGATAGCGACGACGACGACCGCGTCGTCGCCGAAACCGGCGCGATCATCGACTATCTGGTCGAAAAGGCCGACGGCAGGCTCGGCCCGCCGAGCAACCGCGCCGGGGTGCTGCGCTACCGTCACTTCCTCCATTATGCCGAGGGGTCGCTGATGCCGCCGCTCTTCGTCAAACTCGTGCTCAGCCGTATCCCGCTGCTCGGCAAGGCGGCGCAGAAGAAGTTCCAGCCGATGATCGACGTCCATCTCGATTATGTCGAGGCCGAGCTCGCCACGCGCCCGTGGTTCGCCGGCGAGGGCATGACCGCCGCCGACATCATGATGAGCTTCCCGCTCGAAGCAGCGCGGAGCCGCGCCGGCCTCGACGCCAGCCGCCCGCACACGATCAAGTGGCTCGAGGCGATCCACGCCCGCCCGGCCTATCAGCGCGCGCTGTCGGCGGGCGGCCCCTATGCCTATGCCTGAACTGGCGCCTCGGGCTCCAGCGCGCCCTCCCATTTGGCGATGACCGTCGAGGCCACGGCGTTGCCGATCACGTTGGTCGCGGTGCGCCCCATGTCGAGGAAGTGATCGACCGCGAGGATCAGCAGCAACCCCGCCTCGGGGATGTGGAACATGCTGAGCGACGCGGCGATCACCACCAGGCTGGCGCGCGGCACGCCGGCAATGCCCTTCGAGGTGATCATCAGCACCAGCAGCATCGTGATCTGCTCGCCGAGCAAGAGGTGGATGCCATAGGCCTGGGCGATGAACATCGACGCGAAGGTCATGTACATCATCGAACCGTCGAGGTTGAACGAATAGCCCAAGGGGAGAACGAAGCTGGCAATGCGGTTGGGCACCCCGAACTTCTCGAGCGCCTCCAGCGTGCGCGGATATGCCGCCTCCGACGACGCGGTCGAGAAGCCGAGCATCAGCGGCTCGCGGATGTAGCCCACGAGCTGGCGCACCCGCGGCCCGACGACGAGGAACGCCGCGCCGATCAGCACGCACCACAGGATGACGAGGCCGATATAGACCGAGCCCATGAAGTAGGCGAGGTTGCCGATCACCCCCGGTCCCTGTTCGGCGAGCGCGCTGGCCACCGCGGCGAACACCGCGATCGGCGCGAGGCGCATGACGTAGTCGGTGATCCGGAGCATCACCTTCACCAGCGCGTCGATCGCCCTGACCAACGGCGCCGCCGCCTCGCCGACGGAAGTGATCGCCACGCCGACGAACACCGAGAAGACGACGATCTGCAGGATCTCGTTATTGGCCATCGCCTCGATCATCGAAGCGGGGAAGATGTGGGTGAAGAAGGTGTTCAAGTTGAACGCGCTCTGGTCGAGCCCGGCCGACGCCGTTGCGGGCGGCAGCGTCAGGTGCAGCCCCGATCCGGGCTGCAACAGATGGACGAGGATCAGCCCGATCGTCAGCGAGGTCAGGCTCGCGCCGATGAACCAGCCGAGCGAGCGCGCGCCGATCCGCCCCAGTGCTTTGCCGTCGCCCATGTGTGCGATGCCCGCGACGAGGGTTGAGAACACCAAGGGCGCGATGATCATCTTGATCAGCCGCAGGAAGATCGTCGTCAGGATCGAGAAATAGCCGGCGATTTCCTTCAACTGCGCCGTCGCCGCCGCGCTGCCGTCGTCGATCGCGAGGTTGATCCCCCAGCCGACGATGAGCCCGAGCACCAGCCCGATCGCGATAAACATGGTCAGCCGCTTGGCCATTTCCGCTCCCCTGTTAGAAGCGGGCTACCAACGGGAAAGCGGCGCGCCGGTCAAGGCGCGGGAAGGGAAAGTCATGGGCAAGGGGATCACGATCGGGCGGCGCGGCTTGCTGAGCGCGGGCGCGGTGCTGCCCCTCGCTGCCGCCAGCGTGGTGCGCGCGGCGGCGCCCGATCTCGCGGGCTTGAGCGACATTACCGGCGACGCGAAGCCGATCGACGCGGCCGAATATGCCGGGCGGTTGGCGCGCGTGCAGGCGCTGATGAAGGCGAACGGCATCGGCGCGGTGGTGATCGAGGCGGGCTCGTCGATGGTCTATTTCACCGGCGTCCACTGGTGGCAGAGCGAGCGGCTGACCGCGGCGATCCTGCCGGTCGAGGGGCAACCGTGCATCGTCACGCCGTTCTTCGAATCGCCCTCGGTCAAGGAAACGCTCGCCGTCCCCGCCGAAGTGCGCGTGTGGCAGGAGGACCAGGACCCGATGGCGACGATCGCCGGCTTCCTGCGCGATCGCAAGCTCGCCAACCGCCCGGTCGCGATCGAGGCGAACGTGCGCTATTTCGCCTTCGACGGTCTCGCTCGCGCGCTGCCTGACGCCAGGCTGGTGCAGGCGACGCCGGTCGTCCGCGCGACGCGGATGATCAAGACCCCCGCCGAACTCGCGCTGATGCAAAAGGCGACCGACGTCACGATCGCCGCCTATCGCTGGGTTTACCCGCGCGTCGAGAACGGAATGAGCCAGGGCCAGGTCTCCGCGCTGATGGACGCCGCGACGCGCAAGCTCGGCGGCAGCCCCGAATTCTCGATGGTGCTGATCGGCGAATCGGCCGCCTATCCGCACGGCTCGAAACACCCGCGCACTGTCGATGACGGCGAAGTGGTGCTGATGGACTGCGGCTGCACCGTGCAGGGCTATCAGTCGGACGTGTCGCGCACCTGGGTTCACGGCGCCGCGAGCGCAGAGCAGCGCAAGGTCTGGGACCACGTCCATCAGGGCCAGCAGGTCGCGATCAAGGCCGCGCAGGTCGGCACCCCGGCGGGCGAGGTCGACGACGCGGTACGCCACTTCTACGAAAGCCTCGGTTACGGTCCCGGCTACCAGCTTCCCGGCCTGTCACACCGCACCGGCCACGGCATCGGCCTCGATGGGCACGAACCGGTCTATCTCGTCCACGGCGAGACCACGAAGCTCGCGCCGGGCATGTGCTTCTCCGACGAGCCGGGCCTCTACCTCCCCGGCAAGTTCGGCGTGCGGTTGGAGGATTGCTTCCACATGACCGAAGCGGGCCCGCGTTTCTTCTCGCAACCACCGGCCTCGATCGACGTTCCGGTGTGATGACCGCCACGCTCCCCGTTTTCGTCAACCGTTCGGGGGGCACCGCGGCCTCGAAAGGCGACTCCCTCGCCGACGAGCTCAACACCGCATTCGCCGAGGCCGGCATTGCGATCGACCTTCATCTGGTCGAGGGCGACGAGATCAGGCAGGCGGTGCGTGACGCGCTGGAAACGCACGACTGCGTCGTCGTCGGCGGCGGCGACGGAACGATCGGCTGCGCGGCCGAATGCGTCGCGGCAAGGCACGCGACGCTCGGCATCCTGCCGCTCGGCACGCGCAATCACCTCGCGCGCGAGCTTGGCATCCCGCTCGACCTGCCCGGCGCGGCAGCGGTGATCGCGGGCGGGCATCGACGCAAGATCGACCTCGCCGAGGTCAACGATCGCGTCTTCATCAACAACGCCTCGGTCGGCATCTATCCCGAGATGGTGCGTGAACGCGACGCCAAGGCCGCGCCCAAATGGTTCGCCGCAATCGGCGCGAGCATCGCGGCCCTCACGCGGATCCGCCACCACCGCCTGCGCATCGTCGCGCCCGACGGCAAGGCCGACGTCGTCACGCCGATGCTGTTCGTCGGCAACAACCGCTACGCGCTCGATGCCGGCCGGATCGGCACGCGCGAGACGCTCGATGGTGGGCGGCTCGCGGTCTATGCGGTCGCGTCGCGGCGGCGGCTGGCGCTGATCGGCTTCGCGCTGCGCACGATCGTCGGGCTCGCCCGGCCGCGCGAGGATTTCGCCGCGATCGACGAGGCCGAGGCGGTCGAGGTGCAGGGCCGATCGCACAGCGTCGAGATCGCGCTGGACGGCGAAGTCGTCGAGCTCGACATGCCGCTCTGCTTCAAGAGCCGCGCCGCTGCGTTATGTGTGTTCGCGCCCGCTTGAGCGAAGCCACCGCGTCGCCTAGATGCGGGCGATGACCTCGACCAACGACATCCGCCGATCGTTCCTCGATTACTTCGCTGCCAACGGCCATACCAAGGTGCCGTCGGCGCCACTGGTGCCGCAGAACGATCCGACGCTGATGTTCGTCAATGCCGGGATGGTGCCCTTCAAGAACGTATTCACCGGCCTCGAGACGCGGCCGTACAAGCTCGCCACCTCGAGCCAGAAATGCGTGCGCGCCGGGGGAAAGCACAACGATCTCGACAATGTCGGCTATACCGCGCGGCACCACACCTTTTTCGAGATGCTCGGCAATTTCTCGTTCGGCCAGTATTTCAAGGAACAGGCGATCACGCACGCCTGGACGCTGCTTACGCGCGACTGGGGGCTTTCCCCCGACAAGCTGACCGCCACCGTCTATCACACCGACGACGAGGCGTTCGACCTGTGGCGCAAGATTTCGGGGCTGCCCGAAAGCCGCATCATCCGCATCGCGACCAAGGACAATTTCTGGGCGATGGGCGACAACGGCCCGTGCGGCCCGTGCTCGGAAATCTTCTACGATCACGGCGATCACATTCCCGGCGGCCCTCCCGGCAGCCCGGACGAGGACGGCGACCGCTTCGTCGAAATCTGGAACCTCGTCTTCATGCAGTTCATGCAGGAGGCCAACGAGATCGTCGGCGACCTGCCCAATCCGTCGATCGACACCGGCATGGGGCTGGAGCGCATCGCTGCGGTGATGCAGGGCGTCCACGACAATTACGATACCGACACGTTCAAGGCGCTGATCGCGGAATCGGGTGAACTCACCCACACCGCGACCACCGGCGCCAACCAGGCGAGCCACCGCGTCATCGCCGATCACCTGCGCTGTTCGGGGTTCCTGGTCGCGGACGGCGTGCTGCCGGCGAACGAGGGCAGGGGCTATGTCCTGCGCCGGATCATGCGTCGCGCGATGCGCCACGCGCACCTGCTCGGCGCGAAAGAGCCGTTGATGCATCGGCTGGTGCCGGCGCTGGTCGCCGAGATGGGCGTCGCCTATCCCGAGCTGATCCGCGCGCAGCCGCTGATCGAGGCGACGCTGCTCCAGGAGGAAACGCGCTTCCGCCAGACGCTCGACAAGGGCCTGAAGTTGCTCGACGAAGCGACCGCGGGAATGAAGCAGGGCGACACGCTGCCCGGCGAAACCGCGTTCAAGCTCTACGACACGTTCGGCTTCCCGTATGATCTCACCGAGGACGCGCTGCGTGCGCAGAACCTCGCGGTCGATCGCGCCGGGTTCGACACGGCGATGGCCGAGCAGAAGCGCGCCGCGCGCGCGGCGTGGAAGGGCTCGGGCGACAAGGCTTCGGAAGAATTGTGGTTCGACCTCGCCGAGGAGCACGGCGGCACCGAGTTCGTCGGCTACGGCGCCGAGGAAGGCGAGGGCGAGGTGATCGCGATCGTCAAGGACGGCGCGCGGGTAGAGAGCGCCACGGCCGGCGAGACCGTCGATATCGTCACCAACCAGACCCCGTTCTACGCCGAGAGCGGCGGGCAGGTCGGCGATGCCGGGACGATGACCAACGACAAGCTCCGCGCGCATGTCGAGGACACGCAGAAGCATGTCGGCCGCCTATGGTCGCACCGCACGGTGATCGAGGCGGGCGAGGTGAAGGTCGGCGACAGCGTGAAGCTCGACGTCGATCACCAGCGCCGGAACGCGATCCGCGCCAACCATTCGGCGACGCACCTGCTCCACGCTGCCTTGCGCGAGCGTCTCGGCACCCATGTCGCGCAGAAGGGCAGCCTCGTCGCGCCTGAGAGGCTACGCTTCGATTTCTCGCAGCCGACCGCGGTCGAGCATGCGTCGCTCGCCGAGATCGAGGGCGACGTGAACGCCTATATCCGCCAGAACGACGCGGTGCAGACGCGGCTGATGACGCCGGAAGAGGCGATCGAGGAAGGCGCGATGGCGCTGTTCGGCGAGAAATACGGCGACGAGGTCCGCGTCGTCTCGATGGGCCGGCGCGGCGGCGATAATGCGCCCGTGTACAGCCTCGAGCTGTGCGGCGGCACGCACGTTGGCGCCACCGGCGATATCGGCCTGTTCAAGGTGGTGAGCGAGGGCGCGGTGTCCTCGGGCGTGCGCCGCATCGAGGCGCTGACCGGCGAAGCAGCGCGCGCCTGGTTCACCGCGCGCGACGAGAAATTGCGCGAGGCGGCGGCGGCGCTCAAGGCGTCGCCCGACGAGGTGCCGGCGCGCGTCGCCGCGTTGGTCGAGGATCGGCGGCGGCTCGAGCGCGAGCTCGCCGAAGCGAAGAAGGCCCTGGCGCTCGGCGGTGGCGGCAATAGCGATGCTGCCGGCCCCGAGCAGGTCGGCGGCGCAGGCTTCCTCGCGCAGGTCGTCGAGAGCCTCGATCCCAAGGGCCTGCGCGGCGCTGTCGATGAAATGAAGGCACGCGTCGGCTCGGGCGTGGCGATGCTCGTCGCGGTCAACGATGGCCGCGCCTCGGTCGCGATCGGCGTCACCGACGACTTGACGGGCACCCGCAGCGCGGTCGATCTCGTCCAGCGCGCGGTCGCGGCGCTCGGCGGCAAGGGCGGTGGCGGTCGGCCCGACATGGCGCAGGGTGGTGGGCCGGACGGCGACAAGGCAGACGATGCCGTGGCCGCTGTACGCGGAGCGCTCGAGGCCGCCTGAGGTTACGTTCGGGCGGGTTCAGTCCGCCTCGATCGGCGCGGACAGGATGACGCGGAGGCCTTGCGGGCTGCTGTCTTCGGTCATGTCGCCGCCGAGGCGCTCGATCATCGCCTTGAGCATCCGCGTGCCGAAGCCGCGCCCGCTCGACGCCTTGCCCTTGCCGCGATCGGCGACGACGAGGCGGAAGCGCTGGCGATATTGCTCCAGCGTGATTTCGATCGGGCCGGCATCGCCGTCATAGGCGTATTTGTTCGCGTTGATGACGAGCTCGGTGAGGATCAGGCCGACATTCACCGCACGATCGGTCGAGATCAGGATCGGCGCGAGTTCCATGCGGAGCTGATCGCGCCACTCGCGGCCCATCGAGGTGGTCAGCTCGGTGACGAGATCCTCGATATAGCGGCCGAGATCGACCGCCTCGACGCGGTCGTCGGCATAGAGGCGGCGGTGGACGAGGGCGACCGCCTGCAACCGCCGCTGCGCCTCGTCGAGATGATCGGACACCGCAGGCTCGTTCGCCGCGCGCGCCTGCATCGCCAGGAATGCCGAGACGAGCTGCAGGCTGTTCTGGACGCGGTGATTGACCTCGCCCATCAGGTAATCCTTCTGCGCGAGCAGGCTTTCCTTGTCGGCGATGGTTGCGGCCAGATCGCGGTTGAGCTCGCGCAGGCGGCGGTTCTGGCGCGCTTCGAACATCGTCCGCTTGAGGCGGTTGGCGGCCTCGATCTCTTCGCGCGTCCACGGGCGGGCGCGGCCGCGCACCGTCTCGCTCCACGCGTCGAACGAGGCGCGGGGCGTGAGCACGGCGTTGGGATCGCTTTTGTCGCTGGCGTGCGGATTGCCCGCCCATTCGACGACCTGCGGCTGTTCGGCGCGGAACCACATCATGATCGTGGGCTCCTCGGTCGACATCGTCGCGGCGAGCAGGCCGCTCGCGCAGTCGCGCCACGCGCTTGCCTTGTCGAGGATCGTTTCGAGGCTCGCGGTCGCAACCGGTTGGGCGAGGGCGGCGTGCTTGAAATGCTCGCCGATCGCGAACAGTGCATCCTGCGGCGGACAGATGCCGCTGACATAGATGTCCTTGCCCTGGATCGCGACGAAGCCATCGGCGTCGAGCATGCGACAAACATCGCCGCCGGCATGTTCGAAGAACTCGCCGAGCGAGGCGTCTCCGCCCAGCCGGGTGACGACGCGGTCCTCGGCGGCGCGCAGTCGGATGCGCTCGCGGTAATTACCGGCATTTTCCTTGGCGCGGATCTGGCGGGCGAGATCGCCGGCAAGCGCGGCGCAGGCGAGGCGCAGGTCGATCGGCAGGGAATGCGGCGTGCGGTGATGGCACGCGACCAGGCCCCACAGCAACCCGTCCTTGACGATCGACATCGACGCCGAGGCGCCGACATCCATGTTGCGCAGATATTCGAGGTGGATCGGCGAGACGCTGCGCAAAGCGACGTCGGACAGGTCGATATCGCGCGCGGCGGCGGGACGCAGCGGCGCGGGCTCATAACGGACGTCGGGGATGATGCGGACGCGGTTGCGCACGTAGAGCGCGCGCGCCTGTTGCGGGATGTCGGTCGCCGGGAAATGGTGGTTGAGAAACGAATGCTCGCCCTCGGCGCGATCCTCGGCGAGGACGACGCCGGCATCGTCGTCGAGGAAGCGGTAGATCATCACGCGGTCGAAGCCGGTAAGCGTGCGGAATGCGGCGGCCGCGGCTTCGCACAAGGAGACGAGATCGGTGCTGCGTTCGAACGAGGCGGTCGTCGCCTCGAGCATCGAGAGCGTGCGCGCGGCGGGCCATTCGCGTGCGGTTTCGAGCTCGAGTTCGACGAGCAGGTGATCGCCCGAGGCATGGACGACGATGTCGAACTGCGTCCCGTGGCGCTCGACCCGATCCAGCACGAGGCTGCCGCGGCCGGGCTCGTCGGTCCGCGCGAGCGCGGCGCCGACGTTCTGACCGAGCAGATCGTCGAGCGTGCGGCCCATCCAGTCGGGCGCGAGACGATTCTCGATATCGCCTGCCCCCGCGACAACCTCGCGGCTCGCGGCGTCGGCGACGAGCAGCAGGCCGTGCGGCTGGATCGAGCCCGGAATGTGGATCGGTTCGCGGTCACAGGCGGTGAGATCGGGGCGAGCCAATTGCCGCTGGCCCCCGGCGGGCGGCAGCGAACCGTCGATCAAATCAATATCGGGCAGGGGAATCCTCCTGTGATCGAGGTTACAGCCGACCCGAAAAGCTTGTGGCATAGCGGTGCGGTTGCGTCCGGCTCCCCCCGAGCCGGCCGTTCCAACCATAGGGTCGGAAAACCAGTGCACAAGCGTTTATCAGTAGGCAGTTTTTTGCGCAATGCCACCGCGCAGGACCATCAGGCGGTCGATAACGCCTTCGGCCGCTTCGACCTTTCCGTCCGCGACGGCTATGTCGCGTTCCTGACGGCGCAGTCGCGCGCGTTGCTCGCGCTCGAGGCGATGTTGTGGCAGTTGCCGGGCTGGCGCCCGCGCGGCGGGCTGATCGCCGACGATCTGGCCGAACTCGGCGAAGCGACGCCGCGGACATTGCCGTTCGCCGCACCGGCGACGGCGGCTGAAGCATGGGGCATGCTCTACGTCATCGAAGGCTCGCGGCTGGGCGGCGCGATACTGGCGAAGCAGGTCGGCGCGGGGTTGCCGACCCACTATCTCGGCGCGGTGCACGGCAATGGCGAGTGGCGGGCGTTTCGCGACCGGCTCGATGCGGCCGAAGCCGAGGATGCGCGCGGCGGCGATCATTGGCGCGACGAGGCGCTGAGCGGCGCGCAGGCGGCATTCGCGCTATTCCGCGACGCCGCACAATAAAGAAGGGCGCCGGAAACAAGTCCGGCGCCCGTTCTTCAAATTATCGGATCAGGCCTTGACGTGCTTCGAGATGTGCTTGTTCATCTCGAACATCGAAACGCGATCCTTGCCGAACACCTTCTTCAGCTTGTCGTCGGCGACGATCTCGCGCTTGGTCTCGGGGTTCTGCAGGTTGTTCTTCTTGATGTGGTCCCACACCTTGCTGATCACCTGGCTGCGCGGCAGCTTGTCGTTGCCGACGATCGCGGCGAGCTCGGGCGAAGGCTGAACGGGGGCGTGAATACCGCCGGTCTTGGGTGCATCGGCCATGTTTTTCCTTTCCTTTCAGGTCGCAGGCCGCGGCGAATCATCGCGCGGCGAAGCGCCCGTAGCTTGTGCGCTGCCTTGGCGCGTTTGTCACCTCCCCAGCGCCTCAGCGCGCGAGAGGGCGGGTGAGGCGTTGCTTCGGGGCTGCCGGACGTCATGGGCCTTGCGCCGACTCCGCCCGTCGCGCCATGACGGCGCCACGCATTCGAGGAGCCTTTCGCATGAAGACCCGCGCCGCCGTTGCATTCGAGGCGAAGCAGCCGCTCGAGATCGTCGAGCTCGACCTCGAAGGCCCCAAAGCGGGCGAGGTGCTGGTCGAGATCATGGCGACGGGTATCTGCCACACCGACGCCTACACGCTCGACGGATTGGACAGCGAGGGGCTGTTCCCGTCGATCCTGGGGCACGAAGGCGCGGGGATCGTCCGCGAGGTGGGTGCCGGCGTCACCAGCGTGAAGCCGGGCGATCATATCATCCCGCTCTACACGCCTGAGTGCCGGCAATGTAAGTCGTGCCTCAGCCAGAAGACCAACCTGTGCACTGCGATCCGCTCGACGCAGGGCAAGGGCGTGATGCCCGACGGCACCAGCCGGTTCAGCTACAAGGGCCGGACGATCTACCATTACATGGGCTGCTCGACCTTCTCGAACTTCACCGTGCTGCCCGAGATCGCCGTCGCCAAGATCCGCGAAGACGCACCGTTCGATACCAGCTGCTATATCGGTTGCGGCGTGACGACGGGCGTGGGCGCAGTGGTCAACACCGCCAAGGTCGAGCCCGGCGCGAACGTCGTGGTGTTCGGGCTTGGCGGGATCGGGCTCAATGTCATCCAGGGCGCGAAGCTCGCGGGAGCCGACCGCATCATCGGCGTCGACATCAACCCGGATCGCGAGGAATGGGGCCGCAGGTTCGGCATGACGCATTTCCTCAACTCGAAGGGGCTGTCTCGCGAGGAGACGATCGCCAAAATCCTAGAGCTGACCGGCGGCGGCGCGGACTACAGCTTCGACGCGACCGGCAATACCGAAGTGATGCGCACCGCGCTCGAATGCTGCCACCGCGGCTGGGGCGAGAGCATCATCATCGGCGTGGCGGAAGCGGGCAAGGAGATCGCGACGCGGCCATTCCAGCTCGTCACCGGACGGGTGTGGAAGGGCACCGCGTTCGGCGGCGCGCGCGGGCGCACCGACGTGCCCAGGATCGTCGACTGGTACATGGACGGCAAGATCGCGATCGATCCGATGATCACGCATCGCCTGACGTTGGACGAGATCAACAAGGGCTTCGATCTGATGCACGTGGGCGAAAGTATTCGCTCGGTCGTCATCTACTGAGGAGGAACAGATGTTCAGTCACATGATGGTCGGCAGCAACGATCTCGATCGCTCAAAGCGTTTTTACGACGCGCTGTTCCGCGCAATCGGCGGCAAGCCGGGGATCACCGACGACAAGGGACGGCTGATCTACCTGCACAATGGCGGCGTGTTCATGGTGACGGCGCCGATCGATGGCGAGGCTGCGACCCACGCCAATGGCGGGACGATCGGCTTCAGGATGGACGGGCCCGAGCAGGCTGATACCTGGCACGCTGCGGGCGTCGCCAATGGCGGCATTTCGATCGAGGACCCGCCCGGTATCCGCGAGGGCGGCTTCGGCAGGCTCTACCTCGCCTATCTGCGCGATCCTGACGGCAACAAGCTCTGTGCGAGCTACCGCATGCCGGCATGACGGCGGCGCCACGCTGGATCCTGACGCTCGCCTGCGAGGATCGCGTCGGGATCGTCGCTGCGGTCAGCGGTGTGCTCGCCGAGCGCGACGGCTTCATCGTCGACAGCCAGCAATATGCCGATCTCGACACCGGGCATTTCTTCATGCGCGTGGTGTTCCAGCCCGGCGGGCCGCGCTTTCCGGAGAGCACGCGGCTGCTGCGTGAGGCATTCGCCGAGGTCGCAGCGCGCTTCGGACTCGGCTGGGCGCTGGTCGAAGCGGCGGCGCGGCCGCGCGCGATCGTCGCGGTGTCGAAGGGCGCGCATTGCCTCAACGACCTCCTGTTCCGGCGGCAATCGGGCAGCCTGTCGGTGGAGATCGCCGCGATCGTCTCGAACCACGAGACGCTGCGCGGGCTCGCCGAATGGCACGGCGTGCCGTTCCATCACCTGCCGGTGGGGAATGACGACCGGGCCGACCAGGAAGCGGCGATCGGCCGGCTGATCGCCGATGAAGGAGCCGAGCTGCTGATCCTTGCGCGCTATATGCAGGTGCTGTCACCCGCCTTCGCGAGCAGGCTCGACGGGCGGTGCGTCAATATCCACCACAGCTTCCTGCCCGGCTTCAAGGGCGCCAGACCCTATCACCGCGCGCACGAGCGGGGGGTGAAACTGATCGGCGCGACCGCGCATTTCGTGACCGGCGACCTCGACGAGGGGCCGATCATCGAGCAGGCGGTGGAGCGCGTCGATCACCGTGCCTCGGTCGATGATCTGGTCGCGATCGGCCGCGATATCGAGGCGCAGGTGCTGGCGCGTGCGGTCAACGCGATCGGCGAGCGGCGGGTGTTCCTCAACGGCGGCAAGACGGTGGTGTTCCGATGACGGTCGAGACGGTTTCGGAAAGCAAAGCGGTCGGCGGGGTACAGGGAGTCTATCGCCACGCCTCGGCAGCGACCGGGACGACGATGACCTTCTCGGTGTTCGTGCCCGATCATGAGCCAAGCGCCAAGTTGCCGGTGCTGTGGTACCTCTCCGGGCTGACCTGCACGCACGCCAATGTCACCGAGAAAGGCGAATATCGCGCCGCCTGCGCCGAGCACGGCATCGTCTTCGTCGCGCCCGACACTTCGCCGCGGGGCGAGGGCGTGCCCGATGACGAGGCGTATGATTTCGGGCAGGGCGCCGGCTTCTACGTCGATGCGGCCGAGCAGCCTTGGGCCGGCCATTTCCAGATGCGCAGCTATATCGAGGATGAGCTGCCCGCGCTGATCGCCGCGGCGTTTCCCGCCGATCTCGCGCGGCAAGGGATCACGGGGCATTCGATGGGTGGGCACGGCGCGCTGACGATCGCCTTGCGCAATCCGGGGCGGTTCCGATCGGTCTCGGCTTTCGCGCCGATCGTCGCGCCGTCACGCGTGCCGTGGGGCGAGAAGGCGCTGGGCGGTTATCTGGGGAACGACCGTGCGGCGTGGCGGGCCTATGACGCCTGCGCGCTGATCGAGGACGGCGCGCGCGTGCCGGAACTGCTGATCGATCAGGGCGACGCCGATCCGTTCCTGGGGGAGCAATTGCGGCCCGAACTGCTGCGCGAGGCGTGCGCCGCGGCGGGGATCGAGCTGACGCTTCGGATGCAGCCGGGTTACGACCATAGCTATTATTTCATCTCGACCTTCATGGCCGACCACGTCGCCTGGCACGCTGCGCGGCTGGGGTAGGGGCTCCGTCACGCCGTCAGACGGAACGGCGATGCCGTTCCGCTGCCCGCCGTGACGAGTCCTGACCCTGCCTGCGGCAGGGCCAGGCCGTCCGCGCCTAGAACTTGAACCCTAACGCGACGCCGTACTGGCGCGGCTCGATGGTGAAGACGTTGGTGAACAGGCCCGACGATTGGTCGGTGACGTATTGGCCGGTGATCGCATCGTCATTGGTCAGGTTCTTGACGAAACCGCGGACGTACCAGCGATCGTCGGCGCCGTTGAGGGTGACCTGAGCGTTGACCACTTCATAGCCCTGCATGCGATCGATCTGGTTGTTGAAGATGCTGGCGTAGCTGTTGCCGGTATAATTGAGGTCGGCGCGCGGCACCAGGGTCATGTCGCCGCCGAGATGGAAGGTATATTGCGCGCCGACGGCGAACTTGTAGGTCGGCGCCTGCGGCAGCTGGTTGCCGCGGATATTGATCGGCGCACCGTCGTTGACGGTGAAGGCGTTGAGTCCGAACCCGGCATTCACGCCCTGCTGCAGTGCGTAGAGCGGCGAGGCGGTCGGCGTCGAGTTGGTCGCCAGTTCCTGCAGCGTCGAGCAGACGCTGTACGCGCCCGTCGTGGTCGTGCCGGGGATCGCCGTCGTGGGCCGCAGCCCGAGCGCCGCGGTATTCACGAGGTTGACGAAGGCATTGGCGGCGACGGCATTGCCGGACGTCGGGGTGACGGCGCAGTTCGACGCATTGGTGATATCCTTGATGATCACCACGTCCGAACGGCCGCCCGAAGGGTCACGCGGATTGACGAGATATTCGTCCGCCGACACCTTCGAATGGAGATAGCTGAAATTGGCGTTGACGACGAAATCGGGAACCGGCGAGATCACCGCCTCCGCTTCGAGGCCGTAGATATCCGCGCTGACATTGTCGTTGACCGCGGTTCGGCTGACGATCCGCGCGAGCTGCAGATCCTTGTACTTGTAGTAGAATCCTGAGAGGTTGAGCTGCAGCGTGCCGTCGAGCAGGGTGTTCTTCGAGCCGATCTCGAACGCGTCGACCTGCTCGGGCTTGAACACCGTCTGGACGTTGAAGATCGCCGGAACGGGCGGATTGATGCCGCCCGATTTATAGCCGCGCGAATAAGATGCGTAGAGCAGGTTGTTGGGCGTGATCTTGAAATCGAGCACCGCCCGCCCGGTGAGACGCGAGAAGCGGGCATGGTCGATCTCGTAGGGCGGCGCGCCGATGCCGTCGTCGATGTCGGTCGCGCCATAGGGCAGCGCGGCATCCAGCGTCGTGGTGCGCGCCTGCAGCGACTTCTGATCGTGGTTGTAACGCAGGCCGAGGGTCAGCTTGAGACGATCGGTGAAGTCGAAATAGGTCTCGCCGAAGATGCCGTATGATTTCAGGCGATAGCTGTGCTCGTCATTGTGATAGAAGGGCGTGGACAACTCGACGCCTGGTCCGCCCTTGGCCGCGCCAAGCACGCCCGCGCCGTAATCGAGCCCGAACGAGGCGACGAAATAGTCGTTCTGGGTGATTTTCTGGTCGAGATAGATGCCGCCCAGCAGGAAGTTGAACGGGCCGTCGAAATGGCTGTCGACATGTGCTTCGACCGAATATTGCCGGGCATTGGCGCGCGAGCGATCGAAATCGAGGCTCTGGTGGAAGCAGCCGACGCTCGCGCCCGAATAGACGCCGCCGTCATTGGGGGTGAGGTCCGACTGGCAGACGCCGCCCGCGGGACCATTGGGAATGATCGTCTGCGCCAGCGGAGTGAACGGGTTCTGGTTGCCGTAGGTCGGGAAGGCCGCGCCGGGCAGCGACGCCAGATAAGCGAGCGTAGTCAAGCCGGCATTGTTGTCGAGCGTGTTCTCGACCGCGTCGGTATAATCAGTGCGCGAATCGACCCTGTTCTGCGCATAGCCGCCAGTGATGTTGAGTGAAATCTTGCCGAAGTCGTGGAAGAACTTCGCCTGATATTGCTGTTCCTCGGCATAATAGGTCGGGTTGTAATCGAGCGCGACAGTGCGGTTATCGGCGGGCGTGACCGCGTTGGAGAAGAAGTCCGTCCCATAGACGCTGCCGAGGCCGAGCGAGCCGATCAGCGGGCTGCCGGTCGCGATCCGGAAGAACTCGTTCGAACTGATGATCGAGCCCAGCGTCGAATTGCCGTTGGTCGTCTCGTACGCCAGTCGATCGGGCAGACAGCCGAGAATGCCGGTCGGATCGCGGTGGCAGAGCTGCTTCTGAATGCGCGAGCGATCGTCCTTCTCGTGGAAATAATAGCCGATCAGGTCGAGTCGCGTGTCGCTGCTGGGTTCCCACGACAGCGTGCCGCGCACCGAATAGAGCTTGCGGCCGTCGATATCGGTATCGTTGTAGATGTTCTTGGTGAAGCCGTCGCGGTTGAGCCACAGCCCGGCGACGCGCACGCCGATCGTGTTGCCCACCGGCAGGTTGAACATCGCCTTGGCCTTTTTCGAATCGTAATTGCCGTATTCGAATTCGCCGTCGGCATGGATGCCGGAAAGGTCGGGCTTGGCGGTGATGAAGTTGACCACGCCCGCGGTCGCATTGCGGCCGAACAGCGTGCCTTGCGGGCCGCGCAGCACCTCGATCCGCTCGAGATCGTAGAACTCGCTTTCGAACAGGCGGGTCGAGACCAAAGGCATGTCGTTGACATGGATCGCGGTCGCCTGGTCACACGAGGTGCCGGTGCAGAGATCGCCGATGCCGCGGATCGTGAAGCTCGACGAGGTGAAGTTGGTCTTGGTGAAGCTGACGTTCGGCAGCGACTGTTCGAGCGCCGCGGGGTTGACGATCTGCTGCTGCTGGAGGCTCTGCGCGGTGAAGGCGGAGACCGCGATCGGCACGTCCTGCAAGCGTTGCGACTGGCGCTGCGCGGTGACGACGATGTCGCCGATGCCGCCGACCTGGGCTTGCGCGGCATCCTCGGGCGCGGGCGTCGCGGGCTCGGATTGCGCCGGCGCGGCGGTATCGGTCTGGGCGAGAGCCGGAGTCGCCGAAAGCAGCGCGATCGCGGATGCGGCGAGCAGTTCGAACTTCTTCATGATAGACATCCCCTCCTGCCGCGCGCCGGTCTTTGCCGATCTCAAGCGGTTCGTGTTTCAGGTATGCAAATCTTGCGTTCAATATTTTCCCTCGTCAATGCGGTTCGCGTAGGAAAACTGCGGGGTTGCCGAGTTGTTGCCCAAATGAGACAGTTTCAAAATCGAACCTTTGTTGTGGAAAACCCGATTGCCGTAGCGTTCGCGGCGATTCGATTTCGGAGAAGCCTGCGATGACCATCGGCCATGTCGAACCCGAAGACGGCGATATCGTTGCCGCGCCAGCCAAGGTGGCGGTGCCCGACGAGGTGGCCGAGGCGGTGCGCACGCTGATCCGCTGGGCGGGCGACGACCCGAGCCGTGAAGGCCTGCTCGACACCCCCAAGCGCGTGGCGCGTGCGTGGAAGGAATATTGCCAGGGTTATGCCGACGATCCCGCGCATCACCTGTCGCGTGTGTTCGAGGAAGTGGGCGGCTATGATGAGATCGTGCTCTTGAAGGACATTCCGTTCCAGTCGCATTGCGAGCACCATCTGGCGCCGATCATCGGCAAGGCGCATATCGCCTATCTGCCCAAGGATCATGTCGTCGGGATTTCCAAGCTGGCGCGCGTGCTCCACGCCTTCGCGCGGCGGCTGCAGGTGCAGGAGCGGCTGACCGCCGAGGTTGCGGACTGCATTTGCGAGCATTTGAAGCCGCAGGGCGTCGCGGTGGTGATCGAGGCAAGCCATGCCTGCATGACCGCGCGTGGGGTGCGCACGCCCGGGGTAACGATGGTCACCAGCCGGATGATGGGCGTGTTCCGCGACGACGAGCGCAGCCGCAAGGAAGTGCTGGCGCTGATGGGCATCCGCGCGGCGTGAGGCGCACCGTCCTCGTCACCGGCGGCGCGAAGCGGGTCGGCGCGGCGATCGTCCGGCACCTCGCCGGGCGAGGTCATAGGATAATCGTCCATTACGGCTCTTCGCACGACGAAGCCGAAGCGCTGGCGCGTGAGGTCGACGGGCATGCCGTGGCAGCCGATCTCGCCGACCGAGTGGGGGTAGCGAACCTGATCGGTGAGGCGGCGGCGTTGGCCGGCGCCGCGATCGACGGGCTCGTCAACTGCGCGTCGCTGTTCGAGTTCGATTCCCCGCCGCTCGATGATTGGGCGCTGTTCGAGCGGCTCGCGCCGGTCAATCTCGGCGCGCCGGTGCTGCTCGCCTCGGCGCTGGCGCGGCAGGCGGGGCTCGTCGATGGCGCCGTCGTCAATCTGCTCGACCAGAAGGTCGCCAACCTCAATCCCGACTTCTTTTCCTATACCTGCACCAAGGTCGCGCTGGCCGGGGCGACCGAGATGCTGGCGCGCGCGCTGGCGCCGGCGATCAGGGTCAATGCGGTCGCGCCGGGGCTGACGCTGCCGAGCGGCGGCCAGAGCGAAGCGGAGTTCGAGAAGGTGGCGTGCGAGAACCTGCTGCGCCGGCCGGTCGATATCGAGGAGATCGGGCGTGCGGTCGAATTGCTACTGACAGCGCGCAGCGTCACCGGGCAGACTTTGTTCGTCGATTGCGGACAGCGGTTCCTCCAGCGCGACGGCGACGTGATGTTCGAAACGCGGGAGCGGCCATGAGCGAGTTCGCGACATGGGCCGGGGACGGGCGCTATGCGACGATCCTCGATGGGCTGGAGGTGACGATGCGGCTCGGCATCCACCCGGGGGAGATGGCGCGGCCACAGCGCGTGCGGCTGACGGTAACGCTCTATGTCGATTACGGCGACGCGCCGCCTGGTGACGATATCGCCGCGGCGGTCGACTATGATTTCGTGCGCGCGGGCGTCCGCCGACTGGCCGAGCGGCAATTCGCCTTGCAGGAGGCGCTGTGTGAGGCGGTCGCGGCCTTGTGCTTCGCCGACCCCCGCGTGCGCGGTGCGCGCGTGCGTTCGGTCAAGCCCGACATTTATCCCGACGCCGCGGTCGGCTGCGAGATCGTGCGCGCCAATCCGGCGGAGTGACGACGACCCCAACCGTCCTTCTCGCGAAAGCGGGAACCCATCTCGTGCCATTTGTGCTTGGCGCAGCCGTGGGAGATGGGTCCCCGCTTTCGCGGGGATGACGTTACCCCTGCCAAGCCTCGAACGGCATGTCGAAGGCCTCGGCGACCGCGCGGTGCCGGATCTTGCCCTCTGAGACGTTCAGCCCGTTGGCGAGGTGCTTGTCGGCGCGCATCGCGGCTTCGGCGCCATTGTTGGCGAGCGCGAGGACGAAGGGCAATGTCGCGTTGTTGAGCGCGAAGGCCGAGGTGCGCGCGACCGCGCCGGGCATGTTGGCGACGCAATAATGGATCACGCCGTCGACCTCATAGACCGGATCGTCATGCGTGGTCGCATGGCTGGTCTCGAAACAGCCGCCCTGGTCGATCGCGATATCGACGAGCACCGAGCCGCGCTTCATGGTCTTGAGCATGTCGCGGGTGACGAGCTTGGGCGCGGCGGCGCCGGGGACCAGCACCGCGCCGATCACCAAATGCGCTTTCTCGACTGCGGCGGCGATCGCCGCCTTGGAGGCATAGGCGGTCTTGATCTGCGAACCGAAGAACATGTCGAGCTCTGCCAGGCGACGGTTGGAGATGTCGTAGATCGTCACGTCGGCGCGCATGCCGACCGCCATTTGCGCGGCGTTGACGCCCGCTACGCCGCCGCCGAGGATCGCGACCCGCGCCGGCGCGACGCCGGGGACACCGCCGAGCAGCACGCCGCGGCCGCCCTGTTCCTTCTCGAGATAGTGCGCGCCGACCTGGATCGACATGCGCCCGGCGACTTCGCTCATCGGCTTGAGCAGCGGCAGCGAGCCGTCATTGGCGGTCACCGTCTCGTAGGCGATGCAGGTCGCGCCCGACTTGATGAGGCCCTCCGTTTGCGGCTTGTCGGCGGCGAGGTGGAGATAGGTGAAGAGGAGGTGGCGCGGCTCGAGCAGCGCGATCTCGCTTTGCTGCGGCTCCTTGACCTTCACGATCATGTCGCTTTCGGCGAACACCGTCTTGGCGTCGGGCACGATCCGGGCGCCGGCATCGACATAATCCTGGTCGTCGAAATCGATTCCGCTGCCCGCCTTGGTCTCGACGATCACCTCATGGCCGGCGGCGACCAGCTCGGCGACCGAGGGTGGGGTCAGCCCGACACGATATTCGTGGTTCTTGATTTCCTTGGGCACACCGACGCGCATGGTTTCTCTCCCGCAATTTTGTTGCGCGCGGCTCATACGCTTCTTGTCGGCGCGAATCCGTGCAAATATTAGCGCCAAGGGTCAACAGAATGCATGATAGTTCTCTCAGAAAGTGTATTGGATGAGAAATGATGCAACTTGATCGAATCGACTCGGCGATCCTGCAGCGGCTGGCCGCCGATGCACGCGCCTCGGTCAGCGGCATCGCCAATAACGTGGGGCTGTCGCAATCGGCGTGCACGCGGCGAATCCAGGGCCTCGAAGCGGCAGGGCTGATCGAGGGCTATGGCGCGCGGCTCGGGCTGAAGCGGCTCGGCTTTCACGTTACCGCGTTGGTCGACATCACGCTCGGCACTCAAATCGAGGAGGATCTGGAGCAGTTCGAAGCCGCCGTGGCGACGATCGACGGCGTGGTCGAATGCGCGCTGGTTTCGGGAGGACAGGATTATCGGCTCAAGATCCTGTGCCGCGATCTCGACGATTACGAGCGCTTGCACCGCGAGCATCTCGGGCGGCTGCCCGGCGTCGTCACGATCAACTCGAGCTTCGTGTTGCGCGCAGTGCCGACCCGCGGCGAGGCGGACGCGTTGTTCGGTGCATCCAAGTAGCGCCATCGCGCGTTCCGTTGCGGTGCATCATGGACAGTGCTAGAGGGCCGGCCGCTATGAACAGGGGCGCGATCCAAGGGCCGCTTGCGGACACCTCCCTCGTCATGCGGACGCGAAGCGCCCGCCGGTGACCAGCACCACATCTGAGAATGCCGGGCCGGCCGATGTCGGCCACGGCGGCCATGGCCATTCGGAAGGCTTCGCGCGACTCGCGGTCGGCGCGGTTGGCGTGGTGTTCGGCGATATCGGCACCAGCCCGCTCTACGCCTTCCGCGAGACTTTCGCCGGCGAGCACACGCTGGCGCTCGACGTGCCGCACATCATGGGCGTCGTCAGCCTGATGTTCTGGTCGATGATGATCGTGGTGACGCTCAAATATGTCTCGATCATCATGCGTGCCGACAACAAGGGCGAGGGCGGCAGCCTCGCGCTGCTCGCGCTGATTTCCAGCAAAGCCGCGGACCTTCGCTGGACCACTGGTATCGTTCTGCTCGGCGTGTTCGCCACCGCCTTGTTCTACGGCGACAGCATGATCACCCCTGCGGTCACCGTGCTGAGCGCGGTCGAGGGCCTGTCGGTCGCCGCACCTGCGTTCAGCGGGATGGTGCTGCCGGTCGCGGTGATGATCCTGGTCTTCCTGTTCGCCATCCAGAAGAGCGGCACCAGCCGGGTCGGGCTGTTCTTCGGGCCGGTGATGCTGTTCTATTTCGTGGTGATCGGCACGCTGGGTCTGCTCAGCGTGATCAAGACGCCCGGCATCCTGTGGGCGCTCTCGCCGAGCTATGCGATCGCCTTCCTGCTCAATGGCCCGACGCATGCCTTCCTCGCGCTCGGCTCGATCGTGCTGGCGATGACCGGGGCCGAGGCGCTCTATGCTGACATGGGGCATTTCGGGCGCAATCCGATCCGTTTTTCGTGGCTCGTGTTCGTGATGCCGGCGTTGATCTGCAACTATATGGGGCAGGGGGCGCTGCTGTTCCGCGAAGGCGCGGTGGCGCTGGAGAGCCCGTTCTACATGCTCGCCCCCGATTTCCTCCAGCTGCCACTGGTGCTGCTGGCGACCGCCGCGGCGATCATCGCCAGCCAGGCGGTGATCACCGGCGCCTTCTCGGTGACGCAGCAGGCGATCCAGCTGGGTTTCATGCCGCGTCTGCGCATCGAGCATACCAGCGCTGCGACTGCCGGTCAGATCTACGTCCCGCTCGCCAACTGGCTGCTGATGACGATGGTGCTGCTGCTGGTGTTGTTCTTCCAGACCTCGTCGAACCTGAGCTCGGCCTACGGCATCGCGGTGACCGGTGCGATGTTCATCGACACCTGCCTGCTCAGTGTCGTGCTGTTCCGCCTGTGGAAATGGCCGGCTTATTATGCGGTGCCGCTGCTCGCCTTGTTCTTCCTGGTCGACGGCGCCTATTTCACGTCGAACCTGACAAAGGTGCCCTCGGGCGGCTGGGTGCCGCTGCTGGTCGGCTTCGTCATCTTTGCGTTCCTCACCACCTGGGCCAAGGGGCGGAAGCTGATGATCGGCCGGCTGCGCGAGGCGACGATGCCGATCAAGGTATTCGTCAAGTCTGCCGCCGACGCCGCAGCGCGCGTGCCGGGCACCGCGGTGTTCATGACCTCGAGCCCCGAGGGCGTGCCGCACGCGCTGCTCCACAACCTGAAGCACAACAAGATCCTGCACGAGCGAGTCATCCTGCTGACCGTCAAGATCGCCGACGAGCCGTACATTGCCGAGGCCGACCGCATCGTGAAGGAGGACCTCGGCCAGGGCTTTCACCGCATCGTCATCCGCTACGGCTTCATGCAGGATGCCGACGTGCCGGCGGCGCTCGCCAATGTGCATGATTGCGGCGCCGAGTTCCGGATGATGGACACGAGCTTCTTCCTCGCGCGCCAGACGCTGCTGCCCGCCGAAAAGCCCGGAATGATGCTGTGGCGGGAAAAATTGTTCGCCTGGATGCTGAGGAACGCGGAAAGCGCGATGGAATTCTTCAAGCTGCCGACCAACCGGGTGGTCGAGCTGGGGAGCCAGGTCGAGATTTGACCGCGGCCGCGCCGATCATCGTCACCGCTTTGTTCGGGGCCGAGGATCAGGCGTGGTTCGATGCCGAGCGGCGGCGATACTTTCCGGCCGACCGCAACCGGGTCGACGCGCACCTGACGCTGTTCCATCACTTGCCGCCGGGCATCGCCGACGAGCTGAAGCAGCGGCTGGCGCGCGAGACGCGGGGGCGTCCGGCGCCCGAGGCGAGAGTGACGGGCATGATGTCGCTGGGCAGCGGCGTCGCCTATCGGATCGAGTCTGTCGAGCTCGCCGCGATTCGAGACGATCTCGCCGACGCTTTTGCAGGCCTGCTGATGCCGCAGGACAGCGCCGGCTGGCGCCCGCACGTCACCGTGCAGAACAAGGCGTCGACGGCGGAGGCCAAGGCGTTGCTGGCGCAGCTTCGGGCCGATTTCCGCGCGCGCACGGTGCGGGTCGCGGGGCTGGCGACCTGGTGGTATCGGAGCGGACCGTGGCAGCCGCTTTCGCGCCACATGTTCGCTTGACCGGCGCAGACGCGCTTTCTATAGCCCGCGCCTCACGGCCCATGGGGCGGAGTAGCTCAGCTGGTTAGAGCAGCGGAATCATAATCCGCGTGTCGGGGGTTCAAGTCCCTCCTCCGCTACCAACCCGTGAATTCCACTGGCGATCCATTCCGACCACCGGCGGATATTCTCAAAGAAATTCAACTTTTTCGCATTTCTTGCGCGTATTCGCGTCCCGCTGCTGCTCGCCGCGAGGGGCCAACGACGATTTGAATTGGACGTGGATTGGGGGCCATTTTGGCCTGTCCCCAAACAGCCAAACCCTCGATTGCGCTCGAGGAACTCGGATCCGGGCGTGACGCCTGCGAATGGACTGGACTTTGCAGGCTCGCCAAAAATGCTAGTCTAGTTATGATAAATAGGTTTATTGATAGCAACGGGCTTTCCCGAACTATTAATGATGCGAGAGGCAAGCAGGGATGTCCGACGGTCATAGGTTTCCGGGCGTCACGCGCCGGCGCTTGTTGAAGGGAACGGCCCAAGCCGCCGCGGTCGCGGCGGCCACAGCGCTGATGCCGCCGAATTTGCAGAAACTGCTCGCCGTAGGCATTCGGCGACCGCCCGCAATGGGGGACATCAAACACGTCGTCCTGCTGATGCAGGAAAATCGCTCGTTCGATCATTATTTCGGGACCTTGCCGGGCGTACGCGGCTTCAGCGATCCCAATGCGCTGATCCTGCCGAACGGCAAAAGCGTATTTCATCAGCCGGATCCTGCAGGCGCCGCCGGCTATCTGTTGCCCTTTCATCTCGACAGCTCCGCCACCAACGCGCAGAGCATGCCGTCGACGAGCCATGCCTGGTCGGTCCAGCATCAGGCGTGGAACGGCGGCCGCATGGATCAATGGCTGCCCGCCCATCGCACCGCGGACGGCGTCAACGGCCCCTATACGATGGGTTATTTCAAGCGCGAAGACATCCCGTTCCACTACGCGCTCGCCGAAGCCTTCACGGTCTGCGACGCCTATCATTGTTCGGTGATGGGGCCGACACGGCCAAACCGGCTCTACTGGTTTTCGGGTTCGATCGATCCCGAGGGAACGCATGGCGGGCCCGTCCTCGACAATGAAGACATGACGCCGGGATCCTTACGCTGGACCACTTATGCCGAGCGGCTCGAGAACGCCGGTGTCAGCTGGAAGGTCTATCAGCATGCCAGCACGGGGTTCGCGTTCAACATGCTGCACGGCTTCCGCCAGTTCGCAGACGCCGCCCCGACCTCGCCGCTTCATACCAAAGGCGTGTTGATCGCGTCCGAGGGCCAGTTCGAATATGACGCGCGGCACGACCGTCTTCCGGCGGTTTCCTGGCTTTGCCCGACCAACGAGGCATCGGAACATCCGCATTACATGCCGGCAGCGGGTGCGGAATTCATCGCGAGCAAGCTCGATGCGATTGCGGCCAATCCTGACGTGTGGGCGAAAACGGCGTTCATTCTGTGCTATGACGAAAACGACGGATTGTTCGACCACGTTCCGCCGCCCGTTCCGGCCGCGGGAACGCGGCACGAGTTCGTCGGCGGTTTGCCGATCGGCGCCGGCTTCCGCGTGCCGTGCATCGTGATTTCTCCCTGGACGGCGGGTGGTTGGGTGTGCAGCGAGCCGCTCGATCACACCTCGATCCTGCGCTTTCTCGAGCTGTTCACCGGCGTGCCCGAGCCCAATATCACGAAGTGGCGCCGGAGGAATTTCGGCGATTTCGCCAATGTCTTCCGGTTCGGCGAGCCGCCGGCGCCACCGCCGGTCCTCCCCGATACCAGCGGCGCGCTGCATCTTGCCCGCTACGCCGCCGCCAATCTTCCCTTGCCGCCCATTCCAACGACGAACCAACACGTGCCGGAACAGGAACGCGGCATCGTGCCCGTTCTGCTCCCGCCACCGACCGATGCACTTTCCTGATCGCTGCCCAAGCCGCCTTTCGGGGACATTTCGGGCGGTTCAACGACAATAACCGGAGGAGGAAATGATGCGCCGTAATCGTCGGGACGTTCTGAAATACGGGGCGATGATAGCAGCCGGGCTCCAGACGGCGCCGGTGACGGCCCGATCGTCGATGCTGCCTGATCGTGGCAAGCCGGCGAACATCATCCTCATCCTGGCCGACGACATGGGCTATTCGGACATCGGCTGCTTTGGATCGGAGATTGCGACGCCCAATCTCGATCGGCTGGCCGGGCGCGGCCTGCGGTTCGCGCAATTTTTCAATTCGCCGCGATGCTGCCCGTCGCGCGCCTCGCTGATGACCGGCCTGTATTCGCATCAGGCGCATATGGGCATGATGGTCGTCGATCACGGCCGCTATCCGTTCCCGGCCTATGACGGCGATCTCAACAAGGGCTGCGTGACGATCGCCGAGGCATTGAAGGCGGGCGGCTATGCCACTTTCATGTCGGGCAAATGGCACCTGACACCGTATGCCGATACGACCGATCCAAGCATCGACAAGAGCAATTGGCCTTGCCAGCGCGGGTTCGAGCATTTCTACGGCATCATCACCGGCGCGGCCGATTACTACAATCCGAATACCTTGTGCCGCGACAACACCCCGATCCGCGAAGACGCACCCGATTTCTATTTCACTGACGGCATCGCGGACAATGCGGTCAAGTTCATCGAGCAGGCGCCCAGGGACAAGCCGTTCTTCGGCTATGTCGCGTTCAACGCGCCGCACTGGCCGCTCCACGCGCCGGAGAAGGTCGTCGCGAAATATCGCGAACGCTACAAGCAGGGCTGGGACAAGATTCGTGCCGATCGGCATGCCAGGCAGGTCGAGCAGGGGCTGGTCGATCCGAAATGGCCGCTCACCAGGCGGGATCCGCGCGTGCCGGCGTGGAGCCGCGCCTCCTACAAGGAATGGGAAGCCGAGCGCATGGCGGTCTATGCCGCGCAGGTCGATATCCTCGACCAAGGAGTCGGTCGCATCGTCGCCAAGCTCGAGGAACTCGGCGAACTCGACAACACCCTGATCTTCTTCATGGCCGACAATGGCGGGAACTACGAGGAGTTCGACGCGAAAAAGCCGGGCGCCAAGCGGCCCATCTACATGAATTACAAGACCAAGAAGGGGCGGCCGATCAATGTCGGCAATTCGCCGGAGATCATGCCCGGGCCGGCGGACACTTACGCCAGCTATGGCGGGCCGTGGGGGAATGCCAGCAATACGCCATTCCGCATGTACAAGCATTTCGCACATGAGGGCGGGATCAGCACGCCGTTCATCGCGCATTGGCCGGCGGGCATTGCGGCGAACGGCACCGTAACCCAACAGGTCGGCCACGAAATCGACATCATGGCGACATGCCTGGCGGTGAGCGGCGTTCCTTATCCCCACACCAGCGTTGCCGGTGTTCCACCGCCGCCGCTCGAGGGGCGCAGCCTGCTGCCTGCCTTCGCTGGCCAGGCAATACCGCGCCGCGGCATGCTGTTTTGGGAGCACGAGGGCAATTGCGCGGTGCGCGACGGCAAGTGGAAGCTGGTTTCGAGCTTCCCCAATGGCTGGGAACTCTACGACATGGATGCCGATCGAACCGAGACGAACGATCTCGTCGATCGCGAGCCTGAACAGGTCGCGCGATTGGCCGCCGCCTATGAGGCGTGGGCGAAGCGCGTCGGCGCGCAGCCCTGGCCGATGCCACAGACGCCTGCGGGCGCACGAACCGGCGCGCTGCCGATGCCGGATTATCTCCGCGCCGATCGCCCCGCCGGGTCGCTCCTGCGCGAATAGAGGTTGCTGCCGCCAACGGTCGGTGCGGCGGCGGTGCGCCGCGGACCGTTAGTGCTGCGACGGCAACCCGAACCTCTCGGCTTCTATATCCTCGAGGCTGCGTTTGCCTGTTTCCGGGACCATGTCGATATAAATCGTATTTAAGCGGATGGCCTTCGTCTCGGCGTGGCGGATCAATGGGTTGGTTGCCAATCGTCACGAAGCGCTGTCCCGTGAAATACGATAAGATTTGTCATATAATCTATGGACAAACCATGAAGCCTAGTTTAGCTGACACAAAAGCCATCCGAGTGCGACGTGCTCGAGATGGACGGTAGAAAGGGAGGCGCCATGATCAGGCTGGTTTTCGCTCTCACATGCGGCGTTGCTGTAATCGCGTTGCCGACCTCGGCATCGGCGCGCGAGCGCTGGACGCCCGCGCAGGCAAAGGCGTGGTACGCCAAGCAGCGCTTTCTGGTCGGATCCAATTATCTGCCGGCCAATGCGATCAACGAATTGGAAATGTGGCAGGCCGACACATTCGATTCCGAGCGGATCGACCTCGAACTCGGCTGGGCGCAGGCAATGGGAATGAACACGATGCGCGTGTTCCTTCACGATCAATTGTGGCAGCAGGATCCGGAGGGGTTCAAGCAGCGCATCGACACCTTCCTGACGATCGCGCACAAGCACGGCATCAAGCCGCTGTTCGTACTGTTCGACAGTTGCTGGGACCCGCACCCCAGGCTCGGCCCGCAGCACCCGCCGATCCCGGGCGTGCACAATTCTGGCTGGGTGCAGTCGCCGGGCACCGATGTGCTGCAGGACCCGTCGCAATATCCGCGCCTCGAGGCGTATGTGAAGGGCGTGGTCGGCGCGTTCGCGCACGACGATCGCATCCTCGGCTGGGACGTGTGGAATGAGCCCGACAATGCCGCCGGCCAATATCCCGGCCAGCCCAAGGACAAGGCGGCGCTGGTCACCAAGCTGTTGCCGCAGGTGTTCGAATGGGCGCGCAGCGTCGATCCGACGCAGCCGCTGACCAGCGGCGTCTGGCGCGGCATGGATTGGGCGCCGAACGACCCGAAGGACGCGATGGAGACGACTCAGCTGGACCAGTCCGACGTCATCACCTTCCACGATTATAGCTGGCCGGAGGTGCTCAAGGCGCGGATCGCGATGCTCAAGCCTTATGGCCGACCCATCATCTGCACCGAATATATGGCGCGGGGCGCCGGCTCGACGTTCGATGGCTCGCTGCCGATCGGCAAGCGCGAAGATGTCGGCATGATCAACTGGGGGTTCGTCCAGGGCAAGGAACAGACCAACCTGCCATGGGACAGCTGGCAGCGCCCCTATGTGCTGATCCAGCCTACGGTGTGGTTCCACGACGTGCTGCATACCGATGGTGCGCCTTATCGCCAGGCCGAGGTCGATCTGATCAAGCGCATCGCCGAAGCGCCGCGCGGCGTGGTGCCGGCGTCCTGACGGGCGTGCGAGGGTGAGTCGCGCAACGCACCGCGAACGCCTTCAAATACGGATGTCCACACCGTTGTTGCGAGGCCGGACTTTCCTGGCCTGATTCGCAGGAGGGCAATGCACGCCCTTCACGATGCAATGGAAGAACCAATGACGACGAGGAGTGAGGCATAATGGAGCGTCGTGATTTTCTGAAGCAAGTCTCATCCGGTGCCCTGGCTTCGATGCTGGCAGGCGGGGTTGCGACCGCCAAACCAGTGCGAAAAGGCGCTCCCAAGGCTGCCTCGGCGCCGCGGCGTGCCAGTGCGGGGTCGAAGCCCAACGTCATCATTCTCATCACCGATCAAAATCACGCCGGCGTGACGAAGCGTTCGGGCTATCCGCTGGATACGATGCCGACGCTCGACAAGCTGGCTGCGGGCGGCATGGATTTCGAGCGCGCCTATTGCACGATCCCGGCCTGCACGCCGAGCCGCACGTCGATGCTCACCGGGCGTTGGCCGCAGGCGCATCGGGTGCGCATGAATCTCGAACCCGATGAGGCAACGTTCGACAAGGACATTTATCAGGTCGCACACGACCAAGGGTATCGAACCGCGCTGTGCGGCAAGAACCACACCTATCTGACCAAGAACAGTGCGGACGTCTGGAACAGTTATTCGCATGTCGACGGTCACAAGGCGCCAGGCGCTTCGCCCGACATCGACCGGTTCGAAAAATGGCTGAAGGGGCTCCATTACAACGTCGCGCTCGAGCCTTCGCCGTTCCCGGTCGAGACGCAAATTCCCTATCGCATCGTTTCGGACGCGATCGAATTCATGCGGACCAGCGGCGACCAGCCGTTCTTCGTGCAGGTTTCGATCCCCGAGCCGCACGATCCCGAACAGGTTCCGCATCCCTATTGGAACATGTTCCCGCCTGAGGCGGTCCCCGATCGCTGTGTCGGGCCGGAGGCGCTCCCGAAATTGGGGGATCGCGCGCAATGGCTCGATCGGTTGCAGAAGGCAGGCTTCCCGGCGACCGAAAAGGACTGGCGCCGCTACGTTTCCAACTATCTCGGCGCGCTTCGCATGATCGACGATCAAGTGGCGCGCATGTTGGGATTCATGGAAAAGGCGGGCCTGCTCGACAACACGATCATCGTCCGGGTTTCCGATCATGGCGATTATCTGATGCAATATGGGCTTGCCCGGAAAGGCGTGGGCCTCTCCGAAAGCCTGACACATATCCCGATGATCTGGTCCGGGCCGGGAATCAAGCCGCGCCCCGACGTCGCCAAATCGGCATTCGTGTCGTTAGCTGATTTGATGCCGACCTTGTGCGAGGCGATGGGAGCCGAGATTCCGATCGGCGTTCAGGGGCGCAGTTTGCTGCCGCTCCTGCGCGGCGAGGATTTCCCCGCCGAGGAATTCCGCAGCATCGTCTCGCAGGTCGGCGTCGGCGGGCTGTATTACGAGGCGAGCGACGACATTCCGGTTTCGATCGCGATGCAGGGCGGGGGCTATGACGAGCTCGACAAGGTCACCCAGAGCGGGAACCAGCACATGGTCCGGATGGGGGATTGGAAGCTGATTTACGACATGATGGGCTATGGCCAGCTCTACGATCTGGCGTCGGACCCATGCGAGATGAAGAACCTGTTCAACCAGCCGAGCGCCGCTGACGAACAGGCCAAGTTGATGGCCGAGCTCGCGATGTGGACGATCCGCAACCAGGATAGCCTGCCGACCGGCCCGCAAAACGGCAAATACCAGACGAAATGGGCGCGCCCGCATAATTGGTATGCCCCCTATCGTCATGGGACGGCGCCGGTCGCGTTCATCCCCTGAGGTCGACCGAGGCGGCTAGCCGATGTCGCTAATCAGGAATGGTCTCATTCAGTAATAATCATATTTATCGTCTTGAAATATAGCGCCGGTTCCGACAATGAATGGGAGAAGCGAGCGGCCGGCCGAATGGCGGAGCGACAGAGCAGAGGGAGGGATCGAGATGACGCGTTTTAGCCTGGGGAATCGTAACTTGCAGGGGGGCGGACGTCGACGACTCACCCGCATGCTCCTTGGAGCCGCTGCGATCGGCCTGCCGCTGGCGATGGCCGCGGCGCCCGTATCCGCCGCACCGGTCCCGCAGCAGCAACAGCCGGTCAGCGCCCGCCCTAATATCCTGTTCATCCTGATCGACGATATGGGGTTCGCCGACCTCTCGGTGATGGGGGACCGCAAGGTCGCCACGCCCAATATCGACAAGCTTGCCCATGACGGCGCGCTGATGACCAAATTCTACGATGCGGCGCCGATCTGCTCGGCCTCGCGCGCGGGTTTCTTCACCGGGCGGTTTCCTGCCGAGATGGGCTTTTTCAGCTTCATCAATAATCACGCGTACAATGCCAAGGTCGGGCAGGTCGACTGGCTCGATCCCAAGGCGCCCAACCTCGCGCGGATGCTCCATGACGCCGGCTACGCGACGGGACATTTCGGCAAGTGGCACCTGGGCGGCGGGCGCGACGTCGGCGATGCGCCGTGGCCGATGGCTTATGGCTTCGACGAGCAGCTGACGACCTTCGAAGGGCTGGGGCCGCGCGTGCTGGTGTCCGACGAGGAACGCGGGCTCGCCGATCAGTCGGCGAAGCTGGGGCAGGGGCCGTTCTTCTACGAGAAGAAGACCTTCCTGACGCAACTCTATGCGCAGAAGACGCTCGATTTCGTCTCGCGGCACAAGGACAAGCCGTGGTTCGTGCAGCTGTGGCTCAACGACGTCCACGATCCCTGGGCGCCTGACGAATGGGCGTTCGATGCGGTCAAGGGGCACGGCCGCAACGCCGACGACGACCGCTATCTCGCGACGATCGCCAAGATGGACCGCACGCTGGGCGACATGATCGACCGGCTCAAGGACATGGGCGAGTATGACAATACGCTGATCGTTCTCACTTCGGACAACGGGCCGTCGGCGCTGCAGCGTTATTACAAGGACGGCGCGACCCCGCCGGGCAGTGTCCAGCCGTTCGGCGGCGCCGAGACGCTGCGCGGGCGCAAGGGCAGCAATTACGAAGGCGGCATCCGCCAGCCGCTGATCGTGTCGTGGCCGGGCCATGTGAAGGCAGGAACGCGCGACGACGTGACCGTCGGCGACGGCGTCGATTTGATGCCGACATTCGCCGCGGCGGCGGGGATCGCCGTTCCTTCGGCGGCCGAGGGGATCAATTTGCTGCCGGCGGCGGAAGGGCATCCCATCACGCAGCGGCCGACCTTGTTCTGGGCGTTCGGGCGGCCGGGCGCGCAGATGCTGCCGAAAGGTCCATTCGATCCGCACGACCAGGCGCCGCCTCTGGCGGTGCGCGAAGGCAATTGGAAGCTGCTCGCCAATGGCGATTATAGCGACGTCCAGCTGTACGATCTCGACAAGGATCCGACCGAGACGACCAATCTCGCGCCGCAGCAGAAAGCGATCACCAAGCGGCTGCTCGCCAAGCTGACCGAGTGGCGCAAGCATTTTCATCAATAGCTCGGGGCGACGGCTGCGGAGCGTATTAGCGTATAATTCCGGGAGGGTATGATGGTTCGGGTTTCGATGCTGCTGGCCAGCACCGCGCTGGTTTTGGGCGCTGCCGCCGCGCAGGCGCAGAACGCGCCGCCACCGAAGAAGCCGGTCAATTCGACGGCCAACACCGCCGGCTTCACCAAGCCGGGATCGACCACCGGCGGGCCGGCCTATGTCGGGCCGATCATGACCAAATGGGGCAGAGCGGTGACGCCCGAGAACGCCTGGCGCGGCTATCCGCGGCCGCAGCTCGAGCGCGACACGTGGATGAACCTCAACGGCGAGTGGGATTACGCGATCACCCCCGCTACCGCGCCGCAGCCGACGAAGATGGATGGCAAGATCCTCGTGCCGTTCGCGGTCGAATCGAAACTGTCGGGGGTCGCGCGCAAGCTGATGCCCGACGATCGGCTTTGGTATCGCCGCAGCTTCATGCTGCCGGCGAAATGGCCGGGCAAGCGCACGCTGCTGCATTTCGGCGCGGTCGATTTCGATACGGTCGTGCTGGTCAACGGCGCGGTGGTGGGTAGCCACAAGGGCGGGTTCGATCCGTTCACCTTCGACATCACGCGCTATTTGCGGCCGGGGGCGAACGATCTCGTCGTCCAGGTGACAGACCCGACCTCGACGGGCGACCAGCCGCGCGGCAAGCAGACGCTCGAACCGCGCGGCATCTGGTACACCGCGGTGAGCGGCATCTGGCAGACGGTGTGGCTGGAGCCTGTCGCCGATCTCTACATCCGTGATCTCAGGATGACGCCCGATATCGACAAGGGCGAGCTCGCCGTCGCTGTCGCGCTCAGTGATACGGCGGGGCCCGACGACGCGGTGCGGCTCACTGCACGCGATGGCGGCAAGGTGGTCGCGACGACGATCGTGCGTGGCAATCGCGAGACCAGGTTATCGATCCCGAACGAGCATCTGTGGTCGCCCGACGATCCGCACCTCTATGACCTCACCGCCGAGCTGGTGAAGGTGACGCCGCCCAAGGGAGCTGGCAACGACCGCAAGGGGTTGCCGCCGATGACCGATCAGGAGACGGCCGCCTATGCCTCCGCAACGGTGGTCGGCGCGCCGAGCGATACCGTCCAGAGCTATTTCGGGATGCGCAAGATTTCGACCGGAATGAATCCCAAGACCGGCAAGATGGCGCTGCTGCTCAACAACAAGCCGCTGTTCGAGAACGGCACGCTCGACCAAGGCTGGTGGCCAGACGGCTTGCTGACGCCGCCCTCGGAGGAGGCCGCGCGCAGCGACATCGAGTTCCTCAAGAAGGCCGGTTTCAACATGCTGCGCAAGCACATCAAGGTCGAGCCGGCGCAATATTATGCCGACGCCGACCGGCTCGGCATCCTGATCTGGCAGGACATGCCGTCGGGCGCGTTCGGCGACCAGGCGGTGCGTCGGCCGAGCACGCACGAAGCGACGATGTCGTCGGAGGCGATGGCCGAATATCAGAGCGAATTGTCGCGGATGATCGGCGCGCTGCGGAACTTCCCCTCGATCGTGATGTGGGTGACCAACAACGAGGGTTGGGGGCAGTACGACGCGAAGACCGTCGGGCAAATCGCCAAGGACATGGACCCGAGCCGGCTGGTCAACACTGCGAGCGGCTGGATGGACGTGCCCGACAGCGGCTCCGACGTGTTCGACATCCACACCTACGATCCGGTGCCGGTCGAGCCGTCGGCGCATCCCGATCGCCCGATCGTGATCGGCGAATATGGCGGCGTCGGCCTGCCGATCGCGGGGCATCTGTGGTTCACCGATCGCGACGCGCGCATCTATCAGTTCGCGACCGACAAGGCGGATTACCGCAAGCGCTACAAGATCAAGTTCGACGAGATCGTCCGCCAGGCGAAGGAGATCGGGCTCGCCGCCTCGGTCTATACCGAGACCAGCGACGTCGAGGGCGAGTTGAACGGCCTGCTGACCTACGACCGTGCCGAATCGAAGCTGCCGGTCGAGGATTTCGCGACGATGGCCAAGCCGCTCTTCGAAGACGGCAAATGACAGGGCGCGGTGGCGGTCTGCAGCGTCGCGACCTGCTGGCGACGTTGCTCGCCACCACCGTGCCGCTGCCGACGGGCGCCGCGCTCGCGCAATCCGCGCCGCAGCCCGCCGCCAGGCCGCGCAAGGGCGCGCCCAACGTCATCTTCATCGTCTCCGACCAGCACCGCGCCGGGATGTCCAAGGCGGAGGGCTATCCGCTCGACACCAGCCCGGCGCTCGATGCGCTGGCGCGGCGCGGCGTGCGGTTCGAGAACGCCTATGCGACCGCGCCGCTCTGCGTGCCCAGCCGCTGCAGCATGCTCACCGGGCGCTGGCCCGAGGCGCATCGCGTGCGCATGAACCTCGACGCGCACGACGCCTTCTATGCGCAGGACGTCTATGACGTCGCCAAGGCAAGCGGCTATCGCACCGGGCTGGCGGGCAAGAACCACACCTACCGCAAGGCGGGGCAGCTCGATTTCTGGCGCGAATATTCGCACGTTTCGGGCTATCAGGGGCCGAACGCCGATCCGCGCTACGCCGCGTTCGACCAGTGGATGAAAAAGCTCGGCGCGGGCAGCCTTTCGCTCGAGCCCACGCCCTTTCCGCCCGAAGTCCAATATCCCTATCGCATCGTCTCCGACGCGATCGAGTTTATCGACAGCTCCGGCGACCGGCCGTTCCTGCTGCAGGTCGGCTTTCCCGAGCCGCACACGCCGCAGCAGGTGCCCAGGCTCTATTGGGACATGTTCCCGCCGGAGAGCGCGCCGCCGCGCGCCGCCGGCCCCGAAGCGCTCGCGAAGCTGGGGTTCCAAGCACGTTGGCTCTATCAGTTCGAGAAACGTGCCGAGGCGTCCGACGAAGCGCACTGGCGACGCTACGTGTCGAACTATCTCGGCCAGTTGCGGATGATCGACGATCAGCTCGCGCGGTTGATCGACCATCTCGGCAGGCGCGGGCTCACCGACAACACGGTGATCGTCTATATGGCCGATCACGGTGATTACGTGATGGAATATGGCCTCGGCCGCAAAGGCGTCGGCATGCCCGAGGCGCTGATCCGAATCCCCATGGTATTCGCCGGCGCGGGGATCGAGCCGGGCGCGTTCGACAGCGTATTCACCTCGAACGCCGATTTCATGCCGACGATCTGTGAGGCGATCGGGGCGGAGATTCCCGTCGGCGTGCAGGGGCGCAGCCTGTGGCCGCTGCTTCGCGGCGGGGAATATCCGGTCGATGAGTTCCGTTCGATCTATGCCGGCGTCGGGCTCGGCGGACTCTATTATGACGAGACCGATGGCCTCGGGAGCGGCGCTGGCAGGAGCAATCCGCCGGCCGGCGACACGCTCAACAAGGTCACCCAGGGCGGCAACCAGAAGATGGTTCGCATGGGCGAATGGAAGCTGATCTACGACATGATGGGCTATGGCCAGCTCTATCATCTGCCGAGCGATCCGGCCGAACTGACCAACCGCTTCGGCCGGCCCGACGATGCGGCCATTCAGGCCAAATTGATGGCCGAGCTCGCGATGTGGACGATCCGCAACCAGGACAGCCTGCCGACCGGCCCGCAGAACGGCAAATACCAGACCAAATGGGCGCGGCCGCACAATTGGTACGCGCCGCATCGCCACGGCACTGCGCCAACTGCGTTCGTCCCTTGATGCCGACACAAAAACGGCCGCATCGGGTGATGCGGCCGTTCCAGTTTGCGAGGAGAGCGCAATATGGCGGCCTGATCGCCGCCGCCTTTTTGATCAGAGCCGCATGCGTAGGCCGACCGAATAGGTCGTCTCGTTATACTCGGTCCCGTTGTTGATGTGAGTATAACCGGGATAGCCGTAATAGGTGGACGAATGGGCACGCAGGATATTGGTGCCGCCGACATCGATCCGGAACCGCTCGTTGATGTCGTAACCGATGTTGAAATCGAGCCTGCCTTCCGGGCGAGCATAGGTGACCAGGGCGGGGACGTGATAGTTGGCGATGTCCTCCGGCGTCATCGGTCGAATGGTTGGTTCGCCGGTCGCATCGCCGGAGAAATATTTCGAGCGATAGGTATAGACCAAGCGGCCGCTCAAACCGAACTTGTCGTACAGCAGACCCGCGGTGTAATTGTACTTCGAAACGCCTTGCAGCGGGAAGCCGGCGAGCGGATCGCCGCCGCCGACCTTCGAATCGGCGAAGGTGAAAGCGCCCTGCACACCGAACCCGGAGAACGCGCCGGGCAGGAAATCGAAGAAATATTGTGAGCTGACCTCGATGCCCTTCAGCGTCGCCTGTCCGACGTTGCGCGGGCGGGAAATGGCATAATCCTCGTCGCCGATCCGCTCGGGTGCGGGGCTGTTGATGACGCGATTGGTGATGTCGCGATAATAGCCGGCGACGGCGATATAGCCACTCTTGAAATAATATTCGAGGGTCGCGTCGTAGCTTTGCGACTTCTGCTCCTTGAGATCCGGATTGCCGGCGCTGCCGGTGCTCTGGACCAGCGGGTTGTTCGAATGGTTGAGCGTGATCGACGGATTGAGATCGCCGAAATTCGGGCGCCGGATCGTCTTCGAATACCCCAACCGGAACTGCAGCCCGTTATCGAATTTCAGGCGCGCGGTGACGTCAGGCAGGAAGTCGCTGTCGGTGGTCTTGGCGGTCACGCGGCTGAAGACGCCGTGGTCGTCAGCGACATTGGTGCCGATCGTGCGCTCGGTGCGGACGTAGCGAACGCCGGCAACGCCGTCGAGCGTCACGCTGCTGCCGAGATCGATCGAATATTTGCCCTGGAGATACGCGGCCAAAGTGTTCTCGGTCGCATCGAAATGGCGGCCCGGTTGATAATCGGGCTGGCCCGCCGGCAGGCCGAAATAGGCGCGCGCCGCGTCGAGCCCCTTGTCGGAGAGCAGGAAGTCAGGATTGGGAATGTAGAAGCGCGTGCCCCCGTTGAGGTCGGGCGCCTTCGATCCCAGCGTCAGGTAATTGTAGGGCAGTCCGCTCTCGTCGACGAGCACCGCGTTAGGAGCGCCGGGCGTGCTGCTGGTGCCATTGGGCAGCGGTTGGTTGAGGTTGACCGACTGCTCCTCGACCGAGCGATGCGCATAGCGCACGCCGGCGGCGAGATTCGACAGGAAGCTGTCGAAATCGTGATCGACGTCGCCCTTCACCTGAAACAATTTGCCCTTGTCCACGGTGAAGTTCTGGATGAGCGCGTTGCGGATGATGAGGTTGTCGCGCCTCGACAGGGCATCGCCGGGGACGGAATATTTGGGCGTCCCGTCGACATCGGTAGTCAAGGTGAGGCTGTCGACATACTGGCCGGTGTCGGCCGTGATGTTCTCGAGATGGTATTCGGACGTTTGATAAGCCGCGTCGAGGACGGCGTGCAGCCCGCCCTGATTGTATTTGAGGCCGCCGGCGATCTGCTTGTTGCGTTGGTTGAGATCGCGCGCCTGGGTCGTCTGGTTCGAGACCAGATGGTTGAAGGTGATGCTGTCGGGCTCGCACAGGTGCACGGGACCAGCCGCAATCTGTGCATCGGTCAGCGTCCACGATTTTGAACCGTCGTCCGCGGTCTGGACAACGGGGTTGTTGCCGTTCGTCCGCACATAGGTGTCGATGCAACGGTCGCTGAGCTTGATGCTGCCGGGCTCGATCGTCGTACCGGTGCTGAACGGCTGGATGTTGGCGCCGTTGCGGCTGCCGCGATCGCGGAAATAGGTGTAGAAGCCTTCGACATAGGCTTCCAGGGACGGCGAGGCCTTCCACTGGAGCGCGCCGTTCAGCTGCTTGCGCTCGACAAAGCCCTGTTGCGGGAAATTCTGCAGGATGCCGGGCATCAGCAGGCCGGGCGTGTTGAAGGGCGTCGTGGCGGCGCTGCGGCGCTGGAACAACACGGTGGTCGCGCGATAATAATGCGATTTCGAATAGGTGCCGTTGATCAGCGCGCCGATCTCGCCGATACCCGTGTCCCAGCGATCGGTAGCGAGCGCGCCGAACTGCGGATCGACGCGATTGGCGCGAGTGGCGTAATTGGCGCGTCCTGAAAGGACGAAGGTCGGCTTGGTGAAATTGAACGGGCGATTGAGCTCCAGATCGATATCGCCGGCGAGGCCGCCCTCGATCAGGTCGGCAGTCTGCGACTTGTAAACGTTGACGCGTGCCAGCGCCTCGGCCGGCATGTCCTGCAGGTCGAAGCTGCGCCCTGTGGTGGTGAACACCTCGCGGCCGTTGACCGTCGTCAACACATCCGGAAGGCCACGGATGCGAACGCTGTCGAGCTCATTGTTGCGATTGGTCGAGACCTGGACGCCAGGGACTCGCTGCAGCGCGGCCGCTGTGGTCGGATCGGGCAGCTTGCCGATGTCGGTTGCGACGATCGCATCGACCACCTGAACCGAATCACGCTTGATGTCGGCGGCGCGTTCGAGCGAATGGCGGATACCGGTGACGACGATGTCGCCGCCCGAATCCTGCGGTGTCGTAGCGGCATCTTGCGCGCCGTCAACAAGCTGGGCTTGAGCCGTATCGGCCTGGCTGACGGTTTGAGCCTGGGCAGCATCGACCGCGACCAGTGCGAAGGCCGAAACCGCAGCCGAAAGATAGAATCTTCGCATCATATTCCTCCCCTTGTTCGACGAGCATCGGACTATGGCTGCCGTATTCGGCTGACCTCCCGCGCCGCGTGCCCCTGCCATTCGACAGCGATCATGCGCCCTTGCCGCGTCTTTTCGCCGGCGACATCGTCAGGAACTTGGCGTTCCGCTTTGCGCCACAGCGCTTCTATCGCAGCCCAATCTGATAGGCAATATATATCATATGTAAGTTTACTGAGGGAATTGGCCTCGGAAATTCCAACGCAACGCCTGCGCCCCGCGGTTTGCGATTATTTGAGACGGGGGCGAGTCCGGGACCCAAAGAGGAGCGGGGCGCCGCTATCAATCCCCTTCCACTGTATAGGGGATCTTGCCACGCGGCGCGGCACTCGGCAGTGCGACATGGTCGGGATCCTCCCCCTGCCGGCGCATCCACTGGTAAAGGCGCTTCCGGAGCGCCGAAACCGTCGCCGCATAAGTCGGGTCATCCGCGAGATTGTGCATTTCGTAGGGATCTTTCTGGACATCATAGAGCTCGACCGGCGGACGATGCTCGAACTTGCGGACCAGCGCGGCTGCCATGGGATTGGCCCGCGCGCGCTCTTGCCATGTCAACCAATAATGGTTTTCGACGAAATGGGTGTTGACGCTGATCGCGTCCTCGAATGGAAGATCGGGATAGAAATTGACGATCAGCTTGTAGCGGTCGGTGCGAATTGCCCGCATCGGCGCGACATTGCCTTCGGGACGCTTGCCGGCATCGCCGGAATGCGCGGTGAAGATCGCGTCGCGGAACTGGTTGGTTTGGCCTTCTAGGACCGCCATCATGCTGCGTCCGTCGACCGCCTCGAGCGGCGGGCCTCCGGCGGCCTCCTCCATCGTCGGCAGCAGATCGATCTGCGACACCATCGCCGGTGTTCGGGAGCCCGGCGCGATATGGCCCGGCCAGACCGCGAGCAGCGGCGTCTCGGTACCAGCGTCATAGAGATTCCACTTGGCGAGCGGAAATTGCGCGCCCTGGTCCGCGGTGAACATCAGCAGCGTGTTATCCGCCATGCCGTATTTCCGCATCATCGCGCGCAGTTCGCCGAGTTCGGTATCGGCCAGCGTCACCTTGGTGAGATAGCGGGTGCGGACCTCGCGCGTATCGGGCGTGTCGAGCAGGTTGGGCGTGATCGTCAGCTTCGTGGCATCATAGCCCTGATTCGCCGGCCAGCGGACATGCGACGCGAAGCTGGCAACGATCAGCGCGATCGGCTTGGCGCGATCGCGGGTCGCCAGCAGGTGATCGATCGAAGCCATGTTGAGCTTGCTGAACAGAACGTTCTTTTTGCCCGGCGGCAGCGTCACCGAATCCTTGAGGAATTCGAACGGGAAGTCCTCGGGCGGGCCGAAATGGGTCTTGCCGGCGATGACGACGCGATAGCCCTGCTTTTTGAGGATTACGGGCAGCGTCGGGATCGGCGCCTTCATGACGCTGCCCAGCGCATGCGCGCCGTGATGCATCGGATAATCGGCGGTCAACAGGGAGGTGCGCGATACCGAACAGGTCGGCGAGGCGGCGAATGCGCGCTCGAACACCATGCCGTCTCGCGCCATCTTGTCGATGTTCGGCGTATGGGCGTCGCCGCCATAGATGTGGACATCACGCTGGGTCATGTCATCGGCGATGAACAGCACGATGTTGGGCGGTTGCGCCTTGGCGGGCGTCGGTGCAGCCGGAAGCGTCCTGGCAAAAGCGCCGCCTGTCGCGGGGCAGGCGACCGAAACAGCGACAGTCGCCAGCATTCCAGCCATCGATCGGGGGCAAATTCGCTTCATCGTGTCGTCATCACCTATTCACGGTTTCGGGCATGCGCCGGGCGGCGCCGGGATGGCGGGCGGCGTCCCGTCGGTCATGTGCACCGGTTGGATCAGGCCGGCTGAATCATAACGGATCGGTTCGATCGCGACATCGCGCGCGCCCTTGAACGGGGGCGTCGCATCGGTGCGGTCCCAGCGATGATAGACGATGACCCATTTGCCCGTCTCGGGATCCTCGAGAAAGGCGTGGTGGCCGGGCCCCTGATGGCTGGTGTCGCTGGTCAAGATCGCACCGCGATAGGTGAAGGGGCCGGTGGGGGAGGGGCCGGTTGCGTAATGGACCGAATAATCCGGCCCGTTATACCGGCCGTGACTGTACGACAGGTAATAGATTCCGCCGCGCTCGTGCATGAATGAGCCTTCGGTGAAGTTGGGCGGCGTCGGCACCGTCACCTCGCGCGCAATCGACACCATGTCCGGCGCCATTTCGAACACCCTGAGCGTCGAACCGGCGCTGCCTCCGGCGTAGAGATAGCTGCGCCCGCTCCGGGGATCGCGAAACACCATCGGGTCGATCGCCTCGAAGCCGTTCCCGCCGGTCAGCAATGGCTTGCCACTGTCGACATAAGGACCTTCGGGTCGATCGGCCACGGCGACCCCGAGCCGGCTTGGCGTCGGGTTCTGAGGGCCGACCGAATAATAAAGATAGAAGCGGCCATTGGCCGCGATCACGCTCGGCGCCCACAGGGCATGGGTGGGCGCGTGGTCATCGTCGATCCAGCTGATCGAGCGGATGTCGAGCACCGGCTCCGCCGTGCGCGACCAATGCTGCAGGTCGCTTGACTGCCAGCCGTAGAAGCGGCCGGTGATTCCCTTGCGCGGCCCGTTTTCCTGCGTGGTCGGAAAAATCCACCACGACCCGCAGGCAGCGATCGCATCGGGATCAGCGCCGGGGAACAGCGGATTGCGATCCGCGCCGCTGGTGGACAGCGCCATCGCCAGCAAGGCGGCGACCATCGGGATCATAACCTCTCCTGCGATTTGTCCTGACTCAACACCGAGATACATAGCTTTTAAAAATGCTATTGATAAGATAAAATTTGGCTCTAGAATTAGTGATGATTAATCAGAAACGAACCCAGGGGGAGATGGCATGGTTTTTCGAGCGTCGCTGCTGATTACCGGATCGGTCGTCGCGATCCTGCATGCCGGCACCGCGATGGCGCAGGCTGCGGACAGTCAGCCGGAAACGACAGCGCCCGCCGATGTCGCGACGCCGACCGAGAACTCGGCGCAATCGGATATCGTCGTTACCGGCATTCGGTCGTCGCTCGAGAAAGCGGCGGCGGTGAAGCAGAATGCGGTCCAGGTGGTCGACTCGATCGTTGCCGAAGACATCGGCAAGCTCCCCGATCCGACCACCGCCGCCGCCTTGCAGCGCGTGCCGGGCGTCCAGGTTTCGACCGATCGCGACAACGAATTGTCGAACGTCAAGATTCGCGGGCTTCCGGATGTTTCGACCACGGTCGACGGGCGCGAAATCTTCACCACCACCGGACGCAGCTTCGATCTCAAGGATCTGCCGGCGCAGGCGCTGAAACGCGTCGACGTGTTCAAGTCGCAGACCGCCGACCAGATCGAGGGCGGCGTCGCCGGTGCGATCGACCTGCGACTCAACAAGCCGTTCGATTTCCACAAGCCGACGGTCGTTTTCAACGCGCGCGAAAATTATGCGGCGCGGCTGAAGCGCGGAAATCCGCAGTTCGGCGCGTTGGCGACCGATCGTTTCGATACCGGCATCGGCGAGATCGGCGTCCTGGTGAACGGCACCTATTCGCATGCCGCCAACGAACGCAGCAACAGCAACATGGGCAACCGGCGCAGTTCGGCCGGCAACCCGATCAAGACGCCGGGCTATCTGATCCCCGAGGTCAGCCGCAACATGCCCAATGTCGGCTCGATCACGCGCAGCCAGGTCAACGCCGCACTGCAGTGGCAGGCGACTCCGGCGCTGCAGGCCTATGTCGACGGCCTCTACACCTTCTTCCGTACGACCTCGGGTTTCGCCGGCTTCAATCCCTCACCCTATACCAACGGAACGACCATTTCGAACGTGGTTGCGACCGATGATTGTTTTGATGCCAGGGTCACCGCAGCGGGCACCAACCCGAATATCGTCGTCGATAACGACGGCAATAAATCCTATCAGCCCAATACGATACAGCATCTCTGCAACGTCAAGAGCCTGCGCTTCAATAACGTCATCATCAATCAGAATTCTTCCTCTGACCGCCTGACCCAGCGCAACAAGCTGGTCGGTGGCGGGTTGCGCTACGATCGCGACGGGACCAAGCTCAACTTCGATCTCGCCTATGAGACCTCAAAGAGCTTCGACGAGAGCATCAATGCCGAAGCCGGCCAGCGTGTGCCCTGGGTCGATATGGAAACCGATGTCGATGGCGGCCCCAGCTTCACCATCGGCGATCAATATCCGATGAACACCGATCTCTACCTGCGCAACTCGTTCAACCAGAATTTCACGCTGAATACGGGATCGCTGATCCAGGCGAAGCTCGATGGTGAGCAGGATTTCGACGGTATCTTGAGCAAGCTCAGGACCGGATTCCGCTTCGCCCGCCGCAAGGCGGTCAGCCAGAACGTGCAGGAAACCGACAAGATCGCAATTCTCGGCTGCACCAATCAGGAGGTCTCGCAGGCAACGGCCTGCCCTGTGTCGTCGCTCGGCCTCTCACCCGATTTCATCGGCGTGATCGGCTATGCGCCGCGCCTCAACGGCGGGAGCTATTTCGTCGGGCCCAACCCGGCCTATCTTCGCTCTGAACGCGGGCGCAACGAATTGCGCGCCCTGTATGGCGTGCCGCTGGGCCAACCCGATTACGATCCAACTCGCCAATTCGACGCCCGCGAAACCAGCTATGCCGCCTATGTCATGGGTGATTACGACATTCCGCTGGCGTCGGACATTTCGCTCGATGGCACTATCGGGGTCCGCGCGATCAAGACCGATCGAACAATCAGTTCCTACCGCGGCGAGCAGAACGGCGACCTGACCAAGGTCACCGCCAACACCCACGATGTCGATCTGCTTCCGAGCGCCACGGCGCGGGTCAAGTTCCCCGGCGGTTTCCAGGCACGATTTGACTATTCGCGGACGATGCGCCGGCCGGACTTCGGTTCACTCAACCCGGTGCAAAAGCTCACCTTCGTCGGCAATCCGATCCTGATCAATAACGGCAGCCAGGGCAATCCCGACCTCAAGCCGCAAAAATCGGACAGTTTCGATGCTTCTGCGGAATATTATTTCCACAGCGGCTTCCTCGCGCTGACCGGCTTCTACCGCACGATCCAGGATCGCGTGGTCAGTTCCTCCTCGCAGCAGGAAATCGATGGCCAGAACTTCATTATCTCCTCGCCGCGTAATGTCGGCCGGGTGAAGTTAAAGGGCATTGAGGCGAGCGGGCAGTATTTCTTCGATTTCCTGCCGGGCGATCTTTCCGGCTTCGGCGTGCTCGGTGCCTTCACCTATGTCGATTCGCAAATCCAGGGCGACGATCCGCTGTCGGGCTATCCGCTTCAGGGGGTCTCCAAATATAATTACACGTTGGGCGGCATCTTCGACAAAGGCGGCCTGAGTGGTCGACTCGTCTATACGTTCCGCTCGAAATATTATGACGGCGATCTCACCGGGAGCACGAACGTACGCCCGTACGATCCCAGTCGTGCCGATGATGATCCCTATCTGCCGACGCTGCTGACTTATGTCCGCCCTGCAGGCCGGCTCGATTTCAGCATCGGCTATGACGTTACCGAGGCTTTCCACATCGACGTCGGCGGCACCAACATCCTGCGGACCGAGACCAAGACCTATATCGGCGTGCCGTATCTCAACGGCGAGGTCTTCGGCGACGAGACCACCTATACGATCGGCGTGCGCGTCCGCCTTTGATTGCCTGTCCGCCAACAGGGCAAGGGCCGGCTGCGCGAGGCGCGGCCGGCCCTTTTCGTTGGCGTCGGCGGACCGCCGGTTAGGCCGGCCGGGTGCGATCGGATTTGAGGATCGTGTCGAGCTGGGCGAGCATCGCCTTGACGCGATCGGGATAGCGATCGGCCATGTTGACCGTCTCGCCCGGATCCTCGTCGAGATTGTAGAGCTGCGGCGCCGGCTCGCTGCCGATGTCGTTGCCGTGGAACGAAGCGACCGGATTGTGCGGCTGGATCACCTTCCATTTGCCGACGACGAGCGCGATGATGCTGTCGCCGTGATCCTTGAGCGTCGCCTGCTCGGCGTTGATCGTGCTGGTGTCCTCGACGACGTAGGTGCGGCCCATTCCATTGCGGCCGAGCAGCACCGGTGCGAGATCGAAGCTGTCGACTGCGGATGCCCTGGGCAGTTTCTGGCCGACCAGCGAGGCAAGGCTGGCGAAGAAGTCGACATGGTCGATCAGCGCGTCGGAGGTGACGCCCGACGGGATCGAGCCGGGCCAGCGCGCAATCGTCGGCACCATCAGCCCGCCATCATAGATGCCGTATTTGCCGCCGCGATAGAAACCCGAGGGGCGATGGTTGCCCGCCCGCGTCACCGCGTCGTCGTCATAGCCGTCGTTGAGCACCGGGCCGTTGTCGCTGGAGAAGATGATCAGCGTGTCGTCGTCGAGCCCGAGCTGCTTCACCGTGTTGACGATCTCGCCGACCACCCAGTCGAGCTCGACGATCGAATCGCCGCGCGGCCCCATGTTGGTTGTGCCCTGGAAGCGCTTGGCCGGCAGGCGCGGGACGTGGATTTCACTGGTCGCGTAATAGATGAAGAACGGGTCGTCCTTGTTCTTGGCCATGAATGCCTTGGCCTTTTCCATCAGCGTGTCGGCCATGTCCTCGTCGACCCAGCGCGCCGAATGCCCGCCTTCCATGAAGCCGATCCGGCTGACGCCGTCGATGGTCGTGCCGTTATGCCCGTCGTTCCACTGCATCCGGAGCTGCTCGGGATGTTCGAGCCCCGTGGGATCGTTGCCGACCTTTTCGGTGTAGCTGACCTTGATCGGATCGCTCGGATCGAGGTTCACGACATCGTGGTTCTCGATATAGATGCATGGCACGCGATCGAGCGTCGCGGGGAAATAGAAGCCGTAATCGAAGCCGATCTCGAGCGGGCCGGGTGCGATCTTCCCGTTCCAGTCCAGATCGCCGTCGCCCAGGCCCATGTGCCACTTGCCGATCACTGCGGTGGTGTAGCCGGCACGTTTGAACATCGCCGCGATCGTGTCCTGACCCGGCTTGATCAGCGCGGGTGCATCGCCGGGGAGGATGTGGGCGTGGGGATTTCGCCAGGCATATTCGCCGGTGAGGAGCGCGTAGCGCGACGGTGTGCACGTCGCCGAGGGGCAATGCCCCTGGGTGAAGCGCACGCCTTCGGCCGCCAGCCGGTCGATATTGGGCGTCTTGACCTCGGTCGCGCCGTAGCAGCCCACGTCGCCATAGCCGAGATCGTCCGAATAGATCATGATGACATTGGGCGGACGTCGCCGCGGCGCGGCCGCGAGCAGCGGCCCTGACAAACACGAGAGCGTCGTCGCAGCAGCAGCGCTCGACAGCAATTGTCGTCTGGTCGACCGCATCGATTCATCCCCTTCATCTCGCCGGAGGTTTCGTGACCTTCCGGTCGGCACGATCATTGCCGCCTCTTGTTCGTCTTAGGCCGCCGACCGACAAAAGCAATTTCTGATCTTACAAATATGCTCTAATGCATGGTCCAACTGATGTCGGCGAGCGCCCGGCTTGGGAATCGCCCCGTCTCGCTCCATATTGGGCGACAACGAACGAGAGGGAATGCGTGACCGTAACGACCACGACCGATGCCCGGATGCGGCTGATCCCCGGTGGCGTTTTCACTATGGGATCGGAGAACTTCTATTCCGAGGAAGGGCCGGCGCGCCGTGTCAAGGTCGATCCGTTCTGGATCGACGAAACCCCGGTAACCAACCGCCAGTTCGCCGCGTTCGTCGAAGCGACGGGTTACCGCACCATCGCCGAAATCCCGCCCGATCCGGCGGATTATCCAGGAATGGACCCGGCGCTGGCGCAGCCCGGCTCCTTGTTGTTCATGCGCACACCGATGCCGGTATCGCTGCACGATGTCAGCCAATGGTGGACCTTTTCCTTCGGCACCGATTGGCGCCATCCTCATGGCCCGGACAGCTCGATCGAAGCGTTGATGGATCACCCGGTGGTGCACATCGCCTATGACGACGCGCTTGCTTACGCCAAATGGGCGGGCAAGAGCCTGCCGACCGCAGCCGAATGGGAATTCGCCGCACGCGGCGGCGCCGACGGGCTCGATTATGCCTGGGGGAACGAGCTCGCGCCTGACGGCCAGATCCTCGCCAATTACTGGCAGGGCATGTTTCCCTTCGCCACCACCAAGCCCGACGGCAACTTCCGCACGACGCCGGTCGGCAGCTATCCGGCGAATGATTACGGCTTGTACGACATGATCGGCAACGTCTGGGAATGGACGCGCGACTGGTACAGCGAGCCGGGTCCAGCCAAGCCGAAGCGAGGCGGGGCGTGCTGCGTCGTCGCCAATCCGCGCGGCGGCACGCTTGGCGGCAGTTACGATCCTGCCCAACCCGGCGTGCGCATCGGGCGCCGCGTGCTGAAGGGCGGTTCGCACCTTTGCGCCGAAAGCTACTGCCAGCGCTATCGCCCGGCGGCGCGGCACGCCCAGCAGGTCGAAAGCTCGACCAGCCATATCGGCTTCCGCTGCATCTCGAAGAAGGACGTCGGCTAGGGTCAGAATTCGAAGCGAGGGCCGATGCGGCGTTCGGCGACCAGGAACGCGTCGGCGACGAGCTGCAGCGGCCTCACGTCGACATCGCTTTCGCCGCTGGCGATCAGCTCGGCGAAGCGCCCGTAGAGCCGGGCATATTCGCGGTCGGGCGCTTCTTCAGGCTCGCTGCCGGGCAGGGTCAGGATGCTGCCACCCATGGACAGTTCGAGCGTGCCGGCGTCGGTGTCGACCGCGATGGTCCAGGTCTGCGGGCCAGTCTGGAGGAAGTCGAACACCGCGGCCACCGGCGCAACGCCGCTCTTCATGGCAAGCTCGGCACGCAGCGGCGAGGCGCGGCCTTCGGGCACCTCCATCGTCGCCGATTCGAGCATCAGTCCGTCGGGAAGGATGCGCGTCGCGATCGACAGCGCATTGATGCCGGGGTCGAATACCCCGAATCCGCCTGCTTCGAGGATCCACTCCTGGCCTGGATGCCAGCGGCGGATATCTTCCTTCCAGTCGATCCGGACTGCCTTGATCGCCTTCTCCGCAAGCCAATCCTTGGCGCGGTCTATGCCCGCCGCCTCGCGCGAGTGCCAGGTCGCGAACAGCACGACGCCGCGCTGGCGCGCGCGCTCGGCCAGCGCGATGACGGCGGAGACGGTCGCCTCGGGCGGCTTCTCGATCATGACATGGAGACCAGCGTCGATCGCCGCCGCGGCTTGCGCGAAACGGCCGCTGGGGGGAGTGCACAACGACACCGCGTCCAGTCGGTGACCGCCGGCGATCATCTGCGCAATATCTGCATGGCCGGGGAAGCCGTCGAGCGTGGCATGGCGGCTCGCGGTCGCGACGAGAGCGAAGCGGTCGTCGGCGGCAATGGCCGGCAAATGCTGATCGCGGGCGATCTTGCCGATGCCGACCAGCCCGAGGCGGATCGGGGAGGTGGTGCTCATCATTTCTCCTCGTGAAATTTCTCAGCCGCCGATCGCGGCGACGAATTTGGCGGCTTGGGCGCCCACCTCGGCAGCGGAACGCCCGGGTTTATAGAGCGCGGAGCCGAGGCCGAAGCCGTCGGCGCCGGCCTCGCGCCAGGGGGCCATGTTGTCGGGCGTGATGCCGCCGACCACCAGCACCGGCGTCTCGCGCGGCAATACGGCGCGCTGGGCTTTGAGCACCGCGGGACTCGCCGCTTCGGCTGGAAACAGCTTGAGCCCGGTTGCGCCGGCCTTCAAGGCGGCGAACCCCTCGCTCGGGGTGAAATAGCCCGGAAGCGAGACCATTCCCGCCTCGGCGCTCGCCGCGATCACCTGTGCATCGCTGTTGGGCGAGACGACCAATTGCCCACCAGCCTCGCGAACGGCGCGGACCTGGCCGGTTTCGATCACCGTGCCCGCGCCGATCAGCGCGTCGTCGCCGAACCGGTGCGCCAGCCGTTCGATGCTCGTCAGCGGATCGGGTGAGTTGAGCGGCACTTCGATCATCGCGAAGCCGGCGTCGATCAGCGCGGCGGCGATTGCTTCCACCTCGTCGGGCTGCACCCCGCGCAGGATGGCGACCAGCGGACAGCGCGCCATCGCAGCGGCGAGTGTCTCTCGAGCAGTCATCGGATCAATCTCCACAAACGCGTGATGCCGGCGACGAAGGCGTCGTGGCTGTCGACGCGGATCGCCTCGCCGCCCGCCGCCGTGATCGCCGCTTCATAGAGGCTGCCGAGCGTCGCATCGGCGAGCAGGTGAACAATGGTGCCGCGGCCGATCGCCTGTTCGCGCACATCGCTGCCGATCAGCAGGCCGCTGACATAAGCGGCGACGTCGGCCCGGTCGCGCCGGCCTGTCAGCACGCTCGCTCGCGCGCCGAACAGATCGCCGAGCAGCGTTCGGTTCGCCGATGCCGCGAGCCCGTTGCGGAATGCCGCCCCGTCGGCGACCTCGCCGTTCATGAAATCGGCGAGCAGGCTGCGCGCCTTGAGCTGCGCGAACAACTCGCCGGTCATCGTCGTGCGGAACGAGACAATGCGTCCCGCCGCCATCGTCGCCCATTTGCAGTGCGTGCCGGGTTGGCAGAGCAGCGCATCGGGCGGCGCCATGCCGGCGGCGACCGCGCCGAGCAACTGCACTTCCTCGCCGCGCATCACGTCGGCGCGGCCATCGCCGGCGAAGCTGACGCCAGGCACGATTGCGGTGCGGCCCGGCTCGACCCAGGTCAGCGCCGCAGCAAGATCGTCGAGCCCGGCGGGGCAGGGGCGGTAGGCCGCCTCCGTCCAGCCGCCGATCGAGCCGACCATGCCCGCGCACAGCATCGGCAAGTCGCCGAACCGCTCGCGGATCGCCGCCGCCTCGGCCGCGAAGCCACCACGCTCGATAGCGAGGATACCGCGATCGTCCCGCTCGGTCGCCAGCACCCCGCCTTCGGCGTCGAGCGCATAGACCCGGCGGTTGGTCGTGCCCCAATCGACTGCGAGCAACTCGGCCATGCGGGTCACCACCATGTCGCGTAGAGCGCGACGAGGATCATGATGACCGCCGCTGCCGCGGCGTTGAACCCAGTCGAGGTCTTGAAGGTCACGCCCTTATTATCGATCCGGTTGCGCCCCGCCGCGTTGGGCCAGATCAGCGACACCACCACCTGCAGCGCCAGCGTCACGAAGAACACCACGAGCATCCGGTTCATGAACGGGAAGTCCGGGGTGGCGAATTTCATGATGAGCGAGAGGACGAACGAGCCCACCGCCGCGGTGATCGCGCCCGCCTCGCTCGCGCGCTTCCAGAACAGGCCGAGCAGGAAGATGACGGTGATGCCGGGGGTGAAGAAGCCGGTATATTCCTGGATGTACTGGAAGGCCTGGTCCGAATTGCCGAGCAGCGGTCGCGCGGTGAGCAGCGCCAGCGCCAGCGCGACGCACGCGGCGATGCGGCCGACGAGCACGAGGTGGCGCTCCTCGGGCGTCGTCGCCTCGGCGCCGCCCAGATCCTCGACATTGCTCCTTTTGCCCTTGAACTTGGCGTAGAGGTCGAGCGTGAAGATGGTCGAGATCGAGTTGATCTTCGACGCGGTCGAGGCGACGATCGCGGCGATCAACGCGGCGAAGACGAGGCCAAGGATACCGGTCGGCAGCAGCCGCATCATCGTGGGGTAAGCGTCGTCGGGCTTGGCGAGGTCGGGCGCGAGCAGCACCGCGGCGATCCCCGGCACGACGATCACCAGCGGGGTGATGAGCTTCAGGAAGGCGGCGAACACCACGCCCTTTTGCGCTTCCGGCAGGCTCTTCGCCGCCAGCGCGCGCTGGATGATATACTGGTTGAACCCCCAATAAGAGAGGTTGGCGATCCACATGCCGCCGATCAGCACCGAGATGCCCGGCAGGTCGCTGAAATGGGGGTCCGACGGCGACAGGATCATGTTGAAGTGATCCGGCACACGCCGCGTCAGTTCGTGGAAACCGTCGATCACGCTGCCATGGCCGATCGTCGACAGCGTGATCCATGAGACCATCAGCCCGCCGAGCACCAGCAGCGTCACCTGGACGATGTCGGTCAGCGCCACCGCCTTGAGGCCGCCGCGCAACTGGTAGAAGAGTGCGAACAGGCCTAGGATGAGGAGTGCGACATTCTGGTCGATGCCCGCGACGCGGGTCACCGCGATCGAGCCGAGCCAGATGATCGACGTGAGGTTCACGAAGATGTAGAGGCCGAGCCAGAAGATCGCCAGGATCGTCCGCGTCGCAGGGCCGTACCGCTGCTCGAGGAACTGCGGCATCGTGTAGATCTGGTTCTTGAGGAAGATCGGCAGGAAGAACTTGCCGACGATCAGGATAGTGAGCGCCGCCATCCATTCGTAGGACGAAATGGCGAGCCCGATGGCATAGCCCGATCCCGACATGCCGACGATTTGCTCGGCCGAGATGTTGGCCGCGATCAGCGACGCGCCGATCGCCCACCACGGCAGGTTTCTCGAGGCGAGGAAATAGTCGGTCGAGTTCTTCTGGTGCCCCGCTTTGTCGCGCGACACGAACTGCGCCAGCCCGAAGATCGCGACGAAATAGACCAGCACCACCACGATATCGATCGTCGCCAATTGCATGCCTTATCCTCTTTTTTCTGATTGGCCGCTCTTGTCATGGCGACCGAATGGTCTTTTATATCATTGGTCCGATTATGCTAACCCTTGGAAAGGGCTCCGATGGCAACCGATCCGCAAGACGTGCGCACTTCGCTTGGGCGCAACCTCACTTATGGTATGCTCGATTCGCTGGGCAAGGCGATCGTCACGGGCGCCTATGAGGAGACGCCGTTCCCGACCGAGGCCGAGCTTTCCAAGCTGCATGCGGTAAGCCGCTCGGTGACCCGCGAGGCGGTCAAGATGCTGACCGCCAAGGGACTGCTCTCGGCGCGGCCGCGCCAGGGCACGATCGTCCAGCCCGTGAGTAGCTGGAACCTCTTCGATGCCGACGTGCTGCGCTGGCTGCTCGACCGCAAGTTCTCGGTCGACCTGCTGCGCCAGTTCAGCGAATTGCGCATCGCGATCGAGCCTGCCGCCGCTGCGCTCGCCGCACGCGCCGCCGATGGTGACGGCCTTGCGGGCATTCGCGCCGGCTATGCGCGGATGGAAGCCGCTGAACGCGGTGAGGACGATTCGCTCGATGCCGACATCGCTTTCCATGTCGCCATCCTGCGCGCCTCGGCGAACCCCTTCTTCGTGCAATTCCGCGACGTCGTGACGACTGCGCTCCGCACCTCGATCCGCTTCACCAATCGGATCAAGGGCCGCACTGCCGACCTGGCCCAGCATGGCGCCGTCCTCAAGGCGATCGAGGACCGCAAGCCCGATGCCGCACAAGCGGCGATGCGCGCGATCATCTCCGACGTGGTCGAACTGATCGACCAAGTGTGAGGAAGGGCTGGCGGCGCGGCTCATCGCGCGCCGCTGGTCAGTCGGTAGGTGATTGTGTTGAGATAGACCTCACCGGGCGCCAGCCGCGCCGAGCCGAACGCCGGCTGGTTGGGCGTATCGGGGAAGATCTGCGGCTCGAGCACGATCGCGTCGCCCTCGCGATAGATACGGCGCGCCTTGCCGTAGCTGGTGCCGTCCAGGAAGTTGCCCGAATAGAATTGCAGCCCCGGCTGGTTCGACCAGAGTTCGAACCCGCGCCCCGACGCCGGATCGCTGACCTTGGCCATCAGATGCTCGTCCTTGGTCACCTTGCGGCCGATCACCCAATTGTGATCGTAGCCGCGTGCGAAAACGACCTGCTGATCACTCGCGTCGCGCACGCGGTCGCCGATGACATGAGGCGTGCGGAAGTCGAACACCGTATTTGCGACCGGACGGATCTCGCCGGTAGGGATCGACGTCGCGTCGGTCGGCAGATAGCTGTCGGCCGGAATGGTGAGGCGCTCGCCCATCGCGCCGTTGGTCGAGCCTTCGCCCGAGAGGTTCCAATAAGTGTGGTTGGAAATATTGACGATGGTCGGCGCGTCGGTGGTCGCGCGATAGGTGATCGTCAATCGGTTGTCCTCGCCGAGCGCGTAGGTCGCATCGACCGTCAGCGTGCCCGGATAGCCCTGATCGCCGTCTTTACTGACATAGCGCATTGTCACCGAGGCGGTGGCGCCGTCGCTCACCTTGGTCACCGTCCACAGCACCTTGTCGAAGCCCTGCGTGCCGCCGTGAAGCGAGTTGACGCCGTTATTGACCGGCACTTGATACGCCTTGCCGTCGAGGGTGAACTTGCCCTTGGCGATCCGGTTCGCGAACCGCCCGACGGTCGCGCCGAAATATTGCGGCTGGCTCAGATATTGTTCGAGATTGTCGTAGCCGAGCACGATATCGCCCTTTTTCCCGTCGCGATCGGGCATGACGAGCGATTGCAGCGCTGCGCCGTAAGCGATCACCGTCGCCGAGACACCGTGGCCGTTGGCGAGCGTCACCGCGGGCACGGCGCGGCCATCGGGCAGGGTGCCGAAGGTGGATTTCTTCGCCGTCGCCGCCTCGGCGCTACCGGCCGCGCACAACATGGCGACCGCGCCTGCAATCGCGACCTGCGCGAGCGTCCCTACCGTCATCCTCGTCCTCCTCAATGGCTGTCGCGCGGCAGGCCCATGCTCGCCGCGATACGCTGATATTTGACTGCCGGCTCCAGCGTCGCGCCGGTATCGAACTGGCCGGTGATGTCGCGCTGGATTTCCTGCCACGGCGTCTGCGAGGGCGGCGTGACGGCAGTTTCGACCTGCGTCAGCTCGGCACGTCGCCGCTCCAGCTCGGCTTCGTCAACGAGCATGTCGGCGGTGCGTTTGTTGAGATCGATGCGGATACGGTCGCCGGTGCGCAGCAAGGCGAGCCCGCCGCCGACCGCGGCCTCTGGCGCCGCGTTGAGGATCGAAGGGCTGCCGCTCGTACCCGATTGCCGGCCGTCGCCGATGCAGGGCAGCGCATGGATACCGGCGCGGATCAGCGCGGCGGGTGGACGCATGTTGACCACCTCGGCGCCGCCCGGATAGCCGACCGGTCCCGCGCCGCGGATCACCAATGTCGTGGTTTCGTCGATACCTAGCGCGGGATCATCGATGCGCGCGTGGTAATCCTCCGGCCCGTCGAACACCACCGCGCGCGAGGTGAAGGCGTTGGGGTCGGCCGGGTTGGACAGGAATCGGCGGCGGAACTCGTCGGAGATCACACTGGTCTTCATCACCGCCGAGTCGAACAGGTTCCCCGAGAGCACCATCAGTCCCGCCTCGCGCTTGAGCGGATCGGCGAGCGGGCGGATCACGCGCGGGTCGGCGATCGCGACACTGGCGTAATTGTCGGCGACGGTCCGGCCGTTCGCGGTGAGCGCCTCGCCATCGAGCAGGCCGCCGCGCACGAGTTCGCCCATGACCGCGGGAACGCCGCCGGCGCGATAATAATCCTCGCCGAGATATTCGCCCGCCGGCTGCAGGTTGACGAGAAGCGGCACGTCGGCGCCGTGGTCCTCCCAATCGGCGAGCGTCAGCTCGACGCCGATATGCCGCGCGATCGCGTTCAAATGGATCGGCGCGTTGGTCGAGCCGCCGATGGCCGAATTGACCCGGATCGCGTTGAGAAAAGCCGCGCGCGTCATGATGTCGGAGGGCTTGCGATCGGCATGGATCATTTCGACGATCTGCTTGCCGGTGCGCCAGGCGCATTCCTGGCGGTCGCGATAGGGTGCGGGGATCGCCGCGGCGCCGGGCAATTGCATGCCCAAAGCCTCGGCGAGGCTGTTCATCGTCGTCGCCGTGCCCATCGTGTTGCAATAGCCGGTTGATGGCGCCGAGGAAGCGACCAGCTCGATAAAGCCCTTATAGTCGATCTCGCCCGCCGCGAGCATCTCGCGCGCCTTCCAGATGATCGTGCCCGATCCGGTGCGCTCGCCCTTGTGCCAGCCGTTGAGCATCGGCCCCACCGACAAGGCGATCGCCGGAATGTCCACTGTCGCCGCGGCCATCAGGCAGGCCGGCGTCGTCTTGTCGCAACCGATCGTCAGCACCACGCCATCCAGCGGATAGCCGTAGAGCACCTCGACCAGGCTCAGATAAGCGAGGTTGCGGTCGAGCCCCGCCGTCGGGCGCTTGCCGGTCTCCTGGATCGGATGGGTCGGGAATTCGATCGGAATGCCGCCCGCCTCGCGGATGCCGTCGCGCACGCGATCGGCGAGCACGAGGTGATGGCGGTTACAGGGCGAAAGATCGCTTCCCGTCTGAGCGATTCCGACGATCGGCTTGCCCGATTGCAATTCGCTGATCGACAGGCCGTAGTTGAGATAGCGCTCCAGATACAAGGCGGTCATGTCGGGGTTCGATGGATTGTCGAACCATGCCCGCGATCGCAACTTCGGCATTCCGTCGCTCACAATATCCTGATCCCCATGGTTCAATAGCCGCATCGCCGCTTTCCCCAAAATCGAAGGGAAGCGCTCGTTCGCGCACCTTTAGGGCTAACATCCGCCTTAAGCAATATATATAGTATAAAAGAGGGAGAGATGATATCGGACGCCATCTGTTTTGGCAAAGGAATGAAGGATGATCCGGCGGGCAGCGTCATCGATCGGCGGCAAGCGGCGTCGCGACAGCGCGCGTGCACTGCTCGCCGCACTTGCATTGACGCTTGCAGCCTGCGCGACGGCGCCGCGGAACGGCCCGGTCGCGCACGATGCGGCGCTCGACACCTTCACCAATCCGCTGCTGCCTTCCGGGCCGGACCCCTGGGTCACGCAGCAGGATGGCGTCTATTATTACACCAACACGCTTGGGAATCGCATCGCACTGTGGCGGACCACCGATATCACCAACCTCGTCCATGCCGAGAAGAGAACGGTATGGACGCCCCCTGCGACGGGCCCCAATGCGCGATCGATCTGGGCGCCCGAGCTGCACCGGCTGAACGGCAAATGGTACATCTATTATTCGGCCACCGCCTCGGGATTCGATGACGACCGGCATCGCGGCGTCTTCGTGCTCGAAAACGACTCGCCCGATCCGCTGCGGGGTAAATGGATCGATCGTGGCCGGGTCAACACCACGCATGCCGGCATCGATGGCACCGTATTCGTCCATCATGGCGCCATCTATTTCGCTTATTCCCCCTATATCGGCGCGCGCAGCGGCATCGCGGTCGCTCGGCTCGCCAATCCTTGGACGATCGCCGGCAAGGAAAGCGTCATCGCCGTCGCCGACAAGACGTGGGAAACCCAGGGCGGCCGCAGCATCATGGAAGGCCCCGAGTTCCTCGAAGGCCCTGACGGGCGCGTGTTCATGACCTATTCGGCGGGTGCCTGCTGGTCGGATAATTATGCGCTCGGGCTGATGGAGGCGAAGCGCGGCGGCGACCTGCTGTCACCCAAGTCCTGGACCAAGAGTCCCGTTCCCGTGCTTTCAAGCGCCAACGGTGTCTATGCCACCGGCCACAATGGCTTCTTCCGCTCGCCGGACGGGCATGAACAGTGGATCATCTATCACGCCAACCCGGCCGCCGGCATGGGCTGCACGCCCAAGCGCGCGCCCTATATCAGCAAGGTGAGTTGGAATGACGGCGCGCCGGTCTTCGCGCCCCCCGCACCGGCCGGCACGCGGCTGCGCAAGCCGGCCGGCACAGGCCACGGAAATATCAACGCCAGCCGCCGCCCAATGCCATGAACAGCGCGATCTGATCGTCGACGAGCCGGGTCTCGGCCGTGGCGTGCGCGGCTTCCGCCTGGGCGAGGCTGCTCTGCGCTTCGAGCAGAGAGAGAAAGTCGCCGCGGCCGAAGCGGAACAGCTTACCGGCCTGCGCCGCCGATAGTGCCGCGCTGTCGCGCGCGCGGCCGAGCGCCGCGGCTTCGTCGCGATCGCGGGCGTAGGTTTCCAGCGCGGTTTCGGTATCGCGCAATGCGGCGAGCACAGTCGAATCGAAGCCGGCGAGATCGGCCTCGACCTGTGCGTTGGCCTCGGCGATGCGGGCCTTGACCACCGGGCGGTTGGGGAAGCTCCAACTGATAAGCGGGCCGAGGCTGAAGCCGAACGAGGTGGGCCCGCCAATGTCCTTGAGCGGCCCCGACAAACCCGCCGAGCCGCCGAGGCTGATCGAGGGATAGAGGTCCGCAGTGGCGACGCCGATCTGCGCGGCGTCGGCGGCAATCGTGCGCTCGGCCTGACGGATATCGGGACGGCGGCGGATCAGCGCAGCGCCGTCGCCGATCGGCATCGGCCGGGTGAGGGCAGGGAGCACCGCGCATTGCTCGACCTCGCGCGGATAATCGGCGGGTGGGCGGCCGAGCAATGTCGCCAGCAGATAGAGCGCGGCGCGGCGCTGGGCAGCGTAGGTCGGCAGCGTCGCTTCGCTGGCGTCGACCGCGGCTTGCGCGCGGCTGACGTCGAAGGCCGTGCCGCGACCGCCGTGCTGCAGGCGCTGGGTGGCGTCGAGCGTCTCACGCTGCAGCTTGACGATGCGCTCGGCGACGGCGAGCCGGTAATTGGCCGCGCAGGTATCGGCATAGGCCTTGGCGGTGGCGGCGGCGACGCTGACCCGCACCGCATCGCGCGCCGCCTCCACGGCGTCGCGATTGGCCATGCTCGCCTCGATCGCGCGCCTGATCTTGCCGCGCAGGTCGAGCGAATAGCCGGCGGTAATGCCGATGTCGTAGCTCAGCACGCCGGGCAGGGACTCCCCCGTTCCCGATGGACGAGCGAGCGTCGCGCCGCCCGACAGATCGGTGGTGACCGAGCGGCCGGCCTCGGTCTCGCGCACCACCGCATCGGCCTTGCGAAGGTTGGCATCGGCGGCGCGCAGGTCGGCATTGACCGACAGCGCCTCCTCGACGAGCGCGTCGAGGCGCGGATCGTCATAAAGGCGCCACCAATGATCGGGCAGCGGCTCGTTGGCGAAGGCGGCGTCGTGCCCTGAGGCGAAGGCGCCGGTGGCACCCGGTTCGGTCGCCGCCGAATGCACCGGCGGATGATAATCGGGCCCGGCGGTGGCGCAGCCGGCGAGCAGCGCGAGCGTGGCGAGGGACAGGAAGCGCCGCATCACTTCTTTCCGGCGGCCACCGTGGGTGCGACTTGCGCCGGCTGGATCGTCACTGTCGCGGTGCGGCCGGAGACGAGGCGGATGCCTTTTGGGATGCGAGTCAGCCTGATCCGCACCGGAATGCGCTGCGCCAGGCGGACCCAGGTGAAGGTGGCGTCGACGCTCGGCAGCAAATTACCCGAATTGCTTCGCGTCGGATCGTTGATGCCCGCGGCGATGCTCTCGACGCGGCCGTAGAGTGGGCGCGAATCGCCCATCAGCCGCACCGTCGCCGGCGCGCCGATGCGGATCAGCGGCAGCTTGGTCTCCTCGAAATAGCCTTCGACGCGCACGCTGTCGGTATCGAGCAGCGCCATCGCCTGCTGCCCGGCGGCGACGTAATCGCCGGGATGCAAGTCAAGATTGGTGACGACCCCGTTGACCGACGCTTTGACCTGCGTGCGTGCAAGATTGAGCCGCGCGCCTTCCAGCGCTGTTCGCGCTTCGTCGAGCGCTGCCCGGGCGGTGGCGACGGCGGCGACGTTCTGCTCGTGCATCTCGGTGGCAACGAGGTCGCCCAATGCAAGGTCGCGCTTGGCGGTGCGCTGCGCCTGGGCGAGCGTCGCTTGCGCGCTGGCGATGTTCGCCTGCGCCTGCGCGACCGCGAGCGAATAGCGCGGCTTGTCGATCACGAACAGCAGCTGGCCGGCCTGGACCGGCTGGTTATCGCGCACATCGACCTCGGTGACGAGCCCGCCGATGTCGGGCGTCACGCGCACCACGTCGGCGCGCACACGGCCGTCGCGGGTCCAGGGGCTGCGCTCATAATGCCGCCACAGCCAAACCGCCACGAGCAGCGCGAGGATCACAATCAGGATGGTGGCGGCGCTGCGGCCGATCTGGGCGAGGATGCGGTTCATTGATGAAAGCCGATGATGGGGGAAAGCCAGGCGAAGAAACCGAGAACGAGGACGAACAGGCACAGATCGACCAGCGCGCGATAGGCGACGAAGCGATAAACGCCGAGGAAGTTGAACAGTCGCATCAGCCCCAAGGTGACGAGCGAGGCGGCGATGCCGAGCACCAGCAGCGTCGGCACGAAGACGCCGGAGATCGCGATCTCGCCCGTCATGCGCGCGCCTCCGCTGCCGGATCGGCATCGGGATAGAGGTTGCGGCGCAGGCTGACGAGTGCGAGCGCGGCGGCGCGACGGATCGCAGCGTCGCCGTCGCGGGCGAAGGCGTGGATCGCGGCATCGATCTCGGCGAGCAGGCCAGGGCCGGCGGGCGCCGGCGCGTCGGGATCGAGGTGGCGGTAATAAGCGCCGACATCGGTCAGCACCTGGCGCAGCGGCTCGCCGCGGTCGGGCGGCAAATCGAGGCGCAGCTGCCGCAGCTCGCCGATCGCGACGCCTGTGCGCAGGTCGCGCAGCGCGTCGTAGAGCGGCGCGCCCGGCGCGCGGCCGCTCACCGCAAGGCGCGGGGCGAGCAGGGCGATGCGGTCGAGCATGCGATTTATCCAGCCGCGCACGTCGACCGGCACCATCAGCGTGCTGCGCTCGGCGATGTCGTTCCAGCCCGCGCGCAGCGTGCGACGGATCGCGCCGCTGACGCCCGCCGATTGCAGCAGCCGCGCCATGACGATGGCAAAGGCGATGCCGACCAACTGCGCGATCATGCCGTTGACGAACGCCTGGAAATCGCTGGTGTAGCGATCGGCGATCAAGAGCGGGCTGCCCAGCCCGAGCAAGGTCGGCACGGCGAGGCCCGACCAGCGCGGCGAATGCATCATCGTGCCGAGGACCAGGAGCGGCGGGGCGAGCGCCGCGGCGAACTCGACGAAGCCATCGAGCCGCGGCAGGATCGCATAGCCATAGACTGCGCCGAGCAACGCCGCCGCCAGCGTGCCGAAGAAGAACGCTCGCAGCGGCACCAGCGGATCGTCGCTCGCCGCGAACAAGGCGAGGAACACGCCCGCGAGCATCACCGCGGTCGAGCCGTCCTGCCAACCGCTGGCGATCCACAACGCCGAGCCGATCACGATGGTGAGAAACGCCCCCGCCGCGCCGCGCGCCGCCCCAGCGACGTCGCGGTGCAGCTCGCGGTCGCGGCGGCCTTCGAGCAATTCGGCGACGCGTGGGCTGACCGGGCGGCGGTCGAGCGTGGCGAGTTGCTCGGCAAGATCGCGGCAGTCGCGATGCGCGCCGATCAGTGCCGACAGCCGCGCGGCGAGACTGAGCTCGAGCAGCTCGCGCCAGGTGCTGCCCTCGACGATTGCCGGCTCTAGCGCGGCGCAGCGCTGCTGAAGCGCAACCGCTTCGGTTTCGCGCGCGGCGCGCTCGGTGCGGTCGAGGCGGTCGAGCCAAGCGCGGGTGTCGGCCAGCAATGTTGCGAAGCCCGAGGGCACGCCGCCCGCGACCTCGAGCCTGGCGACTCGATCGGCGACCGCGGCGCCGAGCGGCATCAGCATCGACAGCTGGTCCTGCAGCGCGCGGACGGTGCGAACGCGTGGCGCAATGCGCGCGGTTTCGAAAGGCAGGTGGATCGAGAGCTGGTGCAGCTCGGTCACATCCTGCGCGAGGCGGCGGCGCTCGTCGTCGACCGCCGGATCGGGCGCGAGCTCGATCGAATCGCGCGACCAGTGCTCGGCATCGCGCAGGATCACCGCGACCCGCGTCAGCAGGAACTCGGCGACCGATTGCGGCAGGATGACCGCGTGGACGAGGCTGCCGCACAGAATGCCGAGCGTGATCTCCTGGACGCGCAGCGCGGCGGTGGCAAAGATCGTCGCCGACGTCTCGACGCTCGGCAAGGCGATCAGGATCGCGCTGTAGCCGGCGAGCACGAACATGTAGGCGCGGGGCGTGCGGTCGAGCAATGAGACGAACACGCAGAGCGCCAGCCATAGCCCGATCGCCAGCGTCAGCAGCTCGGGCGAATTGTCGAGCGTGGGAACCATCGCCACCGCGGCGAGCGCGCCGACGAAGGTGCCGATGACGCGGAACATCGCCTTGGAGACCACCGCGCCCGCGAGCGGCTGCGCGACGATGTACGAGGTGAGGAACGCCCAATAAGGCCGCTGCAGCCCGATCGACAGCGCCAGATACATGGCGAGCATGGCCGCCAGATACGCCTTGATCGAGAAGACCGCGGCATCGATGCCGAAGCGCGAGGTCATGGCCGGCCGCGCCGTTCGACGATGCGTCGCGCGACGAGCTCGAGCGTGCGGACGGTGGTGGCAAGATCGGCATCGGCGACGCCGTCGAGCAGCTCGGCCCTGATTGCGACGAGGCGCGCATCGATGGCGTCGGCGATCGCCGCGCCGGTCTCGGTCAGCACCAGCCGGTTGGTTCGCCGATCGTCGGGATCGGGCCGCCGCGTGACGAAGCCGCCATGTTCGAGCTGGTGCAGCGTGCGCACCAGTGATGCTTCGGTGATCCCGATCGCGCGCGCCAGATCGGCCTGGCGTGTCTCGGTGCCGAGCCGCGCGAGATGAACCAGCGCCCAGCCTTGCGAATTGGAGGTGTCGAGTGTCGCCAGCGCGGCGTCGGCGAGTCGCTGCCATGCCCCCGACAAAGGCCGGAGACCTGTCGCCAACGCGAATTCGTTTTCACGCCGAGATGTCACGCACACTTAGTTAGAAGGCTAAGTAAATTTGTCCAGACCCGGGCGGACTGCACACTCGCTTTCTGCAAATGCTGGCAAACGGCGGCATCGTGGCCACGGCCATCATCCTGAGTCGTCTTTCAGCCCAAGCCGGCCGAACTTAACGGCGCTTCGCCGTGTTCGATGGCCGCGCGACGGCGCGACCGGTTCGCTGCAGCTTGCCCCAGCCGACCGCCGGCCCCCGCAGCGCCTGGGCGATTGCTTTCACCACGACATAATACATGATCTGACGATAGCCGACGCGCTGCGGGATCAGCAGCCACAACAGCCGCCAGCGTTCGCGCCGCTCGAGCGCGAAGGCGATCGTCGCGGCCAAGAGGTCGATCGCGGTGAACACGAGCCAGTAGATGAGCATCTTCTCGACGTCATGCGAGGTTTGCGCCCAGCCGTGCGCTTCGACGGCCAGGTAGGTGGTGAAGAAGCTCACCAGCAGCGCGAGGTCGATGATCGGTGAGATCGCCGCGAGCACGATCTGGAACAGGATCGCCTGCGGCAGGCCGATCCGCGCCAGGCCGCGGGGCGTGCCTGTCGCCATCACCGCGCGATGCTTCCACAGGCATTGCAATGTGCCATAGGCCCAGCGGAAACGCTGCTTGGCGAGCGCCTTCACGCTCTCCGGTGCCTCGGTCCAGGCGACCGCGAACTGATCGTAGCTGACCCGCCACCCGGCGCGCTGAATGGCGATGGTGAGGTCCTGGTCCTCGGCCAGCGTGTCGTGCGGATAGCCGCCGACCGCGCGGATCGCGTCGAGCCGCCACGCCCCGACCGCACCGGGCACCACCGTGATCGCATCGAGCCGGCCAAGGGCGCGGCGTTCGAGATTCTGCGCGGTGATATATTCCAGGGCCTGCCAGCGGGTGATCAGATTGACGCGATTGCCCACCTTCGCGTTGCCGGCGACGGCGCCCAGCCGCGGATCGCCGAACCACCGCGCGAGGCGGGCGATCGTCGTCGGCTCGAACTGGGTGTCGGCGTCGAGCGCGATGACGATTTCCGATTCGACCAGCTCGAGCCCGCGATTGAGCGCGCGCGCCTTGCCGCCATTCTCCAGCGTCAGCAGGCGGACGCGCGGATCGTCGGCGAAGGTCTCGGCGACGACCGCGCTGGTCCGGTCGGTCGAGCCGTCGTCGATCACGATCACCGCGACGTGAACCTCGGTCGAGGCGAGCACGCCGCGCACGGCGCGTTCGACGACGCGTTCCTCGTTATAGGCGGGGATGAGGACCGTGACCGAGCGCTCCGGGTCGATCGGCGGAAATATCTCGCGATTTTCACGCCGCGCCTGGATCAGCGCCAGCGCCGACAGCGCGATGGCGCGCACGATGCCGAGCGTGATGGCGACGGCGAACAGCCAGTGCATCGCGATCACGATGCTGCCCAGCGTGGTGAACAGGGCGAGGTCCGCGCGCGCCATGAAGCGGTCGCTGGCCGAGATCGGCGGCATGACTGCGCCGCGCGAAAGGCCGGCGAGCGTCGAAACGGGAACGAAGCGATAGCCTCGCGCACGAAGCTGGTCGATAATGAGGGGAAGCGCGGCGACCGTCTGGGAACGATCACCGCCGCCGTCGTGCAGCAGGACGACATTGCGGCTGCAATTGGCGTCGGCGTCGGAGCCGCAGGTCGGCGGGCCGCTCGTCACGCCGGCGATGGTACGCTGGACGATCGCCGCCACGCCCGGCCGCTTCCAGTCGTCGGGATCGACATGGAGGCCGACCGAGATGTAGCCGCGGTTCTGCGCTTGCAGCGCCGGATCGATTTCGTCCGCCGTGGTCGGCTCGGCGTCGCCGAAATAGGGCGCGCGGAACAATCGCAGCGAACGGCCGGTAAACGCCTGGAAAAGCCGCTGGTTGGCGTTGAGCTCCAGCGCCACCTGCCGCGCCGACACGGTGGCGAGGTTCGGGTGGGTATAGGTATGGCTGCCGACCTCGTCGCCGTCGCGCACCTCGCGCTTCAGCACATGCCGCTGAGTCAGCGCATTTTCGCCGACGATGAAGAAAGTGGCAGGCACATGCTTGACTTCCAGGACCGATAGAATTTTCGGTGTCCAGTCCGGGTCGGGGCCGTCGTCGAAGGTCAGCGCGATGTCGCCGTGGACGTTGCCGGTCCGCTCGACCACATAAGGCGACGGCAGCCGGCGAAACGCCACATCGCTGATCGTCCCGTCCGATGCGGTGCGCGCCTGTCGGGCGCCGGTCACCGGTGAGGCGGCGATCTTCAGGATTTCGCCTGCGCCTTCGATGTCGACATTGGTGCCCGCCGGAATCGCGTCGATCGCCGAGGCCGGCGGCAGCGTGCGATAATCGCGGCCGAAGATCGACCACAGGCCGGGATCCTCCGAGCCCAGCCGCCACAAGGCGACACCGCCGATCCCGGCCTGTTTCAGGAAATGCAGCTCGTTATAGGCCGACGCGGCATCGAGCAGCCATACGATATGCCGGCTGTCGCCGTCCTGATAGGCGAAGCTGGAATTGCCGCTTTCCTTGTCCCAGGCCGGCGCCTCGCCCGAATCGGCGGCCTCCTGCCACGCTTCCTCGACATCGAGCGAGTCACCGCCATGATCGTGCCAGTCATAGGCATAATTGCCGAAGGCGACGACCAGCCTGTCCCGTGGGATCCCTCGCGCGGCGCGGGCGATCGTCTGCGCGAACCATTGTTGCGAGGCGATCGGGCCGGCTGGCCCGCTCGTCTCGTGTTGGTCATAAGTCATCAGGAACAGTTTATCGACGATCCCGGCATAGGCGGGCAGGTTCCAATCCGAATCGCCGACCGGCGCGGCGATCGCCACGATCCAGCCATGCGGCGCGAAACGCCGGTGCGCCTCGGCCAGGAAGGTGCGGTAATCGCGTTGTGCCGAAACCGGGAGCTCCTCGAAATCGAAGAACACGCCGCCGGCATGATTGCGCACGAGGAATGGCTCCAGCCGATCGAGCAGTGCCGTGCGGGCGCGGGGATCGTGGAGCAGCGCGGCGGTATCCTTGCCGTCCCATTGATCGTTGAGCGCGTTCTGGATCATCGGCAGGATCACCGGCCGATGCGCCGCCTGGTTGATGATCGCGCGCCCGGCATTGTCCTGAAACTCGACGAGGCGATGCTCGGGCCCGGTGAGCGACAGCCAGCCGGGAATCACCCAATCGAGCTGATCGATATGCCGCTGCAGCGAGGCGACGCTCGAGGGATCCCAGGGCGCGTGGAAGGCGATCGCCAGCGGCACGTCAGCCGCTGCCCGCTGCGTCGAGGAGGTGCCGAATATCTTCCGTGCATACCAGTCAATGCCGCGCCGGGTGCGGGTGAGTACGCCTTGATGCGGCGGCTGCAGCTTGTGCAGTGCCGACGCTTCGGAATGGAATGGCAGCAATGGTGCGCTCGGAACCGCGCCTATCGAGACGACGAACAGCGCGACCGCCAGCAAAAGCAGCGCGGCGAACGCGAGCACCCCCAACAGAAAGCGTCGCCGGCGGCGTCCTGAAGCATCGAAGAAAACGGGGGAGTCGGCCATTCGGACAGATGATCTCTGATGGACTGAGCTGTGCCCGACAACGCGGATACCGGCAAATCGATATAATTCCGCGCAAGGACCGGGTTCAAATCAATTCGAGTGCGCGCTTCGCTGCAAGTTCAAAACCGTCTTGGAGAGTCGCTCTTCACGCCGCGGTCTCATTCGAAGGTACTGCCGAAGGGACAATGCGGTAACGCACCACATAGCCCACATGATCGGAGAGCATGCCGCCGTTGTCGTGACCGAACGGGATGGCGATCGCCTGCACCGACACCCGCGCGGTCGCCGAGGAAACAGCGAGCTGCAAATCCTTGTTCTTGCGCCAGGAGAAGAAGGCGTCGGCAGGCAATGCCGCATGGTCGCCGACCATTGTTGCCAGCGCCGGTCGAGCGTGAAGCTTGTCGATCGCAGAAGCAACCGCCGTCATGCGCGAAGCTGCTCTGCCGACGTTGAAATCGCCGGCGACGATCATCGGTAGATCAGGGTCGTGCGCGCGCGCGATGAAGTCGGTAAGCGTCGCCAATTCACGCTGATAGGCTTCGTCGGCGCGTCCTAGGGAAACGCCCGTGCGCTCGCGACAATTAAGGTGCGTGGTGACGATATCCACCGGGCTGCTCAGCCCCGGAACCGCTACGCGCGCCAAAACTGCCCCCTTGTTGGCCAGACAGTCATAGCCGGCGCACGCATCGCGGGGATAAGCGACCGTTCTGGCCGAAAGGATGGGATAATCCGACAGGATGACGAGCCCGCTGTCGAGCAACGGCCCCTCGGTCTCGCCGCGATTCCAGCGGGCCTGCGCCAGAAATGCGGCATCCGTGGCGCCATCGGCGTCGGCGTCGCGCTGACGGGCATTGGGGCCTTGAACGATGTAAGGATAGCCCGCTTCCTTACCGATCCGCACGGCAGCGTCGGTGAATGCCTCCTGCATCACGACGATCTGTGGCGCCGTACCTTCGACGCGCATGGCGGCGAGCCGGGCGGCAATCTGTCGGAACGCTGCCGGGCGATCGGTCGCGAACGGCCAGGGCAAGCCGTGAACATTGTAAGTCAGCACCGATAACGACCCCGGGGATGGTGTTTCGGCAACATTCGGCATTGCCGGCGGCGATCCGGGCCCCTTGGCGTCGATGGGGATGACCCATGCCGCACCGGCGATGGCGAGGAGCACCAGCGAGGCTTTCGATAACGAGTTCATGATGGCGATGAGACGGCGCGCGCAAGGCGCCACCGCAGTCGGAGGAACGCGTCACGACATTCGCGGGCTGGCTGGCAAGATTTGTGGTTGGAAACCAGCGGGTCACCCTTTATCCGACCTCTGATAAAGGGTGAGCGGGTGAAGGGAATCGAACCCTCGTCGTAAGCTTGGGAAGCTTCTGCTCTACCATTGAGCTACACCCGCATATCAAGCACTTGGCTGATGCGAAGCCCGGTGTTTTACAGAGCGTTTTACAACGTCCCTTGGCCGAGCCGGCGCGTCAGTGCCACGACGATTGCCTTGTCGTCAACATAACGCTTCCGAATATCGCCAACCTGCTGCTCGCTCCATCCCATCACGTCCGCAATCTCTCGGTCCGTGAGCGGGGACTTTAGCTGCGTCATCAGGTGGGTGGCGAAAGTGCCTCGTAGATCGTGCAGCCGCTTCGGTATGCGCTGCTCTTTGCCCGTGGACGGGTCGCGTTCGACATAGCAAATCCCGTTACCGCCGTTGGCTTTGGCGCGCGCGCCATAAAAGCTGCTGGCCAAGCCGTCGCCTGTCCAACTCTTGCCGTAGGAATTGACGAGAACGGTCTCGACACCTGTTTCGCGGGGGCGGGTTCGCAATTCATCGAGAAGGGCATTGAGATGCGGTAGGCGAGGGATTGTGACCCGGTAACGCTTGCCGCGTGATCGCTTCGCTGCAATCCGTTGAATTGCAAGATCGCCCACTTCGTCCCACCGTAGCGACACAAGATCGTCCCTCCGAAGGGCGGTCATTGAACCCAATGACATCGCATCACGCAGAGGCTGGCTTGCTACGGCGTATATGGCTTCCAAATCTTCGGGGAGCCAGATCACCGATGCCCTGTCCACTCGCCGGTAAAGGTTCTGCATTTTTTCGGCGGGATTGTGCGTGGCCAGCCCTTCGTCGATTGCCCAATCGAAAAGTCTGCGAAGCATGTCCTTGGCGATGTCGGCTCCGCGCGCGTTTCCCTCGGCCAAGGCCCGATGCCATTTTATGATCTTCGGGCGCGCTCGGGGATCGGCGAGAGCGGCTATGGGCACGTCCTTCCATTGCTTTTCAATTCGATCGAGGCCTACGCCCCATGTCTTCCGGGTGTTCGGTGCAAGCTCATTCCAGAACTTCGATCTGCGGAATTGGCCGATGACCCCGGCGATATGGCTCGCCGGTTGCTCCGTTTTATGCGCTTCAGCCTGTGCCGCTGCGACTGCGGCGACATCCTCGGGTGTCAGTCGCGGCCGCGTCGGCTGCTCGACGACCCGTATTTTTGGCCCACCGCGCCACGCATAGATATACCAACGTATCGGTTTGCCGGGCCGGACTGATTTGACGACGTGAAGGCCCGAGATCACAGCCGGTCGCTCCATTGGTCGAACAGCGTTTCGGCTGGTTCCATGCCGGCTGCATAAATGCGAATGTTGCCGTCAGAACCGATCTCGACCGATGCGGGGACCAACCCTCCTTTTGTAACGGCGGAGATCGCGCGAGCTACGTCAGCCTTTTTGAAAGTTACGCGCCGCTTGCGCTTGCCAACGGCCGCTGGTTCCTCGCTTCCGTTTACGGGAACAATACGCCGCCGCGTTCGGGGAGGCGGATTTATCCCTCGCTGACAGTCCGGCGCAATAGCCGAAGTTGTGTTTCGTTGTTCTTGCATGACCGTCCCTAACAAAAGAGCGATCACGCATAATAAGCCACAATTATGCATTTGCAACAACTGCTTTGTGCAACCCGTTGCAAGACTATTTGGTTAAATCGTGCGTCAATGCCCACAGAATTTTAGACGAGATTTGTGGTCAACATTTGGACAGTAATGGCTCAGAACATCAGACGGCATCTTCTTATCGCCTCGGCCTCGAAGCGCGCTCTGACCTGCATCCGAACATCAAGGTATCGAGCATGTTGCGCAGCCGCGCCTGTATCAGCGTTGCGGCTGGAGCGCGCCTTGCCTTCTGCGGTGCGGGGGCCGGTAGATTTCTCCCACGGCTTCCAACGGCGGATAGCCTCTGCCTGTTTGGCTCGACGCTCCGGCGTCCATGCCGATTTGGTGCCCATCGTGATGTTCTTTCAATAGTTCGTTTGGTTCTGACTTACCGCTGCCCGGCGCTCATCGAAAGACACTTCAGGCCGTGATGCGAAATGATGAAACGGCACTCCAACGGATTGCCGTGACCCCATCGGCGGTATGGAGGGCTACGAAATCGTCCCCACGGAGAACGAAGCGCTCGGTTGCGGACACCGACACCTTACCACCTTGAACATCGTCTCTCGACAGCCCGTAGGAGCGCAGCAAGCGCCTGCGCTGGAGGGAGGGTAGCCGACCCACCTGAACTTCCGTCTGAACATCTCGTTTGCCGATCCAGCTATTGGGATCGGGGAGGTCGACGTTCGTAATGGAGGCGATGCCGATCGGCACCGCGCTGTCGATGAGCACGGCCCGTTTACGTTCGGCTTCGGCGAGATGTGCGAGCGCCTTCTTCGCTCGCGAGTTAGCGGCAGCCTGACCAAGAATACCGATCAGCGCCATGCCGCCGAGCACAAACTCCGGGGAGCCGAGGAAGCCGATACCCGTTCCGCCCGATGAGCCTCCCAGTTCGGCATGAGCCGACGCCATCAGCGATTGCCATTCGCGGACAAGAGGCTCGGGATACATGCATACGGCGACGGCTTCGATGACGTCGCCGTTGACGCCGAAGAGGCACCTGACGTGAACCGATGCGGTCGGCTGCGCGGCGCTATCGCTCATATGCCGTTCGGCACCGCCGCGCGCTTGGCCGCCTCCTCATCGTCAACGATCTTTGACATGCGGTTGTCGACCATCACGACCATCATCTTGTCGGAAGCGACGGCCGGGGATCGGACGATTAGAGACCCTGTCCCTCTGGACCACTCGTCAGTTACTTGATCGGATGTGCCGCCGAGGCGGTTCTGAACGGTGCCGCTCATAGTCTTCGGCTGACCGTATTTCGCCGTGAGCGCCTGAACGACCACGTCATCGGCCCTGACGTTAGTCATGCCGGAAAACTGATACATCCGAAGGACGCCGTCTTTGGGATCGGGTGCGAAGCTGAAGCTGTATTCGTTAAGCGCCCACCGGCTTCCCGCTAGGTCCAGCCCTGCGATATCGTCTTTTCCGGGGCCGTAGGTCGATATCCAAATGCACTTACGGATGCCGACTGCCTTTTCGATCGGATCGTTGATCTCGATCTCGCTGGGCGGAATAGGGATTTCCAAATCCATCATGTTGTCGCCCGAACAGATGGTTTGTGTCGTCGCGATGCCATCCGGGTGCGGCAGCTTGCGGAAATCGTCGTAGCTGATCCCGAGCGGGACGCCTTTGAAGTCCAATGTGCCGACGCTAGGTGCCGAAGGGTGTGAAGCCGGGGCATTTTCGGTTGGCCGCTTGTGCAAAGCCTGCGGCGTTGGCGTCATCCCGGCCACTCCGGCTAAGGCCAATCCTATCAGCAGCATGCGACCAACACTCCTCCTGTTATTCTACGTCGTAAGCCTAGGGGCGACGTTACGGATAGTCGACACAAAATGTCACTGATCGTCTGTAGAGATTGGGGCGTGAATACCGTCCATGTTCATCGATGGACATCCAGAAGCGCCTTGGCGAGAACCTCAAGCGGCTGCGCAAACGGAGCGGACGGTCGCAAGAGGAATTTGCCCACGACGCCGGTCTGCATAGAACCTACATCAGCGACGTAGAACGTGGCGCACGCAATCCGACGATTACCGTAGTCGAGAAGATGGCGAAGGCGCTTGAGGTCTCATTCGATGACCTTCTGACCTAGTCAGGTGGATGCAACCCGTTGCACGATCGTAGCGGGTCGTCAGCCTGGTAAGCGCCACCGCTACTTATCCATCGATCACCAATGCGTCCAAGAGTTGCGGCGCTTTGTTGTCCGCCGTGCGCGACCCAAGAGCGTCTTTCATCGGTTCGCGATATGGCAAGAAATGACCTCTTAATCCGCAAATCCAATTTCTTGAAAATTTAAAAAACCATCCCGGAAAGCCGCAGGCGTTTCCGGTATTATAGTTAATACTGTCTAAGGTTAGTATTCTATTACTACTGTTCTATAGTGTCTACTTGATAGAATTAAGAGGCTACTTCGTGGACGGGCCAGTCCGCATTTGAGACCGGCCTGTCCATCAAGTGGACCCTCGTGCTCACTGTGAATGCTGCTCGATGATGGGGTCAACGTAGTCGATGCCCTCGTCATGTGCCGAGGAGAAATCATCAGGATCACTCTCCTCATTGGGCCTAGGCGATGGTGTCCAATCAAGATTGATGACGTAATGCTTAAGTCGGTAATCGGTGGGATGGCGTTCGATGATCCCTCTATCTTCGAGGCTCCGAAGCGCCTTCATCAGCGCAGCACGTTTAACTGCATTTCCGATGCCAGAATAAAGCCGACCGCCATTCAGCATGTTGGGTATACCAATCGTGCGGTCGGTCTTTTGCCAACCTACAGTGCGATCGACGATTTGCATCAATACAGTGAATTCGACCGCCGTCAGGTCGTGCATCCATTCTCGGATGACCATCTGGTATTGTTGGAGTGCCCAAAGAATGGGGTTTTCCTCGCGCGTGACCGGCCTGCGCGGTTCAGTTCGATCGCCTCGGTCGTCGGTCAAATCGTCACTCCATTCCTAGCCAAATTGAGCGAGATAGACGCGGCAGCCAGCGCACCTCGGGTTCCAGCATGGTTTCGCAGCATTCCCATTATTTATCTCTTCGGCGGAAGGTGATCTTTCATCAAGCTGCTTGGCAGCGCCTGAACTGGCTTGCGAAGCCCTCTTGGATACGTATCGTCAAAAGGTCTGGTAACACAATGTGGGTCGACCGACAGACGGTTGAACCAGCCCTCAGGATCGAGCCGCGCTATGTAGCGCCGCCAGTAATCGGGACGCCGGAAACGGATGTGGATCGCATAGTGGCAACGGGTGCAGACCGGATAGGCGTCGAGCGGACGGCGATAGTCTTCGCTATGTCGCCCGAGCGGCTTTCCTGCGGTGACGCCGCAGACTGAACAGACGTAGGCAGGCGGCACGATGCCGTCCGCCAAGGCCGCCTTCAATATCGCCATCGCTGCTCGCCGCTCGGCTGGTGAGAAGCCGTTATACCATCGGCCGCCCATCACCGGATGGGCCGATCATTCGCGTGATGCTCGATCCGCATCAGCAGCCGATCGACCTGCGCGATGCCGGTTCGCACGCTCATGACAAGCGCGGCGGCCATGTCGGGGGAAAGGTCGGCGCGCTGCCCCTCGACGGCGATGCCGTGCAAATCTTCCAGATGCGCGGTGATATCGGCGAACAGGTGCGACACTGACTTGCTCATGCCGCCCGTGCCCCGCCGAGAATGCGATAGACCGATGCCCTGCTGATATTCAGTTGGTCGGCGATGACCGATGGCTTGGCCCCGGCCGCGCGTAATTCGTGCACCTTGCCTGACTGACGACGCGCGGTCGGTGCCCGGCCTCGATATTTTCCTTCGGCCTTCGCCTTGGCGATGCCCTCAAGCTGGCGTTGAAGAAGCAGTTCGCGCTCGAACTGGGCGACCGCCCCGAACAGCGTGACGATCAGCTTCCCGCTTGGCGATTTGGTATCGACCTCGGAACCGCCGAAGTCGAGGATGCGCAACGCAACGCTCTTGCGCTCCAGCGTGGCGATGATCGCCAGCAGGTCAGCGGTTGAACGGGCCAACCGGTCAAGCCGGGTCACGACCAGCGCATCACCATCACGCACGAAATCGAGAGCTGCGACAAGCTGTTCCCGATGCGCCACCGACGAGACCTGCTCAACGAACAGCTTGGTGCAACCCGTTGCACGTAGATCGCGCTCCTGCGCCTCAAGTCCGGCGACCTGCTCGACGGTCGACGTTCTGGCGTAGCCGATAAGCACTTGATCCTCCTCGCTATTTCACGAGAAAGCATCGCGCAGATATATGGATAAGTCACGAGAAATATTGGCTTTTCTTGACATATGCCGCGTGAGGCGCAGGCGACGGGTTATATCACCTGAGAGCCTCGCCCCGACATGGGTTGTCCATCGCGAACAATGGGATAGTCTGTCGATGTCGATCATCGACACGGGGGCTCGCGCTCGGGCGCGGTTGGAATGACGGGGTGCAGCAATGAATAACAAAGGGTTCGCCTTTGGCGGCGCGGCCATTTTGGTCGTCGGTCTATTCACGCCGATCGTGACGTTGCCATTTCTCGGTAGCGTCAATCTTTTCAACAACGGCACGAACGTGCTGGCACTGTGCCTGTTGGCCCTTGCGGCAATCGCTGCGGGTCTGACGCTGAAGGATCGCGTTCGGGATGTGATCTGGCCCGGCATCGCGTCGGCGGCAGTGCTGATCTATTATTTCGTCCGGCTGCAATACACTCTGTCGCAGATGCGCTCGGCGATGTCGCAGTCGCTTCGGGGCAACCCGTTCGCCGGTATAGCGCAAACCGCCCTTAGCTCGATCCAATTGCAGTGGGGCTGGATCGTTCTGGCGCTCGGCGCGGGGTTGCTGATCTACGCCGCGTTCAAACAGAGCCGCGATGAAGGAAGCGGCCTTTTCAGCCTGCACGACGGGACCGGCAAGGCCATTGCGGCAGTGTCGATCATTATCGCCGTGATCGCGGCTGGATGGAATTATATCGGCAAGGGCACGTCGGAGCCGAAACCTGCTGCATCAATTGGCAACGCCCTTTCCGACACGTCCACGACCGACACCCCATCGACAGAGGCTACCGGAACGCCGACTGCCGAGGAGGCGGCCTATATCAGGGATAACGTCAAGCTCTACGACCTGACGGCCAAATATTATGACAGCTATGATGGCCGGACACCGGGCGTGGATTTCAAGATCAAGAATGAGGGTAATCGCACCCTTAACGAGGTCGATGTCCGCGTGGTCTTCTACGACAAGGACGGCAAGCCTATCGACGAGGAGAACTACACGCCGGTTCTCGTATCGGAATATAGCATGGGCGATAACAAGCCGCTCCGGCCGAACTACATCTGGCAGAACGATCCCGATCAATTCTACACCGCGAAGGGTGTGCCGTCCGAATGGGCGGCAGGCAAAGCCACCGCCACGGTGACGGGCATCGAGTTCGCCTCGGACAGCAAATCGTGACCGGGTGTCTCGCCAGCATCTAAGACAGTGGGAGAAACCGTCTCGCTGGCGCAACCGGGACTTCAGCGAGACGGTGTGGCCGGAGTTGGCAGCGTCTCACTAGGGCAGGGCCTTGTGGGACAGCGATTGGCCCGAACCATATAGCTAGAGGCTAGGTCCTGCGGCAGGTAGGCGAACTACATGAAGGTGGGGATACGAGCGTGGCCGCAAAAATCCGAGATGCGTATGGGAACACGCCGTCATCAGGCTTCGCGCTCAACTTCTTCGCGGAGAACGCGAAGGGAGCGCGGGACGCATATCTTGCCAGCCCATTCGTCACGACGCTCGACCCGATCCGCACGCTGACTGCAAAGGGCTGTTCAGTTCGATTGTTGGTGCGCCTCTGTTCAATAACGCCACCAAAAATCGTTCGGCACGCGTTGGCTGATCCGAACGTCACCTTACGCTATTACACAAGCCGCTCTTTTCACGCGAAGCTCTACATTATCGACGACGTGGCGATGGTTGGTTCCGCGAACCTTACCGAAGCGGGCCTCATGACCAATCGTGAGGTATCTGTTGTGTTGCGGCAGGGGCGCGACCCGGGGTTCGATGAATTGCCCGCGATGTTCAACATGTTCTGGGATTACGCCGACACGATGACACCCGAGATATGTGGGCAGTATGAACAAGCTTACAAGTTGATTGGCAATGCCAAAGAGGATGCTGAGTTTCAGGCCCACCTTGAGCAATTCGTGTCTGCTGCCACCCCGCCCAGTGCCAAGGTGGGTAGCGAACGCGTCTCAACGCGCAGATCATTTATTCAGGGTTTGCGCCGGAAGTATGATGAGCAGTTGGTCCCGGCGTTCCATGAGGTCGCGGAGGTATTTGAAGAACTCGGTCAGCGACGCCCCGAGTTTGGTGATGCTGATCGCGAGATCGAGCTTGGTCGCTTCCTCGGATGGTTGCGGATCGCCCGCGCGCCGGGCGATGATTGGAAGGCCGCTCCGCTTTTGGACAAAGCCCAGCGGAGACCACGCATAGTCGGCTATTTGAACGAGTGGCATACCACCGGCAACACTGCCGCAGGTGACATGTTTCAGGCCGAGCACGAAGTGGCCACCATCCACCAGTTGCGCAGAGCGTTTGCGTCACCGGAAACCATCAGCAAGCTGACTTACGATGAGTTGTTCGACAGCCTGATCGGCGTTCATGCGTTTTATGACCGGCTACGTTTCGTCAGTGGCGGGCTTGCAGGCCTTCGGGTCGATTTTGCCCAACGCAACACACTTGCCGCGATCAAGGACACGCTAACATACCTGTTGCATGGGCCGGGCACCTCGCTCGAACGGGCGTACGACTGCATCTATGATGAGAAACGACGGCTGGGCGGGTTCGGTGAGGCATGTGCGATGGAGCTTCTTGGCTGGTTGGATCGCGACCGCCCGCCTATAAACGGTCGTACAATCAAGGCGCTTCGGTTTTTGGGTTTCGACGTAAAGGATTGATCGCTCAGGTCGGCGGTGGAGCATCCGGCGATCTGTAGGTGGCGTTGAACACGCTGTCGGACAGCCAGCGCCGAAAGTCCGTATTGTCACTGAACTGCTTGAATAGCTGGGTGTCGTCCTTCATCAACCCAACGATCACCGTGCGCAGCGCCTTGTCCAGTTCGATCCGCGCGTTCTGCTTGTCGGAATTCGCTTGCGCGTTTCGGTAAGCCTCATCCGCCGCGACCCGTTGCGGAATGTCCTCGGTGATGAGCTTGCGGATGCGGTCGCTATCGGCCCAGTCGATATTGCCGAACAGGTCGTTGAACGACTGGATGATGGCGGACAGCCGCTCAAGTTCCGGCTCCGGCCTGTGGCCTCCATCTTCCAGCGGCACGGGGTCAATCTCGTGGTCCTCATCTTCAAGGATCAGGTGCTGCGTGGATTGCTTCTCGACGCGGTAGCTGTCCATGTCGATTGCTTCCAAGATACCCTTCGACAAATCCTCGTCGCGCGGCGCGGGCAGCTTGGGGATCAGGAAGTTCAGGAGGATCGACAACTTCTCCCACTCGGGATTGCTGAACGGGAGGACGGACGACAGGAAGGCATAGGCCCGGGCGAACGCCTTGGCACTACCTTTGAAGGCGACCTGCCCGTCCTCGTCGAGCGTGTGCCGATATGCGGCGACGCAGCCGTCAAGGATTGGGTCCAGCTTGTCCCGATCCGCGCCGCCGAGATAGTGAGCGACCAGCTTGTCGATGTCTTCCTGCCCGTAGACCTGACAGTCATCGAGAGTTGTCTTGAGGTCGTGCAGCCGGTTGGGATCGGTCTCATCGCTCAAGATGGTTGTGCGGTAGAACCTATCGAACGACTGCCGGATGCCGTCCGTATCATTCATGAAGTCGAGCACGAAAGTATCATGCTTCTTCGGGTGTGCCCGATTGAGCCGGGACAGCGTCTGGACCGCCTTGATGCCCGAGAGGGTCTTGTCCACATACATCGTGTGCAGCAAGGGCTGGTCGTAGCCGGTCTGAAACTTGTCGGCGCAGACCAGAAAGCGGTAGGGATCGTTCTCGATCCGGTCGGCGATGTCCTTGGAGGGAAACCCGTTTAGGCTGGCCTCCGTGACCTTCGCACCCCGGAACTCGTGTTCACCCGAGAAAGCGACGATAGCCTTGTATGGGCTTTTGCGCTCGGCAAGATAGCCGCTGATCGCGTGGTAATACTGGATTGCCCGCTCGATCCCGGACGTGACAACCATGGCGCGCGACTCGCCGCCGATCTTGTTCAGAGCCAGCACTTGCTCATGGAAGTGGTCCACCATGATCTCGGCCTTGAGCCGGATGGCATGGTCATGGCTCTCCACGAACCGCCGCAGCTTCTTATTGGCCCGGGCGGCGTCGAACTCGGGATCGGCTTCGACCGTCTTTACCAGCCGGTAGAAGCTGTTGACCGGCGTGTAGCTGGCCAGCACGTCGAGGATGAAGCCTTCCTCGATGGCCTGCTTCATCGTATAGCTGTGGAACGGGCGGTGCTTGACCTGATCCCCTTCCGGGCATGGCTCGCCGAAAATCTCCAGCGTCTTGTTCTTGGGCGTGGCGGTGAAGGCGAAGTAGCTGGCGTTGGGCAGCATCTTGCGCGCTTCGATGATTGCGTTGATCTGATCTTCGACGCTCTCGTCGTCGTCATCCACGCCGATCAGCGCAGCATTAAGCGCGGCGGACGCCTTGCCGCCTTGGCTGGAATGAGCCTCGTCGATCACGATGGCGAACCGACGATCCTTGTGGTCGGTGCCGATATCATCGAGGATAAAGGGGAACTTCTGGACGGTGGTGATGATGATCTTCTTGCCTGCGGCAATGAACGACCGGAGATCACCGCTGCGTTCGGCGTGCCCGACAGTCGCGCCGACCTGTGCGAAATGCTTGATCGTGTCCCTGATCTGCTGATCCAGGATGCGCCGGTCGGTGACGACGATGACCGAGTTGAACACCGGCTGCCCACTCAATTCCAGCCCGACCAACTGGTGCGCCAGCCATGCAATGGAGTTGGACTTGCCCGAGCCTGCTGAGTGCTGGATCAGCTCGCGCCGCCCGGCGCCATGCTGGCGCGCGTCGGCGAGCAAAGCGCGCACCACATCCAATTGGTGAAAGCGCGGGAACACCTGTTCCTTCTTCACCTTACCGGTCTTGGGATCGCGCTTCTCTATGATCTGCGCGAAGTTCTCGATGATGTTGGCAAGGCTGGCCGGGGCCAGAACCTCTTTCCATAGGTAGTCGGTCTTGAGGCCATCCGGGTTGGGCGGATTGCCTGCGCCATCGTTCCAGCCCTTGTTGAAGGGCAGAAACCACGATGCCTTGCCCTTCAGATGGGTGCAGAACATCACCTGCGCATCATCGACCGCGAAGTGCACGATGCAGCGCCCGAACTCGAACAGCTTCTCGCGCGGGTCGCGGTCGCGCTTGTATTGTTCGACCGCGTCGGCAACCGTCTGCTTGGTCAAGCTGTTCTTCAACTCGAAGGTAGCGACGGGCAGGCCGTTGATGAACAGCGCCAGATCGAGAGCGTGAGCCGTATCGTCTTGGCTGTAACGCAACTGCCGGGTGACGGTGAAGCGGTTTAAGCGAAAGCGAGCCTGCGCCGCCGTATTGCCCGAAGACGGCGTAGTATAAAACAGCGTAATATCGTGCGCCCCGTGCTTCACGCCCTTGCGAAGCACGTCGATCACGCCGCGCTTGGTGATCTCACCTTGCAAGCGCCCAAGGAACTTCTGGCGCGTCGGTGTGTCGTCATCGAGGCTGAGCGCGCCCACCAGCGCGGGCTGGGTTGCTCGGATAAAGTCGGTGAACTGGACAAGGTCCAGCGTCCACGCCCGGTCGTAATCCTTCGGATCGCCTATCTGCCAATTGCGCAAGCTCGCCAGCGCGTCCGAAGGCTCGCGCACAATGCTTGCAACGGGTTGCACGCCTCGCGTGCCTGTCATCTCCGCAACGATAAGGGCTTCGAGACCGCCTTCTGACGTGTCCGACTTCATGCGGCGGCAAGCCAGCCCTTGGCCTTGAGCGTGTCGAAAGCGATGGCGACCTGCCGCTCGGTGAACGCCTTCTTGCGCTCATTCCATGCACGGACGCGGGCGAGCGCCTTGCCGGGCGTATCCGCGCCTTCGCGGGTCGCAACCCAATGCACCGTCGCCAGCAGTTCGAGGCCGTATGGCGTCTCGAAGCCATCGACCAGATTGGCGACGCGATTGAAGTGCTCGTGGGTCTGCTGTTCGTGCTCCAACGCCGCCTCGGCTTCGGGAATGGCACCGGGCACGATGGTCAGTTCCTTGTCCGGCTGATCGCCTCCGTCCTGATAACCCGCGACGAAATGCCCCTCGACCTTGTTCAGCACGTGCGAGAGGTTGGTGGCATAGGGGCCGTAGTGGTGCTTGATGTAGTTGAGGCGCAGCGGCTGCCCTGCCTCCTGCATGAAATACATCAGCTTCTGGACCTCGATCAGCGTAACGAATGGGTCCATCAGCCCTTGCAGATAGCGGTGCATCAGCGTGACGAGCGCGGCGCGACCCGGCGTCATCTTGGGCACCTCGCGCGACTTCACCACTTCCGGCGCGCCGTTCGGCTCGTAGATCAGGACATCGAGATCGGGCACGTCGCGAAGCGCGGCTTCGATACGCGGGCGGACCTCATCCCAATCCAGTCCCCCAAGGCCGGAGCCGAGCGGCGGGATGGCAACGGACTTGATCCCTCGTTCGCGCACTTCCTGCGCCAGCGCGGACAGGCCGCTTTCGATGTCCTCGATCCGGCTCTTGCCCTTCCAGTGCCGCTTGGTGGGGAAATTGATGATGTAGCGCGGATTGGTAAAGGCTCCGGTGTCGAACACGAACATTCGGCCCGGCTGCACCTCGCCTTCCTCGCAAGCGAGCGCATAGGCGCGAAAGTTCGCTGGGAACGCCTTCTTGAACTGAAGCGCGATCCCGCGCCCCATGATGCCGACACAGTTCACCGTGTTGACGATTGCTTCCGCATCCGCCCTCAAGATGTTGCCGGTGGTGAGTTCTATCTGCGCCATGTGCCTCCCACCTTTAATAATACCATGCTGAACGGATTTGAACATTCGGTCTGTGAGCCGCTCCTGCGAGGGCCTGAACCGCCTGCTGACCCGTAGCTTGGTTGTAGACCCCTATCTCGTCGATCAGATGCCAAGGAAAATGCTGCTCAATGAGGAACTCGGCCTGCTTCTGTTCCTTAGTGGGGCTGCCAGACCACTGATTGGTTTGCACGGCGCTCCAGTTTATTTCGTCCAGACACCGGAGATCGCAGCGGTCCTCGAAGTAGTAAGAGCCTGCGTTCGACAGGGTGAAGGCCCAACGTCGGGCGTTCTCCCGTGCCCACGCGACAGCCGTGTTGAGGTCCGCGACTAGGTGCACAACCGGGATCTGCCCGCCCTGATAAGCCAGTTCGGCGTTCCGGCGATGGATCAGGAACAGCATGACGGAGCGCGGGCAGAAATAGAACGGGACGCACTCGCCGACATAAAGGCCGGGATGGCTGGTCAGCGTCAGTTCGTTCATGCGCCGCGCCTTGATATTGTTCATCCCGATCACGGTGCCGTTGGCGGGGCGCTGCGCCATTTCCGCATCGGAATACAGCATCCCGTCCCCCACAATCGCAGCCAGCTTGTCCACATGGACGATGTGGTAGATTTTGGGGTTGGCGGGAGCGGGCATCGTCAGGCCGCTTCTTCGTCTGCGAAGTCGGGCGCGAGTTCGTCCTCATCCTCGCCGAGATCGTCGTCATCGGCCAAATCCGCTGCCCCTTCAGGCTCGGCGGCTTCGGGCAAGCTCTCGGCGACCGCGCGCACGTCGAGTTGGCCGGTGGCGACATCGGCGATCAGGCGGGTGCGGAACTCTTGGATGAGAGCGATCTCGGTCTGCGCTGACGCAATAGCCTGGTCGTAGGCGGCTGTAGCCTCATCCAAGTAGGCAATGATCTCATCCTGCTCCTGAAGGTTTGGGGGCATCGCCAGCTTTAAGGAGCCGAAACGTGTCTCGTTGATGGCTGGATAAGCAACGCCATCTGAACGCGAGATAACTAGACTGATGAACGCGGCGCTCTGGAGCGCGAAGGCGAAGAACTTCGGGCTGACCTGTCTGTGCGGAGTGAGCACCGCGAAACCAGTTGAAGCTATCAGGTCGGAACGATCCTGATCCACATACCAGATTGCTTTTAAGTAAGTGCGAACGGTTGAGACGAGCGTATCGCCAAGGCGAACTACGCGCCTCGCCCGCGAAGGTGATGTCTTGAAGGTCATCCGCTCGGGCGATGCAGTCAACATGCCGGTCCCGACCGAACTGATGTCTACATAATCGAAGGCAAAGTCGTCCGACGTGTTTTGGCCCAGCGTCTCGCGATTGATGCCTGACCACCACTTGAGCGGCTTGACCTCCCAATGCTCCGGCACATCGCCAAGCCAATCGACGCCGGAGGGCTTGAGCTTCGCGGCTGGGTCGAGGCCGCGCGTGACAGCGCGGTGGATGATGGACTGCTTCTGCTCGTTCAGCAGCGCGATCAGCCGCCGCTTGGCGCGGATCAGCTTTGCCGTCATCGCCCCATGCCAATCGAGGAAACGGACAATCAGCCGCTGTTCGTCGAGCGGGGGGACGGGCAGGCGGATGTCATAGAAGTCGTCCGTGTAGAGCCGCCAGAAGCCCTCTACGATGCCTTTCACGCGAGTTCGCAACTCACCCCGACAGGCGGGGCATTTGAGCAGATACTCGTAGTATCGAATAGCCGCGATGGGGAGCGGGCGCAGGACGGTATAGTCCGGGCTGATAACACCGGGCTGGGCGGCATGAGCGAAAACGCCGAGATGTGCCTTGAGGCGATTAAGCACCAGATCATCTGGTTCGACCAGTTTGCCTCCCGCGTAGCTTTCCGAAACGAGGCGCTTCTCGCCTGTGGAGGCCGATGGCACTAGTCCTAGCTTCTGGTGCATCGACAGATGGGTTTCGGCCCCATCGATCGATCTGCAATCCACCTCCCGGAACACATATTTTGCCCGCATAACCTCCCAGTGGGCGGGCAGTTGAGGCAACCAACCGGCCTGTGTGCCGACCATCGTAGGAAATGGACGCAACCCCTCGATCACGCGCTGGCCCCGACGATCTGCGGCAAGAGACCATCGGTCTCCTGCTCCAGCGCCTCGATGTCTGCCCGGATTTGCTCCAGTGTGCGCAGCGGCTGCGGCTTGTAAAACACGCGGGTGAAGCTGATCTCATAGCCGATCTGCGTCTTGCTCGTGTCCACCCATGCGTCCGGGGCATAGAGCAGCACCTCGCGCTCGACGAACGCCTCAATCCCACCTTCCTCCAGCAAGGGCACGCTCTCGGTATCCCGCAGTGCGGTGTCCGCCTCATACTCCACCACTACCTGCTTGCCGCCGATGGTGGCCAGGAACAGGCCATGGATGGCGTCGGCCTCAGCCTTGCCCGGCCTATGCACGCGCTTGAGCACCTTCTCCGCATCGGGGTCGCGTTCGCCAAAACCGGCCCGCAACAGCTTCTCGCGCTTGGCAGTCATCTTCACGCCTGCCTTTGCCGCGAGCGGCGCGAGTGCCTCGATGAAGGCGTTGAAGTCCATGTGCGGTCCCGAGCCGAGCACTTCCGCCGCGCGCTCTGCCAGACTGGCGAGCGGCCCTTCCTTTTCCTCGGCGCACAAGGCCCGGAAAGTGCGCAGGCGATCCTCGGCCAGTTCCATCCTGATGCGCAGCGGGCGCTCAACCGTGACCTTCCAATAGCCGAACTCGGCATTGTCGAAGATGCGCGACTGCTCGCTCGGCGCGAAGCCGATGAAGGTCTGCACGATCCGCTCGATGTCGCCCGCCGTCAGTTCGCAGTTCTTCTTGCCAAGGTTCTTGCGCAGTGGCGCGGACCAGCTTGTGGCGTCGATCAACTGGACCTTGCCCTTGCGCGCCGCTGGTTTGCGGTTGGTCAGCACCCAAACATAGGTGGCGATGCCGGTGTTGAAGAACATGTTGAGCGGCAACGCGATGATTGCCTCCAGCCAATCATTCTCAATGATCCAGCGGCGCGTGTTGCTTTCGCCGCTACCGGCGTCCCCTGTAAACAGCGACGATCCGTTGTGAACGCTGGCGATGCGGCTGCCCTGCGCGGTTTTGTGCTTCATCTTGGATACAAGATTGGCGAGGAACAGCATTTGCCCGTCGCTCGACCGGGTCAGCAGGTTATATTCGCCATCGCCGCCGTGGCTGATGATGAACCGAGGGTCTTTCACCCCGCTCTTGCCGCCCATGCGTTCCAGATCGCTCTTGTAGCTTTTGCCGTAGGGCGGGTTGGACAGCATGAAGTCGAACTCGCGTGCCGGGAAGGCATCATTGCTGAGCGTCGAATGTTCGGCCCCGCCGACGATATTGTCCGCCTCATCCCCCTCGCCCTTGAGGATCAGGTCGGCTTTGGCGATGGCGTAAGTCTCGGGATTGATCTCCTGCCCGTAGAGGTGTGTGGAGACCTTCTTGCCGTGTTCGTGAGCAATCCGCTCCAGCGTTTCCTCGGCGACTGTCAACATTCCGCCCGTGCCGCACGCCCCGTCGTATAGCAGGTAGGTGCCCGATGCGATCTGGTCCGCCACGGGCCGGAAGATCAGTTCCGCCATGAGCTTCACGGCGTCGCGAGGCGTCCAGTGCTCGCCCGCTTCCTCATTGTTCGCTTCGTTGAACTTGCGGACAAGGGCCTCGAAGATCGTGCCCATGCCGTGGTTGTCGAGCGCGGGGATGCGAACGGAGCCATCACCATTCAGGACCGGCTTGGGTCCGAGGTTGAGTTGCGTATCAACGAACTTCTCGATCAGTCCGCCAAGCGCATCGGCGCGCGACAGCTTGGATATCTGATTACGGAACTCGAAGTTGTCGAGAATGTCCTGCACGTTCGGGCTGAAGCCGTCGAGATAAGCCTCGAAGTCGTCCTTCAACTGCGCTTGGCTTGCCCGGTTGCGCAGGTCGCGCATGGTGAACGGCGAAGTGTTGTAGAACGCTTGCCCTGCCGCTTGGCGCAGAGCTACGTCCTGCTCGATCACTCCCGCGTCATCAAGTTGCGCCTTCATGGCCCGGACGTTGTCCTTCACCGGCTCTAGGACGGTATCGAGCCGCCGCAGGACCGTCATGGGCAGTATCACATCGCGATATTTGCCCCGAACGTAGAGGTCACGCAGCACATCGTCGGCAATCCCCCAGATGAAGTTCGTGATCCAATCGAGATTGCCATTGCTCATCGCCTGCGAAACTCTCCGCCGCTACCATTGCTCAGGGAGCGCAGCAGTCGTTACGCCCCCCGATCTCCCCAGCCCCACCAATAGCAGCCGGATCGCAGAATGGGAGAGGGCAAGGTGCAGCGGTTGCAAGAACGGGTTGGGGCATTCTGCCTTTACAGGCTCCCCGCAAGTCATTGAAACTACATGGCCCGATTTCGGGGCATTTTACAGCGGGAATGGCGGGAAACCGCCAAACAACGGAGCTTGGGAAGCTTCTGCTCTACCATTGAGCTACACCCGCGCGAGGCGCGCACGTCTTAGGTTTCGGGCGCGTTGTCAAGCGGCGAGATGCTATCGCGGGCCGCGTTCCATCCAGCGCAGCAGCGGCTTGAGCGGGGCGATCCAGATGATGCCGGCGACGAGATAGAAGACCAGCTGCGCAGGCCACGGCCAGCGGTCGACCATGCCCGACAGGCTGGCGACCAGCACCGCCCAGACCAGGATGATCGCCAGGATCGCCAGCATGCCGACGGGCTTGCGCCAATTCGGCGTCATGACTCCGTCCTTTCGAGCCAGCCCTGCTCGGTAACCACGGCGTGGAGCGGCACGTCCCATGGGTCGGCGGGCAGCGGATCGACATGCTGCACCGACCAGGCGATTCCGATCCGCGTCGCCTCGGGATGCGCGACGAAGGCACGGTCGTAATGCCCCGCGCCCTGGCCGAGGCGGTGGAGTGCATGGTCATAGCCGAGGAGCGGCGTCAGGATGATATCGGGGCGGACCTCGTCGCGCTCTTCATGCGGCTGCTCGAGCCCGAAAGGCCCCGGATGCAGCTCATGGTCGGGATGCCAGGCGAGGAAGCGCAGCGCGCCAGCGCGATCGACGACATGGGGCAGCGCGAGGCTGCAGCCCCGCGCCAGCGCCGCCTCCACAAGGAGAGCCGGATCGGCCTCGCTGCCGATCGGACGATAGCTCGCCACGACCGTGCCGGGGCCGAGCAGGGCAAGAAACGGGGCAGGGGGCTCGATCGCCCGCGGCCCGCTCGCCACGAAGGCATCGCGCGCGGCGCGCAGCCAGCGGCGTAACGCAGGCTTGTCGGGAGCAGGAGAGGGTGGTGGGACCGCCATGATCGTTTGCCTGAAATATCCACTGACGCCCGTTACGTCAGGTGGGCGCCGTGTACGTCGGGCCAGGGCCCGGGCAGGGACAGCTCCCATGGATGATGAATAGCCTCAGGGATAATCGAACGGCTCGTGTCGGGCAGTGCCCACCGCGGACCAATCTAGGATGCCGACGGGCTTTCCTCAAGCGCCGCGGCGATCGCCTCGAGACGATCGGCAAGGCCGGGCGGCAGCGCCGGCGCGCTTGAGCCGTTCGCGGGATTGCGCTGCGCCTCGACGAGATCGTCCGCGAGCATCAATGCCACGAACATCATCGCGCGTTCGGCGCTGAGCCCGCCCGCAGCGCGATCGGCATCGGCCCAGCGCTGTTCGAGCATGCGGCCGAGCCGTTCCACCTGCGCTTCCTCGCCGTCACGGCACAGCACGGGATAGGCGCGGCCGCCGATCGTCAGCGTAACCTCGGCCATCAGGCGCCTCCCTCGCGCGCGATCACTTCGTCGAGCGCGGTGAGCGCCTCGGCCATGCGCGCCTTCAACGTGGCGTGGCGCCGGGCGAGCGCTTCGCTCGCATGCCGGTTCGCCGTCACCGCACGCTCGATTCGGGCGAGCGCGCGCTCGACCCGATCGATCTCGGTCCGATCACTGTCTGTCATCTGCTTGGGATAGCATGGCTTGGCGTCACGACAAGAATGATTACCTGAGGTGCGGTTGACGTGCGGCGCAGGCCACCGCAAAGACCGCGCGAACCATCGAGTCCCCGCACCCGCGATCACGATCGCGCGGCGTTCTTTTAAGTCATTTGGAGATGTGGCGATGAGCGTGAAGGTTGCGATTAACGGCTTCGGGCGGATCGGGCGGCTGGTCGCCCGCGCGATGCTCGAACAGGGCGGAAACGAGATCGAGCTCGTCGCGATCAACGACCTTGGCGATGCCCGCCACAATGCCTGGCTGTTCGAGCGCGATTCGGTCCACGGCAAATATCCCGGCACTGTGAAGGCCGAGGGCGGCGACCTCGTCGTCGACGGCAAGCACATCCGGGTCACCGCCGAGCGCGATCCCGCCAATCTGCCGCACAAGGAGCTGGGCGTCGAACTCGTGCTCGAATGCACCGGCTTCTTCACCGATCGCGCGAGCTGCCAAAAGCATCTCGATGCCGGCGCGAAGAAGGTGTTGATCTCGGCGCCGGGCAAGGGCGTGGACCTCACCGTCGTCTATGGCGTCAATCACGACAAGCTGACGCCCGAGCATACGATCGTCTCCAACGCGTCGTGCACGACCAATTGCCTCGCGCCGGTCGCCAAGGTTCTGAACGATACGGTCGGCATCGAGCGCGGACTGATGACCACCGTGCACAGCTATACCAATGACCAGAAGATCCTCGATCAGCTCCATCCGGATTTGCGCCGCGCGCGTGCCGCCGCGATGTCGATGATCCCGACCACCACCGGCGCCGCGCGCGCGGTGGGCGAGGTGCTGCCCGAGCTGAAGGGCAAGCTCGACGGATCGGCGATCCGCGTGCCGACCCCCGATGTCAGCCTGATCGACCTTACTTTCACGCCGAAACGGGATACGTCGGTCGAGGAGATCAACTCGATTCTGAAGACGGCGAGCGAGAGCGGCCCGCTGGTCGGCGTGCTGGATTACACCGACGAGCCGCTGGTTTCGGTCGATCTCATGCACACGCCGGTCTCCTCGACCGTCGACAGCCTCGAAACCGCGGTGATCGACGGCAAGCTGGTCCGCGTCCTTTCGTGGTACGACAACGAATGGGGCTTCTCCAATCGCATGGTCGATACTGCGCGTGCGATGGCGCGGCTGATCTGATGAAGACAGCGTCATGCCAGCGCAGACTGGCATCTCTCGAAGACGGAGAGACCCCGGCCTTCGCCGGGGTGACGGAAAACACCGGCACGCTCGCCGGGATTGCACGCCATGCCCGCCCGCGCGCGGCGATGGAAGTGCTCGATCGGGTGCGCGTCACGGTCGAAACCGGCCTTGATGGCGATTTTCGCGGCGCGGTCAAACCCGGCGGCAGCGGCAGGCGCCAGGTCACGCTGATCGAACGGGGCGATTGGGACGCGGCCATGGCGGCGCTGGGCACCGACTATCATTGGTCGGCGCGGCGCGCCAACCTCCTCGTCGACGGAATCGACCTGCCGCAACGGCCGGGCGCGCGCCTGCGGATCGGGCCGGTGCTGATCGAGATCACCGGCGAATGCGATCCGTGTAGCCGAATGGAAGAGATCGAGCCGGGCCTGAAGGCGGCGCTGACTCCCGATTGGCGGGGCGGCGCGCTGGCACGGGTGGTCGAAGGCGGCACGATTGCCGTCGGAGATGCGATAGGGATAGAAGAATGAGCGGCAAGGACTTCAAGACGCTGGACGATATCGGCGAGGTTCAGGGCAAGCGCGTGCTCGTGCGCGAGGATCTCAACGTGCCGATGGCCGATGGCGAGGTGACCGACGATACGCGGCTCAGGGCAACGCTCGCCACGGTCACCGAGCTTGCCGACAAGGGCGCGATCGTCCTCATCCTCGCGCATTTCGGCCGGCCCAAGGGCGAGCGCAATCCGGACATGTCGCTGGCGATGATCACCCGGCCTTACTCGCAGGTGCTCGGTCGCCCGGTTCGCTTCATCGATTGGGACGGCGCCGAGGACGCGATCGAGACGCTGCAGCCGGGCGATATCGCGGTGATGGAAAATACGCGCTTCTTCGCAGGCGAAGAGAAGAACGATCCGCAACTCGTTGATCGACTTTCTTCGCTCGGCGAACTCTATGTCAACGACGCTTTCTCCGCCGCGCATCGCGCCCATGCCTCGACCGAGGGCGTCGCTCGCAAGCTCCCGGCCTTTGCGGGCCGTGCGATGGAGGCTGAGCTCGACGCGCTCGAACGCGCGCTGGGCAATCCCGAGCATCCCGTCGCGGCGGTGGTCGGCGGCGCCAAGGTTTCGACCAAGCTCGACGTGCTGCAGCACCTCGTCGGCAAGGTCGATCACCTGATCATCGGCGGCGGCATGGCCAACACCTTCCTCGCCGCACGCGGCGTGAATGTCGGCAAGTCGCTCGCCGAGCACGATCTGACCGGCACCGCCGAGGCGATCCTCGACGCCGCCGATGCTGCGGGCTGTACCGTCCACCTTCCCTATGATGTGGTCGTCGCCCGTGAATTCAGGGCCAACCCCGAAACGCGCATCGTCAACGTCCATGAGGTCGCGTCCGACGAGATGATCCTCGACATCGGCCCGGCGGCGACCGAGGCGCTCGCCGACGTGCTCAAGACGTGCCGCACTTTGGTCTGGAACGGCCCGCTCGGCGCGTTCGAAACGCCGCCGTTCGACGCCGCGACCGTTACCCTTGCGCGAACTGCGGCCGCATTGACGCGCGAGGGTTCGCTGATCTCGGTCGCCGGCGGCGGCGATACCGTCGCGGCGCTCAATCAGGCCGGCGTGGCGGACGATTTCACTTTTGTATCGACCGCGGGCGGCGCCTTCCTCGAATGGATGGAGGGCAAGGAGTTGCCCGGCGTCGCTGCGCTGGCACGCTGAGATCAGGTCGCCGGCGGCGGCGACGGTTCCTGGAGCAGCGGCACCAGCACCGTGTTGAGGGCGTCGAGGTCGAACGCACCCGCCTTGGCGTAGCGCAACACGCCGTCGCGCCCGATTACATAGTTTGTCGGCACGCCGCCGATGACGTCATATGGCCCCTTGATCCGCTTGGCGGGGGTTATGTGCATGACCGCGAACAGTTTCTTGAGCTGATAGATCGGCACCGAATCCTCGGTGGTGACCGCGAAGACCTTGAGGCCCGCCTTTTCCTGGAGCTCGTAATATCGATCGAGCAGCGGTAGCTCCTGCTTGCAGGGGCCGCACCAGGTCGCCCAGAAATTGAGAACGACGACCTCGCCCTTGAACTGGTCGAGCGTGACCTTGCTGCCGTCGATCAGCGTCAGTTCGAAATCCGGCGCCGGCTGGCCAATTTTCGGCTGCGCGGCTCCGACGAGCAACGATGCTGCGACCGTCAGCGCGGCCGCTGCGCCCATTTTCCTGAATCCCCAGAACATTTTGCCCCCTTTATTCCCCTACCGAGACTGCGCTGGCCGGGGGCGGGCGTCAATCGCTCGGTTTGGCGACACGCGGCTCAGGAGCGTAGCGCTTCGACCCGGGCGCGTTCGTTGTCGGGGATCAGGCCCTCGAGCACTGCCCAGAAGCCGCCGACCGCGGCTTGCCCGGCGCGTGCATAGGCGGCGGCGAGCTTCTCGCGGAGCGCGTCGAATAACTGGCCCTCGAGCTTGGCGCCCTCCACGGTCAGCCGGAGCAGCCGCTGGCGGCGATCGCGCTCGCCCGGCCGCGACTCGACGAGTCCGCGCTCGGCGAGCTCGTTGAGCACGCGGCCCAGCGATTGCTTGGTGATCGCGAGGTGCTCGAGCAATTGGCTGACCGTCAGATCGGGCTGGCGAGCGATGAAATAGAGCGCTCGATGATGCGCGCGACCAAGGCCCATCTGCGCCAGCCCTTCGTCGATCGAGCGCGTCATGTGGCTATAACCGAAATAGAGCAATTCGACCCCGCGACGAATCTCGGGCTCGCGCAGGAAAAGCGGCGACGCGGACGGGGTTGGGGCAGTCATGTTGACCGAGTTTGCCGGTATCCGTATTGGCCTTCAAGCCCCAAAAATGGCAAGGCCGTCTCATGACCTCGATCGAAGACACGCTCGCTCGTCCCGAAACCTCGGCTTTCATCGAAACCGCGCACCCGGCGCCGGTGGCGGCGAACGAACGCGCGCAGCTGCTCGAAAATCCCGGCTTCGGGCGCGTCTTCACCGATCGTATGGCGACGGTGCGCTATGCTGCCGAGCAAGGCTGGCATGATGCGCGGATCGAGCCGCGCGCGCCGTTGTCGATGGATACCGCGACCTCGGTGCTCCATTATGCGCAGGAGATTTTCGAAGGCCTCAAGGCCTATCGCCTCGCCGATGGTGGCACTGCGTTGTTCCGGCCCGATGCCAATGCGCGCCGCTTCCGCAATTCGGCGCGGCGGATGGCGATGGCCGAGCTTCCCGAGGAGATTTTCCTCGACTCGATCCGCACCCTCGTCCGCCGCGAGCGCGAGTGGATTCCGACGATCGAGGGCGGCGCGCTCTATCTGCGGCCTTTCATGTTCGCCACCGAAATATTCCTCGGCGTCAAGCCGTCGGCGCAATATCTCTATGCGGTGATCGCTTCGTCGGTCGCAGGCTATTTCAAGAGCGGCGCGCCGGCGGTGAACCTGTGGGTGTCGGAGGATTATACCCGCGCCGCACCCGGCGGCACCGGTGCTGCCAAATGCGGCGGCAATTACGCGACCAGCCTCATCGCGCAGGCCGAGGCGATCCGCCAGGGCTGCGACCAGGTGCTGTTCCTGGACGCCGCGGAACGCCGCTGGATCGAGGAACTGGGCGGCATGAACATCTTCTTCGTTTTCGCTGACGGGTCGATCGCCACGCCGCCGCTCACCGGCACGATCCTGCCCGGCATCACCCGCGATTCACTGCTGACGATCGCCGCCGATCTCGGCATCACGGCGCGCGAAGAGCCCTATGCGATCGACCAGGCGAAGAAGGATGCCGAGAGCGGCCGCCTCGTCGAAGCCTTCGCCTGCGGCACGGCTGCGGTGGTGACGCCGATCGCGGGCATGCGGATGAAGGCGGGCGGATTCCAGATCGGCGACGGCAAGCCGGGCCCGCTGACGCAGCGCCTCCACGCCGCTCTGACGGGCATTCAGCGCGGTACCGCCGAGGACCTCCACGGCTGGCTCGACCGGCTCGATTGACGGAAAAGGGTCTTTTCACGCGCGGGTCGCTCGCCTAGAGCCACCCGCGCTGCTGGGGCGTCGCCAAGTGGTAAGGCAGCGGCTTTTGGTGCCGCCATTCGCAGGTTCGAATCCTGCCGCCCCAGCCAACCGAATCCTCATGATTCGGTTCTCGCGTAGTGACTTACGTTAAATTTCCGCTACTCTCCGGCTCGATTCGACTAGCCCCGACTAGACTGGATTCGACACCTATTCTGCCGGGATTTCTGACGTGTTTTGATCTGCGCCGGGAGCCGAGAATCGGCCAAAGGACGATCGCGGTTATTCGATTGCCTTTCACATTTTCGAATGTATCCGCGCCGATCCCGGGCGTTGACGCCTCCACGGGCTCGTACCGAATGAGAACCACTCCTGACTATTTGATGTTTAGCGGCAGCGATCGGAGGGCATGAGATGTCGCCAGCAGGCCAAGCGCGATCATCTTCCGCTTGGTAGTTCGTAAGCCCAACGGCTTCATTTCTCGCCTATCGAATAGCCGCGGGCGAGCGTTTGCGACGCAGATAGTTGTGTATTGAACTGAGTTGTCGTTTGGCAGCAATTTGTCTATATATCGCCATATGGCAGGAGACGCTTATGGCTGTTCTGACACGCATTGAGACCGAAGCGCCGCCGTTTGTACCGGACGCGATCACGGACCGGGAGGCGGGGGCGATGTTCCGGGCGGTGGTGCGCCTGTTCGGCCATTGGGGTCTGACTGACGAGCAGGCGGCGACGCTGCTTGATATGGGCCTGCGCAGCTATCGACGCTGGAAGGCGGGGGAACTGGGCAGGATGGGCCGCGACGGCAAGGCGCGGCTCTCGAACCTCATGGGCATCCACAAGGCGCTCAGGATCATCTTCAGTGAGCCCGAACGCGGCTATCGCTGGGTGACGGCGCCCAATGAGGCGTTCGGGGGGCGGTCAGCGCTCCAGATCATGCTCGGCGGCGAACTGACCGACCTGATGCGCGTACGGCGGTATGTCGATGCGGAGCGCAGCGCCTGGTGATCGATCCTGCCACGGTCCCGATCAATCGCGTGAACTGGCCGGGCGCGCGCCGCATCATCCGCAGCGTTCACCCGCCGATCGACCTGTTCGAGGATATCGCCGATCCGGCCGACTGGCCGCTGCTGATCTCAGCCGAGCAAAAGACCAACCCGCGGCTGATGGAGACGCTGGGCAACATCGATCTCGTCCCGCCCGGCCGTCGCGTCGGCGGTCCTGGTGCCACATATTTGATGGCGCCCTTCACGCACATCAGTAGGGACCGGCCGAGCCGGTTCACGAATGGCAGCTATGGCGTGCTTTATGCCGGCAATATCTTTGAGACCGCGCTTGCCGAGACCGTCCATCACCACGCGCGCTTCATGGCGCGGACCGCAGAGCCCGAAGGTTGGACCTCGCAATTTCGCGAGATTGTGCTCGATATCGATCTGGTGGCGCACGATCTGCGCAACGGTGCGGGTGCTTTCGACGAGGCACTTGATCCCGATAGCCATGCCGGCGGGCAGGTGCTCGGTGCGGCGCTGCGCGCAGTCGGCAGCGATGGCGTCGCCTATCCGAGTTGCCGCCATCGCGATGGTGACTGTGTAGGGCTCTTCTATCCCGACCTCGCCAGCAATGTGATCCAGGCGCGCCATTTAGACTATCATTGGAACGGGGCGCGCGTCGATTTCTACAGGGACGCGAGCAATGGCGAGGTGTTCCGCATCGACGACGACCCCGTTTGAGCGACAGATATTGCCCTGACCTAGGTCGCGGTGGGACATCAAAGCCGCGCGGCTTGGGTCTGACGACGCTCATCGCGATCTCATGCAATCCTTATCGGGCCTGAAGCCGTAATGTGGCTATTCGGCAGCGAATGCGCCTCAATTTGGGCCGTTGGCAGCAGCATCGAGGATTATGCGTTGATCGGCAACATGCTGTCGGCGGCATTGGTCTGCCGCGATGGCCCGATCGACTGGCTGTGCCTGCCGCGCTTCGATTCTCCCGCGTGTTTCGCGGCGCTGCTCGGCACGTCGGACAATGGCCGCTGGAAGATCGCGCCGCTGCCCGGAGCAGCCGCCGCTACGTGCCGGATACGGGCGTGCTCAAAACGCGCTTCGAGACCGCCACCGGCGTAGTGACGCTGACCGATTTCGTGCCGGTCAATGAGAGCGACCGCCATGTCGACCTGATCCGCATCGTCGCCGGAGTCGAAGGCAGTGTCGAAATGGCCATGGAGCTTGCTCTGCGCTTCGAAAACGGCCGGGCGGTTCCGTGGGTGCAACGCAAGGATTACGGATTGAGCGCGATCGCCGGCCCCAATGCGGTCGAATTGCACACACCGGTCCCGGGCAGGCAGATCGCCCGCTGCTCGCCGTGGATCAGATGGAGCCCGCGGAGACGATCACCGCCGCACGGTCATAGCCGCCGTTGGGGCACGAGCCGGCGGTGAGGCCGGTGTTCGCGGCCTATATGATGATCGCATCGGCTGCGACGCACGCCTATGCGATCCGCCACAGCGCGGCGAGCGGTCCGGGTCGCACCACCGCGGGCGCGGGGCCGTCGCCGACGCGATAGCCGGTGCGGAAGCGCCGCGTCGCCGCCGACCGGGTGAGGACGTGCCGCCGCCCGACGATCGCGCGCAGCCGCGCGATCAGCGCCGGCTCAGACATGCGCGCCGACGAACGCCAGCGAGTCGGCGACGTGGCGGCGCCAATAGGCCCAATCGTGCCCGCCGTCGTGCTCGGCATAAGCGTGCGCGATGCCGCGCGCAGTGAGCGCGGCGCTCAGCCGCCGGTTGGCGTCGAGGAACGGATCAGCGCGCCCGCAATCGATGTGGATGGGGGGCAGCGGGCGGGCCGCGCAGTCGAGCGCGGCGAGCGCGCTGGTGTCGGCGGGCGCGGCGCTCCAGCCGGCGCGGGTCTCCGCGATCAGCGGGTCGAGCCCCGTCGCCTCGGTCACCGCCGAATGCGCCGCGACCGCGGCGAAGCGCGCCGGAGTTTTGCCCGCGAGGCGCAGCGCCGCGAACCCGCCCATGCTGAGGCCGACGATCGCGCGCGGCGATTGCGCGCTGCACGCCGGTACGGTCTCGATCACTGCGGCAGGGACCTCGGCGATAATCCAGCGCTCGAAGTCCTGCGCCGCGTGCGCGACATAGCCCGATCCGTCGCCCCACAATCCGTCCGACGGCATCGCCAGCACCATCGGTGGCGCCTTGCGCTCGGCGATGAGACGTTCGAGCGTCAGGTGCGCGGCGCCCTTGAGCGCCCAGGCCCAGTGCGAGCCGTAGACGCCGTGGAGCAGCAGCACGATCGGCACGTCGGCGCGGCCTTCCGCGGCCTTGGGCGCGTAGACGGTGATGTCCGCCCGCGTTCCCAGCGCCGCGCTCTTCACCGTGACAAAGCGCAGGCCCTCGGGCGAAATCGTCGGGTCGGACTGTTCGATCGTGCGGAAGCTCGTCATGGAATCGTGAACACGCCCTTTGCGCTGCGCCCCGTGAGCATGTTGTCGAACGCTTCGTGCGCGTCGTCGAGCGGATAGTGATGCGTGATCAGCGCGTCGATCTCGAGCGCTCCCGAGCCGATCCAGTCGAACAGCCGGGGAAAATCGCGCTCCGGCCGGCAATTGCCGTAGAGCGGCGTTAGGTAGCGCTTGTTCCAGAAAAAGTCGGTCATCGTCACCGCAACCTCGCCGTGCGCGCCGCTGACCTGCACCGCATTGCCGCCGTTGCGCGCGAGCCGCAGCGGCAGGAAGGCGAGCGCGGCGACGCCGGTCGCCTCGAAGGCGTGGTCGACCCCGCGGCCTTGGGTGAGCTTGCGGGTCGCCGCGACGACGGCGTCGAGATCGTCGCGGGCGAGGATCGTGTCGGTCGCGCCGAACGCTCGGGCGCGCTCCAGCGCCGCGGCATTGCGGTCGATCGCGATCACGCGCCCCGCGCCGGCGATCCGCGCGCCCTGCAGCACGTTGAGCCCGACGCCGCCGCAGCCGACCACCGCGACGCTCTCGCCCGGCGCGACCGCGGCGGCGTTGAGCACCGATCCCACCCCGGTCATCACCGCGCAGCCGAGAATGCACGCGCGCTCGGGGGCAAGCCCGGGGGGCAGCGGCGTCACCGCCTCGCCACGCACCAAGGTGTAGCGTGCGAAGGTGCCGAGGTGGAACGAGCGCTCGACCGGCTGGCCCCGCCAACGCGTGCCGCCGCGATGCGCGCGGCTGGTGCCGAGCGTCTTCGGGGCGAGTTCGTGGGTGCGCTCGCACAGCGCCGGCGCGTCGCGGTCGCACTGGAAGCAGTGGCCGCAGGGAATCGCCCAATTGAGCAGCACCGGCTGGCCGGGCTCGACATGACTGACGCCGACCCCGACCGACTCGACCACGCCCGCGCCTTCGTGCCCGAGCACCAGCGGGCCGGGCCAGCGGAGCGAGGCGTGATCGGTATGGCACAGCCCCGCCGCAGTGACGCGGACGCGGACCTCGCCGGGCGCGGGGGCCTCGACGGCGATCTCGTCGAGGGTGAAGCCGCCCGCGCCGTCGCCGATCAGTGCGGCGCCGGTGAGCGCCGTGCTGCTCACAACGCCGCCAGCACGGCGGATTGGTAAGGTGCCAAGGTCACCGTGCCGTCGCGCACCGCTGCACCGCCGACTAGGTCTTCGTCCGCGAAGCCGGCGGGGCGGTACGTTGCGGCCTTGTCGCTGAGGTTGCTGACGATCAGGAACCTCTTCCCGCCGAGCGACCGCTCGACGAGCAGCAGCCCCGGCGGGCCGGCGAGCACCCGCTGATCGCCGTGGCGGAACGCATCGTTGGCGCGGCGCAGCGCGAGCAGCCGGCGGTAGAGCGACAGCAGCGAATGCGGATCGCCCTGTTCCTCTTCCGCCGAAATGCCGTCGTCCTTCTGCGCGAACCGCTCGGTCCAATAGCTTTTCGGCCCGCGATACCAGTTCGCCTCGCCCGGCGCGTCGGGATCGGCGGACCATTCGAACGCCTCGCGCGTGCCGATATCCTTCTCGTCGGTCTTGTATTCGGGGCGCTGATGCCCGCGCATGCCGAGCTCTTCGCCATAATAGATCAGCGGCGTTCCCTTGAGCAGCATGGTCAGCACGGCGGCGGTGCGCAGCTTCTCCGGCGTGATCCCGAGCTCGGAAGCAAGGCGGTTGGTGTCGTGATTGGCGGCGAAGATCAGCTGGTGCTTGCCCGCAGGCGTCGCCTTGGCGGTGCCGGCGATCGCCTCAGCGATCTTGTCGCGATCGAACGCGCGGATCGCCGTCATCAGCGGGAACGCGAAGACATAGTCGACGTCGCCCTTGGTCAGATAGTCGGTGCCATAGCCCCACAAGGCCTGCTCGGCGATGAAGGTCACCTTGGGATTGGCCGCGCGCACCTGCGCGAAGATCGGCTTCCAGAAACTGTCGAACAACCCGGTCAGGATATGCTTGTTGTCGAGATCGTCCATCATGTGATCGAGGCGGAAGCCGTCGACGCCGTCGCTGAAATCGCCGTCGCCGTTGGGATCGACCCAGCTCAGGAAGAAGCGCTCGAAATAGGCGCGCACCTTGGGCGAATTCATGTTGACCGTGGTGATCCCGGTCTCGCCACCCGGAAAGCGCGACGCGATCGTGATCCCGAACGGCCCTTCTTCGGGCTTGGTGTTGCCGGGGCCGTGCCAGATCAGGAAGTCGCTGTAGGGCGAGTCCGGATGCCCCAGCGCCGAGGTGAACCAGGGGTGGTCGTAGGCGACGTACTGCACCTCCTGGTCGAGGTAGATCTTCATGTGCCGCTTGTGGATCGCGGCGACAAGCCGGCGGTAATCGGCCATCGAGCCGAACTCGGGATCGATGCCCTCGAAATCGCTCGCGAAGTAATTGTGGTAGAAGTCGGACGGGTAGAGCGGCGTCAGCAGGATCGAGGTGACGCCGAGCTGCTGCAAATAATCGAGGCTCTGGATGATGCCTTCGAGATCGCCCTCGCCATCGCCGTTGCTGTCGCGCATCGAGCGGGTGAAGATCTGGTAGAAAACCTCGTCTGCGGGCGTCGCCGGGGCCGCCGCGGGGGCGGCGCTCGCCGCGGCAACCGGCGGCCCGATGCGAGCCGCCGGCGCCGACGCGCACGACGCCAGCATCGCCGCGAGCGCGATGCCGGCCGCGCCGGAAAGCGCCTTCACGCCGCGAACCGGGTGACGTCGGGGGCGCGCTCCCAGGGGATCGGCGTCGCCGGCTCCGCCATCGTCGGCAAGACGTGCTCGACGCGTGCGCGAAGCTCGGGGGTCCAGTCGAGCGGAGTCAGCGGGCGATCGGGGGTGACGATGTCGTCGTTGCGCATATAGCCCATCATCGCGCGCGCCTGCATGCCCGGCGACATCGTGTTCCAGTGCGGCATGTACCAAAGCGTGAGCAGCGGCCGCTCGTGCGCGGTGGCGTTGCCATAAGCGCTGTGGATCAGCCGCGCATCGCCGACCAGCACGTCGCCGGCCTTGACCGGCACCGCGACCTCGTCGGGATGCTGCGCGAAGGCGGGATTGTCGGGGTTGCGATAGCCCTGCAGTTCGGCCGAATGCGCCGCCTCGAGATGGTGCAGCGGGTGATCGGCGCGGTGCGTGCCGGGAATGACGCGCAGGCAGCCGTTCTCGGGCGTCGTATCGGTCAGGTAGATCATCGCGAACCATTGCTGCGGCCTGGCCCGATAGCTCTCGGGCTCGGTCCAGCCCCACCAATCCTGGTGCCAGAACAGCGGCGGCCCGCCGGCGGGCTTGGAGATGAGGAAGCCGCCGGTCCAGCGCGGGTCGCTCGCGCCGAGATCGCGCAGCGTGTCGATCAGCCCTTGATGGCCGATGATGTCGGCGAATTCGGGGCTGTCGCTCAAGTGGCAGAGGGAGCCGTTCGACTTGACCTTCTCGCGCGCCTCGGCGCTTTCGCGGAACAGGCGGGCGTGGGCGCGCAGCAGCAGCGTGTCGACCAGTAACGGGTCGAGCAGCTGCGGAATGCGGACGAAGCCGTCGCGGTCGAGCTGATCGGCCAGCGAGGCGGGGGCGGGGCGGGGGAGGGTGGCTGTCGTCATGCTGCTCATCATACTCCGCCAAAAACGGGGCGCAGCAGCGGATAGTGTTGCGGCGGCTTTCAAAAACTATCGTACATTTGCTTAATCGGTCTCACCGAAAGCCACAGCAACGCGGAGAGAGCGAGGAATCCGCCGCCGATCAGAAATATCGCTCCCTTGTCGTCAGCCGCCGCCATCCACGATCCCATGGCGAGGCTCGCGAAGAGCTGCGGCAGCACCACGGCGAGGTTGAACAGCCCCATGAACAGCCCCAGCCGCGCGCTCTCGACCCGCTCGCTCATGATCGCGAAGGGCAGGCTGACGATCGCGCCCCAGCCGATCCCGGCGAGCGCCATCAGCGCCATCACCGCCGCGGCGCTATGCCCGAAGCGCCAGATCGCGGCGAAGGCCAGCGCCATGCTCGCCAGCGCCGCGACATGGACGTGGACGCGGCGGAAGCGCGTCGCCAGCGGGGCGAGCAGCAGCGCCGGGGCGAGCGCCGCGACGCCGTTCAAGGCGAGATAGGCGAGCGCGGTGGTGCGGCCGAGCGCGTCGGCGTCGAGGCCCGGCAGCCGCGCCTGGAGGAAGCCGACGAGATAGATGAATAAAGATTGCACGCCGATCCAGCTCAGCGCGTGCGCGGCGATGATGCGGCGGAACGCGTCGGCGCGGCGCAGCGCGTCGCCGATGAGCAGCAGGGTTGCGACGGCGCAGGCGAATTCGGGCCATGACGCGCCCGGGGCTGCACCGGCAAGGTGTGCGATCATCGCGTAGAGATTGTAGACGAGCAAAGCCGCGAGCGGCGACAGCGACCCGAGCGCGCGCCACCAACCGGCAGGCGTGGAGCGGTCAGACGCCGCCTCGGGAAGCGCGCGCGGCTCCTCGATCAGCAGCGCGGGAACGATCGCGAGCAACAGCACGATTCCCACCGCGGCGTAGAGCAATGCGTCGTTGCCGAAGATCGCCCCGATTGCATAGGCAAGCACCCCGAAGCTGCCCGAGATGGTTTGCATCCAGCTATAGCCGCGCGAGCGTTCCGGCCCCTCGGGCGTCACGTCGGCGATCAAGGCGCGCGTGGGATTGAAGCTGACGTTGATCGCGAGGTCGAGCGCGAGCGAGACGGCAATCGCGACCCCGATCACGCTCTCCATCCCGAGCGCGGTCGAAATCGCGCCGATCGCCGGCAGCGCAAGGATCATCAGCGCCGCGATCGCGCCGCCGACGATGATGAACACGCGGCGACGGCCGTTCCACACCCAGAGCCGATCGCTGATCGCGCCGACCGCGACCTGGCCGATGATGCCCGCGAGCGGCCCCGCCGCCCAGACCAGCCCGACCTCACCAATATCGAGATGATAGCGCGTCGCGAGGATCCAGCTCAGCACCGAAATCTGCACCGAGAGCGCGAAGCCCATGCCCGTGGCGGGGAGCGCGATCAGCGCGAAGAAGGCGGGCGTGCGCCGCCGCTGGATGTCGAGCATGATCCTCCCCGAAGGCCGTCGCGGCGCAGCAGAGCGCGTCTCGGCGCTTGCGCGCAATCGAAAAAACTATCATGCAGTTGACCTATGGCGCTACGCCCCATCTGCGAACCGGTCGAGCTTCCGCTGGGTAGCTCGGTGCTTGTCGAGCGAGTCGAGCATCATGCCGGCTCGCCCGAGCTGGGGCGGCTCCTTCACTTCCACGACGTCAGCGAGCTGGTGCTGTTCGACCGCGTCGACGGCGTCTTCCTCGCCGAGGGCCGGCGGCATGCGATCGGCGACGGCACGGTCGCGTTCGCGCCGTCGATGCGGCACCACGATTACGAGCTCGCGCCGGGCGCCAAGGCGTGGACGCTGCTTCAGATCGACCCGTACATTGTCGAGCAGCTCGCGTTGCAGCCGGCCTGCTCGCGGCTGGTTCGGCCGTTCTGCGCGCGACCCGATGTCGAGGCGTGGCGGCGGATCACGATGCTCGCGGCGTGGCTGCGCGAGGCCGCGGCGGCCGATCCGCGCAGCCCGATCGTCGTCCGGATTGTCGAGCTGTTGCTCATCGCCGTCACCGCCGCTCCCGAGGTCGAAGGCGTGTCGGGCGAGGAGGACGCGATGCATGTCGAGCGGCTGTTGCCCGCGGTCGAGCGGTTGCGGCTCGATCCGCAGACGCCGGTTCCGCTCGAGGACGCGGCGGCGCTGTGCAACCTGTCGCCGGCCTATTTCTCGCGGCGCTTCAAGCACGTCTTCGGGATGAACTTCACCGACTACACCCGCGCCTATCGACTGCATCTCGCTGCGCGGCGCATCCTGACGACGGGCGCGCCGGTTTCCGACATCGCCTACGGGCTCGGCTTTTCGAGCCCGTCGCACTTCACCGCGCGCTTTCACGAACGCTTCGGGATGACCCCGCGCGCCTATCGCCAGAGCGCGCGGCGGCGGCCCGAAGCATGACCGACATTACGGGATAGGGAATGGCCAGGGAAAAGCCGCTGCTCGGATTCTGGGGATTGTGGAACATTTCGTTCGGCTTCTTCGGCATCCAGGTCGGGTTCGCGCTGCAGGGCGCCAATGTCAGCCGCATCTTCCAAACGCTGGGCGCTCCGGTCGACGATCTCGCCATTCTGTGGATCGCGGGGCCGGTGACAGGGATGCTGGTGCAGCCGATCATCGGCCATTTCAGCGACCGCACCTGGGGCCGGCTCGGCCGGCGGCGACCCTATTTTCTCGCCGGCGCGCTGCTCGCCACCATTGCGCTGGTGGCGATGCCCAATGCCGGGGTGCTGTGGGTCGCCGCGGGGCTGCTCTGGGTGCTCGACGCCTCGATCAACATCTCGATGGAGCCGTTCCGCGCGTTCGTCGGCGATATGCTGGGCGAGCGCCAGCACACCCGCGGTTACGCCTTCCAGACGATCTTCATCGGCGCCGGGGCGGTGCTCGCCTCGGCCGCGCCGTGGTTTTTGACGCAGGTGGTCGGGCTGTCCAATGTCGCGGGCGCGGAGCAAATCCCGGTGACGGTGCGCTACTCCTTCTATCTCGGCGCGGTGATGCTGCTCACGACCGTGCTGTGGACGGTGCTCACCACCCGCGAATATTCGCCTGCCGAGATGGCGGCGTTCGGCGATTCGGTCGCGCCCGAGGCGCCGCACGCCGAAGCTGCGCCGAGCGTGCGGCAGGGGCTCTGCTGGCTCGTCGCCGGGCTCATCGTGGTCGCGCTGGTCGCGGAGATCGGGCTCGACAACCCGCTCTACATCCTCGGCTTCGGGCTGATCGCGTTCGGTGCGGCGCAGCTCTTCAACCGCTGGCGGATGGGGGCGGGGGCCGATCGGCCGCTCAACCACATCCTGTCGGACCTGAATGCGATGCCCGGCACGATGCGGCGGCTGGCGATGATCCAGTTCCTGTCGTGGTTCGGGATGTTCATCCTGTTCATCTACGCCACCCCGGTGATTGCCGCCTACCAGTTCGGCGCGACCGATCCCGCCTCGCGCGCCTATAATGACGGGGCCGATTGGGTGGGGGTGCTGTTCGGCGTCTATAACGGCGTTGCGGCGTTATGGGCGTTCGCGATTCCGGCGATCGCCGCGCGGATCGGCGCACCGCGGCTGCACGCGATCAACCTCGTCGCCGGCGGCCTCGGCTTCGCTTCGATCGCGATCATTCGCGATCCGATGGTGCTGCTGGTGGCGATGATCGGCGTCGGCATGGCTTGGGCGTCGATCCTGACGGTGCCGTACGCGATCCTCTGCGGCAGCCTGCCGCCCGCCAAGCTCGGCGTCTATATGGGGCTCTTCAACCTGTTCATCGTGCTGCCGCAGCTCGTCGTCTCGACCGTGATGGGAAGCCTCGCCGCGCACCTCTATCCGCACGCGCAGGGGGTGGCGTTCGTCATCGCCGGCGGCTTCCTGGCGGCGGCGGCGCTTGCCTCACTCCGGCTCGACGCACCGCCAGCGACCCCGCGGCGGCCGCCGGCTCCGGTGGTGGTTTAGGCTTCGACACCCGTACTCCCGTTCGCCCTGAGCCTGTCGAAGGGCGGCCCTCCACTGACGGGGCGTTTGCGGCGTCGCGCCCTTCGACAAGCTCAGGGCGAACGGATCACCATGCCAAACTCAATGTAACAGGAAGGTGAGCGGCTGATCGAGCCGCGCGCGCCACGATTGCTCGTTGTGCGCCGCGCCGGGGAACACCTTGCTCATCCAGTCGCGCCCGCGCACCCAGCCGCGCGCCGCGACCGCGGCGTCAACCCGCTGTTGCAGCGCGCCATAGAGCCGGTCGAGCGTCTGGTCGCCGTGATCGAACCACAGCCGATGCCCGGCAGGCGCGGGCAGCGCGTCGTGGATGTAGCTGGCGAAGGCGTCGCCGATCGCCGCCTCGTCGGCCTTGGGCAGCATCTCGCCGTCGGGCGGCAGGAACAGCGCCCAGTGCGACGACATGCATCCCGCCGCGCCGAACACTTGCGGGTATTCGGCGAGCGCGTAGAGCGAGATCAGCCCGCCCATGCTCGATCCCAGGATCGCGGTATGCGCACGGTCGCGCGCGACATTGTAGCGCGCGTCGATATAGGGCTTGAGCTCGGTGACGATGAACTTGAGATAGGCGTCGGACAGCGGCGCGCCCTGATAGAGCGCCTCGACGCGGCCACGCTGGTCGTCGGGCAGCCGGTCGAAGACCTTGGCGGGCATATATTCGCGCAACCGCTTGGGCGTGTTCCAGATGCCGACGACGATCGTCCGCTTGATCTTTCCCGCCTTGACGAGCGCGGTGATCGCCTCGTCGACGCCCCATTCGTGCCCGCCATAGGCACCGCGGTCGCGAAACAGGTTCTGCCCGTCGTGCATGTAGAGCACGCTGTAGGGCGCGCCGTGCGGATCATAATCGGCGGGCAGCCACACGGTCACGTTGCGCGGGTCGACATAGGCCGAGGGGAATGCGCGATACTCGACCAGCGTCCCCGGATCAGCGGGGGCCGCGGCCGCGGCCGGGTTGCAAAGCAATGCCAGCAGGATCGGCAGGACCTTCAGAATTCGACGCAGCATAACCGTGACTCCTCATCGAAATGCAATAAAGGGGGGAGATGAAAAATTTTGCAAAGGCGGCCTCGTGACCATTCGTCATCCGATCCGGCTCGAGGATCTGGCGCGGCTCGCCGGGGTGTCGATCGCGACCGTCAGCCGCGCGCTCAACGACAGCCCGCTGGTCAATCCGGCGACCAAGCGCCTCGTCTGGAAACTGGCGCGCGAGCACAATTACCCGTTCCGCCAGCACATGCCGTCGGGGCCGATCGGCGCCGAAGCGACGATCGCGGTGGTGATCACGCGGCCGCAGGGCCGCGCCGAGCGGATCTCCGATCCCTTCATCCTCGAGCTGGTCGGCGGGATCGGCGACGCCGCGCGCCAGCGGGGATGCGATTTCCTCGTCAGCCACGTCGCGCCGTCGAATTACGACGACCTCTCGGCGTTGATGGCGACCAATCGCGCGGACGGCGTCATCTTCCTGGGGCAGAGTTCGCTTTTCGCCGATTTCAACCGGCTGGCGATGGAGGAAAGCCGCTTCGTCGTCTGGGGCGCCGAGCTCCCCGAGCAGCGCTATTGCTCGGTCGGCAGCGACAATCTGCGCGGCGGGCGGCGGGCGACCGCACACCTTGCCCGCCTCGGGCGGAAACGGATCGCATTCCTCGGCGATATCGAGGCGCCCGAAGTGGTGCAGCGTTACCAGGGCTATGTCCAGGCGCTCGAGGAGGCGGGGCTGCCGCTCGATCCCAATCTGGTCGTGCCGGCGCATTTCGAGGTCGAATTCGCCGAGGCCGCGGTCGATACGCTTATCGCACGGCGGATCGCGTTCGACGGCATCGTCGCCGCGTCGGACATGATCGCGCTGGGCGCGATCCGCTCGCTGCTCCATGCCGGGCGGCGCGTGCCCGGGGACGTGTCGGTGGTCGGCTATGACGACGTCCAGTTCGCCCGTTACAGCCATCCCGCACTCACCACGATCGCGCAGGACACCGTCAAGGCGGGGCGGCTGCTCGTCTCCAAGCTGCTGAGCTCGGGCGGCGACGAGGACATCCGCTCCGAACGCGTGCCGACCGATCTCATCGTCCGCGAATCGTGCGGCGGCTGAGTCCGCGGGATCACCGCCGCGCGATGAACCCGGCATAGCCCGGCAGGCTGGCCGGCGCGGGCGCGTCGACCGGCCAGCCCGCACCTGCCGCGTCGACGATTCGCCAGCCGCGCGCACCGGCCCAGTCGCACGGCTCCGCACCGAGGTTGAACACGCACAGCAGCCGCTCGCCGCCCGCCATGCGCTCGAAGGTGAGCAGCGGCTCGGGCGCGTCGAGGAAGGTCAGCGCACCGACCCGCAGCGCGGCATGGCGCTTGCGCAAGCCGATCATGCGGCGCGCGAAGGTCAGCATCGAACCGGGATCGCGCGCCTGGACATCGACCGCCAGCGGCGCGTGCGCTGGATCGATCGGCAGCCACGGCTCGATCGGCGGCGCGGCGTCCGAAAATCCCGCATGCGGCGCGCCTTGCGTCCACGGCATCGGCGTCCGTGCGCCGTCGCGCCCCAGCGTGTTGGGCCAGTTGAGGATCGCGTCGGGGTCCTGCAGCTTGTCGAACGGCACCGCCGCGGACGGCAGGCCGAGCTCCTCGCCCTGATAGAGGAAGGCGTTGCCGCGCAGCGCGATCAGCAGCATCAGCGTCGTCTCGGCGAGCCGCTGGCGGTGCTCGGGCGGCGCCCAGCGGCTGAGGTGGCGCGGCGCGTCATGGTTCGAGAACGCCCAGCTCGGCCAGCCCTCGCCTTCAGCCCCCGACCAGGTCGACAGCGCCGCGCGCACCGCGGCGGGGGTCAGGCGGTCAGCATAGAGGAAGGTGAAGCCGTAGGCGGTGTGGAGCAGCGCCTCGCCCTGGGTGAAGCTCTTCATCTCGCGCTCGGCCTCGGGCCCGCCGATCTCGGCGACGGTGAAGCGCGCGTCGTAGCGGTCGAGCAGCGCGCGCAGCTTGCCGAGAAAGCCGACGATATCGGGGTGCGACTGGTTGTAGAGATGCTGTTGATAGTCGAACGAACGCGTGCGCGGGCCGGCGTCGGTCGCCGGCGGATTGTCGGTCAGCTTGGGATCGTGCATCGCGAAGTTGATCGCATCGAGGCGGAAGCCGTCCACGCCACGCTCGAGCCAGAATTCGGCGACGTCGAGCAGCGCCTGCTGCACGGCGGGATTGTGCACGTTGAGGTCGGGCTGGCTGCCGAGGAAATTGTGCATGTAATATTGCCCGCGCCGACTGTCGTAGGTCCAGGCGGCGCCGCTGAACACCGATTGCCAATTGTTGGGCGGCGTACCGTCCGCCTTGGGATCGGCCCAAATGTACCAATCGGCCTTGGCGTTGGTGCGATCCGCGCGGCTCTCGGCGAACCAGGCATGCTGGTCCGAGGTGTGCGAATAGACCTGGTCGATGATCACCTTGAGCCCCAGCGCGTGCGCGCGGGCGACCAAAGCGTCGAAATCGTCGAGGGTGCCGAAGATCGGATCGACGCCGCGATAATCGGCGACATCGTAGCCGAAGTCCTTCATCGGCGAGGTGAAGAAGGGCGACAGCCAGACCGCGTCGACCCCGAGGCTCGCGACATGATCGAGCCGCGCGGTGATGCCCGGCAGGTCGCCGATGCCGTCACCATTCGAATCGGCGAAGCTGCGCGGGTAAATCTGATAGATCACCGCGCCGCGCCACCAGACGCCGCTTGCGTCGTCGCGCAGTGCCGGCGTCTCGGCCCGTTCGAGAATGTCCACGATCCCTCCCTGGTTAAGCAGCGTGTCGTTTCGCTCGCCCCTTGCGCTGCACGCGGCGCGCCGAGTCGTCAAGATTTGCAAAAATTTACAGTAAGAAATTGGTCGTCGGGTCACATCTAAGAGCATTCTCAAATGCCAATTATAACAACCTAGAAACAAATACATAGATTATATAATGTAATAGTCATTAGAAGGGGAGATGGCGCAGGGACAGCGCAAACTCGGTTTTGCGCTTGCAAATCCCATCACGATCTTACACTAATTTCCAATCGCGATGACGGCCGGGAACGCGGCCGCGCCGCGATGCACGGGCGATCGCTGCGGTCGCCCGCAACATTGCGCGTCGCCGAACATGCGGCGCGATCGAGGGAGGGGCCTGATGATCATTTCGAGGCGATCGGTGCGCGGGACGTTGATGCTTGGGGCCGCGACCGCGGCGATGTTGACCGCGTCGGCGGCATGGGCGCAGACCGACCAGCAGGACAGCGACCAGACGCAGCCGGCGGACGACACCGCGCAGAGCGCGACGACCGATGCCGCCGTTCCGGGCGACATCGTCGTCAAGGGCTTCCGCGCCAGCGTCGAAAACTCGATTGCCGCCAAGCGCAACGCGCCGATCATCGTCGACGTCGTCACCGCCGACGACATTGCTGGGCTTCCCGACGTGTCGATCGCCGACGCGATCTCGCGCCTGCCCGGCGTCACCTCGCAGCGCGGCTCGGGCCAGGCCAGCGCGATCAACATCCGCGGCCTCAACCAGGACCTCGTCTCGGCCACGCTCAACGGGCGCGAGCAGGTTGCGACCAGCGGGCTGCGCACGATCGAATTCGACCAATATCCGTCCGAGCTGATCTATCAGGCCGCGGTCTACAAGTCGCCGATGGCCTCGCAGATCGAGGGCGGCGTCGCCGGCAAGGTCGAGCTCAAGACCGCGCGCCCGCTCGACGCCACCAAGGACTTCTCGGGCTCATTGAACGTGCGCGGCAGCTACAACGATCGCGCCAGCCAGCAGCCCGACGCCGACAAATACGGCTATCGCGTGTCGGGCTCGATCCAGGCCAAGCTGCTCCACGACACGCTCGGCATCGCCTTGGGCTATGCGCGGCTCGTCCAGCCCAACGTCGCGACCCGCTTCGACGGCTATGATTATGTGCGCACCGGCACCAACGGCGGCGGCAACGCGCTCGATCTCAACGGCAACGGCGTTCGCGACGCGATCGGCTACGGCATGGAGGTCAACCAGTTCGGCGGCACAGAGACGCGCGACGGTGCGCTGGGCGTAATCCAGTTCAATCCCAGCCCGAGCACGCGGTTTCTGATCGACGGATATTGGTCGCGCTTCAATTCGGACGTGCGTCGTCGTGGCGTTCGCTTCGCCGGCGAGCAGAACGGCAATACCGCGACGGGCACGCTGAGCGACCCGATCACCGCGGGCGACGCGATCGTCGGCGGCCATTTCGAAAGCGGCAACGGCGTCGATTTCGAGAGCGTCAACCAGGACGAGAGCGATCGCGACAAGCTCTATACGATCGGCGGCAACTTCCAGCAGGATTTCGGCAGCCGCCTGACGCTGAGCCTCGACGCGAGCTATTCGACCGCAAACAGCTATTTCTACAATTCGGGTATCAACGTGAACACCTATGTGAAGAATGCCGACGGCAGCTTCACCCGGGCGACCAACATTCCCGGCGCGCTGCAGATCGATTACGCGCTGCACGGGCTCGACATGCCCGATGCGCATTTCAATTACGACTTCACCAACCCCGAGACCAACCGCCTGCAGGGCTATTACATCGTGCCCCAGGAGGACAACGATTCGATGTGGGCCTATGCCGGCGACCTCACCTACAAGGTCGACGGATCGTTTATCAAATCGATCCAGGTCGGCGCGCGCTATTCGAGCCGCAAGGCATGGCGTCAGGTCACCGCGTTCGACTCGTTCGGCCTGCCCGACAACGTCGCGCTGCCCGAGGGCAGCTACGTCGTTGCCGGATTCAAGGGAAAATACGCCAAGGCCGGCTTCCCCAATTTCCTCGCGGTCGATATCGACAAGGTGCTCGATCAGTTCGTCGGCAACGATCGGCCGACCGATCAGCTGTTCGGTTTCACCCTCGATCAGAGCTTCACGATCCACGAAAAGGTTTGGGCGGGCTATGCGCAGCTCAACTTCGACACGATCGCGGGCGGGCTCAACTTCCATGGCAACCTCGGCCTGCGTGCGGTCCATACCAATCAATATTCGACCTCGTCGCTCGCCGATCCCACCTCGGCGACGGGGGGGCGCTATGAATCGACGATCGGGGATAAATATTGGACCTTCCTACCGTCGGCCAATTTCGTACTCGATCTCGACGAGCAGAACCGGCTGCGGATGAGCTTCTCGCGGCAGATGTCGCGTGCGCGCTTCTATGATCTGCGCAACGCGATCAGCTTCGGCCTCAGCAACATCGGCGGCGGCGTGTATCAGCCGCGCGGCTCGGGCGGCAATCCGATGCTCAAGCCCTACATCGCCAAGCAGTTCGATTTCGATTACGAGCATTATTTCGGCTCGACCGGCCTGCTCGAGGTCGGGGTGTTCTACAAGTGGCTGGAAAGCTTCATCACCGGCGGCACGATCTACGATTTCAACTTCCGCGCCGCGGGGCTCGCCTATCCGCCGCTGCCGAGCGACGCGCCGCCGGGATCGACCACGCTCGACACCGGCATGCTCGCCGCGCCGATCAATGGCGATGGCGGCGAAGTTTACGGTTTCGAGGCGCAGTTCACGAAATCGTTCACCTCGCTTCCCGCGCCGTTCGACGGGCTGGGCGTGATCCTCAACTACGCCTATACCGAAAGCGACCTGCAGGTGACGAGCCCGGCCTCGGGCAAGGTCTTCGTTCTGCCGCTGATCGGCCTCTCCAAGCACGTATTCAACCCCACGATCTTCTACGAGAAGGATGGCTATTCGGCGCGTGTCGGAGTGCGGTACCGCTCGGGCTACGTCGCCTCGCACTTCGGATTCGGCGAGCAGATCACCGCCAACGCGCCCGAAACGGTGGTCGATGCCCAGCTTTCCTATGCTTTCCAGGAGCACAGCCCGCTTCACGGCCTGACGCTCTATGTCCAGGGCAACAATCTGACCGATTCCCCCACGCGGGCCTATTTCGGGCAGGAGGCGCAGACCAACTTGCTTCAGCAGTTCGGCCGCACCTTCTATGCCGGGGCGACGTTCAAGTTCTGACGCGACTCCCTCGGGCCGCCGCGCCCCCGCGGCGGCCGTTTTGTCGGGGGCGAGTTCGGCGGACGACGGCCATGGAGGAACGATGAACCGCTTCAGCGATTTTGAACCGCTCGACCGACGCGCGTTGATGCGCCGCGCGATGCTGCTGGTCGGCGCGAGTGCTATAGCGCCGCCTGGGCTGGCGTTCGAAGTGCAGGGTGAGGCGCCGTTCCTGTCGGCGTCCAGGCTCGATACGCTCGCCGCTTATGCGGATGCGCTGATCCCCGCCACCGATACACCCGGTGCGATCGGCGCCGGCGTGCCGCGTGCGGTCGACGCGATGCTGCGCGACTGGGCGTCGGACAGGACGCGCGGCGAGTTCGCGGCGGTGCTCGACGGGCTCGACACAGCGGCGAAGAAGGCGGGCGGCGCGCTCGGTAGCTTGGCGCCCGAGCGGCGGCTTGCCGTCGTGACCGCTTTCGACGCCGTGCGGATCGCCGAGCAGCAGACCGCCGCCAAGGCCGCCGCCGATGCGATTGCATCGCAGAAGGCGCTCGACGGGCAGCAAAAGAGCGCCTCGGGCGGCCGCCTCGCCGACGCCGCTGTTGCTGACAAGAAAAACCCTGCCAAAGGAGCCGACGATCCCGTCGCGTCGCTCGCCGGCCCCTATGGCCGGCTCAAGGACCTCGTGATGACGACCTATTATCTCTCCGAACCCGGCGCGACGAAGGAGCTGCGCTACGAGCTGATCCCCGGCGTCTGGGAGGCATCGATGCCGCTCGGCGCCGATCGTCGGGCGTGGGCGGTATGAGCTTCGACGCGATCGTCGTCGGCTCGGGGATGAGCGGCGGCTGGGCGGCCAAGGAGCTCGCCGAGCGCGGCCTGAAGGTGCTGGTGATAGAACGCGGCCCCAATGTCGAGCATGGCGCTGACTATACCGACATGCAGAGCCCGTGGGAGGATCAGAATTGGGGCCGGGTCAACGAGGACGAGATCGCCCGCGATTATTTCGTGCAGAGCCGCTGCTACGCGTTCGGCTCGCCGACCAAACATTGGTGGGTCAAGGACAGCGAGAATCCCTACACCACGCCCGACGATCGGCCGTTCGCCTGGATCCGCGGCTATCATCTCGGCGGCCGCTCACTGATGTGGGGACGCCAGACCTATCGTCTGAGCGAGATGGACTTCGCCGCCAACGCGACCGACGGCCACGGCGTCGACTGGCCGATCCGCTATGCCGACATCGCGCCGTGGTACGACCATGTCGAGACCTTCGCGGGCATCTCGGGCAAGGCCGAGGGGCTGCCGCAGCTGCCCGACGGCAAGTTCCTGCCCGCGATGGACCTCACCTCGGTCGAGAAGGACTTCAAGACCAAGCTCGAAAAAGCCTACCCCAAGCGCCGGATGACCAACGGCCGCTGCGCGCACCTGACGCAGCCGACCAAGCAGCAGACCGATCTCGGCCGCGTGCAATGCCAGTATCGCAGCATGTGCGAGCGCGGCTGCTCGTTCGGCGCCTATTTCTCTAGCCTCAGCGCGACATTGCCCGCGGCGATGGCGACGGGCAACGTCACCGTGCTGACCGACGCGATCGTCGACAGCGTCGTCTACGATGCCAAGACCGGCCGCGCGAGCGGCGTGCGTGTGATCGACCGCACCACCAAGGCCCGCAGCACCCACGAGGCGCGCATCGTCTTCCTCAACGCCTCGACGATCGGCACCGCGCAGATTCTGCTCAACTCGGCCTCGGAAGCTTTCCCGACCGGCCTTGCCAACCGCTCCGACGCGGTCGGACGCTACCTGATCGACCACATGACCGGACTCGGCGCGATCGGCACCTATCCCGGCTTCGAGGACATGTATTATCGCGGCCGCCGCCCTAACGGCTTCTACATCGCGCGCTACCGCAACGTCGTCGAGCCTGCCGAGGGCTATATCCGCGGCTACGCTTATCAGGGCGGCACCTTCCGCAACAGCTGGCGCCGCGGCGTCGGCGAGGCGGGGGCGGGGACCGAGTTCAAGGCGAAGCTGCGCGAGCCCGGCGCGTGGTCGATGTGGCTGAGCGGCTTCGGCGAGATGCTGCCGCGCCCCGACAACCGCGTCACGCTCGGCAAGGAGCGCGACCAATGGGGCATCCCGATCGTGCATATCGACTGCACGCTAGGCGACAACGATCACAAGATGATGAAGCAGATCAACGCCGACGCCAAGGAGATGCTCGAAATGGCGGGCTGCACCGACATCATCGTCTACCCCGGCGACCGCAACATCGGCCTCGGCGTCCACGAAATGGGCACCGCGCGGATGGGCCGCGATCCCAAGACGTCGGTCTTGAACGGCTTCAATCAGGCGCACGACGTGCCCAATCTGTTCATCACCGACGGCGCGTGCATGGCCTCGTCGGGCTGCCAGAATCCGTCGCTGACCTACATGGCGATCACCGCACGCGCGGCCCATCATGCGGTCGAGTTCCTCCGTGCGGGCACGATTTGAGCAAGTAACCGCATGATCCGTTCCGCGGCGGCGGAAGCCGATCACGCGTTGAACAAAACGGTGCCCCCGATTATCGCTGCTCATACCCTCAGTTGGGAGAGATAGGCATAGTTGGCGCGGATGGCGTCTAGCCGTGTGGTCGGGAAGGGGGCCTCCTCCTCGACATACCACCCCGGTTACCCCGCCGCCTTCGCCGCCGGCAGCACGCGGGGCCAGTCGAGCACGCCCTGTCCGGGCACCGCCGGCACCTGCTTAAACGCGTAATTGGGCAGTCAACGCCTTCGTCGACGCCGCCTGCGATTGGCACGGCGGCGCGCCCGACCTCCTCGTCAACAATGCCGGCATCCAGAGCTAATCGTCGCTACTCGCGGCGCCGACCGTCGTCGGCGCAGTGCTGGATCAGCCGCGCAGTTGCCATGTGATCTCTTGATGATTCGCTCGCCGCCACGGCCATATCGTTAAGCCGATCTATTGTCAGACAAGAAAACCTGGATCAAGTCGGCCTGCCGTCGATCAGCCGCGGCTCGCCGGCGCCCGTCTCACTTCGCCCTGAGCGCGTCCTCCGTATCGACCAGCGCCTGTTTGATCAGTGCTTCGGTCGTGCTGCGCGCGAGGCTATGATCGGCATCGGCGATCGCTTCGAACAGGGCGCGGTGCGCGGGGATGGGGTCGCGCGGATGGCGCGTCGTGTATTTGAAGTAGGTCGTCCAGCGCACGGCGGCGGAAATCGTGCTCGCCAGGCTGACCAGCAGCTCGTTGCCGCTCGCTTCGAGGATGGTGGTGTGGAATTTCTGGTCCGCCGCTTGCCCTTCCTCGCTGTTGAGCCCGTGCAGCGCCATCAATTCGACGGCATGGCCCATCGCCGATAGCTGGCGTGCGCTGCGGCCGGCGGCGGCCAGCTCTGCTGCGGCCGGCTCGATGATGAGGCGGAGCTGAAACAGGCTGCGCACGAATTCGAGCGGCGGCGAACCCTCGAACATCCAGCCGAGCAATTGCGGATCGAGCAGGTTCCAGTCGCTGCGGTTGCGGACGCGAGTACCCGTCTTGGGCCGGCTCTCGACCAGGCCGCGCGCGGCGAGCATGCGCAGCGCCTCACGAACGACGCTTCGTGAAACGCCGAGCCTTTCAGCCAGCTCGACTTCGCCGGGCAGGATGGTTTCGGGGGGATATTCGCCGGTGACGATGGCGACGCCCAGCTTCCGGGAAAGCTTCACATGCGACGGTTCATGACGCTTGGGGTTTTTCAATCGTACGCGCTTTCTGTTTGCCGGTTCAGGTCGATACAATTGCCCCTATCCATCAGCGCGAGCCAGCAAAATCGGCAGCATCGTTTGCCGACTGCCGTCAGCGACTAGGAACCATTGGCGACGGCCAGGGGCAGTTCGTCGGGCTCGGCCGCGTCACGTCCGAGCGTTGCGCTTATGGTACGTTTGAAAGCGAAGATCATGATGCCGCCGGCAAGTCCGATCGCACCATCGAGTGCCCAGAAGCGCGCCGGCGTCATTTCACTATAGAAGCTGCCGACCCAACCCATCAGCACCGATCCGGCGAACAGCGACAGGAACGCGCCGCCCATCAGCGTCGCGTTCATCTTGGGCGGCGCGGCCTCCGATATCAGCGCCAGCAGCACCGGCCAGAAATAGAGAAAGGCGATGCCCATGCCGGTGAAGGACAGCAGCGGCCACAGCGCCGCGACGCGGCTGCCGGGCGGGGTCAGGAGGCAACCGACCGTGATGACGATCGCCGATACGCCCGTCAGCAGCGCGCCGATGCCGATCTTGGCGATGTCGCCCGGTTCGCGGCCGCGCCGTGCCTGCCAGCGCCACAGCGCGACCAGTGGCGGCACCGCGACGATGCTGGCGAAGGCATCGACCGAATTGAACCAGCTCGCCGGAATCTCGCCCCATGGCGTGAGGCGGGAGACATGCTCACCGGTCCAGACGATGCCGATGTTCCAGATCATCGGATAGGCGATGTTTGGCAGCACGGTCAGCACGATCACCAGGATGAGCATCCAGGTCCTTGCCCGCTCGGCGGCGGTGAGCGGCGGATGGTGATGGCTTTTCGCTGCCCTCGTGCCGTCGGGAAGATGGCGTTGCCCCGCGAGATAGATGAGCAGGGCGAGGATCATTAAGGCGCCCGCCAGCCCGAAGCCGTAATGCCAGCCGTAGACCGCGGCGAGCGCGCCGCAGCCGAGCGGTCCGAGCACCGCCCCGACGTTGATCGCGGCGGAGAAGATCGTGTAGCCCTGCGTCCGCCACGATTCCGACGCGGCGGGATAGAGATGGCCGACCTGCGCCGAGATGTTGCCCTTGAGGCATCCCGAGCCGCAGATCAGCAAGGCGAGCGCGACGAGGAAGCTGGCGTCGAACGCCATCGCGATGTGCCCGGCGCTCATCAGCAACGCGCCGAGCACCACGGTGCGGCGCGCGCCCAGCCAGCGGTCGGCGATCAGCCCGCCGAGCACGGGTGTGAAATAAACCAGCCCCGAATACCAGCCGAAGATCAGCGAGGCGAACGCCTGATTGCCGATCGGCCCGCGAAATTCGAGCAGGTGGCGAAGCGCGGCGAGCCCCAGCACCTTTTCGGCATGGGCTGGCGTCAGCAGCTGCTCGATCATGTAGAGCGCGAGCATCGACGTCATGCCGTAATAGGAAAAGCGCTCCCACGCCTCGGTGAAGGCGAGATAGCCGAGGCCCTTGGGATGGCCGAAAAAGCTCGTGTCGCCGCGCGGCGGCTCGGTCTCGGCGAAGGTCAATGGCGGTCCCTCATTCCTCGTCGGGATAAGGGCCCACGCCGCCCGCCGCAATGAAGCGGTCGATCCGGGCGTTGAGCACTGGCAGCGGCACCGATCCCATCTGCAGCACGGTATCGTGGAAGGCGCGGATGTTGAACTTGGGTCCCAGCGCCTTCTCCGCCTTGGCGCGATCCTGCCGGATCGCCATCTCGCCGAGATAGTAGGACAGCGCCTGCCCAGGCCAGGCGATGTAGCGATCGACCTCGGTCTTGATCTCGTGATCGTCGAGCGCGGTGTTGTCGTGCATATATTGCTGCGCCTGCTCGCGCGTCCAGCCCATCGTGTGGATGCCGGTATCGACCACCAGCCGCGCCGCGCGCCACATCTGATAGCTCAGCATGCCGAAGCGCTGATAGGGCGTGTGATAGATGCCCATCTCCTCGCCCAATTTCTCGCAATAGAGCGCCCAGCCTTCGCCGAAGGCGGAGATGTAGCTGTTCTGCCGGAACGGCGGCAGGCTCTTGTTCTCGGCGGCGAGCGGCATCTGGAAGGCGTGGCCGGGCGCGCTTTCGTGCAGCGTCAGCGCCGGCAGCGAATAGAGCTTGCGCGCTGGCAAGTCGTAGGTGTTGACAAGATAGATGCCGGGGCCGCCCCGGCCGCCGGTGTAATAAGGCGCGATGTCGGCCGGCACAGGCACGATCCCGAAGCGGCGGCGAGGCAGGTGGCCGAACCATTTGTCGGCGATGCCGTCGAACTCCTTGGCGATCCACGCGGCGTCGTTGAGCAGCTCCTGCGGCGTCTTGGCGTAGAATTGCGGATCGGTCCTGAGGAACTTGAGGAATTCGGAGAAGGTGCCGGTGAAATGCGCATCCTTCATCGTCTGCAACATCTCGGTATGGATTTCCGCGACCTGATCGAGGCCGATCTGGTGGATCTGTGCGGGCGTCAGGTCGAGAGTGGTGAACTCCTTGATCTTGGCCTGATAATAAGCCTTGCCGTCGGGCAGATCATAGGCGTGGATCGACGGCTGCGCGTGCGGGATGTAATCGTTGCGCAGAAAGGCGAGCAGCGTCTTGTGCGCCGGGATTACCGATTGTTCGATCGCCTTGACAGCGGCGGCGCGAAGCTCGGCCTGGGTCGCGGCGGAGATGCTCGCGGGCATCTTCTCGAACGGCGCATAGAAAGCGCTGTCCTGCGGCTTGGCGATGTTGATGACCGAGGTGACCGTGTCGTCGCGTCCCTGCAGCGTGATCTTGGGTGGGGTGAAGCCGCGCGCGAGCCCGGCACGCATATTGGCGATCTCCTGATCGAAATAGCGCGGGAAATCGTTGAGTTGCGAGAGATAGTTGCGATAATCCTGCTCGCTCGTGAAAGTCCGCCGCGCGGTACCGGCGAGATTGCCCCAGAACGAGGTGTCGGCGTTGAGCGGGCGCTCGTAATCCTTGTATTTCTGCTGATTGATGAGGACGTCGATCTGCGCCTCGTAGACATCGAAATTGACCTGATCGTCAGGCGACAGTTTTGAACGATCGATGCCCTCGAGCTGCTTGGCGACGTCCTGCCAGCGCGCCAGCCGCTTCGCTTGCGCGGCGGCGGAGACGTCGGGAAGGCTCGCGCTGACGCTCGTATCGGCGCTGTCCTCGTCGTCGGCGAACTGGTGCTGGCGCCAATCCCATTCGGCGGTATAGATCGCCTTGAAGCGCGCGTCCTCGGCGGTTTGTGGGGCCTGTTTGATACAAGAGCAGGCAGGCGCGTCCCGGGCCGATGCCGGCATTGCAGCGGCTGCTGTCGCGAGTGCGATTGCACTTGCAACGCCGGTGATGATCGAGCGGTTCATCAGCTTCCTCTCCTGTTCTCTAGAAGATGTCGTATACCGTATAATTAGTCGTATCAAGTATAACGCCAAGAGTGCGTGAAGTCGGCCGAGCGAACCAAAAAAGAGGAGGCCGCGCTCACGCGCGACCTCCGCGAGGGGGTCAGCGGAGGGGGCGCCGACATCCCGCTAGAATTGCGCCGTCACCCCGACGAAGATCGTGCGGCCCAGGGCGTCATAGGTTCCCGGGAAGGTGTTGCCGTTGATGAAGCTGGTTCCGAGCGGCTCGACGATCGCCGGCGGATCCTTGTCGAAGATGTTGTTCATGCCGACGCGCAAGGCGATATCCCTGGCCACCGTGGTGGTCGCGGCGAGATCGAAATAGCTGTAGGGCTTGATCTTGGCGTCATAGACGTAGTGGTCGCCCGAGAGCAGCGGGTTGGACTGGTTGTAGGTGACTTCCGTTCCGCCGCGATAGCGCCAGTTGAGCGACAGCGTCGTGTCGGTCCACGGCGTGGCCCACGTCGTGCGCAGCGTGTGGCGCCAATGCGCCGCTGGCTGGCCGCACGACGGGCCGTAGAGACCGGCGCAATCGTAGCTGCCGAGACCGGGCAGCGGCTCGGTGACGAGCCTGTGCAGATAGGTTCCGTAGAAATCGAAGTTGAGCTTGCCCAGACCGCCGATCGGCACGCTGTAATTGCCCGTCAGGTCGATGCCGTCGGTTTGCAGATAGCCGGTGTTGAGGGTCGTCGCCTGGACGTAGCCCTCATTGCCGAACAGCACGCCCGAATGGGGGTCACGGTGGAACAGGGCGCAGAAGAACGGATTGCCCGACTCAAGGCATTGATTGATGATTAGTCCGGCGTCGATCGAGCTGATATAGTTCTTCACCTTGATGTGGTAATAATCGACTGACAGCGTCAGGCTGGGGATGAAGCGCGGCGTAAGGATCGCGCCGATCGTATAGGTATCGGCCTTTTCGGGATCGAGATCGGGGTTGCCGCCGCCCTGCGCCACGCAGAACGAGGCGGGGCATTCGGGGATATGGCCATATTGCGCCGCGGTGACGCCGCTCGCTTCGCAATTGGCGAGGCTCGCGGTCGGATTGCTGCCGGCGCAGGTATCGGTGGCGAAGACGTTGCCCAGCGCCTGTGAGGCGAACAACTCGCTGATGTTCGGCGCGCGGATTGCGCGGTTGTAGCTCGCGCGGAAGCGGATGTCGGCGGTTGGGGCGTAGCTGAGTTCGACCTTGTAGGTCGACGTGCTGTAGGTCGAGCTCTGGCCGGCCTCCCCGCGGTTGCGATAGTGTGAGTAGCGGAAACCGCCGTCGATGCTCAGTTCCTTGGCGAACGACAGATCCTGAAGGATCGGCACCTGCAACTCGCCATAGGCTTCGTTGACGCTGATCGTGCCGAATGCATTGTTGGTGCCCTTCGACTGGGCGAGTTCGTCGGCGGTGAAGCGGAGATATTCGCGCCGGTGTTCGAGACCGACGGCGAAGCCGACGCCGTCGCTCGCCCACGGGCTGCTGATGCCGTACGAGCCGAGCGTGCCGTTCACTTTCGCGCTGTAGACCGTTTCCTTGTTGACGCCGTGGGTGAAGGTCGGCTGATAGATATAGTTGAAGGCGGCGCCCGAGATGTTGTTGACCCCGAACACGTCGAGCGGGACACAATCGGGATCGGTCCCGTCGATCACCGATTTGCAGGTCGGCGTGCCGTTGACGTTGACGACCTGCAGGCCCTTTTGCACGGGCGCGTTGCTGATGTCGTTCTGGTAATTCTCATCGAAGATGACGATCGAGCGCAGTGCGCTGACGTCATAATTGATGCCTTCGGCGATCTTGCCGCGAAGCCCGCCGCTGATCCGGTAATCGGTATGGCGCAGATCGTCGCGACGCGGCGAGCTGCCGGGGCCGGTCGGGCGATAGCCGATGAAGGCATCGGCATCGGCGTCTGTTCCCGCCTGGGCGCCGCAGAGCAGGTTTGCCTGCTGCACGCTCATGAAGGGATTGTCGCAATTGATGTGAAAGGTCGTGCCCTGGAAGATCGCCGACGGCGCCACCTGCGAAAAGGTGTGATCGTCCATGAACATGAAGCTGCCGTAGAGCGTCGCTGCCGGCGAGAAATCGTAATGGGCGAAGGCGCCGCCGGTATACCGGGCGTCGGAACGCTGGAAATAGACCGAGGGCGCATAGTTATAGGCGTAGGATGAATCGTAAGGAACGAAGGTCTTGGTGCCGTCCCTGGAATTGACCACGGTCTGGCCGGCATTGGGGCCGGACAGGATGGTGAACAGGCCATAGGCGTTGTTGCTCGACCCGCCGCAGCGAAGCGAGCTGTTGGTGCTGTCTAGCGGATCGAGTGCGCAGGCCGAAACGTCGCGCTGGCTCTCTGCTATCGGATCGGTATGCTGGTAGCCGACATAGGCAGTGACGTTGCCGCGGCCATCGGCGAAATTGGTGCCGGCGGCGAGGCTCAACTGGTACTTGCCGCCGTCGGCGACGTGCCTGGGCGCATTTTCGTAGCCCGAACTCGAGATCAGGTCACGCAGCGACCGGTTGTTGTTGTCGTGCTGGTAGAATTTCAGCGTGCTGTCGAAGCGGATGCCTTGAAGGTCGTCCTTCAGGATGAAATTGACGACGCCCGAAACCGCGTCTGCGCCGTAGACCGCCGAGGCGCCGCCGGTGAGGACGTCGACGCGCTGGACCATGAAAGAGGGCACGAAGTTGAGGTCGGTTGCCTGGGTCGGCAGCAGGCGCTGGCCGTTAATCAGCGTCAGCACCCGGTTCGAGCCGAGATCGCGCAGGTTGATGTTCGCCGTGCCGTCGGAGCCGTTTGAGGCGTTGTCATTGGCGTCGGCGGTGAATTGCGGCAGGCCGGTCAGCGTCTCTTCGACGGCGATCGAGCCGCGCAGCTTCATCTCCTTGTCGTCGATGACGCTGATCGGGCTGTTGCTCTCCATGTTGGGGCGCGGAATGTTCGTGCCGGTGACGACGATGTCCCGGATTTGATTGTCGGCCTGCGCCGTGTCGGCCGGGGCCTCTGGCGCCACAGTGCTCTGCGCCAGCGCCGGCGTCGCGATCGTCGCTGCGACCAGCGCCATCCCGACACTGCCGAGCAACGCACCCTTTGCGGCAATCATCCTCTTCATATCGACACCCCTTCCCGGAAAGTGCTGGTGGTTAATCGGACAAGAACACGGATTTCGCGAAGAATCCAATAAATTATACGATATCCGAAAGGAAATTTTTTCATATTTTGATTCAGCTGGTTACGCTGGAGTTGTGGCTCGAACACCTCGGGCGGCATACGCACGCCGGCCAATTTGTTGTACAAATAACACGGCCGAATCGGGACAAGCGCGCCCCGAACTACGTAGGAAAGAGGCATCCGACGTTGTACCTATTTTCGTATATCGTATAATAGCAGAGCAAATAGATCGAACGAGAGGATTGGGTATAATGTCGGACAGAACGATGCGGATCGATCGGCGGCGGTTGCTGGCGGGAGCGGGATGCATCGCCATGGCAAGCGGCTTTCCCGAAATCGCCGCGCACGCAGTTACCGGGCGAGCGTTGCCGTCCGCCGCTCAGCCGTTGCCGCTTGCCAATATCCGGCTGCAACCGTCACCCTTTCTCGATGCGGTCCACGCCAATCGCGCCTATCTTATGCGGCTCGAGCCCGACCGGTTGCTGCACAATTATCGCAAGTTCGCCGGGTTGGCGCCCAAGGGTGACCTCTATGGCGGCTGGGAGAGCGGGACGATCGCGGGCGAGGCGCTCGGCCATTATCTGAGCGCGCTGGCGCATCTCCACGCCCAGACCGGCGATGCCGAGGCGGCGACGCGGATCGACGACATCCTCGCCCAACTCGCCGAGGTGCAAAAAGCGCAGGGCGACGGTTACGTCGCCGGCTTCATGCGCAAGCGCAAGGACGGCGCGATCGTCGACGGCAAGGAAATCTTTCCCGAGATCATGGCGGGCGACATCCGTTCGTCGGGGTTCGACCTCAACGGCGCCTGGTCGCCCTTCTACAACCTGCACAAGGTGTTCGCCGGGCTGCTCGACGTCCAAAAATTTCTCGGCCGTCGCCAGGCGCTCGATATCGCGCTCGCCTTCGCCGCCTATATCGATCATGTGACCGGCGGGCTGACCCCGGCGCAGATGCAGGAGGTCCTCGCCTGCGAGTTCGGCGGGATCAACGAGAGCTTCGCCGAGCTCTACGGCCGCACCGGCGATCCGCGCTGGCGTAAACTCGCCGAACGCTTCCACCACAAGGCAGTGATCGACCCGCTGACCACGCGGCAGGACATCCTGCCCAACCTCCACTCCAACACGCAGATCCCCAAGGTGATTGGCGTCGCGCGCTATCACGAGGTGACCGGCGACCCGCAGGCGGCGATCGCGCCGCGCTTCTTCTGGGACACCGTCGTCCACCACCACAGCTTCGTGATCGGCGGCAACGGCGACCGCGAATATTTCTTCGAACCCGACGCGATCGCGCAGCACATTACCGAGCAGACCTGCGAGGGCTGCTCGAGTTACAACATGCTGAAATTGAGCCGGCACATGTTCGCGTGGCAGCCCGATGGCGCGGTGTTCGACTATTACGAACGCACCCACCTCAACCATATCCTCGCGCAGCAAAACCCGGCGACGAGCATGTTCACCTATATGACGCCGCTGATGTCGGGCACGAAGCGCGACTGGTCGAGCCCATTCGACGATTTCTGGTGCTGCGTCTGCACCGGCATGGAGAGCCACGCCAAGCACGGCGATTCGATCTACTGGGAAGGAAAGGGGGGCGACACCCTGTTCGTCAACCTCTTCATCCCCTCGACCGCGCACTGGCCGGCGCGGAACGCCGATATCGAGCTGGCGACGCGCTATCCCTATGACGGCAAGGTCGATCTGACGCTGCGCAAACTCGGCGCTGCGAAGCCCTTCGCCATCGCCTTGCGCATCCCCGCCTGGGCGCCCGACACCAAGGTTTTAGTCAACGGCAAGCCGGCCCCGATGCTGCGCGAGAAGGGCTATGCGATCGTGCAGCGCCGCTGGAAGGCGGGCGACGTGGTGTCGCTCGAACTTCCGCTCGAAATACGATTGGAATCCACCGAAGGCGATGATTCCGTCGTCGCCGCGCTGCGCGGACCGATGGTGCTGGCGGCCGATCTCGGCCCTGCAGATCAGGATTGGCAGGGCGACGCGCCGGCGTTGGTCGGCAGCGACCTCGTCGCGGCATTCCAGCCGGTCTCGGCAAGCGACGCCACCTACCGCACCCAAGGAATCGGCCGGCCCGGCGACATGACGTTCAGCCCCTTCTACGCCCATTTCGATCGCCGAAGCGCGGTCTATTTCCGCCGCTTCACCGATGCCGGCTGGGCCACAGCGCAAGTCGCCTATCGCGCCGAGCAGGAACGGCTGCGCGACCTCGCCGCGCGCTCGGTCGACGTCATGCACCTCGGCGAGATGCAAGCCGAGCGCGATCACAATCTGCAGTCGGACATCTCCTATCCCGTCACCTATCGCGGCCGCAAAGGCCGCGACGCGCGCAGCGGCGGCTATTTCGAGTTCACCATGAAGGTGCGCCCGGGGCCGCTGATCCTGCAGGCGACCTATTGGGGCGACGAGCGCAAGCGCAAGTTCCACATCCTGGTCGACGGCACCAAGATCGCGACGCAGACGCTGGAGGCGAACAAGCCCGGCGAATTCTTCGACGTCGATTATCCGATCCCCGAAAGCCTCACGCGGGGCAAGCCGTCGATCACCGTCCGGTTCGCGCCCGAGGAAGGAAAGACGGCCGGCCCCGTGTTCGGCGTGCGCCTCTACACGCCGAAAGCCGGAAGCACGGTTCAGGCGTAGCGGGCGACGACCGCAATACCGAGTGTCGATCGATCCTAACTGCCCTTCGAGGCGAGTTGCCGGCGCAGGTCGGTAATGGTCTTCTTGATGTGCGCGTGCATGCTCTTGGCGACCGCCTTGCTGTCGCGCGCGAGCCATAGCCGGAGGATCTCGGCATGCTCTTCGCTGGCGCGCTGGTCGCGGCCGAGCGGTTCGAGGTGTTTGCGCACATAGCGATCGCTCAGCACATGCAGCCGTTCGAGCAACTGCGTCGTGATCGCCTGGCCGGCAGGGCGAATGAGCGCGAGATGGAAGGCGCGATTGAGCGCGCCGACCGTGTCGCCGTCGCCCGGCGAGTGCGCGTCGAGCGCCTTCAGCTCCGCGACGGCGAAGGCGCGTTCCTCGTCACCCGCCCGGGCCGCGGCGACACCGACCACTTCGGGCTCCAGCTTGAGGCGGAGTTCGTAGACTTCTTCGGCCTCGTCGCCGGTTAATGGGCGCACGAAGAAGCCGCGATTGGCCTGCGAGCGGACGAGGCCTTCCTGCTCGAGACGGGTCAGCGCCTCGCGCAACGGAATCTTGCTGACACCGAGTTCGGACGCCAGCGCGTCCTGCCGGATCGCCTGATCGACCGGCACCTGGCCGGCAAGAATGCGATCGCGCACGAGATCGACCAACTGGTCCGAAAGATTGCGGATGATGATCGTGGACATGGCTTTCGGGCCTTTGGACGGAGCGGAGGTCATCGTATATTGTCTCTGTTCACCGTCGGCAGGTAGCGGACCCGCGCCGTTGCGTCGAGGGCAGGGGCCCCGGGCACGGTCACCGGGCGAATCTGTCGATCGAAAATGGGGTGAGATCGAAGGACGGCGTTTCGTCCGTCAGCAGCGCGCCGATCGCCTCGCCCGTGGTTGCGGCGAGGGTCAGCCCAAGATGCTGATGGCCGAAGGCGTAAGCCAGCCAGGGCATCGCGCGGTCACGGCCGATCGCCGGCAGATAATCGGGGAGCGTCGGCCGGGCGCCGATCCATTCGCTGACCGGTTCGCCGAACGACAAGCCCAGCTCGGCGACCTGTTGGCGCAACCTTCGCCATTTGCGCCGATCGGGCGGACTGGCGGGGTGCGAGAATTCGACGAAACTCGCCGCGCGCAAGGCCGAGTCGAACCGCGTAACGATCATGGCCCGGCCTTCGAACACGACCGGTGGCATCGATCGCGGCCAGTCCGTCTGCGTCGACTGAATATGATAGCCGCGCTCGGCGATGAGCGGGACGTGGCGGCCGAGCGGTCGCATCAGCTCGGCCGATGCGGCGCCGGCGGCGATGACGACGCGATCGGCGACCAGGGTGTCGCCGCCATCGAGGGCGACACGGCCGCGGCTATTCGCCGCCGGCTCGATCAGAGCCGCCTTGCTCCGGATGCGCTCTCCGCCAAGGGAAAGAAAGTGCTGCTCCAGCCGCTCGCCGAGCAGCGCCATGTCTGCGATCTGCCCGCTGCCCTCGACGCGGACTGCGCCTGCCAGGCGCGCAGCGGTGAGCGCCTGGAGATCGGCAAGTTCACTCGTCGTCGCGCGGCGAACATGAGCGGTGCCGACATCGGTGCCGAGCCAATGCGCGGCACCGGTGGCGGCGCTCCGAGCGCCTTCCCAGACGATGAAATGGCCGTCGAGGCGCAGCAGCGCGGCGCTGCCCGCCTCGTCGAGCAGGCGTCGCCATGCCGGCACCGCGGTGGCGAGTGCCGCGGACAGCGCGGCCTTGCCGCGCGCGAAACGGCGCGGTGTCGATGCGCGCAGCAGGCGAAGCGAAAAGGGCAGCCAGCGCCGCACGTCACGCAGCGGAAACGCGGCAGGACCGCCCAGCGCGAACAATCGGCGCGGCAGGTTTCGAACCGCGGCGGGCGACGCGGGCGGCGCGACCTGCTCGATGGCGATGTGCCCGGCATTGCCCCAGGAAGCGCCCCGCCACGGCTGCTCCGGGGCGATCAGGCGCGTCGCGGCGCCCTGACGCTGAAGCGCGATCGCCGTGGCCATGCCGACCACGCCGTTTCCAACAACGATCGCTGTGACGGGCCGGCGAGAGGGGCTTTGCGTCAAGGGGATCACGCGGCGAGCATGAGCATCACTCGGCCCGCGCGTTCGCCGCCGAGACGATGTCGCGCGCGAGCAGGCTGCGGGCCCGCCCATAGAGGTAATAGACCCCCAGCCCGATCGCGTTCCAGATCACGAAGCGGACCAGCGTCTTTTCGGGCAGGCTGATGAGCAGATAGATGCAGCCGACGATTGCCAGCGTCCCGACCAGATAGGGCGCGGGGCAGCGGAAGATACGCTTCAGGTCGGGCGCGCGGCGGCGCAGGATCATCATGCACAAGCCCACCGCGATGAAAGCGAGAAGGGTGCCAGCGTTGGCCAATTCGGCGATTTCGCTGACATCGAAGAACGCCGCGATCACCGAGACGAAGATGCCCGTCAGCAGCGTGACCAGCATCGGCGTGCCGCGTTTCGAAACAGTCGAGAGCCGGCGCGGCAGCAGGCCGTCGCGCGCCATCACGAAAAAGATGCGGCTCTGGCCGTACATCATCACCAGGATCACCGAGGGCAAGGCGACCAAAGCTGCGCCGGCGACGAGCCACGAGACCACCGGATGTCCCAACTCGCGCAGCACCAGCGCCAGCGGCTCGGGCGACCCGCCCAGCGTGGTGTAGGCGACAGCGCCGACTGCCGCGAAGGCGACGAGGATGTAGATCGTGGTCGACACCAGCATCGATCCGACGATGCCGATGGTCAGGTCGCGCCCCGGATTGCGCGCCTCCTCCGCCGAGGTCGCGACGGCGTCGAAGCCATAGAAAGCGAAGAACACGATCGCCGCCGCGGCCATCACCCCACGCTTCTCGCCGTCGAGGAAATGACTGCCAAAGCCATAGGGCATGAAGGGCTGCAGGTTGTCCGAGTTGAAGAAGGGGAACACGACGACGACGAATACCGCGAGCGCGGTCAGCTTGATGATGACGAGCACGATGTTGACCGTCGCGCTCTCGCGGGTGCCGCCGACCAGCATCGCGGCGATCCCCATCGACACCAAGACCGCGGGCAGGTTGATGAGCCCGCCTGCGCTCGGGCCGGCGAGCAGCCACTGCGGCGGGTACCACCCGGCAGATTCGATCAGCCCGACCAGATAGCCCGACCAGCCCACCGCCACGCCCGAGCAGGCGAGCGAATATTCGAGGATCAGGCTCCAGCCGACCACCCAGGCGATCGTCTCGCCGAGCACCGAATAGGTGTAGGTGTAGGCGCTGCCGGCAGCCGGGATCATCGTCGCGAGCTCGGCATAGGCCAGCGCGGCGCAGGCGCAGACCGCGCCGGCGATCGCGAAGGACAGGATCACCGCCGGCCCGGCGCGATCGGCGCCGACGCCGGTCAGCGTATAGATGCCGGTGCCGACAATCGCGCCGACGCCGAGCGCGATCAGGTGCGGCCAGGAGAGTGTGGGTTTGAGGCGGTGCGCGGCGTCGCCGCCGCCGCTTTCGATCGGCTTGATCCGCCCCATCACTCCCATGCGCCTGCTCCCTTATTTGTTGTCGTTGTTTGTGTTGTCGGTGGACTAAGTGACCGAAAAGCCGGCCCAGAAAGGATCCTCGCGGTCGATCCAGATGGTGTTGAACCCGGTGGCGATCGCCGAGCCTTCGATCGAGGGGATGATCGCGGGCAGGTCGCCCAGCGTGGTCGCTTCCTCGACCCGGCCCGTGAACAGGCTGCCGATATAGCTTTCGTGGACGAAGCGGTCGCCGACCTTCAGCCGCCCCTTGGCGACGAGGTGCGCCATCCGCGCCGAGGTGCCGGTGCCGCACGGGCTGCGGTCGATGGCGTTCTCGCCGTAGAACACCGCGTTGCGGGCGGTCGCGGCCGGGTTCTTCGGGCGGTCGGCCCACAGCACATGACTGACGCCGTGGATGCGCGGATCGAGCGGGTGCACCGGATCGACCGCCTCACGCATCCGCTCGCGCACCACGCGGCTGAGCGCGATCAATTGCGCCGCGGTGAAATCGTCGAGCCCGGTATAAGCGCCCTGCGGCTCGATGATCGCATAGTAATTGCCGCCATAAGCGACATCGACGGTCAGCGCGCCGAGGCCGGGCACGTCGATGGCGACGCCCTCGGCGGCGAGGTAGGCCGGGACGTTGCGGAACCGCACCGAGCGCACGCGATTACCCTCGGCGACATAGGTCGCATCGAGGACGCCCGCTGGGGTCTCGATCCGCAGCTTGCCCGGCTCGCGCGGTGTGATCAGGCCGTTCTCGAGCCCGAAGGTGATCATGCCGATCGTACCATGGCCGCACATCGGCAGGCAGCCCGAGGTCTCGATGAACAGGATGCCAATATCGGTATCGGGCATGCTCGGCGGGAACAGGAAGCCGCCCGACATCATGTCATGGCCGCGCGGCTCGAAGCACAGCCCGGTTCGAATCCAGTCGAACCGGGCGAGGAAATCCTGCCGCCGCTCGGCCATCGTCGCGCCCCGCAGATGAGGCGTGCCGCCGATGACCAATCGCACCGGATTGCCCGCGGTATGCCCGTCGATGCAGGAGAAGATGTGGCGCATCGCCGTCAGGCCGTTTCCCGCTGCCGCTTGCTCGGCTGGGTTGCGCGACATTGTTCGACCATCTGCGTCACCTCGGCCCGGCGCTCGCCGGTCAGCGGCATGCGCGGCATGCGCACCCGCTCACTGCCGCGACCCATGATCGTCTCGGCGAGCTTGATCGACTGGACCAGATCGTGCTCGGCATCAAGGTGGAGCAGCGGCATGAACCAGCGATAGATGGCGCGCGCCTCCTCCCAATTGCCGGCATAGGCGGCGGCGACGAGGCGCACCGATTCGGTCGGGAAAGCGCTGGTCAGTCCAGAGACCCAGCCGCTGGCGCCGAGCATCAGCCCTTCGAGCGCGACGTCGTCAAGGCCGGCCATAACCGTGTAGCGGTCACCGAAGCGGTTGAAGAGATCGGTGAAGCGGCGCGGATCGGGCGCGCTTTCCTTGACCGCGACGATGTTCTCGACGTCCTCGAGCGCCGCCAGCGTCTCGAAATCGACGTTGACGCGGTAGGCCGGCGGATTGTTGTAGAGCATGATCGGCAGCGCGGTCGCCTCGGCCACGGCGCGGAAGTGGGCGGCGAGCTCCTCGGGCTTGGGTACATAGACCATCGCCGGCAGCACCATCAGCGCATCGACACCGATCTTCTCGGCATCCCGCGCATAGGCGATCGCTTCCCTGGTGGTGAATTCGGACACGCCGGCGACCAGCGGTACGCGGCCCTTGAGCGCCTCGACGGCGCCCGACAGCACCTGTCGCTTCTCGCCATCGGTCAGCGAATTGTTCTCGCCGCAGGTGCCAAGCAGGATGAGCCCGTCGACGCCATCGTCGACCAGCGCGGTCTGGATCCGCTGGGTGGCCTCGATATCGACCGAATCGTCTGATGCGAACTGGGTTGTTGCGGCCGGGTAGACGCCCGTCCACAAGGTCTTCGGCGCGGTCATTACGGATTGTCCTCCATTGAAGTCCCAATTCGTATACGATATAAGATTGAGTGAAACAACCGCTTTTTGAGTGGTTGGCGCGATGCGACGGGACAAAGAGGGAATATTATGACGAGCGGGATCGGCGGATCGTCGGCGGCGCAGGAATTGGCCGAGATACGGTCTTGGGCCGAAATTGCGCCTCCGCCGGGCGCGATTGAATACGCCGCCCGGCTGGAACGCGCCCGCCGGCTGACGCGCGATCACGGCGCCGATGCGCTGCTGGTCGGCGCGGGCGAGAGCTTGCGCTATTTCGCCGGCCTGCCCTGGAGCGAAAGCGAGCGACTGGTGGCGATGCTGTTGCCGGTTTCCGGTCGGCCGATCATTGTTGCGCCGCGGTTCGAACTGGGCACGCTGGAGGCCGATCTGGCGATCGACGCCGATCTGAGGCTGTGGGAGGAGGACGAGAGCCCGGCGGCGCTGCTCGCCGGCGCGCTTCGCGAGTTGCAGGCCGGCACCCTCGCCATCGATCCGGCGATGGCGTTCCTGTTCGTCGATCGCATCGCCAAGGCGGCCCCGTCATGCACGCTGCTTTCCGCGTCGCCGGTGATCGATGGATGCCGTATGGTCAAGTCGCCGGTCGAGCTTGCCCTGCTGCAACAGGCCAAGTCGATGACGCTGGAGGTGCAGCGCCGCGCCGCCCGCATCCTGCACCCCGGCATCCGCGCCAGCGAGGTCGCGCGCTTCCTCGATGAGGCGCACCGCGCGATCGGCGCGGCCGGCGGCAACAGCTTCGTGATCGTCCAGTTCGGCCGCGCGACCGCCTTTCCCCACGGCCTGCCCGGCGATCCCGAGCTTGCCGAAGGGGATATTGTGCAGGTCGATACCGGCTGCCGCGTCCACGGCTATCATTCGGACATCACCCGCAATTACGCGTTCGGCAAGCCCAGCGACGAGCATCGCGCGATGTGGGCGCTCGAACACGAGGCGCAGCAGGCGGCATTTGATGCGGTCTCGCCCGGCGTGCCGTGCGAGGCGATCGACGCCGCCGCGCGCGGCGTGCTGGAAAAGGCCGGACTGGGGCCTGATTACAAGCTGCCCGGCCTGCCGCATCGCACCGGGCACGGCATCGGTCTGTCGATCCACGAGCCCGCCTATCTGGTGCGCGGCGACGCGACGCCGCTTGCCTCCGGCATGTGCTTTTCCAACGAGCCGATGATCGTCGTGCCCGATCGTTTCGGGGTGCGGCTCGAAGACCATTTCCACGTCACCGAAAACGGCGCAAAATGGTTCACCGAGCCTTCGCCGTCGATCGACCGGCCGTTCGGCTGAGCGCGCATTGACCATGAGCATTCGGGTTCTTTTCTTTCCGTCATGCCGGACTTGATCCGGCATCCAGGATTACAAGCGGTGTCGCTCGTGACCCTGGATCCGGGTCGAGCCCGGGATGACGCTGATAAAATGGGCTTTGAACGGCCCACAAACCTGAACGTCGATGGTCTTAGTCGAGCAGCTTGAGCAGATCGGCATGCAGGGCGCGGGGGAGCAGAACCCCGCCGCGCTCGAGCGACTGTTCGCGCGCGGCGAAGCGTCGCGCAGACGGCGGCCGCGCTCCCTGACCGGTGATGCCGGCGAACAGCGCCTCCGCCCGGGCGATATGTTCGTCGGCCGCTGCGCCCAGGAAGCCGGTGGGGTCGATCGCGACGATCAACTCGCCGCCGAACGGCGACGAGCCGGCGCCGTCGTCGGCGGCGAGCGATTCGGCGCTGGTCAAGTCGCCGATCAGCGGACCGGCGATGAGCTCGATCATCGCAGATAGCGCCGATCCCTTGTGCCCGCCGAAGGTGAGCATGGCGCCGGCCAAAGCGGCGGTCGGATCGGTCGTGTCCCGGCCATCGGCATCGACGCCCCAGCCGATCGGGATTGGCTTGCCGGCGCGGCGATGGAGCTCGATCTCGCCGCGCGCCACTGCGCTCGTCGCGAAATCGAAGACGAAGGGATAGGGGCCGGGCCTCGGCCAGCCGAATGCGATCGGATTGGTGCCGAACAGCGGCTTGCGACCGCCGGCCGGCGCCACCCAGGCGTGGCTCGGCGTGCAGGCGAGGGCGACCAGACCGTGCTGCGTGATCGCCTCGATCTCGGGCCACAAGGCGGCGAAATGGACGCAGTGATTGATCGCCAGCGCGGCGATCCCCGACGCCCGCGCCTTGTCGACCAGCAGTGGTAAACCGCGCTCGAAGGCGAGCTGGGCATAGCCGCCCCGCGCATCGACACGGGTCAGCGCCGGGGCGGCGTCGATCACCACGGGCTCGGCGTCGGGCGTCACCTTGCCGGTCGCCAGCGTCGCCGCGCAGACGATCAGGCGATAGGCGCCGTGGCTCGCGCAGCCGTCGCGCTCGCCGGCGACGATCGTCCGGGTCACCGCCTCGACATGATCGGGCGAAAGCCCGTGACGACGCAGGATTCGCCGCGACAGATCGGCCAGCTCGTCGAAGCTCAGGAACAGGGGGGCGTCGATCATGCTTGTCCTCGTCGTTTGATGGCGATCGTCACATCGGGCCCGCGCGAAAGTGGTTCAGGCAGCCCGCCGCGTCGCTCGTCTTGCGTCTCCCATAACGTTGAGTATACGATATACTCAAGAGCCGATAAAGGCGCCTGCGCGGCACTTTCGCCAACTATGACGATAGAGGGGATCGACTCGATGACGAACGTCTTGTCCTTTTTCGCCGCGACGCTGCTGTTCCCGGCGCCGATCGCGGCGGCTGAAACGGCATCGGCAAGCCCCGGCCTCGACGGCGTCTGGCTGATCGAAGCGCCGCAGGATTATCCCGGCCTGCGCGCGATCCGCATCGACGACAATGGCGGCCGGCCGAGCGGCGACCTGTTCACCGACTGGTATGGCCGCGTGCCGATGCGGGCGCTGCGCGTGACGGGAAGCGATGCGACCTTCCAGATCGAGACGCCGAGCCCGCAGGGCGCGCCGACCGATTGGACGCTCCGCCTCCGCGATGGCGCGATTCGGGTTGCGGGGAAGGTCTGGTATCAGCAGGTGGAGGCGACGGGGCATCGCGGTGACGCGACCGCACTCGCCCGCTTCATGCTGCCGCCCAATCCGCTCCCTAGCCTGCACAAGCTGCCCGACAACGGGCTGGCGCGGACGCCGCCGATGGGTTGGAGCAGCTGGAACCATTTTGCCGATAAGATCGATGACGCGACGATCCGCGGCATCGCCGACGCGATGGTTTCGTCCGGGCTGCGCGACGCCGGCTATCGTTATGTCAATATCGACGACGGCTGGCAGGGTGAGCGCGACGACGCCGGCGTGCTGCACGCCAATGCGCATTTCCCCGACATGAAGGCGCTCGCCGATTACGTCCATTCCCGCGGATTGAAGCTCGGCATCTACAGCTCGCCCGGGCCGAAGACCTGCGCCGGCTATACCGGCAGCTACGGCCACGTCGCGCAGGACGCCAAAACCTTCGCCGCCTGGGGAATAGATTACATCAAATACGATCTGTGCTCGGGCGAGGGGATTTTCCGTACCGCCGGCGAGGTCAAGGCTGCCTATCAGGAAATGGGCGCGGCGCTGCAGGCGAGCGGGCGCGCCATCGTCTTCAGCCTTTGCCAATATGGCCGCGACAACGTTGGCCGCTGGGGCCGCGACGTCGGCGGCAATTTGTGGCGCACCTCGGGCGACATCGAGGACACATATGAATCGATGGCCAAGATCGGCTTTGCGACCGGGGGCGAGGCTGACGACGCCGGGCCGGGCGGCTGGAACGATCTCGACATGCTCGAAGTCGGCAACGGCGGCATGAGCATCGAGGAATATCGCACGCATCTCTCCTTGTGGGCGATGCAGGCCGCGCCGCTGATCCTCGGCAATGATCTGCGCGCCATGACCGCCGAGACGCGCGCGCTGCTGACCAAAGCGGCGGTTATCGCGGTCGATCAGGACCCGCTCGGCAAGGCCGGGCACCGCGTGCAGGTCGCCGGCTCGACCGAAATCTGGACGCGGCCGCTCGCCAAGGGCGGCGAAGCCGTCGCCTATTTCAACCGGAGCGATCGGCCGATGTCGGTGAAACTGGCCGCGCCCGCAGGATCGCAAGCGTCGGCCGCCGTCGATCTGTGGACGGGCAAGGTCGTGCGCTTCGGCGGCAAGGCAGTCATCCCCGCTCACGGCGTCATTCTGCTGCGTGTCAGCAGGAAGCCATAGGCAAACAATCATTGACAAAGCAGCTGCTGACATAAAGTATTTGGTATACAAAACGGGGACAGCCGATGCGATTCGCCAAACAGGGATTGTGCTGCACCACCGCCGTTCTGATGGCCGGCATGGCGACGGGGGCCTGGGCGCAGGCGCCTGCGCAGCAGACCACGCAACCGCAGCCGCCCAGCGACAGCGCTGCCGGCGCGAACGCTTCGAGCCAGACGCCCGAAGCGAGCGGCGCGGATATTGTCGTCACCGGATCGCGTATCCGCCGCGCAGGTACTGACAGTCCCGCACCGGTTTCGGTTCTGAATGCGGCGACGATCGCGCAGGCCGGGCAGCCGGAGATCGCCGACGTCATCAACGAGCAGCCGGCGCTTGCGATCACGCAAAACAACCAGACCAGCAACCTGAACGGCAATGCCGGCATCAACGCGCTCGATCTGCGGGGGCTGGGCACGCAGCGAACGCTGGTGCTGGTCGATGGGCGGCGCCATGTGCCCGCGGTGCCGGGAACCTCGGCCGTTGACGTCAGCACGATCCCGTCCGATCTCGTCGAGCGCGTCGAGATCCTCACCGGCGGCGCCTCCGCGCTCTACGGCGCCGATGCGGTGGCGGGCGTGGTCAATTTCATCCTCAAGAAGAATTTCGACGGGGCGGTGGCCGATCTCCGCTACGGCAACACCACCTATGGCGATTTCAACACCTATGATTATAGCCTGACGCTCGGCAGGAATTTCGCCGATGGGCGCGGCAACGTCACGCTCTATGGCTTCTACGAGGGACAGCCCGATCGCGTGTCGGGCCAAGACCGTCCGTGGACCGCGCGGCCCTATCCGATCTATTCGCGGGCGGACAGAAATTCGAAATACACGATCCAGGACGGCGTCTACAATATCTATTCGGGGTTGACCGCGCAGACGCTGCTCGGCGGCAAGCTCTACACCTATAATCCGGACGGCTCGTTGCGCGCGCCGGTGCTGGGGCCGGGCGGCTTCGTCAACAAGCAACCGGTTGACATGACCAATCCCTACAATCTCGGCGACCTGCTGACCGACGGCGGCGAATATACGGGACGCTACGACAATTATTATCTCGAGGTGCCCTCGCGCCGGATGACCCTGCATGGCTCGGGCCATTACGATTTCAGCGACGCCTTCAAACTGTCCTTTTCCGCCGATTTCGCCCACGGCAAGGCGGAGGCGGCTTATGCTCCCTATACCTCGTTCGGCAGCGACGTGGTGCCCGGCGACAGCCCGTTCATCACCGACGAGATGCGCGCGGCGGCGGGCAGCGACCTGGCCGATGGGATCAACTTTTCTCGCAAATACGCGCAATTGGGCGTCGGCCGCACGACTTACGATCGCAATACGTTCCAGTTGACTGGCGGCATCGACGGCGATTTCCGGTTGTTCAATCAGCCCTGGAACTATTCGGCTTATTATTCCTACGGCAAATCGATCCAGTATCGCCGCGACATCAACAACACCGCGAACGATCGCTACCAGATGGCGCTCGATACGACGACGGGGCCTAACGGACAGGCGATCTGCCGCAGCACGCTCACCGATCCGGGCAATGGCTGCGTGCCGCTCAACCCGTTCGCCGATCTCACTCCGGCGTTGATCGATTACATCCAGTACAATTCCAGCCACGCCAAGTCCGTGCTCTCGCAGCAGGTGGTTTCGGGCTATGTCAGCGGCGGGCTGTTCGATCTGCCAGGCGGCCCGCTGCAGGTCGTGCTCGGCGGCGAATACCGCAAGGAGCGCCAGTTCGTCGGCGCCATGCCCGAATATGATCCCACCAACGCGGCCTATGATCCCGAGATCGGCATCACCGAAACCGCGCTGAACGGCGACTATAGCGTCAAGGAGGTGTTCGGCGAGGCGCACCTGCCGATTCTGTCGCATCGGCCGCTTTTCGATACCCTGTCGATCGACGGCGCGGTGCGGTTGTCGGATTACAGCACGTCGGGCAACACCACGACGTGGAAGGTCGGCGGCGAATATGCGCCCGTGCGCGACATCCGCTTCCGGGCGACCTACGGCCAGGCGGTTCGCGCGCCGAACGTCGCCGAGCTCTACACGCAGAGCCGCATCAGCGGGCTGTGGGTCACCGATCCGTGCAACGCCTACAATCTCGAAAACCGCATCGACCGAACCGAATATACCGCGGCCAATTGCGCGCAGATCAAGCCATCGGATACCACGACCTACTGGCTCTATCGCGACATCATCACTCAGGGCAATCTCGACCTGAAGCCCGAGGTGGCGAAGACGCTGACCGCCGGCGTCGTCCTGCAGCCGCGCTGGTTGCGCAATTTCACCGCGACGATCGATTATTACGACATCAACATCCACGGCGCGATCGCCACCTTCGGCGCGCAGCAGATCATAAACCATTGCGTCGACGCGCCGACGCTCGACAATCAATATTGCCCGTTCGTCACGCGGGACGCGGACAACAACCTCCTCAACGTCACCACCGAGAATCTCAACCTCGCGGGCTTCCGGACCAGCGGCATCGACATGGAAGTGACCTATGCCTTCCAGCTCGACTCGCTTGGGCTCGGCGCGAACAGCGGTGAGGTGACGATCGACAGCGCTTATACGCGACTGCTCAAGCACGATTATCAGCTCGACCCGCTCGACCCGACGACGCTGACCAAGACCGCGGGCGTGTTCGGATCGCCCAAATGGAAGGGCGTGACTCGCACGTCGTGGTCCAACGACACTTGGTCGCTCACATGGACGCTGCGCCATTTCGGCCCGATGCGGCCGACCACCACGACGACTGCCGACCTCTATCTGCCGAACAAGACCGGGAACGTGTTCTACAACGACTTCTCGGCCTCGTGGAAACTCAACAAGACCTTCGAGCTCTACGGCGGCCTGATGAACGCGTTCAACCGTGCGCCGCCGCGCGTTCCGGGCGCGGAGGCGGGCGGCGCCAACTTCGAAACCGGCTACACCGCGGGCGTCTATGACGTGATCGGCCGCACCTACTGGGTCGGCATTCGCTTCAAGCGATAGGCATTGCGGCACAATCGATACGGCTTCGGCGGCTTGCACGACTGCCGCCGATCGCGTGCTCGGAAAAAAGAAATCGGGGGATCGGACGATGACGAAGAAGTGGATCGGCGCGGTCGGATTGCTCATGGTCTCGCCGCTGACCATCGCGGCTGCCGGGCCCGGCCCCGATCTCGGCGATTACGAGCGCGCGCTTCAATTGGGGGAGGCATATGCCAAGCTGGTCGACGTCCCCGAAGCCTCTGCATGGCAGGAGGGCGAGGACAAGCTCGTCTATCGCAAGACGGTCGACGGTGTAGCGCACTTCCTCGTCGCCGATCCCGCCACCGCGACGCAGCATTTCGCCTTCGACAATGCCCGCCTGGTCGCCGCGCTCAACGAGAAGACGGGCAAGGACTATACGGCCGATCATCTCCCGTTCCGCCAGATCAAGCTTGCCGACCACGACAGCGCCGTTCTGTTCCGCATCGGCAACACCGAATGGGCGTGCGTCGTCGCGACTTACGCGTGCACGTCGAATGATCTGAAGCCCGACGACGACCGCTACGATCATGGCATGCAATATGATCCGACGCCGCCGGCCAAGAACAGCGACGAGGACGTCAACTGCTCGCCCGATAAGGCCCTTTGCGCGTTCGTGCAGGATTATAACGTCTTCCTCCGCCCCAAAGGCGGCGGCGACGCAGTGCGGCTAAGTTGGGACGGATCGCCGGGCAATTACTACACGCTCAGCGCGCTCGAATGGTCGCCCGATTCGAAGCGCATCGCCGTCTATCGCGTCCGTCCCGGCTATCAGCGCGAAATCCATTATGTCGATTCGTCGCCAAGCGACCAGGAGCAGCCCGAATATCCGACGATGATCTACCCCAAGGCCGGCGACGTGCTGACGCTGCAGCAGCCGGTGCTGTTCGATGTCGCCGACCGCGCGGAGCGCCCGATCGACAATGCGCTGTTTCCCAATCCCTATGAGCTTGGTAATATCGAATGGTGGAAGGACAGTCGCGGCTTCACCTTCGCCTATAACCAGCGCGGCCACCAGGTCTATCGCATCATCGAGGTGGACGCGGCGACCGCCCGCCCGCGGGTGCTGATCGACGAGACCAGCAAGACCTTCGTCAACTACAGCCCGCTGCGCATGAACCAGCAGGATACGGGCAAAATCTACCGCCACGACATCGCCGACGGTCGCGAGATCATCTGGGCGTCGGAACGCGACGGCTACGAGCATCTTTATCTGCTCGACGGGCATACGGGGCGGATCAAGAACCAGATCACCAAAGGGAAGTGGGTGGTCCGCGCCGTCGACCACGTCGACGAAGCCAAGCGGCAGATCTATTTCGAGGCAAGCGGGATGAATCCGGAGGAGGACCCCTATTTCGTCCATGCATACCGCATCGATTTCGACGGGTCGCATCTGACTCCGCTGACGCCGTCATTGGCGGACCATCATGTTGAGTTCACCAAGGACGGTCGCTATTATTCGGACCTGTGGTCGCGGGTCGATCTAGCGCCGACGCTGGCGATCTATCGAACCAGCGACAACGCGCTGGTGATGACCGTCGATCAGGCGGACCTCACCAAACTCAAGGCGGCGGGCTGGACCCCGCCCGAACCGTTCGCCGCCAAGGGCCGCGACGGCAAGACCGATATCTGGGGCTTGATCTACAAGCCCGCCGATTTCGATCCGGCCAAACATTATCCAGTGATCGAAGACATCTACGCCGGACCGCAGGGCTCGTTCGTGCCCAAGACCTTCTCGAGCCGGCCCGAAGCGCTGACCGAACTCGGCTTCGTCGTTGCCCGCATCGACGGCATGGGCACCAATAACCGCTCGCGCGCCTTCCACGACGTCGCCTGGAAAAACCTAGCCGACGCCGGGCTTCCCGATCGCATCCTGTGGCACAAGGCGGCGGCCGCGAAATATCCGTGGTACGACGTCTCGAATGTCGGCATCTACGGCACCTCGGCGGGTGGGCAGAACACGCTGGCCGCGCTGGAATTTCATCCCGAATTCTACAAGGTCGGTGCGGCCAACAGCGGGTCGTACGACAACCGGATGGACAAGATCTGGTGGAACGAACAGTGGATGGGCTGGCCGGTCGGGCCGCAATATTCGGCCTCATCGACCATCGACAACGCTTACCGGCTCAAAGGCAAGCTGCTCGTCACGGTCGGCGAGATGGATCATAATGTCGATCCCTCGACTGCCTTCCAACTGATCGATCACCTCATCAAGGCGCACAAGCTGTTCGACACGCTTTATGTGCCCGGCGCCGATCACGGCACGCCGGGGCCCTATTACCAGCTGAAGATGATGGACTTTTTCGTCCGCAATGTCATGGGTGCGGCGACGCCGGACTGGAACGCGCAGAAGATCGACCTGCCCGATTACCGCCCCGCGCCGCCGGACCTCGAGCCCTGAGGCTAGAGCAGCGTGTCTTTAATCAGAGCCGTTCGTGCTGAGCTTGTCGAAGCACCGCCCTTTCCTAGCGCAAAAATAAGGAATGGCTCGACAAGCTCAGGGCGAACGGCGGTTGATAGGGTTAAACGCGTGTTGCCTAGCCGTCAGCAGGTGTCGAGGATCGGCGGCGATTCGATCCGCGACATCTGATCGTAAAACGCGTCGCTCGGAATGTGGTGGTTGGTACCGTAGACTTCGCCGAGCACGGCGTAGAGCATCGGATCGTACCGCTTCAGATCCTGGTCCGACAGGACGAACACTCGCGGCAGCTCGAAAACCTTGTTGGAATTGAACCAATATTGCGTGCCCTCGGCCCAATATTCCTGGACCGTGACGGCCGAATACGTGCCTTCCCACAGGCCGGTCGCCTTGGCGTGCCGGTACGCGACCTCGACCCGGCCGTATAAAGCGGGATCGACCGTCTCGATCGCCGAGAGGATGTTGTGCGAGAATTCGTGGACGAGGATGTTTTCGCCATAATAGCGCGTATGCGGCACGCCGAGCAGGTTCTCCGCGGCGCTGGTGGTGTAAAGCCCGCCCATGCCGCGTGCGCGGCTGTTCCAATATTGCTGATCGGTCATGCCCGCGATCCTGTCATAATGCGCGCGCTCGCATCGCGTCAGCCGCGGATCGTTGCGGGCCGGCTTCTTCCAGTCGCGCTGCTCGGGGAGATCGGTGGTGCCTTCGTCGATCGCCATCACCCCGACGCGGGCATGCTCACGGACCAACTCGTCGCGGATGTCCGGGCGATACGCGAGCTCGGCGTCGACGATATCGCGGGCGACCAGCAGCGCCTTGTCGGGCACGCGCGTCGAGGAAACGATCGGAATGCCCTGGGCATCGACATATTTTTGATAGAAGGGATCAAGCCCCAAAGATGCCGGCGGTCGTCCCACATCGGCAGCCGCCACCGGACCGGTGCCGGTGAGAGGCGCTTCCCGGGCGCCGGCAAGGGGAGCGAGCGCGAGCGCCGCCGTAGCCGCAAGCAAGACGGCGATGCGCCGCGGGGTACGGCGGGGGCGTAATGGATCGAGGCAGGATGAAGCGCGGCCCTGAACGTGCGCGAGTTCGCTGGTTGCTCGTTGCCGTTCCATACGATTTCCCTGCCCCCGGTGTAAAATAGCGGAAAGGGCGCGGCCACGTCGATGTGGCCCCGCCCTTCCATTCGCCCCCCGCGCACGACCGATCCGTTCAGAACCGAAAGCGAGCACCCGCCTGGATGGTGCGCGCCTGTTCGCGGACGCCGACCGGCAGGTCGCCATAAGCACCAAAATACGAATAGGTATTGTCGTGCAGCAGGTTGGTCGCCTCCACGCTCAAGGTCAGGAACTTGACCGGCGTGTAGTTGATCGCGGCGTCGAGGCGCGAGGTCCGCTTGTTGTACACCGAATAGCCGGGGTTCACGTAGTCGATGAAGGTCTTGTACTTGGACCGGATATTGTACGCCACGCGCGCGCTGAACTTGCTGTCTTCGTAGAAGAAAACCAGGTTTCCTGTGTATTTGGAGGTGAAGGGCGGCTGGAACACGCCCGGCACGTCCGGCACCTCGTCGGCCGGATAGAGATGCAGCTCGGACTTCGGAATGTAGGTGAAATTGGCGTTCACCCCGAAATTGTGCGCGAACGAGGGCAGGAAATCGAAGAAGGTGTTGGCCTGCGCTTCGATGCCGAAGATCTTTCCCGGGCCGGCGTTGCGCGGCTTGTTGACGGGGTGAACCGAGCCCACCTCGGGCACGAACTCGTTGATCTGCGTGTAATAGATGAAGCCGGTCTGGTTCTTGAGGAAGGTGTCGAGCGACAACAGGCCGCCACGGCCGAAATAATATTCGAGCGAGGCGTCGTAACTGTTTTCCTGAACCGCCTTCAGATCCGGATTGCCGGCCCAGACGATGCCCGTCGGGCTTGATACCGCATCGCGCAATTCCTTGAAATCGCGCATTTCGTAAAAGCCGGGCCGCTGGACGTTGTGCGTGTAGGAAAGCCGTAGCTGGAGCTTCGGCGTGAAGTGTAGCGTGGCGGTCGCGCTGGGCAACAGGTCGACGTAATTGGCGTGCGACGAAACTTGCTTCATGACCAGGGTGTAGCTGGGATCGATCTTGCCGTTGGCATCGAGCAGCCAGGTATATTGCGTGCTGCCCGCGACGCCCCAGGTATTCACGTAGCGCAGACCGAGCGTGCCATCGACCGGGAAATGTGCGTTGAACGCGTAGTTCAGCTCGCCATAGGCGGCAAAGGTGCGTTCGGTCTCGCCATAGCCCTGGCCCGGATCGGTGCTGCCGGGGGTCGCCTTCGTCCAGTCGGCGCCCTGCAGGTCCGCACCGTTATCGAGGAGATATTGCCGGACGGCGCCGAAATTCCGATAATATTGTGGATTGTCGTAATGATACCAGCTCGGGATCTCGCCGACGTTGCGGATGTCGGGCGTGGTGGTCACGTAACCGATACCTGTCGCCGAGCCGACCTCGGTCATCGTCGGGCCGTTGGCGACATCGAAGAAGAAGGCGTCGCGATAGCCGTAGGTATAGCCCATCGTGCGCTTGGTGAAGCGCGCGCCGAACTGGACCGAGCGCAACAGCCCGGTCTTGCTGGTGTCTACGGTGAAATCGAGATTGCTGGCGAACATCGAATCATGATTGTCGCCGTTCTGATCGTGCACCTGCCACAATTCGTAGACGTTGGGATCGGTGATATCGACGTTGGGGAAGGTGATGTACGGCCCGCCGCCGGGGATGTTGGGCGAATTGAAGTCGACATGGGTCTGCGTGCCGCCCTTGAAGCGGAACTGCTCCTGGACGAAATAGTTGCTGCTGTCGCTCCAATTGTATTGCGAGCCGAACTTGATGTGCACGTCGTCGCTGTGCCAGTTCGCTTCGAAATTGGCATTGTAGGTGTCGCTGCGGTTCTTCGTGTAGATGCTGAGCGGCCCACCGCCGACGCCGTTCGGATTATTGAGCGTCAGCGACTGGATCGTGCCGTCGCTGTTCACGGCCAGGTCCGAATAAGTGCCGTTGCCGTCGTTGGTGACCATCTTCAGATAGTCTTGATTGTCGGTTTCGCGCACGCCGATATACGATCCCTCGAGGACGAACTCGAGCTGGTCGTTGGGGCGCCACTGCCACGCCGCGTTGAGCGACGGGCGGCGGATCGTGCCGCTCTCCACGCCATAAGTGACGGCGTAGGGAATAATGATGCCGCGCATGTCGGCGGGCAAGGCCAGGAACGCCGGGCTGCCGGCATATTCGTCGGGCCCGACCACGCCGTCGCCGTTGACGTCGCCGGTCCAGTGCGGGACCTGCATCGGCGATTCGGCCATGACGAAGTTTTCATTGTAGTGGTTGTTGGTCAGCGCGGCGTTGAGGAGGAAGCCCATCTCGCCGATGCCGGTATCGAATCGTTCGGATAGCAGCAGGCTGCCGTAGGGGCTCTTGGTGTGGCCGATATCGGAGAAGGTCTCGCGGAAGCTGCCCGCGACCGTCAGCCCCTTGGGCAGGTCGAGCGGCCGGCGCAGTTCGACGTTGACGGTGCCGGCGATGCCGCCCTCGGGCTGGTCGGCGCTGCGCGTCTTGTAGACGTCGACCGATTTGAGCAGTTCGGCGGGGATGTCGGAAAGGCTGAGCGCGCGCGAGCCTGCCGAGGCGGCGTCGTTGCCGTTGATCGTCGTTTGGATGTCGGAAAGGCCGCGGATGGTGACGCTGGTTCCTTCGCCATGGACTCGATCGATCTGCACGCCCGGCACGCGCGCGAGCGCCTCGGGGACGTTGTTGTCGGGCAGCTTGCCGACGTCCTCGGCGACTACCGAATCAACGATCTGCTTCGAATTCTTCTTCTTCTCTCGCGCCTTCTCGACGCTCTGGCGGATGCCGGTGACGATGATGTCGGTGGTCTTGGCGTCGACGCTCGTCGCGGTGTCGCTGTTCGATGCGAGTGTGGCCCGTGCGGTATCCTGCTGTTGATATGGCGCGGCCCACAAGGGTTGCGCGCCGATCATCAAGGCGGTGAATGCGGTGGTCGCTCTGCACCGATTCTTGAACGTCATGCCTGTTCTCCTCCCCGTTCGAAGTGCCGCGGCCGCGGCCCCTCGAATTTCCTTTGTGAGATACCGTATACTTCGGTTCGTTGAGCGTCTCTATTAATATGTAGGAGTTAACGGAGCAATAGCTTTGAACGGGGGCCGTTCCTCCGCTTCCAATTGAGAGTGCATTTTATAACACTCTGAGAAATAGAACATACTTCTGAAGCAGCTACAAGGTGGAGCGGAGTAGTTGTCCGACAAGATGTGATAAATCGGCAACGGAGATGCTGGATCGTTATCCCTTGCGGCCGTCGAGTCGCCACGCCAAATGGCGGCGCCGGCGAGCGCCTAACGGTCGGCGGGAATCCGGGCCTTCGGCGCCAGCGCCTGCCATTCCTGCACGGCCAGTCCGGCATAGGCGCCGTCATGGCCAGACGCATCGAACACCGCGCGCAGGCATCGCGTCGTCACCGCGCCGAAGCTGGTTTCCTGCCAGACATTGGGTGCGGTACCGTTGCCGGTCTGGCCCGGCACCAGCTTCCAGCCCGATCGCCAATATTCGAGGTGCCAAGAGTGCGGCGGGGCGACGCCGGCATCGGCGCCGACGGGATGATCGGCCCAGAATATGATCCGCGAGCCGTTGATGGCGACGGCGCGCGGCCAGCAATATTGAATCCATTGCCGAGGCGGATTGTGCGGGCTCCAGCTTCCCCACATGTCGGGCGGCAGCGGCGATTGGCGGACCACGCCGTCGTTGAGCGCCTTGATCCAATATTGCACCGGCACCGGCTCGTTCGAGGCGCTGACAGTAGCCGTCATCGCGATGTTACGCGTCGGCGCAGGCGCGGGGCGGGGACGGCGTGTCGGGATCACCTCGTGAATGGCAGCCGGCGACACCGAGTCGTCCCAGCGCATCCGATCGATCGCGACGCTGCGACGGAAATGCCCGCCGCCCTTGGCATCGGCAGTGTGGTAGGCAAGATACCATTTCCCCTTGAACTCGACTGCCCCGGGGTGCGAAGTGGTCGAGGAAACCGGCTTCAGAATCACCCCGCGATAGGTCCACGGGCCCATCGGCGCGGGCGCGGTGCCGTAGGCGATGCAGGCATGGTAGACTGCGGGCGTGCAGGGCGAGTTCGGGCCGGCCTGGTTGTCGGCGTAGAGCATGTAATAGACGCCCTTGCGCTTCATGATCCACGCCGCCTCAAAAAAGCCGGTGAGGCCGGTGATCTTCACTTCGGACCACTTGGGTGTGACCATGTCGGCGGCGAGTTCCATGCCGCGCAACTGCCCGAAGGTCCCCCAATAGATGTAGACGCGCCCGTCATCGTCGACGAGCACCGTCGGGTCGATGTTCTGGATGGCGTTCTTCTCCGGTACGCGCTCGGAGATGATCGGGCCGGAGGGATGCGCATCGACCCACGGGCCGGTGGGTTTGTCGGCGACGGCGACGCCGATCGCGAATCTGTCTGCGGCATCGCTGTTCGCCTCCATCACCGGCGCGTAAAGATACAACCGCCCGTCGCGCCCCTTGACGATCTGTCCGGCATAAGCATGGCCCGGCGCCGCCCATTTGAACACGTCATGGGGCCGCGCGATCGCTGGATAATGCGTCCAGTCGCCTGATGCCGGGTCCTTAGTCGCGAGTAGCTGCCATTCGTTCATGATGAAGTCGTTGATGCCGGGGGGCGCCTCATCGCGCCCGGCGAGGACCCATAGCGTGTCGCCGATCACGATCGGCGCGGGATCGGTCGAATAATAATCGCCATCCGCGAGGATCGGATTGCCCGGCGCATGCACCGCTCGTCCGGCGGACTGGGGGGCACTCGCCGCCGGTCCGGCGGCGAGCAGCGCCGCCAGCGCGCCGAGCCAGCGGCGGTCAGGCCGTCGCACGAGCGCTCGCCGCGGCCTTGAAGACGACGACGTCGAACACCGGCCCCGCGGTGCTCCGCTCGTGCGGCACGAACTTCACGATCACCTTCGTCTTGCCCGCGGTGAGCGCCGCCGGCAGCGGATATTCGACCTCCATGAACTTGCCCGGCCGATCGTTGTCGAGATGCTGGGTGGCGATCTTCACATTGTCGACGAGAATGTCGAAATCGCGTGCGCGCTCGCCGCCCCAATAGGTCGCTTGGAGCACGAGCGGGCCGGGGACGACCTTCATCGTGAATGCGAAATAGCCGCCGGCGCGCGCGTCGCGTCCGTTGCGGCCGCGATAGGCCGCCGGGTAGGATTGGTCGGAGACGAGATCGTGGTCGCGCTCGGGCTGCATCTCGCCGAGGTGCATGATGTCGACCGAGCGGGCCGCAACATCCTTGGCGTGCTGCTGCTCGGCGAGGAAGGCGGCGGCCTCCTGCTTCCATCCCGCCTCGGTGAAGCGCTTGAAATAGACCGCGCTGCGGCGCTCGCGCTGGCTGTAGAAGGGAACGAAGGTGAGGTCGGCGGGGCGGATGACGCCCTTGCTGGCGTAGATGCCGCGATCGGCGGCCTCGGGGGTGAAGCCGCTCAGCAGATCGGCCCCGACCAGCGCCGGATCGGCGGCGGTCCAGTCGTCCTCGGCGGGACCGAGATCGGCGGCAAGCACCATCGGCCCGCGGACGATTGCGACCGTCGTTTCGTCGCCCGGCGTGCTTTCGAGGCGTAGATCGAGCGGGAAGGCGATCGACACCGTGTCGCCCGCTCGCCACTGACGCTCGATCACCGCATAGCCGCGATCGATGGGGGCGTCATAGGTCGTGCCGTTGACGGAGATCGCGGCCTTGCCGCCGGCCCAGCCCGGCACGCGCAAGGCGATCGCAAAACGCTTCCTCTTGCCCACCTCAGTCAGCGTGAGGCGCGATTCGGGCTCGAACGGGTAATTGGTATCGAGCGTCACCGCGGCGCTGTGCGTGCGCCATGTCGCCTCGGCGGGGATGTAGAGGTTGACGAACAGCGTATCGCCGCCCTCCCAGAAGATCGACGTTCCGTGCTTCGCATGGCTTTCCATGCCGGTGCCGACGCAGCACCAGAAGGCGTCCTCGCCGGGCTGCGAATAGCCGCGCGCCGCGCCCGTCATCAGCGGCGTCATATAGGTGAAGCCCGCGGTGCGCGGGTTGATCGCCGCCAGCACATGGTTGAGATGCGCTCGCTCGTAATAATCGAACAGCGCGCCGTCGGGCCACCAGCCGAACAGATGCTCGGTCAGCTTGAGCATGTTGTAGGTGTTGCAATGCTCGCACGTCTGATCGGTGATGTGCTCGGCGATCGTGTCGGGCTCGGAGAAATATTCGCGATCGGCGTTGCCGCCGATCACGTAGCTGTGGTGATGCGTCACCGTCTCCCAGAAGAACTGCGCCGCGCCTTGCTGATAGGCCTTGCCGGTTAGCTCGTGCAGCCGGGCGAGGCCGATCAGCTTGGGCACCTGCGTATTGGCGTGAAAATTAGCGAGGCGATCCTGCTGCGCAACCAGCGGATCGAGCACCTTGTGATCGTAGAGCCGCTCGGCGATCGCCAGCCATTTCTTGTCGCCGGTGCGCGCGAACAACTCGGCGAAGCTCTCGTTGAGGCCGCCATATTCGCAAGCGAGCACCTTCTGCATCTGCGCCGGATCAAGGGCGGCGAAGACGCGGTCGAAATAGCGCGCCAGCCCCAGCGCCACTTGAAGCGCCCTGGGATTGCCGCACAGGGCATGGACATCGAGTAGCCCGGCGAAAATCTTGTGCACGGTGTAGAGCGGCGACCAGGCGCCGTTGAGGTCGAATCCGCCCGATCGAATGTCGCCTCGCATAATTTCGGGAAAGATCTGCTCGCCGTCAGTGACCGTACCGTCGGCAAGCTTGCGCTGCATGCCGCCGACATAGCCCGTGCCGCGCTTTGACTGGCACAGCGCGAGTTCGTCGACGATATAGGCGGCGCGGCGCATTGCCTCCGCATCGCCTGTCTGCGCATGCATAAGCGCCAGCGCCGAGAGATAATGGCCGAGCGTATGCCCCGCGATCGTGTCGCTTTCCCAGCCGCCATAGATCGGCGCCTTGGGCTCGAGCCCGGCATAGAGTCGGAAATTGTGCAGCAGCCGATCGGCGTCGAGCCGCATCAGATAGCCGCGATTGACCTCCACCGCCGTCGCGAAGTCCGACGGCAGCAAGCGCACATCGGCGAGTGGAATTGGCTGGGCGCTGGCCGCCAACCGGCTCGGCGACGTCGCCGCCAGCACCTTGCCCGATCCGCCGACCAGCGCCGCCGTGGCCGCGCCCACGAACCATTCCCGACGCGTCACCGCCACTTCCGTCTCCCACTTAAATTTGGAAAATTGTTGTCTGCGTTATTAGTCGATCTTCGACATGCGCAGCTTTTAGTCAAGCGAGAATACGCGCGATCATACCCGCAGAAGGGCGAATAAGGGGAGTCGCGCGCCCCTTTATATTGTATGAGAATATGGAAATCTTGGTTTGACGCGCATTGTCGGCCGGGGCTATCGAGCGCGCTGACGCCGCGAAGGCGCTGCCGTAGTCCGACGCGGCGATCGAGGGGAGCCGACCATGTCCAGATATCCGTCCATCATGCTAGGCGCCGGCCTCTGTCTGGCATCCGTAGGTGCCCTGGCGACGGCTGCGTGGCCACAGCAGCAAGCGACCAAGATCTATCCTCACATCGCGGACACGCGGCTGTCGAGCAGCGCTTTTGCAGTCGCACTGCGCAGCGACACGCAGACGCTGGCGCAGCTTTCGCCCAAAACCGACACGGCGTTCAGCTTCGTGCCGACCAGCCACGAGGCGGCGCGCGCGGGCGACGGCTATGTCCATATCGGCGATCTCAACCTGCGGCTGCGCACGCCGGGCGGCCCGTGGCAGGATTTCGCCTCGTCACATCATCGCCTGCCGATCGCGCCGCTTGCCGCGTCGGGCGACGTGCTCGCCGCCGCCGATATCACCGCGACGATGGGCGCCGGCATGCCGCTCCATATCGAACGGACGTGGCGCGCCGACGGCGACGCGATCGCGCTCGAGTTCCGCCTGACCAACCCGACCGCCCAGCCGATCGAGATCGGTGCGCTCGGCATGCCGATGGTGTTCGACAACATCATCCAGGGCCGCTCGCTCGAAGAGGCGCACGCCCAGGCGAGCTTCGTCGATCCCTATATCGGGCGCGACGCCGGCTACCTTCAGGTGACGCGGCTCAACGGCAAGGGGCCGGCGCTGCTGGTGATCCCCGAAAAGGGCACGCCGCTCGAAGCCTATCGTCCGATCCGGCAGCAGCGGCCGCAGGGCAACGCCAATATCTTCACCGACCGCGCCGATCGCAACCAGACCGCCGAGGGCTTCTACGACTGGACCGTCGCGAGCAAGGGTTTCGCCGAGAAGGAGTGGAAAGACGCCGGCCGCGAATGGAATGCGCCGACCAGCATCATCCTTGCACCCGGCGCGACGCGGACGATCGGGCTGCACTTCGTGCAATCGCCGACGATTCCGGCGATCGAAGCGACGCTGGCGGCGCACCACCGGCCGGTCGCGGTCGGCATTCCCGGCTATGTCGTGCCGACCGATCTCGACGCCTCGCTGTTCCTCAAGGCGCCGCAGCGCGTCACCGATATGACCAGTGATCCCGCCGGCGCGCTGACGGTGACGCCGGCGGGCAGCCACCACGGCTGGGCGTGCTATACAGTGCGCAGCCGCGGCTTCGGCCGTGCGCGCCTTACGATCACTTATGCCGACGGGTCGCACCAGACGGTCAGCTATTACATCACCAAGCCGCTCGCCCAGACGGTTGCCGATCTGGGCCGGTTCACGACGACGCGGCAGTTCTTCGACGACAAGAGCGATCCGTTCCACCGCGCGCCGGCGATCCTCAGTTACGATCACGAAACGGGCAAGATCATCACCCAGGAGCCGCGCGTGTGGATCGCCGGCATGAGCGACGAAGGCGGCGCGGGCAGCTGGGTCGCGGCGATGATGAAGCAGCTCGACAACCCGACGCCCGATGAGGTGGCGAAGCTCGAGCGCGTGGTCGATGAAACCGTATGGGGCAAGCTGCAGGTGGCGTCGGGACCGCATATGGGCGGCGTCAAGAAGAGCCTGTTCTATTACGACGCCGAGGAGCACCCGGGCTATTACGATCCGTCGCTCGACTGGTCGACCTGGACGTCGTGGTCGAAAAAGGACGCCGGCGATCTCGGGCGGTCTTTCAATTACCCGCATGTCGCGATCGGTTACTGGGTACTCTACCGTCTCGCGCGCGATCATCAGGGGCTGGTCACAAGGCACGACTGGCGCTGGTATCTCGACCATGCCGAGTTGACGATCACCGCGATGATGCGCGAGGCGCCCTATTACACGCAGTTCGGGCAGATGGAGGGGCAGGTTTTCGTGGAGATACTCAAGGATCTCCGCCGCGAAGGCATGACCGACAAGGCCGACATGGTCGAAGCGCTGATGAAGAGGCGCGCCGATCATTGGGCGTCGCTGCAATATCCGTTCGGCAGCGAGATGGCGTGGGATTCGACGGGCCAGCCCGAAGTCTATGCCTGGATGCGCTATTTCGGCCACGACAGGCAGGCCGAGGAAACTCGCGACGTCATCCTCGGCTACGATCCGACCATCCCGAGCTGGGGCTATAACGGCAACGCCCGGCGCTATTGGGACTTCCTCTACGGCGGCAAATACCCGCGGATCGAGCGTCAGATCCATCATTACGGCTCGACCAACAACGCGATTCCCTTGTTCGATGCCTATCGCCGCGATCCCGACGATCTCTATCTGCTGCGCGTCGCCTATGGCGGCCTGATGGGCGGAATCACCAATATCGGCGAGGACGGCTTCGGTTCGGCGGCATTCCACAGCTGGCCCGACATGATGCGCTGGGACCCTTATACCGGCGATTACGGCATGGGCTTTTTCGGCCATGCCTATGCGACCGCGACCTATCTGGTCGACGATCCCGCCTTCGGCTGGATCAGCTTCGGCGGCAATCTCACCCGGCGCGACGGGCATGTCATCGTCGCACCCAAGGACAGCGCGCGTTCGCGGCTGTTCGTCGCGCCGGCGACGACGTGGCTCACGCTCGACGCCGGCAAATTCCGGCAGGTCGATTACGATGCAAAGAGCGGCGTTATCACGCTGTCGCTCGATCCGGCTACCGCGCACACCCGCCTCGCGTTGCTGCGCGTCGGGCAAACGGCGAACCATCGCCCTTATCGTCTCAAGGGCTATCGGAAGATGCGGGACGCCTACGCCATTCCACTCGGCCGGAAAGCCAAGACGATCGTGCTTCGGCCCGATTCGGCGTCGACCCGATCGAGAGCGGATTGATCCGGCCAGCGGCATTCAGCATTGACAATGCGGTGCCGTCGCTCAACGCTCTTCCATCATGGTGGACATCGCGAGCACGGCGCGTCCACAATGGCCCTCGATTATCCCTAGAGATCGCAAGCAGCCCTGGATGTCAGAAGCCGGCTCTCCTCAAATCGGCCCGTTCATAAAGGCCTTTCGCAAGCGCCAGTCGATGACGCTCGACGATCTCGCCGACATGTCGGGCGTGTCGCGATCGATGCTTTCGCAGATCGAGCGTGGCCAGGCCAACCCTTCGCTGGCAACCGCCTGGTCGCTCGCCAGCGCGCTCAAGGTCGATATTTCGGAACTGATCGCCGGCCAGGTCAGCGACCGCCGGCCGAAGATCGTGGTCGCATCATCCTCCTTCACGCCCGAAATCCGTACCGAGGACGGCTCGTGCACCTTGCGCATTCTGAGTCCGCCCGATCATGCCGAGCAATATGAATGGTATGACCTGAGCTTCCAGCCAGGCGGCTCGCTCGAATCCAAGCCGCACGCCAAGGGGACGCGCGAGCACCTGACCGTGCTCGAAGGCTCGCTCCAGGTGACCGCGGGCAGCGAAATGGTCGGCGTGCCGGAGGGCGCGACCGCGCGCTACCCGGCCGATGTCGAGCATGCCATTCGCAATAGCGGACCGGGGCCTGCGCGCGCGCTGCTGGTGATGATTACCTGATCTAATTTCCGGGATACTGGACTTCATATCCATTATTCTGCATGACGGCCGCCACTTTGGAGGCGGTAAATGGATTCGGCATTCTACGATCGTTTGAAGCAGGAACTGGCGGAGATCGACGCCGCCGGGCTGATGAAGCCCGAGCGCGTGCTCGAAACGCCGCAGGGCGGGACGGTGTCGATCGACGGCCGCCCGGTGCTCAACCTATGCGCGAACAATTATCTCGGGCTGGCGAGCGATCCGCGCGTCGTCGAGGCCTCGATCGAGGCGACGCGGGAGTGGGGGGCGGGGCTCGCCTCGGTCCGCTTCATCTGCGGCACGCAGACCATCCATAAGCATCTCGAACGCGCGATCGCCGATTATCTCGGCTTCGATGACGCGATCCTGTTCGCCGCTGCTTTCGACGCCAATGGCGGCGTGTTCGAGCCGCTGCTCGGCGAGCAGGACGCGATCATCTCCGATACGCTCAACCATGCCTCGATCATCGACGGCGTGCGGCTCTGCAAGGCGCGCCGCTATCGCTACGCCACCAACGACATGGACGATCTGGAGCGCGTGCTGGCGCAGGCCCGCAACGAAGGCGCGCGCACCATCCTGATTGCGACCGACGGCGTCTTCTCGATGGACGGTACGATCGCTCAACTCGACGTCATCGCCGATCTCGCCGGCCGCTACGACGCGCTGACCCTGGTCGATGATTGCCACGCGACAGGCTTCGTCGGAGCTGAGGGGCGCGGCACGCCCGCGCTGCGCGGCGTCGAGGGCCGCATCGACATCGTCACCGGCACTTTCGGCAAGGCGCTGGGCGGCGCGATGGGCGGCTTCATCACCGCGCGCCAGGCGGTGATCGATCTGCTGCGTCAGCGGGCGCGGCCCTATCTCTTCTCCAACGCGTTGACGCCCGCCGTGTGCGGCGCGAGCCTCGCCGCGATCGAGATCGCCCGCTCGGCCGATGGCGATGCCCGGCGTGATCGCATTCGCGCCAATGCCCGGCTGTTCCGCGAGCGAATGACCGAGGCGGGCTTCGAATTGCTGCCCGGCGAGCATCCGATCATTCCCGTCATGCTCCACGAAGCGCCGGTCGCCCAGGCGACGGCGGCGGGGCTGCTCGATGCGGGCGTGCTGGCGAGCGGCTTTTTCTTTCCGGTCGTGCCCAAGGGCAAGGCGCGCATCCGCACGCAAATGTCGGCAGCGCTGACACAGGAACAGGTCGAGCAGGCCGCCGGCATCTTCGCCGATGTCGGCCGTAAGCTGGGAGTCATTTGATGGAAGCGCTGCTGCACGAGGCAAAAGAGACCGCGGCCGATCGGACGATGAAGGCGCTCGCCAAGCTCGAGCCCCGCGAAGGCATCTGGGAAACGACCGCGCCGGTGCCGATGCCCGGTCCCGACGAGGTGCTCATCCGCATCAGGAACACCGCGATCTGCGGCACCGACATTCACATCTACAACTGGGACGAGTGGGCCGCAAAGACGATTCCGGTGCCGATGATCGTCGGCCATGAATTTTCCGGCGAGATCGTCGAGATCGGCTCGGCCGTGACTCGCGATCTTCATGTCGGCCAGCGCGTGTCTGGCGAAGGGCACGTCATCGATTTCAACAGCGCCGCGGCGCGTGCCGGCCGCTTTCACCTAGATCCGAACACGGTCGGCGTCGGCGTCAACCGCCAAGGCGCCTTTGCCGAATATCTGGTGATCCCGGCGTTCAACGTCGTGCCGCTGCCCGAGGACGTCAGCGACGAGGTCGGCGCACTGCTCGATCCGTTCGGCAATGCCGTCCATACTGCGCAACAATTCGATCTGATGGGCGAGGACGTGCTCGTCACTGGCGCGGGCCCGATCGGGATCATGACCGCCGCGGTCGCCCGCCGCGCGGGTGCGCGCTCGGTCGTCATCACCGACGTCAACCGCTACCGGCTCGACCTCGCTGCGAAGATCGCCGATGTGCGCCCGGTCGACGTGTCCGCCGAGGACCTGCGCGACGTGATGGCGCAGGAGGGAATAGAGCAAGGCTTCTCGGTCGCGCTCGAAATCTCGGGCGCCGTTCCGGCGATCCGGCAGGCGATCGACAGCCTCATCATGGGCGGCAATTTCGCCATGCTCGGCATCCCGGGGCAGGCGATGGACGTGGCCTGGGGCGACATCATCCTGAAGGCGCTTACTATTCGCGGCGTCTATGGCCGCGAGATGTTCGGCACCTGGCGCAAGATGTTCGGGCTGATCCGCAACGGCCTCGACCTGACGCCGCTCATCACGCATCGCTTCGCGGCCGCGGCCTATGCCGAGGGCTTTGCCGCGATGCGATCGGGCCAGTCTGGCAAGGTGGTCCTTTCCTGGTAAGCACAGCTTTTCTTCCCGTGGTCAGGCGGACGCCGCTCTTCAGGCGATAGCCTCGACTCCGATGATCCGACAGCCGAGCGTCGCAATGGCTGTTCGGTGGCGCGCACCGTGCTATGACGGTGGCGCCGCGTGATCCATGTCGTGCTGGGGAGGCCAAGTGTCCACCGCAACGCAGATATTTCGTGCCGACGACCATGCGCTTCTCGCGGCGGTGCTCGATGAGACGCACGATTGCATCAAGCTGCTCGATGCCGATGGACGCATCGTCTTCGTCAATCGCCGCGGCGCGGAGGCGATGGAATTGCGCGCGCCCGCCGAACTGATCGGCCGCGCGTGGATTGATCGGTGGCCGCCCGAGGCGCGGCCGAGCGTCCAGGCGGCGCTGGACCATGCCCGGCTGGGGGAGACAGCCGGTTTCCAGGCGAAACGGTCGCGCCCTGACGGAAGCCCGAGTTGGTGGGACGTGACGGTGGCCCCGGTTCGCTCGCCGGAAGGAAAGCTCACGCATTTTCTGACGATCGCGCGCGATACCACGCCGGCAATGATCGAGCAGGACCGCGTGCGCGCGATCAGCGCCGAAATGCGCCACCGCCTCAAGAACGCGCTGACCATCGCCGGCGCGCTGGTCAATCTCGGTGCTCGCGGGCGCCCCGAGCTCGAGGCGTTCGCCGCGGATATCACGCAGCGTTTCGCCCGCCTTGCGGCCGTCCAGGCGCTCATTCTGGACCCCGCGACGCGCAAGGATTTTCCGACGATCGTCCAGATGCTCGCCTCCGTCTATGGCGACGGCGCCCAACTCGAATTCGGTCGCATTCCCGACATCGATCTCGGCGATGCGGCGCTGCAGGCGCTTGCGCTCAGCTTCGGAGAATTGTGCACCAACAGCCTCAAATACGGCGCGCTGCGCAATGGCGGAAAAGTGCGGATCGACGCGAAAGCCGACCGCAATTTGTGCATCCTCACCTGGACCGAAGACACCGATTTTGCCGGCGAGCGCGACGGCGGGCAGGGGCTCGCGCTGATCGACCGGATCGTCCGCGCCACCGGTGGCAGCGTCGAGCGAAACGCCGATGCGAGGAGCCTCACCGTGCGGCTTTCGCTGCCGCTGGCGCCGCAACTATCCTGAAGTGCGATACAGATATTCATCATAACGATAGTGAACATATTGACGCGCCGACTGCGCCGGGTCAAACTGCTGACATAACGACAAGCCCTTTGGGTGAGGATGAGCGATGGGCAGTGATCCCTTGATGGCGCCGTGGATGCGCCGCGCATGACGGCCGCCGGGATCATCGCGACCGACGGTTTGGCGCCCCCGACCGAGGCTGCTGCGATATCGGCGCGGGGCTGGGTCGTCCTCGTCACCCTGTGCGGCGTCTATGTCCTCAATTTCCTCGATCGCTCGCTGCTCGGCATTCTGGCCAAGCCGATCCAGGATTCGCTCCATATCAGCGACGGCCAGCTCGGGCTGATCGGCGGACTCTATTTCGCGCTCTTCTATTGCTTCATCGCGATTCCCGTGGCGTGGCTCGCCGACCGCACCAATCGCGTCAACGTCCTCACCGCCGCCTGCGCGATCTGGAGCCTGGCAACCGTGGCATGCGGGCTTGCCGCCAATTACGGCCAGCTCGTCGCGGCGCGGATGACGGTGGGTTTCGGCGAGGCGGGGGGCGTGCCGCCCTCTTACGCGATCATCACCGACAGCTTTCCGCCGGGGCGGCGCGGCTTCGCGCTTGGCATCTACAATCTTGGTCCCCCGATCGGCGCTGCGCTCGGCATCGCCTTCGGTGCGGCGATCGCAGCCGCATTCAATTGGCGTACAGCGTTCCTCGCGATCGGCGTGGTAGGGCTGGTCGCGGCGGTGGTGCTGCGCCTCGTCGTCCGCGAGCCCAAGCGCGGCGCGTTCGACGATGCCGCCGCGCAAGCCGCAAAATCGGGCTTCTGGGAAACAGTCGCGATGTTCTTCTCGCGGCCCGCGCTGGTGCTGGCGGCGCTGGGCAGCGGGGCGACTCAGTTCATCACCTATGGCCTCGGCAATTTCACCGCCTTGTTCCTGATGCGCGAGAAGGGGATGACTCTCGACCAGATCGCGATCTGGTACGCGCTGGTGGTGGCGATCGGGATGAGCGCGAGCATGCTCGTCTCGGGCCGGCTCATCGACCGCTTCACCCGAGTCGCCAAGGCCGCCTATGCGATGATTCCCGCCGCATCGCTGGTGGTGGCGATCCCTTTCTATCTCGCCTTTCTCTGGGCGCCCGACTGGCACCTCGCGCTGCCGCTGCTGTTGGGGCCCGCATTCCTCAATTACTTCTATCTGTCGTCGGTCGTGGCGCTGGTGCAGGAGGAAGTGCGCCCCGATCAGCGCGTGATGGCGGGCGCATTGCTGCTGCTGGTGATGAACTTCATCGGCCTCGGCCTCGGCCCGACCTATGTCGGCGCGGCGAGCGACTATTTCCACGCCAGTCATCCCGAGCATTCGCTGCAGATCGCGCTTTATACGCTGACGCCGTTCTACGTCGTCGCCATCATCCTTTTCGTGTGGCTCGCCCGCATCCTGCGCCGCGAGCAGAACGCCGGAGCAACCGCATGATCCGTCACGTCGTCGCCGCCGCGGCCCTGTCGCTCGCCATGCCCGCCGTCGCGCAGACCGCGCCGACCATCGATGCCCCCGCAGGCAAGCTCGCCGGCACCGCGCAAGGCGATCTCGATGTGTTCAAGGGCATTCCCTACGCAGTGCCGCCGATTGGCAAGCTGCGCTGGACGCCCCCGCAAGCGCTGCCGCGCTGGGAGGGCGTGCGCAAGGCGACCAAGTTCGGCCCGGGCTGCATCGTGCCGAGCCCGGGGCCGGTCAAGAGCGTCTATTCGGGCGATCCGCTGCCGACCAGCGAGGATTGCCTGACGCTCAACATCTGGGCGCCCAGGCACGCGAAGAACGCGCCGGTCTTCTTCTGGATCTATGGCGGCGCGTTGTGGAGCGGCAACAGCGCTGATCCGATGTATGACGGCGCCAAGCTCGCCGAGCAGGGTGTGATCGTGGTGTCGATCAACTACCGGCTCGGCGTACTCGGCTGGCTCGCGCATCCAGCGCTGAGCGCGGAATCGCCGGAGGGAATCTCGGGCAATTACGGACTGCTCGATCAGATCGAGGCGCTCAGATGGGTCAAGCGTAATATCGGCGCGTTCGGCGGGAATGCCGGCAACGTGACGATCGCGGGCGAATCCGCGGGCGGCTTGAGCGTCATGTACCTGATGACCTCGCCCCGTGCGCGCGGGCTGTTCGCCAAGGCGATCGCCGAGAGCGCCTATATGCTGTCGATGCCGTCGCTCAAGGAGAATGCGCACGGCATGCCGTCGGGCGAAGCCGTGGGCACGATGCTGGCCGGCGCCGTCCACGCGAATGATCTTGCCTCGCTGCGCGCGCTCGATGCCCAGAAGCTGACCGACGCGGCGGCGCTCGCCAAGTTCGGGCCGTGGGGCACGGTCGACGGCAAGGTGCTGCCCGAGCAGATGGTCACTGCCTTCGATAAGGGCGACGAAGCGCCTGTGCCGATCCTCGCCGGCTTCAATCAGGGCGAAATCCGTTCGCTGATGGTGCTGGCGCCGCCCGTGCCGGCGAATGCCGCCGATTACGAAAAGACGATCCGCGCCCAATATGGCGACCTCGCCGACGATTTCCTCAAGCTCTATCCGACGAGCGACATGAAGGAGAGCATCCTCGAGACGACGCGCGATGGCCTTTACGGCTGGACCGCCGAGCGGCTGGTCAGGAAGCAGACCGCGCTTGGGCTGCCTTCCTATCTCTACATGTGGGACCACGGCTACTCCGCCGCCGATGATGCCGGGCTCCATGCCTTCCACGCCAGCGAGCTTCCCTATGTATTCGGCACAGCCGGCCGCACGCCCCCGCTCTGGCCGAAGATTCCGCCCTTCCCGAACGAACGGGCGCTGTCCGACGCGATGATCGGCTATTGGACGAGCTTCGCCAAGACCGGGCGGCCGACCGCCGCCGCCGCGCCGGCCTGGCCGGCATGGGACGACACCGGCAGCTACATGCACTTCGCCGACGCGCCGCGTCCGGCGACCGACCTGATGCCAGGGATGTACGAGCTCAACGAGGCGGTCGTCTGCCGGCGGCTGAGGGCAGGGGACCAGCCCTGGGGATGGAATGTCGGGCTCGCCGCGCCGAAGTTGCCGGCGAAGACGGCGGGGTGCGGCTGAGGAGCGCGGCTATTGCCCAGCCAATCCGTTCGCCCTGAGCCTGTCGAAGGGCGGGGTGTCGCGAGCGTTTCGGCTTGCTGGAAAGGCTCCTTCAACAGACTCAGGGAGAACGTAAATTCTGTACCGATCCTACCCCTTCAGCGACTGAAACCCCGCGGCCATGAACTTGGCCATGCGCTTCTTCACGGCGTGGAAGTCGTCCGAATGGCAGATGCCGCCGGACAGGCGGTCGATCCTCCCGGTGTGCGCCAACGTGTTCATCAGCGCGCCGGTGACGAAGTGATAGCCCCAGAAAATGTCTTCCTCGCTGTAATCGGGCAGCGCGCGCTTGAGGATGCCGACCAGCTTCAGGACGACGGGGTCGAAATATTCGTCCATCAGCGCAGCGCCCTCGGGCGTGTTGCTGATGCGCGCGCCGAACGCGGCATAGTTCATCCAACCCTCGCCGCCCTCGCGGTATAGGTCCAGATCGGTATCGAGAAAGGCGTGAAGTGCACCCTCGACGGTCGGGTGGTCGCCGGCCTCGGCCTCATAGGCTTCGAGTGCGGCCATCCTTAGGCTGCTGGTGACGCCTGCGCGACGCTCGAACACCGTCCTGAACAGCGCGGTCTTGTCCTTGAAATAATAGTGCAGGAGCGTCGTGTGGATACCGACACGCTGCGCCACGTCGCGCAGCGTGACGCCGTCGAAGCCCCTCTTCGAGAACAGATATTCGGCCGCGTCGATGATCTGCTCGAGGGTTTCGGCGCGCTGCTCCGCCTTGGTGCGGCGTTTCTTCGTCGGCGCTCCTGCCACTGCCAATCCCCTGTTGCGGCGAGATCGGCCTTGCCACAATCCCTTGCGAGACGCCCTCAGCAACCGACCGGTTCGCCCTCGATCTTTCCGTCCGCGTAATCGACACGCAGCCGATTCTTGTCAATCTTGCCCGATGCCGCGAGCGGCATGGTTGTTACCGCCACCTCGTCGGGGAGCCACCAATCGGCGACCTTGCCGCGCAGCGCGCCGATGAGTGCCGCGGCATCGATCACCTCGCCGCGCCGCGGCTCGACGACCAGCACCGGGCGCTCGCCCCATTTGGCATCGTTGCGGCCGATCACCGCCACCAGGCCGACGCTGGGGTGATGGCCTATAATATCCTCGATCTCGGCAGGATTGATCCATTCGCCGCCCGACTTGATGAGGTCCTTCGACCGGCCCGAAATGGTGAGGTTGCCCGCGTCGTCGATCATAGCGAGGTCGCCGGTGTCGAAATAGCCTTCCTCATCGAGCACGTCGGTGTCGGCGCCGTAATAGCGATCGACGACGCTCGGCCCCTTGACGCGGAGATGCCCGACCACGCCGCGCTGCTCCGGCAGGGCGGCGCCCTCGGCATCGACCAGCTTGAGGTCGAGCCCCAGCGGCGGCCGGCCCGAGGCACGCGCGGCATCCGCCGGGGCGTCGGGCAGGGCGATCGTGCCCAGGGGAGAGAGTTCGGTCATTCCCCAGCTCGTCTGCACGCTCGCGCCGAGCCGCTCTTCGAAGCGACGGATCAGCGCTTCGGGGCAATTCGAACCGCCGATCAGCACGCGCTTCAGATCGGGCAGCGCATCGCCCGTTCGGTCGAGATGATCGACCACACCGAGCCACACCGTCTGTACGCCGACCGCGAAGGTCACGCGTTCTTCGCGCATCAGCTGGGTGAGGCTCGCCCCATCGGTATGCCGCCCGGGCAGCACCACGCGCGCACCGACCGCGGGCGCGGCGAAGGGCATTCCCCAGCCATTGGCGTGGAACATCGGCACCGCGAGCAGGACAATGTCGTCGCGCGTCAGCCCGGTGGCATCGGCCTGCAGCGTGCGCAGCGTATGGAGGTAGTTCGAACGATGCGTATAGAGGACGCCCTTTGGCGCGCCGGTGGTCCCCGACGTATAGCACAGCCCCGCCGGCGCCTGCTCGTCGAACGCACCCCAGACGACAGCCTCGCCGCGCTCGACGAGCAGGTCTTCATAAGCGTGGACCGGTACATCGAACCCCGAATTGCCTCGCGCGCCATCCATTGCCACGACATGCTCGATTGTCGGGCAGCGCGCCGCGATTTGCTGGGCGAGCGGCAGGAGGTCGGCCGAAACCGCGAGCACACGATCCTCCGCCTCGGCGACGATCGCGGCGAGATGCTCGACGGTCAGCCGCGGATTGAGCGTGTGGCAGACGAGGCCGGCGCCCATCGCGGCATAATAGAGCTCGAAATGATGCGGCGTGTTCCATGCCAGCGCCGCCACGCGATCGCCGACCTCGAGCCCCAGCGACAGCAGCGCGCCCGACAGCCGATTGGCTCGCTCGCGTAACGCGGCGTAGTCCAGCCGACCGATCACCGTTCCGGCGTCGGCGGCGACGATCCCACTCGCGGTGTGCCATTTGGCAGCGTGGTCGAGGAACTTGTCGACGGTCAGTGAATAAGCTTGCATCGCGCTTTCTGGCTGGAACGAACAAGACGGCCGGCCGCGTAGGATCGCGTGCCGGCCGAGAGGGGATCAGAAGATCTTGAGCAAACGGACGCCGTATTGGCGCGGCGGCCCGGCGAAATAGAGCCCGCTGTTGAGTGCGCCGGCATAATGCTGGTTGGTGAGATTGGTGGCATAGCCGGTGACCGACAAGCTGCCATGCGTCCAGGCGAGCTGGGCGTTGAGGACGTTGCGGTCCTCCAGCCGGTCGCCGAGCGCGGGGTTTTCGAACAAAGTCGCCCATTGCCGGCCGACATGGCCGAAATTGACCCGCGGCGTCAGCGTGTCCTTGTCGCCGAGCTTGACGTCGTATTGCGCGCCGACATTGAAGGTCACGTTGGGCGCGTAGGTCTGCTCCTGTCCCTTCAGGCTGACGCAATGGCCACTGACCGGGCCCGTGGCCGGATCGCACGGCAGGATCGGATCGCCCGGCAAGCCGGTCGGCGGCGTGCGCGAATCGACCGCGTAGAACTGGCCGAGCTCGCTGTGCAGGACGTTGACGCCGCCATTGATCGCGAAGCCGCCGAAATGCAGCGTAGCCTCTGCCTCGCCGCCGTAAATCTTGGTCGTGTTGGGGACGTTGAGCTCGAGCCCGAAGGTCGGGATGTCGGGGTAACCGACGATGACCTGGAAATCCTTATAGTCGTTGTAGAAGCCGTCGACCGACAGGTTGAGGTGGCCGCGGGCGAAGTCGCCCTTCCAACCCGCCTCATAGGAAGTCACGCGTTCAGGCTTGAACGCAGCCGGGTTTCCGAGGCCGACCGGCACGTTGAGGCCGCCGGGGCGGAAGCCGGTGGCGACGAAGGCGTAGAGATACTGGCTCGCCGACGCCTTCCAGCCGAGCGACACCTTGTAGGAGAAGTTGTCCGACTTCACCGTCTGATCGTCGCGGATGTAGGTGCCGTATTGCATCACGTCGACATGGTTGGTCGACCGGCTGGCGGTGTAGCGGCCGCCCGCCTCGATCTTGAGCCGCGGGGTGATCTCGAAGCCGACTTGCCCGAAGGCGGCGAGCGACCGTTCCGGATTGCGCCCTTGCAGCGCGTAAACGAAGGCGGGAATACCCGGTGCCGCCGCGCCGGCGAGATCGATCACGAACTGATAGGGCTTGCGGAAGGTGTAGGTGTTCCACAGCCCGAACGCGCCGAGCAGCCAGGTGAAGCGCTGGTTGTCCGGCGAGATGAGGTTGAATTCCTGGCTGAACTGGAACTCGTGAACCTTGTCGAAGAAGGTCTCGATCCCGGTCGCGGTGCCGTCCAGATCGGCGGTGTAATTGGTGTCGCCGCTGGCGATGCCGGTGACCGAGCGGAACTTGATGCCGTTGGCGAAGGTATAGTCCGCCTTGAGCGACGAGCGGACCAGCTTGTCGTGCGCGTCCTGCGGCGAATTGGCGGTGAGGTGGAACAGGTCCTTCTGCGTGAACGGCGATGCGGGATAGCCGCCGAGATCGAGATCGGCGGCGTCGGTCTTCCACAGGATCGAGAAATTGTCGCTCGGCTTCCATAGCAGGCTGAATCGCGCCGCCATCTCACCGAGATCGCCGTTATGGCCGCGATACGGCGCGCCGCCCGGTCCAGTCATGTGATAAAAGCCGTCGCGCTTCTCGCTGAAAACCGCGATCCGCGCCGCCAATGTGTCGCTGATCGGCAGATTGACCGCGCCTTGCAGCCCGACGTCGCTGTAATTGCCGTATTGCCCCTGGATATAGCCGTGGACGCCGCCGTCGATGATCGGATCGTTGGTGTTGACGAACACCGCGCCGCCCGTCGCGTTCTGGCCGACGACGGTTCCCTGAGGCCCGCGCAGCACCTGGATGTTGGCGACGTCGTAATAGGGTTCTTCCTGGATATAGCCGGGGAAGGTGGGCACGCCGTCGCGGTAGGTGATGACGCCGGTCGTGGTCTGGGTGTTGTGCTCGGCCTTGCCGATGCCGCGGACGTTGAAATCGTTGCCCTGGCCGAAATTGTTGACCACCACGCTCGGCATCGCGAACTGCAAAGCATCGACGTTGACGACGCCCTTGTTGGCGAGGTCGCTACCGCTGAGCACCGAAGCGGAGATCGGCGTCGTCGCTAGGTTTTCCGAACGCCGCTCTGCGGTGACGACAATATCGCCTGATTGCGCCGCGTCGCTGTCGGCCTGCGTCTGTTGGTCGGCCGTATTCGTCGTTTGCGCCGAGGCGACACCGCACCACGCGAACGTCAGCGCCGACGCTCCCAGCAAGATTGAACGAGCCTTCATTGTTCCCCTCCCGGGCTGATGTCTGTCGCGCTCTCCGGCGCTCGCCCGATTGCTGCCCCAAATCGAGTGGACTTTCAATACTAATTCTTTAGTGAATGAATGAAAGTCGAACGCCTTCGCGTCGACGCCGACAGGAAAGGATTTTGCATGATCGATCTCGCGAATCGCGTCGCCATCGTCACCGGCGCAGGGGGCGGGCTTGGCCGCGCGCATGCGCTGGCGCTCGCCGATCATGGTGCCAAGGTAATCGTCAACGATCTCGGCGACGGGGCCGACGCGGTCGCGCGCGAGATCGTTGATGCCGGCGGAGAGGCGCGCGCGATCCGCGGGTCGGTCACCGACGAGGCTGCGGTCGCGGCGATGGTCGCCGAGACGCTTGCCGCCTGGGGGCGAATCGATATCCTGGTCAACAATGCCGGCATCCTGCGCGACAAGTCGTTCGCCAAGATGAGCCTCGACGATTTCCGCTTGGTCGTCGACGTCCACCTGATGGGCTCGGTAATCTGCACCAAGGCGGTGTGGGATGTGATGCGCGAGCAAAATTACGGCCGCATCGTCATGACCACCTCGTCATCGGGGCTCTACGGCAATTTCGGCCAGGCCAATTACGGCGCCGCCAAGATGGCGCTGGTCGGGCTGATGCAGACGCTCAGCCTCGAGGGCGCCAAATACGACATTCGCGTCAATTGCCTGGCGCCCACCGCGGCGACGCAGATGACCGAGAATATTCTCCCCGAAGAACAACTGCGCCTGCTCGCGCCGCGCTTCGTCAGCCCGGGCGTGGTCGCGCTGGCCGCCGCGGACGCACCGAGCCGCGCGATCCTGTGCGCCGGCGCGGGCGGGTTCGAGCTAGCAAATGTCACGATGACCCGAGGCATCCATGTCCCCGGCGATCCGCCCTCGGCCGATCAAGTCCTCGAACGTTGGACCGACCTTGCCGACCGCGATGGCGAGACGGTGCCCGCGCAAGGCTGGGAGCAGAGCCGGCTGGAACTAGCCAAGGCGGGATTCGAGTTGATTCCCGCATAAGGAGCTAGCCTAGCTACTACGATCGGCTGTGCCATCGTGGGCGTGGTGCGAGGCGAGGACGAAGCGCGGTTCCGCCTTGCCCATGCCGGAAACGAGATCGGCGACATAGCGCCCGACCATCGGCCCCTGCTTGAAACCATGTCCGCTGCCGCCGCCGGCGATCCAGGTGTTGGCCCAGGCCGGGTGGCGATCGATCAGCAGGTCGCCGTTGTCGCTGTTCTCATATTGGCAGACCCGCGATTCGGCGAGCGGGCGGTCGGCGATGCCCGGAAAGCGGCGCGCGAGATAGGCCCGAACCTCGGCCAGCGCCTGATCGGTAATTCGGCGATCGCTGGTATCGGGATCGATCCGCGGCCCGTGCGCGTCGAGCGCGACCTTGAAGCCGCGCGCCTCGATATCGGGAAAGCCGTAGTGGAGCTTCGGGCTGCTGACATCGACCCAGGCCGGGAAATGCGCGCCCTCGAAGCGATCGTCGCCACCGTCGGGGGCGAAGAAGAATACGTCCTGCCGGGTCGGCACGATGCGGCCGCCGATCACCTCGGGGAACAGTTTGGGCAGCCACGGACCGCAGGCGAAGACGAAGCGATCGGCGCGCAGCGTCTCACCGCCGCCGATGGTGATCGCCTCCAGCGATCTGCCCGCCGAGCGGGGTGGGACGACCGCCGCTTGCCGGAATGCCCCGCCCGCCATGACGAACTCGTCGACCAGCGCCTGGACGCTGCGCCGCGCCATCAGCGCGCCCATCGTCGGCTGCCACACGCCGACCGCGATGCCGTCGAAATCGATCTGCGGCCAGCGCCTGGCCATGTCGGGCGCCACGAGCTTGTCGATGGGGATGCCGAGATCGCGCTGCAGCGCGACGCTGCGATCGATCAGCGCATTATTCTCCGGGTAAATGTAGAGCGCGCCGACATCGTGGAAGATCGGGCTTTCGTGCCGCCGCGACAGCGCCTGCCATTCGGCGAGCGATTGCCACGCCCAGCGCGTGTAGAGCGGATCGCCGGCATATTCGGTGCGGATCAGCCGCGTCTCGCCGCCCGATGAGGCACGGCTATGCGCGGCGCCCCAGGCATCGAGCAGCAGCACTGTGTCGCCCCGGCGTTGCAGGTTCCATGCGGTCCATGCGCCGAACACGCCTGCGCCGACCACGATAATATCCCATCGGCCGGCCTGGGCGATTGCAGGTGCCGACGGAACGCTCGCGAGCGCGCCGGCGACGGCGAGCCCGCCGAGCAGCCGGCGCCGCGAGACCGCAGCCTGACCGGGATTTCCTGACGCACCAGGCGTATGGGGAACGCCGGATTCACGGCCTTCCGGCATAGGGCGCCCTGTTGATGTAGGTGAGGAACACCCGCAGCGTGTCCGTCCCGCTATTCTCGATGCCGTGATAGACGCCCATCGGCGTGTGGACGTGATCGCCGGCGAAGACTGGAACGCGTTCGCCGTCAATGGGCATCACGCCGCTTCCTTCGATGATGTAATAATATTCGTCGAACGGCCCCAGCGCGGGATCGGCCGTGTTGTGGACGTGCGCGCCTTCGCTGCAGCCGGGCGGGATGTCGTAGATCAGGAAATTGGCTGGAGCTGGCGCGCCGTCGAATTGAAAGAAGCGGGCGCCGATCGTGCCGATGCCGTGATGGTATTTTTCGAAATCGCGAACGTCGACGCGATCGGATTCGACGCTGAACCGGCCGTCCGATTTCAGCAGGGCCTGTGCATTGCCGGGCAGGGCGATCGCCGGCGCCAATCCGGCCATTCCCACCATCGTCCGCCGCGTTATCGCGCTCACCGCCCTTCCCCTTCTATTCGCCCTTCGCCGCCTCGGGATGCGCCGTGCGCCAGGCGTCGAGCCGCGCGAGCCAGTCGGCGGCGGTGACGGGGCCTGTCGCCCTAGTCTCGGTATGCGTGGCGACGTTCTCGCGCATTTCGAGAAAGAAGGCCTGCCCGGTCTTGAGGTGGAGCTCGTCGGCCTTTTTGTCCATCGCTGCTTGCTGCGCGGCTGTGATCGGAGTCTTGGGGAAGGGCTTGAGCAGCAGCACGTCCCAATCCTCACCGTCTTCATGGACGAACATCTGCGTCGCGGGCTGGCCGCCGGCGGCCGAGACCTCGTCCCATTGCGCGAGCTTGCGGATGAACGCCTCCTGCCGGCCCGGCGCCATCCGGAAAACCTCGAACTGCGCCTCGGGCCAGGCCTCGGTTTTGGGCGTCGTCGATTGCGCTGAAGCGCTCGCTGGCATGAGCGCTACCGCGAGCATTGCGCCGAACAGAGCCGCAGCCTTCATCCTATCCTCCCATCATCTGTCGTTGATCGTGATTGAACCGTGTCCCGGTCGCCATCGCCATGCGCGCGACGGGTAAATGGCGGGCCTTTCGGGTAAGCGATCGTGCCGGCTTCGATCAGCGCGTCGATTGTGGCGTCGTCATAGCCGCATTCGCTGAGCAGCGCCCGGCTGTCCGCGCCGAGGGGCCGGGGCGAGACATCGGCGCTTTCGCCGACGCCCTCGAAGCGCACCGGTTGCGGGATGCTCCGCGCGATTCCTCCGGGATAGGACGCCGGCACGTCGAAAAAGCCGATCTCCTGCAAATGCGGGTCGCTGAGCAGATCCTCGGGCGTGGCGATTCGCGAGCAGGGGATGTCGAGCGCCGACAGCATTTCCAGCCATGTCGCCGTGGCGCGTTCGGTGAGGCTGTCGGCGAGGAGCGCGTAGAGCGCTTCGATCCGCGCCTGTCGCGCACGGGGATCGGCGAACCATGGCTGCTCGGTGATGTCGGCGCGGCCGATCTCGGTGAGGAACCGGCGCCATTGTTCGGCGGTGTAGGGCATCACCGCGATCCAGCCGTCCACGGTGCGATAGGGCCGCCGGTTCGCCGACAGCACGCGCGGATAGCCGGGCTTGCCATCTTCGGCGAAGGTCGCGCCCGACAAATGCTCGTTCATCAGGAACGCGACCATCGCCTCGAACATCGGCACTTGAACCTGAATCGCGCCCTGGTGCCCGCGCTCGCGCGTTACCAGGGCGGCGAGGATGCCATAGACCGCGTGGAGCGCCGCAACCTTGTCGGCGACGATGGTCGGCATGAAGCGCGGATCGCCGCCATGGTGCATGGCGAGGCCGGCGACGCCGCTCGCCGCCTGGATGATGTCGTCGAACGCGGGGCGGTCGCGATAGGGGCCGCGCTGGCCGAAGCCGATCGCGGCGCAATGGATGATGCGCGGGTTGAGCGCCGCCGCCGCCGCGAAGCCGATGCCGAGCCGTTCGGCCGCGTCGGCGCGCATATTGTGGAGGAGGACGTCGGCGGTGGCGATGAGCCGGGCCAGCGCGGCACGGCCCTCAGGCTGTTTGAGGTCGATCGCCAGCATCCGCTTGTTGCGGTTGTTGTTGACGAACAGCGCGCCGCCGCCGGTCCCTTGCGGGTGCGCGGTGCGGGCGATGTCGCCTTCGGGCGGCTCGACCTTGATCACCTCGGCGCCGAGATCGGCGAGAATCTGGCCGGCATAGGGGCCGAGCACCACCGCCCCGATCTCGATGATCCGGATGCCCTTCAACAAAGGAAGCACGCGCGCTTACTCCTCTCCGCCCTTGACTTTCATTTCCATATGGAGACAAAAAAGTCCACACACAGAAATATAGAGAGGCATTGCCATGACGTCCGGGTTCCGCTTCGATCGCTTGTTCATCGGTGGCGAATGGGTGGAACCGATCGACGGCGGCGTGCGCGGCAGCATCGACCCGGCGACCGGGGAAAGCTGGGGCGAGGTCGCTTATGGCGGGGCGAAGGACATCGATCGCGCGGTGGCGGCGGCGCGTGCGGCGTTCGAGGGGCCGTGGCGCAAGATGCCGGGCTGGCAGCGTGCCGCGCTGATCCGCAGGTTCGCCGATCTCTATGCGACCCGGGTCGAGGAACTGGCGCAGGTCGAATCGCGCGACAACGGCCGCGCTATCCGCGAATCGCGCGGCGACATCGGGCTGCACACGCAATATTATCACTGGTTCGCCTCGCTCGCCGATAAGCTCGACGGCCGCAACATTGCGATCGACGACAGCGTCCACGCCTTCACGACGCGGCTGCCGGTCGGCGTCGTCGGCACGATCACGCCGTGGAACGTGCCGCTGATGGCGGCGGCGTGGAAGCTCGGGCCGGCGCTGGCGGCGGGCTGCACCGTGGTGCTCAAGCCCGCCGAGCAAACTCCGGCCTCGTCGCTGGCGCTGGCGAAGCTGTTCGAGGAAGCTGGGTTCCCGCCCGGCGTCGTCAACGTCGTGCCGGGCGACGGGCCGGTCGCCGGCGCGCATCTCGTATCGCACCCGCAAGTGAACAAGATCGCCTTCACCGGCGAGGGTACGACTGCCAAGACGATTCTCAAGACCGGGGCCGATACGCTCAAGCGCTTCGGCTTCGAGCTGGGCGGCAAGGCGCCGCACATCATCTTCGCCGACGCCGATGTCGAGCAGGCATTGAACGCCGCTACCGGATCGGCCTGGGCGCTGTGCGGGCAGAGCTGCGCCCTTGGGTCTCGCGTGCTGGTCGAACGCTCGATCTACGATCGCGTGGTCGAGGATTTCCGCGCGCGCGCCGGACGGGTGCGGGTCGGCATGCCGCTCGATTCCGCCACGCACATGGGACCGCAGGCGCACCGCGAACAGCTCGACAAGACGCTCGCTTATATCGGCATCGGCCGCGACGAAGGCGCCGAGCTGGTGACGGGCGGCACGCGGATCGACCGCGACGGCCTCGCCAACGGCTATTTCGTCGAGCCGACCGTCTTCGCCGGCGTCAGGTCCGACATGCGCATCGCGCAGGAGGAGATTTTCGGCCCCGTCGCCGCGATCATTCCCTTCGACGGCGAGGACGAGGCGGTCGCCATCGCCAACGGCACGCCCTACGGCCTCGCCGCCGGGCTGTGGAGCCGCGACAGCGGCCGCGCGCTGCGCGTCGCCAACCGGATCGAGGCCGGCATGGTGTGGGTCAACACCTATCGCTACATCCGCTGGTCCACCCCTTATGGCGGCGTCAAGCAGAGCGGCTGGGGCCGCGAGAACGGTATCGAGGCGCTCGATCCGTATCTCGAGACGCGGACCACGATCATCTCCACCACCGGCACCTTCGCCGATCCCTTCGCGAACTGAGGAGACACAGGCCATGCGCCTCGACAACAAGCTGGCGATCGTCACCGCCGCCGCCTCCGGCATGGGCCGCGCCGGCGTCGAACGCTTCGTGCGCGAAGGCGCGCGCGTCGCGGCGATCGACATCAACCCCGATGCGCTCGACACGCTCGCGGGCGAATTCGGGCGCGAGCGGGTGATCCCGATCACCGCCGACCTCGCCTCGGCCCAGGGCGCGCTCGACAGCATCGACCAGGCGGCCGAAGCGCTGGGCGGGGCCGACATCCTGTGGGCGCACGCTGGGATGCCGGGGCCGGCCTCGGTCGAGAATCTCGACCTCGCCGCCTATGACAAGACGATCGCGCTCAACGTCACCTCGGCGGCATTGGGGGCGGGGCGCGTGGCGCCGCACATGCGCAGGCGCGGCGGCGGGGCGATCGTGTTCACCGCGTCGATCTCGGGGCTGGTCGGCTCGATGATGAGCCCGATCTATTCGGCGGCGAAATGGGGCGTGGTCGGGCTCGGCAAGTCGCTCGCGCTGGCGATGGCGCCCGACAATATCCGGGTCAACGTGGTCTGCCCCGGCCTCGCCGACACGCCGATGAAGATCGGTTTCACCGGCCGCAGTGGCGATCCGGCCGAGGCCGCGGCCAACGAGGCGAAGGTGGTCGGCGCGGTGCCGATGGGCCGGCTGGTCAAGGCCGGCGAGGTGGCCGACGCTGTGCTCTGGCTGGTCTCCGACGAGGCGAGCTTCGTCACCGGCGTCGCCTTGCCGGTCGACGGCGGCTTTACCGCGCGCTGATCCAATGCTCGGGCGCTCCCCGGATCGAGATACTTTCCCGACCGATGCGTTTCGGCCATACGAGCGCGCGAAGGAGGCTGGCGAGCGCGATGATAGTCCGGCAGGCGGCGAACGCCTTGCAGATTCTGGAATATTTCGCGCGGCGGCTGCGCCCGGCGACCGCGGCCGAGGTCGCCGAGGATCTAGGCTGGCCGCGATCGAGCACCTTCAAGCTGCTCGGCACGCTGGCGACGATGGGCTATCTCTACGAACCGCGCGCGCGGGGCGGCTATTATCCCAGCCCGCGCTGGCTGGAGCTGGCCGAGAAGGTGGCGCGCGCCGATCCGCTGCCGCCGGCTTTCCATCGCCTGGCGCGAGACGTGATGGCCGAGACCGGCGAGACCACGGCGATTTCCGCGCCCGCCGGCACCGACGCCACCTTCGTCGACGTAGTCGAGTCCCGTCACTCGGTGCGCTACTTCGCCAAGGTCGGCGATCGCGTGCCGATCCATGCCAGCTCGGCGGGCCGCGCGCTGCTCGCGCAGATGTCGCCCGAGGAACGGCAGGGCATTTATCGCAAGATCGATTTCGTGAGCTATTCGCCGACCACGCCGATGTCGGTCGAGCGGATCGAGGTCGATCTCGCCGAGGCGGCGGCGCGCGGCTATCACCAGAGCGACGCCGAATATACCCCCGATCTCGCCGGGGTGGCGATGCCGCTGCCCTTTGCCGGGCGGCGGCTGTCGATCGTCGTCGTCGGCCCGACCTCGCGTTGCCTGGAGCGGCGTCCCGAGACGGCGCGGCTGCTCGCCCAGCACATCGCGCGATTACCCGCGCTGGAGGGCTGAGAGCGCCTCCCGCGTGCAACAAGGCAGCGGGAGGATGTAGATGAACCAGGATCCGATGGCGCGGCTCGCCGCCGCGCCGATGCACTGGCGACAGATCGCGGTCGTCGCCTTGTGCGTCGCGCTCAACGCGCTCGACGGCTTCGACGTGCTGGCGATCAGCTTCGCCTCGCCGGGCGTTGCCACCGAATGGGGGATCGACCGCGCCGCGCTGGGCATCGTGCTGTCGATGGAATTGTTCGGCATGGCGGCGGGATCGGTGCTGATCGGCAATGTCGCCGATCGCATCGGCCGGCGCCCGGTGATCCTCGGCTGCCTGCTGGTGATGATGGCCGGCATGTTCGCCGCCGCGACGGCGGACAGCCTGACGATGCTGTCGATCGCGCGGCTGGGCACCGGGCTCGGTATCGGCGGCATGCTGTCCTCGACCAGCGCGATGGTCGCCGAATTTTCCAACGCCCGGCGCGAGGGCATGGCGGTGTCGTTCAACATCGCCGGCTATTCGACCGGCGCGATCCTCGGCGGGCTGGTCGCCTCGGCGCTGCTGGCGGGGAGCGGCCAGTGGCGATCGGTGTTCGTGTTCGGCGGCGGCATGACCGCGGTGATGGTGCCGCTCGCCGTCCTGCTGCTGCCCGAATCGATCGAGTTCCTGATCGCGCGGCGCCCGGCGGAAGCGGTCGAGCGGATCAACGCCACACTGGCAAAGCTCGGCCACGAGGCGATCGAGGCATTGCCCGCGCTCTCGCCCCGCGCGGCGCGGCCGTCGATCGCCGCCCTGTTCGCCAGCGATTATGCCGGCGTCACATTGCTGCTGACGGTCGCCTATTTCACGCAGATCATGCTGTTCTATTACATGCTGAAATGGATTCCCAAGATCGTCGTCGACATGGGTTTCACCGCCGCGCAGGGGGGCGAGGTTCTGGTCGCCGCCAATGTCGGCAACCTCGCCGGCGCGGTGCTGATCGGACTTGCCGTCCAGCGCTGGGCGGTACGGCCGCTGGTGATCGGCGCGATGGTGATCGGAGTGGCCGCCATCGCCGTGTTCGGCCTGGGCTTCCACGATCTCGTCCAGCTCTCGATCGTCGCGGCGGTGGCGGCGTTCTTCATCAACGCGGGCGTGGTCGGGCTCTACCCGATCATGGCGCGCGCCTTTCCGGCAAGCCTGCGCGCCACCGGCACCGGATTCGTGATCGGCATCGGTCGTGGTGGATCGGCGCTGGGGCCGATCGTCGTCGGCGCGCTGTTCGTCCACGGGTTCGGCCTCATGTCGGTTTCGATCGTGATGGGCGCGGGCGGACTGGTCGCGGCGGCGATGCTGGTGTTGCTGCCGCTCGCTCGGACGCATTTTCGCGATCCCGCGGGGGCATCGAGCGTTTCCTAGGCTTTGCTTTGACGTTTCGCAGCGCTCGACAGCTGGGGGCACTGACGCATCGACATTCGTGAAGGGAGAGCGCTATGATCGATCGCCGGAATTTCCTCGCGGCCTCAGCCACGCTGGCATTGGCGGGGCGGGCGGGGGCGGTCGCCGCCGAGCGCGGTCTCGATCTTGCCCTGGTCAACGGTTCGTTCTGGACGGGCATCCCCGGCACGCCGCCGACCGCGATCGGCATCGTCGGCGATCGGATCGCCGCGCTGGGGGCGGCGCAGGTGCACCACCTGACGACGAAGCGGACGCGCGTGATCGATCTCGGCGGCGCTTTCGCGATGCCGGCCTTCACCGACGGGCACACCCATTTCCTGCACGGCGCGGTGACGCTCGGCCAGCCCGATCTGTTGAGTGCAACCAGCAAGGCCGATTTCGCTGCCCGGCTCGGTGTCGCGGCGCACAAGCGGCCCGGCAAGTGGATCTTGGGCGGCACTTGGGACGAGCAAAGGCTGGGCGGCGAGCTGCCGACCCGCGACTGGATCGATGCGGCCACATCGGACACGCCGGTAGCCGTGCCGCGCACCGATCTGCACTCCTACCTGCTCAACAGCGTCGCGCTGAAGCTCGCCGGCGTCACTCGCGACACACCCGATCCGGCGGGCGGGGTGATTGTCCGCGATGCTCAGGGCAACCCGACCGGCATTCTCAAGGACAATGCCAAGGCGCTGGTCGATCGCGTCGTGCCGCCGATGACCGATGCCGAAACCGATGCGGCGGTGCTCGAGGGGATCGCGCACGGGCTCAGCAAGGGGCTGGGCCAGATTCACAACCCGGAGGTCGACTGGAATACCTGGTATCCGCTGCGCCGCCTCCACGCGGCGGGCAAGCTCGACATGCGCTTCTATGCTTTCGTGCCGATCGCCGATTGGGAGAAGATGGCCAGGATCGTCGCCGAGGAAGGGCGCGGTGACGATTGGTTGCGCTGGGGCGCAGTGAAGGCGCTGGCCGATGGCTCGCTCGGCTCGCGCACCGCCTTGTTCTATGACGATTATGCCGACGCGCCCGGTCAGCGCGGCGTCCGGGTGACGAGCCTCGAAAACCTGCGCGAGTGGATCGGGGCGTCGGACGCGCACGGCCTCCACGTCGCTACCCATGCGATCGGCGATCGCGCCAACGACGACATCCTCGACCTCTATGCCGCCGTGGCGCGGGCGAACGGCCCCAGGGATCGCCGCTTCCGTATCGAGCACGCCCAGCATCTGCGCCCCGAGACCATTTCGCGCTTCGCCAAGCAGGGTATCGTCGCCTCGCTCCAGCCCTATCACGCGATCGACGACGGCCGCTGGGCGGTGAAGCGGATCGGTGAGGAGCGGTTGAACGGCACCTATGCCTTCCGCTCGCTGATCGACAGCGGCGCCCATGTCGCATTCGGCTCCGATTGGCCGGTGGCGCCGCTCGATCCGCTGACCGGCGTCTATGCCGGCATCACGCGCCGCACGATCGACGGCGCCAATCCCGATGGCTGGCTCCCCGACCAGAAGGTCACCGCCGAGCAGGCACTCGTCGCCTATACTCGCGGCAATGCCTATTCGGGATTCATGGAAGATCGCACCGGCACGCTTGCGCCGGGTTATTATGCCGACATCGTCGTGCTCGACGGCAACCTATTGACGATCGATCCGTTGAAGATACCCGAGGTCAAGGTGCTCCACACCTTCGTCGGCGGCAAACAACGTTTCACCTCGGTCTAGAATGCCCGACTTCAACGAGGGCGATCGCCATGGAGCGGGTCCCGGCTGCTGTCAGCGCACTCAGCCCTTCGTCTTGCAGGGCGCGGAGGCGAGCTGGCGGCTGATGAAGGCGGCGCCGTCGGCGATCGCCTCGCGCGCGATCGCTGAGACCGACATCGCTTCGAGGAAACTGTGCATCGCGCCGGGATAGATTTTGGCTTGCGTGGGGACGCGGAAGCCGCGCAGCCGTTCTTCCATCGCCAGGCTCTGTTCGGCGACGATATCGAGTTCGGGGATGACGAGGAACACCGGCGGGAAGCCGCTCAGATCGGCGTTGAGCGGGCAGGCATAGGGATTGCGCGCGTCGTCGGGCGAGCGAAGGTAGTTGGCATAATATTGCCTGGATTCTTCGCGATCGAGGATCGATCCCGGGCCGCCGAAGCGCGCTTCGGCCTCGTCGGAGATCGATGCGATGAAGCCGCCGTAATTGGCGAGGATCGCGCGGACCAGCGACAGCGAGCCGAGGTCGCGTAGGCGCAGGCAAGTGGCGAAGGAGAGGTTGCCGCCGGCCGAATCGCCGCCCATCGCGATGCGCGAGGCATCGATCCCCCAGGCGGCCGCATTGTCCTTCAGCCACAGCATGAACTCGACGATCAGGTTAAGCGCGGTCGGAAACTTGGCCTCCGGCGCCAGCGGATAATCGAGCCCGATGACGACGAAGCGCCCGGCATCGGCATATTCGCGCATCAGCCGGTCGTGCGTGTCGATGCTGAACAGCGTGAAGCCGCCGCCGTGCAGATAGATCAAGGCCGGCGCAGGTTCGGCTATGCCGTGCGGGACATGAACCCGCACACGCAGTTCGCCGCCCGCCGACTGGAAGCAATTCTCGATCGTCCGTGCCATGACGGGGCCGCCCTCGGTCCAGCGGGCGCGAACCTGCTCGGCCACCGCGCGCTGCTCGGGGAAGGACAGGCTCGCCAGCGGCGGGTGCTTCGCCCAATCCTGCCGCATGGCATCGATAAAGCCGCGCAGTTCTGGGTCGATTTGATCGATGCTGCTCATCGTCTCTTCTTCAATTCGCGGGAGTGTCGAGGGAGCCGTAAACCGCCTTCCCCTCGAAGATCGTGGTCAGCACCTTGGCGGTGTGGATTTGCTTCGGCGGAAGCTCGAAAATGTCCTTGTCGAGCACGATGAGATCGGCGCTCTTGCCCGCTTCGACCGAGCCGGTCTCGTGCTCCATATGGTTCACCCACGCGACTTCGAGCGTATAGGCCTCGACCGCCTCGGCCAGCGTCACGCCTTGTTCGGGCAGCAGCGCCTTCGCGCCCGGGACGCCGGGCTCGGCGCGCGTCAGCGCGACTTCGATGCCTTGCAGCGGGTCGGCAGTCGCCACCGGCCAATCCGATCCGTAGGCGATGCGGCCGCCGCCCTTGAGCACGCCTTGCTCGGGATAGATGTAATGGCTGCGCTGCGCCCCGATCTTTTCCATCGTCAGGCGCATGTACGGCTCGTCACAGGCCCAGAGCGGCTGAAAGATCGCCGTGACGCCCAGCGGGCCGAAGCGCGGCTGGTCGGCCGGATCGATCACGTTCATGTGGCTGATCATGTCGCGGCTGTCGTGGTTGCCTGCCCGCCGCGAGGCTTCGAACGCATCGAGCGCGACGTGCACCGCGCGATCGCCGATCGCGTGGATGTGCGCCTGCAAGCCGTGGCCGTCGATCCGCTTGACCGCCTCGTCGAACACCGGCTCGGCGATCTGGAGGTCGCCGCGTTGGGGCGAGTCCGCGTAGGGCGCCAGCATCGCTGCCGTGTGTTGGACGATCACGCCGTCGAGGAAGAATTTGACGGCGTTGACGTGAACACCCTCGGCGTCGGCTTTCTCGGCGGTGCGGAACAGAACAGGCAGCTGCTCGAGCCCGCGATCGTTCGCCCAGACGAGGTCGACCGTCGTGTGCGCGGTCAGCGCCCCGCTCGCCTCGACCGCGCGGTAGGTGTCGAGCACCGGGCTCGATCCGTCGACCGCGACATCGACCAGCGCGTCCTGCCAATTGGTGATGCCCCATGCGTTTAGCGTATGGAGCGTGTAGAGCAGCGCGTCCTCGCGCTCCTTCGGGGTCGGGTCGGGGATTTGCGGCTGGACCAGGTCGCGCGCCGCTTCTTCCAGCCCGCCGTTCGGCTCGCCGGTGGCGGGATCGCGGTCGATCTTGCCGTTGGCGGGATCGGGCGTCGCCTTGGTGATCCCGGCATCGGCGAGCGCCTTAGAATTGACCCAATAGGTATGCCCGCCGGTCGATTGGAAGATCAGCGGCCGGTCGCTCGAAATCGCGTCGAGCACCGCCTTGTCCGGCACGCCGTCGGGCGGGAAGAAGGCGTCGCGCCAGCCTACGCCGAACACCGTGCCTGTGCCCGGCGTCTTCGCCACGCAGGCGGCGATGATCCTTTTGTAATCCTCGACGCTGTTGCCGGCGTGGAGCGAGCATCGCGAATAGCTGAGGCCGCCGAACATCGGATGGACGTGCGCGTCGCCGAACGCCGGCAGCAGCAGGCGGCCGTGAAGATCGACCACGCGGGTATGCCCGTCCTTGAGCCGCACGAGGTCGGCGGTCGATCCAACAGCCTCGATGCGGCCATCGCGGATCGCCACCGCCTGCGCCCAGGGCTGCGCGGGATCGACCGTATAGACCTTGGCGTTGACCAGCAGCAGGTCGGCCGCAGGGCGGGTGGCCGCTGCGGGCGTCGCCGCGGCGAGACAGGAAAGCATCAGGCCGCAAGCGTGTATCGAAGACGTGTTCGGCATTGCAGGCGTTCCCCCTCTGGTTCAGGCCTCCGCGCTCGCCGGCGTCAGGCGGTGCGGACGCAGGCGCAGAACGATCGCATAGCCGGCGGCAGCGACGATGGTGGCGTCGAACATCGGCACGCCGGTCAGGCGGATGCCCAGCTTCGAGGTGATCAGGACCAGCGCGACCGAGCCGATCCACGTCCCCACCGCCGGCCAGCGCATCGCGGGCAGGTCGCGGATCGAGCCGGCGGCGTCGGCGCCGCGAAACAGGAAGAAGCTGTCGATCACGTAGATCGCGGCGATCGGCGGGATGATGATGCCGAGGAACAGCAGGAAGGGGATGAATTGGTCGATGATCCCCGCCAGCGCGAAGCACGTCCCGATCACGCCGCCGATCAGGACGAACATCCACGATCGCATCGCGGGGAAGGTCGCCGCCAGCGACAGGCCTGCCGAATAGAGGTTGGAGGCGTTGATCACCCAGGTCGACAGCACCAATGTCGCCAGCGCCGGAATGCCGAACCCCAGCCCGACGATCAGCGTCATGATGTCGGTCTCGTTGGTGGCGAGGCCGGGCAGCGCCGAGGCGATCATCATTACCGGGGTCGCCAGCGGGAACGACAGCGCCATGCTGGCGAAGGCGCCGCGCGTCGTGCTGGTGTAGCGCGAGAGATCGGGCATGGTGGCGACCGTCGCCATGTTGCCCCCGACCAGCGCGGAGAGCGCGATGCCGAAGCTCATCGGCACCGGCGGATGGGCGCTGGCGGCGAACACGAAGCCGTGGCGGCGCAGCGCCATGACGCACACCGCGAGCAGCACGATGCCGAGCAGCGGCACGGTGATCGCGGCGAGCTTGTCGAGCGTCTTGAAGCCGAACACGGTCGAGGCGGTCATCAGCACGCTGCCGCCGATCACATAAGCGGCGAAATGCCCGTCGATGCCGTAAAGCTGCTTCGCCGCCGCGACCATCGCGCTGCCGAAGAACGAGACGTTGACGCCGAACCAGCCGAACAGCACGAGCGCGATGACGATGTTGACCAGCGCCGCGCCGAAGCGGCCGAACGAGCGCTGGACGAGCAGATAGGTGGTCAGCCGCGTGCGCACGCTGATCAGCGAGGTCAGATAGCCGCCCGCGGCGAGGATCAGCCCGGCGGCGATGCTCGCCAGCACCGCGTTCCAGAAGCCCAAAGCGAGGCCGGTTTCCGCGCCGTTGAGGAAGGCGGGCAGGGCGACCGCGAAGCTGGAGACGATCACCGCGACTCGCCATCCCGGCACCGTCAGATGCTCGGGCAGCGGCTCGTTGGCATATTGCGCGGTCGCCGAATCGGTCACGCCTGTGCCTCCCACCCGTTGAGCGCTTCGATCGGACGATAGCCGGTATCGAGGCGGAAGGCTTGCGGCCCGACAAAATCGAGCGCGCGCGCCTCGCGCAGGATCGCGGGGGCGGCGGCGCCGATCACCTTGACTCGCTGGCCGTATTTGAGACGCTCGGTGGTGATCGTGTCGGCGGTTTCGCGATCCATCACGGTGATGATGTCGGGTACCATCGCGCAAATCTCGCCCGAGCGGCGCGCGACGAGATTCTCGTTCTGGAAGAGAACCTCCATCTCGCCCTCGCCGTGCAGCCCCTCGATGGTCAGCCGGCCGATCGAGAAGCCGGCCTTGGTCTCGCGTTCGAGATCGGTGATCTTGCCGTCGAACAATTCGCCGGCGAAAGGGTAGAGGCCGGTGCCGCGGATCGCCTCGAACAGCGCCGCGAACGGGTCTTCGCCCGCCTTGCGTGCGTCGCGGACGGCGGCGCCGATCGCGATCGCGGTCGAGATGCTGCCGCCGATCGCATGAGCGCGCGCTTCGGCACCGCTCAGCGGATATTCGGCCATGTGCGCGATGCCGCCCATCGCCACCGATACGGCGCGGGCGAAGCGCTCGTGCGCAAGGTTGTCGCTGTTCTCGATCACGACGGTCTGGCCAAGCGCGTCGGTCATCACCGAGGGGCAGGCCGAAACGCCGCGGATGTTGAGGATCGTCATCTGGCTTTCGGGGAAGGCGCGCCCCATGCCGTCGGCATCGACCACCGGCACGCCGAGCCGCGCCGCCGCCGCCAGCGGCGCGAGGCCGTTGCCGCCGCCGATCTCGATCGGCATCACCGCGTCGATCCGCCGACCCAATATTTCCTCGAGCTTGCGAAGCCCGGCTAGCGTCTCGCGCCCGCTCGGCAGCTTCTCCACCGAGACGGTCGGCGCGCCGATCCAGCCGCATGGCGCGATCAGCGCATCGTCGGGCAGGCTGTCGAGCGGGATCACTTCGACCGGCTCGTGCCGGGCCAGCCCGGCCTCGCACAGCATGCGGCCGTAATAGGGATCGCCGCCGCCGCCCGATCCGAGGAAGGCGGCGCCATAGGCCAGATCGTTGAGCGCGGTGCGATCAATGCGCATGGGCGAAATCCGTGGCGGGCAGGCGGTGATCGGCGCCGTGGACCAGATTGCCCACCGCCTTCATCCGCACCTGGGCGGTGTGGCCGGGAAGATAGCTCAGGAACACCTCCTCGACATCGACGACCTGAACCGACGCCGGATCGCCGCCGGCAGCGATCACGCGCCCGCGCACCTCGCCGCGCATCTTGTCGAGCGCCACGGCGCGCGGAATCGTGTCGTAATCGACTACTTGCTCGACCTGCCCACCGACCTGGGCGATCGCCGCGCCGACAGCATTGGCGATCGCCGCGTGAGGCGGGCGAACGACGGCCGCCGCGCCTTTCAGCGCGTCGGATACCAGAAAGGCGCCGCCGCCCACTGCGAGGATCGTCGCGTCCTGCCGCGAGGTCTTCATCCGGTCGACGCCTTCTTCGAGCATCGCCCGGATACGCGCCGAGATTGCCGCGAGCACGCCGTCCGAGAGGGGCGGCAGGCGATCGGCGTTGCCGAAGCCGGCGAGTCCCGCGGCGACGCCAGCATCGCTCGCGGTCAGCGTCTCGCCGCCGAACAAATAGGCATCCTCCGTGATGCGGAAGCCGACCGAATCCGGCCCGACGCGCAATGCTTCGGCATCGAGCCGGTCCGCCTCGTAAAGCGCTGGATCGAGGTGGATCCGCGTTCCGCCGCCGAGGCCGATCGCCAGAATATCGGGCATGCGGAAGTTGGTGCGGACGCCGCCGATATCGACCGCGACCGAGGATTCGCGGGGAAAGCCGTTCGCCAGCACGCCGATATCGGTGGTGGTGCCGCCGACATCCATGACGATCGCGTCGCTCACTCCGGTCAGGAAGGCGGCACCGCGCATGCTATTGGTCGGGCCCGAGCCGATCGTCGTCACCGGATAGGCCGCAGCTTGCGCGGCCGAGATCAACGTGCCGTCGTTCTGGCTGATATAGAGCGGCGCGGTAATGCCGAGCGTGCGCAGCGCCGAGTTGAACGAAGCCATGATTCGCGCCGCCAGTGCGCCAAGCGCGGCATTGAGAATCGCGGCATTTTCGCGCTCGATCAGCCCGATCCGGCCGATCGCGCTGGACAGCGTCAGCACCGCTTCGGGGAATTCCTCCTTGACGATCGCCGCTGCCGCGATTTCCATACCGGCATTGACGGGAGCAAAGGCGCTGATGATGGCGATCGACGGAACAGCCTTGCGTTTCAGGCTCCGGGCGGCGTCGCGCACGCCCGCTTCGTCGAGCGGTGCGATCTCGCGCCCATCCACTTCATATCCGCCGCCCAGCAGGAAGACATGATCGCCGATGCCGGCAGCGAGCTCGGCGGGCCATCCCGTCTTCGGCGGCAACCCGTCGCCCGAGGGGCTGGCGAGCCGGAGGATGCCGACCGGCGCCAGGTGCCTGCGTTCGACCAGCGCGTTGGTGAAGTGCGTCGTGCCGATCATCACCGAGGCGATCGCTGCCGGCGGCACCTTCGCCTCGCGAAGCACCGTGCCAATCGCCGCCGCGACGCCGCCGCTCACGTCGGCAGTCGTCGGCGCCTTGGTCCAGGCGACCACCTCCCGGCCATCCATCAGGACTGCATCGGTGTTGGTTCCACCGACGTCCACCCCCACTCTCACCGGGCACGCTCCAGCATTCTTGAAAACCAAGCCGAATTTCGGAGCGCGGCGAAACGGAAGCAACGCTCAAAACGGGGGGCGGGCGGCTCGATGCGGGTAAGGCTGTGGTCTGTGGCGGGTAATCGGCGCGTTTGCGGTTGGCTTCGCGCGGGGCATCGGTTCTGATGGGCGGATCAGGAGACGCCGCGACTCGCACGGAGGGGGCCGGTCCGAACCGTCTCGCGGAGGCCGATTTGCTCGCGATGCATGAGCTGATCCAGACCAAGACCGCGCCGCCATCGTGGATGGGCGACAAGATCCGCCGCAGCGCGTTGCTCGACCGGCTCGACGGCGCGCTCAGCAAGCGGCTGACGGTGATCCACGCACCCGCCGGCTACGGCAAGACCAGCCTGCTGCTGCAATGGCGCGACCTCCACAGGCAGGATGCGCTGCTGATCGCCTGGCTGACACTGGAGAAGGATGATTCCGATCCGAAGCGGCTGACGCAATATATCTCGCTCGCGCTCGGCGCATCAGACGAGGGCAATGCGGCGGTCGCGGCGGACTTGCCGCCGCGCGCGGCCCTGTCGGCGATCATCAACCGGCTGGTCCGCGAGCCTCGCCCGGTCGTCATCATTTTCGATGATTTCCATCGTGCCGAAAGCGCCGCCGTGGTCGATCTGCTGAAGGCTCTGATCCGGCTCGCGCCCGAAAATTGCCATTTCATGGTCGCCTCGCGCGATCATCCGCGGCTCGATCAGGCAGTGCTCGCCGCCGAGAACCAGCTCCTCGAATTGCGCAGTGAGGATTTGCGTTTTTCAGCCCCCGAGGCGGAGGCGCTGCTGCGGCGCGATGATGACGTATCGCTCGATGCCGAGGACGTGCAGCGCATCGTCGAGCGCACCGAAGGCTGGCCGATCGCGCTGCAGCTCATGCTTCTCTCGCTCAGGCAGGGCGTGGACCACCAGCATTTCGTCGAGCGGCTCGGCGGATCGAGCATCGAGCTCGCCGGTTATCTTTCCGAACAGGTGTTCGCGGGCCTACCTGCCGACGTGCGCGAAATGGTCATCCGCACGACCCTGGTCGACACGTTGACCGGCGATCTCGTCAACGCGCTGTGTGATCGGCAGGACGGCTGGCTGATCCTCGAGCAGCTCGAACAGCAGGGCGTGTTCCTGACTCCGCTGTCGGACGAGCGCCGCGCCTTCCGCTATCACCAGCTGTTCGCCGAGCATATGCGGCGGCTGCTCGCGCGCGACGATATCGCCAAGTTCCGCGCGCTGCAGGCCGTCGCTGCGCGCTGGTTCGCCGCACACGACAATGTCGGGCAAGCGGTCGATCACGCGATCCTCGCTCAGAATCCGGAGCTGCTGGTCGCGATCGTGGAGGAGGCGGGAGCGTGGCGGCTGATCCCCAACGGGCTGCAGGATGTCGCGGCGCGCGCACTGGAGGCGCTGCCCGAAGAGATGGTGCGCGCCGCTCCGCGGGTGATGCTGATGCGCATCTATCTTGCCATCAAGCAGGGCGAGATGGGGGAGGCGCGTGCCGATTACGACTGGCTGCTCGAAAGCGCCGATACCGCCGACCATTCGGCCGATCTGTGGACCGAGATCCACGTCGTCGGCGACGTGCTGCTCGAATATGAGAACGTGCCGGTCACGCTGGAGGATCTGCTCGCGCGCGAGGCGTTGCTGCGGACGATGCCGGCCAATGACCATCTGATGCTGGGCAACGCCTGCGAAGCGCTCGGCGCCAAATATTACGAGACCGGCCGGCTGGAGCGAGCGATCGAGCCCACATTGGCCGCGCGTGAGCATTATCAGGCGCGCGGGTCGCTCTACAGCGGCATCTTCACCCGCTTCCTCGAAGCGCGCATCCGCCACGATCAGGCGCGGATGAAGGAAGCGGCATCGATCCTCGGCAAGGCGCGAACCGAGATCGAGCATCGGTTCGGCGCGGATTCGGACCTGTCGGCGAATTGCTCGGCGTTCGAGGCGGCTCTGCTCTATGAGAAGGATCGGCTGACCGATGCGCTGGCGCTGCTCGATTGGGCGCTGCCGCACATGGAGCAATCGGACGGCTGGGTAGATGTCTATGCCGCGGCCTATCTCACCGCCGCGCGCGCCGCGAGCGCCGACGGCGGGGCCGACGAGGCGCGCGCGCTGCTCGGGCGGGCGAAGCGGCTGGCGCAGCGCCGCCGCCTGCGCCAGCTCGAGCTGCTCGCGGATCTTTGCGAGCTCGAGCTGCTGATCCAGCGCTTCCAGGACGATGAGGCGGCGGATCGGCTGGCAGCCGAGATCGAGCTCGATGCGCTGGCCGGCAACATGGCGCTGGAATCGCCGGTTTTCCGCAAGGTGGCGATCGCGGCGGCGCTGTGCCGGGCTAAGCTGCTGCTGATAAGGGGCGAGACGGCCGCGGCGCTCGCCGAGCTGGGCCAGCTCCGGCGATGGGGTGTCGAGCACGGATCGGGGCGGCTGCTGATCGATGTCGACCTGCTCACCGCATGCGGCCTGCAGCAGGCGGGCGATAATGCTGGCGCGCAAGCGCATTTCGATGAGGCGGTCGGCGTCGCGATGTTCCAGGAAATCAAGCGCCCGTTTCTCGACGCGCGGCGCTTTTCGGAGCCTCTCGTCAAGGCGACCTTGCAGGGCACGCAGCGCGTCGATCGCTTCCGCGACCAGTTCCTGAAGGACCTCAATCGATCCTTCGGCCCGCAACAGGCGGCGGCGGGGGGGCAAAGCGGGTTCAGCCCGGCCGAAATCGCGGTGCTGGCCTATCTGAGCCAAGGCTATGCCAACAAGGAGATCGCCCGGCTGATCGGTATGTCGCCCGATACGGTCAAGTATCGGCTGAAGGCGCTGTTCCGGAAGCTCGGCGTCAGCAAGCGCCGCGACGCGGTGGCCGTGGCGAGGGAGCGCAACCTCGTCGCCGGCGCGGCGCGGCGCGATACAGCGTCGGCCTGACCCGCGGGTAACGGCATCGCCGCCGCCGCCACTTACCCGAAACGCCCGTCCATTACCCTTCAAAGGCGTGGCGGCGCCAACCGCAAAGCGTTTCTATGTACTCCGATGAACCGCACAGAAGACCCTCGTCGCATCGGGGCGCGCGGCGAGGCTGGCGATCGGCGGAAGAACCGCCGATTTTCGGATTGGGAGGGGAACATGAAGGCGCAGTCGATATTCACGAGCAAGTTTCGCCGCATTGCCTTTGGCTGTTCGATCGCCGCATTGGCCGCGGCCTATTCGCCTGCCATGGCGCAGGACGCATCGGCTGGCGATGCGGACAAAGGCCCGCAAGACATCATCGTCAACGCCAGCCGCGCGGTCACCGCGACCAAGACCGACACGCCGCTGAACCAGATTCCGCAGTCGATCAACGTCATCACCTCGCAGCAGATCAGCGACCAGGGGGCGCTGACCTTGCTGGCAGCGACCGACTACAGCGCCGGCGCAACCAGCGCCGGAGACGATCCGCGCGGCGATTTCGTCAACATCCGCGGCTTCTGGGCGGTCAACTATCTCGACGGGCTGAAGCGCGAGAACGGCTTCGTCTATCTGCCACGCAGCGAGCTCTACACGCTCGACCGGATCGACGTGCTGCTCGGCCCGTCGGCGGTGCTCTACGGCGCGGGCAGCGCCGGCGGCATCGTCAACATGGAAACCAAGCGGCCGGAATTCCAGTTCGGCGGCGAGGTGTCGGCGAGCTACGGCACCTTCGATCGCAAGCAGGTCCAGTTCGACGTCACCGGCCCGATCAGCGACACCGTCGCGGTGCGGCTGGTCGGCCTGTACCGCGATTCGGATATGCTGGTGCACTACATGCCGGACAACCGGAAGGTCATCCAGCCGTCGATCACCTGGAAGCCGAACGACAGCACAAGCGTCTCGCTGCTCGGCCTGTGGCAGCACGACTATACGGGCACCGGCGCCTATATGCCGCTGGCCGCCACGCTCTATGCCTCGAAAGCCGCGCGGATGGACCGCCGCACCCTGCTCGGCGAGCCGAGCGTCAACAAGGGGCCGAAGGACGACAAATGGCTGACGCTGGTGGCCGACCACCAGTTCACCAAGGCGCTCAAGTTCCACAGCGCCACGCGTATCGAGGGCGATCATTCGAGCTACGGGGAAATCTATGGTGTTTATTACACCGGCCCCACGCCGCTCGATCCCTTCGTCGACCCGGCGGATGCCCCGGACGGTGGCGATACCTCCATTCCGCGGTCCATCTTCGCCATCAAGGCGCGTTATCGTACCTTCGAGACCGACAACAATCTGCAATGGGATGTCACGACGGGGCCGTTGCAGCACCGTTTCTTGGTAGGCGTGGATTACTCCAATTTCCGCCAACTTGCCCGTCAGGATTATGAGTATCTCGGCGCGACCCCGATCGACATCTACAACCCCGTGTATGGTTTGCCCGGTAACCAGCCGGTCTATGGCGACCAGACGCGACAGCTCATCCAGCAGCTCGGCATCTACGCGCAGGACCAGATGCGTATCCTCGACACCGCTTCGCTGGTGCTCGGCGTGCGGCATGACCACCTCAAGAGCGAGAATACGGGCCTGCCGACCGCGGTGGACAACGCCACCACTTATCGCGCTGGCCTAACCGTCGACGTTACCAAGGGCGTGACGCCGTACGTCAGCTTTTCGGAATCGTTCCAGCCGGTCGCCGGCCTCAACCAGTTCAACCAGTCGTACAAGCCGCTCTACGGCAAGTCCTATGAAGGCGGCGTCAAGCTCGAGCCGGTTCGCGGCGCGATGATCCGGCTGACCTATTACGACATCATCGAACGCAACGTCCTGGTCCCCGATCCCGCTCAGCCGCTCAATTCGATCCAGGCGGGCAAGATCAAGTCTCAGGGTTTCGAGGTCCAGGGCAATTACGCTGTCGCCCGCGATCTGTCGCTGAGCGTCGCTTACGCCCATAACAAGACGCGCCTGCCGGGCGAGCATCAGCAGCAGGAAGGCTTCCCGGCGGACACCGCGTCGATCTACGCCACCAAGACCTTCTGGATGAACCAGGACACCTCGCTGCGCCTCGGCGGCGGCGTGCGGTATGTCGGCCGCCAGCTGTCGGGCGATCCCGCCCTTTTTCAGGTGATCACGCCGCATTCCACGCTGGTCGATGCGGTGGCGGCGATCGACCACAAGAACTGGTCGCTGCAGCTCAACGTGGTCAATCTGCTCGGCAAATATTATTACGCGCAATGCCTGCAATATGGCAGCTGCACCAACGGAGATCCGCGCACCGTCAACGCCGCGATCACCTATCATTTCTGAAAATCGAGGCCGGGCGATATCGTCCGGCCATTTTCTGGGGGAATGTGCGACCGATGCGACGTTTGACTCTCCTCGCGGCGGGCCTTGCCGTCTTCGTGGGCGTGCCCGCTTATGCCGCCGAACCGGCGGCGCCAGGCTATCATATCGTCGATCGCATCCCGATGAGCGACGGCTGGTGGGATTATGCAAGCTTCGATCCCGACCATCGCCGGCTGTTCGTGTCGCGCGGCAACGGCATCTTCAAATATGACGTCGATAGCGGCCTGATGGACCAGAGGTTCATCCCCGGCTCCGAAGGGCGCGGGGTGATCCCGCTGCCGGGCGGCGACCGGGCGCTGACCAACATGGCCGGCTACAGCGCGGCCATCCTGTTCGACACCGACGATACCGGCAAGGTCATCAAGATGTTCAGCCTGGCCCAGGCGTCCGACGCGGCGGTGTGGGAGCCGACGGGTAAGCAGGTCTGGGTGATGGGCGGGCATGGCGAGATCGCGTTGCTCGATCCCGCCAAGCTCGAACAGACCGGCACGGTCGAGGTCGGCGAGCCGCTCGAATTCGCCGCGACCGACGGCCACGGCCGCGTGTTCGTAAACGCCTCCGAATCTGCTTCGGTCGTCGCGATCGATGCGGCATCGCGCAAGATCGTCGGGCGCTGGAAGATGACCGGGTGCGAGGACCCCTCGGGCATGGCCTATGCGGAGGGCGCCGACGTCGTGATGTCGGTCTGCGCCAACAAGATGCTCAAGGTGCTCGACGCGCGCACCGGCGCCGAGCTGGAGACGGTGCCGGTTGGGGAGGGGGCCGACGCGGTGATCTATGACAAGACGACGAAGCGCGCCTTCGTGCCCTCGGCGATCGACGGGCTGCTGACGGTGCTGGCGGTCGGTGGCCCGCGCGACGTGCATGTGCTCGAAACGGTGCCCACCCAGATCGGCACGCGCACCGGCGCGATCGATCCGAAGACCGGGACGCTCTATCTGCCGACCGCGCGTTTCGGCCCGCTCAACAAGCTCGGCTGGCCCGAGGCGCTGCCCGGCACCGTGCAATTGCTGGTGATGCGGCCGCGCGACGCGGGGTGATCTGTCGGCCGTTTGGGGGAGGATGATTGATGTCGCTCTTGATGATCGCCGGCACCTTGCTTGCGGTGTCGCCATCGCCGCTTCCCCAACCCGACGGCCCTTATGCGGTCGGCGTCCGGCGGTTCGAGCTGGTTGATGGCAGCCGCAAGGGCGTCGCGGACGACGAGGCCGATCAGCCGCGCGCGCTGCCGGCGATCATCTGGTACCCCGCCGAGCGATCGGATGTCCCGCCGGCACCCTATTTCACCAAGGAAGAGGCAGCGGTGGAAGTGCCGGCGCTGGCGCGCAACTTCCTGTTCGAGCCCGCCGAGGTCGCCGGCTTCTATACGGCCCGAACGCACGCCGTCGCCCATGCGCCGCCGGCGAGCGGCCATGCCGGCTTTCCGGTCGTCGTATTCAGCCACGGCTATTGGCTCTATCCGAACCAGAATGACGGGCTGTTCGAGCAGCTGGCGAGCCACGGCTATATCGTCGTGTCGATCGACCATCCGCGCGATTCGGTCGACGTGAAGCTCGCCGACGGCCGCGTTGTCGCCACCAATCCGCGCAGCGACACGAACAAGGACCTGTTCGCACTGGTCCACACGCTGTTCACTGCCTCGACCGACGACGGGCGCGTGGCGGTGCTCGGCCGCTATGCCGAGCTGTTCCCGGCCTCGCGCATGGGGATCAGCCTGTTCGCCTGGCGCGACGATACGCTGTTCACGGTGCGGGCGCTGCGCGACGGCGACGTGCCCGCCCCGATCCGCGCGATCATGGCCACCGCCGACATGGACGATCTCGCTTTGTCCGGCATGTCGTACGGCGGTACCACGGCGGCGACCACCTGCCGGCTGATCGCCGAGTGCAAGGCGGTGCTCAACCTCGACGGCGACAATTGGGAGCCGGCATTGTTCAACGCTGACGTCGAGCAGCCGATGCTGTTGATCCAGAGCGACTGGACCAAATCGCCGATCGTCGAGGGCCAGCCCGCCGATCCTGGCTTCTCGGCGTTCGACTACGGCTTCGAGCCTTGGGCGGAGGCAGGCAAGACCGGGCATGTGCAGCGTGTCCGGATCGCCAATGCGTCGCATATGGGGCTGACCGACATGGGGCTGTTCATGCCCGGTCCCAAAGCTGCCGAGCGCTTCGGCAGCGCCGATCCGGCACGCGTCGAGCAGATCGTCAACGCGCTGTCGCTGGCCTTTCTCGACGTTCATCTGAAGCATGGCGACGAGGCCAAGCTGGACCAGGTGATCGAACACACGCCGGCGGTGTTCCCGCACGATCCCGAGCACGTCCGCCGCTGGGCCGCATCGCGCTCGCAATAGGCCGGATCGTCTTATCGGCGCGCGCGCCGCCGCAGCCACCACAGCCGCACGCCGATCACGATCATGCTCGCCAGCCAGATGCCGATGCAGAGCACCAGCAGCCGCCCCGGCAAGCCGCCAGCCTCGCCGGTGTGGATGGGAAACAGCACGTCCATCGCCTTGCGCGGCGACGGCGCGTCCTTTGCGAGGAAGACCTTGCGGACCGCACCGGTAGCGCCGTCGACGAACACGAAGCTGCCGCCATAAGCGCGCTGCCAGTCATCAGGAGCCTGAAGGCGGATGGCGTAGGTGTCGTCCGCGGCGCTGGGCATCGTCACTGCGGTCAGCCGGCTGCCGGGGACCGCACGTTCGGCGGCTTCCACCGCTTGCGCGAAGCCGATCGTCGAAGGCGCGGCCGGCCCGGTTACGACAGGCGGCTCGGCGTTGAACAGCGGGCGCAGTTCGGCATCGAACGCCAGCAGCGCACCCGGCGTGATGAACAGCAGTGCGGCGGCGGCACCGCCCAGCCCCAGCGCGCGGTGCCAGCTGTAATGGCGCGCGGCGGGCGAGCCGCGGCGGCTCGGCGTCAGGCTCTTGCGCCACGTTCCCCGGCGCGGCCATGCAATGACGAGGCCCATCGCCAGATTGCTGACGAGCAACAGACCGCTCGCCCCGACGAACCACCGCCCCCGATCGCCGCCGAGCAACGTTTGATGGAGCACGACGATGGTGTCGATCAGCGTTCCTTTCCCCGGCGCCAGGGTGCGGATCGGCGTGCCGTCGCCCGTCACGCGAACGACCGTGTCGTCGCCGCTCGCGTCATCGACGACGTGGATGTCGTAGCGATCGGCGAAACCACCCGTGGTCCATAGCGACGCGACATGCCGCCCCGATCCGGCCGGCGCGAGTTGCGCGATGCGCTGCCCCAGCGCGACCGGATCGGTCGTCCTGTGGGCTGCGGCCACGCTCGAATCGTCGATCTCCCAATGGAACACAATGAACGCGCCGGTAAGCGCCTGGAGCAGCCACAGCGCGGCCATGCCGAGGCTCAGCCAGCGATGGATCGAAGCGAGCCGCTGCTTGAAGCGGCGTGAGGGGCGTTTGCCGGGCATCACTCTGTGATGACGAGCGCGGCGGGCGCGGAACAGCCCCACTTTTTGACGAGTGAGGGGGCCAAGCTGGTCGCGCGCTACGCCGCCTGTCGGCGCGCCGCGTCGCGGATCATGTGAAGCGCCCGCTGTGCCTCGGTCGAGGTCAGGCTGGCGAAGCCGAGGCGCAGCCCGCTCTCCACCTCGTCGTCGGTCGCGTAGGATCGCGAGGCGGCGAAGCGCAGCCCCGCCGCGGGGGCATGCTGCTCGAGGCCGCGAAGATCGGCTGCGCGGCGAAAGCGAAGCCAGAAGGCGAGGCCACCGTGCGGCATTCGGTAATCGACCAGATCACCGAGCTCGGCATCGACGGCAGCGGCGAAGGCTATGCGCCGGTCGGCATAGACGCGCAGCGCCTTGCGGGCGTGGCGGCGCAATTCGCCGCTGTCGATCAACTCGGCCGCGGCGTCCTCGGTGAGGATGTTGCCCATGCCGTCGATCAACGAAACGCGATGCGCGATCGCGTCGATCACTGCCTCGGGCGCGGCGATATAGCCGATGCGAAGCGCCGGCAGCAGCAGCTTGGATAGCGAGCCGGCATAGATCACCTGCTCGGGCGCGTAGGCCGCCATCGGCAGCAGCGGTTGCGATTCGAAGTGGAATTCGTGATCGTAATCGTCCTCGATGATCGCGAAATCGTAGCGCCGGGCGAGATCGAGCACGCGCAGCCGCCGTTCTGGTCTCAGCGCCACGGTCGTCGGGAACTGGTGGTGCGGCGTCAGGAAGACGGCGCGGATCGGGCGGCTTCGGCAAATCCGTTCGAGATCGGCGACGTCGATCCCGTCCTGATCGAGGCGGACAGGCACGACATCCGCGGCGCACGCGCGGAAGGCGGCGATCGCCGGCTCGTAAGTCAATTGCTCGACCGCCACCGCGTCGCCGGGCCGCAGCAGGATTTGCGCGGCGAGGAAGATCGCATTCTGGCTGCCGCGCGTGATGCAGATGTTGCGCGCGGTGACGTGAAGGCCGCGCTCGCTGCGCAGCATCGCCGCGATCGCTTCGCGCAGAAGCCCGGAGCCGCGCGGATCGCGATAGTGCAGCCGATTGTCGCGCGAGGCGCGCTGGATCGCCGAACGATAAGCGCGCGTCATCAGCGTCGCGGGGAGCAGCCGGCCGTCGGGCGTGCCCTCGTCGAGCTTGAGCCCGTGACCTTCGGGAATCGCCAGCGGCCGCCGCGGCGCATCGGCGAACTGGTAGTTGGCGTGCGCCGGAGGTTCGGCGGCATCTGGCGTGCTGGCGCGCGACGACGTGCCCGGCAGCAGGGTGGAAACCTTCGTGCCGCGCGTGCCGGCGGATTCGAGCCAGCCTTGCGCGATCAGGTCCTCGAAGGCGAGCACCACCGTCTTGCGGTTGACGCCGAGCCGCGCCGCGAGATCACGGCTGCTGGGAAGGAAGGTGCCCGACGGCAGCCGCCCGCTTTCGATGTCGCGGATCAGCGCCTGGATGATCTGAAGGTAAATGGGGACGCCGCGCGTCGGATCGATCGCTTCACTCAGATTGACCTTCCAGGGACGAAGCATCGCATCCTCATGCGCTCGCTGATGTCTTCGGGCAGTCTAATCGGGCCGGGCCTGCGGGCAAGCCAAGGCTGGCCGCGGCCAGATCAGGCAATCGCGCTCGTTCCTGACTCACGGGGGAAGACGACCTCGACACGAAGGCCGGGCGCAGCATCGCCGATGCTCAGTTGTGCGCCGTGGAGATGGACGATGGCGCTGGCGATCGCGAGGCCGAGGCCGGCGCTGCCGCTGCCGCGGCTGGAATCGACCTGATAGAAACGCCGCGTGATGCGCTCGCGCTCGGCGGGCGAGACGCCGGGGCCATCGTCGGTGACGGTGACGGTGGTGGCGCCGTCGTGACGCGTTACCGCGACGGCGACACGCGTTCCCGCGGGCGTGTGGAGGATCGCGTTCTCGATCAGGTTGGCGAATAGCTGCGCGAGGAGTTCGGGATCGCCCTCCACCGTCGCGGGCGTGGTCGGGGCGGCGACCAGAAGGTGGCCCGCATCGCTGGCGACGGGCGCGTAAGTTTCGATCAGGCCCCCGATCAGCGCCTCGAGATCGACAGGCACGAAGGGCATTCGGCGGCCGCCGCCTTCGATTTGCGCCAACCGGAGGATCGCGCGGAACGTGGCGAGCACCTGGTCGGTCTGCGTCAGCGCGGTATCGATCGCCGCTTCTCGTTCGTCCGGCCCGTTCGCCTCGCGCGCGGCTTCCAGCATCTGGCGCAGGCGGGTCAGCGGCGTGCGCAGGTCATGCGCGACATCGGTCGATATCTGGCGCAGACCTTCCATCAGCCCTGCGATCCGATCGAGCATCCGGTTGAGGTTGCGCGCCAGATCGTCGAGCTCGGGGGCCAGGCCGATCAGCGGCAGGCGCTGTTCGATCCGCCCGGCCATGACTCGCTCGATCGCGGCGTTGGCAGCGGCGAGCCGAGCGAGGAACAGCCGTCCCGCCGCCCAGCCGCCGACCAGTGCAAGGAGCGTGATGGCGACGGCCCAGAATATCGTGAAGCGGATCATGTGGCCGCGCAGCCGTGCCACGTCGAACCCGTCGGTCGCGACGACGAGCAGCGAACCATCGGGCAAGCGCGAGCCGAGCGTCGTCAGCCGTTCGGGCAATTCGGGATCGGCGGGCGTCGGCGGATGCTCGCGCATGACGACATGGCCCCAGCCGGGCCGGGCAGCCTCGACAGGGATCGTCCCTATAACCCTGCGGCCCGCGGAATCGAGCAGCAGATACTGGAACATGCCTTGGCGGCCGGCCGCCGCGCGCCGGGCGATCGCCGCTGGTAATGCAGCACGATCCTCCGCCATCAGCGCCGCCGTCTCCGATTGCAACGCGCCGGCCATCGCTTCGTGCGCGTAACGCCCGATCTGATGGCGGACCATACCGAGCATCAGGAAGGCGGCGACGGCGAACACCGCCGCGAAGATCAGCGCGAAGCGGAACGCGCCGCTGCTGAGCGCGCTGCGGCGCCTAGCCATCGATACGATAGCCGGCGCCGCGCACCGTCTGGATCAATTCGCGGTCGAAGCCGCGGTCCACCTTCGCGCGCAGGCGGCTCATATGGCTTTCGATGACGTTGGTCCGCGGGTCGAAATGGAACGACCAGACATTTTCGAGCAGCATCGTGCGAGTCACCACTTCGCCCGAATGCTGCATCAGATAATCGAGCAGCTTGAATTCCTGCGCCTGCAGATCGATGCGTTGGCCGGCACGAACCACCGTGCGCTTGACCCGATCGATCGTCAGGTCGCCCACCGTCATCGTCACTGCGGTGTCGGAAAGCGGCGGGCGGCGCGACAGCGCGTTGACGCGCGCGACGAGCTCGGCCGCTGCAAACGGCTTGACCAGATAATCGTCGGCGCCGGCCTCGAGCCCTTCGACGCGATCGTCGATCCCGTCCATCGCGGTGAGCAGCAGCGCCGGCGTGCGGATGCCGGCCGCGCGGAGCGCCTTGAGCACGCCGAGCCCGTCGAGGCCGGGCACCATGCGATCGAGGATCAGCACGCCATATTCGCCCTGAGCGCCCATGAACAACGCGTCGGCGCCGCTCGCGCAGCCGTCGACGACGTGGCCAGCGGCGGTCAATTGCCGCACCGTCTGGGCCCGGGTGGCGTCGTCATCTTCTAAGAGCAGCAGCTTCATGGCCGGGTCGAACATCGCAGGGAGGCGGTTTGCCCGTTGTGGCAGGCGGCAGACAAGTTGGCGATTCCCAATGTTCGGCCAATCCTGGGCGAAGGTGCGCGTCGGCATAGCATCTCCGCCAAGGGGAGCGCGCCATGCCGCCAATTCGGACGGGACCGTCACGCGGACGGATGATTGCCGAGAAGGCGGCGGCCGGGTTTGCCGCGCTGATGCTCGCCGGATGCGCCAGCTATCACGCGTCGCCGCTCCGCGATCCGGCCGCTGTGCTGGCGCCGCCGGACCTCGCCATCGTTTCGGCCGACGCGGCCAGGATCGATCGGCCCTATCTCCAGCCGCAGCCGATCGATTTATCGCAACCGCTCACGCCTGAAGCGCTGGCGGTGATCGCGGTGGTCGAAAACCCCGATCTCAAGGCCGAGCGCGCCAAGGTCGGCGTCGCCGACGCCCAGGCATTCGCCGCCCGGCTGCTGCCCGACCCGCAAATCCAGGCCAATTTCGACAAGCTCGTTTCAGGCCCCGATCCCGACAACGCCTTTGGCGGCCAGCTGGCGATGGATCTCAACCAGCTGCGCACCGCCAAGGTCGTCCGCGAGGGCGGCGAGGCGAGCAAGCGCCAGGTCCGCCTCGATCTCGCCTGGGCCGAGTGGCAGACGGCGGGGCAGGCGCGGCTCCTCGGCGTTCGGATCATCGCGCTGACTCGGCAACTCGCCATTGCCCAGGCCAGCGCCGACGCCGCGGAAAGCCTGTTCGAGCGGGCAAGCCGCGCGGGCGCGCGGGGCGATTTGTCGGGCAGCGACGTCGATACGCGGCGACAGGCGGCCATCGACGCTGCCAATGCCGCGCGCACCGCGGAAAAGGATTTGGTCGCGGCGCGCGGCGAGCTCGATCATCTGCTCGGGCTGCCGCCGGAGACGGTGCTGCAACTGGCGCCGCCCGCGGACCCGCCGCCGCCGCCCGCGGCAGCCGCGCTGGTCGATCAGGCGATCGCCGGGCGGCTCGATCTGCAAGCCTTGCGCGCTGGCTATGACGCTGCCGAAGCCGAGGTCCACAAGGCGATCCTCGAACAATTCCCCAATCTCTCGATCACGCTTGCCGGCGCGCGCGATACGAGCGGCAACACCACGATCGGCCCCGCAATCGGCTTTTCGCTGCCGCTTTGGAACCGCAATCGCGGCGGCATCGCCACGGCGACGGCGACGCGCGCTCAACTCAAGGCCGAATATGAGGCGCGGCTGTTTCAGACCCGCGCCGATATCGCGGCGGCGGTGGACGGCATCGCCACCGTGCGCCGCCAGCGTGCCGCTTTGCTCGCGCAGATGCCGGCGATCCGCCGCATCGCGGAGGATTCGGACGCGGCGGCAAAGCGTGGCGACATCGCCTGGGCGGCAGCCGAGACTGCGGACCAGGCGCTGCGCGACCGCGAACTCGCGCTATCGCAGATCGGTCAGCAGATCGCCGAACAGACAATCGCGCTCGAACTCCTGTCGGGCGAACTCAGCCAGGGATGGCCCCGATGAACCGGATGACCCTCTTTCTGCCGCTCTTGCTATTGGCGGCCTGCGGCTCGAACAGCAGCGGCGACGGGGCGAACGAGGTCGGGCCCGTGGCGCTCGTCAAAACCGCGCCGGCCGTGGTCGGAGCGAGCGCCACTCAAGTGACGATCTACGGTGTCGCCGAGCCCGGCCCGGGCGGCGAGCGTACGCTGCCCGCGCCGGCCGAAGCGATCATCGACCGCATCCTCGCTCCCAACGGCACCGCGGTGCGCGCCGGCCAGGCGATCGTCACGCTACGGCCGAGCCGAACGACCGCGATCGAACGCGCCAAGGCATCGGCCGATGCCAGCGCGGCGAGCGCGGCCTATGCCCGGGCGCGGCGCCTGCGCGCCGACGGGCTTGCCTCGGATGCCGATGTCGAAGCGGCGCGCGCGGCGGCGGAAACGGCGCAGGCGGCGCGGGCCAATACCGGCGGCGGCATGGTGCTTCGCGCCCCGATCGCGGGGGTGGTGCAGGGCCTGACGGCCAAGAGCGGTGATCAGATCGCTGCCGGCGCCGCCATTGCCAGCGTCATTGCCTCAGGCCATCTGCGCGCGCATTTCGGCGTCGATCCGATGCTCGCGCAGCGCGTTCATGCGGGGCAGATGATCGAGCTCGGCGTGGCAACCGGCGGCACGCGGGTGACGGTTCCGGTGACCGGGGTGGACACCGGCGTCGATGCGACGACCCGGCTCGCGTCGGTCTATGCGGCGATTCCCGGCAGCTTCCATGTCGGGCCGGGTGAGGCGCTGCGTGGCTCGCTGACGCTCGCCGAACAGGCACGGGGCCTGACCATTCCCTATGCCGCGCTGCTCGACGATGGCGGCAAGAGCTACGTGTTCGTCGTCAAGAGCGGGGTGGCGCATGAACGCGACGTGCTGCCGGGCAGCTCGTCGGGCGACCGCATCCAGGTCCTCAAAGGCCTCCAGCCCGGCGACAAAGTAGTCACCGAAGGGGGAACCGCGCTCGAGGACGGCATGAAGGTTGCCGAGCAGGGACGCGGGCGGTGAGCGAGACCATCCAGCGGCATCGCCGCTCGATCTGGCTCGGCGTCTTTCTGGTGACGCTGGCCGGGCTGGTCGCGGCTCTACGGCTGCCGGTCACGCTTTTTCCGCACATCGACTATCCTCGCGTGGTGGTGTCGATCGATGCCGGCGAGCGCGATGCGACGCAAATGGCGATCGATATCACGCGGCCCGCCGAGATCGCGCTGCGCGAAATTCCCGGCGTGACGCAGGTGCGCTCGACCACCAGCCGCGGCTCGGCCGAGATCGACCTGACCTTCGGCTGGGGCGACGACATGACCGCGGCGACGCTAGCGACGCAGGGCGCGCTCGCCACCATCCTGCCCGATCTCCCCGCCGGCGCTCGGTTCAGCGTGCGGCGATCGGATCCGACGATCTTTCCGGTGCTCGGTATTTCGCTGACCTCGGGCCGGCTCGACGGTGTGGCGCTGCGGCAGCTCGCCGAGCAACGCCTTCGTCCGCTGCTGTCGACGGTCCCCGGGGTCGCCGGCGTCGATATTCTCGGCGGCGCGCCGCCCGAGATGGAAGTGGAGGTCGATCCGGCGCGCGTTCAGGCGATGGGCCTGACGCTATCCGACGTAGCGACGGCGTTGGGATCGGCGAACACCGTGGCGGCGGTCGGCCGGATCGAGGATCGCCACCGCCTCTATCTCGCGCTGGTCGACGACAAATTGAGCGATGAAGCCGATATCGCCGCGATTCCGCTGAAAGCGGACGCCAAGGGCGGCGTCGTCACATTGGGTGAAATCGCCACCGTTCGCCGGGCGCCCGCGCCCGAATGGACTCGAGTGACCTCCAACGGCACCAGGGCCGTGCTCGTGAACATCCGCCAGACGCCCACTGCCGACGCGGTCAGGCTGGCCAGGGAAGTCAACGCCCGGCTGAAGGGCGCGAACCGGCCGGCGAGCGTCAGGACCAGCTTCTTCTACGACCAGTCCGAGCTGGTCACAGGCGCAGCCGGCGCCGTGCGCGACGCCATCCTGCTCGGCGCGTTGCTCGCCGGCGTCGTGCTGTTCCTGTTCCTGCGATCGTGGCGGTTGATGGTCATCACCGCTACCCTGCTTCCCGCGGTGCTCGCGGCGACCTGCCTCGCGCTTTACGCGTTCCATATGAGCTTCAACATGATGACGCTGGGCGGCATGGCCGCTGCGGTCGGCCTGGTGGTCGACGATGCCGTGGTGATGCTCGAACATCTGATGCGGCGCTTGCAGGAAGCCGAAGGCGAGGCCGAGCGGCCATCGATGCTGGCCGCGGCGCGCGAAATGGCGCGGCCGCTGTTCGGATCGACCATGGCGACGATCGTGGTGTTCCTGCCACTCGCCTTCATCTCCGGCGTGACCGGCGGCTTCTTCAAGGCGCTCGCGGTGACGATGGTGGCGGCGCTCGGCGTGTCGCTGCTCTACGCGCGCTACGTCCTGCCGCTCGTCGCCGATCGCTGGCTGACGCTGAAGGATGCCGAAGCGGCAGACAAAGCCGAACGCCTGACCGGCGCGATCACCAGCCGTTACGAGCGCGCCGGCGCGCAGGCGTTGCGCCGCCCGGCGCTGGCGGCAGCGATTGTTGCAGTTCTGCTGATCGCTGCAGGCGCCTTCGCCTGGACGCGGCTCGAATCGGGTTTCATGCCAGCGATGGACGAAGGCGGCTTCATCCTCGATTATACCGCCAAGCCCGGCGCCGCGCTCAGCGACACCGACCGCCTGCTGCGCCAGGTCGAGACGATCATCCGCGACACGCCCGAGGTCGCCAGCTATTCCCGCCGCACCGGTTTGCAGCTCGGCGGCGGCCTCACCGAGGCCGACGAGGGCGATTTCTTCATCCGCCTGAAGGGTGGCCGCCGACGGCCGATCGACGAGGTGATGGGGGAAATCAGGGCCAAGGTCGAGCAGCAGGTACCCGGCCTCCAGATCGAGACGGCGCAGTTGATGGAGGACCTGATCGGCGACTTGACGGCCGTTCCCGAGCCGATCGAGGTAAAGCTGTTCGGCGACGACGCCGCGCAACTGGTCGATTCGGCGAAAAAGGTGGCCGGCGCGATCGGCAAGATCGACGGCGTCGTCGAGGTGGTCGATGGGCTGCGCGTGGCGGGCGATGCGATCGATATTCGGGTCGACCGCGCCGCAGCGGCGATGGCCGGACTCGATCCCGCTGCCGTGGCGGCGCAGGTCGAAGCCGAGGTTGGCGGGACGATCGCAACCCAGCTTCTCTCCGGCGAGCAGACGGTCGATGTGCGTGTTCGGTTGCCGCAGGATCTGCGCGGCCGCGCCGACGCCTTGAACCAGTTGCTGTTGCGCGCGCCCGATGGCCGTACGACCACGCTCGGCTCGATCGCGACGATCGGCATCGCGGCGGGCCAGCGCCAGATAACGCGCGAGGACCTCGCGCCCTTCATTCCCGTAACCGCGCGCCTCGAAGGCAAGGATCTCGGCACCGGCATGACGGAGGTCAAGGCGGCAGTGGACGCGCTCCACCTGCCGCCGACGATCCGTGTCGATTATGGCGGCCTCTACACGCAGCAGAAGCAGAGCTTCGCCGATCTGACGACGGTTTTCGTCGCCGCGCTGCTGCTCTCCGCGCTGTTGCTTACCCTGCTGTTCGAGCGCTGGGCATTCACCGCCGCGGTAATCGCCACGGTGCTGCTGTCGACGACCGCGGTGTTCTTCGGTCTGTGGCTCACCGGCACCGAGCTCGATATCTCGGCGCTGATGGGGCTGACGATGGTGGTCGGTATGATTACCGAGCTCGCCATCTTCTTCCTGGCGGAACTGCCGACCGGCGCGCCGGTCACGGCCGAAGGATTGCTCGAGGCGGGGCGGGCCCGGTTGCGGCCGATCCTGATGTCGGCTTTGATTGCGGTGCTGACGCTGCTGCCGCTGGCGCTCGGGATCAGCCGCGGCGCGGGCCTGCAGACCCCGCTCGCCACCGCGATCATCGCCGGACTGGTCGTCGGCGCGCCGCTCGTCCTCTGCTTCCTGCCGATGCTGCTGCTGGCGCTGACGCCTCGCGAGCGGGCGTCAGCTATCCGGTAGCATGCTTGGATAGCGGTGGTCGGTCGGCGGCGCGAAGCTTTCCTTGATCGTGCGCGGCGAGACCCAGCGGGCGAGGTTCCACATCGATCCGGCCTTGTCGTTGGTGCCCGAGGCGCGTGCGCCGCCGAACGGCTGCTGGCCGACCACGGCGCCGGTCGACTTGTCGTTGATATAGATATTCCCCGCCGCATGCCGCAGGCGATCGAGCGAGCGCTCGACGACCGCCGCGTCGCGCGCGAAGATCGCGCCGGTCAGGCCATAGGCGCTGTCGCTGTCGAGGTGGTCGAGGATTGCGTCATAGCGATCGTCGTCGAACACGAATGCGGTGACCAGGGGGCCGAAGAACTCGGTCTTGAGAAAGGCCGACTTAAGATCGGTCGTCTCGATCAGCTGAGGGGGGACGAAATAGCCGCGCGCCATGTTGGGCGCTTCGCCCGCCAGAATCGTCTCGCTCGGCGATTGGCTCGCGGCGGCACGCGCCGCATCGAGCCGGCGCCAGGCGCGTTCGTCAATCACCGCGCCCATGAAGCGCGAGAAATCGGTGACGTCGCCGGGCTCGATCGTGGCGATCGTCTCGACCAGCGAGTCGCGCAGCGCCGGCCAGAGCGAGCGCGGCGCATAGACGCGTGACGTCGCCGAGCATTTCTGCCCCTGATATTCGTAGCCGCCTCGGATGATCGCCGTCGCCAGCGCGGCCGGGTCAGTGGAAGGGTGCGCCAGCGTGAAGTTCTTGCCGCCGGTCTCGCCGACGATGCGCGGATAGTTGCGGTAACGGCGCTTTCCCGTCTCGCCAAGGATGGTGTCGAATACCGCGGTCGAGCCGGTGAAATGCACGCCCGCCAGCGCTTCGTCGGTGAGCACCATCTCGGTAATCGCGGCCGGATCGCCGTAGATGAGGTTGATGACTCCGTCGGGCAGGCCTGCCTCGCGGAACATCGCCATCACGTAATGCGCTGAGAGCTTGGCGGTCGCCGAGGGCTTCCAGACGACAGTGTTGCCCATCAGCGCCGGCGCGGCGGGCAGGTTGCCGGCGATCGCAGTGAAGTTGAACGGCGTCACCGCATAGACGAAGCCCTCTAGCGGGCGATAATCGACGCGGTTCCACACGCCCGCGGGCGAGTAAGGCTGCTCGGCATAGAGTCGCGTCATGAAATGCGCGTTGAAGCGCAGGAAATCGGCGAGCTCGGCAGCGGAATCGATCTCGGCCTGATAGACGGTCTTCGATTGCCCGAGCATCGTCGCTGCGTTGAGCCGATCGCGCCACGGCCCGGAAACGAGATCGGCCGCCTTGAGGAAGATGCGCGCCCGCGCCTCCCACGGTGTGCGCGACCAATCGTGCCACGCGGCCTTGGCAGCAGCGATTGCCGCGGCGGTTTCGTCGGCGCCGGCGAGATGCGCCTCGGCCAGGACATGCGCGTGGTCGTGCGGCGCGATCGCCGTTTCCAGCTCGCCGGTGCGAACCTCGCGGCCGCCGATCACCAGCGGCAGCTCGGCCTTAGTGCCTGCCATCGTCCGCAGCGCGGCGGCAAGGCTGGCGCGCTCGGGCGATCCCGGCGCATAATCGCGCACTCGCTCGTTCTGCACCTCGAACGACGCCAAGCCGAATGACGCAGTCATGTGATCCCTCCCGTCTTTTCGTCGACAGCTGCATAAGCGCACGCGCCGGGCTGCGCTGTAGGGGACGGATCGAACGCTTCGGTGTTCGGGCCGCGATTCCCGAGCGCTGCCCACGTCAGAATGCGATTTCGATGTAAAGCGCGGCATCGGTCTGCGGCCGGTGATCGTCGCGGCGCAGCGAGCGGCCGAACCGCCCCTGCAATTCGACCGACGACGCGACCTCCCATTTGAAGCCCACATCTGCCGCAGCTTCGTAGCTGCGGAAGGCGAGCGATGGCGTGCCGCCGGTCACTTCGGCGCCGATCGAGAAGGCGTCGGTCAGGTCATATTCGGCCACCATGCCGAAACTGACCTCGTCCTCGTGCGACTTGAACCCGCGCTCATAGCCGATCTCGCCGCGGACTTCGAACGGACCCTTGCCCCAGCCGACGACCAGCGGCGCCTCGAAGCGCCATTCGGCATCGCCCAGCCCATTGCTGCCGGTGGGCGCGATCAGCGCCGGCTCGGTGGTGATGCCGATGCCGCCCTCCTCGGGCATCGACACGATCTCCCATTTCATCGCCGCTTCGGAATCGATCATTCCCCAACGGACGCGGCCGTCTTCGCGAAGCCGGCCCGGCCCCGTGGTGAATGACGCTTCGAGGCCCTTGGCGACCGGTATGGTCAAATCGAAGCCCGGCCCTTCCAGCTCGCTTTTCGCGCTGGTCGACTTGAGCTTGGTGAAGAGCTTGAGCTCGAGCGACGTGGCCGCGCCCAGACCGGTAATCTTGTAGGGAGACGCGCTCGCCGCGCCCGACCAAGTCGTAAGTGCCGCCATCGCGAATCCCATCCGCCACAGACCGCGCATTTCCTTCTCCCTGTTGCCTGCATTGACAGGGGGAGCGTTAGGGAAAGCGCGCTGACGGCTGCTTCACCGCCGTCGTCAGCGGCGCGTCAGCCAGCGACGCAGGCCGCGGCGCGGCGCTTGGGGTGCCGGCTCGACCGGCCATGTCAGGCGCGCCGCGAGACCGCCCATCGCGGCGCGGTCGAGCGTGATCGTGCCGCCGGTCGCCTGCATCAGATCGCCGACGATGGCGAGGCCCAGGCCATGGCCCGGCCCGGCTTCGTCGAGCCGGCTGCCGCGCGCCATCACCGCTTCGGACGCCTCGCGGCCAAGGCCGGGGCCGTCATCCTCGATCGTGAGGACGCAGGTGTCGCTCGCCATACCGCCGGCGACGCGGACGCGATGTCGCGCATGGCGCGCCGCATTCTCGATCAGCGCACCCAGCAATTCGGTCAGATCGTCCGCCGCGACCGGGACATCGAGATCGTCGGGCAGATCGACCTCGAAGATCAGGCGCTCCCCCGCCTCGGTTCGTTCGACGACGGCGAGGATATTCTCGACCAGTGTCTCGACATCGGCGGCGCGGCTGCGCCCGGCTTCGCGCGCCGCAGCCGCGCGGGTGCGGGCGAGCTCGGCCTCCAGCGTCGCGCGGATCGCGGTGAGCGCGCGATCGAGCCCGTCAGCTGCCTCGCTCGCGCCGGCTTCGCGCGCGCGGCGGCTCTGCGCGGCGAGCGCAGCGAGCGGCGTCTTGAGGCTATGGGCGAGATCGCCCGCGCGCTTGCGGGCACGATTGAGATCGGCCTCCCGCGAATCGGCGAGCGCGTTGATCGCCTCGGTCAGCGGCGCAATCTCGCGCGGGTGGTTGGCGGGCAGGCGTGCAGCGGGATTTCCCTGCAGGCGCGTGATCTGTCGGCGCACCGTCGCCAGCGGCCGCAGCCCCAGCGACACTTGCACATAGGCGGCCGCCACCAGGAACAGCCAGAGCAACGCGAGCGACAACGCCATTTCCCGATCGAATTCGCGGCGCGCATCATGCAACGGCGCGTCGTCAGTGGCGACCTGTACCAGCACGGGCTCGGCAGAATCGGTCGACAGGATGCGGCGCTCGACGATCAACAACGATTTGCCGAACGGACCCGGCACATGGCGGATGCGCCAAGCCCGGCGACCCACCCCCGCCATGACCGGAAGGCTCTGATCCCACAGCGACTCGGAATGCGCGCTGCCTTTGGCTGTGGCGAGCTGCCAATAGAGGCCGCTGCCGGCCTCGCCGAAGCGATCGTCGCCAGGCTGTGTGTCGGCGACGGGCCGGCCGGCGGAATCGACGCGCAGGCCGCCGATGATGAGCGTGCCGTCGCGGATCAGCGCCGCCGCCTCGCGCTGCTCGATATGGCGCTGAAACACCCACCCCATGCCGATGCCGGCCAGCACGAGTGCGATCAGGATCGCCACTGCGCCTGCCGCCAGTAGCCGCAGCCTGAGCGAATCGCGGATCATGATCCGGCAAGCATGTAGCCGAAGCCGCGGCGGCTCTCGATTACCTCGGGGCCGACCTTACGGCGCAGGCGAAGCACCAGCGCTTCGATCGCATTGGCGTCGGCCGCATCGGCGGTGCCGTGCAAGTGTTCGGCGATCTCGCTGGCGTTCAGGAAGCGGCCGGGGCGATGGACGAGCAAGTCGAGGAAGCGATATTCGAGTGGCGAGAGGCGCACCGAACGGTCGCCGACCGTTACGTTCATCCGCGCAGTATCGAGCGTGAGGCGGCCGATCGAGAGCAAAGGCGAGCTGTGCCCGGCCGCACGGCGGATCAGGCCGCGGACCCGCGCCACCACTTCGCCGATGGCGAAGGGCTTGGCCACATAATCGTCGGCGCCGGCCTGGATGCCTTCCACTTTCTCGATCCAATCGCTTCGCGCGCTGAGGATCAGCACCGGAAAGCTCCGCCCGCTTGCCCGCCAGCGCTTGAGCACGCTGAGCCCGTCGAGCCGGGGCAGGCCCAGATCGAGCACGACGAGCGCATAATCCTCGACATCGCCGCGGAACCAGGCGTCGCCGCCGTCGGTCGCCAGATCGACGATGAATCCGGCTTCGGTCAGCGCCTGGACGAGGTCCGGCCCGACGACGGGATCGTCTTCGACCACCAACAGCCGCATCAATCGTCCTCGATCTTCAGGATGGTCCCCTTGCGCGCATCGAGCTTCACCTCGCGGACGATGCCTGCCTTGGTCAGGATCTTGACCTCATAGATCAGGCGGCCGTGCTTGACCTCCAGTTCGGTCTTGACGACGTCGCCCGGCACGCGGGCCTGGGCGAGCGCCATGATACGCGGCAGCGGCAGCAGCTCGCCGCGCTGTACGGCGGCGCGGATGGCGGCGATCTCGCGCGCCTTTTCCTGAGGATCGTCGGCCTGGGCGCCGGTCGCCATGCTCATGGCGGTCAGCAGGCCCAACAGGGGGAATGTCCACGCGGTGCGACGGACGAGGCGGCGGGGCAGGGTATGAGCGTCATGTGTCATGACGGGCCTTCTACCCGCCCATCGCTGACACGGCGCTGATGATCGTCCTTAGCCTCATCCAGGGCCTCGCGAAGGTGCCGCGCTGCCATGACGAAGGCGGCGACGGAGATCATCGAACCGATCATTGCCCCAAGCAACGCCACGCGCAGCGCATCCGCCCCCAGTGCGGGAGCGAGCCAATCGCTGGCCAAGCCCACGAATTGCGGCCCCAGTCCGAGTCCGACGAGGCTATCGACGAGGATCAGCACCGCGATCGCGGTCGCGCGCATCCGCAAGGGCACGAGGCGCTGGATGATCGCCACGACGGGGCCGATGAAGGCGGCGGTCAACGACAGGATCGGCACCGACGCGGCGAGCGCGATCGCGGTGCTGTCCGACAGGAAGCACAGGGGAGCAAGCGGCAGCGGCAGGAAGGCAGCGATCGCCGGGACATAGAAGTACCAACGGACGTCGCGGCGGGCGAGGCGGTCCGCGGCATGGCCGGCGGCATAGGTGGCAAGTCCGCCGCCGACGCCTGCGATCAGCGCGATCGCCAACCCGATCTGGTCGAGGCGCATATGATGGATGCGGGCCAGCATGGTGGGAAAGAAGCCGCCGACGGCATAACCTGTGAAGCAGGTGGTGCAGCCGCCGAGCACCGCTAGCCGAAACGCCTTGTTGGCCCAGAGCGCCTTCAGCACCGTCTTGAGCGGGGGCGCCGGGGCGGTGGTGTCTGAGGTGGCATCGGCGCGACCACGCTCGGGCTCGTCCAGGGTCAGCAGCAGCACGACGGCGAGCAGGAGGCCCGGGATGCCGGCAACGACAAACGCCGCGCGCCAGCCGAACCATTGCGCGACCGCACCGCCCATCGCGAAGGCGATCAGGACGCCGGCATTGACCCCCGCCGCGTAGATTGCCTGCGCGCGGGCGCGTTCGGCCGGCGGATAGAGATCGGAGATGATCGTCTGGCTGGCCGGGCCGGTGCCCGCCTCGCCGATGCCGGTGCCGATCCGCGCCAGCACGAGCTGCCAGAATCGCGCGGTCATGCCGCACAGCAAGGTGACGACGGAAAAGAGCAGCAGCGAAATGCCGATCAGCTTACGGCGGCTGACGCGATCGGCGAGCATCGCCAGCGGCACGCCGAGAACGGCATAGAAGAAGGCGAAAGTAGGCCCGACAAGCAGCCCCAGCGCCGCATCCGAAACGTGGAATTCGGCCTTGATCGAGGGGAGCAGGATCGGCAGGATCTGGCGGTCGACGAAATTGACCGTATAGATCAGCGTCAGCACCGCGAGGATATAGCCGCGAGATCGGGTGCGCCCGATGGCAACACCGGCCGCCGACGCCTCGCTCAACGAACCAGCGGCGGCCATCGGTCGCGCCAGTCGGCGGCTTCTTCCAGCGCTTCGCCGAGATCGAGCAGCAGGTCGTCCGCGCCATGCGGCCCCCAGAACATCGCGCCGATCGGCAGTCCCGCCGGTGATTGCCCGAGTGGCAGGGAAATCGCCGGAAAGCCGCCCATGTTCTGCAGATGGGTGAAATTGACATGGCCGAAGTGATCGTGCGCCAGCGTCGCGAAATCGCGGGTCGGATCGAGCACGCCGATCGGCAGTGCGGCACTGTCGGCGACGGGCGACAGTACGAGGTCGAACCGCTGCCAATGCGGCGCCATTTGCCGATGGAGCCGCTCGAATTGCGCTAGCGTATCGGCCAGTTCCTCAGGGGATACCTCGTCACGCATCGCCGCCAGGCCGAGCGTCCAGGGCTCGAGCAGTGTTTCGATCGGCCTATCAGGATAGCGGGCGCGCACCATGTCCGCCGCCTCGCCGGCGCCGTGCACCCAGATGACCTCGAACGCGCGGCGCATCGCCGGATGATCGATCGGCAGCGGGCATTCCTCGACCGCATGGCCCAACGAGGCGCACAAGGCGCCCGCCGCGCGCGTCGCTGCCGCGACGTCTGGTTCAGGTTCGCGGCCGTCGAGCCCGATCAGGTTGATGCCGATCCGGAGCGCTCTCGGGGTTTCGCCTGCGCGCACCGGCTGGCGGCGCAGATATCGCGCGGCCCAGGCGGTATCGCGCATCGTCCGCGCCATTAGCGAATCGCAGGCGAACAGGTCGTCGACAAGGTTGGAGGCGCGCGCCTGCAGGTTCCAGCCGCGGCTCGGCTTGAAGCCGACGATCCCGCAATGCGCCGCAGGCAAGCGGATCGACCCGCCGCCGTCGCTTCCGGTGGCGAACGGGACCAGCCCTGCCGCGACCGCGGCGCCCGACCCGCTGCTCGATCCGCCGGGGCTTCGGTTGAGGTCCCAGGGGTTGCGCGTCGGCCCGTAAATCACCGCCTCACCGCTTCCCATCAGGCCCAGTTCGGGCATCGTCGTCATCCCGCAGGCGATCAGGCCCGCGGCGTCCAGCGCCCTGGCGAAGGGATAGAGCGTCGTCGCCACCTCTGACCGGCGCGCGCGCGAGCCGCAGACGTGCGGAAAGCCCGGATAGCTGGTCGACGCCTTGAGCAGCAACGGCACGCCCGCCATCGGCAGCGATCGATCGATCCGCTCGGCCGTGCGCAAGGCATGGTCGAAGGCGCGATAGGATATCGATCCGAGCGCCGGATCGAGCTCCTCGATCCGCGCGAACGCGGCGCGGACGAGCTCGATCGGAGACACCTCGCCCTTATGGATGAGCGCTGCCTGCGTGTGGGCATCGAGCCGGCCCAATTGCCAATGCGGTCGATCGAAATCGATACTCGCTGCCGTGCGTCTGCCGATGGCGCCGTTCCTTTCCCGAGATGACGGCTGCGTGCCGTCCGAACAGACGATGCTGCTGCTTGCGGTGCCTTGGCGAGGTGACGGAGGAGGTGGCATCAGCAGCGGCGATAGGCGCTCGGCGTCGCGCCGAAGATGCGATGGAACATCGCGGTGAAGGCGCTGGGGCTGTCATAGCCGACGTCATAGGCGACGCTGGTGATCGGCTCGCCGGCCGCAATGCGCGACGCCGCCTCGATCCCCCGCACTTGCCGGCGCCATGTGGCCAGCCCCATGCCGGTCGCATCGCGGAAGCTGCGTGTGAAGGTGCGCCGGGCCATGCCGGCCTGCTTGGCCCAATAATCGATATCGCGCGTGTCGGCGGGATCGGCGAGGATCGCTTCGCATACCCGGCGCAGCCGGCGGTCGCTCGGCAGCGGTGCGTGGAGCGGTATCATCGGCATCCGCTCGATCTCGCCGAGCAGCAGCCGCACGATCATCGCTTCGCGACCTTTCATCGCGTAATGATAGTCGAAGCCGATGATTTCGCTCGCCAGCGCGCGGAGCAGCGGCGAGGTCTCGAACACGCGGCAATCCCGTTGCTGCCGCACGAAGCGCGGATGAATGTAGAGCAGCTGGAACACCGCCTCGCTGCGGCAGATGGTCTGGTGGCGCTTGTGCGGCGGGATCCAGATCGCGCGGTTGGGCGGCAGCACGAAGCTCGCCTCGCCGGTATTGACGGTCAACACGCCCGACAGCGCGAAGGAGAGTTGCGCGCGGTCATGTGCATGCAGCGGATCGACGAAGCCGGCACTGCAACGGTCCTCGAAAGCGACGACGGCAGACATGTCATTCGGAAGATCGATGCTGCGCATCATCGTCATGGTTCGCTCGGGCGATCTCTTTGCTGATGCATTCGAGGCTATCGCGCGCGTTGCCCTCGTCAATGGGCCAAGCTCGCCTGACCCGATGGGCCAGGGAGTTGCCCATTGCGGGTCATGAGCGGCAATTCTGAGTTACCCGTTCTCCCTCGACGGCGACCCATTTCGCGCCTTGATCGCCGTCGACCGCCGCCTAGGCTCGACCGATTGCTGGATGTGCAGGGGAGGGCGCCGCCATGGTCAAACGGTTGGTCAAGTTTGGGCTCGCGGCGATGCTGGGCTCGCTGGTCGCGCTGGTTCCGGCGGCTGGGCAAAGCGACAAGCCGCCAGTTTCCCAATGGCGGAGCCTGCCCGACAGCTGGTTTCTTGGCCGGCTCGACGGCAAGCGGATCACGCTTGACGGCAACCAGCTGGATCTCCGAATTCAATATATGCTTCAGCCCGGCAAGGCAGCGGAGGCGGCGCCCAACTCGGCCGACCCGTTTGCCACGGCGAAGGGCCGCGCGACGATCCGCGCCGGCGCCAACCGCGAATGGATCGAGCGTTCTCAAGTCGGACCGCGCATGGCGTCGGTGAAGACATTCTCGGTGCCGGGCCGCGACGGCAGGATCGCGGTTCGAGTTTATCATCCCAAGGCGAGCGGCAAGCTGCCGATCCTGGTTTATTATCATGGCGGCGGCTGGCTGTTCGGCAATCTCGATGCCTCGGACAGCTCGAACCGGATGATCGCCGACAAGGCGCGCGTGATCGTCGTATCGGTCGACTATCGGCTGGCGCCCGAATGGCCCTATCCGGCCGCATGGAACGATGCCGAGGATTCCTACGACTGGGTGGCGAGCCATGCCAGTAAGCTGGGCGGCGCATCCGGCATCTGCGTCGGCGGCGACAGCGCCGGCGGCAATATGGCGATTGCAGTGACGCGCCGCAGGCTGGCCGCGGGCAAGGCGCTGCCAGCATGCCAGCTGCTCTATTATCCGGCGGTCGACAATCGGGCGGTCGATCAGATGAAGCGCGATTATCCGTCGGCGCGGTTGTTCGGCAAAGGATTCAATCTCGACAGCGAGTTCACCACTTACGTACTGGCCAAGGTGTTCCCTGGCCGCAATCTGGAAAACCCCGAGATATCGCCGCTGTTCGCTGCCGACCTTGGCCGCATGCCGCCGACGCTGGTCGCGGCATCCGGCTTCGATCCGCTGCGCGATTCGGACAGGGCCTATGCCGCTCGGCTGGCGCATGCCGGCGCTCCAGTCACCTATTGCGAATTTACGACGCTGATCCACGGCTTCCTCCAACACACTGCAGTGACAAGCGCCGCCGAGCGCGCGGTGGAGGAAACAGCCGGATTGTTCGAAAAACTGGCGCGCGGCACCAGACTGAAGGTCGCGGGTGGAGGCCAGTCGTCGTGCCGCACCATGCCCGCGGCCTGAGAGACCGCCGCTTGACAGACCAGGATCACCGCGGATCGACTATCAGGCGAAGCGTTGTGGGACCGTACAGTTTTCGCAGATTTGCTCAGGAAACTCGGTAATTCGGGCGGCAAGCCGCCCGTTGGTGACCCCTACGGGAATCGAACCCGTGTTTCAGCCGTGAAAGGGCCGCGTCCTAGACCGCTAGACGAAGGGGCCACACCTGCCGGCGCAGCGGAGCGCGTCGGTTAGGGAAATGCGCCGCCACGGTCAAGCGTCGGCGGCGCACTTTGTTCAGTCGGCCCAGGCGGCGTCGTCGATGTGCAGCTCGGCCGCGGGCTTCGCGCCCCAATCGTCGATCTTGGCACGTCCGGCGAGCCACAGGCGGCGATGCGCCGAGGCGCCGAGCAGTGCCTGTCCGAGCGCGGTCTCGGCCTGGCGAAAGGCGACCGCCTTGAGGCTGCGGCCGTCATCGCCCGCGACGATCGCGCGGACATGGCCGTTGCCGACGATATCGGCCTTGACCACGCGCACCGGCCCGGCGGCGACGCGCGGCGAAGGCCAGCCGGTGCCATAAGGGCCGCCGGCCTCGAGCGCCTCGACCAGCGCTGGGTTGACCCCGCCCGGCGCGAGCAGCGCGTCGACGAGCAGTGCACGGCCTTCGGAAGCGCGTGCGACCGCTTCGGCAAGACGGTCGTCGAGGAATGCAGCGAACTCTTCGATACGATCGGCGGCGATGGTCAGTCCTGCCGCCATGGCGTGGCCGCCGCCGGCGACGAGCAGACCACTGTCCTTCGCGGCGAGCACTGCGGCGCCGAGATCGACGCCGCCGACCGACCGGCCCGAACCCTTGCCGATGCCGTCCTCGTCGAGCGCGATGACGATCGCCGGCCGGCCGAGCTTTTCCTTGAGCCGCCCCGCGACGATGCCGATCACGCCGGGATGCCAGCCTTGCCCCGCGGCGACCAGCACCGCGTGCGTGCTGCCGCCCGCCAGCGCCTCGGCGGCCTCCTGAACGACCGTTTCGATGGCGCGCCGCTCGCCATTGAGCCGGTCGAGCTCGGCGGCGATGGCGCGCGCCTCGTCCGGATCTTCGGTGGTCAGCAGGCGAACGCCGAGATCGGCCTTGCCGACGCGGCCGCCGGCGTTGATCCGCGGGCCCAGGGCGAAGCCGAGGTCGCTTGCCGTCGGCGCACGCGACAGCCGCGAGACCTCGATCAGCGCGTTGAGGCCGATGTTGCGCCGCGCCGCCATCACCTTCAGCCCTTGCGCGACGAAGGCACGATTGAGGCCCTTCAATTGCGCGACATCGGCGACGGTGCCGAGCGCGACGAGGTCGAGCCAGTCGAGCAGCCGCGGTTCGCCGCGACCCGCGAAGAAACCGCGCGCGCGCAGCGTCCGCACCAGCGCGGCGGCCAGCAGGAAAGCGACGCCCACCGCGGCGAGATGGCCGTGCGCCGCACCCTCGGTCTCGTCGAGCCGGTTGGGATTGACCAATGCATGCGCATGGGGGAGGGCGGCGGCGCATTTGTGGTGATCGACCACCACCACGTCGACGCCCGCCTCGCGCGCCATCGCGAGCGCCTCGAAGGCTTGCGCGCCGCAATCGACGGTGACGATCAGCGAGCTCCCGCCGGCGGCGATTCGCACCAAGGCCTCGCCCGACGGACCATAGCCCTCCATCAACCGGTCGGGAATGTAGGTCGCGGGATCAAGGCCCAGCTCGCGCAGCACACGGACCATCAGCGCCGCGGAGGTGGCGCCGTCGACGTCGTAGTCGCCGAAGATCGTGACTTGCTCGCCCTTCGTCACTGCGTCGGCGAGGCGATCGGCGGCCTTGTCCATGTCGCGGAAGATCGAGGGATCGGGCATGAACGCACGGATCGAAGGGGCGCGATGCGCCTCGAGCGCCTCACGCGGACAGCCGCGTGCGAGCAGCAATTGCGTGACGAGATCGTCGGGCGCGAAATCGGGATCGCGCCCGTCCGCGGCGAGTGCGCGCCAGCGCCACGGTTGGCCAAGGATCGATCGCTGGATATTGAGGACGGTGCTCACGCGTCGGGACCCTAGACGGCGATTCCCGTTCGGGGAAGCGGCCAAACCGAAGCGATTGAACTCGTTGCCGATCGGACTATGCTTCAGCGCGTCCGGGGGGAGGGGGTTATGCGTTTCGGAGTATCGGCGATCGCGTTGATGACGGTGGCGTCGGCGGCGCACGCCGCGTCGGACAAGCCAGTGCTGGCGCCGCCGCCAGTCTGGGTGAAACCTCAATCGCTGCCCGCCGACACTGCCATGAAGGGCGACGCACCGATCCGCATCCTGCTCCAGGATCAGCAAATCCACTTCGCCGATGGCGCGACGACGACCTATACCGAAACCGCCTACCGCATCCAGACGACGCAAGGCATGGCGGCGGGAACGATCAGCTTTCCCTGGAATCCCGATCTTTCCTCGCTCACCGTTCACAAGCTGCACGTCATCCGCGACGGCAAGGTGATCGACGTGCTCGCCAACCAGCAATTCACCGTGCTGCGGCGCGAGCAGAATCTCGAAAATGCGATGCTCGACGGGGTGCTGACCGCGACGATCCAGCCCGAGGGTTTGCAGGTCGGCGACATCCTCGATTTCGCGATATCGGTCACGCGCGCCGATCCGGCGCTAAAGGGTCATTATGAAAGCGTCTCGGGCGGTTGGGGCGCGCTGCCGACGGCCGCCGTCCGGCTCCGCGCCGATTGGCCCGCGGGAATCGCGATGCGGACTCGTGAGCGCGGCGAGCTGCCGCCGCTCGACATCAAATCGACCGGCGAAAGCCGCATCGCGGCCTTGTCGGCGAATGATGTCCAGCCCGTCGTGGCGCCGCAGGGCGCGCCCTCGCGCTACAACCAGGCGCGGCTCGTCGAATTCACCGATTTCAAGAGCTGGAACGAACTCTCGGCGCTGATGGCGCCACTCTATGTCAAGGCAGCAACCGTGCCGGCGGGCGCCAAGCTCGAGGCCGAGATCGCGCGTATCGCTGCGGCGTCGAGCGACCCCAAGGCGCGTGCTACGGCCGCGCTGGCGCTCGTTCAGGATCAGGTGCGCTACGTCTTCCTCGGCATGAACGACGGCGGGCTCGTTCCTGCCGATGCCGAAACGACATGGGAGCGACGCTTCGGCGATTGCAAGGGCAAGACCGCGCTGCTGCTCGCCTTGCTCCACGGCCTCGGCATCAAGGCCGAGCCGGCGCTTGCCAATACGGGCGGAGCGGACGGCCTCGATCAATATCTGCCGCTGGCGGCATGGTTCAATCACGTCCTGGTACGCGCGACGATCGACGGCCGCGTCTATTGGCTCGACGGAACACGCAGCGGCGACGGCGATATCGACGCGATCCGCACCCCCGCGTTCGATTGGGTGCTGCCGGTCGAACTGGCAGGCGCTGGTCTCGAGCGGCTCGAGCAACAACCGTTCGACCAGCCCGCAACCGAGACGACGGTTCGCATCGACGCCTCGGCGGGGCTCAATGCCCCCGCGCCGGCGCATGTCGAGACGGTTTTCCGTGGCGATGGCGGAACGGCCATTCACTTGCAGATGGCGCCGCTGGCCGGTGCTGCGCTCGATTCGTCGCTGCGCCAATATTGGCGCGGCCAGTACAATTTCATCGACGTCAAATCCGCCAGCGCGCGCTGGGATGCCGCCACCCGCACCGAAACCTTGGTGATGGACGGCTCCGCCAAGATGGACTGGGATTATTCGCGCTTCGAGACCGATGGCACCAGCCTGGGCTACAACGCAGATTTCACGCGCTCGGCGGGCCCGGACACGGACGCGCCGTTCGCAATCAGCTATCCGAGCTACGACAAGACAACCGAAACCGTGATCCTGCCCAACAAGGGCGTCGGCTTCACGATTTCGGACGGCGCCGCAGTCGATCAGACGATCGCCGGGGTCGCTTACCATCGCACCGCTTCGATCAAGGACGGCGTCGCGACCATCGTCGCGAGCACACGGGCGTTGCAGCCCGAATTCCCGGCCGCCGCGGCGCCGGCCGCGCAAACCGCGTTGCGCGCGCTCTACAAGCAGACGGTCTATATCTACGAGCCGGCCAATTATCGCCCGACCGAAAAGGAGGTCGCGGCGCAACTTGCCGATACGCCGATCACCGGCGACGGCTTCTTCGATCGCGGCAACATGCTGTTCAGGGCCGGTCGCTACGACGAGGCGATCGCCGATTTCGATCGGGCGGTGGCGCTGGACCCGAAATCGGTCTGGGCGTTCGCCGATCGCGGCATGGCGCATTATTGGAAAAAGCAGGCGGACCTTGCCGCGCAGGATTTCGCCAAGGCGTTGGCGATCGATCCTGACAATTACGTCGCCGATCACGGCCGCGGGCTCATCGCGCTCGACAAGGACGATGTTCCCGGCGCCATCGCGGCGTTCGACAAGGCGATCGCCGAGCATCCCGACGACGATTTCGCGCGCGAGTATCGCGCATACGCCTTCTCGCGATCGGGGGAGGACCGCAAAGCCCTCGCCGATGCCGAGACCTTGATCGCGAAGAATGCCGCATCGGGCGACATCTATGGCGTGATGGCGCGCTCCTATCGCAACCTCGGCGAGGGAGACAAGGCGATCGCCGCCATCGCCAAGGCAATCGCGGCCAACCCGCACGATTCAAGTCTCTATCTTACCCAGGCGAACAATTACCGGGTTCAAGGCGACAAGACTCACGCGCTGGCCCAGGCCGACGCGCTCGTCGCGGCGAACCCGGACGACGCCGATTCGTGGACGATGGCCGCGGCCATCTACAAGGCGAACGGCGAGCAGGCCAAAAGCACGGCAGCGTTCGAGAAGTCGATCGCGATCAAGCCCAGTCTGAATGCCTATCTCACCCGATTCAATACTCGGCCCAGGTCCGACATCGCCGGCCGTAAGGCCGATGCTGCCGCCGCGTTGAATCTCGATCCCGATAATTCCTCCGCGATCGCGGCCCAGGCGGAAGCCGATACGGATGCGGGCGACACTGCCGCGGCTATCGCGCTGCTCGATCGCGGGCTCAAGGCGGCGCCCAACAACGTCAACATGCTGATATCACGCGGCATCGCCCATGCGCGCGCGGGAGACGCGACGCTCGCCGATCGCGATTTCGCCGCGGTGCGCGCTATCGTCAAGAATCCCGCCGGGCTCAACAACATCTGCTGGCGCAAGGCGGTCGAAGGCGTGGTGCTCGATTCGGCGCTCGGCGATTGCGACGCCGCGGTAAAGGCCGACCCGAAAGAAGCCTCCTTCCACGACAGTCGCGGTTTCGTCCTCCTGCGGCTCGGGCGTTTTGCCGAAGCGATCGAGGAATATGATGCGGCTCTTGCAACACGCCCCAATCAGGCCGAGTCGCTCTACGGCCGCGCCGTCGCCGAGACACGAAAGGGCGACACTGCCGCGGCGGATCGCGATCTTGTGGCCGCGCGCAAGGCGGATTCCTCGATCATCGAGCAGTTCAAGGGCTATGGCGTCACGCTCGAGCCGGCCGCGGCCGCGACGGTGGACAATGGTGCCGACGTTCCCGCCGTCGCTCGTCACTGAACTCAGGTTGCACGAATAAGAGCCGGAGATCGCTCCCCGGCCCTCATTTCGTTTCTTGGCAGCCGGCGCGGGAATGAATCCCGCGCCGTCCGTCGCGGCTTCGCCGCACCGGCCAACCATTCGCGTGCTTCGCGGGAGCGAAGCAACGGCGCGTAACCGGCGGTTACACGCCTCGCTCTGGCTCAGGCTCCCGCCACCTCGGCGGTGTCGATCTTGATACCCGGGCCCATCGAGGAGCTGATCGCCACCTTCTTGACGTACTTGCCCTTGGCGCCCGAAGGCTTGGCCTTGACCACGGCGTCGACCAGCGCGTCGAAGTTCGCGCGCAGGTCTTCGGCGGCGAAGCTCGCCTTGCCGATTCCCGAATGGATGATGCCCGCCTTCTCGACACGATACTCGACCTGACCGCCCTTGGCCGCCTTGACCGCGGCGGCGACGTCCATCGTCACCGTGCCGAGCTTCGGGTTCGGCATCAGGCCCTTGGGACCCAGCACCTTGCCGAGACGGCCGACCACGCCCATCATGTCGGGCGTGGCGATGCAGCGATCGAAATCGATCGTGCCGGCCTGGATGATTTCCATCAGGTCTTCCGCCCCTACGACATCCGCGCCCGCGGCCTTGGCTTCGTCAGCCTTGGCGCCCTTGGCAAACACGCCGACGCGCACCGTCTTGCCGGTGCCCTTGGGCAACGTGACGACGCCGCGGACCATCTGGTCGGCGTGGCGCGGGTCGACGCCCAGGTTGAGCGCGACTTCGATCGTCTCGTCGAACTTGGCGGTGGCGTAATCCTTGGCGAGCTTGATCGCCTCGTCGACGCCATAGAGCTTGTCGGCTTCGACGGCCCAATTCTTCTGCTTCTTGGTCAGCTTGGCCATGATCTCAGCCCTCCACCACTTCGAGGCCCATCGCGCGGGCGGAGCCTTCGATGATCTTGGTCGCTGCCTCGATGTCGTTGGCGTTCAGGTCCTTCATCTTCGTCTCGGCGATCTGCGCCAGCGCCGAACGCTTGATCTTGCCCGCGGAGACCTTGCCCGGCTCCTTCGAGCCCGACTTGAGGTTCGCCGCCTTCTTGATGAGGAAGGTCGCCGGCGGCGTCTTGGTGGTGAAGGAGAAGGAACGATCGGCATAGACGGTGATCACGGTCGGGATCGGCGCGCCCTTTTCGAGATCGCCGGTCGCCGCGTTGAACGCCTTGCAGAATTCCATGATGTTGACGCCGCGCTGACCAAGCGCCGGGCCGATCGGCGGCGACGGATTGGCGGCGCCGGCGGGCACCTGCAGCTTGATATAGCCGGTAATTTTCTTTGCCATTTTCACTCTATTCCAAGTTTAGCGGTCCAGACGCCCCGGACGCGATCCGGGGCTCCCGCAGGATTTCCATTGCTGATGCGTTGGAAGCGTGCGCGCATAGCCGAGCCGGTCGGAAATAGCAAGGCAGCGTCGTATCGCGCCGCGAGGAACTGGTAATCTTCGGCCAGCCGGGTATCTTTTCGCTGTGTTACACGCAGCTTAAAGTGGGGGAAACGGGGGATGAAGAAGCGGGGGTTGTGGGTCGCGGCGACAGCGCTGACGATGCTGGCGTCGGGTGCCGCGCAGGCGAAATGGTACAAGGTGACGTCGCCGCATTTCACGGTCTATGCCGAAGGCGAACCAGCCGACCTCAAGGACTATATCAGCAAGCTGGAGCGGTATGACAGCGCAATGCACCTGCTCTACGACGTGCCCGCCCAGCCGCCGAGCTCGAGTTCGCGCGTTACCGTTTTCGTCGTTCCCGATGCTTCGAAGACCACGGGGATCGGCGGCATTCTCGGCGTTTACATGTCGCGCGCGGGCGGTCCGGTCGCCTTTGCCTCCAAATATGGTGAGGACACGATCCGCGGCATCTCACGCCTCGGCAGCAGCTATGTTCCCGAGCCGTTGACCCCACAGGAGGTGCTGTTCCACGAATATGCCCACCATTTCATGTTCACGGCTTGGCCCGATATCCCATTCCCGGGATGGCTGACCGAGGGTTTCGCCGAATATAACGGCACCGCGATCATCAATGGCGATGGCAGCGTCAGCATCGGTGCTCCGCCCAATTACCGCGCGTGGGGCGCTACGAGCCACGTCATGTCGATCGAGGATCTGTTCCGGTCCGACAGCGCCAAATCGCTGGATTTCGATGAAGTTCAGGCAATCTATGGACGCGGCTGGCTGCTAGTCCATTACTTAATGGCGGATCCTGCCCGCAAGCGCGAGCTCGACGTCTTCCTGGGGGAACTCACCAAGGGGACCGATCCGGTCAAGGCCGCGCGGGACGCGTTCGGGGACCTCGACAAGCTCAACCAGGCACTCAACGATCACTCGCATGGCAAGATCATGGGGGTCACGATCAAGGGCAGCGCGCTCAAGGTCGGCAAGATCGAACTCAGGCCGCTGACCGACGCCGAGTCTGCCATCATGCCCGCCTTGCTCAAGAGCAAAGCAGGAGTCGACGAGCACGAAGCTGCTGAGGTCGCGCGGCTCGCCGAGCGTCTAGCAGGGCCGTATCCCAACGACCCCGCGGTGCAGAACGAACTGGCCGAGGCGGAATTCGACGCCAAGCATTATGAGGCTGCCGACGCCGCCGCGGCGCGTGCGCTCGCAGCTGATCCCAAGTCGCTCCATGCCTTGGTTTATCGCGGCAAGGCCGAGATGGAGATGGCGAAGCGCGACAAGGTCACTGATCCGGCAAGGTGGGACGCGATCCGCCAGTGGTTCGTTAATGCCAACCATGTCGACACCGAGAATGCCGAGCCGCTCCAGCTCTTCTATCAGGGCTATATCGACGCGGGCGAGCGGCCGACCAAGAGCGCCGAGGACGGGTTGCTCTATGCCGAGGTGCTGGCGCCATACGATCCCGATCTGCGGTTGACGGCAGCGAGAGTCCTGCTCGACCAGGAAAAGGCCCCCGAGGCGCGGCGGATGCTGCAAACCGTAGCTGCCAATCCTCACGCCGCCGACGAACAGACAAAGTTCGCCAAAAAGGTTATCGAGGAACTCGATGCCGGCGATACGAAGAAGGCTGCCGCCGATCTCGCTGCTGGTCCGGAGAAAAAGGACAAGAAAAGCAAAGATAAGGACGGCGACTGACGGGGGGCTGCATTCTCACGCGAACCTCGGAGAAAAGGAGGCCGCCGATCCGGCCTTTACCGCACCTCATCGGATCGTCTCCAGTTCCACGGCCCGGGCGGTCGATGCCGGCTGACCCGCGCCGCCGAACAGGCGTTCCTCGCCGTGCTCTCTGCCATTGCCAAAGAGCGCGAAGCACCAGTGGTCAGGAATGGCATTCAGGAACCGGGATTACCGCTTCGCCGCGCCTTTCTTGGAGCAACGAGGCGAAGTTGCCGATCGTCCTGGCATCGAAGAAGTCACGCAGGGACATCTGGACGTCGAACGCTTCGCGGCAGCGGACAAGCGCCGCCGCCGCCAGCATGGAGTGTCCGCCGAGCAGAAAGAAATTGTCGGCAAGCGAGACATCGGGGAGATCGAGTACCTCTCCGACGATGGCGAGAAGGCTGGTTTCGAGGGCGGTACGTCCGCCGGCCCGATCGCTTCGGGATGCACGCTCGGGTGCCGGCGGCGGCAGTGCGGCGAGATCGACCTTGCCGTTGCGCGTCAGCGGCAGGGCGTCGAGCAGCACGAAAAAGCGGGGAATGTAGTTGCGCGGCAGACGTTGGTAGAGAAACCACCGAAAATCGGCCGGCGTCGGCCGGGCGCCGGCGCGCGCGACAACATAGGCGGTCAGCGCCTTGCTGCCATCGAGGAGATCGAGCGCTCGGACCAGCACGGATTCGACCGCCGCGTGACGTTGCAGAGTGACGGCGATCTCGTCGAGCTCGATGCGGATGCCGTCGATCTTGACCTGACTGTCGGCGCGTCCGCGAAAAACGATCTTGCCATTGGCCAGGCGGCAGCCGCGGTCGCCGGTCCGATACATCCGGGCGTTCGGCTCGCCTGAAAACGGATCGGGGCAGAACTTCCGGGCGGTCAGCTCCGGGCGATTGCGATAGCCGCGGCCGACACTCTTGCCGGCGATCCACAGCTCGCCCTCCACGCCGTCGGCGACCGGCTGCTGCTGTTCGTCGAGGATATGGACCTGGACGCCTTCGATCGGCCGCCCGATCGTCGGCAGGTCGTCCGCCGTCTCCGGCCCGCGCATCGGCACGACCGTCCATGTGGTCTGGACCGTGCATTCGGCCGGGCCGTAATTGTTCACGAGCGCAAAGGGCAGCGGCTTGCGCGGCCATGCCCGCAGAACGTCGCCGCCGGTGAGCACGAAACGGAGCGGCGTATCGGCGGGCCAGTCCGCCGCGATCAGCGCCTCGGCCAGCACGGTGGGTACAAATGCGATCGTGATCCGCTGCTCGAGCAGGGCCGCCTGAAGCAGCGGCGGCGAGGTGCGCACGACGTCATCGATGATGTGCACGGTCGCCCCGGCAGCGAGTGCGGGCCACAATTCCCAGATCACCGCATCGAAACCCAGACCATGCGCATGGCTCGTGCGGTCGCGTGCAGTGATATCGAAGGTGGTCGTGGTCCAGTGGATAAGATGGCGCAGGCTGCCGTGCTCGATCTCGACGCCGTTGGGGACGCCCGTCGATCCCGAGGTATGGATTATATAAGCCAGATCGTTGGCGGCAACGATCGGCAGCGAACGCAAGGGGAAGGCCTCGATCGCAGCGCGCCCGGCGTCATCGTCGAGAATGATGACGATGCCCTGATGCTCACCGGCGCGCGACTGGTCGGTGATAATGGCCGCAGCGTCGCCGGCATCGACAAGCTGTTTGGCGCGCTCCGGCGGCACCGCCGGGTCGATCGGCATGAACGCCGACCCGGCATGGAGGATCGCAAGACATGCGATGATCTGCTCGAACGATCGATCGAGCCGGACGGCGACGACCGATCCCGGCGCAACGCCGCGGTCGAGAAGGTAGCCGGCCAGCTGTTTCGCGCGATACGTGAGATCCCGGTGGCTGAGCGATTTGGCGCCGTGCCGCAATGCCGGTTCGTCGGGATTGCGCGCCCCAGCCCGCTCGATCAACTCATGAACCAGCAACTCCGAAGTGCGAGCCCGATTCGTCGCCTTCCCCAGCCCCCGGGGAAAGGGATTCGCCATCGCCATTCTCCCTGATACGGAAGGCTTTGATTCGCAGCGGCGTGTTATCGACGGCTCGCCATGTGCCTACAACCTGTCAGAAAGACGTAGGTGAAGCTCGGCGAAATCGGCCCCGCTTCGCGTGACCATTTAAACTGCCGGCGATCGCTCGCGCGAGCCGGTCACGTACTGCACGATGTCCTCCCGCACAGACGCGGGAGTGAATTATGGTCGGAGGGGTTCGGCTAGGCCGACCCGCCGGCCGGTCGAGCGGCCTCTGGTGATTAGCTGGCGCTAATCACTTGGTCCGCTCGACTTGTTCGAAATCGAGCTCCACCGGCGTCGCGCGGCCGAAGATGCTGACCGACACCTTGACCTTGGCCTTGTCGAAATCGAGTTCCTCGACCACGCCGTTGAAGCTCGCGAACGGGCCGTCGAGCACCTTGACCGCGTCGCCGATCTCGTAATCGACCTTGACCTGCGTCTTGGGCGCGGCGGCGGCTTCTTCCTTGGTGTGGAGCATGCGCGCGGCTTCGGCGTCGCTGATCGGCTGCGGCTTGCCCGAGCTGCCGAGGAAACCCGTCACCTTCGGCGTGTTCTTGACGAGGTGATAGACGTCGTCGGTCATGTTCAGCTTGGCGAGCACATAGCCGGGCATGAACTTGCGCTCGACCTGGACCTTCTTGCCGCGGCGCGCCTCGGTAACCGTTTCGGTCGGCACCTCGATCTGCTCGACCAGCTGATCGAGGCCCATGCGCTCGGCCTCGGTCATGATCGCATCGCGGACCTTGCCCTCGAAGCCCGAATAAGCGTGGATGATGTACCAGCGCGACATTGTGTTTCCTTAAGCTCAGGCCAGCGACAGGAGATAATGGACGATCGCGTCGAACACGGTATCGATCGACACGAAGAAGATGGCGAGCAGCCCGGTCATGACCATCACCATCACGCCGGTCATGATCGTCTGCTTGCGGGTCGGCCAGACGACCTTGCGCGTCTCTGCCTGCACCTCGCGGATGAATTCGATCGGGCTGGTCTTGGCCACTTGAACCGTCTTTCCTTCGCCGTGAAACCGGGCATGGGTCCGCTGCCCGGTCCGTCATGGCCGGCGCTTCGTCATCCTCGATTTCGGATTGGCCGCGAGATAGCGCCTCGTAGCGGCTTTGACAAGCGGCCGCGGCGCGCTCGGGCGTCCTTCCGGCGCGCGCTTTCGACGGCACGGATCGGGCGGCCGCGCGTTTTAGCACCGGAAGGAGAAATGCGATGCCGGCAAAATCAGCAGCGCAGCAAAAGGCGGCGGGCGCGGCGCTCTCCGCCAAGCGGGGCGACCAGCCCAAATCCAAGCTCAAGGGCGCCGCCAAGAGCATGGAAAAATCGATGAGCGAGAAGGAGCTCGAAAAAATGGCCTCCACCAAGCGCAAGGGAAAGCCCGAGCACAAGAGCAAGAGCTGATGACGGAGGGGCGCGGCGGCGTCACCGGCTGGAAGCTCGACGAGGACGAGCGCGCGGCGTTGCTCGCGCGCTTTCAGCCCGAATGGCCCGATGTGATCGCCGACCATGTGACGTTCGACATGAACGCCGGCCCGGAGGCGCCGCTGCCGTATGAGACCAGCGGGGAGATCGTCGGGGCGATCAACGACGAGGCGGGGCTGCAGGCGCTGGTCGTCGCGGTCGGCAACACGACGGCGCGGCCCGACGGCAGCACCTACCACATTACCTGGTCGCTCGATCGCGGGCGCGGGCGCGAGCCGATCCAGAGCAACGACGTGATCGCCAAACACGGCTGGCGGCCGCTCGATGGCCCGATTCCGATCGCGCTGATTCCGGCGCGCTGGCCATGACGCGGGATCTTGCCCTGGAGCGTGACCGGATGGTCGAGGAGCAACTCGCTCGCCGCGGCATCAGCGACGCCCGCGTGCTGGACGCAATGCGCGAGGTGCCGCGCGAGCGCTTCGTCAGCGCGGAGTTCGCGGAGCACGCCTATGACGATTCGCCGCTGCCGATCGAGGCGGGGCAGACCATCTCGCAGCCCTATATCGTCGCCGCGATGATGGCGGCGGCCGAGGTGGCGCCGGGCGACCGCGTGCTCGAGGTCGGGGCGGGATCGGGCTATGCGGCCGCCGTCGCAAGCCGCATCGCCGGGCGTGTTTACGGCGTTGAGCGGCACGAGGAACTCGGACGGCTGGCGGCCGAGCGGATGACCGCGCTGGGCTATGACAATGTCGAGATACGGATCGGCGACGGCAGCGTCGGGCTAGTCGACAAGGCGCCGTTCGACGCGATCCTGGTCGCTGCCGCCGGGCGTGCGGTGCCGCATGCGCTGAAGGAGCAGCTCGAGATCGGCGGCCGCCTCGTCATGCCGGTCGGCGGGGAGGACAACCAGAAGCTGTGCAAGATCACGCGCGTCGGCGCCAATCACTATGAGGAAGATCATCTCGGTGCGGTCGCCTTCGTGCCGCTGATCAGCGAACCGGCTTAGGGTTCGAGCTACTCCGCCGCGATCGCCCGCCGGGGCAATTCCTGCCGTCGCTCGTTGCGCCCGAGTTCGGTCTGAAACCAGGCAATCGTCTGGCGCAGGCCGGCGACGAGCGGCGTTGAAGGACGCCAGCCGAGCCGGCTTTCGGCACGGGCGATATCGGGGCGGCGGCGGCGCGGATCGTCGATCGGCAGCGGCAGGTGGCGCACCTCGATCGGCGCGGGCAGGTGCGACCGGATCAGGTCGAGCAGCTCGCCGATCGTCCGCTCCTCCGGGTTGCCGAGATTGACCGGTTCGAGAGCGTCGAGATCGCTCTCCATCAACCGCTGCAGCGCCTCGACCATATCGGCGACGTAGCAGAAGCTGCGGGTCTGGCTGCCGTCACCATAGATCGTCACCGGCTCGCCCGACAGCGCCTGACACACCAAGTTCGAGACGACGCGCCCATCGTCGGGGTTCATGTGCGGGCCGTAGGTGTTGAAGATGCGCGCCACGCGCACGTCCGCGCGGCCGAGGCGGGCGAAGTCGAACGCCATCGCCTCGGCTGCGCGCTTGCCCTCGTCATAACAGGCGCGCGGGCCCGTGCAGTTGACGAAGCCGCGATAATCCTCGCGCTGCGGGTGGCATTCGGGATCGCCATAAACTTCGCTGGTCGAGGTGAGCAGAAAGCGTGCGCCGGAGACCTCGGCGAGCCGCAACAGATGGTCGGTGCCCATCACGTTGGTCAGCATCGTGTGTTCGGGATCGGCCTGGTAGAGCGGCGGCGAGGCGGCGCAGGCGAGATTGTAGATGCGCCGGAACTGGCGCACGCGGCTGGTGATCGTCTCGGGCAGCGGATCGACCACATCGGCCTCGACGAATTCGAAGCGCGGATCGCCTTCGAGCATCAGCAGGTTGGAGGGATGCGCGGTCTGAAGGTTGTCGAGGCAGACGACCTGCTCGCCGCGGTCGAGCAGCGCGCGGCAGAGGTGCGAGCCGATGAAGCCGGCGCCGCCGGCGACGAGCGTCAGGGTCCTGGTGCCATGCATAAGGCGCGTTCTCTCCTGGCTGTCGAGGGGCCGGCTCATGATGCGGCGGCCATCAGCGGCGGGCGCATTTCATCGACGAGCAGCGTTTCCAGCTCGGCGGCGCGGGTGTCGGCGCTGTGGGTCGAAAGGACGCGGTGGCGCGCAGCGGTGCCGATCGCGTCGGCATCGCGCGCCAGCGCGTCGATGACGGTCTGCGTGTCGCGGGCGAGAATGATCTCGCGGTCGGGCACGAACAGGTCGTCGAGCCCGTCCCATACGTCCGAAATGATCGGCGTGCCGCACGCGCCCGCCTCAAACAGGCGCACCGATGGGGACCAGCCCGCAGCGACCATGTCGGCGCGAGTCACGTTGAGCGTGAAGCGGGAGGCCGAATAGAATTCGGGATGCTCCGCGGGCGGCAGATGGTCGATCCGCTCGACGTTCGCCGGCCAGTCGATATCGGCGGGATATTGCGGCCCGGCGACGGCGAAGCGCCGCTCGGGACAGGCGCGGGCGACCTCGACCAGTAGCCGTTCGAGCACCGGCTGGCGATCGGGGCTGTAGGTGCCGAGATAGGAGAGGTCCCATTTCTTGGCGGCGCCGGTCGGGCGATAGGCGGCGGTATCGACCGAGCAGTAGAGCGCGCGCGCGGCAGGCGCGCCATAATCGCGCTCGATCCGCCGCAGCGTCGGGCCGCCGGTGAACGACAGATAGAGGTCGAAGCCGGGGATCACCTCCGGCGACAGATATTCGGTGTCGCCGCGCGCGAGCTTGGCGAGCGTCACCGGCGTGTCGATGTCGTAGAAGGCGGTGACGCCCTCCGCCTCGCGCTGGACGAAGCGCGACACCGCGACGCCGTCGGTCACATAGGAACCGACGATCACCGCATCGGCCTCGGCGATCGCGCGGCGCCAGCGGGCAAGCTCGGCGACGCTGTCGTAATAAGCGAGCTCGCAGAAATCGGGCTCGGCAAGGTCGCGGTGCGCCGCATACCAGGGCTGGTCGTGTTCGAGGAACAGGACCTCGTGCCCGCGCCGCGCAAAGGCGGCGAGCAGCGCGCGATAGGTGGTGGCGTGGCCGTTGCCCCACGACGAGGACAGGCTGAGGCCGAGGACGACGAGTTTCATGCGGCCTCCAGCAGCCGGGCGCGTTCGGCCTTGAACAGGCGGTCGACCTGCTCGGCGCGCAATTGATAGGTGTGTTCGGCAAGGACGCGTCGCCGCGCCGCTTCGCCGATCGCGCGGGCGCGTTCGGTGGTCAGCGTCTCCAGATGCGCGGCGACGTCGTGCCCGTCGCGGGCGACCAGCACCTCCTCGTCGGGGGTGAGGAACTGCTCGATCCCCTCCCAGGCGTCGGTGATGAGGCAGGCGGCGGCGCCGGCGGCCTCGAACACGCGGGTCGCCGGGGAATAGCCGACGTTTGCCATCGAATCGCGCGCGACGTTGAGCATCGCGCGCGGCGTGCAGTTGAAGGCGTTGTGGTCCCCGGTGCCGACATGGCCGATGTGGCGGACGTTGGCCGGCATGTCCGATTGCCGCCAGCCGCTGCCGCCGATCAGGAACTGGCCGTCGGGGAGCGCCGCGGCGGGTTTCAGGAAGAACTCGGCGACGCGCGCCTCGCGGTCGGGGAGGCGGTTGCCGAGGAAGGCGAGGTCTGAGGCGAAACGCGGGTCGGGCGGCACGGGGAAATGCGTCGCCGGATCGACCGCGTTGTAGACCGGCTCGCACCGCGCCGCGCCGAAGCCTTCGTAGGCGGATACGACCGGCGGGCCGCCGCCATAGGTCAGCACCAGGTCGAGATCGGGGAGCGCGCGGCGGACCGGGTGGTCGGGATCGCCGCGCATCTCATCGAGCGTCGCGGCGGCATCGACGTCCCAGAACAGCCGCAGTGCGCCGTCGCGGCTCTCGGCGACCACGCCTTCGAGCAGCTCGCGGTCGAACACGCCGACGCCGCTCGCCTTGACGACGATATCGGCGTCGCGCGCCTCGGCGAGCACCGAGCGCAGCCCCTCGTCGGTCGCCGGCCAGACCACCGAGCGTACCCAATCGGGCGGGTCGATATCGCGATGCTGCTGCCGCTCGAAGGCGTCGGGTTCGTAGAAGGTGATCGCATAGCCGCGCTCGGCGAGCGCGCCGAGAACGCCGCGGTAATAGGTCGCCGCGCCGTTCCAGTAGGACGACAACAGACTCGATCCGTAGAAGGCGATCTTCATGCGGCATCCTTCAGGGCAGCAGGGGCGCCGAGCCGCGCCGCGATGCGCAGCAGCTCATCGACGCGGTGCGCGCAGGTATGGCGGGCGCGAATGGTGGCGAGGCCGTGCGCGGCGAGTTCGGAGCGCAGGTCCGGGTCGTCGCGCAGGGCGCTTAGGTGGCGGGTCATTTCCTCGCCGTCGCGGGCGATGAGATAATCCTTGCCGGGGGTGAACAGATGCTCCGCATCGTCCCACGGTGCGGAGACCAGCGGGATACCGCAGGCGAGCGCCTCGAAAACGCGGATCGTCGGAATGCCGGGAAGGGCAGTCGCATAATAACGGCGCGGCACATGGACGGTGGCGAGGTGGCGGGCGAAGATCCCCGGCGCCTCGGCATTGGCCGCCCAGCCGTGGTAGCGCGCGCCGTAGCGGGCGAGCATGCCCTTGGCGGTTTGCGGGTAGCGCACGCCGTAGATGTCGAGCGGCAGCCCGGTGTCCTGCGCGGGGCGGAACAGAAAGCCCTCCAGTTCCGCAGTCCGCTCGCCGTCGCCCCAATTGCCGATCCAGACGAGGCCGGCGCGCTCGCCCTCCTCGGCGGGCGGGTGGAAGCGGCGGATGTCGGCGGCCTCGTGCCAGGTCCAGACGCGGCCCGCCCACCCCCAGTGGCGATAGACTTCCGACAGCGTCTCGCCGAACGCGAGCACTCCGTCATAGTCCTCAAGGTCGTACGCGCGCATTTCTTCGGGCGCGCTGACCGCGCGATGGTGCGTGTCATGGAACAGCAGCCGGAAGTCGCCGCCCTCGCGTCGCAGCCGGCCGATTTCGGCGACGACCTTGGGGGCGTTCCACTCGTGGACGATGACGAGATCGGCGTCTTCGACGAACTCTGACAGATCGGCATCTTCGGGGTAACAGACCGAGCCGAGTTCCGGATACGCTCGCCGATAGGCGTCGATCGCATCGGGGCCGTGGTCGGCGATCAGGTTGGTCAGGCTCCAGGCGTTTTCCGGCGCATAGACGCGAACGTCGTGGCCGCGCGCGATCAGCTCGCTGAGCACGCCGCGCAGGAAATGCGCGTTACCGTGGTTCCAGCACGAGACCAGCGAATGGGTAAAATAAACGATCCTCATGCCGCCTCCCGCTTGGCCGGATGCGCCGCCTGCAGTGCGCGATAGATCCGCGCCATCGCCGCCGCGCTCGCGTCTGGCGTGTAGCGTTCGGCGCGCGCCTTCGCGGCCTCGCCGAGCGTGCGGCGCTGCTGCTCATTGCCGATCACCTGCTCGACCGCGCGGGCATAGGCGTCGGGCGTCTGCTCGGAGACGAACAGCGCCGCGCCGTCCCACAATTCGCGAAAGGTGCCGATGTCACTCAGCACCAAGGCGCAGCCCGCCTGCGCCGCTTCGAGCACGGCGAGCCCGAACGGCTCGAAGCTCGCCGCCGAGACGAACACCGGCTGCGCCGCGAGCGCGGCGGCGATTTCTGGCGCGTTGAGTTCGCCGAGCAGGTGGAGGTGGTCGAGCGAAACCTGCTCGCCATGCGGGCCGGTGACCGCGCCGGCGGCATGGAACGGCACCGCGAGCCGCGCCGCCGCCGCGTCGAGCAACTCGGCCTGCTTCACCGTGTCCCACAGCCGCCCGACCGTCAGCGCGCAATCGTGGCGCGCCGCGGGCGCAGCATCGGCCGCGATCCGGCCATTGTGGACCGTGAGCGGCGCGTGCGGCAGCTCGTAATAATGTCGGACGATCGCCCCATAAGCGGCGCTCGGCGCGACGACGAAATCGGCGCGGGCGAGGCCGTCGCGCATCATCGCGCGGTGCCAGGCGAAGTTGGGGTCGAGCGGCTCCTGCCGCGCCGCCTGCCACCATGTGCCGACGCAGCCGTGCGTCACCGCGACAACCGGGGCGGGGAAATGCGCCCGCGCACCGAGCGTCGGCATGTTGAGCTGGACGAGATCGACCGCCTCGCGCGCGGCGATCTCCGCGACCACTTCGCCGGCGCAGACGACGGGGGCGGGGCCGTCGGCCATCCAGTCGAGCGGCAGCCCCGTGTCGATCAGCGTCAGGCCGGCAATCGCCTCCGCCCGCGCGCGCTGCGCAGCGCTGGGCGAGGGGCCGAGCAGCACCAGCACGGCCTCGACGTCATGCGGCGCCAGCGCTTCGGCGAGATCGGTGGCATATTGCCACACGCCGCCCACCGCATCGGCGGTCATCAGCAGCCGCGTGCCCGTCATGACAGCGCGACCTGCAGCGTCGGGCGATGCTCGCGCTGTGCGGGCATCGGCAGCCCGCGCTCCTCGGCGAGCCAGGCCGCCAGCCGCGCCACGCCATATTGCCAGCGCACCTTGGGCCCGAGCCCAAGCGCCTGCGCCGCCGCGCGCGTGTCGGCGACGAAATAGCGCTGGTCGCCGGGCCGCCAGTCATCGCGCTCGATGGTGATGCCGCGGTCGATGATCGTCTCGATCTCGCGGATCAGCGTGTTGAGGCTGATCGCGTTGGCCGGCCCGCCGCCTAGGTTGAACGCGCGGCCGGCAACGCTGTCGATCCGCCGCCACGCCGCAAGATACGCCTCGACCGCGTTCGACACGTCGAGAATGTCGCGCACCTGGTGCCCGTCGCCATAAAGCGTGATCGGCTTGTCCTCGAGCGCGCGGATCAGGAAATGCGCGACCCAGCCCTGGTCCTCGGTCCCCATCTGGCGCTGGCCGTAGATGCAGCTCATCCGCAGCACCGCCGCGGGCACGCCGAAGCTGCGGCTGTAGTCCAGCACATACTGGTCCGCCGACCCCTTCGAGCAGCCGTAGGGCGTATGGAAATCGAGCGGCCGCGCTTCGCCGATGCCGTTGGCACGCACCGCCTCGTCGGTCGGGATGTAGCCCGCCGCGGTGCAGGTGAAGGCGAGATCGGCGAGGTCGCCATAGACCTTGTTGGTCGAGGCGAACACGACCGGTGTGTGATCGCCCTTCGCGCGCAGCGCCTCCAGCAGGTTGAAGGTGCCGCCGATGTTGATCTCATAATCGTCGCGTGGATCGACCATGCTGGTCGTCACCGCGACCTGCGCCGCCATGTGGAACACTGCGGTCGCTTGATTGACGGCCTCGGCGAGACGGTCACCATCGCGCACGTCGGCGCGAATCGCCTCGATCTGCCCCGGATGGCGCTCCTGCAGCCACGCAAGGTTGCGCTCGACCCCGGGGCGGCTCATCGCGTCGTAGATCAGCACCTCGTGCCCGTCGCTCGCCAGCGCGTCGGCGAGGTTCGAGCCGATGAACCCGGCACCGCCGGTGACGAGGACGGGCGGCTTGCGCGGCGGCGCGCTCATGCCACCAGCCCCCGTTGCTCGAGCTCGGCGCGCGCTTCGTCGACGCGATCCTCGGCAGTCTGCTGGTGGACCCACTCGGCGAGCTCGGCGAGCCCCTCGATGAAGTCCTCGCGCGCGGTGAAATCGAGCTCAGCCGCCGCCTTGCCCGTATCGCAGAAGCAATGCCGGATATCGCCGATCCGCGCCTTGCCGGCGATATCGGGCGCGATGTCGTTCTTGCTCATCGCGGTCGCCAGTGCCTCGGCGATCTGCGTCACCGAACGGTCGTGGCCCGAGCCGATGTTGAACGTCTCGCCCGCCGCCTGCGGCAGCACCAAAGCATCGGCGAATGCCCGCGCCACGTCGCGGACATGGACGAAATCGCGCCGCTGCTCGCCGTCCTCGAAGATCAGCGGCTGCTGGCCATTGAGGAGCCTTGAGGCGAAGATCGCCAGCACCCCGGTATAGGGATTGGAGAGCGCCTGGCCGGGGCCATAGACGTTGAACAGGCGCAGGCACACGCCCTCGATGCCATAGGGCTTGGCCATGATGTGCGTGGTGCGCTCCTGCACATATTTGTTGAGCGCGTAGATCGAGGCGAGGTTGGGCCGCTTCCATTCGGGCGTCGCGACCGGGGTGAGGGGGCGGCCCTCGGCGTCGGTCGGTTCCCAGTTGCGCTGGCCATCCTTGAGCGTGGTCCGTTCGGCATCCTCGACAAGATTGCCGTCGGCGTCGCGATAAAGGCCCTCACCATAAATACTCATCGACGAGGCGGTGACGACGCGGCGCACCGGATGGTCGATCAGCCGCTCGAACAGCACCGCGGTGCCGACGTCGTTGGCCGAGGTGTAGCGCTCGACCTCGTACATCGACTGGCCGACGCCGACTTCGGCGGCGAGATGGACGACTGCATCGGCCCCGCGCAGCGCCCGCGCCACGGCGTCGCCGTCGCGGATATCGGCGCGGATCAGTTCGACATCGGCGGGAAGAGGGTTGTCGGCGTCCGGGCCATGCACCTGCGGGATCAGGCTGTCGAGAACGCACACCGAATGGCCGCGCCGGAGCAGCTCCTCGCACACGAAGCGGCCGATGAATCCAGCGCCGCCGGTAACCAGCACGCGCTCAGCCATGCGCGATCGTCTTCGGCATGATTACTACTCCGCTTAAAATGAGTTAGCAATTTGGTCGCGATTCATCCTGACGACTGGATCATCAGTGCTGTAAACAATGCTTCTTGTTGTTCTAAGTTCCACAATAAGATGTCATTCGAAGTAGATAAACTGGAACAGTAACATAGGTTATTGGGAACTTTATCGGTGGTTCATCTTTGTAGATGCACGAGAAATAGGAAATTGATTCTACGAATGGACTCGCCGTTTTGATCCTCACCGCCTTCCTGATCCGCCATGCCCCGCACGGAGATGTCGGCGAGACCCTGTCGGGGCGCGAGTCCGGCCGACCCCTGACGGCCGAGGGCGAGGCACTTGCCTGCCGCCTCGGCGAGGCAATGCGCGGCAGGGACCTCGCGGCGGTGCAGTCAAGTCCGCTGGAACGCACGATGCAGACGGCGCGGGCGATCGCCGAGCCGTATGGGCTGGAAGCAGAGCCAGTCGAGGCACTCAACGAAATCGATTTCGGCGAATGGACCGGCGCTCGCTTTGCCGATCTTGCCGGCGATCCGCGCTGGCGGGCATGGAACGAACGCCGCGCCGACGGCTGCTGCCCAGGCGGCGAGCGCGCGGCCGAGGCGCAACGCCGCGTCATCGATCATCTCTCCGCCACCGCCGCGGCCGGGCCACCCGGCGCGATCGCAATGGTCACGCATTGCGACATTATCCGCGCCGCGGTGGCGCACGCGCTCGGGCTGACGCTCGATCACGTTCATCGTTTCGAGGTGGCGCCCGCCTCGATCACCGAAATCGTCATCGCCGACGGCCAGGCCCGTCTCGTTCAACTCAATCAACGGATGGAATGATGCCGTCGCAAAACAATGTCGCCCGGCTCGAGCCGCATCGCCGCGATCTTCGCGCGCGCGTCGAGGCGCTCGCGCCGTGGTTCCACAATATCGATCTAGGCGACGGCATCGAGACCGCGCCCGATCATTTCCTCGGCGACTATCCCGCCTTCAAGTTCGCCCGCTTCGCCGATGCCTTGCCCGAAGACCTCACCGGCAAGAGCGTGCTCGATATCGGCTGCAACGCGGGCTTCTATTCGGTCGAGATGAAGCGGCGCGGTGCCGAGCGCGTGCTCGGCATCGACAGCGACTCGCGCTACCTCGCCCAGGCCGAACTGGCGAGCGAGGCGCTCGGTTTCGACGATATCGAGTTCCGCCTGCTCGACGTCTATGACGTGGCGAAACTCGGCGAGACGTTCGATCTCGTGATTTTCATGGGAGTGCTCTACCACCTCCGCCATCCGTTGCTCGCGCTCGACCTGATCCGCGCGCACGTCGCCGGCGACATGCTGCTGTTCCAGACGATGCAGCAGGGTTCGCCCGACATCCTGCAAGTGCCCGAGGATCATCCCTTCCACGTCCCCGGCACGACGCGGCCGCCCGGCTATTTCGACAATCCCGCCTATCCCAGGATGCACTTCATCGAGCGCGAGTTCGCGCACGACTGGAGCAATTGGTGGGCGCCCAACCGCGCGTGCAGCGCGGCGATGCTGCGCGCCGCCGGCTTCGCCATCGAGGCCAATCCCGAGGACGAGGTCTTCCTCTGCCGCGTCGCGCCCGTTCCCTATGCCGAGATGGGTCCGGCGGCGGTCTATCCAGCCCGAGGAGCCGAGACATGATCGAAGCCGCGATGATCTGGAACGAGCCCAACAACAAGTCGCACTGGGACCCGGAACTCGACCCCGACTGGTCGATTTATGCCGACACGGTGATCCGCGCCGGCGCCGCGATCGCAGATATCAATACGACGGTCATTCGCGTGCTCGGCGGCATGTCGCCGATCGACCCTTCCTGGGTGACGCGGATGCGCGGCCACGGCGCGCTCGACGCGGTCGACGTCGTGGCGGTCCACGGCTTCCCGCTCGACTGGAATTTGTGGCCGATCCACGCCTGGCCCGACAAGATCGCTGAGATCGAGGCGGTGGTGCCCGACAAGCCGGTCTGGGCCACCGAGGTCGGCGTCGGCTCGTTCGGCGCCGAGGAAGTGCAGGTGTTCGGATTGAAGCGCACCGCCGAGTTGCTGATCGGCCGCGTCGAGCGCGTCTTCTGGTATTCGCTGTTCGACCTGCCGATGGCGTGGGGTGCGGAAACGCGCCACCGCGAGGCGGAAGGCTCGTCTTATTACCGCCATTTCTACATGGGCCTCATCCGTGAGGACGGCAGCCCCAAGCCGGCGCTCGACGATTATGCGAAGGTCGCCGGCGAGATGGGGTTGATGCAATGGTTCCATTTCGAGGACCCGCGGCTCGACGAGGCGGTCGCGTGGATGAACCGGCTTGGCGTGAAGAAGCTGCGCACCGGCCTGTCCTGGGCGGACAGGTTCCGCCCGAACGCGATCGACTGGTTCGATCGGCAGATGGAGGCGCTCGCCGATTTCGACACCACTGTCACCTTCTGCTTCACCCCCGAGCATCTCGGCGCAGGCGCGCACCACACCAGCCCGCCCTTCGAGCCGCAGCGTTTCGCCGATTTCTGCGCCTGGATGATCGATCGCTACGCCCCAGCGCAGCCGAGCCGCCGCGTCGCGGCCGCACGATGACGAAGGCGGTGCCGCTCCGTGCTCCTTCATGACCGACCCGCCGCCGCCCGCGAAGCGCTCGACCGGGATCGCGCGACTGATCGGCGGCGGCATCGTCACGGGGGCGGCCGACGACGATCCTTCCGCGATCGGCACCTATGCCAGTGCCGGCGCGATGTTCGGACTGGCGTTCCTGTGGATCGCGCCGGTGCTGCTGCCGATGATGTTCGTCGTCGTCTATCTCTCGGCGAAGCTCGGGCGGGTCTATGGCAAGGGCCTGTTCGCGGCGATCCACGACCGCTACTCGGCCTGGCTGCTCTATCCGCTCGCGGCCTGCGCCTTTGCCGGCAACATCATCGAGGCGGCGGCCAATCTCGGCGGCATCGGGGCGGCGATCCGGCTGTTGCTGCCCTTGCCCTTCGCGCTGATCGTCGTCGCGGTCGCGATCACGGTCACCTTGTTGCAACTGGTCGGCTCCTACGACCTCATCCGCCGCGTCTTCCGCTGGCTCGCGCTGCTGCTCTTCGCCTATGTCGCCGCCGCCGTGCTGGCGCGGCCCGATCCGGCGGCGGTGCTGCGCGGCACCTTCGTGCCCGATATCCGCTGGTCGGGCGAGCTCATGATGATGATCGTCGCGTGCATCGGCACGTCGCTCTCGGCCTATGTCTATACGTGGCAGTCGAACCAGGAGGTCGAGGACCAGATCGCCGAGGGCAAGCGCCATCCGTGGCAGCGCCGCGGCGCGAGCTCGGACGAACTCGCGCGGACGCGGCGCGACGTGATCGTCGGCATGATCTTCTCGAACCTGATCCTCTATTTCATCATCCTGTCGACCGGGGCGACCCTCCACGCCGCGGGCCAGACGCAGATCGACAGCGCCGCGCAGGCCGCCGCCGCGCTGGAGCCGCTCGCCGGCGCGGGGGCCAAGCTGCTGTTCGCGCTGGGCGTGGTCGGCGTCGGCTTTCTCGCGGTGCCGGTGATGACCACCGGCGCGGCCTACGATCTCGTCCAGACATTCGGCGGCGAGGGCAACCTCCACGCGCGTCTGACTCAGGCCAAGCTGTTCTACGCGGTCATCCTGATCGTGACGGCGCTCGCCGTGGGGCTCAATTTCCTTGGTTTCAATCCGATGCGGGCATTGGTCTGGTCCGGGATCGTGCAGGGCTTCTCGGTGCCGCCGCTGCTGCTCATGATGATGCTGATGGCCAACGACCGGCGGATGATGGGCGCCCGCACCAACAATTGGCTCACGAATCTGCTCGGCTGGACCACCACCGTCGCCGCCTTCGCCGCGACCATCGGGCTGATCGTGAGCTGGGCCCGATGAGAGGAGCGAGCCGATGATGCGCACGGCGATTCTCGCGGCCCCCGGCGCTATGCGGCTGATCGAGACGGCTCTGCCCCAGCCCGGCGCGGGCCAGGTACGGCTGCGGCTCGAAGGATGCGGCGTGTGCGCCTCCAACCTCGAACCGTGGGGCGGCAACGAATGGACGACCTATCCCGGCGAGCCGGGCGGGCTCGGCCACGAAGGCTGGGGCGTGATCGACGCGCTCGGCGAAGGCGTCGAAGGTTTGCGGCCCGGAGATCGCGTCGCGGCGTTGTCCTACCACAGCTATGCCGAATACGACCTCGCCGACGCCGATGCGGTTGCGAAGCTTCCCGCCGAGCTCGACGGCCAGCCCTTCCCCGGCGAGCCGCTCGGCTGCGCCTTCAACATCTTCCGTCGCGCTGACATCCGCGCCGGGCAGACCGTCGCCATCATCGGCATCGGCTTTCTGGGCGCAGTGCTCACCAGGCTGGTGAGCGACGCCGGCGCGCGGGTGATCGCCGTCTCGCGGCGGCAATCCTCGCTCGACCTCGCGGCGCATTACGGCGCGGCGGAGACGATCGTGATGCACGATCACTACGCGATCATCGAGCGTGTCAGGGAATCGACCAATGGCGCCCTCTGCGGGCGTGTGATCGAGGCGGTCGGCAAGCAATGGCCGCTGGATCTCGCCGGCGAGCTCGTCGGCGAGGGCGGCAAGCTGATCGTCGCCGGCTATCATCAGGACGGGCCGCGCCAGGTGAACATGCAGATGTGGAACTGGAAGGGCATCGACGTGGTCAACGCCCACGAACGCGACCGCGCGGCGCAGATGCGCGGACTGTGCGAGGCGATCAATGCGGTGGCGAGCGGCGCGCTCGATCCGGCGCCGCTCTACACGCATTGTTACCCGCTCGAGCGGCTCGGCGAGGCGCTCGACGCGACGCGCGACAAGCCCGGCAGCTTCGTCAAGGCGCTGGTGGTGCTGACGTGAGGCCGCGCGTCGGTTTTCTCGGCACCGGCTGGATCGGCCGGCATCGCATGGCAGCGATGATCGAGAGCGGTGCGATCGAGCCGGTCGCGCTCTGCGATCCTTCGCCCGACTGCGCCGCCGAGGCAGCGAGGGCGGCGCCGGCGGCAAGGGTGATCGACTCGTTTGAGACGATGCTCGACATGGGTCTGGACGGCATCGTCATCGCCACGCCGAGCGCACTCCATGCCGATCAGGCGATCCGCGCGCTGGAAAGCGGCGCGGCGGTGTTCTGCCAGAAGCCGCTCGGCCGGAATGCGGCGGAGGCGCGCGCGGTGGTCGATGCGGCGCGCGCGGCAGACCGGCTGCTCGCGGTCGATTTCTCCTATCGGCTGACCGCGGCGATGCAGGCGATCGCGCCCCTCGTTGCCGCGGGCGAACTCGGCGACATTTTTGCGGTCGATCTCGTCTTCCACAATGCCTATGGGCCGGACAAGGACTGGTTCTACGATCGCGTGCGCTCGGGCGGCGGCTGTCTGATCGATCTCGGCGTCCATCTGATCGACCTCGCTTTGTGGACGCTCGGCTTTCCCGAGATCGTCGCGGCAGATGCCGCCATGTTCAGCAACGGCCGGCCTGCACACCCTGCCGAGGTGGAGGACTATGTCGTGGCGACGCTTCGCACCGCATCGGGCGCCGCCATCCGGCTCGCTTGCTCGTGGCGGTTACCGGCGGGCCGCGACGCGATCATCGAGGCGCGCTTCTATGGAACCGGCGGCGGCGCCGCGCTGCGTAATCTGGGCGGCTCGTTCTACGATTTCGCTGCCGAGCGTTATCGCGGCACCGCCACCGAAGCGCTCGCTGCGCCGCTCGACGATTGGGGCGGCCGCGCCGCCATTGCCTGGGCAGAACGGCTGGCTGAGGACGCTCGCTTCGACGCTGCTGCCGAGGAACTCGTCCGGGTCGCCGAGATCGTCGATCGCCTATATCGCGCCGGCGGCATCGAGCCGACGAGCTTCAGCCCCGACGCCTGAGCGTCGCGTCTGACGCGGCGTTTGCGGTCGTTGCCAGCTCGGCGCTCAAACGAGGCCGTCGTCCGCTATTCCGCAGCAGCGACGGACGCCGCCTCATATGCCGGATTGCGGTGATGGAGATAATTGGGGTTGAACATGCCGACCGCCACCAGAGCCTGGCGGTCCGGGGTCGTCAGGATACGATTGTCGAGGGCGATCAGTCCCTCCCGGCGCAGCTCCTGCAGCGTGCGGTTGACATGAACCGCGGTCATTCCCGTCGCCTCGCCGAGATCGGTCTGCGTCAACGGCATTTCGCAGCGATGGTTTTCCGTGAGATCGACTGCCTCGAGCCGGTCGAAAATCTCGCAGAACAAATGCGCGATGCGCTCGCGCGCGGTACGCTGGCCCAGGCTCAAGGTCCATTCACGCTGAATTGCGGCAACCACCAGGCTCTCCAGCCGCAAGGCGCGGCCGAGGGAGGGATGGTCGTCGCACAGCGTCGCGAGCAGGTCGTGCGGCATTTCGGCGTAGGTGACGGGAGTCAACGCGCCGATCGAATAGTCCATTTCGTCGAGCAGGAAGATGTTGAGATCGCACAGATCGCCCGGCAGCAGGAAGGAGACGATCTGCCGGCGGCCGTCGGGCAGCATCTTATAACGGATCGCCCAGCCGTCGATGATCAGCTTGACATTGCGCGGCGCATCGCCCTCCCGAACGATGTCGCGCCGCGCGCGCGCCGTGCGGATCGATTGCCGGCAGACATGGCCGAGCGCATCGATATCGCCCTGCGACAAGGGCGCGTATCCCTGGAGCTTCCGGGCGAGAACATCGTGCATGCGGGTGAACTCCCTGTCGCGATGTCAATCTTCGAGACGTTCGGGAGTTCCTCTGGCCGACCTGTGCGTGTCACGACATGGCGCATTCGTGGCCCAAGCGGCGTGACGGGCGGCTCCTCGAAGCCGGCTTCGTGCTCCGCTAGTTGGCGCAATCCACTCGGCTCGTCGCAAAGCACGACGCCGGGGGAACAGGCGCAGAGCGAAATTGTTGATCGGAAAAGCGCCGAGGCTCGCCCTTCGTGCCCTGAAACCAATAACATAGGTTAGGTGCCGATGTGCCCTGGGTGGCCATGAGCGCGGTCGCCGCACCAAGGATCGGGTGAAAGAGAGATCTGGTCCGCTGCTCTGAATCGAGGAGAGGTGATGTGACGATGACTGACGATGCCCCTCGGCGCGTGGCCAAATCGTCCGATCGGCGTGCCGAAGAGGGCGAGGGATCGGTTTCCGGCCATACCGAGACGATCAATCGCCCGCGTGCCGATCTCTATGCCTTCTGGCGCGATTTCTCGAACCTGCCGCGGGTCATGGAGAATGTGGTATCGGTCATCAGGATCGATGATGCGCGATCGCATTGGGTGATCGCCGGCCCCAATGGGCAGCTCGAATGGGATGCCGTCATCACCGATGACGAGCCAGGTCGGCTGATCGCCTGGCGCTCGACCGAGGGCGCCGACGTCGAGCATTCGGGCCGCGTCGAGTTCCGCGACGCGCCGCCCGGCCGCGGCTCCTGGGTGACGGCGACGATCGCCTATCGGCCGCCTGCCGGCTTCATCGGCAAGGCGGTCGCCAAGCTGTCGCAGAAGGAGCCGTCGATCCAGACGCGGCGCGACCTTCGCCGCTTCAAGCAATATTGCGAGACGGGCGAGATCGCCATGACGACGCCGCCCAATCCCGAACCCAAGAGCTGAGGAGGCCCGAGATGCGCGCGCTCACCTGGCACGGCAAGCACGACGTCCGCGTCGACACCCATCCCGATCCCGAGATCATTAACCCGCGCGACGCGATCATCAAGGTGACCTCGACCGCGATCTGCGGCTCGGACCTCCATCTCTACGACGCCTATATGCCGACGCTTCGGGCCGGCGACATCCTGGGTCACGAATTCATGGGCGAGGTGGTCGAGACCGGCCCCGCCAGCACGCTCGAAAAGGGGCAGCGAGTCGTCGTGCCCTTCGTCATCGCGTGCGGCCAGTGCTTCTTCTGCGGGAAGCAGCAATATTCGGCCTGCGCCAATTCAATCCCCGCCGACAATGCCGACATGGGGCAGGAGCTCTACGGCCATCCGATGACCGGCCTGTTCGGCTATTCGCACCTGACCGGCGGCTATCCCGGCGGGCAGGCCGAATATGTCCGCGTGCCGTTCTCCGACATCGGCCCGATCGTCGTGCCGGACGGGCTGGAGGACGACACAGTGCTGTTCCTCTCCGACATCCTGCCGACCGGCTGGATGGCGGCGGAGAATTGCGACATCGAGCCGGGCGACACGATCGCGGTCTGGGGCTGCGGCCCGGTCGGGCTGTTCGCGGTGCAATCGGCGTTCAAGCTCGGTGCGCACCGGGTGATCGCGATCGATCATTTCCCCCACCGGCTCGATCTCGCCAAGGGGTTCGGCGCCGAGACGATCAATTTCGAGGAGACCGACACCTATCACGCGCTGATGGAGATGACCGGCGGCATCGGCCCCGATGCCTGCATCGACGCGGTCGGCCTCGAAAGCCACGGCATGTTCCTCGACAATGCGATCGACCAGCTCAAGGTGTCGACCTTCATGGCCACCGATCGCGCGCATGTGCTGCGCCAGGTAATCATCGCCTGCCGCAAGGGCGGGCGGGTGTCGCTGCCCGGCGTCTATGGCGGCTTCGTCGACAAATTCCCGATCGGCGCGCTGATGGAGAAGGGGCTGCAGGTGAAAAGCGGCCAGACCCACGTCCAGAAATACCTGCCCAGGCTGATGGAGATGATCGGCGAGGGCGAGGTCGACACCACCTTCCTGATCTCGCACCGCCTGCCGCTCGAGCAGGCGCCCGAGGGCTACAAGATGTTCAAGAACGACCAGAACCACTGCACCAAGGTCGTGCTCAAGCCGGGCATGGCCGCGGCGGCCTGACACAGAGGAGAAGCGACATGACGAACAGACTGGCGATCGTCACCGGCGCCTCGACCGGCATCGGCCGGGAAATCGCGAAGCTGGCGGCGAAGGACGGCTATGACTTGCTGCTCGTCGCGGATGAGCCCGGCATCGACGCAGCGGCGGGCGAGCTTCGGCAGAGTGGCGTTTCGGTGGAGGCAGTCGAGGCCGATCTCGCCACCTTCGAGGGCAACGACAAGCTGCTCGATGCGGCACAGGGCCGGCCGATCGACGTCCTCGTCGCCAATGCCGGGCGCGGGCTCGGCCATGCCTTCATCGATCAGGACCCGGCCGACTGGCGCCGCGTGATCGACACCAACGTCACCGGCACGACCTATCTGCTGCAGAAGGTCGCGCGGGCGATGGTGCGGCAGGGCAGCGGCAGGATCCTGATCACCGGCTCGATCGCGGGGCTGATGCCGGGAAGCTTCCAGGCGGTGTACAATGCTACCAAGGCCTATCTGGACAGCTTCTCCTATGCGCTGCGCGAGGAGCTGAAGGATGCCGGCGTCAGCGTCACGGTGCTGATGCCGGGGCCGACCGAGACCGAATTCTTCCGCCGCGCGGGGATGCTCGACACGCCGGTCGGCGAGCAGGAAAAAGCCGATCCGGCCAAGGTCGCCGCCGACGGGTGGGAGGCGATGAAGGACGGCTCGGCGCACATCGTCTCGGGCTTTTCGAACAAGCTGCAGGCGGCGCTGTCGCACATCACGCCCGATAGCGTGCTGGCCAAGATGCACACCAAAATGGCCGAACCAAACCAGGGGTAAGGAGCGACCCCAATATGCAAGGTGGCAGGGGAGCTCGGATTCGAACCGAGGGCCTTCGGTTTTGGAGACCGACGCTCTAACCAGCTGAGCTACACCCCTGCAGCCGCCCGCGCCTGTAGCGCCATGTCGCAAGGCGGGCAATAGCGGTTTCAGGCGACGGCGGATTGCTCATAGCCGCGATTGGCGATCGCGCGGGCTTCCTCGACGGGCAGCGGCCGGCCGAAATAATAGCCCTGCACCTTCGAGCAGCCGAGTTGCTGCACCATGCGATGCTCGTGCTCGGTTTCGACGCCCTCGGCGGTGGTCGCCATGCCGAGGCTGTCGGCGAGCGCCACGACCGCGCGGATGATCGCGATTGCCTCCTGTGCGCCCTTCGAGGCTTCCTGGACGAAGCTGCGGTCGACCTTGATCGTCGAGAAGCGCGTGCGCGAGAGATAGCCGAGCGACGAATAGCCGGTGCCGAAATCGTCGAGGCTCAAGCGCACGCCGAGATCGAGCAGGCGTTCGAGCACGAGGATGGCACTGGTGCCTTCGCGCAGAAACAGGCTTTCGGTGACTTCGATCTCGAGCCGCTCGGCGGAGAGGCCGGCATGGCTCAGCGCCGACGTGACGGTCGAGACGAAATTGGGGCTGTAGAGCTGTTCGGCCGAAACGTTGACGGCGACGCGGATGTGCGAGGGCCAGCGCGCGGCTTCCTGACAGGCGGTGCGCAATACCCATTCGCCGATCGGCGCGATCAGGCGCGCTTCCTCGGCGATCGGGACGAACTTCGCGGGCGAGACGACGCCGTGCTCGGGATGCGTCCAGCGCAGTAGCGCCTCGAAGCCCTTGAGCGCGCCGGTGCCGGCGGCGACGACGGGCTGATATTGCAGGTGCAGCTCACCATTCTCGAGCGCCTGCCTGAGCGCGATCTCGAGCACGCGGCGCTCCTCGGCCTGGACGTGGAGCTGGGGATCGTAGAGGCGGAAATGGCCGCCCCCGCCATCCTTCGAGCGATAGAGCGCGAGATCGGCCGAGCGGATCAGCATCTCCGCGGTTCGGCCGTCGCGCGGGCCCTGCGCGACGCCGACGCTGGCGCCGATATAGAGCGTGTGCTGATCGACCTCATAAGGCTGTGACAACGATTCGATGATCGCGTCGGCGAGCGTTTCGATTCGCTCGGCATCGGCGGCGTCGCCGATCACGACCGCGAATTCGTCGCCGCCAAGGCGCCCGACCATTTCATTGGCGCCAACGAGGTGGCGCAAACGTTCGGAGACGCGGCCGAGGAGGCGGTCGCCGATCTGATGCCCGAGCGTGTCGTTGATCGCCTTGAAGCGATCGAGATCGATCATCATGAAGGCGCAGCGCCCGCCCCATTTGTCGGCCTCGGCCATCGCCCGGGCGAGCGTCTCGTTGATGAGCAAGCGGTTGGGCAGTCCGGTCAACGCGTCGTAGCGCGCCATGCGGCTGATCTTGTCGGCCGAGGCGCGCGCCTCGGTGACGTCCGAACCCACGCCGCGGAAGCCGATGAAGGCACCCGATTCGTCGAGCCGCGGGCTCGCCGCGATCTCCCACCAGCGCTCCTCGCCTTTGACATAGACGGGGAGCAGCAGGTCGCGAAAGCTGTCGCGGCCCTTGAGCTTCTTGTCGAGCTCGCGGAGGCCGGCCGAGAAGTCGCCGCTTTCCCAGGTCGGGCCGGCGAGGATTTCCAGGAAGGCCTTGCCATTGACGGTAAGTGGATCGAGGCCGACGGCGTGGCAGAATTGCGGGGAGGCGCGGACGATGCGGCGGCTCGAATCGACTTCCCACAGCCAGTCCGATCCCGATTCCTCGAAATCGCGCAGCAACAGGCTGACGGTCTCGTCGCGTTCGCCGAGGGCGATTTCCTGGGCGCGGATGACCACGAGCTGGCGGCCGCGAGTGAAGCAGCCGATCATCAGCAGCACGGTGAACAGCAAGGTCGCGCCGGCGAGCAATGCGCCGACGCTGAGGTACAGCATCGCCGCCACGGCGGTGCCGAGAATACCGAGAAAGGCGAGGGTGGGGAGCGGCAGCCCGGCTAGGCCGACCGCGCAGGCCGTCATCAGTAGCGACAGGATGATCCACAGCCCGAGCGCGGTCGCCGGATTGTCGGTCATGCCGAAGCCGATCGGCACGATCGCCCAGAGCAGCCCGAGCAGGATGCCGTCGAGCGCGCTCGATCGGACCTCGCCGACGTCGGCGGTGTAGAGATCACGGTAGCGTTCGGCGAGGCGACGGATGGTGACCGCGACCGCCGCGACGGCGACCGCCGCGCCCCACGCGGCGAGCAGCGCCAGGGGACGATGCGGCGCCAATGTGGCGACGACCATGGCTGCGCTGAGCAGATGCGCGCCGACCAGGAACAGCGCGAAATCGCGGCCTGCGTGGAGCTGGGCGGCGCGGATCGGACCCCAATCGGTCGAATCCGTGGGGTCGTAGAGGCCCAGAAACGCGCGCGTGTTGATACGCGGCTGAGCGAATTGGGAAGTCCTGCGCGTCACCCGTCCGCACGTAGCGCGCCGCTGGTTATCGGAAGGTTAGTGTGCTCGACCGAAAAGCCTGAAAATTAAAGCACCATCGATCAGATCACGCCGCAATCGCGTAGGGCTTGATCTCGCCGGCGAGGTAGAGGTTGCGGGCCTTGGCGCGGGAGAGCTTGCCCGAGCTGGTGCGCGGCAGCGTGCGCGGGGGCACGAGCTCGATCACGCAGTTCATGCCGGTGACCGAACGCACTCGCTCGCGGATTTCGTCGCGCAGGCGCGCGCGCTCGGCATCGTCGGAGGTGCGGCACTGGACCAGCACCGCGGGCGTTTCTTCGCCGCCCGGCGTGGTGATCGCGAAGGCGGCGATGTCGCCGGCCTTGAAGCCGGGAAGCTGCTCGACCGCCCATTCGATGTCCTGCGGCCAATGGTTGCGGCCGTTGACGATGATCATGTCCTTGGCACGGCCGACGATGTAGATGTAACCGTTTGAGATGTAGCCCATGTCACCGGTATCGAGCCAGCCGTTGGCCATGCAGGCAGCGGTCGCTTCCTCGTCGCGGAAATAGCCGCTCATCACCGACGGGCCCGAACACCAGACCTTGCCGATCGCACCGTCGGGGAGCGGCGTGCCGTCTTCCTCGCGGACCTCGACGGCCATGTCCTTAACCGGCTTGCCGCAATTGACGATCGCGCGATAGCGTTGCGGGCGGTCATGGCCAGCGGGAACGCCCGAGAGCTGGGTTTCCTCGACCAATTCGACGCGGATGCCTTCGCCCGGGGGCATGATCGAGACGGCGAGCGTCGCTTCGGCGAGGCCGTAGCTCGGCAGGAAAGCGGAGGCCTGGAAGCCGGCATCGGCGAAGGCGTCCACGAAGGCCTGCATGACGTCGGGCCGGATCATGTCGGCGCCGTTGCCGGCGACGCGCCAGCGGGAAAGGTCGAAGCGTTCCGAAGCCTTGGTCTGGCTCGACATGCGGCGCGCGCAGATGTCGTAGCCGAAAGTCGGCGAATAAGAGAGGGTGGTGCCCTGGTTGCGGCTGATCAGATCGAGCCAGGCGAGCGGGCGGCGCGCGAAATCCTCGGTCTTGAGATAATCGGTCGAAACCTGATTGGCGACCGGTGAGAGGAAGCAGCCGACCAGCCCCATGTCGTGATACCAGGGCAGCCAGGAGACGCAGCGGTCGCTGGCGACGAGCTGCATGCCGTGGCTGTGCGCGGCGAGGTTGTTGAGCAGCGCCCGGTGGGTGATGACGACGCCGTGCGGGAAGCGCGTCGAGCCGCTCGAATATTGCAGATAGGCGATGTCGTCGGCAGTCGCGGCGGGAAGCGGCGTTTCGGGCGCGACGCGCTCGGCAAAGGCGGCCCAGTCGATCCCTTCGACGCCGACCAGCGCGGCGGCCTGGCCCGCCATGTCCGCGAGCTCGGGCGGGTAGATCAGTAATTTGGGATCGCAGCTGCCGAGCTGGACGCGGAGCTGCTCGACATAGGAATCGCGCCCGCCGAACGAGGTCGGCAGCGGCAGCGGCACCGGCCAGGCCCCGGCATAGACCGTGCCGAAGAACAAGGCCGCGAATTCGGGGCTGGTTTCGGCGACCAAGGCGATGCGATCGCCGGGTGCGACGCCCGAAGCGATGAGGCGGTATGCGGCCTCAAGCGCGTCGTGGCGCAGCTCGGCGAAGCGATAGGCACGGGTCAAATTGCCGCGGGGATCGTGGAAATTGAGCCCGCGCGCACCCTTGGCGGCATAATCCAGCGCTTCGCCCAGCGTGCCGAAATCGGAGAGCCGCCGCGGCAGCGCGTCGTCGGTGGGGGTCGGCGCCGTCGCGCGCGTGCCCTCTTCCAGTCGATCGAGTTGCTCAGCCATCATTGTATCGCGCCCTTATCGCGGCCATCGTCAGGAGACCCTGCATGGTCCAACCTGAGCCTGTGCTCCGCGCTGGCGTTCAAAATCCGTTCCGACTGTGGCACAAACAAGGCGCAATGCCCGCTCGCCATCGCATACCGCCTCCGCTCGACCGCGACTCGCTCGATCGGCTGGCGCTGCGTTACGTCGAGCGGTTCGCCACCACGCGGGCCAAGCTTGCCGCCTATCTCGATCGCAAGATCCGCGAGCGCGGCTGGGACGGCCCGACGGTCGACACGGCGGCTATCGCGGCGCGGATGGCTGAGCTCGGCTATGTCGACGACCTTGCCTTCGCCGAAGCCAAGGCACGATCGATGGCGCGGCGCGGGCTGGGACCGCGGCGGGTTGCGCAGGCCTTCCACGCCGCGGGAATTGATGCCGAGGACGCCGAGGCGGTGGCGCCCGAGATCGCCGAAAGCGCGCTCGATGCCGCGCTGGCGCTGGCGCGGCGCAAGCGGATCGGGCCATTCGCCGCGGCGGTGCCCGATCGCGTGCTGCGCGAGAAGCAACTCGCCCAGATGGTGCGGGGCGGGCACGATTTCGCGCTCGCGCGGCGCATTGTCGATATGGCGCCGGGCGAGCCGTTCGAGACATTTTCTGTCGAATGAACGCGCCCGAGGTTCACATATGTGCCGATATTGGGCATCTAGTTTTTGCCATCGCTGCACCCTGTGCTAGTCTTTGGCGGGGGGATTGTGATGATGCGTGCCGAGCCTCAACCTCAGATGCTGGAATCCGACACTGAATCGGGTGAGCCCGTGCGGCTGGCCGAGGCGGAGGATGACGGCGAGCAGTTCGCCGGCACGCTCAAATGGTTCGACGTCACTCGCGGCTTCGGATTCATCGTCGCCGACGATCCCGAGGTGGGCGATATCCTCGTCCATTTCTCGGTGTTGCAGCCGCATGGACGGCGCAGCCTGCCCGAGGGCGCAAGGGTCGAATGCGTGGCGGTGCAGCGCGAGCGCGGGCTGCAGGCGCGCGAGGTGCTGTCGATCGACTTGACCAACGCGGTCGAGCCGGCGCCGCGGGCGGGCAGCGGCGCGAACCAGGCGGAGCTCGACGAACTGCTCGGCGCGGCCGGACCGTTCGAGCCGGTCAGGGTCAAATGGTTCAACCGCCTTAAAGGCTATGGCTTCCTGATCCGCGACAACGACTCGCCCGATATCTTCGTTCATGTCGAGACGCTGCGGCGCGGCGGGGTGGGCGAGGTCGAGCCCGATCAGCCGCTTCGCGCGCGAATCGTCGACGCGCGCAAGGGGCCGCTCGCGGTGGTGGTCGAGGAGGACGCGTGAGGCCTGTCGTCGGTGCGGCCGCGCTCGGTCTGCTCGCGCTCGCCGGGTGCAGGGGGCATGATGCCGCCGCGGTGGCGACCGAAGCGCCGGCCAAGACCGTGCAAGTGACGATCGCCAGCGCCAACGGGCCGCACGTCTTCACCGTCGAGACCGCACGCACTGCCGCAGAGCAGGAACGCGGGCTGATGTACCGCACCGACCTTGCCGATGACGGCGGCATGCTGTTCGCGCCCTATCCGCCCGAGGGCGGGCCGCCGCGCGAGGCCAATTTCTGGATGAAGAACACGCCGAGCCCGCTCGACATCATCTTCATCCGCGCCGATCACAGCATTGCCCGGATTGCCGAAAACGCGGTACCGTTCGACCAGACCCCGATCCCCTCGGGCGAGCCAGTCGCGGCGGTTCTCGAGCTCAAGGGCGGGCGCGCCTCGGCGCTGGGCATCGCCGAGGGCGACAAGGTGCGGTGGAATTGAGATTCTCGGCGTCCCGATCCGTTCGGGCTGAGCCTGTCGAAACCCGTTACCGCGGCTCGGCAATCGCCCTTCGACAAGCTCAGGGCGAACGGATCAGGTAATCTCCTTCAATTCCCTACACCCCCCTGTTGCGGCTCCGCGTCGGGGCGGCTAAGCGGCGGTGTATGGGACTCCTCAAGAACGCCTTCACCTGGTGGGACGGCATCACCTTCGGCACCTGGATGGGGCTGCGCGGCAAGACTCGCGTCGGCGAGGATGCGCTGGGCAACGTCTATTTCGAGGGCGGCGAGGATCCCAACGGCATTCCGCGCCGCTGGGTGATCTACAAGGGCTCGAACGACGCCAGCCGCGTCTCGCCCGAATGGTTCAGCTGGCTGCACCACCAGATCGACGACGTGCCCGAGCGCGCGCTGCCGCCGATCCGCGGCTTCGAAAAGCCCGCTGTGCCGAACATGACCGGCACGGCTCTCGCTTATCGCCCCCCGGGTGCGCTCGAAAAGGGTGGCCGGCGCGCGGCTGCGACCGGCGATTATGAAGCATGGAGCCCCGAAGGGTGACACGCCGCTGGTTCGCCGGCGGAGTTGGGCTGGCGGCGATTGTCGCGGCCGGTGCCTGGGCGGGCGCGACATGGTGGCATGACGGCACTGCCGAGGCGCAGGCGGCGCCGACGCCCAGCCCATCGCCAAGCGAGTCGGCTGAGAGCGTATCGAGTTCGGGCGTCGTCACCATCGACACGCCGCAATCGACCGACACCGAAGCCGGTGCGACACCGATGGCCGAGCGAGTCGCGGTGCTCGGCGTGCTCAACAAGCGCAACGGCGACACGCGCGACATCACGATGAAGCCGGGCCAGGCGGTCCGCGTCGGCGATGCGGTGATTCGCCTGCGCGCCTGCGATACGACCGCGCCGTGGGAGCCGCAGGACTTGACCGGCGCCTTCGTCCAGGTCGACGTGAAGCAGACCGACCAGCAATGGCGGCGCGTCTTCTCGGGCTGGCTCTACAAGGAGCGGCCCGAGCTCAACGTCGTCCAGAATGCGATCTACGACGTCTGGCCGAAGAGCTGCAAAATGTCGCGGCCAGATAGCGGCCCCAACAGCGTGTCGGCGGCGTCGATCCTCGGCTCGGGCGGGTCGAGCGCGAAGAAATCGGCGGCACCGGCCGATGAGGCCGGCGCGGTCGACGATACCGCCGATGAGGCAGTGGTGCCGACTGCCGCGCCCGCCCCGGCGCCCGCGGCGCCGCCGAGCGCGTCGCCGAGCAACGCGAGGTAATCGCGCCGCGAAATCTCGATCGCGCCCAGCGAGGCGAGATGATCGGTCTGGAACTGGCAATCGAGGAGGGTGAAGCCGCCCGCCTTCAACCGCGCGACCAGCCAGGCGAGGGCGACCTTCGAGGCGTCGGTCGCGCGGCTGACCATGCTTTCACCGAAAAAGGCGCGGCCGAGCGCGAGCCCATAGAGGCCGCCGACCAGCCGCTCGCCATCCCAGCATTCGATCGAATGCGCGTAGCCTAGGCGGTGGAGCGTGACGAACACGTCCTCGATCGGATGGTTGATCCAGGTTTCGGGACGATTGGCGGTCGATTCGGCGCAGAGCTCGATCACCGCTTCGAAGGCGGTATCGGCGGTGACGCGGAAACGATCGGCGGCGATCGTCTTGCGCAGCGAGCGCGACGGCCGAAAGCTGTCGAGCGGCAGGATCGCGCGTTCCTTGGGCTCGACCCAATAGACTCCGGCCGCCTCGCGGTGATCGGCCATCGGAAACACGCCGACCGCATAGGCGCCGAGCACGAGCTGCGGATCGAGAGCGGTCATCGCCGCCATGGTGAAGGGGGACGCGAGCGCAGACAAGGGGTTTTGGGGGGACGACATCCCGGCGACGGGCCAGACTATCGTTCGACTCACCACGGCGACGGCCGGGCCCAGTTATGGTCGGCGCGCTACTGAAGCCCCGGCCTTCGCCGGGGCGGGACATGGATGCCGAAGCAAGTTCGGCATGACGGTTTTGGGCAGACGGCACGCTCAATGAAAAAGGGCCGGCGGTTGCCCGCCAGCCCTTGGGTTCATTCCGCGATGGCTGAGCTCAGTGGTGGCACTCGAGCGTCTTGCCGTCCGGCTGGGTGAGCGAAATCTTGTCCTGGTTGCCGGTCATCGTATAGCCGTTGCCGGTCAGCGGATCGCCGTCCTTGTCGGCCTTGAGCACGACGGTCGAGCCGCCCTTGTCGGGGTGCAGGTTCGCCTGGGTATTGCCCTTGAAGAAGTCGACATGGAGCAGGCTGTTGTCCTTGCAGCGGAAGGCCACGGTCGCGACGATCGCCGGCGGCAGTTCGACCGGCGCGGCATTCGCAAGCTGCGACGCCAACGGATCGGGGGCCGTAGTGTCGATCACTTCGGGTTGCTTCTTCTGGCACGCACCCAGCGACAAGGCGAGCGCGGCGGCGGCGGTCATCAAGGGGAGAGACTTCATAGCGGGGCGACGCTTCGCGCATGCGGCAGGCTTCGTCAAGAGGGTATGTCGACCCCCGCGCAAAGACGCTGCGCCTTGCTCAACTATGACAGCTTCGTGACGCTTGGCAAGTAGGTCCGGCGCGGTCCTTCGTATATGCGCTCAGGCGATCCCCAGATCGGCCGGGCCGAAGGCGTGGGGCAGCAACTCGGACAGGCGATAGGTGGCGATTTGTTCGCCCTCGGCGCCGGCGCAGTGGATCACGATGTCGCGCCCGCCGATCTGCGCGGCTTCGTTGATGATCTGACGGCAGCGCCCGCAGGGGCCGACCGGATCGCTGCCGACGGGTTTGCCATCGACGATCAGTCCGCCGATCACGCCGATCTCGATGATATCGGCGAGGTGGCCCTGCGCATTGGCGGTGGCGAGCGCGACCGTTTCGGCGCACAGCGACAGACCATAGCTCGCATTCTCGAAATTGCAGCCGGTGACGATGCTGCCGTCGCTGAGCAGCAGCGCGGCGCCGACCGCGAAATTCGAATAAGGGGCATGGGCGTGGCGCGCGGCGGCGCGAGCGGCGGCGATCAGGTCGGCGGGGGTGGTCATGGCGCCACCGCGTCCCAATGAAGCGGGCCGCCGACGCCGTCGACTCGGCGAATGCCGCTGGCCTGCCACAGCCGCCACGGCCGAACGGCGTAATCCGGCGTGAAGAAGGTGCGGACCTCCCAGACGGGACGGGGGATCGCAGCGCTCAGTTGATAGGCGCGCTCGACCGGCTTGGTGATCTTGAGCAGCATCGGTTCGCCCGTATGCGTTTCGGCGACGACAAGGAAGGCCTTCACTTGCGCGATCAGCGCCGCTCGGTCGGGGCGCGCGTCGCAATCCGGCGTGAAATCGAGGTCGAGCACCGCGGGAAGCGCGTTGCCGTCGCGTGGCACCGTGGTGACGAAATTGTCGGCTTGCGCGTCGCCGCCGTCGCAGAACGACCAATGGTGGATGACGCCGCGGCGCAGCCCCGCCGCCGCCGCGCCTCGCCAATTGTCGAGAAAGCGCGCGTCACGGCCATGCGCGCCGCTGGTCGCGCGGACATAGGCGAAATCGGCGCCGCGCGCGGCGAGCGTCGTCCAGACGATCTCGCCTTGCGCTTCCGACACATCGACGCCCTGGATCGGATATTTGGCGGCTGCCGGAGCCCAGCCGGTGGCATAGACCCACAGCGCCGCCGCGACGAGCGCCAGCACGATCAGTCCGGCGATCGCTCGCCCGATCCGTGTCTTCAGGAATGTCACGCACTTACCCCCGTATGTGCAGAACGCAGATCAAGGTGAAGAGCCGCCGCGCGGTATCGAAATCGACCTCGATCTTGCCCGCCAGCCGTTCCTTGAGCAGGTCGGCGGCCTCGTTGTGGATCGCGCGGCGCGCCATGTCCACCGTCTCGATCGCTTGCGCCGTCGCGGCGCGAATCGCCTGATAATAGCTGTCGCAGATCGCGAAATAGTCCTTGATCGGCCGACGGAAGCGGCCGAGCCCGAGGATATGGGTTTCGAGCGGGCTGCCGTCCTCGCGGTCGATGCGCAGCGCGAGCCGTCCCTCCTCGACGCTGAGGGCGAGCTTGTAGGGGCCGGCATAGCCGTCGGGATGCGGCTTTTGCGGGGCGAAATGGTTGCTCTCGATCAGGTCGTAAATGGCGATGCGGCGTTCCTGCTCGATATCCGCGTTGCGCCACAGAATGGTGCGCTCGTCCAACTGCACGTCGATGATCCGCGGATCGGCCATTTGCAGGCTATCGGCGAGCAGGCGGGCAGAATCAATTGCTCGTCGTCATGCCGGACTTGTTCCGGCATCCAACCATCCGCAGGCGTCGGCGCTCGTTGCTCGTTAAACCCCGGAACGAGTCCGGGGTGGCGGATGTGTGTGTAATGCGCGTTTTCCACAGCCGTCGACGCGCCTGCGTACTTGAGCGGCCGCCGCATCGGTTTAGAAGCAAGCGATGGCCACCATCGCACTCGCTCATCCGGCGCCCGCCGCCGAAGGAACCTCGCTGCCGCAGAATGTCGAGGCCGAGGCGGCGATGCTCGGCGCGATGATGATCGACAACCGGCTTGCCGACGAGCTGATCGACAAGCTCGTTCCCGAGCATTTCTACGAGCCCCTCCACGGCCGCATCTTCGGAGCGATCAAGACGCTGCGTGGCAGCGACATGCTGGCGACGCCGGTGACGCTGCGCCCGATGTTCGAGGCCGACGAGGGGATGAAGGAGCTGGGCGGGCCGGCCTATCTCGCGCAGCTCACCGGTTCAGGCGCGGGGCTGATCGGCGCGCGACAGTTCGCGCAGCAGATTTACGATCTGGCGATGTTGAGGGCGCTGGTGTCGGTGGGCCGCACTTTGGTCGAGCGGGCGATGGATACCTCTGAAGAGGTCAATCCGCGCGGCCAGATCGAGGCGGCCGAGGAGGAATTGTTCAAGGTCGCGGCGGACGGCGGGACCGAGTCGAGCGTCAAGACCTTCGCCCAGGCGACCACCGCCGCGGTCAAGATGGCCGAGCGCGCGCTCAATTCGGGCGGGCATCTGTCGGGGGTCACCACCGGCCTCGATTCGGTCAATTCGAAGATCGGCGGCATGCACCATTCGGATTTGATGATCCTCGCCGGCCGCCCCGGCATGGGCAAGACCTCGCTCGCCACCAACATCGCCTTCAACGCCGCGCGGCGCTGGATGCGCGACATGGAGGACGGTATCCCGCCCGAGCGGTCGGTCGGGGCCAAAGTCGCCTTCTTCAGCCTCGAAATGTCGGCCGACCAGCTGGCGACGCGTATCCTCGCGGAGCAGTCGCGGATCAGCTCCGAAGCGCTGCGTATGGGCAAGATCAGCCGCGCCGAGTTCGGGCAACTGGCGGCGGCGGCGGCGGAGCTCGAGAAGCTGCCGCTGTTCATCGACGACACCGCCGGCCTGTCGATCAGTGCGCTGCACACGCGGATGCGGCGGCTGCAGCGGCGGCACAATAACGAGATCGGGCTGGTGGTGGTCGATTACCTGCAATTGCTGCAGGGATCGGGGCGCAATTCGAACGACAATCGCGTGCAGGAGATTTCGGAGATCAGCCGCGGTCTCAAGACCCTGGCGAAGGATTTGAACGTGCCGGTGCTGGCGCTGTCGCAGCTCAGCCGTGCGGTCGAGCAGCGCGAAGACAAGCGCCCGCAGCTTTCGGATCTGCGTGAATCGGGCTCGATCGAGCAGGACGCCGACATGGTATGGTTCGTCTATCGCGAGGATTATTACGTCGCGGCGAAGGAGCCCAAGCGGCCGATCGAGGGCGACGACGCGAAGATATTCGAAGACCACGCCAAATGGGCGACCGATATGGAGCGGGTGTTTGGTTTGGCGGAGCTGATCGTCGCCAAGCAACGCCACGGCGCGACGGGCAAGGTTCTGCTCAAGTTCGAGCCCGAGGTGACGCGGTTCAGCGACCTGGCGGTGGATCGATACTAACTTTCCCTCTCCCCTTGCGGGAGAGGGATACGGAGACTTGGCGGCTTGCCGCCTAGTCGGAGTTGGGTGAGGGGGTGCGAGCCACAGGCTCGCGCGGCGCTTTGCGCCGCTCACCCTCACCAAGCTGCGCTAGCCGGCAGAGCCGGCAAGCTCCGCTATCCTCTCCCGTCAAGGGAGAGGATCAGAAGGTGCTCAAAACGCCGGCTCCTCGCCCGGCTTCTCCGGCAGGTGAATCCCGCATTCGACCTTGTCCCAGCCGCGCCATCTCCCGGCGCGGGGGTCTTCGCCGGGGAGTACCTTGCTCGTGCAGGGCGCGCAGCCGATCGAAGGATAGCCGTCGGCCTCGATCGGGTGGCGGGGGAGGGCGTGACGCTCGAAATAGGCGTCGAGCTCGGGTTTGGCCCAATTGGCCAGCGGATTGACCTTGAGGCGGCCCTCGGCGTCGGTGGTGTCGATCTCGAAGCGGGGCAGGCCGGTGCGCGTCGCCGACTGGAAGCCCTTGCGGCCGGTGAAGGTGGCGTCGAGCCCCGCCACCGCGCGCGCCAGCGGCTTGACCTTGCGCAATTCGCAGCAGCCGTCGGGATCGTAGGACCAGCGGAGGCCCGTTTCGTCGCGCGCGGCGAGTTCCACCGGATCGGGCGTGAGGTTGACGAGGTTGAGGTTCAGCCGCTCGGCGAGCAGGTCGCGATAGGCGAGCGTTTCCGGGAAATGCTTGCCCGTGTCGAGGAACAGCACTGGCATATCGGGCGCAACTTGCGCCACGAGGTGGAGCAGCACCGCCGATTCGGCGCCGAACGACGAAACGATCGCCGCCTCGCCGACCAGCCTGTCGCTGATCACCGCCGCCAGCATCTCCGCCGCGTCGTTGCCGCGGAACAAGTTGTTGAGCCGGATCGCGTCGGCCTGCGTGAACCGCGGCCCGGTGTCGATCACGTCACGCGCGCGGCTGGCCATGGCGCAGCTTCCACACCGGCACCGCGTCGTCGGCGGCATGCTGGTAAACGAAGGGATAGGCATTGAGCGCGCGCTCGGCCGCCTCGGGTGCGATCGGCGCGTCGGGCGCGAAGCTGTCGAAGCCGCAGCGGCGCATGAACAGCAGCTCGTCGACGAGGACGTCGCCGGTCGCCTTGATCTCGCCGGTATAGCCCGCCTCGCGCAGGATTCGCGCCGACGAATAGCCGCGTCCGTCGCGGAAACGAGGGAAGTCGATCTCGACCAGCTTCACGCGGTCGAGCAGGGGCAGGAGCAGGCGCACGTCGTCGCCCGCCTCGATGCGGACTGAGGCGGCGTCGTCCTGATCGACGAACGAATCGAGCGTCACCGCGGGCTCGTCGGCCGGCGCGTCGGTGCGGTAGCGGAGCGGCTCAGCCACGCCGCTTCTCCGTCATGCCAGCGAAGGCTGGCATCTCCGGGTGGAGCGCGCGCCCGGGCAAAGAAGAGACCCCAGCCTTCGCTGGGGTGACGGAGTTACCCATAGATCGCCTCCTTGAACGGCTCCATGCCGACGCGGCGGTAGGTGTCGAGAAAGCGCTCGCCGGGGTCGCGCAGCGTGCGATAGGTCTCGATCGCCTTTTCCACCGCGTCGACCACCCCGTCCTCGTCGAAGCCGGGGCCGGTGATCTTGGCGGTAGTGGTGTCCTCCGCGCCCGAGCCGCCGAGCAGGAGCTGGTAGTTCTCGACGCCCTTCCGATCGACGCCGAGGATGCCGATGTGCCCGGCGTGATGATGGCCGCAGGCGTTGATGCAGCCCGAGATCTTGATCTTGAGCTCGCCCAGATCCTGCTGCCGGTCGAGATCGGCGAAACGTTCGGCGATCTTCTGCGCGACCGGGATCGACCGCGCATTGGCGAGGCTGCAATAATCGAGCCCCGGACAGGCGATGATGTCGGTGACGAGGTCGAGGTTGACGTCGGCCAGCCCCGCGGCGTCAAGCGCCTGCCAGACCGCGTAGAGGTCCGCCTTGCGGACGTGGGGCAAGACGAGATTCTGCGCGTGCGTGACGCGCAGCTCGTCGAAGCTGTAGCGTTCGGCGAGATCGGCGACTAAATCCATCTGCTCGGCCGAGATATCGCCGCCGATGCCGCCGATCGGCTTCAGGCTGATGTTGGCGATCGCATAGCCGGGAGCCTTGTGCGGCGCGACCTGGCGATCGACCCACAAAGCGAAGTCCGGGTCCGCGCGGTCGACCTCCTCTGACAATCCAGTCTCGAACGGCGGCGGCGCGAAATAGGCGGCGATGCGGTCGAACTCGGCGCGCGGCGGGTCGGTGCCGAGCGTCGCGATATGCGCATATTCCTCCTCGACCTGTCGGGTGAACTCCTCGACGCCGAGGTCGTGGACCAGGATTTTCATGCGCTGCTTGTGGATGTTGTCGCGCCGGGCGTGGCGGTTCCAAACGCGCAGGATCGCCTGGACATAGCTGAACAGGCGGTCGGCTGGGCAGAATGGCCGGATCAGCGCGGCGACGAACGGCGTGCGCCCCATGCCGCCGCCGGCATAGACCTCGAAGCCGTCCTCGCCCGCCTCGTTGCGCACCAGCCGCAAGCCCACGTCGTGCCAGCGGATGGCGGCGCGATCGCCCGGCGCAGCGGTCAGCGCGAACTTGAACTTGCGCGGCAGGTAGCTGAATTCGGGGTGGAAGGTCGTCACCTGCCGCAGCAGCTCGGCCCAGGGGCGCGGGTCGGCGATCTCGTCGGCGGTGGCGCCGGCATATTGGTCGGCCGAGATGTTGCGGATGCTTTCGCCGCTCGTCTGGATGCCGTGGAGCTGCACCGTCGCCAGATCGGCGAGAATGTCGGGCACCTGCTCGAGCTTGATCCAGTGATACTGGATGTTCTGCCGCGTGGTGAAATGGCCGTAGCCGCGGTCATAAGTCCGCGCGACATAAGCGAGTTTGCGCAGCTGCGCCGAGGTCAGCGTGCCATAGGGGATGGCGATGCGCAGCATATAGGCGTGGAGCTGGAGATAGAGGCCGTTCTTGAGACGCAGCGGCTTGAACTGGTCCTCGGTCATCTCGCCGGCGATGCGACGGCGCACCTGATCGCGGAATTCCTCGACGCGGGCATCGACGATCGCCTGATCGTATTGGTCGTAACGGTACAGCATGTCAGAGCCTTTGGGACTTCACGCGAAGGCGCGAAGGCGCGAAGAAGGAAAGAAGAGGTTCGCGCAGAGGCGCAGAGAGCGCAGAGGGCGTTCGCTGCGCTGGATCTGTCGTTCGCCGCGTCAACGGCATCTTTAAATTGCTAGGAAGGATTCCTGCCGCTTCGCGGCGGGAGCAACCCCTCTGCGTTCTCTGCGCCTCTGCGCGAACAATATCTTCGCGCCTTCGCGCCTTCGCGTGAGTAAAGCTCATATCACCCAGCTCCCGGCATCCGGATCGGCCGGCTTGAGCGTCAGATCGGGACGCACCGTGGGGCCGAGCGCACGGATGCGGTCCTTGATGTGCGCGGGGCGCGGGCCGTCGGGCGTCATCTCGGCGTCGATCAGCGCGGGGCCGTTGACGCGGCGGGCGCCTTCTTCGGCATGGGCAATCGCCTCGCCGTGCTCGCCGACATCGGCGGCATCCTCGACGTGGAGCGACCAGTCGCGCCCGGTCCACCAGATCACCGCGCCGGTGCGCAGGTTGTTGCCGGTGAGCAGCTTCATCCTTCCGCCCCCTTCGGGCTGAACCTGTCGAAGCCCGCCCCTCGCCCTTCGACAAGCTCAGGGCGAACGGAGAACTGTGCGTCCGACGCGCGCGCCCAGCGGGCGAGCTTGTCCTCGGCGTCGGACAACTCGACCACCTCGCCGACGACGATGATCGCCGGGCTCTGGACTTTCTCGCGCTCGACCATCGCGCCGAGATCGGTGAGCAAGGTCTTGAGCGCGCGGTGACCTTCACATGTGCCCTTTTCGAGCACCGCGACGGGCATGTCCGGCGCGACGCCATCGGCGATCAGCTTGTCGGCAATGTCGCCCGCAGTGGCGACGCCCATGTAGATGACGAGCGTGCGGCCCTGGCCGGCGAGGCCGGACCAATCCTGATCGGTCAGCCCCTTGCACTGACCCGCGACGAAGCTGACCGCGCTCGAATGATCGCGGTGGGTGAGGGGCAGCATCGCCTCAGCCGCGCAGCCGAGCGCCGCCGAGACGCCGGGAATCACCTCGACGGGAAGCCCGGCAGCACGCACCGCCTCGACCTCCTCGCCGCCGCGGCCAAAGATGAAGGGGTCGCCGCCCTTCAGCCGCACGACGATCGCGCCGGTCTTCACATGCGCGACGATGAGCGCATTGATCCCCTCTTGCGGCACGGTGTGCCGGGCGCGCGACTTCGCGACCGAAATGCGCAGCGCCGCAGCAGGCGCGAGATCGAGCACGCGCGGATCGACCAAACCGTCATGGACGACGACATCGGCCGACTTGAGCGCCTCGGCCGCGCGCACGGTGAGCAGGCCCGGATCGCCGGGGCCGGCGCCGACCAGGATGACGCGCCCGCGCGCGGTGGGATCGAGAAGCGTTGCCATGATCGCCGATTTGGCCGTGGCGCGGCGGCGAGGCAAAGGACGGTTGCTTGGGGGACGGGAAGCGAAACTTTGTCCCAGCGGGCGAGAAGCGCGATCGTTTCGGTAGCAACGGTGCGGCGCTATCGCTGTCGTGCAGATACGAGGCGCGACGTTCGGTCTTGCGTCGACGAGCTAGCTTATCTCAAAAGAGTCGGCCTTAGGCGGGCGTCGGGCCGATCGACGATCGATCGGCGCGTCTCGAGCGGTGCCGGATCATGCGCGCGCTCGGCCGCCGTTGCCACGAGCCGTTCGAGCAGCGCCTGCCCATCGGGCCAGTCGCCGATGCCGGAGGCGGCATTGATATGGCCGAGGGCGCCCGCATCGACGAACTCGCTGCCCCAATCGCGGGCAAGCGATTCGGACCATTCGTATGACGCATAGGGATCGTTGCGGCTGGCGACGAGCAGCGACGGGAAAGGCAGGCTCTTCCTCGGCGTGGGGCCGAAGCCGGCCAGCCGATCCGCTGCGTCGAGATGGTCGCAATCGGGCGGCGCCACGAACAAGGCGCCGGCGATCGGGTGACCGAACGCCTGCCCTTCGAGGATCGTCCACCACGCGATCGCGAGGCATCCAAGGCTGTGCGCGCAGAGCACGATCGGCGTCTGCGCGGTGCGAATCGCGTGGCCGAGCCTCGTCACCCAGGAGTTTCGGTGCGGCCGGCTCCACATGCCGAGATCGACGCGGTGCGTATCGTGGCGCTGCTGCTCCCAGATCGTTTGCCAATGGCCGGGCCCGGAATTGTCGAGGCCTGGCACGGTGAGGACCACCGGCACGCGATAAGGGCGGATATTGAGCGGATGGTGCATGGCCTTCTCCCGACTCGATGCGGCCAAGCTAATCCCTACTAATGAGGTAGGCAATTCGCTTCTGACGGGAAGTGGTGATGCTGGGATGGATTGCTCCCCACCGCCGCGAAGGCAGGAAAGAAGCGCCTATCCCTCGCGCAGGCCGATGCCGATGCTCGCTCTGGTCTGGTCGGCTTCGCTCGAAACGACGGGATAGGCGCAGTAATCTGCGGCGTAATAGGCGCTCGGGCGGTGGTTGCCCGACCAGCCAATGCCGCCGAACGGCGCGGCGGAGGAGGCACCGTTGGTCGGGCGGTTCCAGTTGACGATGCCGGCGCGGGCATTGGCCCAGAACTGGTCGTAGAGCTTGGGATTCTGGCTGAGCAGCGATGCCGACAGGCCGTAGCGGGTATTGTTCGCCTCGGCGATGGCGGCCTCGAAATCGGGAACGCGGATGATCTGGAGGACCGGACCGAACAGCTCGATATCGGGGCGGTCGGCGACATCGGTGACGTCGATCAAACCGGGGGTGAGGAACGGGCGATCGTCGACCGGCCGCTCCATGTGGCGAAGCGGCCGGCCGCCGTGCGACATCAAGGTGACGAAGCTTTCGGTGAGCTGGTCGGCAGCCTCGTTGTCGATCACGCAGCCCATGAACGGGGCGGGATCGGCATGCGGCTCGCCGACGATGATGCGGCCGGTGAGCTTGACCAGCTCGTCGAGCAGCGGCTGGCAGCTCTTATCATCGACGATCAGGCGGCGCGCGGCTGTGCAGCGCTGGCCGGCGGTGGTGAAGGCCGATTGCACGATCAGCACCGCGGTCGAGTGCAGATCGGGTGTCTCCCAGGCGACGATCGGGTTGTTGCCGCCCATTTCGAGCGCGAGGATCTTTTCGGGCCGTTCGGCAAATTGACGATTGAGCGCGATGCCGGTGCGCGCCGAGCCCGTGAAGAGGAGGCCATCGATACCGTCATGCCCGGCCAGCGCCTTGCCTTCGAGCGGCCCGCCGATGACGAGGCGGACGCAGCCTGTGGGGATGCCCGCGGCGTGGAAGCACTCGACCAGGAACGCCCCCGAGGCCGGAGTCTTTTCGGAAGGCTTGAACAGTACCGCGTTGCCGGCGAGCAGCGCGGGGATGATGTGGCCGTTGGGCAAATGCGCGGGGAAATTATAGGGACCGAGCACCGCGAGCACGCCGTGCGGCTTGTGACGCAGCGCCATGCGCACGCCGGCCTGTCCTTCGAGACGACGTTGCGGGGTGCGCTCGGCATAGGCCTTGATCGAGATATCGACCTTGGCGATCACCGTATCGACCTCGGTGCGCGCTTCCCACAACGGCTTGCCGGTTTCGCGCGCGATCGTGTCGGCGAACTGCTCGTGGCGGCTGCGCACGACGTTGGCGAAGCGCCGCAGCGCCTCGGTGCGATTGGCGAGCGGCTGCGCCGCCCAGGCCGCCCAGCTGTCGCGTGCACGGGCCACCTCGGCATCGACATCGCTGATCGCGCCGCGCCACAGCACCGCGCCGGTGGCGGGCTCGGTCGAGACGATTTCGGTTACGCTCATACGGCTCCTTCTTCCCGGAAAGGCTCTTGCCCGAACTCGTGGCCGTTTTCCACACCCGGTCTTGTTCCCACCCCGCTCGCCCTGAGCTTGTCGAAGCACGCTTGCCCCGCGCTCGCTAATCGTCCTTCGACAAGCTCAGAGCGAACGGCGGTTAGGCGCCGCTCAGCGCGAACGGATTTATTTCAAGGCTTCCCCCATCTCGCGCACGGCCGCGATCTTGGCGTGGAAGCGCGACCAATCATCGGTTTCGGCGATCGGCGCCCAGATCGCTTCGACCTCGTCGATCAGCATCGAACAAGGTTCTGTGCGCCGCCAATAGGGGTGGTCGCGAGAGGCGCGGGGGGCGTAGTCGGCGAGCAAGTGACGGACTTCGCCGAACGCTTCATAAGCGGGCGCCTCGGGCAAGCGTCCGCCGAACGTATCGAAGAAGAAGCGGTCGACCGGCATGTCGGTCGCGCGCAGCGCCTTTTCGATCACCTGGACCAGTGCGCGATCGCTTGCCGAATCTCGCGAGCGTACCCCGAGCCGCCATAGAATCGCCGCGGTCACTTCGCGTTGGTAGTGGTCGCCAAAAGCGTCGAGCGCCGCGATCAGCGGCTCGGCGTCGCTCAGCAGGCGCAGCGAAACGGCGAGTTGTGCCGCGTCCCAATGGATCGCCTCGGGTTGGCGGCCGAAGGCATAGAGGCCGGCATGGTCGAAATAGGCGGCGGTGAAGGCCGGGTTCCAGGTCGGGGCGAAGCGCCACGGGCCGTAATCGAAGCTTTCGGCGGCGACGTTGATATTGTCCGAATTGAGCACGCCATGGACGAAGCCTGCTGCCATGTAGCTCGCGGCGAGTTTCGCGGTGCGGCGGACGACATGGGCGAGCAGGCGCGCGGGGGCGTCCGCGCCAGCCTCCTCATGATAGAAATGGCGGAGCACGTAATCGACCAGCCGGGCCATGTTTTCCGCGTCGCGTTCGTAGGCGAGGCGCTGGAAGGTGCCGATGCGGATATGGCCATGGCTGAGGCGCACGAGCACCGCGGAGCGAGTGGGGGAGGGTTCGTCGCCGCGTTCCAATGCCTCGCCGGTTTCTATCAGCGAGAAGCTGCGCGAGGTTTCGACACCCAAGGCTTCGAGCATCTCGGTCGCCAGCACCTCGCGGAGGCCGCCTTTCAGCGTTAGGCGCCCGTCACCGAAGCGGCTGTAGGGCGTCTGGCCCGACCCCTTGGTGCCGAGGTCCATCAGCCGGTCGCGGTCGTCCCTCATCTGCGCGAACAGGAAGCCGCGGCCGTCGCCGATATCGGGATTGTACACGCGGAACTGGTGGCCGTGATAACGCAGCGCGAGCGGCTGGCTGAGCGTGCCGGGCAGTGGCTGGAAGCGGCCAAAATGGGCGATCCACTCGGCGTCGCTCAGCGAATCGAGCCCAATGCTTTCGGCGGCGCGATCGTTGCGGAAGCGCAGACGCGTTTCAGGAAAGCGCGCCGGCGCCACCGGATCGTAAAAGGCGCCGCCCAGTTCGAGGATCGCGGTCTCGGGGCGATAACGTGAAGGTTGCGGTAGCGCGGCCATGCGGCGATATGGGTGGCGATGAGCGAAAGACGCAACCATGGCCGCCTATGAAGACCGCTACTGGCAGTCGGCCGACGGGCTGAAGCTGCACTACCGGGACTATCCGGGCGACGATACGAGGCCGCCGATCCTGTGCATTCCGGGACTGACCCGCAATGCGCGCGACTTCGAGGAGGTCGCGGCGCGGCTGGCGGGCGACTGGCGCGTGCTCGCGATCGACTTGCGCGGCCGCGGCGACAGCGATTATGCCAAGGATTCGGCGACCTATAATCCGTTGGTCTATGTCGGCGACGTGCTGGCGCTGCTCGACGAACTGGCGCTGCCCAAAATAGTGGCGTTCGGCACTTCGCTCGGCGGGATCGTGACGATGCTTCTGGCGATGCAGGCGCGCGAGCGGCTGGCGGGCGCGCTGCTCAACGATGTCGGGCCGGAGATCGATCCGGCGGGGCTGTCGCGCATCCGCTCCTATGTCGGCCGGTCGAACAGCTTTCCGACCTGGATGCACGCCGCGCGCGCGGTCGAGGAAGCCAATCGCGACGTCTATCCCGGCTACAAGACCGACGATTGGCTGAAGATGGCCAAGCGGCTCTATTACGTGAACGGCGCCGGGCGGATCGTGCTCGATTACGACATGAAGATCGCCGAACCATTCCGCGAACCCGGCGGCGAGGCGGCGCCCGACATGTGGCCGGCGCTGGCAGCGCTTGCCGGGCTGCCGGTGCTGATCGTTCGCGGCGCGCGATCCGACGTGCTGTCGGCGGCGACCGCCAAGCGCATGACGGCGGAGCTGCCGGCGAGCGCGCTCGTCACGGTGCGCAACGTCGGGCACACGCCGACGCTGAGCGAGCCCGAAGTAGTCAAAGCCATGGATGCGCTGCTCATGCGCATCGCCAAGGAACCGGTGCCCGCCTGACGCGTCTCCAAGGGCAGCCTCTTCGAGGGAGTTGCCCGATGGTCGATCTTGCCGATGCTCATACCGCGGTGATGCCGCTTGCCGGCCGACGAGCGATCGTCACGGGCGGCACCACCGGCATCGGCCGTGCGATCGCCGTACTGCTGGCGAGCGAGGGCGCGCGCGTCCATATCTGCGGGCGCGACCCCGATCACCTCGCCGACGCGCTGGCTCGGATCGCCGAAGTGGGCGAGGGGGCCGGCACCGCGATCGACCTGGCCGAGCCCGAAACTGTCAGCCGCTATTTCGCGGAGGCGGCCGACTGGCTCGGCGGGCTCGACATCGCGGTGATCAACGCCGCGATCCCTGCCGATGCCTTGGGTGAAACCGACGAGAAGACGCTGCGCTACCATATCGCGACCGACTTCACTGCCTATCTGATAAGCGCGCACGCCGCGCTCGAGCATTTCAGCGGCACCGGAGGGATCAAGGGCGACATCGTGCTGATCGGATCGATGTCGGCGCACATCCTATCCCCCGAATCGACCGTCTATGCCGGAATCAAGGCCGGGATCGCCGGCTTTGCCGAGGCGCTGCGCCGCGAGCAGGGCGGCAAAAGCGTGCGCGTGTCGCTGATCGAGCCCGGCTTCACCGGCTCCGATTTCCAGAATCCCGAAAAATATCCCGAGGAGAAGAAACGCCGCATGATCGCCGACGCCGAAATGCTGCGCGCCGAGGATATCGCCGCCTCAACCCACTTCATCCTCACCCAGCCTGCGCGCACCGTCGTGCAGCAGATGGTGGTGGTGCCGCGGGTCAACGACGAATGAGCTTCTTCGATTCGCTGGTTTTCACGCCCCACGACGTCGATCTGTCGCGATCGCCGCTCGCGGGGAAGATCGAGGCCGAAACCTATGTGCTCGGCGCGTTCAATCCGGGGATGACGCGGCTCGCCAGCGGCAATCTGCTGATGATGGTACGCGTCGCCGAGGCACTGCGCGAGCCGATCCACGACGGCCACATCCACTCGATCCGCTGGTTCGACGGCGGCTATACCCTTGATGCCTGGCCGATCGAGCTGGTCGACACCTCGGACCCGCGCAAGTTCCTGATGCGCGGCGGCGGCTGGCGGGTGATGGCGCTGACCTCGCTGTCCTGGCTGCTGCCGGTCGAGCTCGATGCGAGCGGGAACCGGGTGGTCGCGGTGCATTACGATCGAGTCATCGCGCCGGCGACCTCGTACCAGATGTACGGGGTCGAGGATGCGCGGATCAGCCGGGTCGGCGATCGCTATCTGATGACGACCTGCTCGGTCAGCCCTGAACGGCACTCGACGACGTTGTACAGCTCGGCCGACGCGCTCGACTGGACGCTCGAAGGGATCGTGCTCGATCACCAGAACAAGGACATGCTGATCTTCGAGGGCCGGATCGGCGGCAATTACTGGGCACAGACGCGGCCGCTCGGCGACCTCTATTTCGCCTATCCGCCGGGCAGCGAGTGGCGCGCGGGGCCGTCGATCAACCTCGCCACCTCGCCCGACGCGCTGCATTGGAAGCCATGCGAGCATCCCGGCATCCGCTCGCACGTTGCGGCGATGACGACGGCGCGAATGGGCGGCGGCGCGCCGCCGATCCTCACCGACAAGGGCTGGCTCAGCCTGTGGCACGGCGTCGAGCCCAAGGGCGTGGTGGGGGTCTATCGCACCTATTGGTCGTTGCTCGACCGCGACGAGCCGTGGCGCGCGGTGGAGACCTCACACGATCCGCTGCTCGAACCCGCGCCGGCGCTGACCAAGCCGCTCGAAAAGCTGATGTATATCGACAGCGTGGTGTTCACGACGGGAATCGCCGATGCCGGCGACCATTATGTCGTGGCGAGCGGCGAGGCCGACCTCGCCTGCCGGATCACGCACATTCCAAAGAGCGCGTTCGACTAACGCGGCAGATCGATGACTGCGTCGAGGCCGCCTTCGGCGCGGTTCTCGAGGCGAATCTCGCCGCCCGCATCGGCGACGATCGCCCGCGCGAGCGCGAGGCCGAGCCCAATGCCGCCGGTTTCGCGGTTGCGCGAGGTTTCGAGGCGAGTGAAGGGATCGAACACGTCGGCGAGGCGATCGGCGGGAATGCCCGGCCCGCGATCGGCGACCACGATGCGGATACGATCCGTCGTCGTCTCGATGCGGACGACCGCCGACTGACCGTATTTGACCGCGTTCTCAATGAGGTTGCGCACCGCGCGGCGCATCAGGGCAGGACGCAGCCGGATCGGCAGGCGAGTGCCGTCCTCGAAGGTGACGTCATGGTCGAGATCGCGGAAATCCTCGACCACGGCATCGACCAGGGCGGTCAAATCGACATCGACGGGCGGCTCGCTGGGGCGGCCGAGCCGCGCGAGCGACAGGATATCGTCGAGCGTGCGGTTCATTTCGGCGATGATGTCGGCCATTCGCGCGCGATCGCCATCGTCATCGACCGATTCGATGCGGACGCGCAGCGCCGCCAGCGGAGTGCGCAGGTCATGGCCGATCGCTCCGAGCATGCGATCCTTTTCCTCGAGCATTGCGGTCACCCGCAGCCTGAGCGCGTTGAACGCGGCGGTCACCTCGCGGACGTCGGGCGGGCCGGTTTCGGCGAGCGCCTCGTGATCGTCGCCGGGGCGGAAGCGGCGCGCGGCATCGGCAAGGCTCTTGAGCGGCAGCGAGATACGGCGGCCGATCCACAGTACGGGCACCAGAACGATCGCGTAGAGGATCAGCGTCTGCGCGATCAGGCGCCAGATCAGCGAAGGATCGGTATCCGGCCAGGGTGCGCGCAGCGTCAGCCAGCCGCGACCCGGCGCTTCGACCGCGACATCGAGGATCGTGCCGAACCGCGCCAGACGCGATGCACGGCGGCGGCCGAAGCGATCGCGGGGCAGATCGGTCGGCACCACGGGTCGCACCGAGGCGACCACCGCACGGCTCGGAAAACCCGCCTGAGCGAGCGACTTGGCGATTGCCCGTTCGATCGACGGCCGGCGCGCTCGATCTGCGGCGATGGGATTGGCGGCCACCAGCCGGACGTGGCGGTGGCCCGAATCGGGCGTGGCACCGGCATTGAGACGATCCTCGGCATCGATCAACCGAGTCACCGTCGGCGTTATGATCTGTTCGAAGCGCAACTGGCGGCGTTCGTGGAGCAGCAGTCCGAAGTTGATCGCTTGCGCCACGAACAGCGCGATCGCGACGAGCAGCGCCAACTGGCCGGCGAGGCTGCGCGGCCACAGCGCGCGCATCACAGCCGAGTCACCTCGGCCGCCAGCGTGTAGCCGCCGCCCCACACCGTCTTGATGAGCTCGGGATTGCGCGCATCGGCCTCGATCTTCTTGCGCAGGCGGCTGACCTGGTTGTCGATCGCCCGGTCGAACGCACCGGCTTCGCGGCCCTGGGTGAGATCGAGCAGCTGGTCGCGAGTCAACACCTGGCGCGGGCGCTGGACCAAGGCGAGCAGCAGATTGTATTCGCCGGTCGACAGCGGCAGCGAGACGCCTTCGCGGTCGACGAGCGTGCGTTCGCCGGTCTTGAGCACCCAGCCGGCGAAGCCGTAGCTGCCGGTTTCGGGCGCGTGCTGGCGGTTGCCCGAGGCAGCGCGGCGCAGGATGACCTTGATCCGCGCGGCGAGCTCGCGCGGCGAAAACGGCTTCACCACATAATCGTCGGCGCCCATTTCGAGGCCGACGATGCGGTCGGTCTCCTCGCTGCGCGCGGTGAGCAGGATGACGGGCAGGTCGCCCGCTTCGCGGATGTGACGCGTGAGGCTCAGCCCATCCTCGCCGGGCATCATGATGTCGAGGACGACGAGATCGATCGCATAAGCGGCGAGGCGGGTGCGCGCGGCGGCGGCGTCGCCAGCCTGCGTCACGCGGAAGCCCTGTTTTTCGAGATATTTGGCGAGCGGCTCGCGAATCGAACGCTCGTCATCGACCAGCAGCAGGTGCGGGGTGTCGGCCATCGGTTCGTCGATTGCCATGATCGCATTCCCAAGAAAAGAGCCGGGCGGGCGGGAGGACTGCCCGCCCGGCTACCGATTACCCGGATTTTTACTGGTCGTCGGACGTCGACTGGTCGGTCGATGCGGCCGGCGCTTGCGCGGCGCGGCGTGCCTGCCATTTGGCGCGCATGTCCTGCCGGCGGGCTTGCATGCGCTGCTTGGCCGCTGCCATTTCGGTTTGGTCGATCTTGCCGTCATGGTTGGTGTCGAGCTTGTCGAAACGCGCAGTCGCGGCGGCGATGGCCTCGTCGCGAGTGACGACACCATCCTTGTTGGTATCGAGCCGGGCAAGGCTGTCACCGTGGCCGCGATGGTGGTGATGCATGCCGGCGGGCGGTGTCGGCGCGGCCTGATCCTGCGCGGCATAAGCGGCGCCGGTGAGCACGGTGCCGCCGAGCGCGGCGGCAAGAAGGAGCTTGGCGAAACGAGTCATGGGCGGGCATATCCCTCATGGGCCGGGCGGGACCATCCCGCCGATCGCACCCTTCTGGTCGCCGCTTGTCGCTTCGATATGTCAGTGCGCGGGGAAAGTGTCGCAATTTGTCGCAACGGGGGCCGGCACCATCGTCACGATGATCAGCATCGCCACCGCGATAAGGCCGCCGGCGACGATGAAGGCGGCGCCGTCGAACCCGACGCGCGTGCCCCAGGCGAGCGATTGTGCCGCGACCAGCGGGCCGAGGATCGCCGCGACGCTGTTCATGCTGCCGATTCCGCCCTGCAGCGCGCCCTGTCGCGTCGCATCCACCATCCGCGACAGGATGCCGTTCAGCGCCGGCCAGGCGAAGGCGCCGAGGCAGCCGATCAGGAAGAAGGCATAGACCTGCCAGCCCTGAGTCACGAAGGCATAGGCGATGAGGCAGGCAGCGCCGCAGCCGAGGCCAAGGATCGCCGCGCCGCGCTCACCGAGCCGCTCGACCACGCGGCCGGTGAGCAGCACCTGGACGAGGAACTGGAGGAAACCGACCCAGGCGAGGCTCCAGCCGATCGCCGTCGCATCCCAGCCGAAGCGAATCGACGCCCAGAACGCCCAGGTCGCCGGATAGACCACGCCGCCCAATTGCCACAGGAACCAGGCGAGCAGTAGCGGGCCGGCGCGCCCGGCGTGGAACAGCGGCTTGAACGCGCCGATCACATGCGCGTCGCGCCAGCGGAAGGGACGGCGGTTCTCGGGCGCGAGCGTCTCCGGCAAGAAGAAGAACATGGTGACGGCGTTTAGCCCGGCGAGGATCGCGGCGGCGATGAACGGCGCGCGCGGCCCGAAGGAGGCGACGAGTCCGCCGATCGCCGGGCCGACAATGAAGCCGATGCCGAAGGCGGCGCCGAGCAGGCCGAAGCCGGCGGCGCGCTTCTCAGGCGGCGATACGTCGGCGATGACGGCGCCGGCGGGTCCGTAGATCGCGCCGGTTACGCCAGCGATCAATCGGCCGAGGAACAGCCAGGCGAGCGTGGGCGCCCATGCGGTGATGCCGTAATCCACCGCGAAGGCGAGCATGGCGAGGATCAGCACCGGGCGGCGGCCGAAACGGTCGCCGAGATTGCCGACCACCGGCCCCGCGACGAACTGCGCGATCGCGAACACCGCGAGCAGCCAGCCGGCGACGCGCGTCGCCGCGGCGAGATCGATATGGCCGAGCCGCGTGATCAGCGCGGGCAACACCGGCATGATGATGCCGAAGCCGATCACGTCGATGACCACCGCGATCAGCACGATCGGCACCGCGCGGTGGCCGAAGCGCCGCGTCATCCAGCTTTGCGATGGTGCGGATTCGGGCATTCTTCGCTTTCATGACTGGCCGATTGGCGGAACATTGGACGAACGTTACACATTCGACGCGTCGGGGAAAGCGGGTTTTTGCCAATCGCGGGCGTGAACCGTTCGGTGGCTCGTGCTGAGCTGGTCGAACGATCGGGGAACCCGCCGCCCTTCGACAAGCTCAGGACGGACGCGACGAACCGTCAGGCGAACAAGGCGATGCCCGCATGCAGCGTCAGCGCGACCAGCGCCAGGCTCGCCAGAAGAAACAGCAGGAAACGCACCGCGACGCGGTTCCACGTCGCCTGAACCAGGCTGTGGAGCACGCGGAAACCGACATAGGCCCAAGCGATTTCCGCGTTGATCCCACCGCCCTGTCCGATCAGCGCCAATGTGATGGCGATCGCGTAGAACAGCGTCGGCTGTTCCATCAGGTGATTATGGTTGTGCGCCTTCCATTGCGCCTTGGCGGGGAGCACCCCATCCGCATCAGTGCCCTTGCCGCCGATCAGCCGATTGAGATCGACCCCCGCAGCCTTCATCGCCGGAATGCGCGTCGCGATCAGCCAGACGAGCATCACGATCGTCCAGGCGACGAGCACGACGACTGGCTTCAGGATGGCGAGATTCGGGTCGGTCGTCATGGCATCCCCCCTTCGATGTCGGAGGGATGCTCGGATTTCTGGTTTGGATTTGCAACTGGTTTTGCGCGCCCTCACCCTCGTTCGTGCTGAGCTTGTCGAAGCACGATTGCGCATGGCAACCGCCCTTCGACAGGCTCAGGGCGAACGAAGGTCAGGGAAGGGCAATCAGTCGAAGATCGCGCCCCAGCGGCGCTTCGGGCGGTCCTTCCAATAGCCGCGGTGATAGGCGTCCGACGCGAGCAGCGGCATCACGCTGCCGGCCTCGGCGAACACCATCTGCTCGAGCGCGGTGTCGACCTTGCCCCAGCTCGCCGCCTCCTTGAGCGTCGAGGACGAGCAGGCGCCGTCGCGCACGTCCGCGACGGTGATCTGCACTGCGTATTTGTGCATCTCGACGTCATCGTGGCCGAGGATCTCGGCGCAGACCACGGTGTCCTGGATGAAGTTCTTGGGCACGCCGCCGCCGATCATCAGCAGCCCGGTGGTCCCCGCCTTGATCTTGATGTCGGTCAGCTCGCGGAAGTCCGCCACCGCGTCGATCGTCAGGTAGGGCTTGCCTTCCTTCATCCGCTCGACCTGGTGCTTGACGAGGCCGAAGCCGGCCGAGCTGTCCACGAACGCCGGGCAGAAGATCGGCACGTCATGCTCATAGGCGAGCTTGACGAGGCTGTTGTCCTTCTTGCCGTGCTCGGCGAGGTAGCGGCCCATCTCGCGGATGAAGGCGCGCGAGGAATAGGGCTTGGGCTCCAGCGAATTGGCGATCTCGCCGATCGTGTGGTCGCAGTCCTGGAGCTGCTCTTCGTCGATATAGGTATCGTAGATGCGGTCGATGTAGAGCGAACGCAGTACGTTGTCGTCGGGGATTTCAAGCGCCTGATAGTGCTTGTGGCCCAGCCCCTCGAAGAAATCCATATCGACGATCGACGCGCCGGTGGCGACCACGCCGTCGATCATGTTCGAGCGCAGCAGCTCGGCATAAAGGTCCATGCAGCCGCCCGCCGAGGTCGACCCGGCAATGACGAGGAAGATCGAGCAGTCCTTGTCGGCGAGCATCTGATTGTAGATGCCCGTCGCGCGCGCGAGGTCGCGGCTGGTGAAGCTCATCTTCCCCATCGAGTCGATGATCGGGCGCGCATCGAAGGTGGTGATGTCGACATGCTCGACTTGGCAAGAGAGCAGCTCGGCCTTGCGGGTGTCGTTCACGGTCGAGGCGTCGGGGTGAGTGACGGTCACTTGGATTCTCCAACAGTCAGCCAGCGTCGTTGATGGGGACGCGGAAACCCGAAAAAGTATCCGTCACCCCAGCGAAAGCTGGGGTCTCTCCATAATGAAGAGATGCCGGCCTGCGCCGGCATGACGGATATGGATGGTGTCGTCGTTACAGCGTTACGACGTTCGATGCGACCTTCTCGGCCTCGCCCATGTAGAGCGAAGCCATCGGCTCGTCGGTGACGATCACCGTCTCGTCCGATCCGAAGCCGTTGAAGGCGGTGCGCATCGCCGCGCCGTATGCGCCGAGCATGCCGATCTCGATATAATCGCCAGCGCGAACGTCGGCGGGAAGCTCGAACGGGCCGGCCATATGATCGAGGTCGTCGCAGGTCGGGCCGTAAAAGCTGAACGGCATGTCGCGGACAGTGCTCTCCGGCTCGCGCAGCAGGCGGACGGGGAAGCGCCAGCCGATATGCGCGGCGTCGAACAGCGCGCCATAGGCGCCATCGTTGATGTAGAGCTCGTCACCGCGGCGCTTCTCGACGCGGACGATCAACGAGCTGTACTCGGCACAGAGCGCGCGGCCGGGCTCGGCCCACAGCTCCGCCGAATAGCTGATCGGCAAGCTTTCGAAGGCGCGGTGGATCGTCTCGAAATAGGCTTCGAGATTGGGCGGCTCCATGCCGGGATAGACCGACGGAAAACCACCGCCGACATCGATCACGTCGACCGTCACCGCCGCCTCGACGATCGCCGCACGGACGCGCTCCATCGCCTCGGCATAAGCGTCGGGCGTCATCGCCTGGCTGCCGACATGGAAGCAGATGCCGAGCGCGTCGGCCGCCTGGCGCGCCGCGAACAACAGCTCCTTCGCCTCGTGCGGCGCGGCGCCGAACTTGGCGGCGAGGCTGAGCTTCGAATGCTCCGACGATACGCGCAGGCGTACACACAAGGTCAGATCGGTCGCATTGCCCGTCGCGCGCATGATCTTCTCCAGCTCCTCGATCGTATCGAGGCTGAAGGTGCGCACGCCGTGCGTGACATAGGCTTCGCGGATCGCTTCCTCGGCCTTGACCGGGTGCATGAAGCACAAGGTCGCCTCAGGCAGCGTCCGCGCGACGAGCCGCACTTCGGCGATCGAGGCGACGTCGTAATGCGTGATGCCGTTATCCCACAGGATTCGGATCAGATCGGGCGACGGGTTCGCCTTCACCGCATAGATCGACCGGCCCGGAAACTTCTCGACGAAGAATCGGGCGGCACGCGCCGCCGCATGGGGGCGGACGAGCGTGACCGGCTGAACCGGGCGAGCATGAACGAGATCGATGCCACGGGTGACATCGACGGGGGCGATTGCTAGCCCCAGCGCGCTATCGTGCTTGGCCAATTCAAGGGACCTCCATTGGGTAGTTCACACAAAGCTGCCTTGCGGTAGGAAGTCCCATGGGGCAGCGGAGGCGCGACATAGGATCAGCGCGCGGCGATGTAAAGCGTTGTGCGAAAGTGAGGGACGAGGCGAGATGATCGTGCGACAACCAACCCGGGCCGGCGTGCGCGATGCTGCTGCAAAGATTGCACAAATCCTGCCGCCGTCGCCGCTGTTCGTGCGCGAGATCGGCGGCGTGCCCGTAGCCTTCAAGGCCGAATCGCTGCAGCCGATGGGCGCGTTCAAGCTGCGCGGGGCGTGGCATCGGCTGACCGCGATCGAATCGAGCGCGCGGCGGCGCGGCGTGGTGGCTTTTTCCTCGGGCAATCACGCGCAGGGCGTCGCCTGGGCGGCGAAGCGGCTCGGGCTGCCCGCGGTGATCGTAATGCCCGCCGACGCGCCGCGGGTGAAGCGCGAGGCGACGCTGGCCCTGGGCGCCGAAGTGGTGGCTTATGACCGCGCGAGCGAGAGCCGCGAAGCGATCGCCGCCAAGCTCGCCGAGGCTCGCGGCGCGGTGCTGGTGCCGAGCTTCGACGATCCGTGGGTCATCGAAGGGCAAGGCTCGGCCGCTCTCGAGGCGGCGGTGCAGATGGTCGAAGCGGGGCTGCCCGAGCCTTCCCATGCGGTGGTGCCCTGCGGCGGCGGCGGGCTGGCGGCGGGAACCGCGCTCGCTTTGCCCGACGCACAAATTACCGTCGTCGAACCCGAAGGCTGGGATGACATGCGCCGGAGCCTCGAGGCCGGCTGGATCGAGCCGGTCGGCGACGATCCGCCGCCCACGGCATGCGACGCGCTGCAGACGACGCGCGTCTCGCCGCTGACCTTCGAGGTGCTGGCCAATCGCGGCACGACCGGGGTCGCGGTGAGCGAGGAGGAGGTGCGCGCGGCGCAACGCTGGGCGGCCGAGCGGCTGCACCTCGTGGTCGAACCCGGCGGTGCGGTGGCGCTGGCGGCTGTGCTGGCGGGGAAAGTGGCGCCGCAAGCCGGCATGCTGGTGATCCTGTCGGGGGGCAATACCGACGCCGAATCGTTCGGCCGCGCGCTCGCGGGCGAGCCAGCGCGGATCGAGGAACCGGCATGATCGAGGCCGCGCCCGCGATAGCCATGCTCGCCGCCTTCGCGCTGGTGCTCGGCGGCATCGCGCTTCTTCGCCGTCCCGATGCGCGGAGCAAAGGCGTCCTGATGCTGGTCGCCGCCGCCGTGCTGGTCGCCAATGTGGCGATCTGGACGATTTGATAGGCCGTTTACTGAACGTCGGGCGGCGCAATGCGTTGGTCGCGTTCGGATTAATGGCCGAAGGACGTAGAATGCGCAGACGATGGATCGCGCCATTGGGAGTTTCAACAGCGTTGGCGCTCGCCGCTTGTGACGGCGCGCCGAAGAAGGAGAATGCCGCTCTTCCCGCAACGACCGTGACGCCGCCGGCACCCGAAACCGCCGAGCCGACCGGCGATGCTATCAGCGCCACCGAAAATGCCACGCCCGCTGCGTCGAATGCCATCGACGATGACACGATGACGATCGACGATACCGCGCAAGGCGCCGCCAACGTCGTGCGGCATTATTATGCCGATCTCAATCACGGCGATTTCCGCGCCGCTTACGAGCGCTGGGGTAATGGCGGGCAGGACAGCCATCAGAGCTTCGCCGATTTCAAGCGCGGGTTCGCCGAGACGGCGGCGACCTCGGTCGAGGTCGGCACGCCGGGCAATGGCGGTGGTGCGGCGGGGTCGACCTATATCGACGTGCCCGTCACCGTCCATGCGCGGCTGAAGGACGGCACGCGGCAGCGCTTCGCCGGGCATTACACGCTGCGCCGCGTGAACGACGTGCCCGGCTCGACCCAGGCCGAGCGGCGATGGCACCTCTATTCGGCGGCGCTCGCCCCGCGTTGAGGCGCGGCGAACAGGCCGGCCGGATCGTTGACGACCAGCACGGCGTCGGGCCGAGCGAGCGCGATGAGGGTGAGGCCGTGGCGCCTGGCATGGTCGAGCGCCATCGTGGTGGGGGCCGAGATGCCGGCCAGCAGCGGCGCGCCGGCAACCAGCGCCTTGTCGACCATCTCGAAGCTGATCCGTGAGGTGACGAGCAGGAATCCCGCGGCGATGTCTTGCTGCTGAAGCGCGATCGCGCCGATCAGTTTGTCGAGCGCATTGTGGCGGCCGACATCCTCGAACGCCGCGACGATCGCGCCATCGGCATCGCACAAGGCGGCGGCGTGGACCGCGCCGGTCGCGGCATTGAGCGGCTGGTGGTCGCGGATTGCGGACAGCGCGGCGAACAGCGCGCGCGGCTCGACCATTGGCTGGGGCGAGGGCGCTGCAACCGGGCGGACAACCTGCTCGAGCCCGGCAATGCCGCACAAACCGCAGCCGGTGTCGCTGCTGCGGTGGCGAACTCGATCCTGGATGCGCACGGCGCAGCGTTCGGCGAGGGTGACGCGGACGATCCAGCCGCTTTCGGTCTCGAATGGATCGAGGTCGAGGATATCGGCGGGCGTGTCGGCGAGGCGCTCGGTGAGCATGAATCCGGTGGCGAATTCGGCCAGCGCCTCGGGGGTCATCATCATCACTGCATAGCCGAGCCCGTTGATCTCGATCGCCACCGGCGCTTCCACCGCGATCGCGCGCGTGGCGGCCTCCGCGCCGCCGGGCCGCAGGACGAGCAGCTTGGTGGTTCGCGACGACGTCATAACGCCGCCAGGTCGGCCGGCGTGTTGATGTTGGCGAGCGGGGCAGCATCGAGGCAGACCGCGCCGATCGATTCGGCCCAGCCGCGGATCGATCGCTTCGCGTCTGCCGCGACATAGGCGTCGAGCGAGGCTGACAGCGACGCGGGCCAGCAGCCGAGGATCGGCGCCTCGCGGCAATAAGCCGGGGCGCGCTCGACAAGCGCTTCGAGGAGTTCGGCGGGGACGCGCGGCATGTCGCAGCCGATCGTCAGCACGCGCTCGTATTGGCGCGTTTCGGCGTGATGGAGCGCCGAGGCGATGCCGCCGAGCGGGCCGAGGCCGGGGCGGGGGCGGTCGGCGAGCCAACCCGTGCGATCGCGGCCGACCAGAACGATCGCGTCGACGTGCGGCCGGATCGCCGCGACGGCGTGGTCGAGCAGCGGCTTGCCGTCGAGCAGTGCCTCGGCCTTGTCGCTGCCGAACCGGCTCGATCGGCCGCCGGCGATGACCGCGCCGAGGATCAGCGCATCACCTCCAGCTTGACCGGTACCGATTTTCCCGCCGGAACATGGCTTTCCAGGGCGTGGTGAGCAACCGGGATGAGGTCGTTGCATTCGGGATAATAAGCGCCGAGACAGCCTTCGGGCACCTCATAGGTCACCACGCGCAGGCCGGCGACGCGGCGCTCGATATTGTCGCCCGAATCGCCGATCAAAGCGACCCTATCGCCCTCGGCAACGCCTGCCTTGGCCATGTCTGCCCGGTTCATCAGCACTACGTCGCGCGTGCCTTTGATGCCGCGGAAGCGATCATGATAGCCGTAGATCGTGGTGTTGAACTGATCGTTCGAGCGGAGCGTCATAAGCCGGTAACGTCCGGGCGCATCATCGAAGCCGGTGGCGCTGAGGCCGGCCGGGCAGTTGAACTCGGCCTTGCCGCTCTTGGTCAGCCATTGGCGGTGCGCGGCGGCATTGCCCTTCCAGAAGCCGCCCGGAGTCCATAGCCGCGCGTTGAAATTCTTGAACTTGTCCGGATAAGTCGCCTCGATCGCGTCGCGCACCAGCGAATAATCCGCCGTCCAGGCATCCCAATTCACCTTGGGATTGGGCGGCAGCGTCGCCTTGGCGATCTCGGCGACGATCATCGGCTCGGAGAGGAGGTGTTGGCTGGCCGGCTTCGCCTTGCCGCGCGAGCCGTAGATGTTGCTGAACGAATCCTCGATCGTCACCGCCTGCGGGCCCGAGGCCTGCATGTCCGTCTCGATCCGGCCGAGGCAAGGGAGCAGATAGCACGTCTTGCCGGGCAGCAGGTGCGAGCGGTTGAGCTTGGTGGCGATGTGGACGGTCAAGTCGAGCTTGCGCCAGACCGGCTCGATCCGCGCCTGATCGGGGATCGCGCGAGTGAAGTTGCCGCCCAGCCCGACGAATGCCTGCGCGCTGCCGCCGAGCACCGCCTCGCAAGATTCGACCGTGTCCCAACCCTTCTCGCGCGGCGGCTCGAAATCGTACAGCTTTGCGAGCAGGTCGAGCGGGGCGAGCTCGGGTTTTTCAGTGATGCCGACGGTGCGCTGGCCCTGGACGTTGCTGTGCCCGCGCACCGGCCCCATGCCGGCGCCGGGCTTGCCGATATTGCCCCTCAGCAGCATCAGGTTGACCAGCATGTGGACGTTGTCGATGCCGTGTCGGTGCTGCGTCAGGCCCATGCCATAGACCGCGATGACTCGTTCCGAGCGGCAATAGACCTTTGCAGCGTCGGTGATCGCCTTGCGCGGCAGCCCGCTCTCGCGTTCGATCTCCTCCCAAGACGTGCCGCGGGCGCGGTTCGCGAAGGCGTCGAAGCCCTTGGTGTGCTCGGCGATGAAGGCGTGGTCGAGCACCGCGGGCTCGCCCTTGGCGCGGGCGGCGTCGTCGGCCTCGATCGTGTATTTGCACATGCCCATCAGCGCCGCGATGTCGCCGCCGGCCTTGACCTGGTGGTATTGGGTCGAGATCTGGGTCGCCTTGCCGGTCAGCATCTGGGCCGGGTTCTGCGGGTTGATGAAGCGTTCGAGGCCGCGTTCCTTGAGCGGATTGAAGGTGACGATCTCGACACCCCGCTCGGCGCAGCGCTGGAGCGGGTGGAGGAAGCGCGGGCTGTTCGATCCGGTGTTCTGACCGAAGAAGAAGATCGCGTCGCAAGTGTCGTAATCTTCGAGATGAATCGTGCCGACCGGCGAGCCGATCGCCGACTTGAGGCCGACCGAGGTGGTTTCGTGGCACATGTTCGAGCTGTCGGGCAGGTTCTGGCTGCCGTACATCCGCGCGAACAGCGAATACATGTATGAGGTCTCAAGGCTGGCGCGGCCCGAGGCGTAGAAGATCACCTTGGTGGGATCGTAAGTTTTGAGGTGCGCGCCGATGTCGGCGAACGCCTCGGGCCAGCTTACCGCGATATATTTGTCGGTCCCGGGATCGTATTTGAGCGGGTGCGTGAGGCGGCCTGCCTGTTCGAGGTCGTGATCCTTCCAGGTCAGCAGCTCGCCAACCGTGTGCTCCTGAAAGAAATCGGGGGTGACGCGCAGGCTGGTCAGCTCCCAAGCGGTCGCCTTGGCGCCGTTCTCGCAGAATTCGGCTAGGTGCGGCTTGGCCGGCTTGCCCCAGGCGCAGCTGACGCACATGAAGCCTTCGGGCTTGTTCTGGCGCGAGAGCTGCGAAACGATCTCGACGGGCGCATCCTTCTCGCGCGCGATGATCTTGGAGAGCGACTTCATCGAGCCCCAGCCGCCCGCCGGCCCCGAATAGGGTGTCGTGTCGATCTCTCGCTCGTCGCTCATGGCCGCTTCTCCTTGCCGCTACAACGATGGTGCAAGCCAAACGATGCGGCCGCAAACCATTTCTCGCGATTGCCGCGATTGGCGCGACGCCCATGTTGCATGCCACGCCGCTTGGCCCCTAGAGACGGGCTTGGACTCCAGCAGGATTGATCGATGACCACCCATTCGACCCGCATGCTCATCCTCGGCTCGGGCCCCGCCGGGCTCAGTGCTGCGATCTACGGCGCGCGAGCAGGAATGAAGCCGATCCTCGTCCAGGGAATCCAGCCCGGCGGACAGCTGATGACGACAACGGATGTCGAGAATTATCCCGGTTTTGCCGATGTCATCCAGGGCCCTTGGCTGATGGAGCAGATGCAGAAACAGGCCGAGCATGTCGGCACGACGCTGATGTGGGACACGATCGTCGATGTCGATCTGTCGCGGCGCCCGTTCCGGCTGACCGGGGACGGCGGCGACGTCTATGAGGGCGAGGTGCTGGTGATCGCCACCGGCGCACAGGCCAAGTGGCTGGGGCTCGACAGCGAGGAAGCGATGAAGGGCAAGGGCGTCAGCGCCTGTGCGACTTGCGACGGCTTCTTCTATCGCGGCAAGAAGGTGGCGGTGATCGGCGGCGGCAACACGGCGGTCGAGGAAGCGCTGTATCTCACCAACCACTCCCCCGACGTGACGCTGATCCATCGCCGCGATTCGCTTCGCGCCGAGAAGATCCTGCAGGAGCGGCTGTTCGCACATCCCAACATCAAGGTGTTGTGGAACAAGGAAGTGCATCGTTTCGTGGGCGGTGGGTCGCCTGAGGGGCTGGTAGCGCTGGAGCTCAAGGACACGGTGAGCGGAGCGCTATCGACGCTCGACGTCGAGGGCGGGTTCGTCGCGATCGGGCACCATCCGGCGACCGAGCTGTTCCGCGGCCATCTCGACCTCGACGCCGATCATTACATCAAGGTCGAGACCGGCAGCACCAGGACCAGCGTGCCCGGCGTGTTTGCGTGCGGCGACGTGATGGACAAGGTCTATCGCCAGGCGGTGACCGCCGCCGGCACCGGCTGTATGGCCGCCCTCGACGCCGAACGCTTCCTTGCCGAGGCCGATTTCGAGAAGGTCGCCGAAGCGGCGGAGTAGGGCCACCTTCCGTTCGAGCTGAGCCTGTCGAAGCTCGGGTGCGCCCGAACCTCGCCCTTCGACAAGCTCAGGGCGAAGGGGGGAAGGCAGCAATGATCGCCTCGAACAAGGCATCGCCATCGCCTGCCCGCGCGTAGCTGTGCGAGGCGGTGGGGATGCGCTCGATCGCGCCGGACCAAGTGCGGCGCGCGGCTTCGGCGGCGAAGGCCTGCGCGGTCGTGTCGCGTTCGGCGAGAATCACCCTGGCATCATTCGGTAGTGCGGCGAAGAATCGATCGGCGAGCGAGTTCGAAACTTCGTCCGGTTTCGACATCACCTTTCGTAAGCCGCTTATCAGCTTTCTGATATTGACGCCGCCCGTGAGCAGCCGGCGCCATTCACGCGGATCGCGCAGCCGCTCCGCGTAGCGCGCGCGGATTGCGGCCGCGGGCGGAAGGTCGTCGGTCGATTCAATCACCCAGGGGTTGGACAGGATCAGCCGGTCGAGGCCGGCCTCGCTGCCGAACAGCACGAGCGCGGTCGCGGCATCGCAATTGCCGAAACCAACGAGGCGGCGAACGTGGGGAGCGTGCCGGCGAAAGGCGGCGGCGGCGGCGGCGATGTCGGGGCCGCTCGACGCATAGTCATGATTCTCGCCGGTCGAATCGCCGATGCCGCGGCGGTCGAAGCGGAATACCGGCACGCTGCGTTCGGCGAGGCGCTGGGCGAGCGCCGCCATGCCGCGATGCGCGCCGATGCGAATCTCGTTACCGCCCGAGACGATCAGCAGCCCGGTCTCACCTTCGGCGCGGTCGAGCGTGCCGAGCAGCGTTTCGCCGGCGCACTCGAAGGCGATCAGCTCGCGCATTGCCGCACCCATGTAGCGAGGTCGTCGGCGAGGAGGGCAGCGAGCGTCGGATCGTTATCCGGCTCGGCGCGGCGCCAGAGCGGGGCGCCCGAAACATGGCGGTCGGCCGGGCGTGCGTCGCCCTCCAGCCGGACGATGCGGCACGGCGGCATCGCGTCGGCTTCGGCTTCGCCAAGGGCATCGAGCAATGGTCTGGGAATGCGATTGCCGGCGAACTCGATCGGTTGGCCGTCTCCGTCGATGGTTGCCGGGTCGAACGAACGGCCTTCCTCACGATCGGCGACTTGGCGCGCGCGGACGAGGTCGCGGACCAGCGCCTCGCCGGTCACCGGCGAGAAATACCAGCGCGACAGCGCCGGGACATTGCCGGCTATCAGGCAGCCGCCGCGCAGCGCCGCGACGTGATGGGGTCGCCTATCGACCGATGAAAAGGCTTCTGTCCAATCGCTTGCGTTTTTATTTTCAAGTGTCGTCAGGCTTTCACCGGTGCCGGGAAGATCGGGCAGCAGGCTGCCGACGCCGTGCCCGGCGAGCGCTCGCAGCAGCGTCACAGCGAAGGCGCGGGTGCGGTTGGCTTCCTCGAACAGCGGCAGCGCCAGCGCCACGACCGGGCCGTCGTCGGGGCCGAAGCGGAGCATCGCTTCGCGCCCGCCGGCCCAATCGTAATGGCCGATCACATGAGCGCCTTGGCGGCAGCGAAGCGGACCAGCGCGTCGAACGTTTCGAGCATGTCGCCGTCGACCTCATCGTCCTCGATGACGATGCCGAGCCGGTCTTCCAGTTCGGTCAGGATGCCGGCGACCGCCATCGAATCGAGCTCGGGCAGCGCGCCGAACAGCGGCGTCGTCGCCTCGAAGGCGGCGGCGCGCGCTTCGCTCAGCCCCAGCACGTCGCGCAGCACCGCACGAACGGTCGTCTCGATGTCGGCCTGTCCTTCGGGAACCAAGTCAGTGCCCCTGTCGCAATTCGTCCCGCGCGAGCGGTAATCGGTGGCGGGCTGCGCGGCAAGCCTTGTGGCGGGCGCGGCGCGCTCTATCAAGGCGGCATGATCCCGCTCGATCCCGTGCCCAAGCCGATCGATCACTTGCCGCTCTGCGGGCGGCCGGACGCGGTGGCGCTGGAGGACAAGGACGGTTCGCTCGACTTTGCCGGGCTCGAAGCCGCGGTCGGCGCCGTGGCGGCATGGCTGCGGGCGCAGGGGCTCGCGCCCGGCGACCGGGTGGCGACATGGCTTCCCAAGACGCGGCTTGCTTGCCTGATGCCGCTCGCCGCGCCGCGTGCCGGGCTGATACATGTGCCGGTCAACCCCGCGCTCAAGCGGGCGCAGGTCGGGCACATCCTCGCCGATAGCGGCGCGCGGCTGCTGGTCACGCAGCCGGTGCGGGCGAGCTTGCTCGAAGCTGGCGACGTGCCGAAGGGTTGTAGCGTGGCGATGGAGGAGAGCGTGGCGCTCGACGGCGATCGCCTGCCGCCGTCGGAAGCGGATCCCGATGCTCTGGCCGCGATCCTCTATACCTCGGGCTCGACCGGTCGGCCCAAGGGAGTGATGCTGAGCCACGCCAACCTGTGGCTGGGGGCGATTACCGTGGCCCATTACCTCGATCTCGCGCCTGACGATCGCGTGCTGGCGGTGCTGCCACTGAGCTTCGATTATGGCCAAAGCCAGCTGCTGTCGAGCTGGGCGGCGGGCGCGCGCGTCGTGCCGTTCGATTATCTGATGCCGCGCGACGTGGTGAAGGCGGTCGACCGCCATGCCATCACGACATTGGCCGGGGTGCCGCCCTTGTGGGTACAACTTCTTGAAGTGGAATGGCCGGACTCTGCCTCACACCCATTGAAGAGATTGACGAATTCTGGAGGTGCGTTGACCCGAACATTGGTTTGGGGCTTGCGCCAGCGCTTTCCGCAGGCTCGGCTCTATCCGATGTACGGGCTGACCGAGGCGTTTCGCTCGACCTTTCTCGATCCGGCGCTGGTCGACGCGCATCCCGAGTCGATCGGGCACGCGGTGCCGTTCGCGGAGGTCATGGTGGTGCGGCCGGACGGCAGCGCGGCCGCGCCGGGCGAACCTGGGGAACTGGTCCATGCCGGCCCGCTGGTCGCGCAGGGCTATTGGCGCGATGCCGAGCGAACCGCGTTGCGTTTTCGGCCGGCGCCGGCCTTCTCGCGATCGGGCGGCACGGCGGTATGGTCGGGCGATACCGTCATCGCCGATGGGGACGGGCTGCTTCGCTTCGTCGGGCGCGACGACGAGATGATCAAGAGCGCCGGCAATCGCATCAGCCCGACCGAGATCGAAGAGGCCGTGCTTGCCGGCGGCGAAACGGCGGAGGCGGCGGCATTCGGCGTCACCGATGCCCGGCTGGGGCAAGCGATCGTCGTTGTCGCGCGGGCGGTCGGCGATCCGGCGATGGCCGAAGAGGCCTTGCGCGCACGGCTCAGGCGTGATCTGCCGAGCTTCATGCAACCCGCTCGCTACGACTGGCGCGACGAATTGCCGCGCAACGCCAACGGCAAGCTCGATCGGGCGGCATTGAAGGCGGAACTGGCGCGATGAAGCCGACCGGCCCGATTCCGCCGCCCTTCGTCGGCCAAAGCGCGCTGCGGATCGGCGGCCGAACTGTTGAGGAATGGATTGATGAGGCCGGCTCAACGCCCCTGTTCCTTTACGATTTCTCCGTGATCGCCGACCGCATTGCGCGGCTGCGCACGGCCTTGCCGGGGGGTGTCGATGTCCATTACGCGATCAAAGCCAACCCCTTCGCGCCGCTGCTCGCTACGATCGCGCCGCTGGTCGATGGACTCGATGTCGCTTCGGCGGGCGAGCTGCGCGCGGCGCTGGGCGTCAAACCGGCGAGCGTCATCAGCTTCGCGGGGCCGGGCAAGCGCGATGCCGAGTTGGAGGACGCAATCCTCGCCGGCGCGACGATCAACCTTGAATCGGAAGGCGAGGCGGCACGCGCGCTGGCGATCGGCGACCGCAGCGGCGTGACGCCGCGGCTCGCCGTCAGGGTCAACCCAGATTTCGAGCTGCGCGGCTCCGGGATGCGGATGGGCGGGCGCGCCTCGCCCTTCGGCGTCGATGCCGATCGCGCCGCCGCGCTCGTCCGTACGATTCGATCGGCGGGCGCGGATTGGCGGGGCTTCCACATATTCGCCGGTTCGCAGGCTCTCGATACGGCGGCGATTATTGAAACGCAGGCGGCGACGCTGGCGCTCGCTGCACGCCTTGCCGAGCAGGCCGGTGCTGCGCCGCCGCTGGTCAATCTCGGCGGGGGCTTCGGGATTCCCTATTTCGCGGGCGACATGCCGATCGATGTCGAAGCGGTCGGCGCGGCGCTCAGCGACGCCTTGGCGTCACGCGAAAGCATTCTCGCCGACAGCCGCTTCGCGCTCGAATTGGGCCGCTGGCTGGTCGGCGAGGCGGGGGTCTATCTGACGCGGATCGTCGATCGCAAGGAAAGCCAGGGCGAGATCTTCCTCGTCGTCGACGGCGGGCTGCACCACCAGCTCGCCGCGTCGGGCAATTTCGGGACGGTGGTGCGCCGCAATTATCCCGTTGCCCTCGCCGAGCGCCTCGATGCGCCGGCGACCGAGACGGTCAGCGTGGTCGGCTGCCTCTGCACACCGCTCGACCGCCTCGCCGACAGGATCGGGCTGCCGCATGCCGAGCCCGGTGACGTCATCGCGGTGTTCCTGGCAGGCGCCTATGGCCTTTCGGCGAGCCCGAGCGCGTTCCTCTCGCATCCCGTTCCGGCACAGATTCTGGTCGGATCAGCCGATAATCCTAACGCTATCTTCACCTCTTGATCGCATAGCCGGCCCTCGAAGCACCGCGTTGCGCCGGGATGACGTCACCCGGCGCGAGCGGTGCCGGGAGGTGATTCGATGCGTTTGCGACTGTCGTCGAAACTTGGATCGGGCACGGCGCTCGCCGCGCTGATGCTGTCGGGCTGCGCTGGCGGAGATCGCCCCGAGCTGCCGCCGGCCTCGTTCGTCGCCGCCAATCAGGCGCCGAGCGAGCAATATATCATCGGCCCGCTCGATACCCTCAACGTGTTCGTGTGGCGCAATCCCGAACTTTCGGCGAAGGTGCAGGTGCGGCCGGACGGGCGCATTACCACGCCCTTGGTCAGCGACATGCCCGCGGTTGGCAAGACGCCGGCGATGCTTGCCGACGACATGAAGATCGCGCTGTCGCAGTACATCAAGGACCCGATCGTCTCGGTCATTGTCGACCAGTTCTCGGGCACGTTCAGCCAGCAGATCCGCATCGTCGGCGCGACCGAGAAGCCCGCCTCGATCCCGTATCGCGCCAACATGACCTTGCTCGACGCGATGATCGCGGTGGGCGGGCTCAACCAATATGCCGCGGGTAATCGCGCCAAGCTGATTCGCTACGATCGCAACACCGGCAGGCAGACCGAATACGCGATCCGCCTGTCGAGCCTGCTCAAGGACGGCGATCCCAAGGCCAATGTCATGCTGCAGCCGGGCGATGTCATCATCATCCCCGAGAGCATGTTCTGAGGGCGCGGCGGTGAACGGCCTCTACGACGAACTCCGCCTTGCGCTGCACGGCATCTGGCGCCGCCGCTGGGTGGCGCTCGCCGCCGCCTGGGCCATCGCCATCCTCGGCTGGCTGGCGGTCGCGCAGATCCCCAACAGCTACACCTCGCACGCGCGCGTGTTCGTCGACCTGCAATCTTTGCTGCCGGGCAAGCTCGGCATCACCGCGGCCGACCAGCAGCAGAGCGTCGATACCGTGCGGCAGACGCTGACTTCGGCGGTCAACCTGCAGAAGGTGGTGCGCGGCACCTCGCTCGCGACGACGGTCGCCAGCGACAAGGACATGGCGGCGCGCGTCGGCGCGCTCCAGCAGCAGATCAAGATCACCGCGCAACAGAACAACCTGTTCCAGATCGAAGCGACCGCGGGCAACCCCAAGCTGTCGCACGACATCGTCCAGAAGCTGATCGACATCTTCGTCGATCAGAACATGGCCTCCGACCGCGACGAGAACAGCTCGACGCTGCAATTCCTCGACGCCCAGCTCGCCCAGCGCCAGCAGCAATTGCAGGACGCCGATCAGGCGCGGCAGGATTTCCAGAACCGCTACCTCGCGGCCTTGCCGGGCACCGGCTCGCTCGACGACCGGATCAGCGCGGCACACAGCCAGCTTGCGCAGGTCAATGCCGACCTCGCCGCGGCGCAGAGCGGGCTTTCGACGGTCAACGCACAGCTCGCCGGCACCGCGCCGATCGTCCCGGGCGCAGGCGGTGTTGCTGGCGGCCCGGCGGCGGCGCGCGTTGCGGCGATCCAGGGCCAGCTCGCCGACGCGCATGCCCGCGGCTGGACCGACAATTATCCCGACGTGATCGCGCTCAAGAGCCAGCTTGCCGCCGCGCAGGCTGCCGCGAAGCACGAACCGGCGGGGGCGGTCGCCGGCGGTTCGCCCAACCCGATGTACATGTCGCTGCGCTCGATGCAGGCCGACAAGCAGGCGACCGTCGCCGCGCTGACCCAGCAGAAGACGCAGCTGCAGCGCGATCTCGATGCGCTCAACGAAAAGCTCGCCGACGATCCCGGCGTCGCCGCCCAGCAGGCGCAGATCGAGCGCAACTATCAGGTGATGAAGGACCAGTACGACAAGATGCTGGCCGACCGCGAGGACATCAAGCTGCGCGGGCAGGTGCAGACGCAGACCGACGCGATCAAGTTCTCGGTGATCGATCCGCCGACCAGCCCGACGGTGCCGACATCGCCCAATCGCCCGCTGCTGCTGACCGCGGTGCTGATCGTGGCGCTGGGCGGCGGCATCTGCCTGGCCTTCGCGCTGGGGCAGATCAAGACGACCTATGCGACCGCCAATCGGCTGGAAAAGGCGTCGGGGCTGCCGGTTATCGGCTCGATCGGCGAGGTCGTGCCGGCGGGGCAGGCGGCGATCCGCAAGCAGCGGTTGCGTTACCTGCTCGTCGGGGTCGGCGCGCTTGGCGTGGCGTATGTCGCGCTGCTCGGGGTCGAGTTCCTGCAACGGGGGTTGGCGGCATGAACGACGTGACGCCGCGCAAGATCACGAGCTCGCTGCTCGAGCGGGCTGCGGAAGTTTACGACTTCGGCGATCATTTTCGCGCACGGGCCGGCACGGTCGCACCGAAGGTGGAAGCAGCGCAGCCGACTCGCGACGAGCTTCCTGCGCCACCTCGGCCAGTCGCCGCGCCACCTGCCGGTCCGCTCGTTCCGATCGATCGCGATCACCTTGCCGAGCAGGGCTTCCTCGTGCCCGGCGCGCCGGTCTCGATGCTCGCAGAGGAGTTCCGCCTGGTGAAGCGCCAGTTGCTGCTCACCGCGCGCGCGATCGACGAAGCGGGATCCGTGCGATCACGCACCATCCTTGTCTGCTCGGCCAAGCCGGGCGAGGGCAAGACATTCTGCTCGATCAACCTCGCGCTGTCGCTCGCGGCCGAGCGCGATGTCGAGGTGCTGCTGGTCGACGCCGATTTCGCCAAGCCCGACGTGATGGCGCGGCTCGGGCTCGATGAGGGGCCGGGACTGCTCGACGCGCTCGCCGATCCGGCGATCGACGCCGAGCGCTGCATCGTGCGTACCGACATTCCCAAGCTCAGCCTGCTGCCGGCCGGCACCCGGACCAATGACGACACCGAATTGCTGACCAGCAAGCGCACCGACGACGTGCTCGACGCGCTGGTCGCCAACGATCCGCGCCGTATCGTGATCTTCGATTCGCCGCCGGCGCTCGCCGCCTCGCCCGCGTCGGTGCTCGCCGCCGCCGTAGGGCAGGTGATGATGGTGGTGCGCGCCGATCACACCGGCGACAGCGACCTGCGCGAGGCAGTGCAGCTGCTCGACGGCTGCGAGCACATCCAGCTGGTGCTCAATTCGGTGAGCTTCACGCCGGGCGGCGCGCGCTTCGGCAGCTATTACGGTTACAAGCCACAGGAGAGCGTGCGATGACGCGCTGGACCATGCTTGCCGCGCTGGCGCTCGCCGCGTCGCCGGCGATGGCGCAGGACATGCCCGCGAGCGATGCCTCGGGGCCGGCGCAGCCGGCGCCGCGCGCGGCGAAATATGTCGCGCCCTATATCGAGCTCGGCCAGGTGGTCGATGCCGATCTGACCAATGACGACGTGCTGACCTATTCGGAAGTCGCCGTCGGCGTCGACGCGGGCATCGCCACGCGCTCGGCGCAGGGGCAGCTCAGCTATCGCTACGAACGCAATATCGGCTGGGGCAAGCATCTTAACGACAGCGATTATCACCAGGGTCTCGCCCGCGCTGCGGTCGGCGTGGCGCCGGGCGTGAGCATCGAGGGGGGCGCACTTGCCGCGCGCGCGCGTTCCGACATTCGCTCGGCCGCGCCCGCCGCGTCCAATCCCAATGGCGACAATCTGAGCCAGGTCTATGCCGTTTATGCCGGACCGACGATCGGCACGCATGTCGGCGTGGTCGGCGTGTCGGGCAGCTATCGCTACGGCTACACCAAGGTCGAAGCGCCGAATTCGGTGCCGCTCAGCCCCGGCCAGCCGCGGCTCGATCTGTTCGATCGTGCGACGAGCAACGTCGCTCAGGCCAGCCTCAACCTCAAGGCGGGCGAGGTGCTGCCGGTCGGCGTCACCGTGTCGGGCGGCTGGGATCGCGAGGACGCGCACCAGCTCGATCAGCGCTATGATGGCAAATTCGCACGCGCCGACGTGCTCGCACCGGTCAGCGGCACGCTCGCCCTCGAAGCTGGCGTCGGCTACGAGAAGATCACGATCGGGCAGCGCGACGCGCTGCTCGACGCCGATGGCAATCCCGTCACCGATCGCAACGGTCGTTTCGTTACCGACAAGAACTCGCCGCGGCGCATCGCCTATCGTACCGACGGGCTGATCTACGATGGCGGCGTGGTGTGGCGGCCGAGCCCGCGCACACAGCTCGAAGCGCATGTCGGACGACGCTATGGCGGCACCTCTTATGCCGGCAGCTTCACTTGGGCTGCGAGCCGCAGCATGGGCGCGCAGGTCGTCGTCTATGACGATGTAGAGACCTTCGCGCGGCAGTTGCGCAACGGCATCGATGGGCTCCCGACCAGCTTCCTCTCCGCCGGCAACGTGTTCGGCAGCGGCTTCAGCGGTTGCACCTTCGGCACATCGGGCGCCAAGCCCGGCGGCTGCCTCAACGACGTGTTTCAGTCGATCTCGGCATCGAGCTACCGCGCGCGGGGGATCGACGCGGTGATCGTCGCCAGCCACGGGCCGGTGCAGACCGGGATCGGCCTGGGCTATGCCCGCCGTCACTTCTACGCGCCAGAGACCGACGGCAGCTTCACGATCAACGGCGTCGACGACGAGAGTTTCTACGCGCAATATTTCTATAATCGCGCGCTCGATTCGCGATCGAGCATCGGCGCCAATCTCTATGCCGATTATTACGACAGCGGCATCGCCGGCGCGGCCGGGGTCTATTCGACCGGCGCGACGGGCACCTATAGTCGCCGGTTCGGGCGGATCGATACCACCGCCTCACTCGGCCTGTTCGCGTACGATTCGAAGGACATCCAGGGCGACGTTTCGGCGCAGGCTCTGGTCAGCGCGCGCTATAATTTCTGAAGCGCGCCGAGCTAGACAGGCAGGACGACGATGTACGAAGACCATTACGGATTGACCGGCCGGCCATTCGCGCTGACCCCCGATCCGCGCTTCTGGTTCGAGACCGCCACGCACAGGAAGGCGATGGCGTACCTGGGATTCGGCCTCACCCAGGGCGAAGGCTTCATCGTCATCACCGGCGAGATCGGTTCGGGCAAGACCACGCTGGTCGGCCACCTGACCGCGACGATCGACCCCGAGCGGCAGCACGTCATCCAGATCGTCTCGACCCAGGTCGAAGGCGATGACCTGTTGCGGCTCGTCGCCAGCGGGCTCGGCATCGAAACGGCGGGGCTGGAGAAGGCGCAGCTGCTGGAGCGGATCGAGGGCGGTCTGCATGCCGTCGCGCGCTCGGGGCGGCGGACGCTCTTGATCGTCGACGAGGCGCAGGCGCTTCCCGTGTCCGCGCTCGAAGAATTGCGGATGCTCTCCAACTTCCAGGCGGGCGGGCAGGCGCTGCTGCAGATCTTCCTGCTCGGCCAGCCCGAGTTTCGCGAGCGGCTGCACGGCACCGACGCGCTCGAACAGCTTCGCCAGCGGGTGATCGCGGTCCACCACCTCGAGCCGATGCAGCCCGAGGAGGTCGAGCCGTACATGATCCACCGCCTGTCGCTGGTCGGCTGGCAGGGACGGCCCGATTTCACTGGTGACGCGCTCGACGCGCTCTATGAAGGTTCGGGCGGCGTGCCGCGCATCCTGAACCAGCTCGCCGCGCGCGTGCTGCTCTACGGCGCGATCGAGGGGCTGGAACTGATCGACGGCGACATCGTGCGCGCGGTGATCGACGACATGAAGGGCGATGTGCCCGATGCCGACGAGCCTCGCGAGCCGATCGCGCCGGGCGATGCCGACGAAGTGATCCGCCGCATTGCCATGCTCGAAGCGCGGGTCGAGGATCAGAATACCGCGCTGCGCCGCGTGCTGACGCTGCTGGTCGATTGGGTCGAGGCCGACGGCGCGCGCCATGACGGAGCGCGCGACGCCGCGGTGGCGTGATGCCTATCGAAAACGGCCTGTCGGTCGATGTCGAGGAATGGTTCCAGGTCGGCGCGTTCGAGCGCGTGATCGACAAGGCCGATTGGCCGAACCTGCAGTCGCGCGTTGAGGCCAATACCGGCGCCGTGCTCGACCTGTTCGCCGAGACGGGGGTGAAGGCGACTTTCTTCACGTTGGGCTGGGTGGCGGAGAGATGCCCGGCGCTGATGCAGCGGATCGTTGCCGCAGGGCACGAAGTCGCGAGCCACGGCGTCGAGCACCAGCGTGTCTTCACGATGACCGCCGAGCAGTTTCGCGCTGACCTCCGCCGTGCCCGCCAGGCGCTGGAGGATGCGTCGGGCGCGCCCGTGACCGGCTATCGCGCGCCCAGCTTCTCGATCGACAAGCGGACGCCCTGGGCGCATCAGGTGCTGGCGGAGGAAGGCTATGCCTATTCGTCGAGCGTCGCGCCGGTGCGTCACGATCATTACGGCTGGCCCGAGGCGCCGCGCTTCGCCTTCCGCCCGCTTGCCGATGCCGATCTCGTTGAACTGCCGGTGACGACCGCGCGGATCGCGGGCCGCAATTGGGCGACCGGGGGTGGCTTCTTCCGGCTGTTTCCGGGCGCTTTCACGCATTGGGCGGTACGGCAGGTCAATGCCGAGGAACGCGCGGCGATCTTCTATTTCCATCCTTGGGAAATCGACCCCGATCAGCCGCGTGTCGCCAGTGCGCCGTTCAAGTCGAAGATACGTCATTACAGCCGTTTGTCGGCAATGGCTGGCAAGCTGCGTCACCTTGTCGCCGACCATGCCTGGGGGCGGATCGACGCCATCGCGGCGCGTGAAGCGGCGCGGCTGCGATGACGCCGCCGGCGCTCCGTGCTGCCGATCTTCGTGACCGGGAGGAATGCGCGCGAGTCGACACTTTCGTCCGTGAGCATCGCGATGCGACGCCGTTCCGCCTGACGGGGTGGAGCCGCGGGATCGAGCGCGGCTGCCGCCAGCGCGCGCATTATCTCGTCGCCGAGCGCGACGGCGCCGTGGCCGGCGTGCTGCCGCTGACGCATGTCCGCTCGGCGCTGTTCGGCAGCGCTTTGGTGTCGAGCGGGTTCGCGGTGGACGGCGGCGTGCTGGCGCATGACGAGACGACGGTGACGGCGCTGATCGAGGCGGCGTGGCAGCTTGCCGAACGGCTCGGTTGCCCGACGCTCGAGCTGCGCGGCGGGCCGACGCGGGGTGCGGGCTGGCAATTGGACGAAGAGACGTATCTGGGCTTTGCACGCCCGCTCGCCAGCGATGACGAAGCGGAGTTGAAGGCAATTCCGCGCAAGCAGCGGGCCGAGGTGAGGAAAGCGCTGGATAAAGATCTGACGATCGAGACAGGCACGCGGGAGCGCGACCTCGCGGCACATTATGCGGCTTATGCACAATCGGTTCGCAATCTCGGCACTCCGGTCTTTCCGAAGTCCCTATTCCGTGAGGTCGCCGGTGCTTTGGGTAACGAAGCCGACATTCTGACCGTACGCCATCGCGGCGTTGCGGTCGCGAGCGTATTGAGCTTGTATTTCAATAATACGGTCTATCCCTATTGGGGAGGCGGGACTTTTGCCGCGCGTGGATTGCGCGCCAATGACCTGATGTACTTCGCGCTGATGCGCCACGCGCGCGAGCGCGGGTGCACGCGGTTCGACTTCGGGCGCTCCAAGGCGGGCACGGGGCCGGCGGCGTTCAAGAAGAATTGGGGCTTCGAGCCGCATCCGCTCGCTTATGCCGTGCGCACCGCGGCGGGCGCCGCGCCACGAGAAATCAATCCCAACAGCCCGCGCTATCGCCTGCAGGTCGCGGCGTGGAAGAAACTGCCGCTATGGCTCGCCAACCGGATCGGTCCGCCGATCGCTCGAGGGCTCGGTTGATGGGCGACGTGCTGTTCCTGGCGCATCGCGTGCCCTATCCGCCCAACCGCGGCGACAAGATCCGCAGCTATCACCTGCTGCGGCACATTGCGGCGCAGGCGCGGGTTCACCTGATCGCCTTTGCTGACGACGATGCCGATCGTGGCCACGATGCCGCGCTGGCGCCATTCACCGCGAGCCGGATGATCGTCGACCGTAGCAGGGGAAATCTGCGCGCAGCGGCCGAAGCGCTAACGAGCGGCAAGCCGGTTTCGCTCACGGCCTTTGGTTCGAGCGGGCTTGCAGCTGCTGTCGAAAAAATTGCCGCAACAGATGATATCGAAACGATATTCGTCTTTTCCGGGCAAATGGCGCAGTACATTCCAGCTAGCTTCGGCGGCCGTGTGGTGATGGATTTCGTCGATATGGATTCGGCCAAGTTCGCGTCCTATGCCGACGAGGCACGGGGGCCGATGCGCTGGATGATGCGGCGCGAGGCGCGTCTGCTCGGCGCATTCGAGCGGCGCGTGGCGACGCGGGCGGATGCCAGCCTGTTCGTGAGCGAGGCCGAGGCGGCACTGTTCCGCGCGCAGGGCGGGGCGAATGCCGTTGCCGTGGAAAACGGGATCGACACGGCGCATTTCGATCCCGCTGCGACCTTCGCGGCGGTGGAAGAGGGCGGTCCGCTGATCGTCTTCACGGGGCAGATGGATTATCGCCCCAATGTCGACGCGGTCGAGCGCTTCGCGCGGCGCATCCTGCCGCTGGTGCGCGATACCGTGCCAGAGGCGCGGTTCGCCATCGTCGGACGCAAGCCTGAGGCGCGCGTGGCTGCGCTGGCGGCCTTGCCCGGCGTCGCCGTGACGGGCGAGGTGCCCGACGTGCGGGGCTGGCTGGCGGCGGCCGCGGTCGTCGTCGCGCCGTTACAACTCGCGCGCGGCGTGCAGAACAAGGTGCTCGAGGCGATGGCGATGGCGCGGCCGGTGGTTGCCTCGCCCGCCGCCGCCGAGGGGATCGATCATGACGGTACGATTCGCGTCGCCGCGGACGCGCCTGAATTTGCCGCGGCGGTGGTCGAGTTGATCCGCGATCGCCGCGCTGCCGATGTTCTTGGAGCGGCGGCGCGGGCGCGAGTGATGGCGCGATACGGCTGGGATGCTCGGCTGGCGGCGCTCGACCCGATCATGGGTTTCGGCCGCGCGGAAAAGCGGAGCGCGGCATGACGATCGCAGTCCCCTCCAACGCGTTTGTCGCAGCGGACACCGCGGCCGCGTGGCGACGCCATCTTCTGGCGCTGGCAATCGCCTGCGTCGCGATTCTGGCGATTTTCCATGACGATGTCGCCAAGCTCACAGACTTATGGTGGACGAGCACGACCTTCGGGCATTGCCTGTTCATCGGGCCGGTGATCGCCTGGCTGGTGTGGCAGCGGCGGAGCGATCTCGCGCAACTGACCCCCGTCGCGTGGTGGCCCGGCCTTGCCTGGGTCGCCGGCGGCGGCGGGGTGTGGCTGGTCGGCGACGCGGCGAGCGTCGACCTGTTCGAGCAGCTCGGACTGGTCGTCATGCTGCAGGGGGCGGTGATCGCCTTGCTCGGGCCTATGGTGGCGCGGGCGCTGTTATTTCCGATGGCTTACGCCTTCTTCCTCGTGCCGTTCGGGGAGAGCATGGAGGGGCCGCTGCAGAACGTCACCGTGGCGATGGTGATGCCGATGCTCCACGCGGTGCGCGTGCCCGCGACGGTCAATGGCGTGCTCATCACCATCCCCAACGGCTATTTCGAAGTCGCCGAGGCATGCTCGGGCGCCAAGTTCGAGATCGCGATGATCGCGTTCGGCGTGCTCGTCGCCAATGTCTGCTTCATCTCCTGGCGGCGGCGGATCGCGTTCATGGCCGTCGCCCTCGTGGTGCCGATCCTTGCCAATGCGGTGCGCGCGTTCGGGACGATCTATGCCGCGTACCTGACCTCGGTCGAGGCTGCGACGGGCTACGACCATATCGTTTACGGCTGGATTTTCTTCGGGCTGGTGATGGCCGCGGTGCTGGCGATCGGGTGGCGCTGGTTCGACCGCGATCCGCTGGCGCCGTGGGTGGATGTGAGCCGTTTGCAAGCGGCGCCGCGCGCTAGAGTCGCCTTGTGGGCGGGGGTGGCGCTGGTCGTCGCGACGGCCGGAATTTTTCCGGTGTGGGGCAATGCCATCGTTTTTCGTGCGGATGCTCTGCCGGACCATATCGACCTGCCCCAAGTGCCGGGATGGACGCGCGCGCCGCTCAGCACGCGGGCGCCCTGGGTGCCTTATTACCCCGCCGCCGACCGCTTCCTGATCGGCCGCTACGCCGACGCGGCGGGCGATGCAGTGGACCTCTCGATCGCGGAGTTCGGCGGGCAGCATGACGGCAAGGAAGTGGTGACCTTCGGGACGGGCGTGCTGCGCGAGAACGACGCCTGGGTGCGCGTCGAGGACGTGACGCCGATCGACGGCGGCAGCGCGATGCGGATCACCGCGCCGGGCAATGTCGAACGGATCGTTGCGACATGGTATCGGATCGGCGATGTCGTCACCGCGAATCCGAGTGTCGTGAAAGTGGAAACCTTGAAGGCGAAGTTCCTCGGCGGGCCGCAGCGCGCGGTGGCGGTGCATGTCTCGGCGGAAATCCTGCCGGGCCGCGATCCGCGCGTGGCGATCGAGCGGTTTCTGAGCGCGCTCGGGCCAATCGATGTGCTGGCGGATCGGGTTGCGGGTGCCAATCGCCCTTCGACAGGCTCAGGGCGAACGGGAGTGGGTGAGGCACCGTCCGCCCCGCGCGCCGCAGCGCCGATCGGCAGCTAGAGATGTGCGGGATTGCCGGGCTGTTCTATCCGGCCACGCCCAAGCCGGTCGATCCGGCGCGCATCCGGGCGATGACCGACGTGCTGGCGCATCGCGGGCCGGACGGGAGCGGCGTGTGGACTGCCCCCGGCGTCGGCTTCGGGCATCGGCGACTGTCGATCATCGATCTGGGCGGCGGCGCGCAGCCGATGGCCTCGGCCGACGCGCGAGTCACCGTCACCTATAACGGCGAGATCTACAATTTCCGCGAGGTTCGCGCCGAGCTCGAAGCCAAAGGCGCGGTGTTTCGCACCGAGAGCGATACCGAGGTGCTGATCCACGGCTGGCTCGCCTGGGGGCCGGCGATGCTCGACCGGCTGAACGGCATGTTCGCCTTCGCGCTGCACGATGCGAAGACGCGGAGCCTGTTCCTGGCGCGCGACCGGCTGGGGGTGAAGCCGCTTCATTATGTCGAACTTTCCGACGGAGCGCTGGCGTTCGCCTCCGAATTGAAGGGGCTGCTCGCGCATCCGCTGCTGCGGCGCACGCCCGATATCCGCGCGGTCGAGGACTTCATGGCGCTGGGCTATGTGCCCGACGATGCCTGCCTGGTCGCCGGCGTGAAGAAGCTCGCGGCGGGGCATCACCTGCTGATCGAGCGCGGCAAGCCGGTGCCGAACCCGTCGCAATGGTGGGACATCGACTTTTCCAACCGCGCGCGGGGATCGGCGCGCGCGCTGGGCGAGGAATGGATCGAGCGGATGCGCGCCGCGGTGCGCTCGCGGCTGGTGGCGGACGTGCCGCTCGGCGCGTTCCTGTCGGGCGGGGTCGACAGTTCGGGCGTGGTCGCGCTGATGGCCGAGGCGTCGAAGCGCGCGGTGAAGACCTGCACGATCGGGTTCGACGAAGCCGGGCATGATGAGCGCACCTATGCCGGCGCGGTCGCGCGGCGCTTCGCCACGGATCACCGCGAACGCGTGGTCGCGGCGGATGATTTCGCGTTGATCGATACGCTGGTCGGCGCGTTCGACGAGCCGTTCGCCGATGCCTCGGCGCTGGCGACCTACCGCGTCTGTGAGCTGGCGCGCGAGAGCGTGACGGTGGCGCTGTCGGGCGACGGCGCGGACGAGGCGCTGGTGGGGTATCGGCGCTACAAATTCCAGGCGGCCGAGGAGCGGGTGCGCGGGCTGTTTCCCGCTGGCATCAGGCGATCGGTGTTCGGGACGCTCGGCGGCTGGTATCCCAAGGCCGACTGGGCGCCGCGGGCGTTTCGCGCCAAGACGACGCTGCTCGCGCTCGCCGGCGACGGGGCGGAGGCCTATGCCGGCGCGGTGGGGGTGACGACGCCGGGGGTGCGCGCGGCGTTGTTCAGCGAGACGGCGAAGCGAGCGCTCGGCGGGCATCGCGCCGAGACGCGCTATGTGCAAACGATGCGCGAGGCGCCGGCGCGCGACGCGCTCGGTCGCGCGCAATATGCAGACATCAAGCACTGGCTGCCCGGCGACATTCTGACCAAGACCGATCGCACCAGCATGGCCGTCAGCCTGGAGGCGCGCGAGCCGCTGCTTGATTATCGGCTGCTCGAATTTGCCGCGACGGTGCCGGTGTCGATGCGGCTGCGCGGCGGCGAGGGCAAGTGGCTGATGAAGAAGGCGCTGGAGCCGTATCTGCCGCGCGAAGTGCTCTACCGGCCCAAGATGGGGTTCGTGACGCCGATCAGCGCGTGGTTCCGTGGGAGCCTGGCGGACGAGGCTGCGGCATTGGCACGATCGCGGACGCTGGCGGGGACGGGGTGGTTCGAGATGGCGGCGATCGAGAAACTCGCCGACGACCACCGCTTCGGCCGCGCCGAGCACGGACGGACGCTGTGGCAGCTGATGATGCTGCAGCGGGCGATGAAGCGGGTGTTTGGGTAGATACTTCGCAACGCATCATTCGTCATGCCGGACTCGTTCCGGCATCCACCGTGCCGCAAGATCAAAAGTCGGTGGGATCGCGGATGGGTGGACCCCGGAGCAAGTCCGGGGTGACGGGTGGTTGTCGGCATCGGCTGGCACTACACCAGTTGACTTGTTGGAAAATGTTGCTCAGATGTTCTCGCCGCTAGAGGGGACGGGGACAGCGGCATGGCAGTTTCGGCCACACAATCACGACAGGTGTTTTCGCACTGGCTGCGGACGGGGTTCTGGCTTGCAGCCCCGTCGTTTGACGGAACCGAATGCAAGTTCAATCCCTATCACGATCCTCGTAACGGCCGCTTCACCTTCGCGCCCGGCGGGCCGCGGTCGTTGCATCATCCGATTGTATCGGATCGACGCTCGGCATCGCGGCCGAGATCTCCGAGCGCGCCGGCGCCGTCCGACGCCAGCATTGCTGACGATCCGGCCAGCGCGACGATTTTGGATGCAGTCTATCGACCCGAGATAGCGGAGGCGACATTCCAACCAGCCGGATTTGCGCCCAGCATCGAGCCGAGAGGCGGCAACATCCGCGCCTTCGAAGACCCGATGACGCTGGAGCAGGTTTTCCCATCGCTGCGCGACACACCCGGTGGCGCCATTGTTGCGCTGGCCGACAACGTGTTCGATTTCTCCGGCCCATCGAGGGAGTTGACGGCGGAACTAACGAAGAACTGGTCGAACCGGCTGATCGAGCAGATCAAGGCGCTTGACCCGAACTATCATTTCTATTCGCTGGGCTTCCCAGAGACACTGCAGGGGCAGATCAACCAGCTCAATGACCTCCGCTTCGAACGTGCTGCCGCTTTCTTTCGAGTGAAGAGCGAACTGCGCCCTCTACAGGTCGAAACGCTGCGATTTGTACAGGCGCAGGTAGATAAAGCCTATACTCGGGGAATTCGGCTGCTTCGGGCGGGCAGACTCAAAGTGCGGCTTTCCGAACAAGAGGCTCTCGGAAATTACATCGATAGAGAAGTTCGCAGGCGTTTGCGCAGGCAGTATAATCAATATGGCATCGAGTCGGCTGGCAGGGGGCCTGTCCGCGTAAACCGGCGCGAAAATAATAGTTCGGGTAGTGAGCTCACTTATCGGCGTCCGGATGCGCGTGTTGGCAATGTTGCGTTCGACGTCACGCTCGCCGCAAAAACAGGTCGAACACCGCAGGTTCGTGGGTTCTTTGATGCGGATTTTCGACCAGCTTATGTAGTCATCATCCGACCTCGGCAGCTCGGACGCAATAATACCTACATCATTCCTCGCGGAGAGAAACAGTGACAGGCCGATCCTATATCAGCTCGTATCACAATCCGAACCCGTACATCCCGCAAACACTGAGCGAGATTGACGATCTGATCGGATCGATGTGGCTGGGCGCGCCGACCTTCGTTGATGAAACGGGCTATTTCCCCGAGGAAAATATCGACACCACCTTTCAAGAACTGATAGAAAGCTTTGGCGTCGTTCGGAAGAAGCTCGGCGAAGAGCGGTATGCCCAGCTTATCGATCTGGCAGCGCGGATGAAGGCGTTGTTCGCGGCCGATCCGGAGGACACTAACGGCAAGAGCGATGAGGGGCGCAAGCTGCTGTCCGAGGTTGAAGACCTGATCAACGAAGTGCGGTCGCGGCGGGTCAAGGCTGGGCTCAAGGATGACGAAGGCGAGGTCACCGGCGATTGAGTTCGCTTCCCTCCGCAACCCCGCCGCTGCATTCCGCGTTACCCTAGCGGAATGATCAAGGTCGCCAGTTACAATATGCGCAAGGGGATCGGGACCGATCGGCGGCGGCGGCCGGATCGGATTCTGGAGGTGCTCGTGGAGATCGATGCCGATATCGTTTGCTTGCAGGAGGCCGATCGGCGGTTCGGGGCGCGGGCGCAGGTGATCCATGGGCATCTGATCGCCGGCTCGGCCTGGCAGGCGGTGCCGTTCGGCACGAAAGAAGCCTCGATGGGCTGGCATGGCAATGCCATCCTGGTGCGGCGCGAGGCGGAGGTGCTCGATCGTGAGCCGATCTTCCTGCCTGCGCTCGAGCCGCGTGGGGCCGTGATGGCGGATGTCCGGCTGGGCGACGAAGTGATGCGCGTGGTCGGCATGCATCTCGATCTGTCCGGCCTGTGGCGGCGGCGGCAGGCACATGCGATCATGAGCCATGTCGAGGTCTCGATGACCCGGTTGCCAACGGTGATGATGGGCGATCTCAACGAATGGAGCGCGGCGACGGGCGCGATGCGCGACTTCCGGCGCGGCTATACCGTCGCCGATACCGGGCCGAGCTTTCATGCGCGGCGGCCGGTGGCGCGGCTCGACAAGATCATGGTCTCGCCGGAGTTGCGCATCGTCGAGTGCGGGGTGCATGACAGCGCGACCGCGCGGATCGCCTCGGACCATCTGCCGATCTGGGCGGTGGTGGAACGCCGCGTCTGAGACCGTTCGCCCCGAGCTTGTCGAAGGGCGGTTCTTCTTACTACGATGTCCGAAGAGAGAAACGGTGCTTCGACAAGCCGAGCACGAACGGACCGGAGAGCGTTAGGCGATGCGCGAGAAGGAAGTGCGGCTCGCGCTGGTGTGCTACGGCGGGATCAGCCTCGCCGTTTACATGCACGGCATTACCAAGGAGATCTGGCGCTTCGCCAAGGCGAGCCGGGCGTTTCATGCCGGCGATCCGATTGGGGGCGGCAGCCAGGGCATCTATCGCGCGATGTTCGAGGAGATCGAGCAGGTCGCGCAGGTCAAGCTCAGGCTGCTGGTCGACATCATCGCCGGCGCCAGCGCGGGCGGCATCAATGGGGTGTTCCTGGCGCAAGCGATCTCGGCAGGGCAGTCGCTCGAGCCGCTGACCGATCTGTGGCTGACCTCGGCCGATGTCGAGGCGCTGATCGATCCCGAGGCCGCGCCATCGTCGCGGCTGAGCAAGGCGTGGGCGCTGCCGATCGCCTGGATGGCGGCGAAGCGCAACGGCGGCGGGGTCGACGAACTGGTTGACGCGGGCGCGCGTGAGGAAGTGCGCGCCAAGCTCTCGCATTTCGTGCGCTCGCGCTGGTTCGAGCCGCCGTTCGGGGGCGCGCGCTTCACCGGGCTGCTGCTTGATGCGGTCGAGGCGATGGCGGCGGCGCCGCGCGAGGCGCGGCTGCTGCCCGAGGGGCAACCGCTTGATCTCTACGTCACTGTCACCGACTTCCGCGGGCATCCCGAGCGGCTGCGGCTCAATTCGCCGCCCGAGGTGGTCGAGACCGAGCATCGGCTTGTGTTCCCGTTCAGCGACCATGGCGAGGCAGTGGCGGCGCTGGCGCATCCGGCCGAACTGGCGTTTGCCGCGCGCGCGACCTCGAGCTTTCCCGGGGCCTTTCCGCCGTTCACGGTCAAGGAGCTCGACGAGGTGATCGCGGCGCGGGGCGGCGAATGGCCGGGGCGCGAGGCGTTCCTCGCGCGCGTGCTGCCGCGCCAGGCCGCGGCGAATGCGGCGGACAAGGCGGTGCTGATCGACGGATCGGTGCTCGCCAACGCGCCGTTCCGCCCGGCGATCGATGCCCTTCGGGAACGCCCGGCCCATCGCCAGATCGATCGCCGCTTCATCTATATCGATCCCTCGCCGGGGCTGAAAATCCATTTCGGGGGCGAAGTCGACGAGACGCCGGGCTTCTTCCAGACGATCATCGGCGCGGTCTCCGAGCTGCCGCGCCAGCAGCCGATCCGCGACAATCTGGAGGACATTGCCGAAAAATCGGCGCGGATCGAGCGGATGCGCGCCATCGTCTCCGAAATCCGCCCCGAGGTGGAGAGCGAGATCGAATCGCTGTTCGGGCACACGCTGTTCCTCGATCGGCCGACGGCGGCGCGGCTGGCGACGTGGCGGCGGCGCGCGCAGAATGCCGCCGCGGCCAAGGCCGGCTATGCCTATGCCGCCTACGGCCAGCTCAAGATCGACGGGGTGATCTATCTGATCGCCTCGCTGCTCTATCAGGTCGGCGGCGAGCACGGCCCGAGCCGGCGCGAGCATATCCGCGCGACGATCGCCGCCGCCGTCCGCGCGCGCGGTTTCGACAAGGAGACACCGATTTTCGCCGGGGGCGCGAGCGAGGCTGCGATCGATTTCCTGCGGCGCTACGATCTGGGGTTCAGGGTGCGGCGGTTGCGGCTGCTCGCGCGGCGGCTGACCGAGATCGAAATGGCGCATGAGGAGGCTGAACTCGCGCCGATCCGCGAGGCGATCTACCAGTCGCTCGCGGTCTATCTCGATTGCAAGCGAACCGATCCGCATATCCGGTTGCGGCGCGAAGTCCGGCGGTTGGCGGCCGATGCCGGGGTGCTGCTGGATCGGCTGTCCGACTCGATGGACCTTACCCGGCTCGATGCCGAAACCGATGCGCGGATCACCGAGGCGCTCGCCGCGCTGTCGAAGGACATCCGGCGCGAGATGCTGCTGACCTATCTCGGCTTCCCGTACAACGACGTCGCCACGCTGCCGCTGTTGCAGGGTGAGGGCGTCGACGAGTTCGATCCGATCAAGGTCGACCGAATCGCGCCTGATGACGCGCGCGCAATCCGCGCCGGGGGCGCCGAGGCGACACTGAAGGGCATTCAGTTCAACAGCTTCGGCGCGTTCTTCAGCCGGGCGTATCGGGAGAACGACTATCTCTGGGGCCGCCTGCACGGCGCCGAGCGGATGATCGACATCGTGCTGTCGACCCTGCCCGAGACGGTGCGGCTGAAGCCGGGCCGCGTGGCGGGGATCAAGCGCGCGGCGTTCCTCGCGATCCTCGACGAAGAGGAGCCGCGGCTGACGGCGATTCCGGGGCTGATCGCGTCGTTGAGGGAAGAGGTTGGAGAGCCTTGAACTAGCTCCTGCCGTTCGTGCTGAGCTTGTCGAAGCATGACTGAGGCGAGACGCCCTTCGACAGGCTCAGGGCGAACGGGGTATCACAACGATGGCAAATCCAGCCCCTTCTCCCGAGCGCAGTCGATCGCGATGTCGTAGCCCGCGTCGGCGTGGCGCATGACGCCGGTGGCGGGGTCGTTCCACAGCACGCGCTTGAGGCGCTCGGCGGCCTCGGGTGTGCCGTCGGCGACGATGACCATGCCCGCGTGCTGCGAATAGCCCATGCCGACGCCGCCGCCATGGTGAAGCGACACCCAGGTCGCGCCCGACGCGGTGTTGAGCAGCGCGTTGAGCAGCGGCCAGTCGGACACCGCGTCCGAGCCGTCGCGCATCGCCTCGGTCTCGCGGTTGGGGCTCGCGACCGAGCCCGAATCGAGATGGTCCCGGCCGATGACGATCGGCGCCTTGAGCTCGCCCGACGCGACCATCTCGTTGAAGGCGAGGCCGAGGCGGTGGCGATCGCCCAGGCCCACCCAGCAGATGCGGGCGGGGAGGCCCTGAAAGGCGATGCGGTCGCGCGCCATGTCGAGCCAGCGGTGGAGGTGGGCGTCGTCGGGGAGGAGCGCCTTCACCTTGGCGTCGGTCTTGGCGATGTCCTCGGGATCGCCCGACAGCGCGACCCAGCGGAACGGGCCGATGCCGCGGCAGAAGAGCGGGCGGATATAGGCGGGGACGAAGCCGGGAAAATCGAAAGCGTTGGCGAGGCCCTCGTCATAGGCGACCTGGCGGATGTTGTTGCCATAGTCGACCGTTGGGACGCCCATTTTCTGGAAGGCGAGCATCGCCTCGACATGGGTCTTCATCGAGGCTTTTGCGGCAGCTTCGACCTTGGCCGGATCACGCTCGCGGCCGTCGCGCCACTGGTCGAGCGTCCAGCCGGCGGGGAGGTAGCCGTTGAGCGGATCGTGCGCCGAGGTCTGGTCGGTCACCATATCGGGGCGGACGCCGCGGCGGACGAGCTCGGGCAGGATTTCGGCGGCGTTGCCGAGCAGACCGACCGAGACGGGTGACTTGGCGTTGGTGACGATCTCGAGCGCTTCGTCGAGGCTGTCGGTGGCATGATCGAGATAGCGAGTCTTGAGTCGCATCTCGATCCGGCTCGGCTGGCATTCGATCGCGAGGCACGACGCGCCCGCCATCACCGCCGCGAGCGGCTGAGCGCCGCCCATCCCGCCGAGGCCCGCCGTCAGCAGCCACTTGCCCGACAGGTCGCCGTCATAATGCTGGCGGCCCATCTCGACGAAGGTCTCGTAGGTGCCTTGGACGATGCCCTGGCTGCCGATGTAGATCCACGAGCCCGCGGTCATCTGGCCGTACATCATCAGCCCGGCGCGATCGAGCTCGTGGAAATGCTCCCAGGTCGCCCATTTGGGCACGAGGTTGGAATTGGCGATGAGCACGCGCGGCGCGTCTTTGTGGGTGCGGAACACGCCGACCGGTTTGCCCGACTGGACGAGGAGGGTGTGGTCGTCGTCGAGGCGCTTCAGTGTTTCGACGATGCGGTCGAAGCTCTCCCAGTCGCGGGCGGCGCGGCCGATGCCGCCATAGACGACGAGCTCCTGCGGGTTTTCCGCGACCTCGGCGTCGAGGTTGTTCATCAGCATGCGCAAGGGGGCTTCGGTGAGCCAGCTCTTGGCGCTGAGCTGGTCCCCGCGCGGGGCGGCGATGGTGCGGCTGTTGTCGAGGCGGGTCATAGCGGCTCCAGGCAGGCTTCGATGACGCGGCGGAGCACGTCGGTCATCGGGCGGGCGTAAATGGGGTCGAAGGGAACGGGCCACGGCTGGGGATCAGTCCCGATCGACTCGTCCATGTAACCGCGGCAGGCGAGCTCCATCTGGATGGCGTGGATGCCCTCGGCCGGGCGGCCGTAATGGCGCGTCGTCCACCCGCCCTTGAAGCGGCCGTTCACCACCGTTGTCCATCCATTTGCTCTTCCCCGGCGAAGGCCGGGGTCCAGCTGAGAAGATTGTAATTGGTTGGCGCCGCGCTCCGTTGCCTCAGCTTTCCCAACTGGGCCCCGGCCTTTGCCGGGGTGGGAAGTGGAGGAACAGGCGTGCAGGACGCGCTCCTCCAATTCGGGTGCGCAGGTCGTGCCGTTATAGGTGCCGATGTTGAAATGCGGCAGCTCGCCGTCGAACAGGCGCGGGATTACCGAGCGGATCGAGTGGCAGTCGTAGAGGACGACATGGCCGTGCGCCTGATGGAGGCGGTCGAGTTCCGCCGCCAGCGCGGCGTGATAGGGGGCGAACCAGCGAGCCTTTCGCGCTGCGATTTCGGCTTCGTCGGGTTCTTCGCCGGGGCGGTAGAGCGGCTCGCCGTCGAAGGTGGTGACGGGGCACAGGCCGGTCGTCGCCTGACCCGGGTAGAGCGACGCGCCCGAAGGGTCGCGGTTGACGTCGATTACGCTGCGCGAGATCGCGGTCTTGACCAGCGTCGCGCCCATGTCTGCGGCGAAGGCGTAGAGCCGGTCGACCCACCAATCGGCGTCCTTGCGCGCCAGTTCGGGCGAAACGAGACGCGATTCGATCTCGGCGGGACTGTCGGTGCCGGCGTGCGGGACGGCGAGGACGAGCGGTGCGTCGCTCCGAATGACGGTCAGCCAGTCGCTCATGCCGCGATCTCGGGCAGCGGGATTCCGGCATCGGCGAGCAGGTCGGCCAGCTCGCCCGAAGTGACGATCGCCAGCGCAGCATCGATATCGGCGTGCATATAGCGATCGTGGTCGAGCGAGGGGACCTCGGCGCGCAGGCGGGCGCGGACGGCTTCGAGCGCGGCGCTGCTGGTGAGCGGCGCGTGGAAGTCGCAGCCTTGTGCGGCGGCGAGATATTCGATGGCGATCACGCTGGCGAGATTCGCCGCCATTTCGGGCAGGCGGCGCGCGCCGTGCGCGGCCATCGAGACGTGGTCCTCCTGATTGGCCGAGGTCGGAATCGAATCGACGCTCGCCGGATAGGCGCGCTGCTTGTTTTCGGAGACGAGGGCGGCCGCCGTCACCTGCGGGATCATGAAGCCCGAGTTGATGCCGGGCTTGGGCGTCAGGAACGCGGGCAGGCCCGACAAAGCGGGATCGACCAGCATGGCGATGCGGCGCTCGGCGATGCTGCCGATCTCGCACAAGGCCAGCGCGATCGTGTCGGCGGCGAAGGCGACGGGCTCGGCGTGGAAATTGCCGCCCGAAAGAGCGACATCCTCGCCGGCAAAAATCAGCGGGTTGTCGGTCACACCATTGGCTTCGATCTCGAGCGTGCGTGCGGCGTTGCGCAGGATGTCGAGGGCCGCGCCCATCACCTGCGGCTGGCAGCGCAGGCAATAGGGGTCCTGCACGCGCGGGTCGTTGACGACGTGGCTCGCGCGAATGCCTGAGCCGACGAACAGCGCGCGCAAGGGTTCGGCGACGGCAATCTGGCCGGGGTGGCCGCGCAGCGCGTGGATGCGCGGATCGACAGGGGTGTCGGAGCCCTTGGCCGCCTCGGTCGAGAGCGCGCCGGTGGCGAGCGCGGTGTGGAACAGGCGCTCGGCTTCGAACAGCCCGGCGAGCGCGTAGGCGCACGAAAATTGCGTGCCGTTGAGCAGCGCCAGCCCCTCCTTGGGGCCGAGCACCAGCGGCTCCATTCCGGCATCGGCGAGCGCCTTCTCTGCGGGCATGCGGCGGCCCTCGACCCAGATTTCGCCGGCGCCGATCATTGCCGCGGCCATGTGAGCGAGCGGGGCGAGGTCGCCCGAGGCGCCGACCGAACCTTGCGCCGGCACCACCGGCAGCAGGTCGCGCTCGAGCATCGCCTCGATCCGCTCGATCGTTTCGAGGCGCACGCCCGAAGCGCCGCGGCCTAGGCTCGCCAGCTTGAGCGCCATCATGAGCCGAACGACCGGCGCGGGCATCGGCGCGCCGGTGCCGGCGGCGTGGCTGACGACGATATTGTACTGGAGCTGCGCCAGGTCCTCGTGTGCGATGCGGACGGTGGCGAGCTTCCCGAAGCCGGTGTTGATGCCATAGACGGCATCGTCGCCGGCGATGATCCGTTCGACCGCGCGGGCGCTGTTGGCGATATCGACGCGGCAGGCAGGGTCGAGCGTCACGCTCTCGCCGCGATAGATGGCGCGCCAATGGCCGAGTGTCGCCTTGCCGGGGGTGAGGATCACGCAGGCACTCCATTGAAAACGCGTTGGTGAAGGGGGTTGAAGCCGATCCGGTAAACCAGCTCGGCGGGCCGCTCGACGTCCCAGATCGCGAGGTCGCATGCCTTGCCGGGCTCGAGCGTGCCGATTTGATCGGCGAGGCCGAGCGCGGCGGCGGCGTTGCGGGTGACGCCGAGCAGGCATTCGGTGACGGTCATGCGGAACAAGGTCGCGGCCATGTTCATGACGAGCAGGATCGAAGTCATCGGCGCGGTGCCGGGGTTGCAATCGGTGGCAAGCGCGATCGGGATGCCGCGCGCACGCAGGCCGGCGATCGGCGGCAGCTTCGTCTCGCGGACGAAATAGAAGGCACCAGGGAGCAACGTCGCGATCGTGCCCGCCGCGGCCATCGCATCGAGGCTGGCGTCGCTGGCATATTCGATATGATCGGCTGACAGCGCGCCGAATTTTGCAGCAAGGCCGGCACCGCCCAAATCGGAGAGCTGATCGGCGTGGAGCTTGACCGGCAGCCCGCGGGCGCGTGCCACTTCGAATACGCGCAACGTCTGCGCGGGGGTGAAGCCGATCCCTTCGCAAAAGACATCGACCGCGTCGGCGAGCCCCGCGTCGGCGATCGCCGGGAGAATCTCGTCGGCGACTTCGCGGATGTAATTGTCGGCGTCGCGGCCCGGCGGCAGGGCGTGGGCGCCGAGAAAGGTCGTCGTGACGCGGACATCGCGCGCTTCGCCAAGCGCGCGGGCGGCATGGAGCTGCTTGATCTCATTTTGAGTGTCGAGTCCGTAGCCCGACTTGATCTCGATCGTCGTCACGCCTTCGGCGAGCAGCGCGTCGAGACGGGGGAGGGCGCCCGCCACCAACTCGGCTTCGGAAGCGGCGCGCGTGGCGCGCATGGTCGAGACGATGCCGCCGCCGGCGCGGGCGATCTCTTCGTAGCTTGCGCCGTCGAGCCGCAGCTCGAATTCGTGCGCGCGATCGCCGCCATGGACGAGGTGGGTATGGCAGTCGATCAGCCCCGGCGTGATCCAGCGGCCGGCGCAATCGATCCGCTCGGGCGCGTCGAATGCAGGCGCATCGGCCGCGGGCCCCACAAAGACAATGCGGCCGTCGCGGGAGGCGATCAGCCCGTCCTCGACCACGCCCAACGCCTCGCCCGCCATCGTGGCGAGCCAGACATTGTGCCAGACGCGGTCGCAGCGCATCGGTTTGGCCTTTCTGCTGGCGGGTGAGTGCGGAATAAGTATATACATAAATGCGGGGCCGATGGTCCAGCCCCAAACCTCGTTCGCCCTGAGCTTGTCGAAGGGCGCATTTCCTCGCGTGGGTTCGTGCTTCGACAGGCTCAGCACGAACGGATAGGATTGGCCGGGCATGACCCAGCTCTGGTTCGAAACCGCGCTGCTGCCCGACGGCTGGGCCGATCGCGTGCGAGTCTCGATCGACCGCGAGCGGATCGCTGCTGTCGAGCCCGATGCCGCACCAGAAGGTGCCTCGCAATTTGGCGCCGCGCTGCCGGGGCTCGGCAACCTCCACAGCCACGCCTTCCAGCGCGCGATGGCAGGGCTGGGCGAGGTACGCGGGGCCGGCGACGACAGTTTCTGGACGTGGCGCGAGGTGATGTATCGTTTCGCCGGCGCGATTCAGCCGGAGGCGATGGAGGCGATCGCCGCGATGGCGTTCGTCGAGATGCTCGAAAGCGGGTTCACCCGCGTCGGCGAGTTCCATTATTTGCATCACCAGCCCGACGGCACGCCTTATGTAGATCTCGCCGAGATGGGCGCGCGGCTCGCCGCGGCGGCCTTGGCGAGCGGGATTGGTCTGACTTTGTTGCCGGTGCTCTATCAGAACGGCGGCTTCGGCGGCGCGCCGACTGGCGAGGGGCAGCGGCGCTTCGTCAATCCGCTCGATCGTTATGCCGCGTTGCTCGAGGCGAGCCGGAAAGCGGTCGCGGCACTACCCGACGGCGTGGTCGGCGTCGCGCCGCACAGCTTGCGCGCGGTCGGGCCGGCGGCGCTTGACGCGGTGGTGTGGCTCGCAGGCGAGGGGCCGATCCACATCCATGTCGCCGAGCAGCAACGAGAGGTCGACGATTGCCTGGCGTGGAGCGGCGCACGGCCGGTCGAGTGGCTGCTCGACCATGCGCCGGTCGACGCGCGCTGGTGCGTCGTTCACGCGACACACATGACCGCGGCCGAGACGCGATCGCTGGCCGCGTCCGGCGCAGTCGCGGGATTGTGCCCGCTGACCGAGGCGAGCCTGGGCGACGGCATCTTCGATGGCCGCGTCTGGATCGAGGCGGGCGGGCGCTATGGCATCGGCTCGGATTCGAACGTGCTGATCGATGCCGCGCAGGAACTGGCGATGCTCGAACAATCGCAGCGCCTGGCGTTGCAGCGGCGCAACGTGATGGCGGCGGACGAAGGCTCGACGGGGCGGAGCCTGTTCGAGGCGGCGCTCGCCGGCGGCGCGCAGGCGCTCGGCGTCGCGCCTGGGCGGATCGAAGCGGGAGCACCCGCCGATTTCGTCGCGCTCGACACCGGACATCCGTCGCTGGCGGGCCGGCGTGGCGATGCGCTGATCGACGGCTGGATATTCGCCGGGCAGCGTGACCTCGTCTCGTCGGTTTGGCGGCGCGGGCGGCAAGTGGTGCGCGAGGGGCGGCATGTCGCGCGCGAAGGCATCGTGCGGCGCTATCGCGCGGCGGTGACGGCGCTGCTCGATGGCTGAGCGGCAATCGATCGAAGCGCAGATCCGCCGTGTGATCGAGGATCGGATCATGTCGGGCGTCTGGCATCCGGGCGACCGGGTGCCGGCCGAGCATGAACTGATGGTCGAATTCGGCTGTTCGCGGATGACGGTCAACCGCGCGCTGTCGGCGCTTGCCGCGGCCGGTTTTGTCGAGCGGCGGCGACGCGCCGGGACGGTGGTCGCGCGACCCAAGCGCCAGATGGCGGCGATCGCGATCCCCGATATCGAGGCGCAAGTAACGGCAGCCGACGCGCGCTATCGACTCGAATTGCTGGCGGCCGACAGAAGGAACGGCGCGGCGGTGCCGGAAGAGGCGCGGCTGGGCGCGGCGGAGACGGTGCTGGCGCTCACCTGCCGGCATCGGGGTGCGGGCGTGTTCGCGCTGGAGGAGCGGTGGATCAACCTCGATGCGGTGCCGCACGCGGCGTCGGTCGACTTCGCGCGCATTGCGCCGGGGCGATGGCTGCTCGATCATGTGCCCTGGACCGAAGGAGACTATCGCATAACCGCGATTGTTGCCGGCGAACGGGCGGCGCTGCTCGAGGCCGACGCCGCGGCGCCGTGCGTGTCGTTCGAGCGCTGGACTTCGCGCGGCGGGGCGACGCTCACCTATGTGCGGCAAATCTTCCCGGGGAGCTTCGCGCTGACGGCGGGAGGCTGAACATCTCGGCCCACCCCGTCATCCCAGCGAAAGCTGGGATCGTTCGCTACCGAGGTGTACCGATTGCGGCACGAGACCCCAGTCTTCTGGGGTGACGCCACGGTCTCAGCCGTTCGGAATCGGCGAACCTTCGGGCTCGGGCGCGGTCGGTTTCGGGCCGTTGGCCGTGGCGTCCAGCGTCGCGTCGCCGCCGAGCGCGGTGTAAAGGTCGACAAGGTTGGTCGCCTTGGCGAGCTCTGTCGCCACATAGGTACGTTGCGCGCCGTAGAGCGAGCGCTGCGCCACCAGGCTGTCGAGGAAGGTATCGATCCCGCCCTTGTAGCGCGCGTCGGCGAGACGGTAATTGTCGGCCGAATGCTCGACATTGTTGCGATCGGCGGTGACTTGCGCATCGATCGTGCCGCGGCGCGCCAACGCGTCGGCGACATCGCGGAACGCCGACTGGATCGCCTTTTCGTAGGTCGCCAAGGCGGCGTCGCGCTGCGCCTTGCTTTGCGCGACGGTGGCGCGTCCGGCACCGGCGCGGAAGATCGGATAGCTGACCGAAGGGCTCACCGACCAATTGAACGCATCGCCGGTGAACAGCGAGGAGAGCGCCGTGCTCGCGAAACCGGCGAGTCCGGTGAGCGAGATGCGCGGGAACAGCGAGGCGCGCGCCGCGCCGATCTGGGCATTGGCGGCGCGCAATTGGTATTCCGCCTCGACCACGTCGGGTCGGCGCAGCAGGATCGACGAATCGAGGCCGGCGGGAAGCTCGTGGAGCGTCGGTGCGGCCTGCTCGATCGAGGGCGGCAGCAGCGCGGGATCGATCGGGGCGCCGACCAGCAATTGCAGCGCGTTGACGTCCTGCGCGAGGAAGGTCTTCTGCTGCGCAGCGTCTGATTGCGCGGTGTCGAGCACGGTCTGCGCCTGGCGCAGATCGGTGCGCGGCGCGATGCCGCCGTTGAGGCGCGCCTGAGTCAGGTCGACGCTCTTCTGCGCGTTCCTGACGGTATCCTCGGCGATGGCGAGCAGGCTCTGGTCGGCGGCGTAGGTCAGCCAGACAGTGGCGATCTGGCCGACCAGCGCGAGCCGGGTCGCGCGCGCGCCGGCCTCGCTCGCGAAATACTGGTCGAGCGCTGCGTGGCTCAGCGAACGGACTCGGCCGAACAGGTCGATCTCGAACGCGCTGGCGCCGACATCGGCGGTGTAGCTGTGGTCGGCGGTCGAGCCGCCCCCGTTGCCGGCGCCGCCCGAGCGGTTGCCGCCGCCGCGGAAGCTCGCCTGGCCGTTGGCGTCGATCTCGGGAAACAGGTCGGCGCGCTGGATGCGATAGGCGGCGCGTGTCTGCGCGATGTTCGCCACCGCGACGCGCAGGTCGCGGTTGTTGCGCAAGCCCTGGGTGATGATCTGCTGCAGGCGCGGATCGGCGAAGATCTGGCGATAATCGACGCTGGGCAGCGCCGCCTCGCTCTGCGTGAGATAGGCGTCGCCCTGCGGCCAGGAAACCGGCACCGGGCTTTGCGGGCGCACGTAATGCGGCTCGAACGAGCAGGCGGCGAGGCTCGCGGTAGCGCCGAGCATCAGGATCGCGCGCTTCATCATGCCGAGGGCTCCGCGTCGGGCGCAGGCGGCGGCGCCGGCTGCTCGTGGTGGAGATGCGCCAGCGCGTCGCGCGTCGTGCGGCGAACGAGGACGAAGAACAAAGGAATGTAGAAGATCGCGAGGATCGTCGCGGTCAGCATGCCGCCGATCACCGAGGTGCCGATCGCGATGCGGCTGTTGGCGCCCGCGCCTGTCGCGATCGCCAGCGGGAACACGCCGAAGATGAACGCGAACGAGGTCATCAGGATCGGGCGAAGACGGATGCGGGCCGCCTCGATCGCCGCTTCGATCACGCGCTTGCCCTGCTTCTCGGCCTGTTCGGCGAATTCGATCATCAGGATCGCGTTCTTCGCGGCGAGACCCATCGTGGTGAGCAGTCCGATCTGCAGATAGACGTCGTTATCGAGCCCGCGCAGCGTCACCGCGAACACCGCGCCGACGAGGCCGAGCGGGATCACCAGCAGCACCGCGATCGGAATCGACCAGCTTTCATAGAGCGCCGCCAAACACAGGAACACGACGAGCAGCGACAGGCCGTAGAGGATCGGCGCCTGTCCCGAGGACAATCGTTCCTGATAGGAGAGCCCGCTCCACGCCACCGAGGTGCCGGGCAGCTTGGCGGCAAGGCCGGCGATTTCGTCCATCGCGTCGCCCGAGCTCTTGCCCGGCGCGGCCTGCCCGCTGATCTCGTAAGACGGCACGCCCGAGAAACGACTCAGCGTCGGCGCGGCGGTTGACCAGGAGATTTGCGAGAAGGCGGAGAAGGGCGCCATCTGCCCGTTCGACGAACGGACGTACCAGCTCGCAAGGTCTTCGGGGCTGGCGCGGTAGGGTGCGTCGCCCTCGACATAGACGCGCTTGACACGGCCGCGGTCGACGAAGTCGTTGACATAGGTGCCGCCCCAGGCGGTCGAGAGCGTGCTGTTGACGTCGGCCTGGCTCAGCCCGAGCACGGAGAGCTTCTGCTGGTCGATCTCGATATGCAGCACCGGCTGGTCTTCGAGGTCGGTCGCGCGGACCTGCGCCAGCTGCGGATCGGCGCGCGCCATGTCGAGCAGCTTGTCGCGCGCGGCCTTGAACTTCTCGCGGCTCAAGCCACCCGAGTTGAGCAATTCCATCGTGAAGCCGGTCGACTGGCCGAGGCCGCGCACCGACGGCGGCACCAGCGCGAAGACGCGCGCGTCACGCAAACCCGCGAACGCAGCGCTGGCCTGGTCGGCGATCGCCATCGCGCTATTTTCCTTGCCGGGCCGCTCGTCCCAGTTCTTGAGCGCGAGGAAGCCCATGCCGGTGTTCTGCCCGCCGGCGCCGCCGCCGCTGAAGCCAGTCGCGGTGAACACGGCCTTCACGTTATCCTTTTCCTGAGTCAGGAAATAATGCTCGATTTCCTTCTGCACTTCGAAGGTGCGGCCCTGTGTCGCGCCCGGCGGCAGGTTGAACTGGATGATCGCGCCACCCTGATCCTCGGTCGGCAGGAAGCTGGTCGGCAGGCGGAAGAAAAGCAGCACCAGCAGCGCGACGACCAGCGCGTAGATGATGAGGAACAGCCACTTGCGGTCGACGACCTTGGAGACGCTGCCCTGATAACGGTCGACCATCGTGTCGAAGTTCGTGTTGAACCAGTCGCGCGCGCCGGCGAGGCGGCGGCCGATCGGGCCGGGCCGTTCCTCGCTCTTGCGCTTGAGCAGCGTCGCGGTCAGCGCCGGGGTCAGGATCAGCGCCACGATGACCGAGAGCACCATGGCCGAGACGATGGTGAGCGAGAACTGGCGGTAGATGACGCCGGTCGAGCCGCCGAAGAAGGCCATCGGCAGGAACACCGCGGAGAGGACGAGCGCGATCGCGATCAGCGCGACCTGGATCTCGTTCATCGACTTGAGCGTCGCCTCCTTGGGCGACATCTCCGGATTTTCCTCCATCACGCGCTCGACATTCTCGACGACGACGATCGCGTCGTCGACGAGCAGGCCGATGGCGAGCACCAGCCCGAACAGCGTCAACGTGTTGATCGAAAAGCCGGCAACGGCGAACACCCCGAACGTGCCGAGGATGACGACCGGCACCGCGATCGTCGGGATCAGCGTCGCCCGCCAGTTCTGCAGGAAGACGAACATGACGATCACGACCAGCACGATCGCCTCGAACAGCGTCTTCACCACCTCGTCGACCGACACCTTGATGAAATCGGTCGTGTCGAACGGAAAGTCGTATTGATAGCCCTGCGGAAAGTTTTGGGCGTGCTGGCTAATATAGTTCTTGACCGTCTCGGCGGTGCTCAGCGCGTCGGCACCGGGGGCGAGCGAGACCGCGATGCCGGCGCCGGGATGACCGTTGACGCGGCTGATGACGCCGTAGCTTTCGGCGCCGAGCTCGATCCGGGCGACGTCGGACAAGTGGACGGTCGAGCCATCGGGCTGGCTCTTGAGGATGATGTTGCGGAACTGCTCGGGCGTGCTCAGCTTCGATTGCGCGGTGACGGTCGCGTCGAGCATCTGCTCCATCGGCATCGGCTGACCGCCGACCTCGCCCGCCGCGATCTCGGTGTTTTGCGCGCGGATCGCGTTGATGACGTCGCTCGGCATCAGCGCATAGCTTTGCAGCCGCGCCGGATCGAGCCAGATGCGCATCGCATATTGCGATCCGAACACGCGGATATCGCCGACGCCGGGCAGACGCGCGACCGGGTCTTGCAGGTTCGACGCGAGATAGTCCGACACGTCCTGATTGGTGCTCTGGTCGGTGCTGTCGTAGACCGCCGCGATCAACAGGAAGTCGGGGTTCGACTTGCTGACGCGCAGCCCCTGCTGCTGCACTTCCTGCGGCAGGCGCGGGATCGCCGACTGCACGGCGTTCTGCACCTGCACCTGCGCGATATCGGGATCGGTGTCCTTGCTGAAGGTCGCGGTGATCGTCACCGACCCGCGCGAGCTCGACGTCGACTGGAAATAGAGCAGCCCGTCGATCCCGGTCAGCTGCTGCTCGATGACCTGCGTCACGCTGGTCTCGAGCGTCTCGGCCGAGGCGCCGGGATAGGTCGCGCGGATGTTGACGTTGGGCGGCGCGATGTCCGGGAACTGCTGGACGGGGAGCGAGAAGATCGCCCCCACGCCGAGCAGCATGATGATGATCGCGATGACCCAGGCGAAGATCGGCCGGTTGATGAAGATCCGGGAGATCACTGGGCGTCAGCTCCCCGCCTTGCCGGCGGCCTGACCTTTGCCCTGGGGCGGCGGGGCGACCTTCTGCGGCGTCGTTGCCGGCACCGGCCGCACCGGAATGCCCGGGCGCGTGTTGAGCGTTCCTTGCGTGATGACCTTGTCGCCCGGGGCAAGGCCCTTGGTGACGACCCAATAGGCGCCCTGGGTGCGGTTGGCTTCGACGTTCTTCTGGACGACCTTGTTGCCGGGGCCGACCAGGAGGACGGTCGCATTGCCCTGCGGATCGTGCTGGACGCCGGCCTGCGGCACCAGGATCGCATGCGGGTTGATCGCCTGGGCGAATTCGGCGCGGACGAACATGCCCGGCAGCAACAGCCCCTGCGGATTGGGGAACCGCGCCCGCATCGTGACGGTGCCGGTGTTCGGATCGACCGTCGCTTCGGCGAACTCGACCGTTCCCGTCAGCCCGTAATCGCTGCCGTCGTCGAGCTTGAGATGAACCTGCGCCGAGGCGGGGACGACGCCCCCTTTGGCGAGCGAGCGGCGTAGCGCGAGCTCGTCGCTGCTCGATTGCTGGATATCGACATAGATCGGGTCGAGCCGCTGGATCTGTGCCAGCGGATCGGCCTGGCTCTGCGTGACGAGTGCGCCCACCGTATAGAGCGAGCGGCCGATGCGCCCGGTGATCGGCGCGGGCACATTGGTGTAGCCGAGGTTGATCTGGGCACTCTGCAGCGCGGCGCGATATTGCTGGACCGCCGCGGCGGCTTCCTGCTCGGCGGCAAGCGCATCGGTGTAATCCTGCGCCGCCACCGCCTGCATCGCGGCGAGCGGCTTGTAGCGATCGGCCTTGGTCTTGGCGGCAGTAGCCGTGGCTTGCGCGTTGGCGAGGTTGGCGCGCGCCTGGGCGACGGCGGCCTGATACTGGCTGGGATCGATCTGGTAGAGCGGCTGGCCCTTCTTCACCAACGCGCCTTCGGTGAAATAGCGCTTGCGGATGATCCCGGAGACCTGCGGCCGCACGTCCGACATCTCATAGGCCGAGGTGCGCGCGGGGAGCTCGATCGTCAGCGGCACGCTCGATTCGCTAACCGTGACATAGCCGACCTGCGGCGGCGGGGGCGCCGCCTGCTTGTCGGCGCCGCTGCCGCACGCCGTGAGACTGAGCAGAGCCGCGCCGGCGAGCGCCGGGGCAAGGCGAGCGCGCAGGCCGGCGATCGGCCTGGTCCGGTGCCGGACGGTGCTGGAGGCGGTCATCGAAATGATCTGTTTCCTAACCCGGGGAAGCTCTTCAAACAGGGTGCGCCTGGAATGGTTTCACCCACTCCCGGCATCACCCATGGTCACTGCTGCCCGCGCCGTAGCGCCTCCCCCGCGGCAACGCCACCATTCGAACGACGAATTGTTCGATCGAACGAATGCGGCGCGCTGCCTAAAGCATTGCCCGAAAGGCTTGTCCACCCCCAAAAAAGGCGGGCTGCGCGGGAGCAGGGTGGTGAGATACCAGCACGCGTCATGCTGCACTTGGTTCAGCATCCATGATCCACCGCGGCCGCTGCCTGGAGCTGGTGTCGACCCACGGACGCTGAACCAAATTGGGGTTTATCCCTAAGTATGTAACGCACTTCCCCGGCGAAGGCCGGGGTCCAGTTACAACCGGCTCGATGCTGGACCCCGGCCTTCGCCGGGGTGGAAGGGAAGAAATGTCTAAAGGGGGATAATCCCAAAGCAAATTCAGGTAACGACTTTTCGCCCGGGACGATCAGAAAGCGAGCGCCATCTGCACGGCAGCGGCCTCTTCCGGCGCGTCGAAATTCGAGACGGTGACGCCGAGCAGGCGGATGCCGGTGCGTGGCGGATAGACGGTGCGGACGAGTTCGACCGCCACGGTGCGCAGCGTCTCGCGATCGGCGACCGGGCCGGGCAAGGTGCGGCTGCGCGTCGCGATCTAGAAATCGGCGAACTTGATCTTGGCGGTCACCGTGCGGCCGTACATCTCGGCTTTCTCGCACCACGCCCAGACGTCGTCGGCCTGGCCTAGCAGCCCGGCCTCGATCGCTTCTGGCTCGATCAGGTCGGTATCGAAGGTGGTTTCCGAGCCCGAGGACTTTCGCTCGCGATGCGGCGAGACCGGGCGATGATCCTCGCCGCCGGCGATCGCGTGATACCAGCGCCCCGCCTTGCCGAAGCGCGCCTCGAGAAAGGCGATGTCCTGCGCGCGCAGGTCGGCGCCGGTGAACAGGCCCATGCGGTTCATCTTGGCCGCGGTCTTGGGGCCGATGCCGTGGAAGCGGCCGACTTCGAGCGCGGCAGCCACCGCGGGGCCGCGCGCGGGCGTGATGACGCACTGGCCGTTGGGCTTGTTCATGTCCGAGGCGAGCTTGGCGAGCAGCTTGTTGTAGGAGATGCCGGCCGAGGCGGTAAGGCCGGTTTCGGCGAGGATGCGCGCGCGGATTTCCTCCGCCGTGGCGGTTGCCGAGGGCAGGCCGCGGCGATTGGCGGTGACGTCGAGATAGGCCTCGTCGAGCGAGAGTGGCTCGACAAGGTCGGTATAGTCGGCGAAGATCGCGCGGATCTGATGCGAGACCTCGCGATAGACCTCGAAACGGTGGCGGACGAAGATCAGGTCGGGGCACAAGCGCGCCGCGGTGACAGAGGGCATCGCCGAGCGCACGCCGAACTTGCGCGCCTCATAACTCGCCGCCGCGACGACGCCGCGGCCGCCCGAGCCGCCGACCGCAACCGGCTTGCCGCGCAGATCGGGATGGTCGCGCTGCTCGACCGACGCGAAGAAGGCGTCCATGTCGACATGGATGATCTTGCGGGCTTCCACGACGCAGAACGGGATAGGAACATTCGCGGCGAAAGTCACGCGTCGAAAGGGTTGCGCGATCCGTCACGCTTCGCCATATGGCGCGCGGGAGTCGGGCGGACGATGCCGTCGCCAACCCGGTCAGGTCCGGAAGGAAGCAGCCGCAACGATTTCGTATCGGGTCGTTCCGGCTCCCACCTCGCGCTACAATCGCGGCAATCGCAGTCGACGCGCAAAATCTCGCCGCCGACGCTGGATTTGCGCTGCCTCGTGCCCTAACGACGGCGACGTGCCCGCGATCCACGCCCTCGCCAATCCTGCCCGCTTCCTGAAGATCGCGCGGCCGTTGACGCCGGTGCTGTTCTGGCTCGGCGTGGCGCTCGCCGCATTCGGCGGTTGGGCCGGCCTCACGCAGGCGCCGCCCGATTATCTGCAGGGCGATGCGGTGCGGATCATCTACCTTCACGTTCCCGCCGCGTGGCTAGGAATGGCGGGGTGGAGCGGGATCGCGATCGCCAGCATCGCCTATCTCGTCTGGCGGCACCCGCTGGCGCGCGTCGCTGCGCAGGCGATCGCGCTGCCCGGCGCGGTATTCGCCGCCTTGTGCCTCGTCACCGGCTCGATCTGGGGGCGGCCGACCTGGGGAACCTGGTGGCAATGGGACGGGCGGCTGACCTCCATGCTGCTGCTGTTCTTCGTCTATCTGGCTTATATGGCGCTGATCCGCGCTGACGACGATCGAGGCGGCGACGGGCGCATTCCGGCGATCTTCGGCGTCGCCGGATCGGTGCTGCTGCCGATCATCCGCTATTCGGTGGTGTGGTGGAACACGCTGCACCAGGGGCAGAGCATCGGCCTCACCAGCTCGACGATCGCCATGTCGCTGTTGTGGCCGTTGTTCTTCACGCTTGCCGGATTCACGCTGCTGTTCGCCGGGGTCGTGCTGATCCGCATGCGCGCGCTGATCGCGCGCAACAAGGCCGACGCGCGGTTGAGGCGGAAGGCGGCGGCATGAGGCTCGATCCCTGGCCGTTCGTGATCGCCGCCTACGCGATCGTGATCGTCACCGTTGTCGTTCTGTCTTTCGCCAGCTGGCGCGCGATGCGCCGCGCCGAGGCGGCGCTGGAGGCGAGCAGAAACGCATGAAAGCCAAGCATCAGCGGTTGACCCTGGCGCTGCTCGCGCTCGCCGCCGTGATCGGCGCGGCGCTGCTCGCACTGTCGGCGCTCAAGGAGCAGGCGTCGTTCTTCTACGCGCCGTCGGACGTCAAGCGCGACGGCCTGCCGCTCGGCAAGGCGGTGCGCCTGGGGGGCATGGTCGAGGCGGGATCGATCCGGCATCTGCCCGACGGCATCTCGATCCGCTTCATCGTGACCGACGGGCAGGCGAGCGTGCCGGTGCGCTTCAGCGGCATCGTGCCGGACCTGTTCCGCGAGAAATCGGGCGTCGTCGCGGAGGGGCAGTTCCAGCCCGACGGCAGCTTCACCGCCACCAACCTGCTCGCCAAGCATGACGAAAAGTACATGCCGCCCGAAGTCGCCGGCGCGATGCACGAGACGAAGAGCCTCGAGCAATGATCGCCGAAGCCGGCCTCGCCGCCTTGTGGTTCGCGGCCGCGCTGGCGCTGCTGCAGCTGGTGCTGGCTGGGCTCGGGTTGCGGAAGGGCGGAGCCACATCCGTTCGCGCTGAGCCTGTCGAAGCGCGCCTTGCCGTGGAGAACCGCCCTTCGACAAGCTCAGGGCGTACGGATATGGTGGACATGCTCGCCACCGTCCGTCCGGTGGCGGTGGTGCAGGGCGTGCTGGTCGTGCTGGCGATGCTGCTGCTGATCGCGGTGTTCGTGCAATCGGACATGTCGGTTCGGCTGGTCGCCGAGGATTCGAGCGCGGCCAAGCCGCTCATCTACAAGATCGCCGGCGCGTGGGGGAACCATGAGGGCTCGATGCTCTTGTGGGTGACGATCCTCGGCCTCGCCGGCGCCGCGGTCGCCTTGTTCGAACGCACGCTCGAACGGCGCACGTTGGTCGCCACGCTCGGCGCGCAGGCGGCGATCGCGCTCGGCTTCTACGCCTTCCTGCTGTTCTCCTCGAACCCATTCGCGCGATTGAACCCAGCGCCGGCGGACGGGCAGGGGCTCAACCCGCTGCTGCAAGACCCCGGCCTCGCCTTCCATCCGCCGACGCTCTACATCGGCTATGTCGGGATTTCGGTCGCCTTTTCGTTCGCGGTGGGGGCGATGGTCACGCGCGATGTTGGTCCCGCTTTCGCTCGCGCGATGCGGCCGTGGGTGCTGGCGGCGTGGATTTTCCTGACGATCGGCATCACTGCGGGAAGCTATTGGGCCTATTACGAACTCGGCTGGGGCGGCTGGTGGTTCTGGGATCCGGTCGAGAACGCCTCGCTGATGCCGTGGCTGGCGGCGACCGCGCTTCTCCATTCGGTGACGGTGCTGGCAACGCGCGATGGCCTGCGCGCCTGGACGATCATGCTCGCGGTGGTCGCCTTCTCGATGTCGATGATCGGCACCTTTCTCGTGCGATCCGGCATCCTGACTAGCGTTCACGCCTTCGCCATCGATCCCAAGCGCGGCGCGTTCATCCTCGCGTTGCTGGTCATCTATATCGGCGGCGCGCTGGCGCTGTTCGGCGCGCGCGTCGGGACGATCCGCCAGGGCAACACGTTCGAGCCGGTCAGCCGCGAGGGGGCGCTGGTGGTCAACAACCTGCTGCTTTCGGTGATCCTCGGCATCGTGCTGATCGGGACGCTCTATCCGATCGTCGCGGCGGCGATGGGGACGCAGCTTTCGGTCGGGCATCCGTTCTTCGATTCAACCGTGGGGCCGATCGCGCTGGCGCTGGTTGCGATGATGGCGATCGGGCCGCTGCTGCGCTGGCGGCGCGACAGCGCGCGCGCTGGACTGCGCCGTGTCGCCATTCCGGGGGCCGTGAGCGCGGTGGTGCTGCTCGCATTGCTGGTATTCGCGCCCGGGATTCATATCCTGCCGCTGCTCGGCCTCGCGCTCGCGGCCGGGGTCGGGGTGGCGAGCGTGGCGCCGCTCTGGGGGCGTGATCTCAGGCGCACGCCGCTGTTCACCTACGGCATGGTCGTCGCGCATCTCGGCATTGCGGTGAGCCTCGCCGGGATGGGCGCCGAAAGTGCGTTCAACAAGGAAACGCTGGTGGCGACACGCATCGGCGAGCCGCAGCATGTCGGGCCCTATACCGTGACCTTGACGGGCGTGCGGCCGGTGATCGGGGTCAATTGGTCGGCGGTCGAGGGTGTGCTGAAGGTCGAGCGCGGCGGCGCCGCGGCCTATTTCCTGCGCCCGCAATCGCGCTTTTTCTCGACGCCGCCGCAGCTGACCAACGAATCGGCGATCCGCACCGTGCTCGATGGACAGCTCTATACCGTGCTCGGCAATCAGGACGATGCCGGGCGCTGGCAGCTGCGCCTGTGGTGGAAGCCGTTCGTGACGCTGATCTGGCTGGGCGGCGCGCTGGTCGCGCTCGGCGGGGCGCTGTCGCTGCTCGGCCGTGTCCGGCGCGAGCGGCGGGCGAGGAGGGTGCCATGAAGCGGTTGATGCTGTGGCTGCCGCTGGCGGCATTCGCGCTACTGTTCGCGGTGGTGGCGAGCGGGCTGTTCCGGCCGAGCGACCATCTCGTCCACTCGCAGATGGTGGGGAAGCAACTGCCGCAATTCTCGCTGCCGCAAATGGTGCCCGAGGCGCCGGGGCTCGCCAGCGCGTCGTTCGCCGACGGCAAGCCGCGGCTGCTCAACGTCTTCGCCAGCTGGTGCATCCCGTGCATGGCCGAGAGCCCGCAACTGCTGGCGCTGCAGCGGCAAGGCGTCGAAATCGACGCCATCGCGGTGCGCGACACGCCGCAGAATGTCGAAGGCTTTCTCAAGCGCTTCGGCAACCCCTATGCGCGGATCGGCGACGACCGGCAAAGCGCAGTGCAGCTCGCGCTGGGGTCGTCGGGCGTGCCCGAGACCTATGTGATCGACGGCAAGGGACGGATCGTCGAACAGCATATCGGCGACGTACGTGCCGATGACATTCCCGATCTGCTTGCGGCGCTGAAGAAGGCGGGGGGATGAAAGAGCTCGGGCATCCTCTGACCGTCATGCCGGCACAAGGCCGGGGTGACGACCGTAGCGTGCCTGGCTCTGCTCACCGTCGCGCCGGCGTTGGCCGATACGCCGCTGCCGCCGGCGCGGCTCGCGGATACGCAGCTGCCCGATCCGCATCAGGAAGCTGAGGCGCACGCCTTGATGGAGACTTTGCGCTGCGTCGTCTGCCAGGGCCAGTCGATCGCGCAGAGCGATGCCGACATGGCCGGGCAGATGCGCGCGCTGGTGCGTCAGCGGATCGCCGCGGGCGAAAAGCCGGGCGAGATCCGCCGCTGGATGATCGAACGCTACGGCGATTACGTCAGCTACGATCCGCCGTGGAGCGCGGTGACGGCACCGTTGTGGCTGATGCCGTTGATCCTGCTCGGCCTGGGTGCATGGATCGCGAGCGCGAGCTTCAGGCGGCGCAAGCGGAGGCAAGGCTGATGGGCTGGGCGATGATGATCGCGATCGGCATCGGCACCGCCGGGCTGCTGCTCGCCTTCGGCTTGCGGCGGGGCATGTGGTCGATCGCCGGCGCGGCGCTGATGATCGGCGCGATCGGCTATGCGGTGCAGGGCAGCCCGGGGCTTGCCGGCCATCCGGTTCGTGCCGATGCGCGCGGGCTGGAGGTCGATCCCGGCATCACTGAGCTGCGCGGCGCGATGTTCGGGCGCTATGGCGACGACGCGATGTATTTCACCACCTCGGACGGGTTGCAGCGCGCAGGCGAAAGCGAAAGCGCGGTCAGGCTGCTGCTCGGCGCGATCCATCACAAGGGCGGCGATCCGGCGCTGTGGACCGAGCTCGGCACGGCGATCGCGGCGCATGACGGCGGCTATGTCTCGCCGGCGACCGAGCTGGCCTTCCATCAGGCCGAAAGGCTGGCACCGCGCCATCCTGGCCCTTGGTTCTTCGCGGGGCTGGCTGAGGTGCGCGCCGGCGATTTCGCCGCGGCGCGGCCCTTATGGGCGAGGGCGCTGGCATTGACTCCCTCCCAGGCAGAGTATCGGCCAGAGATTGCGGGGCGGCTCGACCTGCTCGATCGCTACCTCGCGCTGATGGCGGCGAACGGCGGCTGATCGCGCGCGCCGGCGGCGCCGCTTGCATCGTTTCGCGACATAATTGATTGCCGCGCGGAAACATCCGTGCGGCGCGGCGTTGAGGGGCCATCGGAGGAACAAAAAAGCGGGGAAACGACCGGCGCAGCATGGCACAGCTTTTCCGCCCTGCTGCCAACACCTTCGTGCGTGTCGCGCTGTGCGCGATCGTGGTCGCGCCCGCCTTGCTGTTCCTCATCGGCGCGACGTTGGTGCGCAGCGGCTATGTGACGGGTGAAGGCCGTTTCGTGGACCAGCCGGTGCCGTTCAGCCACCAGCATCATGCCGGCGAGCTCGGCATCGATTGCCGCTATTGCCATACCGGCGCCGAAACGCAGGCCAATGCGGTGGTGCCGCCCACGCATACGTGCATGACCTGCCATTCGCAGCTCTGGACCAACGCGGCGATGCTGGCGCCGGTGCGCGAGAGCCTGGCGCGCGGCACGCCGCTTCACTGGAACAAGGTCAACCGGCTGCCCGCCTACGTCTATTTTGACCACCACGTCCATGTGCAGAACGGCGTTCCGTGCGCCGCCTGCCACGGCGACGTGCGGCGCATGCCGCTGACGCGCCAGACGGCGCCAATGACGATGGGCTGGTGCCTCGATTGCCACCGCTCGCCGGGCGACAGGATCGTCGCCCCCGCGCGCGAGTTCGAAGGGGCGCCGTATCAGGACCGCACCGCCGAGGATCGCGCCTTCGCGGCGATGATCACCGCGCATATCGCACGATCCGGGCGCAAGCTCACCGATTGCACGGTCTGTCATCGATGAGCGGCGGGCTCGATCGCCGCGCGATTTTGCGCATGATCGCCGCAGGGGCCGCGGCGAGCGTCGCAGGGTGCTCGCGGCCGAAGCAGGACATTTATCCGGCGGTCGGCGGGGTCGACGGCACCGAGCCGGGCACGACGAGGCGTTATGCGACGACGCTCCCGCTCGGCGGCTATGGGCGCGGCGTCACCGGGCTGGTGGTCGATGCGCGGCCGGTCAAGCTCGAGGGGCTGGCGGCGCATCCGGCAAGCCTCGGCGCGACCGACCTGTTCGCCGAGGCGTCGATCCTCGACCTTTACGACCCGCAGCGGTTGCGGACGCCGACGTCGCCGGCTGGTCCTGCGACCTGGGCGGGATTCGCGCGCACGATCTTCGAGCGAGTCGCACCGCGACATGGTGAGGGGCTGGCGATCCTGACCGGCCGCATCACCTCGCCGACGCTGCTCGCGCGGCTGGCGGCACTGAAAGCGCGCTATCCAGGCGTGCGGCATGTCCGTTGGGAGCCGGTCAACGACGATGCCGCGCTTGCCGCCGCGCGCCACGCCTTCGGTCGGCCGCTGGTCGCGCGGCCGCGGCTGCAGGAGGCCGATGTGATCCTGACGCTCGGCGCCGATCCGCTCGGGCCAGGGCCCGATCAGATCGCCAACGCCCGGCACTGGGCGGCGCGGCGCCGGCGGCAACCGATGCCGAGGCTCTATGCGATCGAGCCGTCGCTGACGATCACCGGCGCGATGGCCGATCGGCACGTCTCGATCGGCCCATTCGGGATTGCCGCCGCTTGTCGAAGCATCGCTACGGCGTTTGACGCAGGCGAGGTTTCGGGGCCTTTGGGAGCTCCGCTGGCGACGTTGCTTTCCGGCGCGGTTCCCGCACTTATGAAGGCAAAGGGGCGTGCCCTGCTCCTGGCTGGAGAAGGGCAATCGGCTGAAATCCACGCCTTCGCGGCTTGGGCCAACAGCAGGCTTACCGCGCCGATCGACTGGATCGCGCCGGTCGATCCCGATCCGCGGCCGCATGGCGAAAGCCTGGTCGCACTCGCCGCCGAGCTCCACGCCGGCAAGGTCGATACCTTGGTCGTGATCGGCGCCAATCCGGTTTACGCGGCGCCGCCCGAATTGCGCTTCCCCGAAGCAATGGCGCGCGCGGGGTTGAGCGTCGTGGCGGCCGTCACCCCCAACGAGACCAGCGCGGCGGCGCAGTGGCAGTTGCCGCTCAGCCACGGCCTCGAAAGCTGGAACGACTATCGCGCGCCCGAGGGCACGGCGTCGATCGCGCAGCCGCTGATCCGGCCGATCCATGACAGCCGCAGCGCGATCGAGTTGATCGACCTGATCGGCGATCCTGCCGCCGATCTCGAGGGTTATGCGCGGGTCCGCGAGACGTGGCAGCACCTCGGCGACGACGAATGGCGGCAGGCGCTGACAGCCGGGATCGTGCCCGACAGTGCCGCCGCGCCAGTCGCGGTCGGCGCTGCGCCGCTGGTGCTGCCCACGATTCCGGCCGAAGCCGGGCTGACGCTCGAAACGCGCGTGTCGCCCAATGTCTATGACGGCAGCTTCGCCTCGAATGCCTGGGCACAGGAATGCCCCGAGCCGCTGACCAAGGAAGTGTGGGGATCGAGCGCAAGGATGCACCCGCGCGACATGGGGCGGATCGGCGTGCTCGACGGTGACCTCGTGCGGCTCGAGCGCGGCCACGGCGTCGTCACGGTGCCGGCGCGCGGCGTGCGGGGGCAGGCCGAGGGCGTTGTCACGCTGCTCGCCGGCTATGGGCGCAGCGGATCGGGCGCGGTTGCCGACGGCGTTGGGGCCAACGCCTGGGCGCTGGCGGAGGAAGGGCCGCTCCGAGTCGCCAAGGCGGGCGGCCATGCGCCGGTGCTGACGACGCAGCACGTCTTCCGCCTCGATGGCGAACTCGACAAGCTCTTTCCGGTGCTGAGGCCCGGCGAGGCGATGCCGTCGGCAGCGCCGCAGCCGACATTGGTGCCGCCCAATCCGCTCAACAAGGACGCGCCGCCGCAATGGGCGATGGCGATCGACACCGACGTGTGCATCGGCTGCAACGCCTGCGTCGTTGCCTGCCAGGCGGAAAACAACGTGCCGGTGATCGGCCCCGACGAGATCGCGATGGGCCGCGACATGCACTGGCTGCGGGTCGATCGCTATGATGTCGCCGGGGCCGAGGGGGCCGGGTTCCAGCCGGTGCCGTGCATGCAGTGCGAGAAGGCGCCGTGCGAGCCGGTGTGCCCGGTCGAGGCCTCGGTCCACACCGCCGAGGGGCTGAACGCGCAGGTCTATAACCGCTGCATCGGCACGCGCTTCTGCCAAGCCAATTGCCCATACAAGGTGCGGCGGTTCAATTTTCTCGATTATTCGGGAAGCTCGGTATGGGGCGACGCCGACGACGCTTCGATTCAAGCGCAGCGCAACCCCGACGTCACCGTGCGCGGCCGCGGGGTGATGGAGAAATGCACCTATTGCGTACAGCGTATCGCGGCGGCCGAGCATGACGCCGATGCCGAGCATCGTCCGGTCGGCGCCGTGCAGACGGCGTGCGCGGCGGCGTGCCCGACCGACGCGATCGTGTTCGGGCGGCTCGACCAAGCCGATGGCGCGATCGCCCGCGCGCGCGCCGACGAGCGACATTATGCGCTGCTCGAAGAGCTCGGCACGCGGCCGCGCACCACCTATCTCGCGCGGCGCATCAATCCGGGGGGCGAGGCATGAGCGGCGATCTCGCCCATGTCCGGCCGACCAGGCGGCGGTGGGTCCTGCCGTCGGTAAAGACCTTCGCCGACGTGACCGAAGCCGTCGCCGCGCCGATGATGGATCGGCCGGCGGGGCTCAGATATTGGATCGCCTTCGCCGCGATGGCCGCGCTGACGCTGATGGGGGCGATCGGCATCGGGCTCAGCCTCGCCTACGGGCCCGGCTTGTGGGGCAACAATACAGCGGTCGTCTGGGGCTTTCCGATCGCCAATTATGTGTGGTGGATCGGCATCGGCAATGCCGGCACGCTGATCTCCTCGCTGCTGCTGCTGACGCGGCAGAAGTGGCGTGCCTCGATCAATCGCGCGGCCGAAGCGATGACCTTGTTCGCGGTGTCGATGGCCGGGATTTTCCCGATCCTGCACCTCGGCCGGCAGGTCTATTTTTACTGGTTGTTCCCCTATCCGACGACAATGGGGGTGTGGCCGCAATGGCGATCGGCCCTTGTGTGGGATTTTTGGTCGATCCTCTCCTATCTGCTGTTCTCCATCCTGTTCTTCTATGTCGGATTGATCCCCGATCTGGCGACATTGCGCGATCGACCGGGCAGGCGCGGCTGGCGGCGATTCTACGGCGTCCTGGCGATGGGCTGGCAGGGAACGCCGCGGCAGTGGCGTGCGCAAATCCGTCTGCACACGATCATGGCGGTGATCGCGGTGCCCCTGGTCTGCTCGGTCCATTCAATCGTCGGACTCGATTTCGCCGCCAGCCTGATGCCGGGTTGGACCGAGAGCATTTTCCCGCCCTATTTCGTCGTTGGGGCGTTCTTCTCGGGCTTCGCGGTGGTCGTGCTGATCCTGCTGGTGGTGCGCTGGTCGATGCGGCTCGAAGGGCTGATCGTGCCCGCACATTTCGACGTGATGGCCAAGGTGATCCTCGCCTCGGCGATCGTCATGGGCGCGTCCTACGGCGCCGAGTGGTTCTCGGCCTGGTGGGGCGGTGATCGGGCCGATATCCGCCTCGTCGGCTATGAGTTCACCGGCGATTATTGGTGGCTCTATTGGGTGATGCTCGCCTGTAACGTGCTGCTCCCGCAGCTGTTCTGGCGGCCGAGGCTGCGGACCAATGTCTGGGCGCTGAGCGGGGTTTCGATAGCTGTGCTGGTCGGCATGTGGCTCGAGCGAATCCTGATCCTGCTCAACACGCTGTCGACCGGCTACGAGCCCAGCTTCTGGCGAACCTACGCGCCGACGATCGTCGATTTCATGATCCTGTTCGGCACGCTGGCGGCGTTCGTGCTGCTGTTCCTGATCCTCGCGCGGCTGATCCCGGTGGTGTCGATGCACGAGGTGCGCGAGCTGTTGGCGGAGGACGGCGAATGACCACAGTCGCCATCGCCACGTTCGACAGCGAAGGCGCGTGGCTGCGCGCACGGACGCGGGCGATCGCGCACGGCCACCGTATCGTCGGCGAGTGGCTGCCATGCGCCAGCGCCGCGCTCGGCTCGGGCGAGGGCGAAGGCGGCATTCTCGGCAGCGTTCTGGCAGGCGGCGCGATCGGCGGGCTGGGGCTGTTCGCGCTCGAATGCTGGAGCGCGATCTTCGCCTATCCGTTCGACAGCGGCGGCCGTGCATTGCTGAGCTGGCCGGCATTCATTCCAGCGCCGGTCGAGTTCGCGGCGCTGACGGCCGGCATCGGTGGGGTCATCGCGCTGTTCGTCAAGGCGCGGCTGACCCGGCTCAGCCACCCGGCGTTCGAGTGGGACGAGGTGGCCGAGGCTTCGCAATCGGCCTTCGTCCTCGCGCTCGGCTGCGACGAAGGCGAGGATGCCAATGCCGCTCTCGCCGTGCTCGCCGAGGCCGGCGCGACGCATAGCCGGTTGATTGAGCCATGAGGAGCCGGCTCTTTTTCTTGAGTTCCCCGGCGAAGGCCGGGGGCCAGTATCGGGCCGGCGGCAACTGGGCCCCGGCCTTCGCCGGGGAACTGCTTACCCTTGCAATGGCTCTCGCACTTTGTTCACTCACGGGCTGCGACCTGTCGATGAAGGACCAGGCTAAGGCCGGCACGCAATCGAGCGCGGATCTATGGCCGGGCGGCCCGCGGCGGCAGGCAGCCCCGGAGGGAACGATCGCGCAAGGCGACGTCGCGCGTGCCGCCGCGCTCGTCACACCGCCGCCGCTCACCAAGGCATTGATCGACCGCGGCGAGCAGCGATATGACATCTTCTGCATCGTCTGCCACGGCCGCACCGGCGACGGGGACGGAGCAGTGGTCAAGCGCGGTTTTCCGGCGCCGCCGTCATTCCATATTCCGCGCCTCGTCGCCGCGCCGCCGGCTTACATCGTCGAGGTCATCACCAACGGACACGGCGTGATGTACAGCTATGCCGATCGCGTCGCGCCCGCCGATCGCTGGGCGATCGCCGCTTACGTCAAGACGCTGCAGCGCGCACAGCAGGATCGGGAGACGGCGAAGTGAGGCGGCCGCTCGCCTGCCTGGTGCTCGCGGCGATCGGATTCGCTGTGCTCCTCGCGATTGCGCCGGAGGCGGCGGCGATCGGCTGGCGGCTGGCGTTCGTCACCGGCGGTGCGCCGATCCTGGGCGCCGTGGTGATGCTGATGATCGCTCGGCTGACCGGCGCCGACTGGCCGTGGTTCGCGCCGCTCGCCGCCGCGGCGCCGGTCCTGCTGCCGGTTGCGGTCGGGATTGGCGTGATCCAGCTAGCGGCGCCGCCGCCGGCGCATCTCGGCTTTTGGCAATCGCCGCTTGCCGTCGGCATTCGTGCGGTGCTCGCGGTGGGGGCGCTCGCTTGGGTGGCGGGACGGATGCGGAGCGGTGCGAGCGTGACGTTCGCGGCGGTCGCGCTGACGATCTACGCGGTGGCCGTCACTGCGATCGGCCATGACTGGCTGCTCGGCGGCGCGCCCGGCCATGCCGTGTCGGCAATCGGCATGATGATCGCGACGCAGCAGATCGGCGGGAGTTGCGCGCTCGTGCTGCTGTTCGGCTGGGGCGGCGAACGCTTCCGGCGCGACATGGGCATGTTGCTGATCGCTGCGGGTCTTGGGCTCAGCTACATGATCTACATGGATTTTCTGATCATTTGGTATGGCGACTTGCCGGCGAAGGTCGGCTGGTATGTCGAGCGCGCGACGCCGCTGCTCGACGGCGTTGCGGCGCTGGCGCTGGTCTGCGGGCTGTTCGTCCCGATCGCCGCGCAGGCCTTGATAGGCGGTCGTTCGGGCCAGCGGATCGCAGGCGCGAGTGCGCTGATCGGGCTGGCGCTGATCGACCTTTGGTGGGTCCGCGCCGGGCTGCTCGCGCTGCTCGCCGCGTGCTGCGTCGGGGCGGCGATCGTTGCCGGCGGGGTCCTTCTCGTCGATCGGAGGCGCGCGCATGGCCGAGGGTGACGGTGACGACCGCAAGGAGGGCTGGCGCGTGCCGGTGCGCATCGGCGCGATCTCGGGAGCGCTGGTGCCGATCGTACTCGCGCTGATCGTGCTCGGCTGCGGCGTGATTTACGATCATACGTTGCGCGAGAAGCTGATCTATACGGTGACGCCGCAGCCCGCGCCGGGGCTCGAAGCGAGCATCCATTCCGGCGGTCGCGATCCCGAGGCGGCGCCGCCGCGCGCCGTTCCCGATCCAGCGATCGAGCGGGCCAAGCGCGAAGTCGCGGCGAGCGGGCTGTCCGATTGGCCCGCGCGATGAGGTTGGTGGCTTTCCTTCTCCTCGTGCTCGTCGCGATCCCGGCGTCGGCACGGCTCAGCCCGGCCGAGTTGGCGCGAGCCGGCGCGCATGCGCCGCCAGGCGCGCAGCTGCCGGCGCAGCTCGCCTTCACCGATCAACGCGACGAGCGCGTGACGCTGGGGGGGATCGCCGACGGCAGACCGGTCGTGCTGTTGTTCGTCGATTATACCTGCAAGCATATCTGCGGCCCCGGCCTCACGCTCAGCGCCAAGGCGCTCGCCGATAGCGGCTTCGAGATCGGGCGCGACTACAATTTCGTGGCCATAGGCATGGACCCGCGCGACGGGATCGACGACGCGCGGATGATGCAGCGGATGCGGCTGTCGGCGCTGCCGCGCTTCGAGCGGGCGAGCTGGTTCCTGGTCGGCGACAAGGCCACCGTCGGAGCGGCGACCAAGGCGCTGGGCTACGGTTATGTCTATGATCCTTCGACCGATCAGTTCGCGCACGATGCCTCGCTCTACGTGTTCGCTGCCGACGGGCACGTCGCCAGCGTGCTCCCCGAGCTTGCGCTGACTCCCGAGATGGCGCGCGCAGCGATCATCAATTCGGGCTCGACCAGGCCCAAGCCCAATGTCTTTGTCCAGGCGGCGCGGCTCTGTTACGGCTTCGCGGCGGCGCACGGCGTCTATGGCAAGCCGATCGCGGTTGCATTGCAGGCGATGGGCGTGCTGCTGATCGCCGCCTTTGCCGGCTGGTTCGGCTTCGTTCGCTGGCGGTCGCGGAGGGGCGACGCATGATCCCCGCCGCCTCGACCTATGCGCCGCATGTCGACAACCTTTTCTGGCTGCTCTGCGCGATATCCGGCGCGATCGTGCTGCTGGTGACCTGGCTGCTGGGGTTTTTCTCCGTCAAATACCGGCGCGGCACCAAGGCGAAGCGCGGCGCGCTGCCGACGCGCTTCACCGACGAGGTCGAAATCGGCTGGACGGTGGCGACGGGAATCGGCTTCATCTTCCTGTTCTGGTGGGCCGCCGCGCTGCACACCGAGGACATTCCGATCCCCAAGGACGCGATGGAAATTCACGTCGTCGCAAAGCAGTGGATGTGGAAGATCGAGCACCCCAACGGCCAGCGCGAAATCGACGCGCTGCACCTGCCGCTGGGCGTGCCGGTCAAGCTGGTGATGACCAGCCAGGATGTCATCCACAGCTTCTATGTCCCTGCCTTCCGGGTAAAGCAGGATGTGCTGCCGGGGCGTTACACGGAGCTCAACTTCACCCCCGACAAGGTGGGCACCTTCCATCTGTTCTGCGCCGAATATTGCGGCACCGACCATTCGCGGATGATCGGCGGGGTGATCGTGATGCAGCCCGGCGATTTTGCCCGCTGGTCCGAAGGACAGCCCGAAGGCGACAGCCTCGCCGAGCAGGGAAAGGCCGCGTTCCGGCGGCTCGGGTGCAGCGGGTGCCACGGCGGCTCGGCGGTGGTCCGCGCGCCGTCGCTCGACGGCATCTACGGCAAGCCGCAGCCGATGCAGGGCGGCGGCTTCAAGACCGCCGATGAGGAATATCTCCACGATTCGATCATGCTGCCCGAGAAGGACGTGGTTGCCGGCTATGAGCCGGTCATGCCGAGCTACCAAGGGGTGGCGAGCGAAGACGAGGTGATAGCCTTGATCGCCTACCTGAAACAACCGGGCGGAGGTGCCGAGAAATGAGCCTGGCGTCGCCGCCGCATGAATCGACCTTGCTCGGGCGCGAGCAGGGCGAGGAGAATTACCTCACCGCCGGCACGACGGTGATGTCGTGGCTCGGCACCACCGATCATAAGCGGATCGCGATCCTCTATGCCGCGGCAATCACCTTCTTCTTCTTCCTGGGCGGTGCCGCGGCGACGCTGATCCGGCTCGAGCTGGTCGAGCCCGCGGGGCATTTCCTGACCAACGACGAATATAACCGCACCTTCACGCTCCACGGCGTCATCATGGTGTGGTTCTTCCTGGTGCCGTCGATCCCGACCACGCTCGGCAATTTCCTGCTGCCCTTGATGATCGGTGCGCGCGAAGTGGCGTTTCCGAGGATCAACCTGTTTTCCTGGTATCTTTTCATCACCGGCGGGCTGGTGACTTTGTGCGCGCTGCTGTTCGGCGGGGTCGATACCGGCTGGACCTTCTACACGCCGTTCTCGACGATGTATTCGAACTCGAACGTGCTTCTCGCCGCGGCGGGGGTGTTCATCACCGGCTTTTCGTCGATCGCCACCGGCATTAACTTCATCGCCACGATCCACATGCTGCGCGCCGAGGGCATGACGTGGATGCGCCTGCCGTTGTTCGGCTGGGCGACCTATGCGGTCAGTCTGGTCATGGTGCTGGCGACGCCGGTCTTGGCGATGACGCTGCTGCTGATCTTCGTCGAGCGCGCCTTCGGCCTGCCGATCTTCGATCCGCGTGTCGGCGGCGACCCGATCCTGTTCCAGCACCTGTTCTGGTTCTACAGCCACCCGGCGGTGTACATCATGGTGCTGCCGGCGATGGGCGTAGTTTCCGAGGTGATCGCCTGCGAGGCGCGGCGGCGCGTGTTCGGCTACGAATTCATGGTCTATGCGATGCTGATGATCGCGATCATCGGCTTCATGGTATGGGGCCATCACATGTTCACCAGCGGCCAATCGCAATTCGCCAGCTTGGTGTTCTCGGGGCTGAGCTTCCTCGTCGCGGTGCCCTCGGCGATCAAGGTCTTCAACTGGACGGGGACGCTCTATCGCGGGCAGATCCGCTTCTCGGCACCGATGCTTTATTGCCTGGGGTTCATCGGCCTGTTCACGATCGGTGGGCTGACGGGCCTGTTCCTCGCCTCGATCCCGATCGACGTCAATTTGACCGACACCTATTTCGTCGTCGCGCACTTCCATTACATCATGGTCGGCGGCTCGGTCTCGGCGTTCTTCGCCGGGCTGCATTTCTGGTGGCCCAAGATCACCGGGCGGATGTATTCGGATCGCGCCGCGCGATACGCCGCGATCGCGATGTTCTTCGGCTTCAACTTCACCTTCTTTCCGCAATTCATCTTGGGCGTGCTCGGCATGCCGCGGCGCTATCACGATTATCCGCCCGAATTTCAGGTCTGGCACGTCACTTCGTCGCTCGGCGCGGTGATACTCGCCTTCGCTTATCTGTTTCCGCTCTTCTATCTCGGCTGGTCGCTGGTGCGCGGCGAGCGCGCGCCCGACAATCCATGGGATGCGACGGGGCTCGAATGGCAGACGCGCTCGCCGCCGCCCAAGGACAATTTCGACTTCGATCCGGTCGTCACTGCCGCGCCCTATGGCTATCATCCCGAACACGATGCCCCGCATGAGGTGACGCAGACGCACGAGCCGCAGACGCCATGAACGAGCCGCCGGCCATCCTCAACGAGCCTTGGTCGACTACCGAGCGCGAGCATGTCGCCATGCAGTTCGGCGTGTGGCTTTTCCTGGCGACCGAGGCCCTGTTCTTTGGCGGGCTGTTCCTCTTCTACGCGGTGTCGCGCTTCACCGACACCGCGGGCTTCACGGTCGGCGCGCGCGAGGCTGACATCTGGTTCGGGACGGCGAACACCGTCGTGCTGATGACCAGCAGCCTGACGATGGCGGTCGCCGAACGCGCGACCAAGCACCAGCTGCCGGGGCTGGCGCGCCCGATGGTGATGGCGACGCTCGCGCTCGGCGCGACCTTCCTCGTCATCAAGGGTTTCGAATATCGTTCGGATGTGCTGCACGATCTGGTGCCCGGGCCGCGTTTCAAGTTCGCCGTTCGCGGCGCCGCACAATTCTGGGCCTTCTATTGGACCGCGACCGTGGTGCACGCGATCCACCTGACGGTCGGGCTGGGCATCGTCTCTCGGCTGCTGTTCATCCCTCGCGCGGAACTGCCGAAGCGCTGGACGACGGCGGTCGGCACCGCGCTCTACTGGCACCTCGTCGATATCGTCTGGGTGATCCTTTATCCGCTGATCTATCTGGTCGGACGGCCATGACCCGCGACGCGCGCCTGTTCGTGATCCTCGCGCCGCTGGCGACCTGGGCGGGGCTGATGCTGCTGCTCGCGCTGACCCTGATCTACGCCTATCTGCCCTCGGCACCGATCAAGCCCGAGATCGGCCTGACGATCGGCATCGCCAAGGCGCTGCTGATCGCCTTGTTCTTCATGCAGTTGCGCAAGAGCGCGGGGCTGGTGCGGCTCGCCTCGATGGCGGGGCTGATCTGGGCGAGCCTGTTGTTCATCCTGACCTTCGCCGATCTGCTGACTCGGTAACCTCAGGCGGTGCGCTGGGGCACCGCGGCGGCATCGTCGTCGAGCGAGGCTTGCGGCGCGACCGCTTCCCACGGAAAGACGAACCAGTCCTTGGTCTCGGCGCGGTCGATCGTGCGGGCGCGATAGTCGACGCGTTGCGAGGAGCCTTTGTTGTCGATTAGCGTGGCGAAGCGGACATTGCCGGCGATGGCGCCGGCGTCGATCAAGGCGCGGCGCAGCTTGGCGATCGTGCCGCCGGTATCGTTGATGTCGTCGAGAAACAGCAGCCGCTCGCCCTCACGCGTGCGCGCGGCGAGGCGGACGAGCGGCGCGTCGGCGAAATCGGGGACCTCGCTCGAATGATCGACCGACAGCATCGGCAGTCCGGTCGCGTGGCTGAGATAGACCGCGGGCGCGAGGCCGCCGCGGCCGATGCCGATGATGAAGGAGGGCTGCCAGGGATCGGCGCCGATCTGCTCGGCAAGCGCGAGCACCTGGGCGACATAATCATCGTGCGGGATGCGGGTGAAGACGGGCATCAGGCGTGCGCCGCCGCGTAAGCATCAAGCCGCGCGCAATGGGCCGCGACGGCCTCGTCGTCGAGGAACGAGCCGAGGAAACTGTTGCGCGCCAGCGTGACGAGATCGGCGCGCGACAGGCCACGCGCCTCGGCGGTGGCGAGATAATTGTCGGCGATATAGCCGCCGAAATAGGCCGGATCGTCCGAATTGATCGTCGCGCGCAAGCCGAGTTTCAGCATGCGGTCGATCGGGTGGTTTTTAATATCGTCGACCACGCAGAGCTTGAGGTTGGAGAGCGGGCAAACCGTCAGCGTCATGCCGATGCGCGCGAGATGCGCGGTCAGCACCGGGTCTTCGAGGCTGCGGTTGCCGTGATCGAGGCGGTCGATCTTGAGCAGATCGAGCGCCTGGCGGACATAATCGGGCGGGCCTTCCTCGCCGGCATGGGCGACGACCTTGAGACCTTTTTGGCGCGCTTCGGCGAACACGCGGGCGAATTTCTCCGGCGGATGGCCCACTTCGGAGGAATCGAGCCCGACCCCGACGATGCGATCGAGCCAGGGCTCGGCCGCTTCCAGTGTGGCAAATGCGGCGGCTTCGTCGAGGTGGCGGAGGAAGCAGAGGATCAGCTTCGAGGTGAGGCCATGCTTCGCCTCCGCCTCTGCCATCGCCGACAGCAGCCCTTCGATCACCGTCGCGAAGGGAATGCCGCGATCGGTGTGCGTCTGCGGATCGAAGAAGATTTCGGCATGAACGACGCCATCGGCCGCGGCGCGATCGAAATAGGCGGCGGCGAGATCGTGGAAATCGCGCGTCTCGCGTAGCACGCCGGCGCCCTGATAGTAGATGTCGAGGAAATCCTGCAGCCTCGAAAAGCTGTAGGCGGCGCGGACTTCCTCGACGCCCTTGAAGGGAATCGCGATGCCGTTGCGCTCGGCCAGCGCGACCATCAGGTCGGGCTCGAGACTGCCCTCGATATGGAGGTGGAGCTCGGCCTTGGGCAGGCCGCGGACGAAGGTGGCGAGATCGGTCATGACTAGCGTTCCCCGAACAGATCGGCCTGGGTCTTTTCGAGCTCCTCGGCGTAGCGGCGGCGGACATAGGTGTCCGACAGCAGGCCGAGCACCGCACCGTCATGGCCGACCACCGCGAGCTCGTCGGCGCCGGTGGTGTCGAACAGCCGCATGATACCGGCCATGTCCATATCCGGCGTCAGCGCGACTTCGGGATGGACCGCGATGGTGCCGACGGCGGCTTCGATGTCGTTATCCTCGGCATAGGCACGCGCGGTGAGCGCGATGCCGGCATAGCCGCCCTCCTCGTCGGTCAGCACGACTCGACTGGTCGAGCCGAGCGGGAAGCGGCGGCGGAACTCGGCGATGGTCATTGCTGCCGGGGTGGCGGTCGCCTGACGGCGCATCATCTTGCCGGCGGTCAGCGCCTTGATCCAGCCGACGTCGCGCGCGCTCTTGATCGTCTCACCGCGCAAGTGGAAGCGCCAGGTCGAGAAGGAATAACCGAACAATTCGCGCACCAGCGTCGAGGCAACCAGCGAGGCGGCGATCACCGCGCCGGTCAGCGAGAAGTTCTGGGTCGATTCGAGCACCAGCATCGCCATCGTCATCGGCCCGCCGACCACCGCCACGGCGAGCGCGGCCATGCCGACCAAAGCGGCGTCACGATCGTCGACCAGCGCTCGATTGGCGGTCCAGGCGAGCGCATCGGCGTAGAGATGGCCGACCAAGGTGCCGAGGAAGAGCGATGCGAAGAACAATCCGCCGCGAAATCCGAAGCCCAACGAGATCACCGACGCGGCGGATTTGCAGACGAAGACGAGGATGATGAACCCGATCGACGCGCCGACGGCGAGATCGGCGTGGAGCGCGCCATGCCCCGAAGACAATACTTGCGGCGTGATCGCGGCGAGCGGGACGAGCAGCAGCCCGCCGACCGCCGGGCGCGCCCAATCTGGGAGCTTCGATCGGCGCACGCCCTGTTCGAGCCAGGTGACGGTCTGCATCAGCACGATGCCGACGCCCGCGCACACCGCGCCCAAAGCGGCGTAGAGGAAATAATGGTGAGTCGTCGTCACCGGATCCGAGGGGATCGAGATGACATAGGGCTCGATATGGAGCGATTGAGTCACCAAAGCGGCGGTCAGCGCCGCGGCGGCGACGGGGGCGATCGCCGACGGGGTATAGGCGCCGATGACGATCTCGAACGCGTAGAAGGCCCCGGCCAAGGGCGCGCCGAAAGCGGCCCCGATCGCCGCGCCCGCGCCGGCGCCGACGAGGTTGCGAACATCGGCGCGGCGAAGGTTGAGCAGCGCGCCGGCGACCGAGCCCAGGGCCGCGCCCAGCTGGGCATAGGCCGCCTCGAGCCCTACCGAGGCGCCGAAGCCATTGGAGATGATCGTCTGGCCCGAAATCACTGCGCCGTCGGGCACCGACATCCGGCCGCCATGCAGCGCGTTGGCCTCGACCGCGTCGACCAGCCGCCGCTGCCGCGCCTTGACTAGCAGCGAGAAGCCGCCGAGCAACAGTCCGCCGATCGGCAGTGCCAGCAGCGCGAGGTAGGGCAGCGATACGGCCGCGCTCAGACGGTCCTCGTCGGGAACGCCGTACAGAATGTGCTGCACGGTGCGCGCGATTCCGCCCTGGACGATCGACAGCAGGCCCGCGCCCGCGCCGACAGCGACGGCGACCAGGACGAACGCGATCTCGCTTGCACGGACGCGGCGGCGCAAGCCGTTCAATGGTCTCAGCACGCGATAGACGACGGGCACGCGGTCAATCTCCTAGGCGGGCTGCGCTAGCGCGTCGGTGAGCCCACGAAAAGGGGCGTCGCGGCGTAAAGCGCGGAAATCGGGCGGTGCTTCATGCAGACTTCATCTGCCGGTCATGTTCGCACTATTATGACCATAGCGGAACGGAGATCGAACCATGCGGGCCGTGTTGCTTCTCATCGTACTGATAGGCATCGGTGCATTCCTGGTCTGGCGGATGCGGCGGGCGCAATTGCGCGAGCAACGCCATGCCGCCTGGCGGGCCAGGCGCGCCGAGGAAGACCGCATCTGGTACGAAAAGATGGGCGAGGGGCCGCCGGGCGGCTGATCCTCGCTCCCCATCATCTCCCTATTTGCACGTGATTTGCTGGTTGTTCTGATCGATCGCCTTGCCGGCGAGCGCGCCGGCCGCGCCGCCCAGCAGTGTGCCGACGATCCGCGAATGCCCGCCGTCGATGACGTTGCCGAGGATGCCGCCGGCGGCGCCGCCGACGATCAGCCCGGTCGTGCCGTCGTTGCGCTTGCAATAATAGCGGCCATCGGTGCCGGCATAGACACGGTCGTCGGGCGAGAGCACGCGCTCGCGGGCATTGGGCTCGGCACGATAATAGCGCGAGGGATCATAGCCGTTCTCATAGCGATCGCCGTAGGCGCTGCCCTCGTAGCGCGGCGGGGCAGTGCGATCGTCATAATAGCCATTGCGCCGATCGCGATCCTGCGCGGCGCGATAACGGTCGAATTCGTCCTGGAAGCGCGCGAGCTCGCTCTGGAAGCGCGCCTGGGCCTGAGCGAAACGCGCCTGCTCCTCGACCGACTGCGCGGCGGCGGGCGCAGCGCCGGCGGCAAGCGTGCCGAGCGCGGCGGCGGTGATCAGCATGGATTTGAACATCGTAATTTTCCTTTGAAACCCTGGTGGGCCGAAATTAGGTGGCGATGGCAGAACGAGCGCTGAACGATTTGGGTTTCGCACGAGGTGAAGTGGAGAAAGTGGAGAGTGTTGCGCGGGGTTGCTCTTGCCTAGCCGCGCGAGGGGGGCAATGCGGGGCAAGCCGTGGCTGTGCTGGACGCAGAGGACGAGCGCGACGATGGGGTCATCCGCTTTGTGGCAAAGTGTTTCCAACTTTTCCAGGGAAATGCACTCCGTGCGAGTAGTCGGCGTCGTGCGTCAATCGACGATTGACAAATTTCCGCGCGCGCATACATTTCTGACGTGGAAATCGGCACCATCCGCCACAAGGCTCTGCGGTCGTTTGCCGAGACGGGCAATGCCAAGGGGCTGCCCGGCAATCTCGTGGATCGGCTGCGCAATATGCTGGCTTATCTGGATGCGATCGGGGCGATTGAGGAGTTGAAGGCGCCGCCCAATTTCGGCGCGCACATGCTTACCGGCGATCGGGCGGGGACGTGGTCTCTGACGGTGACGAAGAACTGGCGGATGACATTTCGGGTCAGCAATGCAGGCGCGATCGAGGACCTTGATCTGGAGGATTATCACTGATGGCGATCAAGCTGCATTCGAGTTTCGCCGTGCATCCGGGACCATGGCTGCGTGCCGAACTGGTCGAGCCGCACGGGCTCAACGTCACTGAGGCGGCGGCGAAGCTGCACGTCACGCGGCAGGCGATGAGCAATCTGCTGGGTGGACGCGCAGGGCTGTCGGCGGAAATGGCGATCCGCTTCGAGAAAGCGTTCGGGCTGAGCGCCGACACGCTAATGCGGATGCAGGCCGCGCACGATCTGGCGCGGGCGCGGGCCGGGGATGCGATCGAGGTGGAGCGGGTGGCGGCTTAGGACTCACGCAGGTTATTTGTTCAAGCTCGAAGCAACCGCAGCATCCAGCTATCGTGTATTGTCGGTTTATTCTCGTTAAAAAGCCATAAGGAATATTCGAAGCAGCTGGCGAAAAAGATGTCTCTAGGGCCTTCTTCTGAAGCCCCGGACAGATTGCCATCATGCGTGTCTCGATATCGCTTTCCGAGGCTAATGCACGACGCAGCAAATGCGATTTCTGGCGTATCAAAATCGACCCGCGTACGCGAATGCGCAAAGGTATTTCTAATCTGTCGAATGACGCTAATATCCGAGAATGTTATTTCACCGATTATTCCAAAGGCATAAGCCAATCTTGCTTTCGCTGCGAGATCGCGAAGAGGAGCACTTTCTCCATCGAATAGCTGATTTCGTATTTCGGTAAGCGGACGTATGAACTTGTTGGTCAGAGCATGTTCAAGAGCTTGCTCGAGTGAGGCAGTCGCTAAGATTCCTCTTGCTCGGTCGTCCTTGGGATCCTGTTCACCTCTCACGCCTGCGAGCGGATTGTATGGAAACAACTCGTACAATGGGCCATCTTTATCGGGGCGATGACTGAGTAGCCGGCTCAGCCCAGCTTTCATTTTTTTCTTAGAGTTTTGAGTTTGTTCGACCAAGATCACCCCACGCTCACGAAACTATCCATCACTCGCTTCCGCCCCGCTTGCTCGAAGTCGATTTCCAGCTTGTTGCCTTCGATCTCGGCGATTTCGCCGTAGCCGAATTTCTGGTGGAAGACGCGCATGCCGACCGCGAGGTCGTCTCGGCCCTTGTTGCCGAGGCTGATTGCGGAGGCGCGGGATTCGACGACGCGCGCGGGTTCGCGGGTGAAGGTGCGGTTGGTCCACTCGCCGCCGGGTTTCGAACCGAGCGTGCCCGCGGCGCGTTGCCAGCCGGGGCCGCGGCCCGTTCCCCGGCCGACATCGGCGAACGGGTCGGCGCGCTCGGACCAGTTGGCGCGCCACAGGCTTTCGCCGCCCGACATGGTGCTCTCGCTCTCGATATGGTCTTGCGGAAGCTCGCCGACGAAGCGGCTGGGGATGCTCGAATTCCATTGGCCGTAGATGCGGCGGTTGGCGGCGTGGAGGATCGTCGCGCGGCGGCGGGCGCGGGTGATCGCGACATAGGCGAGGCGGCGTTCCTCCTCGAGGCTGGCGAGGCCGCCTTCGTCGAGCGCGCGCTGCGAGGGGAACAGGCCTTCCTCCCAGCCGGCGAGGAACACGGTATCGAATTCGAGGCCCTTGGCGGCGTGGATGGTCATGATAGTGACCTTGGCGCTGTCATTGGCGGCGTCGTTGTCCATGACGAGGCTGACGTGTTCGAGGAACGCGCCGAGGGTTTCGTATTCCTCCATCGCGCGGACCAGCTCGGTCAGGTTTTCGAGGCGGCCGGCGGATTCGGCGCTCTTGTCCGCCTGGAGCATCGCGGTGTAGCCGGATTCGTCGAGGATCAATTGCGCGAGCTGCGCGTGGGGGGAGGCCCCTCCACCAGTTAGCTGCGCTAACTGGTCTCCCTCCCCACTTTGTGGGGAGGAGCTAGCCACGTCGCGCCAGCGGGCGACGTCGCCGACGAAATTGCCGAGGCTGCGGCGGGCTTGCGGCGTCAGCTCGTCGGTGTCGAGGATACGGGCAGCGGCGATTGAGAGAGGGACGCCTTCGGCGCGGGCGAGCTGGTGGACCTTGGCGACCGCCTTGTCGCCGAGGCCACGCTTTGGCGTGTTGACGATGCGTTCGAAGGCGAGGTCGTCGGCGGGCTGGTGGACGAGGCGCAGATAGGCGAGCGCGTCGCGGATTTCGGCGCGCTCGTAGAAACGGAAGCCGCCGACGATGCGATAGGGAAGGCCGATCGCGATGAAGCGATCCTCGAACTCGCGGGTCTGGTGCTGAGCGCGGACGAGGATGGCGACATCGTCCAGGCGGGTGCCTGCGCGTTCGGCGGCCTCGATCTCCTCGCCGACGCGGCGCGCCTCCTCGGGGCCGTCCCACACGCCGAGCACGCGGACCTTCTCACCGGCATCGAGCTCGGTCCACAGCGTCTTGCCGAGACGGCCGCTGTTCTGGGCGATCACGCCCGAGGCGGCGCCGAGAATGTGCGGGGTCGAGCGGTAATTCTGTTCGAGTCGAATGACAATTGCGCCGGGGAAGTCTTTCTCGAACTTCAGGATATTTTCCACCTGCGCGCCGCGCCAGGAATAGATCGACTGGTCGTCGTCGCCGACGCAGGCGATGTTCTTATGGCTTTGCGCGAGCAGGCGCAGCCAGAGATACTGGACGGCGTTGGTGTCCTGATACTCGTCCACCATGATGTATTTGAAGCGGCGCTGATACTGCTCCAGCACGTCGCGGTGCATCTTCAGGATGACGAGCATGTGGAGCAGCAGGTCGCCGAAATCGCAGGCGTTGAGCGCCTTCAGCCGATCCTGATATTGCGCGTAGAGTTCGCCGCCGCGGCCGTTCGCATAGCGTTCGGATTCGCCGGCGTCGATGTCCCGCGGGGTCAGCCCCTTGTTCTTCCACTGGTCGATCAGGCCGCCGAGTTGGCGCGCGGGGAAGCGTTTTTCGTCGATATCGGCGGCGGTGATGAGCTGCTTCAAGAGGCGGAGCTGGTCGTCGGTGTCGAGGATGGTGAAGTTGCTGTGCAGGCCGACCAGCTCGGCGTGGCGGCGCAGCATCTTGGCGCCGATCGCGTGGAAGGTGCCGAGCCACGGCATCCCCTCGACCACCTCGCCGACGAGGCGGCCGACGCGCTCCTTCATCTCGCGCGCGGCCTTGTTGGTGAAGGTGACCGCGAGGATCTCCGACGGCCACGCCTTGCGGGTGAAGAGGAGGTGCGCGAGCCGCGCGGTGAGGCACGCGGTCTTGCCGGTGCCCGCGCCGGCGAGGACGAGGACGGGCCCCTCGGTAGTCAGCACCGCCTCGCGCTGCGGCTCGTTGAGGCCGCGGAGGTAGGGCGGATCGTCGGGGGAAGGCGCGGGAAGACTCATCGGTGAACAGGTAGGGAACGGCAGCGTGCGGGGCAACGGTAAAGGCGCACAGGTTGGCGCGACGGCGAGGGAACGGAAGGGCGACTGTTCCCGACGTCTTGGCGATGATGTTCCTGCCCTCTCCCCGTCACCTATTCGGGCGAGGCCGACCGCTTCCCGACGAAGGCAGCGGCGATCTTCATGGTGACGCCCGCCGCCTGCGGATCGGCGAGGTGAGCGTCGAACACGCCCATCAATTCTTCACCCCTCGACCCCGCCAAGGTCGATTGCATTTGATCGCCCTGGGTCGTTCGCGAATAGAGATAATCGAGCACGCCGCGCGGGGAACTCGCCTTCAGCGGTATCGTGCCGAGGTCAATGACACGGCCGCTGAGGTCATCTTGTGCGGTGAGATGAATCGAGCCTGTAAAATCGGTGGTATCATAATCGAGGTCGATCTCCACGCTGCCGGTGAGATCATAGGCGTGGCTGCTGCCCTGGCCGCGCGCCGAGCCGAGCAGGATGCCGCGATAGGCGGCGAGGCCATGAAGCGGCTGTTTTCCCCAATCATATTGCAGCCCGAACGACATCGGCTCGATGCCCATCCCGATGGCGCCGGTGGTCGGGTTACGATAGGTCGCCTTGGCGTAGGCGAGGCTGCAATAATAGAGGGCGAGCGTCGGATTGGACGAGCCAATGTTGAGTTGGGTCAGGCGAACGGTGGTGTCGCCAGCCGTGCCGGTATATTGCGAGAAACTTGCCGTCGAGCTGGCGGCGTCACGGGTGAAGGTGAAAGACCCTTGCACGGGCGCCGGGAAGAAGACCGATGTCAGATAGTAGGTAAAGCTGTGATTGGCGGCGTCGTAGAAGACCGGCTGCTCGGCGGCGGCGCTATAATCCTGGACGCTGAAGATCAGGCCGGAGTCCTTGCGTGAGAAGCCATTGTCGCCGCTGAAACCTGGCAGCGACGTGCTCTCGGTAAGAGTCAGCAGAGTCGGCGTATCCGTTGGATCGCTTGGGGTGGGCGTCGGCGACGGCGTCGGTGAGGGGCTCGGCGAAGGGCTGGGCGTCGGGGCGCCGGGAACGACCGGGATCGAGCTGCCTGATCCTCCATCGCCGCATCCGCCAAGCAGCGCAAGCGCGGCCACACCGATCGCAATTTCAGCCTTCATGAGCGCCCCCTTTTGCGCGGCGATGCTAGTCGCCATCGTGCAGGTCGGCAAGCAACTACAATGACATAGAATTCATGGCATTCGACGCGCTGGCGGTTTTGTCAGCCGTGCAGCCTGGCGGTCACTGCGGCGGCGCTCTGGTGGGCCAGATGGTTGGCGCTGGTCATCGCCACCTCCGCGGCATGGCTGATCCGGGGCGCCGGATTGTCGACCGCGACAAGGCCGCCCGCCGCGAGCGCGAACAGCGCGGCGCGAATTGTTTGCCGTCGCGTCGATTGTCTCCGCATCGCCGTCTCCCATTGCCGGTGCCGGATCAGCCGCTATCAAGCGCGCTCGGCTTGAATCGGCGATGAACGGGGGACTTCGAATGACCGACACGCACCAGCCGGCATCGCATCGCCGCATCCTGTTCGCCAGTCTGATCGGGACGGGGATCGAATTCTACGATTTCTACATCTACGCGACCGCCGCGGCGCTTGTGTTCGGGCCGCTGTTCTTTCCCGCGGAGTCGCGGTCGGTGCAGTTGCTTGCCTCCTATGCGAGCTTCGCACTGGCCTTCATCGCGCGGCCGGTGGGCGGCGTGCTGTTCGGGCATTTCGGCGACAGGGTGGGGCGCAAGTCGACCCTGGTCGCGAGCCTGTTGCTGATGGGCGGATCGACGCTCGCGATCGGGTTTGTGCCGACCTATGCCGAGGCGGGGTGGGTCGCGCCGGTGCTGCTGTGCGTGTTGCGGCTGGGGCAGGGGCTCGGGCTCGGCGGCGAGTTCGGCGGCGCGACGCTGCTCGCGGTGGAGAATGCGCCGGAGGGCTGGCGCAATCGATATGGGATGTTCCCGCCGCTCGGCGCGCCGGTCGGGTTCATCCTTGCCAACGGGCTGTTCCTGCTGATCGGATTGGCGCTCGACGAGGCGCAGTTCCGCGCCTGGGGATGGCGGTTGCCGTTCCTCGCTTCGGGCGTGCTGGTCGTGCTCGGCCTGTGGATTCGGCTGCGGCTGACCGAGACGCCGGCGTTCGTCGAGGCGGCGCGCGCGGAGGCGCTGCCCAAGGTGCCGATCGCGACGCTGCTGGCTGGGCATTTGCGCGCGACGCTGGCGGCGACCATCGGCGTGGTGGCGTGCTTCGCGATCTTCTACCTCGCGACGGCCTTCGCCATGGGCTACGAGACCGGCACGCTCGGGCACAGCCGGCAGGCGGTGCTGGCGGTCGAACTGGTCGCGATCCTGTTCCTCGCCGCAGGGATCGTGGTTGCCGCCGTGGTGGCCGACCGCACCGGCGCGGCGAAGATGCTCGGTTGGGGCTTTGCCGGGACCGCGGTCGCCGGGCTGCTGATGGGGCCGATGCTTGGCGCGTCCTCGCTGCTGATGGTCGGCGCGTGGCTCGCCTTCGCGCTGTTCGTGATGGGGTTCGCTTATGGGCCGCTCGGCGGGTGGCTACCGAGCCTGTTTCCCGCGGGCGTGCGCTATACCGGCGTGTCGCTGTCGTTCAATCTGGGCGGGATCGTCGGCGGCGGCCTGGCGCCGATGATCGCCGAGGCCTTGTCGCAGCGTGGCGGGCTCGGATTGGTCGGAGCGTATCTCGTCGTCGCGGGCGGGCTCAGTCTCATCGCGCTGCTGCTGGTCAGGGGGCGAGCGTCAGCAGCGTGAGCCGCGCCTTGCCGTGGACGCGCGTGGCGTCGATCGCGAAGCCGGGGGCGGAGACCTCTTCCTCGCGGGCGGTTTCGAGGCTGACCCAGGTGCCGGGACCGATCCAGCCGAGCCGGGCGAGCTTGTCGAGCGCGACATTGCCTGCGCCGGTGGCATAAGGCGGGTCCATCATCGCAAGATCGAGCGGCGCGCGGGCGGGGCCGAGCGCGAGAACCGATTGCGCGCGGATGTCGGCGTCGTCGGCGCCGAGCTTGGCGACATTGGTTCGGAGCGCATCGAGTGCCGCGCGGTCCTGCTCGACGAACAGGCACGAAGCGGCGCCGCGCGACAGCGCTTCGAGACCGAGCGCGCCCGAGCCGGCGAAGAGATCGGCGACCGCGAGCCCCTCGAAACTGCCGAGCCGGCTCGCCAGCATCGAGAACAGCGCCTCGCGGGTGCGGTCGGCGGTGGGGCGGGTGGCGTCGCCCTCGGGCGCGACCAGCGGGCGACCGCGCCAGCGGCCGGCAATGATCCTCATTTGCGGCGGCCGCCGGGCTTGGGCCGCGGCTTGGGCTTGGCCCAGCCCGCTCCGCGTTTGGGGCGCTTGAGTTTGGACGGGGCCTCTTCACCCACCGTTCGGCCTGAGCTTGTCGAAGGCCGAAGATGCTTCGCGACCGGCTTGCCTGCCAATCGCCCTTCGACGCGCTCAGGGCGAGCGGAGGAGGGGGAGCCACCCTTCGCCGTTCGTCCTGAGCCTGTTGCAGGCCGAGTGGGTTTGGTCACCGGTTTGCGTTTCATCCGCCCTTCGACAGGCTCAGGGCGAACGGAGGCGGGCGTGCCAGCCTTGGGAGCGCGTCGTTGCTCGACCGGCTCGGCCAGCACCGCCTTGTCCTCCCTCACGCCCTTGCCCAGCCGTTGGCGGAAGGCGACGAGGTCGTGCTGGCGAACCTCGCCGACCGCGCCGACGGGCATGTCGGCGAGCACGAAGGGGCCGTAGCGGGTGCGGATCAGCCGGCTGACCTTGAGTCCGAGATGCTCGAGCACGCGGCGCACCTCGCGGTTCTTGCCTTCGGTCAGGATCAGCTCGATCCACACGTTGGCGCCGGTGCGGCGTTCGAGGTTGGCGTCGATCGGGCCGTAGCGGACGCCGTCGATCTCGATGCCGTCGATCAGCGCTTCGAGCTGCTCCTGGCTGACATTGCCATAGGCGCGGGCGCGATAGGCGCGTTCGACGCCGGTGGCGGGGAGCTCGAGCTGGCGCTTGAGGCCGCCGTCGGTGGTCAGCAGCAGCAACCCCTCGGTATTGAGGTCGAGCCTGCCCACGGGCACGACGCGCGGCATTTCTGCGGGGAGTTGATCGTAGATCGTCGGGCGGCCCTTGGGATCGCGCTCGGTGACGAGCACGCCGTTGGGCTTATGGAAGACGAACAGGCGCGCGGGCCGCGGCGCCTCGACCGGCTTGCCATCGACGGTGACGCCGTGGAGCGAGGCGACCAGAGTCGCGGGCGTTTCAACGGCCACGCCGTCGATCGCGATGCGACGGTCCGCGATCATCCGCTCGATCTCGCGGCGCGAGGCGATGCCGGCGCGCGCGAGCAGCTTGGCGATGCGCTGCGGTTCCTTGGAGGAGGGGGTTTGTGACACGGCCGCGCTGATACATCGATTTGACGTGCATGCTCAAAAAATTTGCGCCCGATCGGCTCATCGAGCGTTAAGGCAACGGGTGCGTAACGATGGCGCCGCGACGGCAAGGGAGAAGACGGGTGTTCGGGCGTAAGAAGCGGCGGATCAACCGGGTATTGATCGTCGAGGACGAGCCGCTGATCGCGTTCGATACCGAATATTTCCTGTCCGAGGAAGGATTCGAGATCCACGCGACGGTCGATCGCGTCGCCGCGGCGATCGCGCATCTCGACGGCGAGGGCGAGCCGATCGACCTCGTGCTGGTCGACGTCCAGCTCGCCGACGGCAGCGGGATCGAGGTCGCCGAGGCGGCGCATGCGCGCGGCGTCGCGGCGCTGTTCGTCACCGGCAATTGCCCGGGTGAGGCGAAGCACGTCGCCGCCGGCTGCCTCGCCAAGCCTTATGCCCAGCGCGACCTGCTGATCGCGATCCGTGCGATCGACGATGTCCTGCAGGGCCGCAAGGTGCGCAAGCTGCCGAGCGGCTTCACCTTGTTTCTGGAGCCCGCCGAGTTGGGCAAGGCGGGGCGCTGAGCTGAGCCCCGCCCGCCTGGCTTACCAGTCGACGCCGACCTTCATGTAGAGATAGCGGCCGTTGAACCCGAACGGCGAGTAGAACGGGTAGGAAACCACCCCGGTCGAGCTGAGCAGATTGGCCGGCGTCCGATCGGGATAGACGTCGAACACATTGTCGACGCCCAGCCCGAAGTGGAACTGATCGGCGACGTCGAACCGCGCTTCGATATCGGTGATGAACTTCTTGCCGGTGTGGATGTCGGCCGCTTCGGTGGTGCCGGGCTCGTTGACGTCACCGTAATAGGTGCCGCGGACCGTGATGCCGACCGGCTTCGCCGACCAGTCGATCGTGCCGGTCACCTTGGTCGCGGGCGTGCCGTCTTCCAGCGAGAGGATGCGCTGGCGGCTGACCAGGGTCGGCGCCGGGTTGAGCACCGAGGTGCTGTCCGGCACCCTCAGCACCTTCAAGTCGTTGTAATTGCCCGCGACGGTGAAGTTGAACGTGCCGGCGGCGGGCGTCGCAAGCTTGTAGTTGGCGACGACATCGACGCCGCGCGTGCGGGTCTTGACGCCGTTCAGGAAGAAGCGCGCCGATTGCACGCCCTGCGCCGTCAGCTGCGCATAAACGTCCGGATAATCGGCCTGGAGCGCTTTCACGCTGATGTTCTCGGACAGCGCGAGGCCGTCGCGGATGTCGATCTGGTAACCGTCCACGGTGATGTTGAACGGCCCCTGATGAAACACGAAACCGGCCGAATAGTTGGTCGATTTCTCGGGCTGAAGCGCCTTGCCGCCCAGAATCTGCGCGGTGTTGCTCACCGACGGGAAGGTGCCCGTCAGGATCGTTTGCGGAGTGCCGTTGATCGTCTGGATGACCGACGCGATCGAGGTGAAATATTCCTGCTGGAGCGAAGGCGCGCGGAAGCCGGTCTGGATGCCGCCGCGAAGCGCGAAGCTGGGCGTGATGTCCCAGCGCGCCGAGAGCTTGCCGTTGGCGGTGGTGCCGAAATCCGAATAATGTTCTAGGCGGCCGGCGAGGCCGATGCTGACAGTCGAGAACTTGCCCTCGAGATCGAGATAGCCGCCGATATTGTCGCGGTGCACGTCAACCGCATTGTCGGGGCTGAAGCCGCCGAAGCCCTGCGCGCCGCCATGATCGTAGGAACCGAGCTCGCCCGGCGTGATCTGATAGCCCTCGCGGCGATATTCGGCGCCCGCCGCGACCGTCACGTCACCCCCGCCGAAGGCGTAATCGTGGCTGAGGTCCAGATTGGCGACGAACTGGTCATAGGCCATCGTGCCGTCGAAGAAGCGCGTCGGGGAGGCCGCGCCGTAATAGGGATTGACGGTGTGCAGCGTCGCATAGTCGAGCTTGTTCTTGCCGTAGGACGCCGTGAGGCTGGTGTTCCACGCACCGACCTCACCCTTGACGCCGCCGGTGACGGTGAGGTCCTCCGACTTCGTCTGGATGATCGGCAGGAAGCCGTTGGGATAGATCGCCGGCACGTTGCCGCTGTTGCTCGGATTGCGCGGGAAGGCTGCCGATTGCGAGCGGCGCCACTGATAGCCGCCCCAGCCGACGATCTGCCAGCCCGAATCGCCGAGCGGCACGCCGAGATTGGCATAGCCGGTATATTGGTTGACGTCGGGGTCGCCGTAGCGCGAGCGGACCACCGCGGGCTTGTCGCGGCTGTCGACGTCGCCGCGGCTCGTGGGGTTGCGGTTCACGAACTCGCCGGTGAGGTCGAGATAGCCCTCCGCGCCGATCGGGATGTTCTGCCACACCGACGCAGTGGTGGTGCCGCCGTCGGTGACGTGGCGCGGCGAATAGAGCGTGTCGACATCGGTCTTGTAGCCGCCGAAGGTGACGCTGCCGCCGCCGCCCGTGCGCTGCTGGCGCAGGCGCAGGTTGACGACGCCGGCGATCGCATCGGAGCCATAGAGGGCGGAAGCGCCGTCACGCAGCACCTCGATCGATTCGAGTGCTGCGCTGGGGATGGTGTTGAGATCGACCGCGGCCGCGCCGCGCCCGACCGAGCTGTTGATGTTGAGCAGCGCCGAGGGATGCGCGCGGACGCTGTTGATGAGGACCAGGGTCTGATCGGGCGAGAGGCCGCGCAGCGTCGCCGGGCGGATCGCGTCGGTCGCGTCGGTGACGGCGGGGCGCGGGAAGTCGATCGACGGCGCGACATTGGCGAGGGCGGCTGCAGTCTCGGTCGTGCCCTGGTTCTTCAGCGCCTGCGCCGAGAGCACGTCGACCGGCGACACGCTGTCCAGCCGCGTGCGGCCGGCGGCGCGGGTGCCGGTGACGACGATGTCCTGCGGCGCCTGGTCGGCCGCGGACGTGGCTTCGCTTTGCGTGTCGGGCGCCGTCTGCGCAAGCGATGGGGTGGCAAGCAGCGCGCCGAGTGCTGCGCCGCCGAGAAGGATGATCTTGTGCTGCATCGTCAGTCCCCATTGTTCACGAAGGACCGACGAGGTGCGCCGGCCTCCGCGCGGCATGCGCCGCCCGTGTTCCTGCCCCTCGCCCGGCCGCTCGACGGCGGCCTTGTCAGGACTATGGGGACGCGAAGCCGCGCGATTCAAGGATGATGAGGGACAGCGCTGCCGATTAAAGTCAGCGGTGTTGCAGAAGCGCAACGATCGTGCGTCGAGTCGCCCCGGGGCGGGTCGGCGAAGTGGAGAAAGTGGAGAGCGTCGCGCGGTTTTGCCGCCTGTTGCGCCGGCGAAGCGCCGGCTTTGCAACACGACGCACCATGCACGCGCCACACACGCGACGGCGACGCGACACCAACGCGACACCTGCGCGATGGGTAAGCGACGGCTTGGCGACAGGTTCGCGCCTGCTCCGCGTCGCCCGCGCCTCGATTGCGTGGTGGAGGATAGCGTGGCGGGGATGCGATGCTGGTCCATCGCACAGGATAGATCAGAAGAAATCCAACATTGAAAGAGTTATGTGGGCAGATCGACATCGAACTCCCCTCCTTGGAAGGGAGCGGAAAATCTTGAATCGGTCTGCCTAGGCGTTGGACGAGACGGGGACCCCGAACAGATCGTGCGCGTCGGCCTCTTCGATCGTCACCGCGGCGATATCGCCGACCGCGAGGTGGCCGGCATCGCGCAGATGGACGTCGCCGTCGATCTCGGGCGCGTCGGCCTTTGAGCGGCCGGTAGCGCCGCCGCTCTCCGCATCGACCGCATCGATGATGACATCGAGCGTGCGGCCGACCTTCGCCGCCAGCTTCTCGGCGGAGATGCGCGCGGTCAGCTCCATCAGGCGGGCGTAGCGCTCCTCCTTGACCGCTTCGGGCACGGGATCGGGCAGCGCATTGGCGGCAGCACCCTCGACCGGCTCGAAGCGGAACGCGCCGACGCGGTCGAGCTGCGCTTCTTCCAGCCAGTCCATCAGGTAGCGGAAATCGTCCTCCGTCTCGCCGGGAAAGCCGACGACGAAGGTCGAGCGCACGGCGATGTCGGGGCAGATGTCGCGCCAGCCCTTGATCCGTTCGAGCACCTTGGCCTCGTTGGCCGGCCGCCGCATCGCCTTCAGGACGCTGCGGCTCGCGTGCTGGAAGGGGATGTCGAGATAGGGGAGCAGCAGCCCCTCGGCCATCAGCGGGATCACCTGATCGACGTGCGGATAGGGGTAGACGTAATGCAGCCGCACCCACGGCGCGATCTTACCCAGTTCGCGCGTCAGGTCGGTCATGTGCGCGCGGACCTCATGCCCGTGCCAGATGCGTGGGTGGTGCTTGATGTCGACGCCGTAGGCCGAGGTGTCCTGGCTGATGACCAGCAGTTCCTTGGTGCCGGCCTCGACCAGCTTCTCGGCCTCGCGCAGGATCGCGTCGGGGCGGCGGCTGACGAGGTCGCCGCGGAGCTGCGGGATGATGCAGAAGGCGCAGCGGTGATTGCAGCCTTCGGAAATCTTGAGGTAGTTGTAGTGGCGCGGGGTGAGCTTGAGCCCCGCCTCGGGCACCAGGTTGAGGAAGGCGTGCGGCGGCATCGGCGCCGCCTCGTGGACCGCGCCGACGACCTGCTCGTATTCATGCGCGCCGGTGACTGCGAGGACGTCGGGGAAGCGCGAGCGGATCGTCTCGGCTTCCTTGCCCATGCAGCCGGTGACGATGACTCGGCCGTTCTCGGCGATCGCCTCGCCGATCGCCTCCAGGCTTTCCTCCTTCGCGGAATCGAGAAAGCCGCAGGTATTGACCAGCACGACGTCGGCGCCGGCATAATCGGGCGACAGCTGATAGCCGTCCGAGCGGAGCTTGGTGAGGATGCGCTCGCTGTCGACCAGGTTCTTGGGACAGCCGAGCGACACCATACCCACGCGGGGCGGAGAGGGAAGTTGCGTTGCCATGAGAATGCGCGCGCCTATAACGCTTCGGCGTGGATTTTCCTAGGTGTGTATTATGGCCGCGTTCGCCCTTGTTCCGCATCGCGATTTTTCGAGCAGCGCGATTCGGGCGATCGAGGTCGAGGCGACTCGGGGCGAAGGCGGCCGGCTCGAGCTCGAATATCGCGCGATCGGCGCGATCGGACGGGTGCGCTGGCCCGAATGGAAAGGCGTGGAACCGGCCGATCGCTTGTGGGAACACAGCTGCTTCGAAGCGTTCGTCGGCGCGATCGGCGAACTCGGTTATGCCGAGCTCAACTTCGCCACATCGGGGCAATGGGCGGCTTATTGCTTCACCGGCTATCGCCACGGCATGCAGCCGATCGACGATGTGTTGGTGGGCGGCGGGCGAACCTTCGGCGATCGCGAGGTGCGCGTGCGGCGGGCCATCGACCTGCCCGATTGGGCTACGGCGCGCGAGTGGCGCGTCGGGCTCTCGGCGGTGATCGAGGCGCTCGACGGCGAAAAGAGTTATTGGGCGCTGGCGCATCCCGAGGGCGCGCCCGATTTTCACCACGAGGTTTGCTTTGCCGCGCGGCTTGCGGCACCTGACGGCCCATGAACTTCGGCATCGACCGGCTGCTCGCCGACCCCGCCTTGCGCAAGCCCCTCGAGGGCAAGCGTGTCGCCCTGCTCGCGCATCCCGCCTCGGCGACGGCGGACCTCACCCACTCGCTCGACGCGCTGATGGCGGCGGGGCTGGATGTCACGGCGGTGTTCGGCCCGCAGCACGGCGTGCGCGGCGACCTCCAGGACAATATGATGGAGTCGCCCGATTACACCGATCCGACCTATGGCATGCCGGTGTTCAGCCTCTACGGCGAAGTGCGGCGGCCGCGCGGGCAGTGGATGGGCACGTTCGACGTGATGCTGGTCGACCTGCAGGATCTCGGCACGCGAATCTATACTTTCATTACCACGCTGCGTTACGTGCTCGAAGCAGCGGCCGAGCACGGCAAGAGCGTGTGGGTGCTCGACCGGCCCAACCCGGCCGGGCGGCCGATCGAGGGGCTGATGTTGAGGCCCGGCTGGGAGAGCTTCGTCGGCGCGGGGCCGATGCCGATGCGCCATGGGCTGACGATGGGCGAACTCGGGCGCTGGTTCGTCGAGACGCTGGGGCTCGACGTCGACTATCGCGTGATCGAGATGGAAGGCTGGGCGCCCGATGCCGCGCCCGGCTTCGGCTGGCCGGCGGATCGCGTGTGGATCAACCCCAGCCCCAATGCGCCCAACCTCAACATGGCGCGCGCTTATGCCGGGACTGTCATGCTTGAAGGCACCACGCTCAGCGAGGGCAGGGGGACGACCCGCGCGCTCGAGCTGTTCGGTGCGCCCGATATCGAACCGGCGCGTATTTTGGCCGAGATGCAGGCATTCGCGCCGCAGTGGCTCGCGGGCTGCAAGCTTCGCGACGTCACCTTCCAGCCGACGTTCCACAAGCATGCGGGCGAAATGTGCCGCGGCCTCTTCATCCACGCGGAAGGCGCTTTCTACGATCACGAGGCGTTCAAGCCGTGGCGGCTCCAGTCGCTCGCCTTCAAGGCGATCCGACGGCTTTATCCGAACTACGACCTGTGGCGCGATTTCCCCTATGAATATGTGTTCGACAAGCTCGCCATCGACGTCATCAATGGTTCGCCACTGCTTCGCGAATGGGTCGACGACGCCGATGCCGCACCGGGCGACCTCG
>JBQCHQ010000024.1:0-21556 GCA_051954515.1 Sphingomonas sp. | reverse complement strand
CGCCAGCAGGCGCAGGTCGGCTTCGAAGCCACCCTGCAGGTCAGAAACAAGCTGTTGTCCGCCTACAAGGACATCATGAGCATGCCGGTGTAATCGACCATGAGCAACCAACTTGCCCCTGCCGGCGCCGGTGCGCCGAACCTCGTTCCCGAACGCTTCGCCAATCCGTTGAAGCAGATCGGCTCGCTGATGGCCCAGCCCGCGGTACGCCGCGCGCTGCCGATGGCGCTGATGATCGGCCTGATCGGCGCCGCCGCGCTCGCCTGGATGATGCTGTCGACCCCGCCGCAACGCACCTTGTTCGCGGGCCTTTCGGATGCCGACAAGGCCGCCGTCACCCAGGCGCTGACCACCGGCGGCATCGCCAACAAGATCGACGGCGACACCGGCGCGGTGACCGTCAGCCGCGACGATTATGCCAAGGCGCGGATGCTGCTCGCCAGCCAGAACCTGCCCAAGGCGGCGCCGAGCGGCTACGCCATCCTCGACGACATGCCGATGGGAACCAGCCGCGCGGTCGAAGGCGAACGCCTGCGCCAGGCGCACGAAAGCGACCTCGCCCAATCGATCGAGCAGATCGACGCGGTCGACAGCGCCCGCGTCCATCTCGCCATGCCCGAGGATTCGGTGTTCGTCCGCGACAACGCCTCGCCCTCGGCTTCGGTGGTGCTGAAGCTGGTCGCCGGACGCAGCCTCGACGACGCGCAGATCGCCTCGATCGTCAATCTCGTCGCCTCGTCGGTGCCGGGGATGAAACCCGACGCGGTCACCCTGGTCGACCAGATGGGCAACCTGCTCAGCAAGCCCGGCGGCGTCGATTCGGCGACGCAGGCGAGCGACGACCGCATCGAATTCCAGCGCAAGGTAGAGGACAAGTATCGCACCCAGCTGATCCAGCTGCTGACCCCGCTGGTCGGCGCAGGCAATTTCTCGGCGCAGGTGCAGGCCGATGTCGATCTCGACCAGACCCAGGCGACTCGCGAAAGCTACGACAAGGACGGCGCGCTGCGCGCCGAGCAGGGCAACTGGACCACCGATCCCGCCAGTGGCAATGCGCCGAGCGGCATTCCCGGTGCCTTGTCCAACACGCCGCCGCCGGCGAGCCAGATCACCACGCCCGCTGCCAAGGCCGCAGCGGCCGCCGCCACGCCTGCGCCTGCCAACGGTGCTCCCGCTGCCGGCGCTAATCCCAACATCCCCGATGCGCAGAAGGCGAGCGACAGCTTCACCCGCGCCTACGACCTCGGCCGCGAAGTCTCGGTGACGCAGGGCGCACCCGGCGCGGTCAAGCGGCTGTCGGTCGCGGTGGTGCTGCGCGATCCGGGCACCGGCAAGCCGCGCACGCCAGCCGAGATCGACAAGATCACCCAGCTGGTCCGCGCCGCGGTCGGCTACGACCAGAGCCGCAACGATCAGGTGACGGTGGTCTCCGCCAAGTTCGCCGCGGGCGACACCGATGCCGATACGACTCCCTGGTACAAGGCGAGCTGGATCCCGATGGTGCTTCGCAACGTCACGGCGATCGTCGTCGCGCTGCTGGTGCTGCTCTTCGGCGTCAAGCCGCTCGCCAGGACACTGCTCAAGAAGCGCGAGGAAGCGGCGCAGCCGCGGCTCGCGCTCGGCAACGGCATGGAGGCCGGCGAACCGAGCTCCCAACCGGTCAGCATCGACATGCTGGAGGGCGGGCGCGGCTATGACGACCGCGTCGGCCTGGTCCGCGGCTTCACCCGCGACAACCCCGCCCGTGCCGCGCTCGCGGTGCGCGACATGATCAAGTCGGACGCCCAGTGATGAACGCGCCAATCAAATCCTTCAGCGGTGTCGAACGCGCCGCGGTGCTGATGATGCTGGTCGGTGAGGAAGAGGCCGCCGCCATCCTCCAGAAGCTCGACCCCGAGGAGGTCCGCCAACTCGGCGCGGCGATGTTCGCGGTCGCCGATGTCGGCGAGGTCGAGGTGGAGACCGTGCTCGACGATTTCGTCGGCCGCGCGCGCGAGCGCACCGCGATCGGCTTCGATCCCGCGCCGAAGATCGCCGCGGTGATGAACCGCGCGCTTGGCCCGGAAAAGGCGATGAGCGTGCTGGCGCGGATCACCCCGCCCGAGGACGCTTGCGCGATCGACCTGCTCGACTGGCTCGAAGCACCCGATATCGCCGCGATGATCGAGAAGGAGCATCCGCAGGTTGCGGCGCTGCTGCTCGCCAATTGCGATCCGGCGGTCGCCGCCAAGGTGCTCGAATTGCTGCCCGATGCGATGCAGCCCGATCTGCTCCACCGCGTCGCTCGCCTCGGACCGATCACCCCCGAGGCGATCGAGACGCTGAAGACGGTGGTGGCCAATCGCACCGGTGTCGCCAAGCAGGCGAGCGGCCTGTCGCTGGGCGGCACCAAGGAAGCCGCGAAGATCATGTCGAGCGCGCGCAAGGCGACCGAACAGCGCGTCATGCCCAAGCTCGCCAAGATCGACCGCGACACCGCCAAGGCGATCGAGGAGGCGATGTTCGTCTTCGACAATCTGCTCGACATGGACGACAAGAATCTCGGCACGCTGATCCGCAACGTCGATGGCGACTTGCTCAGCCGCGCGCTCAAGGGCGTCGACGAAGCCGCGCGCGAGCGCTTCCTCGCCTGCATGTCGGCGCGCGCCGCCGACGGCATTCGCGACGAGATGGAAGCGCGCGGGCCGATGCGGCTGTCCGAGGTGCTCGACGCGCAGAAGGCGATCATCCAGATCGCCCGCACGCTGGCCAAGGACGGCACGATCATGATGGGTGGCGGCGAGGACGATTATGTCTGAGGCCGGGGGTTCGAGCAGACACATGTCAACGTCGTCATGCCGGACTCGTTCCGGCATCCACCGTGCCTCAGGAGCCGCGCTTTTCTGGGTTGCGGCACGGTGGGCCCCGGAACAAGTCCGGGATGACGGAAAGAGCAGCAAGGACGATTATGTCTGATTTCGCCGCGGGCTTCACCGAAGGCTTCACCGCGCGGCACAATGCTGCCGCCGAAGCGCTGCACCGGGCGTTCAGCCTCGGCGAGCACATGTTCGCGCCGTCGGACATCAAGCAGCGCGCCGGCAATCGCCAGCCGCGATCCTATTCGCCCGAGGCCGGGCCGAAGCATTTCAGCCCGGCCGACCCGGACGCCGACCCGACCGAGGGCTGGGATCCCTTCTCGGCCGATGCCGAGGAGGACGGGCATCCGGCTGCCGCGAACGGCTTCGTCGATCCGATCAAGGCGGCGCACGACATGGGCTATGCTGAGGGCAAGGCCGCCGGGCTCGCCGAGGCAGCCGCCAACAACCTCCATGAGCGCCAGCTGATCGAGGCGATCACCGCCGAGTTGCGCGTCGCCGGCCAGCTCGACCGCGAGCGGATGGCGGCGCAGCTCCGCCAGACGGTGATGCTGCTCGTCGCCCGGCTGATCGGCGAGGCCGGGGTTGACGGCGAGCTGCTCGCCAGGCGCGTCGCCGCGGCGACCGAGATGCTCGCTGACGGCGCCGAATCGGCGCTGCTCCGCGTCCATCCCGACGATCTGCCGCTGATCGAGGGACGCCTGCCCAAGACGGTGTTCGCCGCCGGCGACGCTGCGATCGAGCGCGGCAGCTTCGTGCTCGAATCGGCCTCGACGATCGTCGAGGACGGCCCCGGCCTGTGGCTCGAACAGCTTTCGCAGGCGATCGACCGCGTCGCATTGCCGCGGGAATGAGCCGGATGCTCAACCGTTTCACGACCGACTATCTGGAAACGATCGGCAATGCCGATTTCGCGCCCCGCCCCAAGGTGTGCGGGCGCCTCGCCTCGTTCGACGGGTTGCTGATGGAGGCGGTGGGGCTGACGCTCCCGGTCGGCACGATCTGCGCGGTAGGCGGCGACAACGGCTCGAGCCGGGTCGAGGCCGAGGTGATCGGCTTCCGCAACGGCCGTACGCTCTTGATGAATCTGGGCGGCCCTGCCCCGTTGCTTCCGCAATCGCCGGTGCGCCCGATCGGCCCTCCGGGCGAGGCCGAAGTGGGCGCGGCGCTGCTCGGGCGCGTCGTCGATGGCGCGGGCAAGCCGATCGATGGACTCGGCCCGATCCGCGGTGCGGCGCGCTGGCCGCTCGCCGGCAAGCTGCAAAGCCCGCTCGATCGCGGCCGTGTGCTCGAACCGCTCGATGTCGGGGTACGCGCGATCAACGGCCTGCTGACGATCGGCCAGGGCCAGCGCGTCGGCATCATGGCGGGTTCGGGCGTCGGCAAATCGGTGCTGCTCGGCATGATCGTGCGCGCCGCGCAAGCCGACGTGATCGTCATCGGGCTGATCGGCGAGCGCTCCAGAGAGGTCGCAGACTTCCTCGAAACCAAGGTTGCCGGCGCCGCCCGCGCGCGCTCGGTAGTGGTCGCGGTGCCCGCCAACCACTCACCGGTGCTGCGCATCCGCGGCGCGCTGCGCGCCACCGCGATCGCCGAAAGCTTCCGCGCCGAGGGCAAGAAGGTCCTGCTCATTATGGACTCGCTGACCCGCGTCGCCCATGCTGGGCGCGAGATCGGCTTGGCATTGGGCGAACCACCTTCCGCGCGCGGCTACCCGCCGAGCGCGATCGCGATGCTCCCCAACCTCATCGAGCGCGCGGGCACCTGCGTCTCGTCGGGCGGCTCGATCACCGCGATCTACACGGTGCTCGCCGACGGCGACGACGGCAACGATCCTGTGGTCGATTCGGCGCGCTCGATCCTCGACGGGCATATCGTCCTCTCGCGCGCGCTCGCCGAGCGCGGCGTCTATCCGGCGATCGACCTCGGCCCCTCGGTCAGCCGCGTGATGACCGACATCGTCGGTCACGACCACGTCAAGGCCGCGCGTGTGCTGCGTCGCCACCTCGCGACCTATGAGGAAAACCGCGATCTCGTGCTGATGGGTGCCTATCGCCCCGGCGCCGACCCGACGATCGACCGAGCCATCGCGTGCCACGGCGCGGTGATGGAATATATCCGCCAGGACGCCGACGCGGTGGTGCCGCTGAGCGACGCCGTCGCCGAGCTGGTCGGCGTGTTCGGCGATGGCTGATCGGAGAAAGACGCTCGATCGGCTGCTGCGCGTGCGCTCGTTGCAGCTCAACCTCGTTCGCGCCGACGAAGCGCGCGCGCAAGCCAAGCTCGACAGCGAGCAGCACCTCAGGAATCGAATCGCAGCGCTTGCCGACAATGTCGCGCCGGCGCCGCAGCCGAGCGGCGCGCTGGCGCTGATGGCGGCGGCGCATTTCCGCGATCGCCTGCAGCAATCGGCCGAAGCCGCCGAGGCGCGGCTCCACATCGCTGCGCAAGGCCTCGAACGCGCCGCCGCGGCGACCCGCGACGCCAAGCGCGATCAGACCGCGATCGAGAAATTGATCGAGCGAGAAACAGCCGAGCAACTGCTCAAGGCGATCCGCGCGCTCGAGGAACCGCCGCCGATCCGCAAATTCCGGCACGGTCCTTGCTGAGACTCCCGCGGTACCACCGCCGGAGACACGCACCACCATGTTCCAGGTCTCGCTATCGACCCTTCTGACGCCGCCTGCGGCGCCGGGCGCAGCCTTGCCGGCCACGCTTTCCGGCGCCTTTTCGGCGACGCTGGCCGGAATGGTGACGGCGCCGGACGGAACAGAGGTCGGCAAATCGGCTCCAACCGCACGGCAATCGTCTGCCGAAACCGGCAAATCCTTGCCGATCGAAACGGGCGAAAACGCGACGCTGCCAGCTTCGGCGGACGATTGGCTCAATCAGGCAGAACAAGCGCCAGCGCGCGGTCAGGGCGTTCCGCTTTCGATTGTGGGGCGTCCGGAACTGACGTCCGGTCCAATCATCCTCAGCATCGCCGCGCTGCTCCCGGAAAGCAGCGAGAACGCACCCGCTGTCAGTCTCGCTGAGCTGAAGGCACGAGATCAGTCAAAGAAGATCGATGATACCGCGCCGGCTGTCGATCCACGAACGATCGTGGTGGCGCTGCCGATCGTGATAGCCGACACGCCCATCCCGACCGCAGCGCCGGCCGATGCCGGCATCGCGCCGATTGCGGCCATGCCGGTTTCGACGCCGGCGCTGTCCGATGTCCCAAACATCACCTTCGGCGACAATCAGGTCCAATCCGTGTCGACGCCGGCAACCGACACCGCGGCGACGGTAACCCACATTGGCGACGCGCAGACCCCTGCCGTAACGGCGGCGCCCTATGCGACGCCGGCCGCCATCGAAGCACCCGCCCAGCCGGGCGTGGCTCTTGCTGACGCGGCGCCGTCTCCGAAGAGCAGCGTCGTCGATCCGGTTGTGCGCCTGTCTGTCAAGACACCGGGGCAGGTGCAGGACGCCGCCGATCGACCTGCGGTCGCCAGAACGATACGCCACGGCGACGTTCGCACCGCTACGAGCAATACGACCAGCCGCTCCCTCACCTCGGACGCGCCCGATTCGAGCCCGACGTCGAGCCGCGCATCATTCCAGCCGGCGATCAGCGGGACCCACATGCCGTCCAATGTCGCGGCGGCCCCTTTCGTGACTCCCACCGGCGAAACGACGCCGCCTGCTTCGGCCTCGGTGAACCATCCGGACGCCATCGACAGCGACAAGATGTCCCGGCCGGCAGCAGGCAATGTGGCGGCCCCCGCCCCGGTCCGCGTGGCGACAGCCGATACCGCCCCGGCTTCCATCGCGCCGCCGCAAGCCGCGCCGGCGCCGTTGCCTGCAGGCATGCTGTTCGGCATTGCCCTCGATCAGCGCGCCACGCTTGCCAATCGCCCCTCGCCCCGCGACGAGGCGCTCCAGGCGCTGTCGGCGATCGCCGGCGCCGGATCGGCCGCGCCCGTCGTGGCGGCGGCCGGCGGCACGCAGCACAATGCGCTGGACATGCGGCGCGATGACTGGCCGCAAGCGATGATCGACCGGATCGACGCGCTCCGCGACGCGGCCGACGCGACCTCCACTCGGATCACGCTGGTGCCCGACGCGCTCGGCAAGGTGGACGTGTCGCTGCGCCACGACGGCGACACCGTCCACGTCCATTTCGCCGCCGATACCGCGCAGACCCGCGCGATGCTCGCCGACGCGCAGCCCCGCCTCGCCGATGCTGCGCAGGCGCGTGGAATCCGGCTTGGCCAGACCAGCGTCGGCACGGGCGGCGGCGAAGCCGGTCGCCAGCCGCCGCGCCAGCCGGACGCACCCATGCCCTCCCGTCCCGTTTCGGCGGCTGCGGCCTCGACCGACGCCGCTTCCGATTCATCCCGTCTCGCTTGATTCACGAAGGAACCAACCATGGCTGACAAATCCGCAGAAACTCCCAAGAAGAAAGGCAAGCTCGGCAAGCTGATCGGCATCGCCGTCGTGCTGATCGTATTGGTCGGCGCCGGCGCTGGTGCCGGCATGTTCTTCGCCCAGAAGATGGGCGGCGCCACGGCCGAGGCCAAGGTGCCCGACAACCGGCCGCGCCTCGTCCCCAAGAGCGAGGAAGTGCGCGTCAGCGCCGCCGAGGGCTCGGGCAGCGAAACCAGCGGTGCGGGCGCCAAGGAAGCCACGCCTCCGGGCGAAGGCGGCGCGAAATACGCCTCGACCTATTACGAGCTCGACAAGGATTTCACCTCGAACCTGCAGGACAGCGTCCATTACGTCCAGGTCGGTATCGCCGTATCGACGCCTTACGACCAGCGCGTGATCGACAACCTCAAGACCCACGAGATCGCGGTGCGATCGGCGGTGCTGATGGCGCTGGGCGATTCGACCGAGGAGGAGGTGTTCACCTCAGACGGCAAGAAGCAGCTCCAGAAGCGCCTGGCCCAGGCGATCAACCAGGTTCTGATACAAAAAGAAGGTTTCGGGGGGATTAGTAACGTCTACTTTACCAATTTCGTTGTTCAGTGAACGGGCATGGTTAACAGCCCGTCATCCACGGTGAAGGCCGATCGACGCGAACGCCCCCGCGCCAGCGCGGAAAGCGCGTTCGCGTTCGGCGCGCCCAAGCTCAACCCGTTCGGGGATTTGCACAGCGTGCAGCATCTCTCGGCACGGCTCGCCCGCACGCTTCGCAGCGTGTTCGAGCCGCTGCTGCGGCGCGAGCTGAGGCTGTGGGCGGAGCCGCTGGTCGTCCAGCGCTTCGCCGACTATCGCGCCGAGCGGCCCGAAGGGCTCACCGCGTGGATGCCGATGGCTGTGACCCCCTCCCCGGCCTCGTCGCCGGGGATTGCGCTCGCGGTGTTCGACGGGCGCTTCGTGCTCGAAATGCTCGACCTGTTCTTCGGCGGCATCGGCGAGACGCCCAAGGCGCTGCCCAGTGAATTCTCGCCGGCGGCCGAGGCGATGGTCGGCCGTGTCGCGGCGATGCTGGCGCAGCCGATGAAATCGGCCTGGGAGCCGCTCGCCAAGCTCGACTTCGCGCCCGGCCATGTCGAGGCCAACGCCGCGATGCTCGCCGACCTCGACGCCGACGACGCGATGGTCGTCACCCGCTTCGGCATGGCCGAGGGGGACGGCCAGCCGCGCTTCATCGATCTCGTCTATCCGGTCGCGGTGCTCAAGCCGCACACGCCGCAGTTGACCGGCAAGGTGGTCGGCAAGACCGCCGAGCCCGATCCCAGCTGGTCAGGGCAACTCACCAAGGCCGCGATGGCGATCCGATTCCCGGTTCGCTCGGTGCTCGCCGAACCGGTCATCTCGCTCGGCCGCCTGATGGAGCTCGAAATCGGCGACGTCATCCCGATCGCGTTCGGCAAGGACGTGCCGGTGATGGTCGGCGGCGACCGCTTCGGGGTCGGCACCGTCGGCACGTCGAACGGCAAGGCCGCCATCAAGCTCACCAAGATCAAGCGCATTCAGCACGAGGACTGACGACAATGAACGACATGACGGGGGGAATTCCCGCGGACGGCGCGGTGGCGGCGAACTTTCGCCTGCTGCAGGATGTCGGCGTCAAGCTGACGGTCGAGATCGGCTCGACGCAACTGAGCTTGCGCGAGTTGCTCGCGCTCGGCGAATCAAGCGTGATCGAACTCGACCGCGAGGCCAATGAGCTGCTCGACGTGTTCGTCAACGGCACGCTGATCGGCCGCGGCGAAGTCGTCACGGTCGGCGAGCGTTTCGGCGTGCGCATGACCGAGCTGGTCAGCCCCGAGAAGCGCGGCAAACCGCAATGATGTGGGCGTACGTCCTCAAGCTGGTCATCCTGCTCCCGCTCGTTTGCGGGCTGATGGTCGGCTGTCTGTGGCTGTGGCGGCGGCTCGAGAGCCGGATGCCCGGCCAACCGGCGAACCGCCAGCTCAAGGTCACCGAGACGATGATGGTTTCCACCGGCACCAAGCTCGCGGTGCTCGAATTCGAAGGCCGCAAGCTGCTGGTCTCGGTGAGCCGTAGCGGCGTTACGCTGATCGATCGCGGCCAATGATCCAGCAAGTCACCATTACCCGCCTGCGCGGCAGTGCGGGCACCTCGCTGTTCGCGCAGCCGACGCGGCGGACGGGATCGAGCCGAGCCGCGAAGATCGTGCTCGTGCTGCTTACGATCCTGCTCTGCGTGGTGATCGCCGCGCCATCCTTCGCGCAAACCGTGCCCGCGCCCGCTCCGGTTGCCGCGCCCGCTGCTCCGGGGGTGGGCGACGCGCTCGATCGTGCGCTGGGGGACCTCAGCCACACCAGCGCCGCCAATCAGGCGAGCGGCAACGCACCGATGGCGCTCTCCCTGCAGATCCTCATCATCATGGGGCTGCTGACGGTCCTGCCCGGCATCCTCCTGATGATGACCAGCTTCACGCGGATCATCATCGTGCTGTCGATCCTGCGCCAGGCGCTCGGCCTCCAGCAGACCCCGCCCAATCAGGTGCTGATCGGGCTGTCGCTGTTCCTCAGCTTCTTCGTGATGTCGCCCGTCATCAGCAAGATCAACACGGCCGCGATCCAGCCCTATTCGGCTGGGCAGATCGGCGCGACGCAGATGATCAAGACCGCGGGCGCGCCGCTGCACGATTTCATGATCAAGCAGACGCGCAAGAAGGACGTGACGATGTTCGCCGAGATGGCGCATCAGGGGCCCTTCCAGAACGCCGCGGACGTCCCCTATTCGATCCTGCTGCCGTCGTTCGTCACCAGCGAATTGAAGACCGCCTTCCAGATCGGGTTCCTGATCTTCCTGCCGTTCATCGTCATCGATCTGGTGGTGGCGACCGTGCTGATGAGCCTCGGCATGATGATGCTGTCACCCACCGTCATCTCGCTGCCGTTCAAGCTGCTGCTGTTCGTCCTTGTCGACGGCTGGGCGCTGACGATGGGCAGCCTCGCCAACAGCTTCATGACGTGATCCGATGGACCCGCGACCGCATTTCATTTGGGTGCCGCGCACGCCCCACCGTCACCCCGGACTTGTTCCGGGGTCCACCGGCCCGCAAACCAACCGGGTGCGGCTCCTGCCGCCCGATAGATGCCGGAACAAGTCCGGCATGACAGTTGCCCGGACGGGCGCGTTCTAATGGACGCCGACTATTTCCTCACCGTCGCGCACGAGGCGTTGTGGGTGCTGGCGCTCGCCGCCGCGCCGATCCTGATCCCGGCGCTGCTCGCCGGACTGATCCTCGGCATGATCCAGGCGGCGACCTCGATCAACGAGCAGACGCTGTCGTTCGTCCCCAAGCTGATCGTCGTCGGCATTTCGCTCGTCATTTTCGGCGGAATGATCATGGGGCTGCTGACCGATTTCACCACCAGCATCTTCGAACGCATTCCGGATCTGGTGCGGTGACACCCTTCCTTCGTCATGCCGGACTTGTTCCGGCATCCACCGCGCGGCAGGAGCCGCGGCGGCTTGGTTTGCGGCGCGGTGGACCCCGGAACAAGTCCGGGGTGACGGATGAGAATTGTCGACGTCACTTCTCCAGCGAGGCGGCCGCCCAATGCTAGGGTTCGGCCTCTCGATCGAGCCGCAGCTGTGGGCGCTGATCTTCGTCATGGTGCGAGTCGGCGCGGCGTTGATCGCGGCGCCGGTGTTCGGCTCGGTGTCCGTGCCGCTCCCCGTGCGGATCACGCTTGCGGGCGCGATCGGGGTGCTGGTGCTCGGCGTTCATCCGATCACACCGCCGAACCAGGTGTTCGCGCTCGCGACCTTCCTGTCGGTCGCGGCCGAGGCGCTGGTCGGCCTCGCCATCGGCTTCATCCTGCAGATCGCCTTTGCAGCCCCGCTGATCGCCGGCGAGGTGATCGGCAATTCGATGGGGATCGGCTTCGCCTCGATGGTCGATCCGCAGACCGGCGGGTCGAGCCAGGCGATCGGGCAGTTCATGTCGGTGCTGCTGACCCTGCTCTTCCTCTCGCTCAATGGCCACCTCGTGCTCGTCGACATGGTGGTGCGCAGCTATCAGGCGCTCCCTCCCGGCGGCGCATGGCTGACGGCGGACCAGCTCAAGCACATCGCCTTTTTCGGCGGCTACGCCTTCTCGGCGGGCTTCCTGTTGGCGCTCCCGGTCGGCTTCCTGTTGCCTTGCCTCAACCTCATCGTCGGTATGCTGTCGCGCTCGGCGCCGGCGCTCAACCTCTTCGCGGTCGGCCTGCCCGCGAGCCTCGCGGTCGGCGTGATCGCGATGGCGATCGCCTTCCCCGCGATGGGCGATTACATGATCGTCATCGTCAATGAAGGGCTTTCCGCCGCGCAGAAGCTGGTGCTCGGCTGATGGCGGAGGAATTCGGTGAAAAGACAGAAGCGCCAACCCAGAAGCGCAGGCAAAAGGCCGCCGACGAAGGCCAGCTGCTCAAGTCGCGCGAGTTCGCGACCGCCTTGCTGGTGCTCGCCGGGTGCGGCTGGATGGCGCTCGCCGGCCCGTCGTTGCTCCACGCCTGCCAGGCGTTGATGGCAGCGAGCTTCCGCTTCGATGCCGGGGACATCGCCGATTTCGAGCCGTTCCGCCCGCTTGCTCAGGCCGGCTGGCGATTGTTGCCCTCGCTCGCAATTCTGTTCGCGGTCGTCGTCGCTGCCGGCATCGCCAGCCAGGCGGGTCTGTCGGGTATCCGCTTCAATGCGAGCCTGCTCCAGCCCAAGGGCAGCCGGATCAACCCGGCCTCCGGCCTGAAGCGCATCTTCGGCATGCAGGGCTGGACCGAGCTCGGCAAGTCGCTGCTCAAGGTCGCGCTGCTCGGCGTGATCGGCGCCTATATGCTGTGGCAGGTTTCCAAGCCGTCGTTCGGCCTCGCCGCGACCGACGTGCATGAAGCCGTCGCGCTACTCGGCGACCGCATGATGGCGATCCTGTTCGCGATGGCCGGCGGCCTCGTCATCATCGCCGGCATCGACCTGCCGATCCAGATCGTACGCCTGCTCCGTCAGCTCCGCATGTCGAAACAGGAGATCAAGGACGAGCACAAGGAGTCCGAGGGCTCGCCCGAGGTCAAGGCGCAGCAGCGCCAGCGCGCCCGCGCAATGGCGCGCCGCTCGGTCAAGAAGGCAGTCAGCGAGGCGCATGTCGTCCTCACCAACCCGACCCATTTCGCAGTCGCGCTGCGCTACACGCGGGGGCAGGACAAGGTGCCGGTGGTGGTCGCCAAAGGCCGCGGCGCAACTGCGCTCGCCATCCGCGATGTGGCGGGCGAAGCCAAGGTGCCGGTGCTCGAATATCCCGCGCTCGCCCGCGCGCTCTATTTCACCAGCCGCGAGAACCAGGAAATCCGCGACGACCTCTACATGGCGATCGCCACGGTGCTGGCGTTCGTCTTCAACCTCAATGCGCGCGCCGGCGGCAGCCCGCCGCCGATCGACGTGCCCGATACCGCGAGATTCGACGAAAACGGCGTGAAGGGCTGATTGGAGCGGCATTTGCCGGGTTCGCTAAAGAATCGCGCCGATCGGTCGTTTTCGGTAAAAAGGGGGACAGGTGATGACGACGACCAGCGGGACGGGTTCGACCAGTACCAGCACGACCAGCTCGACCGCATCGATCATCAGCCAGCTCAAGGCCGGGTCGGGGATCGATACCGGCGCGCTGGTCGACCAGCTCGTCGCCGCCCAATTCGCCACCAAGGAAGACCAGCTCACCGCCAAGGGCACTGCGCTGACCGCCGAGATCAGCGCGGTCGGCCAGCTGCAGAGCGACATCAGCGGCTTCGCCTCGGCGCTGTCGAACCTTATCAAGGGCGGCACGCTGCAGACCGCGCCGACCAGTTCGAACAGCGGCGTCGCCACCGTCAGCGCCCTATCGGGCGCCAAGCTTGCCGGCCTGTCGGCGCAGCTCGAGGTCGATCAGCTCGCCACCGCGCAATCGGCCTCGACCGGGGTGATCGCCGATCCCACCGCGGCAATCGGCGGCGGCACGCTGACGTTGACCTTCGGCACCGCGACCGTTTCGGGCGGCGCGATGACCGGTTTCACCGCCGGCAGCGGCACACCGATCGACATTACGATCGACCCGGCGAAATCGAGCCTGCAGGACATCGCTTCGGCGATTAATGGCGCCAAGGCGGGTGTCACTGCGACGATCGTCACCGATGCCGGCGGCGCGCGCCTGATGCTCAAGAGCGCGACCGGCGAGGCGCAGGCCTTCACGCTGACCGCGACCGAAGATCCCGCTTCGCCAGGCTTGTCGGCGCTCAATGTCGGCGTCGGCGCCAGCGGCACGACGATCGGAACGGCTGCGCAGGACGCCAAGGTGACGCTCGACGGCGTGCAGTTCACCCGCGCGAGCAACTCCTTCACCGATCTCATCGCCGGCGTGCAGGTCGATCTCGTTTCAGCACAGCCCGGCACCACCGTCTCGATCGGATCGAGCCGGCCGACTTCCGCTCTCAGTCAGGCGGTGTCCAACTTCGTCGATACGTACAACCAGATGATCGGCGAGGTGAATTCGGAAACCGACGCCAAGACGGGCGACCTCAAGCAGGACAGCGCGGCCAGGAACCTGAAGTCGATGCTGAGCCAGCTGACGCTGACCAAGCTGGTGTCGAGCAGCGGCGACGGCAGTCCGACCACGCTCGCGGAAATCGGCGTCGGCACCAATCGCGACGGCACCCTGAAAATCGATCCCGACCAGCTTTCGAACGCGCTCGCCAAATGGCCCGACCAGGTCGAGGCGATGTTCGCCGACTTGCAGGGCACCAGCGTCTCGCTCGGCGCCAATGTCGTCGCCTCGGGCCGTGGGCTACTCGGGGCGCTGAGTTCGATCTCGGCCAGCGCGTCGAGCACGATTTACGGCCTCTCGGCGAGCCTGACCAAGTACAAGGCGGCGCAATCGGATCTGTCGGACCAGCAGGACAAGCTCAAGCAGCAGGAAACCGACACCCGCACTCGGCTGACCCAGCAATTCGCGTCGATGGATGCGATGGTCGCCTCGTACAAATCGACCCAGACCTTCCTGCAACAGCAGATCGACGCCTGGAACGGCAAGAACAACGACTGACCATGGCCCGCTATGCGACCAGGCTGGGGCGCGACCCGGTGGCGACCTATCGCCAGATCGACGTTGCCGGGCGCACCGCCGAGGCCGATCCGCACCAGCTCGTCGAACTGCTCTATGACGAGCTGATTCACGCGCTGCGCACCGTCGCCTGGGCGACCGAGCACCGCCGCTTCAAGGTCAAGAGCGAGAAAGCGACACGCGCCACCGCGATCCTGTTCGCGCTCGAGGCCGGGCTCGATTTCGAAAAGGGCGGTGAGGTCGCGGTGACGCTGGCGCGGCTCTACCAGGGCGCACGCAAGGCGGTGATCGAGGCGAGCGTCGGCCGCGATCCGCAACCGTTCCTCGATGTCGCCGCCAATCTCGAAGACATCGCCGAAGCCTGGCGCAGCCTGCGCGCGGGGTGAATGCCAAGAAGGCGATCCACCTTCTCCGTTCGCCCTGAGCTTGTCGAAGGGCGAGTGCCCAAACGCTGTCCTTCGTGGAGAGGCGCCCTTCGACAAGCTCAGGGCGAACGGCCTTACTTGCGATCGAGTTCAATCATAGGCGCTCAATCAGCGCGTAGGTCACCGTTGCGCGCACGCGGAAGCCGAGACGCTCGTAAAGCGCGATCGTCGCGGCGTGATCGGCATAAGCGTGGAGGAATGGCGTCTCGCCGCGCGCAGCGATGCGGCTGGCCACGGTGGCGAGCAGGCCGGCCGCGTAGCCGCGCCCACGAAAGCCGGGGCGCGTGCAGACACCGCTCACCTCGGTGAAACCCGGCGGCTTCATGCGCTCGCCGGCCATCGCGACGAGCTGCCCGTCCTCGCGGGTGCCGATGAAATCGCCGAGTTCGTGCGTGCGGGCGAAGAATGGCCCGGGCTCGGTCAAGGTGGCGAGTTCGAGCATCGCGGGCGCGTCGTCATTACCAAGCGGCTCGAACGCAAAGTCAGGCGGTGGGAGCACGGGCCGTTCGGCCACCATTTGCACGCAAGCGGCCTGCTTGACGATCCGCAGACCGGGCGGCAGCGGCGGCAGGCGCGTTTCGACCAGCCCGATCACGTCACCCCGCGGCGCCAGTTCGACCAGAGCGGCCAAGCTGTCCGGCTCGGTGTCTGCGGCGGCAGCAAACAAGCCGATCGCCGGATCGAACCGCACCGCGCGGGTATCGCTGAGCGCGAAGCGGCGTTGCCGCGTCGTCAGCGCCTGCCACACCGGCCGATCGAGCGGGTGGCTCAAAGCTGGTGTCCGGTGCGGTCGCGCTTGGTGGCGAGGTAACGCTCGTTGTGCGGGTTGGGCGGCAAGTGATGCGGCACGCGCTCGACCACCGTCATCCCGGCCGCTTCCAGTCCCGCTACCTTGGCCGGATTGTTGGTCAGCAGCCGGATGCGATCCTGCCCGAGCAGCGCCAGCATCCGCGCCGCCACCGCGAAATCGCGCGCGTCGATCGCGAAGCCGAGCCGGGTATTGGCATCGACCGTGTCGAAGCCCTGATCCTGTAGCGCATAGGCCCGCAGCTTGTTGATGAGGCCAATCCCCCTGCCCTCCTGCCGCAGATAGAGCAGGATACCCCAGCCGCTTGCCTCTATCTCGTGGATCGCGGCGTGGAGCTGCGGCCCGCAATCGCATTTGAGGCTGCCGAGTACGTCGCCCGTCAGGCATTCGCTATGGAGACGGACGAGCGGCGGCTCGCCGTTGGGCGCTCCGATCAGCAGCGCGACATGCTCGCCCGGCATCTCGGAGGTGCGGAAAGCGACGATCTCGGAATCCTCGGCGCCCGCCACTGGCAACCGCGCGCGCGCGGCGATCGTCAGGCGAGCGGCGTCCTCGTGCCCGGCTATGTCAGCGGGAGTGACGACCGCCTCGGCCTCGCCGGCGGGCAGGACGAAGAAAGCAGGTAGGATTCCCGCGATACGCGCAAACCGCAACGCCGCCGCAGCGAGGTCGGGCGCTGGCGTCGGGATCGCTCGATATGGCCCCTTGAGCGGGGTCGCGAGATCGAACTGGGGATCGGCGAGCGCCGTCGCTGCGGCCATATCGAGCCAGGGCGCGCGCTCGATCGTCACTGGCGCATCGGGCGTCGCCGCCTCGCGCTGGTTGGCGAGCTTGAGCGTCGCCGCTCGCCCCGCCGAGAGCAGCACGGCCGCCTCGCCCGCTGGATCGAACGCCGCCAGCCGCTCGGCATCGGCGGTCTCGATCGCGAGCAGCGCCAGCCGCGCCTCGCCCTCGACGATCGCGATCGGCCAGCCGCGGCGGAGCGCGTCGATCGCGCGGGCGGCGGCGCGCGGGTCGCTCACGCGGCGAACTCGGTCAGGATAGGTACGTGGTCGGAAGGCTTGAGCCAGCTGCGGCATTCCTCGAACACCTTGTGCGACACGGCGCGCTCGGCGACGTCCGCGGTCGCCCACATATGATCCAGTCGGCGACCGCGATCGTTCTTCGTCCAGTCGGGCGAGCGGTAGCTCCACCAGGTGTGCAGCCGCGCCGGGGCCGGGAAGAAATGCCGCCCTAGATCGACCCACGAATTGCTCGCCTTGAGCCCGTTCAGCGCATCGATCTCGATGGGCGTATGGCTGACCACCTTCAAGAGCTGCTTGTGGCTCCACACGTCGCATTCGAGCGGCGCGATGTTGAAGTCGCCGGTCAGGATCGTCGGGCAGTCGAGCGTCTCGGACCAGCGCGTCATTCGCTCGACGAAATCGAGCTTTTGACCGAATTTGACGTTCTGCTCACGATCGGGAATGTCGCCGCCCGCCGGCACATAGACGTTCTCCAGCCGGATGCCGTTCTCCAGCCGCACCCCGACATGGCGCGCCTCGCGGTTGGCCTGCCAGTCGAGCCGGTCGTCCTCGGCGATCGGTACCCGGCTGAGGATCGCGACGCCGTGGTGCATGCGCTGGCCGTGGAGCACGATGTGCTTGTAGCCGAGCCGCTTGAACGGCGCGGTCGGGAAGTCGCCGTCGATCACCTTGGTTTCCTGGAGGCACAATATGTCGGGCTGTGCCTCGCGCAGGAAGCGTTCGACGATATCGATCCGGAAGCGGACGGAGTTGATGTTCCAGGAAACGATCGTGAGCGTGTCGGCCATGCGCCGTGCATGTAACGATCGCCCTCGCGCTTCGCCAGTGCCGCGCGGGCGCTTGTCGGCGGCGGCTATCGCTCGTTATCCTGGAGGCATGGCTCGGATCATCACCAGACTGGCGGCGCATGTGATCGCCGCAACACTCCTCGCCCTCGGCGCGACCGCTGCGCAGGCCGTGACAAGCTGCACGATCGGCGCGGCCGGGGTGACCCAGCGCGTCATGGTGGGCGACACCGGCCGCGCGATGCTGCTCCACCTGCCGCGGGGCTTCGATCCAGCGCAGCCGGCGCCGCTGGTGCTGCTGCTCCACGGCAGCGGCGGCCGGGGCGCCGACATCCTCGCCGAATCGAAGCTCGCCGCCACCGCCGACCGCGCCGGGTTCATCCTTGCCGCCCCCGACGCCGGAGTACCGGTGAGCAAGGGCTTCGCCTGGAACATCCCCGGCGTGCCGACGATCGCGGGCACGATTCCCGGCCCCGAAGCGGCGAACGACGTCGCGTATCTCGAACAGGCGATCGACTGGCTGGCGGCCGCGCACTGCGTCGATCCGGCGCGGGTCTATGTCACTGGCCTCTCAGGCGGCGGGCGGATGGCGTCGTGGCTGGGCTGCGTCGCCGCCGACCGCATCGCCGCGATCGCGCCGGTGGTGGGCCTGCGCGCGGGCAGTCCACTCGCCAGCAATCCGAACCGCCCCGATCCCGCGACCTGCCGCCCGTCACGTCCGATGCCCGTGATCGCCTTCGCCGGCGACCACGACACGACCAACCCGATTCAAGGCGGCGGCGCAGGCTATTGGCAATATACGATGCAGGCCGCCGAGCAGCGCTGGGCAGCGCTCGACCGCTGCGCCGCCGCGCCGACCACGCATTGGGTCAAGGCCGGCACCTACGAAGAAACCTATACCGGCTGCGCCGATGGCGCCGAGGTGATCGGCCGCATCACCGTCGGCGAGACGCACCATTGGGTGGCAGACAACGACGCGATGTGGGCGTTTCTCTCGCGGTTCCGGCGGTGAGTTACGACTCAGGTCGTTCGCCCTGGTGAAGAGGTCGCCGAAACGTGCTTCGACAAGCTCAGCACGAATGGAACGGCAGCTTCACCCTCAACTCTTGGGCGTCAGCCGCATCAACTGTCCATTGTCGCCATCCTGGATCAGCCAGATCGCGCCGTCGGGGGCCTGGGCGATGTCGCGGATGCGCATGTTCATGTTCCACTGGTCGGCCTTGGTCGCACTCGCGCCGTTCAGCGTGATCCGCACCAGCACCTGGGCCGACATGCCGCCCATGATGTAGCTGCCGTTCCATTGCGGGAACATCGATCCGGTGTAGATGATCGATCCCGAAGGTGAGATCGACGGCACCCAATAGAGCACCGGCATCTGATAGCCGTCGCCTGCCTTGGGCTTGGGGATCGGCGTGCCGTCGTAATTGTCGCCCCACGAGACGTTGGGCCAGCCGTAATTCTTGCCCGGCTCGATCAGGTTGAGCTCGTCGCCGCCCTTCGGCCCCATCTCGTTTTCCCACAAACGGCCATCGGCCGCGAACACGAGACCGTAAGGATTGCGGTGCCCGGTCGACCAGGTGATCGCCTTCGCGCCGCCCGCCGACGCCATCGGATTGTCGCTCGGCACCGAACCGTCGAGATTGAAGCGCAGGATCTTGCCGAGCGCCTGGTCGGGGTCCTGCGCGGGCGTGAAGCGCTGGCGCTCGCCCGAGGCGAGGAACAGATATTTGTGATCGGGCGAGAAAGTGATCACCGCGCCGAACTGGCCGCCGTCGCCCTTGGGCAGTTGATGCCAGATGACCTTCAGCCCCGAAAGCCTGGGCTGCGCCGTGCTGGTGTCGAGCGTCGCGCGGGCAAGCGCGAGGCTGCTGCCGCCGCTGCCGGGCTCGGAATAGCTGAGGTAGATAATGTGGCACGACGCAAAATCGGGCGCGAGCGCGACGTCGAGCAGCCCGCCCTGATTGACCTGCGCGGTTGCGGGCACGCCCGCGACATCGGCGACCGTCCCGTCGGTCGCGCGCAGCTTCAAGTGCCCCGGCTTTTCGGTGACGAGCAGCCGCCCGTCGGGCAGGAAGGCGATCGCGAACGGATTGTCGAAATGGCCTTCGAGGCTGGCGTTGAAGGGCAGCCCGGCGGGCAGCCCCTCGACCGGCTGCGCCGATGGTGTCGGGGATGGCGTTGCGGTCTGGCTGGGCGACGGCGTCGGCGCGGCGCCCGAAGCGCCGCCGCCACCGCTACTGCACGCGATCAGCATGACGAGGCTCGGCGCGAGGAACAGCGGCTTGGGCATCGGACATTCTCCCGGCGGTGCGACTGGCGCGCAACCTAACGCGCTGGTGGGCGCTTGTCTCCCCGGCTGGGAGGGAGGGTTCACGCGAAGGCGCGGAGAAGAGGGTTCGCGCAGAGGCGCGAAGAGCGCAGGGAGTGAGGGCTTCGTTCTTCGTCGTCATCCCCGCGAAAGCGGGGACCCAGCTCCCGGGAGTGAAGCTAGGCGCAACGGCAGGAGCTGGGCCCCGCTTTCGCGGGGGTGACGGTTAGTTCCGCGCCTCGCGTGAACCACCTCTGCGCTCTCTGCGCCTCTGCGCGAACACTCTCCTTCGCGCCATCGCGCTTTAGCGTGAATCTTCACGCAAAAAGGCCGGAAAGCGTGATGCTCCCCGGCCTCCTTTTTTGCCTGGATGGCTGGCTGGATTTCGGCCGGGAGCGGCGCGGAGTGAATTCGCGCCGTCGATCGGGCCTGCGGCCCGCCGGCCGTTCTGATTTCGTGTCGGGCGCAGCACCGCTGCGCCCGTCCGAAATCAGAAGTCCATGCCGCCCATGCCGCCCATGCCACCGCCGGGCATACCGGCCGGCGCCTTGTCCTCGGGAATTTCCGAGACCGCGGCTTCGGTGGTGATGAGCAGGCCGGCGACCGACGCGGCGTTCTGCAGCGCGGTGCGGACCACCTTGGTCGGGTCGATGACGCCGGCCTTGACCAGGTTCTCGTAGGTCTCGGTCTGGGCGTTGAAGCCCTGCGTCACGTCGCCGCCCTCGAGCAGCTTGCCGGCGACGACCGCGCCGTCATGGCCGGCGTTCGCGGCGATCTGGCGGACCAGCGACGACAGCGCCTTGCGGACGATGTCGATGCCGCGGGTCTGGTCGTCGTTCTTGCCGGTGACGCCTTCCAGCACCTTGGTCGCGTACAGCAGCGCGGTGCCGCCGCCGGGGACGATGCCTTCCTCGACCGCCGCGCGGGTGGCGTGGAGAGCATCGTCGACACGATCCTTGCGCTCCTTGACCTCGACCTCGGTCGAGCCGCCGACCTTGATCACCGCAACGCCGCCGGCGAGCTTGGCGAGGCGCTCCTGGAGCTTCTCGCGGTCATAGTCGCTGGTGGTGTTCTCGATCTGCTGGCGGATCGCCTCGGTGCGGCCCTTGATCGCCTCGGCGTCACCCGCGCCATCGACAATGGTGGTGTTGTCCTTGTCGATCGTGACGCGCTTGGCCTGGCCGAGCATGCCGAGCGTGACGCTCTCGAGCTTGATGCCGAGGTCTTCCGAGATCATCTCGCCCTTGGTCAGGATCGCGATGTCCTCGAGCATCGCCTTGCGGCGATCGCCGAAGCCCGGCGCCTTGACGGCGGCAACCTTCAGGCCGCCGCGCAGCTTGTTGACGACGAGCGTGGCCAGCGCCTCGCCCTCGATATCCTCGGCGATGATCAGGAGCGGACGGCCCGACTGCACGACCGCTTCGAGGATCGGCAGCATCGCCTGGAGGTTGCTGAGCTTCTTCTCGTGGATCAGGATGTACGGATCGGCGAGCTCGACCGTCATCTTCTCGGGGTTGGTGATGAAATAGGGCGACAGGTAGCCGCGGTCGAACTGCATGCCCTCGACGACGTCGAGCTCGAATTCGAGGCCCTTGGCCTCCTCGACCGTGATGACGCCTTCCTTGCCGACCTTCTCCATCGCCTCGGCGATCTTGGTGCCGACTTCCTCGTCGCCATTGGCCGAGATGATGCCGACCTGGGCGATCTCGTTCGAGCCGGCGACGGGCTTCGAGCGCGCCTTGATGTCGTCGACGACCTTGCCGACGGCGAGATCGATGCCGCGCTTCAGGTCCATCGGGTTCATGCCGGCGGCGACC
>JBQCHQ010000023.1:0-73375 GCA_051954515.1 Sphingomonas sp. | reverse complement strand
TTGGCCGAGATGATGCCGACCTGGGCGATCTCGTTCGAGCCGGCGACGGGCTTCGAGCGCGCCTTGATGTCGTCGACGACCTTGCCGACGGCGAGATCGATGCCGCGCTTCAGGTCCATCGGGTTCATGCCGGCGGCGACCGACTTCATGCCCTCGCGAACGATCGCCTGGGCGAGAACGGTCGCGGTGGTGGTGCCGTCACCGGCATTGTCGTTGGTCTTCGAGGCCACCTCGCGCAGCATCTGCGCGCCCATGTTCTCGAACTTGTCCTTGAGCTCGATCTCCTTGGCGACGGCGACGCCGTCCTTGGTGATGCGAGGAGCGCCGAAGCTCTTGTCGAGCACGACGTTGCGGCCCTTGGGGCCCAAAGTGACCTTCACCGCGTCGGCGAGGATGTCGACGCCGCGCAGGATGCGCTCACGCGCGTCGCGCGAAAATTTTACGTCCTTGGCTGCCATGTTGGCTGTTCCTTTGTCTCTGCGTCACCCCAGCGAAGGCTGGGGTCTCTTCGTTTCGGAAAGATGCCAGCCTGCGCTGGCATGACGAAAATGGGATGGGAAGCTTACGCCTCGACGATGCCGAGGATGTCGCTTTCCTTCATGATGAGCAGGTCTTCGCCGTCGACCTTGACCTCGGTGCCCGACCATTTGCCGAACAGGATGCGGTCGCCGGCCTTGACGTCGAGCGGGGTGACCTTGCCCTCTTCGCTCTTGGCGCCGGCGCCGGCGGCGACGACTTCGCCTTCCTGCGGCTTTTCCTTGGCGGTGTCGGGAATGATGATGCCGCCGGCGGTCTTCTCTTCGGCCTCGACGCGGCGAACGAGAACGCGGTCGTGCAACGGACGGAAGTTCATTGCTGGTGTCCCTCTCTTCACAGGATATGACAGTTTTCTGGCACTCGCCCGAAGGGAGTGCCAACAGCGCGGGATATGTGAGGGGCGATCCAACTCGTCAACGGGGACACGCAGAAATTTTTGGGGAGCGCACTATCCTCGCGATCAGGCGTGGACGGGCTGCGGCAAGAGCCCGAACCTCGCCCGTAACCGCCAACGGGCGAGCAGCAAGGCCGCGACCACGGCAAGCCCCGCCGCGAGTCCGATCCAGATGCCGACTCCGGCGAGGCCGAACTCGAAGCCGAGCAGGATCGCCGTGCCGAACCCCGCGACCCAATAGCCGAGCGCGGCGATGATCATCGGCACGCGCGTATCCTGCAATCCGCGCAGCACGCCGGCTCCGACGACCTGCGCGCCGTCGAACAGCTGAAAGGCGGCGGCGACCGCGAGATATTGGACGGCGAGCGCAATGGTCCGCGCATTGTCGGCATCGTCGGCGAGGTAGATGTGGACGAACAGCCGCGGCGCGCTCCACAAAGCGATCGCGGTCAGCCCCATAAAGCCGATGCCGAGCGCGAGCGCGACGCGGCCGGCGAGCCCGATCCAGGCGTGGTCGATCGCACCATAGGCCATGCCGACGCGGATCGTCGCCGCCTGCGCGACGCCGAACGGCACCTGAAAGGCGACCGCGGCGATCTGCAGCGCGACGGCGTGCGCAGCGACCTCGGTGACGCCGATCAGCCCCATCAGGAAGGCGGCGCCGCTGAAGAGGGCGCCTTCCAAGGTCATCGTCGCCGCGATCGGCACGCCGAGCCGGATCAGATGCCCCATGCGGGGCCATTCGGGCCGCCACCAGCGCCCGAACAGGCGATAGCGCCGCATCCGCGGATCGAGCACGAGGATCGCGCCGAATGCCGCGATCATCATCCAGGTGGTGATGACGCTCGCCGTCGCCGAGCCGTACAGCCCCAATGCCGGCAGGCCGAGATGTCCGTAAATGAGCGCCCAGTTGCCGAGCACGTTGGTCGCCAGCCCGATCACCGCGACGACCATCGCCCAGCCCGGCCGCCCCAATGCGGCGACGGTGATCCGCATGACGCCGCCGGCGACCGCCGGGACCAGCGCCAGCAGCAGGATGCGCATGAAATGCCCTGCCTCAGCCGAGGCATGCGGGTCCTGTCCCATCCAGCCGAGGATCGCCTCCGCCTGCGACAGCGGAATGGTGAAGAGCAGCGCGCTCGCCACCGCGAGCCACAACGCCATGCGGAACGAGCGCCGCACCTCGCGCACCGCGTGCCGCCTGCGGCCGAGCTCTGCGGCGATCAGCGGCGCTGCGGCGCTCGCGAGCCCGGTCAGCGCGAACAGCACCACCGAATAGAGATAGACCGCGAGCGTCGAGGCGGCGAGCGCCTCGGTCCCCAGCCGCGCGACGAAGATCACGTCGCTGGCATAGACCGCCATCTGCAACAGGTTGGCGCCGACCAGCGGCCCGGCGAGCCGGGCAAGCGCCGCCAGCTCCGCCCGCCAGTCGGCGGGGCGGCCGCCGCTCAAGGGGCGGGCTGCGGGCGCGATCGTCTCCATCGCGCGCGGCTGTAGCAGCGATTGGCCGAACCGATAGCGCGAAATTGTCCAAGGCGAAGCCGACGCTCCAAACACACCCGTCACCCCGGCCTCGTGCCGGGATCCACGGTGCCGCACCGGCCAGGCAAGGGGCTCTTGCCCTGCTCGCGCCTCTTGGTGGACCCCCGGAACAAGTCCGGGGTGACGGTGAAAATGAATGTGGCCTCGATCCGGCGGCCGTATTGTGTCGATAATACTCTATGCGGTAGGGTCGGACGCAAATTGGACGGAGACGGTTTGGTGAAACTGGTTCGGGGCGCCTGGAAAATCCTGGTCGGCATCAAGGACGCGCTGGTGCTGATCGCCATGCTGCTGTTCTTCGGCGCCTTGTTCGCCGCCTTGAACGCGCGGCCGAGCCCGGCATCGATCCAGGACGGCGCGCTCGACCTCGATCTCGACGGCACGATCGTCGAGCAGCCGCGCGAGGTGAGCCCGATGGCGATTTTCAGCGGGCAGGACGTCGCGCACGAATATCGCCTGCGCGACGTGGTGCGCGCGATCGACGCGGCCAAGGACGACAAGCGCGTCAAGGCAGTGGTGCTCGACCTCGATCACTTCGGCGGCGGTTACCCGGAGGCGATCAGCGAGGTCGCCGCCGCGCTCGGCCGCGTCCGGGCGAGCGGCAAGCCGGTGCTCGCCTACGCCACCGCCTATACCGATTCGGGCTATCGGCTCGCCGCCGAGGCGAGCGAGGTCTGGGTCAACCCAATGGGCGGCAGCCTGTTCATGGGGCCGGGCGGCTCGCAGCTTTACTACAAGGGCCTGATCGACAAGCTGGGCGTCGATGTCCACGTTTATCGCGTCGGCAAGTTCAAGTCCTATGTCGAGCCCTATACGCGCGCCGATGCCTCGCCCGAAGCCAAACAGGCCGACCAGCAGCTTTACGGCTCGATCTTCAATCAGTGGCGCGAAGGTATCGAGAAGGCGCGGCCCAAGGCGCAGCTGACCCAATTCCTGTCCGACCCCGATCTGCCGATCACGGCGGCGGGCGGCGACATCGCCAAGGCCAATCTCACGGCGGGGATCGTCGACAAGCTTGGCGACCGCATCGCCTTCGGCAAGCGCGTCGCGCAGATCGCCGGCGCCCCGTCGGGCAAGGCGGCGGGCACGTTCAATTCGATCGACCTCGACGATTACATCGCGGCGCATCCGGCCAAGTCGAGCGGCGACGCGATCGGCGTCATCACCGTCGCCGGCGACATCGTCGACGGCAAGGGCGGCCCCGGCGAGGCGGCGGGCGACACCATTTCCAAGCTGGTGCTGAACGGGCTCGCCAAGAAGAACCTGAAGGCGCTCGTCGTCCGCGTCGATTCGCCGGGCGGCTCGGCCTTCGCTTCGGAGCAGATCCGCCAGGCGATCCTGCAGGCCAAGGCGCAGAAGCTTCCGGTGATCGTCTCGATGGGCAGCCTCGCGGCCTCGGGCGGCTATTGGGTGTCGACCGCTGGCGACATGATCTTTGCCGAGCCAAACACGATCACCGGTTCGATCGGCATCTTCGGCATCATCCCGACCTTCGAGAACACGCTGAAGAAGATTGGTGTGACCAGCGACGGCATCCGCACCACCCCGCTGTCCGGCCAGCCCGACGTGGTCGGCGGCACCAATCCGACCGTCGACGCGATCTTCCAGGCGGGGATCGAGCATGGCTACAACGAGTTCATCAGCCGCGTCGCCCAAGCGCGCAAGATGACACCCGAGCGCGTCAACGAAATCGCGCAGGGGCATGTCTGGGACGGCGGCACCGCGCGGCAACTCGGGCTGGTCGATCGTTTCGGCGGACTCGACGACGCGATCGCCGAAGCAGCCAAGCGTGCCGGGCTCGATCCAGCCAAGGTCCATGCCGAATATCTCGAGAAGAAGCCCGGCCGGCTCGAGCAGCTCGCCGCGCAACTCGCGCGCGACAATGACGATGACGATGCCGCCCAGCAGGGCGACGCTTTCAGCCGCATCGCCGCGCAGCGTCGCGCGGTGTTCGCCGAAGTGCTCGGCGAGGTACGAGCGCTGTCGAACGGCGCGGCGATCCAGGCGCGTTGCCTCGAATGCGGCGCGCTTGGCCCGCCGACGCCTTCGGCCAAGGACACGAGCCTGATGAACGCGATCCTGGCGAAGCTCGCGCTGTGATCGCGATCCGCTCCGCCCGCCCCGAGGATGCCGCGGCGATTGCGGCGATCTACGCGCCCTATGTGCTAACCGGCGTCGTCTCGTTCGAGACCGACGCGCCCGATGCCCGCGCAATGCGCCGTCGGATCGAGAGCGCCGACGGCTTCTACCCCTGGCTGGTCGCGACCAACGGCGACGAGAACGGCGTGCTTGCCTATGCCTATGCCGCCAGGTTCCGCGAGCGCGAGGCTTATCGCTGGGTGGTCGAGACCTCGATCTACGTCGCCGGCGCGGTGCAGGGGCAAGGCGTCGGTCGACTGCTCTACGAGGCGCTGATCGACACGCTGCGCGCGCAAGGCTTCACCCAGGCGATCGGCGCGATCGCGCTGCCCAACGACCATTCGATCGCGCTGCACGAAGCGGTCGGCTTCCGTCGCGCCGGCTTCTTCCGCGAGGTGGGCTACAAGCACGGCCGCTGGATCGACGTCGGCTATTGGCAATGCGAGTTGAACGACGCAGTGACGCCGCCGGCAGAACCGCGGCCGTTCAGCGAGGTCGGGCTGGTTCGCGACTGATCCCTTCATCGTCACGCCGGATGACAGAAGACCGGATGACAGAAGAATAGAGACTCACCGCAAAGCGATGGCGCACGGCTCGGCGGCGCTTTATAGCCCCGCGCCGTGCCCGCCATTCTCCTGCGCTCCTCCTATCGCCAGCGGGTCTCGCTGAGGAGTCGCGCGTCGGCACTGGCGCTGGCGCTGGGCGGGGCGGCGCTTGTCATCCTCGCGTTGATCGCGCTCGGCATCCTGCCGCCGCCGATCCCGCGCGATGCCAATCCGCTCCACACGTTCGACGTGGCGCCGGTGGCGGCGCCCGTGCAGTCGGTATCGCGCGTCGTCAAGCCGGCGGGCTCGCCGCCGCCCAAAGCAACGCCCAAGCCGCAGCCGACGCCGGCTACCGCGCCGGTGCCGTCCCCGCCGGCCTTCATCCAGATGGATTCGGCGACCTTCGCTGCTACAGATATCGGCAAGATCGCGCCCGCCGCCGGCACGAGCGACGACAGCGCGGGCAACGGCAAGGACAGCGTCGCCGCTTATGGCCCCGGCGAAGGGCCGGGCGGTGCGCCGCTTTATTATGCCGAATGGTATCGCGAGCCGAGCCATGCCGAGCTCTCGACCTACATGCCTCCCAACGGCCCGCCGACCGGCTACGCGCTGATCGCCTGCAAGACGATTGCCGCCTATCATGTCGACAATTGCCGCGTGCTCGGCGAGACGCCGGGGTCGGGCTTCGGCCGCGCGATGCGCCGCGCGGCGTGGCAGTTCCTCGTCCGCCCGCCGCGGCTCGGCGGCAAGCCACTGGTGGGCGCCTGGGTGCGCATTCGCATCGATTTCACGCCCGGCGGTGTGCAAGCAACGGGCTGACCTCTACCCGTCTTGCATCGCGCGAATGCCGATGCTAGCAGCCCGGTCAACCCATATTGAGGGCCGGTCGCGGCCCTCTTTTCGTATGGGTCACGATTTCTGGTGCTAACGGGGAAGACGATCGCGTGGAGGTATCCAGCGGGATTCAAGCGAGCTTAGCGGGTCGTTACGCGACCGCGCTGTTCGAGCTTGCGCGTGATGCGAAGGCGATCGACGCCGTCGAGGCGAGCCTCGCCAAGCTGCGCCAGGCGCTCGCCGAATCGGACGATTTCAGGCGGCTGACGACAAGCCCGCTGATTGCGCGCCGCGACGCGACCAAGGCGATCGAGGCGACCGCCACGTCACTCAAGCTCGATGCGACCACGGCCAAGTTCCTGGGCGTCCTCGCCGAGAACCGCCGTTTGGGCCAGCTCGGTGCCGTGATCCGCGCCTTTAGGCAGCTCGCCGCTGCGCATCGCGGCGAGACCAATGCCGAGGTCACCTCGGCCTATCCGCTTTCCGACGATCAGGTCGCGGCGTTGAAGCAGCAGCTCCGCGCCCGCATCGGCCGCGATGTCGCGGTCGAGTGCTCGGTCGATCCGTCGCTCTTGGGCGGGCTGGTCGTCCGCATCGGCTCGCAGATGATCGACAGCTCGATCCGCACCCGTCTCAATTCCCTCGCGCACGCGATGAAAGGCTAAAAGGCTAGAACGATGGATATCCGCGCCGCAGAAATCTCCAAGGTCATCAAGGACCAGATCGCCAATTTCGGCACCGAGGCCCAGGTCAGCGAGACCGGCACCGTGCTGAGCGTCGGTGACGGCATTGCGCGCATCTACGGCCTCGACAACGTCCAGGCAGGCGAGATGGTCGAGTTCGCCAATGGCATCCAGGGCATGGCGCTCAACCTCGAGGCCGACAATGTCGGCGTCGTGATCTTCGGCTCGGACGCCGAGATCAAGGAAGGCGACACCGTCAAGCGCACCGGCACGATCGTCGACGTTCCCGTCGGCAAGGGCCTGCTCGGGCGCGTCGTCGACGGCCTCGGCAACCCGATCGACGGCAAGGGCCCGATCGACGCCACCGAGCGCCGCCGCGTCGAGGTCAAGGCCCCCGGCATCATCCCCAGGCAGTCGGTCCACGAGCCGGTGCAGACCGGGCTCAAGGCGATCGACGCACTCGTCCCCGTCGGCCGCGGCCAGCGCGAGCTGATCATCGGCGACCGCCAGACCGGCAAGACCGCCGTAGCGATCGACACCTTCATCAACCAGAAGGAAGTCAATTCCGGCGACGACGAATCGAAGAAACTCTACTGCATCTACGTCGCGGTCGGCCAGAAGCGCTCGACCGTCGCGCAGATCGTCCGCCAGCTCGAAGAGAATGGCGCGATGGACTATTCCATCGTCGTCGCCGCGACCGCCTCCGAGCCGGCGCCGCTGCAGTTCCTCGCGCCCTATACCGGCTGCGCGATGGGCGAATATTTCCGCGACAACGGCATGCACGCGGTCATCGTCTATGACGACCTTTCCAAGCAGGCGGTCGCCTATCGCCAGATGTCGCTGCTGCTGCGCCGTCCGCCGGGCCGCGAGGCGTATCCGGGCGACGTCTGCTATCTCCACTCGCGCCTCCTTGAGCGCGCGGCGAAGATGAATGCCGAGAACGGCTCGGGCTCGCTGACCGCGCTGCCGATCATCGAGACGCAGGCGGGCGACGTGTCGGCCTATATCCCGACCAACGTGATCTCGATCACCGACGGGCAGATCTTTCTCGAGACCGACCTGTTCTTCGCGGGTATCCGCCCCGCGATCAACGTCGGCCTGTCGGTGAGCCGCGTCGGCTCGTCGGCGCAGACCAAGGCGATGAAGAAGGTGTCGGGCTCGATCAAGCTCGAGCTCGCGCAGTATCGCGAGATGGCGGCGTTCGCGCAGTTCGGCTCGGACCTCGATGCTGCGACGCAGAAGCTGCTCAACCGCGGCGCGCGCCTCACCGAGCTGCTCAAGCAGCCGCAGTTCAACCCGATGCCCTTCGAGGAGCAGACCGTGTCGATCTTCGCCGGCACCAACGGCTATCTCGACGGCATCGACGTCGCGGCGGTGACCCGCTTCGAGGCGGCGATGCTGCAGGACATGCGCGCCAACCACGCCGATATCCTGAAGGACATCCGCGACAAGCGCGACCTGACTGACGAGACCAAGGCGAAGCTCAAGGACGCGCTCGACGCGTTCGCGAAGTCGTTTGCCTGAAGCACGTCACCCCAGCGAAAGCTGGGGTCTTGCAGTAACGAAGAGACCCCAGCCTCCGCTGGGGTGACGATGGGAAAACAATGGCGAGCCTCAAGGCCCTGAAAATCCGCATCGGCTCGGTGAAGTCGACGCAGAAGATCACCAAGGCGATGCAGATGGTCGCCGCGGCCAAGCTCAAGCGCGCGCAGATGGCGGCCGAGGCCGGCCGGCCCTATGCCGAGCGGATCGAGCAGGTCGTCGCCAGCCTCGCCGCGCGCGTCACGATCAGCGACCAGACGCCCAAGCTGCTCGCCGGCAACGGGCACGATCAGGTCCACCTGCTGATCGTCACCACGTCGGAGCGCGGGCTGGCGGGTGCGTTCAACTCGAACATCATCCGCGCCGCGCGCCGCAAGGCCGACGAGCTGATCGCCGCGGGCAAGACCGTCAAGATCCTGACCGTCGGCAAGAAGGGGCGCGTTCTCAAGCGCTTCTACCCGAAGAACATCGCGGGCGACATCGAGATGGGCGCGATCAAGAACGTCGCCTTCGCCGACGCGCAGATGGTCGCCCAGAACGTGATCGACCGCTTCGAGGCGGGCGAGTTCGACGTCGCGCATCTGTTCTACGCCAAGTTCCAGTCGGCGCTGGTGCAGGAGCCGGTGAGCCGGCAGGTCATTCCGGTGCCGGTCGATCCCAATGCCGCCGGCAGCGCGGGCGCGGTCGAGTACGAGCCCGATGAGGAGACGATCCTCGCCGACCTGTTGCCGCGCAACCTCGCGGTGCAGATCTACCGCGCGCTGCTCGAAAACGCCGCGTCCGAGCAGGGCAGCCGGATGACCGCGATGGACAATGCGACGCGCAACGCCGGCGACATGATCAATCGCCTGACGATCCAATACAACCGCACCCGCCAGGCCGCGATCACGACCGAGCTGGTGGAAATCATTTCGGGCGCCGAGGCGCTGTAGAGTTTCATGCGTCACCCCAGCGCAGGCTGGGGTCTCGCGCCGCAAGAGAATGCTCCCGTGGAGGGAGATCCCAGCCTTCGCTGGGATGACGAGGAAGAGAACGAGGGACGACAATGGCAACCGCAGCCCCCACCACCGAGAAGCCCGCGCGCAAGCCGCGCGCCAAGAAGGCCGCGCCCGCCAGCGGTGACACCGCCGCGCCGGTCGCGACCACCAACAATGTCGGCCGCATCAGCCAGGTGATCGGCGCGGTCGTCGACGTCGCCTTCGAGGACCGCCTGCCCGCGATCCTCTCGGCGCTCGAAACCGACAACAACGGCAACCGCCTCGTCCTCGAGGTCGCGCAGCACCTCGGCGAGAACACGGTTCGCACGATCGCGATGGACTCGACCGACGGCCTCACCCGCGGCCAGACCGTCACCGACACCGGCTCGCAAATCCGCGTGCCGGTCGGCCCCAAGACGCTCGGCCGCATCCTCAATGTCATCGGCGAGCCGATCGACGAGCTCGGCCCGGTCGGCGCCAGCGAGACCGCGCCGATCCACGCGCAGGCCCCGGCCTTCGTCGACCAGTCGACCGAAAGCTCGATCCTTGTCACCGGCATCAAGGTCATCGACCTGCTCGCACCTTATGCCAAGGGCGGCAAGATCGGCCTGTTCGGCGGCGCCGGCGTCGGCAAGACCGTGCTGATCCAGGAACTCATCAACAACATCGCCAAGGGCCATGGCGGCACCAGCGTGTTCGCCGGCGTCGGCGAGCGCACCCGCGAGGGCAACGATCTCTACCACGAGTTCCTCGACGCGGGCGTCATCGCCAAGGACGCCGAGGGCAAGGCGACTTCGGAAGGCTCCAAGGTGGCGCTGGTCTATGGCCAGATGAACGAGCCGCCGGGCGCGCGTGCCCGCGTCGCGCTGTCGGGCCTCACCATCGCGGAATATTTCCGCGACCAGGAAGGCCAGGACGTGCTGTTCTTCGTCGACAACATCTTCCGCTTCACCCAGGCGGGTTCGGAAGTGTCGGCGCTGCTCGGCCGCATCCCCTCGGCGGTGGGCTATCAGCCGACCCTCTCAACCGACATGGGCGCGCTGCAGGAGCGGATCACCTCGACCAACAAGGGCTCGATCACCTCGGTGCAGGCGATCTACGTCCCCGCGGACGACCTCACCGACCCCGCGCCGGCGACCTCGTTCGCGCACTTGGACGCGACGACCGTGCTGTCGCGTGCGATTTCCGAGCTCGGCATCTATCCGGCGGTGGACCCGCTCGACTCGACCAGCCGCGTTCTCGAACCCCGCGTCGTCGGCCAGGAGCATTACGAAACCGCGCGCGCCGTCCAGTCGATCCTGCAGAAGTACAAGAGCTTGCAGGACATCATCGCCATTCTCGGCATGGACGAGCTGTCGGAAGACGACAAGCTGACCGTCGCCCGCGCGCGCAAGATCCAGCGCTTCCTCAGCCAGCCGTTCCACGTCGCCGAGGTGTTCACCGGCATCCCCGGCAAGTTCGTCGCGATCGAGGACACGATCAAGTCGTTCAAGGCGGTGGTCGACGGCGAATACGATCACCTGCCCGAAGCGGCCTTCTACATGGTCGGCGGCATCGACGAGGCCGTCGCCAAGGCCGAGAAGATGGCGCAGGAGGCGTAACACCCCGATCCTTCTCCCCTGGCGGGAGAAGGATAGCGAAGCTTGGCGGCGTGCCGCCTAGCGGAGCTTGGATGAGGGGGGAGCGAAGCAAGGCTTCGCGCGGTCGCGAAGACGACCGCCCCCTCACCCTCCCATCCCCGCTTTCGCGGGGACGGGCCCCTCCCTCTCCCGCAAGGGGAGAGGGGAAACAGGATTGGACAATGCTGCATTTCGAACTCGTCACGCCTGAAAAGCTCGTCCGGTCGGAGGACGTGCACATGGTCGTCGTCCCCGGCACCGAGGGCGATTTCGGCGTGCTCGAACAGCACATGCCGCTGATGTCCTCGATCCGCGACGACGCCGAGCTGGCGATCTACCGCGAGGAGAAGAGCCAGCCCGAGATGCTCCGCATCCACGGCGGCTTCGCCGAGGTCACCGAAAGCGGGCTGACGGTGCTGGCAGAGAGCGCAGGCTGACAATCCCTTAACTCTTTGAAAACGATGTTCTGACCATAAGCCTGCCTGGCGCGCCGCGCCGGGAGAAGGCATGGCCACCAGCTTCGCATCAGCCAAGATTCCGCATGTTTCCAGCGCGCGGAATGCCGCGATCGCGGTTTGGGAACGCTACTGGCCGTTCCTTGCGATCTTGGCGGTCACCCTTATGCTCCGCGCTCCAAGTTTCGGCGATCCCGTACTCGAACTCGACGAGCAACTCTATCTCACCATCGGCGGCCGCCTGTTGGATGGTGCGCTTCCCTATGTCGATTTGTGGGATCGCAAACCGATTGGTTTATTCGTCCTTTACGCGCTCCCGAACCTGTTTGGATCGGGCGTCGTCGCCTATCAGCTCATGGCGGCAGGCTGCGTATTCGGCACGGCGGCGCTGGTATTCGCGCTCGCACGTCGAAGCTGTGGTAAACGTGGGGCGCTAGTGGCGGCGTTCGCATACATCGCCATGCTCAACCCGTTGCACGGCATGGGCGGTCAATCACCCGTCATCTACAATGTCTTCACCGCTGCCGCGGCCTGGGCCACCTTTCGGGCGCTCGATACCGACGATGTACGGCGGCTCACCCGATTGGCGCTGCTCGCGATGGGAATGGCTGGCGTCGCGATACAGTGCAAATACACACCGGCGATTGAAGGTTGTTACTTCGGGCTCGTTTTCCTGTGGCGCTTCCGCGGGGCTGGCATGCGCCCTTCCCGCATCGCCGCGACTGCCTTCGTTATGATATTGACCGCGCTCGCCCCGACGCTGGCGGCGGCAGCTTGGTACGCCGCAATCGGGCACCTCGATGCGATGCTCCAGGCGAACCTGTGGTCGACCTTCGCCCGCCACCGGTTCCCGCCCGAAACCCGACTGGCGCAGGCCGTCTTCGTCGCGTTGATAGGCGGACCGGCATTGATCATGGCGGCGATCAGGTTCTGCGCCGGCTTGCGCGGCCGAATGGGCGCGGAGCCGACTGAATTCTGGATTGCTATTGGCTGGCTGGTCGCCGCGCTGATCGGTTTCGGCATCCTGCGCGATTTTTACGACTTCTATTTCATCACGGTGCTGCCGCCGCTGCTGTTGGTGGTTGCTCCGTTGGCCGATCGTGTGGGGCGCAGCGGCTTCGCAGCGACGCTGCTGCTGATCGGCTATCCAGTGATCCTACAGCCGCCGGCGCCTATCGCTCTCGCCGGCGAGCGTAGAGCCGAAGTTGCGACGCTGATTCAGGCGATTCAGCCCTATATTGCGGATGGGCGCTGCCTTTATGTGTATGACGGGCCGGCCATTCTCTATCATCTGACCCACGCCTGCATCCCTACACGATTCATTTATCCAGACCATTTGAACAACCCGACAGAAGTGCCGGCACTCGGTGTCGCCGCACAAGCGGAGGAAGCACGGCTGCTCGCAACCCGCCCCGGCGCGATCGTCTATGCCGATCGGCCGGTGATCCCCCGAGTCGCTCCGGGCACGCGCGCAATTCTGCTCGCGGCACTGAAACGCGATTATGTCCGCGTCGCCCGTGTTGAGATTACAGGTCAGCGCACCTTTGATGTGTTTGCGCTCAAGTCGCTGCATCCTGGTCCTGCTGTGCTGCCAACAGCCCCGGTCGACCCGCGCTAGCGTCGGTTAGCCAATCATTAGGCACTCCGCCGTATAAAAGCAGCGTTTGATCAAAGGTGAATTAAGACATGGGTGCATTCGGACGACGCAGCGGTACGGGCAACGCGGGCAGGCCGTCCTTTGGCGTGGCGCGGCCGATGCAGGGCGGCTTTGCGCGGGCGAGCGAACCCGATCATGCCGAGCAGTTTCCGCCGCTGACCGATCTGCCGCTGCCCGGCGCCGACGTCGATTCGACGGGCGATGTCGCGCCTTCCGCTGCGCCTTCGCCGATGGCGTCGTCGATGGACGCGCTGGCGCGGCTCGCCGAGCGACAGGCGGCCTCGGGCGACGCAGGGTCCAGCCGCGTCGAGGGCTTCGAGGCCTCCATCCACAAGATCAAGGAGCAGGTGCTGCCGCGCCTGCTGGAGCGCGTCGATCCCGAGGCGGCGGCAACGCTCAACAAGGACGAGCTCGCCGAGGAATTTCGCCCGATCATCGGCGAGGTGCTCGCCGAGCTGAAGCTGACGCTCAACCGCCGCGAGCAGTTCGCACTCGAAAAGGTGCTGGTCGACGAACTGCTCGGTCTCGGCCCGCTCGAGGAGCTGATCGCCGATCCCGATGTCAGCGACATCATGGTCAATGGCCCCAATCAGACCTATATCGAGCGCAAGGGCAAGCTCGAACTCGCGACGATCCAGTTTCGCGACGAGGAGCATCTGTTCCAGATTGCGCAGCGCATCTGCAACTCGGTCGGCCGCCGCGTCGACCAGACCACGCCGCTCGCCGACGCTCGCCTCAAGGACGGCAGCCGCGTCAACGTGATCGTCCCGCCCTTGAGCTTGCGCGGCACCGCGATCTCGATCCGCAAATTCTCCGCCAAGCCGATCACGCTCGACATGATGGCCAAGTTCGGCTCGATGTCTGAGAAAATGGCGACCGCGCTCAAGATCGCGGGCGCGTGCCGGTTCAACGTCGTCATCTCGGGCGGCACCGGCTCGGGCAAGACGACGATGCTCAATGCCCTCTCCAAGATGATCGACCCCGGCGAGCGCGTGCTGACGATCGAGGACGCGGCGGAATTGCGGCTCCAGCAGCCGCACTGGCTGCCGCTCGAAACCCGCCCGGCGAACCTCGAAGGACAGGGCGAGATCACTATCCGCGACCTCGTCAAGAACGCGCTGCGTATGCGCCCCGATCGTATCATCCTGGGCGAAATTCGCGGGTCGGAGTGTTTCGACCTGCTCGCGGCGATGAACACCGGCCATGACGGCTCGATGGCGACGCTCCACTCCAACTCCCCGCGCGAATGCCTCGCGCGTATGGAGAACATGGTGATGATGAGCGACATCAAGGTGCCGAAGGAGGCGATCAGCCGCCAGATCGCCGACTCGGTCGACCTCATCGTCCAGGTCAAGCGCCTGCGCGACGGCAGCCGCCGCGTCACCAACGTCACCGAGGTGATCGGCATGGAAGGCCCGGTGATCGTGACGCAGGAATTGTTCAAGTTCGAGTATCTCGACGAGAGCGCCGACGGCAAGATCGTCGGCGAATATCGCGCGATGGGCCTGCGCCCCTACACGCTGGAAAAGGCGCGGCAGTTCGGATTCGATCAGGCGTTTCTGGAGGCGTGCCTGTAACCTTCTTCCGTTCGCCCAGAGCCTGTCGAAGGGCGATTTGCCGCGGGTGCCGTATTCGCGGAGAGCCGCCCTTCGACAGGCTCAGGGCGAACGGTCATTATGACAGGTCCAGCCCTGTTCATCGACGGTTGGCTCGCTAGCCGCTAGGGCCGGTGGCGATGCGTGCTCTCACCGCCCTTCTGCTTGCGCTCACCGCCGCCGCGCCGCCGTTCGTCGCGCCAGGCGCGGCCCCGCCGGTCAAGACGCTGCTCGCCGACAGCGCCGCACGCTGGGTGCCGTTCACCTTGACCCCCGGCAATCAAATCCGCTTCACCGCGATGCTCGACGGCAAGCCGGTCGAGGCGATCCTCGATACCGGGCTCAGCTATTCGGTGCTGTCGCGCGATTACGTCCGCAAAGCGAAGATCGCGGTGACGCAGCGCGGCAGCGCCACCGTCGTCGGCGGCGTGGTGCCGATCGGCTGGGCGGCGACGCGGACGCTGGCGCTGGGCGGGCTCACCCGCACCGGCGGCGAAATCGCGGTCGCCGACGTGCCCGCGCTCGCCGCGGGGGGCGGCGAGACGATCGGCCTTCTTGTCGGCCCCGATCTGCTCGCCGGTTATGCGCTCGACATCGACTATCCCGCGCACCGCTTCCGGTTGCTGCCGTCGGGCCGCTTGCCGTTCCGGGGCGTCACCGCGCCCTTGCGAACGTCGCCGATCACCAACGTCTATCTGACCGACGGGCGATTGAACGGGCAGCCGCTTCACCCGTTGGTGGTCGACACCGGCGACGGTTCGATGCTGACGCTGTCGCACGCCTCCTGGCGCCGCGCCGAGCCCGATCCGCCGCCGATGACCTCGGCGGTGTCCTATGGACTCGGCGGCACCGTCGTGACGGGCCTGGCGATCGTGCCCGACATGCAGCTCGGCGATCTCGACGCGAAGAACATCGAGGTCCGGGTCGAGCCCGCCGACGGCTTCTCCGAAACGATCGGTACGGAAGGCCGGATCGGCACCGGCTTGCTGCAACGCTATCGTGTGCTGCTCGATCCGCATGCGGGGCGGCTGGTGTTTGCGCCCGGCCCCGACGCTGACCAGCCGCCGGTGCGCTCGACCAGCGGCTTGCTGCTCGGGTTTGCTGGAGACCGGCTGCGCGTCGTCCACGTCATGCGCAACAGCCCCGCGGCCGAGGCCGGCTGGAAGCAGGGCGACACGATCTGCGCGGTCGACGGCAAGCCGATCCCGCGCGACTATCCCGACAACGCCTTGTCCAACTGGTCGGTCGGCACGCCGGGCCGCACCGTCTCGCTCACTTCATGTGACGGCGCGACGCGGCAGCTGACTCTGCGCCGGTTCTACTGATCGTCCTGCCATAAGGGCGCGGCGATCTTCGCCAGATCCTCTGGCGGCGCCTTGGATTGCGCGCGGTCATAGGTCAGCAGGCCGTTGATCTCGCCCTCGACGTCGGTGGTCTGGGTATAGACCGAGGCGCTGAGGCCGTCCTCCTTGGCCTGCCGCACCACCTCTTCCATCTTGCGGCGGTAGCGGGCGAGGTAATCCTCGGGCGTCTTGGCGACCTGATAGCTCCAGGTCTGGCCCTCGCGCCACAGATGGCCGGTGATCGGATAGCCGACGCCGCCAAACTCGCCGAGCACGATCGCGCGCTTGGAATGGAAGGCGGGGGTGTGCGGCACATCCTCATAGGTGTGGATGTCGAACACGTCGGAGGCGCCCGGCGCGACATCGAGCCAGCCGGTGTCGGCGTCGATCAGCCGGCTCGGGTCCATGCCCTTCACGTACCGGGCGAGCATCGCCGAATTATACTGACCCCAGCCCTCGTTGTTGATGACCCACAACACGATCGAGGGGAAGGCGCGCAGATCGCCGATCATGTGCGCAAGCTCGTTCTGCTGCTCGGCCATGTCGTCGGACGAGAACACGGCCTCAGCCTTGCTGGTGCCGGTGACGAACTGGTCCTCGCTGTCGCTGCCGCCCGAGGGGAGGTCCTGCCAAACCAGCATGCCGAGGTGATCGGCGTCGTAATAGTAGCGCGCGGGCTCGACCTTGATGTGCTTGCGCAGCATGTTGAAGCCGGCCTTCTTGAGGAAGACGATGTCATACTTCATCGCCTCCTCGGAAGGCGGCGTGTAGAGCCCGTCGGGCCACCAGCCCTGATCGAGCGTGCCGTTCTCGAAATAGGGCTTGTTGTTGAGCAGCATCACCGGCTGGCCGGGAAGCTTGCCCGGGCCGATCGAGATCTTGCGCATCGCGAAATAGGTGTCGACCGTGTCGCTCGGCGCCCCCACCACGGCGGCGTTGGCATAGGCCTGTTGCTCGCGCGCGGTGAAGCGCGCGTCATAGGCCTTGTGCTGGTCGGCATAGGGGCTCTTGACCGTCACCAGCTCGGCCTTGAGGTCGTAGAGATACGGGTCCTCGGGCGACCAGAGGTGCGCGTTCGGGATTTTCAGCGTCGCGTGGCGATTGGCGCGAATGATCGTCGAGGCGACCACCTTGCCGTGGTCGCTGGCGGTGAGGCGCACCGCCGCGGTGCCGTCGGTGCCGGCGTTGGTCGCGACATCGACCTCGATCACGCCGCGGTCGATATCGGGGGTGGCGCGCACGTCGGTGATGTGGAGTGCGGGCACCGGCTCGAGCCACACCGTCTGCCAGATGCCGCTGACCGCGGTGTACCAGATGCCCGAAGGGTCGGCGATCTGCTTGCCGCGCGGCTGGTTGCCCTTGCTGGTTGGATCGGTGACCTCGACGACGAGCTCGTTCTGGCCGGGCTTGAGGTATTCGGTGATATCGAAGCCGAACGTGTCGTAGCCGCCCTTGTGGCTGCCGACCACCGCGCCGTTGACCAGCACCGTCGCCGCATAGTCGACAGCGCCGAAGTTGAGCATGACGTGCTGCCCTCGCCAATCGGCGGGGACGGTGAAGCTGCGGCGATACCAGATGCGGTCGTCGGGCGTGACCTTGCGCGCAACGCGCGACAGCTTCGATTCGACCGGGAACGGCACGAGGATCTGGCCGTCCATCTTGGCCGGCTGCAGCGCCGCCTTGGGGGCAATCGCATAATCCCACAGGCCATTGAGGTTCTGCCAGCGGTCACGCTTCATCTGCGGGCGCGGATAGCTGCGCCACGCATTGTCCGGCGTCACCGCCTTGCCCCAGCGCGTCATCAGGTTGCTGGTATAGACGTGGTCGTTCGCGGTCTGCGCCGTCGCCGCGCTGCTCGCCAGAAGGATCGCGATACCCGCCGCGATGCCGGTCAGCCTATACATCTTACTCTCCTCGAATAATCACAAAGCTGGAGCCCAGGACGCGGGAGCAGGGCGGCTCTTGTCCTGGGCTCCGGCCCCCGCGCGGGGAGGAAGAGGATGCGCGGGGGCAATTCGGTTGATCAACGCTTCGGCGCCGACATAGACGGCGGGGCGGCGTCGGGCGCGCTGCCCCAGCTCTTGTTCGGCTGCGGCCCCATCACGAAGACGAACTTGCCGCCGTCCTTGATGTCGTCATGGCTGAACCACGGCTTGTTCCAGGGCTTGCCGTTGAGCGTCGCGGACTGGATGTACATGTTCGCCGTCGAATTGTTCCTGGCCTCGACCTCTAGCGTCTTGCCGTTGCCGAGCTGCAGCTTGACGTCGTCGAAGATCGGGCTGCCGATGATGTAATCGGGGCTCGACGGATCGACCGGATAGAAACCCATCGCCGAGAAGACGTACCAGGACGAGGTCGCGCCCTGATCGTCCATGCCGGGATAGGCGTAGCCCGAGGCGTCGCTGCCGTACATTTCCTCGAGGATTTGCCGCACGCGCATCTGCGTTTTCCACGGCTGCCCGCCCCAATCGTAATAATAAGCGGCCTGCTGGTCGGGCTGATTGCCCTGGACGTACTGACCGATCAGGCCGGTGCAGTCGCGGCAGATGCCCTTGGGCGTGTAGGGCGTGGTGAAGAACTGGTCGAGCTTGGCGTTGAACGCCTTGCGCCCGCCGAGCAGGTTCATCAGCCCCTGCACGTCGTGCGGCTCGAGCCACAAGGTCGACCAGCCCGAGGCTTCCTTCATCATGAAGTTGTAATAGGGCTCCTGCGGATCGAACGGCGAAATCCACTTGCCGTCGGCGGTGCGGCCGCGGATGAAGCCGGTCTTTTTATCGAACACGTTCACATAATTGTGCGCGCGCTTCAGGAACATGGCGTAATCGTCCATCTTCCCGAGCTTCCTGGCATATTGCGCCATCGCATAATCGTCCCACGCATATTCGAGCGTAGTCGCCGCGCCCGCCTTGCCGGCGGCATAAGGCGGGCTGGGATTGTGATCGGGAACGATGTCCGAAATCCAGCCCTGCTTTTCGTATTCGGCGAGGTAGTGGCGCGGGCCGGCCGGATCGGTCGCGTTCTTGCGAAGATATTCGTACACCGCAGCGTAATCGAACGGGATGCCCCGTTCCCACGCGCCGAGATACATGAACACCGCATTGTCGCCGTGGAACGAGGTGTTCATGAAACCCCGCTCGCGCGCCATATCGAACTCGGTCGCCATGACGTTCTGGAGCAATTCGGGCTCCATCAGCTCGAGCAGGACGATCTGGTTGCGGCCGGTATCCCAGAAGGGCACCGGGCTGTAGCGATCATGCGTCGCGGTCTGCACCTGGCCGTTCGAATCGGTGAACTTCTCGCCCGTGGCCGCAGTCAGCCGCGGGCTGGAGAAGGACTGGAACAGCGTCGAATAGAAGATGCTGCGCTGCTTCGCCGTGCCGCCGGTCACCTGGACGCGGTCGAGCAGCTTGGCCCAATCGGCGCGCGCCGCAGCGTGGACGCGGTCGAAGTCCCAGCCGGGCAGCTCGTCCTTCAGCCTTTGCTCGGCCTGTTCGTAGCTGGTGCCGTGCGCGATCTTCATCAGCACCTGCTCGCCGGCCTTCGTGTGGAAGGTGACGTAATTGCCCGCCCAGCTGCCCGAGATGTCGCGCTGTCCGGGGATGACGTCGGAATTGCCGATCCCCCAGCCCTTGTCGTCGCCCTCGGACTTGCGGAAGCTGCCGAACCCGCTGAACGGCTTGGAGAATTCGGCGACGAAATAATTGCCGTCGATTGCACGGCGGTCGGTCGAATGGCCGCGGACGGTGTGATCGCCGACCACTTCGACCGCGCCGCCATGGTCGGGCAGGTTGATAAGGACGTTCGAACGGTCGCTTTCCGGGAAGGTGAAGCGCATCAACCCGGTCCATTGCGCCGCGGTGAGCTCAACCTTGGTTTTGAACGTGTCGAGATAGACCGAATAATAACCCGGCGAGGCGACCTCTTTGCTCTTATCGTAATAGGCCTGACGGTAGGCCGGCGCCGGCGACCAGTCGCCCACCACCGGCGAAATGGTCGGCTCGGTGCGCCCCCCGTAGGACGAGCCGCCGCCAGCCGAGAAGCCGATCATCGTCGGATTCGTATAGTAATACGGCACCGCGACACCGTTCGGGTAGCTGAGCGCGATGTTGTTGTTGATCGGCGCGACCTCGACCGAGGAATGCGGCAGCCGCGCGGCCGGGGTGGTCTGGCCGTTATAAACCGGCTCCCCCGGGGGCGGCGCGTTGCCGATCAGCTTCTGGTTGTCGAGCGGCGCGGTGCCCATCAGCGGGTTGGCGAGATCGACCGGATCGCTCGGCTGGCTCTGCGCCAGCGCCGTGCCGGCCAGGGTGACGATTGCCGCTGCGCCAGCTGCGAGCAGCGCGAGCCGGGACCGACGAATAGTGGCGTGGCGAATCGACATGAAAACCCCCTCTCCGCTCGCGAGTTTCCCTCGCATTTCAGGCGATAATCGCCGGCGCCCCGCGTCGGGAGCGGCGATCCGAATATTGTTGTCGATTAAATAAAGAATTTTGTCAAATAAATCGGACTACCGGTGGCCGAAAGGCGCCGATCAGAGGAACTCGATCGTCTCGAGCCCATAGCTGCGTAGCGCCGGCGCGAGCGCGGCGGTGTCGCCGGCGCGGCCAGTGAAGACCGCCCTGCCCTGCGGCCGCTCGGGCCAAGTCTGCCCCTCGGTCAGCGCCACGATTCGCCGCGCGATCCCGGCGCTGCCGTCGACGAACGTCACTGGATGCGGCGCGACTGCAGCAAGCCGGTCGGCAACCAGCGGAAAATGCGTACAGGCATTGACGATGACGTCGATGCGATCGCCGCTCGGCTGCTCGAACAGCCCGGCGAGGACGGCGCGATAGCGGTCGTCCCCCGTCGGCTCGCCGCGCAGGGCCGCCTCGGCGAGATCGACCAGTTCGGCCGAACCATGGCGCAGCACCAGGCAATCGCTCGCGAACTCGGCGGCGAGGCGGTCGACATAGGGCTGGCGAACGGTCGCATCGGTGCCGAGCACCCCGATCACGCGCGTCTTGCTCAGCGCGGCGGCGGGCTTGATCGCCGGCACGGTGCCGACGATCGGCAGATCGAGTGCCGCGCGCACCGCGGCGAGTGCGATCGTCGAGGCAGTGTTGCAGGCGATGACGATCAGCCGCGGATGGTAACGCTCAGCGAGCCTGCCAAGCAAGGCCGGCACGCGCGCGGCGATCTCGGCTTCGCTCTTGGTGCCGTAGGGAAAGCCCGCCGAATCGGCGACATAAACGGTGCTCGCCTGCGGCAGCAATCGACGGGCCTCGGCGAGGACCGAGAGGCCGCCGACACCCGAATCGAAGAACAGGATCGGTCGGTCGTCGATGGTGGTCATGGTCGCTCTTTAAGCCGCGGTCCACTTGATGAAAACCGTTCGCCCCAAGCTTGTCGAAGGGCGTCAACCGCAATCGTGCTTCGACAAGCCGCGCACAAAAACAAAGGGCCCGCGACTCGGTCGCAGGCCCCTCGTTCGGTCCGGTGAAAGGCGTCAGCCCTCGTAATCGCCGCCGACATTGGTGTTGCGCGGCGGCGCGGCGGCGGTGAGACGAAGCGCCTCGGCCGATTGCGCGAGGCTGCCGACCTCATCGGGCGTGTCCTCTTCGTCGACCTGCACCTTCTGCAGGCCCGAGACCAGCGCCTCTTCGAGGTGGCGCGGGCGAATCGTCTCCTCGGCGATCTCGCGCAGCGCGACCACCGGGTTCTTGTCGCGGTCGCGGTCGAGCGTCAGGTCGGCGCCGCCCGAAATCTGCCGCGCGCGTTGCGCCGCCAGCAGCACCAGATCGAACCGGTTGGGGATCTTGTCGACGCAATCCTCGACAGTAACGCGCGCCATTCAACGCTTCCTTCGCAACGACGATGAAATGAAGAGTGCGCGATCTAGGCGGGGGTGTCGGCAAAGTCAAGGAAATCGGGGTTGCCGCGCCCCCGCCCCGCGGGCACATCACGGAGATGGACGCGCCCGCCGAGCAGCCGAGCTTCACCGTCGACGGCAACCGGCTGACCCTGCTCGATACCGGCCCGCGACGGCTGGAGGCGCTGGTCGCGCTGATCGAGCGCGCGCAGCATTCGCTTCGGATCATCTACTACATCTATCGCGACGACGATTCGGGCCGTCGCGTGCGCGACGCGATGCTGGCGGCGGCGCGGCGCGGCGTCTCGGTCTCGCTCGTCATCGACGGTTTCGGCAGCGACGGGGCGGACGACGCGTTCTTCGCGCCGCTGGAAGCGGCGGGCGGCACCGTCTGCCGCTTCGAGCCGCGCTTCGGCCGCCGCTATCTGCTGCGCAACCACCAGAAGCTCGCGCTCGCCGACGCCGAGGGCCATGCGCCGCGCGCGATCATCGGCGGCTTCAACGTCGGCGACACCTATTTCGGCACCCCCGCCGACCAGGCCTGGCGCGACCTCGGCCTCGTCGTCGAAGGACCCGCCGCGGCGCGGATCGCCGCCTATTTCGACGCCTTGTCGGCCTGGGTGCGCACGCCCCACGCGCGCATCCGCCGCCTGCGCCGCACCGTCTATCGCTTCAGCGAGAGCGAGGGCGCGCTTCGCTGGCTGATCGGCGGGCCGACGCGGCGCCTTTCGGCCTGGGCAAAGACGGTGCGGCTCGATCTGAGGGGCGCGATGCGGGCCGACATCATCGCCGCCTATTTCTGCCCGACGCCGGCGATGCTGCGCCGCTTCGACCGGACCGGCCGGCGCCGCGGCGCGCGCGTCCGCATCGTCACCGCCGCCAAATCGGACAACAACACGACGATCGCGGCGGCGCGCTTCACTTATGCCGGCCTGCTCAGGAAGGGCGTCCAGATCTACGAATATCAGCGAACCAAGCTGCACACGAAGCTCTACGTCGTCGATGACGCGGTGCATTTGGGCTCGGCCAATTTCGACGTGCGCAGCCTGTTTCTCAACATGGAAGTGATGCTCAGGATCGAGGACAGGGCGTTCGCCGACCATGTCCGCGCCTATGTCGACGGCGAGGTCGCCGACAGCGACCGCATCACCCGCGTCTGGTGGAAACACCACGTCGGCTGGTGGCAGCGCGTCAAGCAGGCACTCGCCTATTTCGCGGTCGCGGTGCTCGACTACAACATCACCCGCCGCCTCAATTTCGGGCCGGATCGGAAATAGGCCGCCCCACCCCGTTCGCCCTGAGCTTGTCGAAGGGCGTCGTGCCGCGAACGCGCGCTTGTGGCTTTCGCCCTTCGACAAGCTCAGGGCGAACGAGTGATGATCGTGCGCTCACTCCACCCGCGCCGCTAGCGCCTTCTTCAGCCGCTGGTGCGCCGAGGCCTTGATCTGGCAGACGCGCGCGGCACCGACGCCGATGACCAGTCCGATCTCCTCGAGATTGAGTTCCTCGACATAATAAAGCTGGATCACCTGCGCCTCACGCTCGGGCAGGCGGCCGATCGCGCCGACCAGCGTGTCGCGCAGATCGGCTTCGGCGAGCTGTTCGAAGGCGTCGGCCTCTTCGCTCGCGAACCAGGGCTGGTCGTCGGCATAGACCTCGTCGATCGCCTCGAAGCGCACCGGCTCCGCGGTCGCGTAATCTGCACGCAATTTCTCGACCGAGACGTCGAGCCGCGCGGCGATCTCCGCTTCGTTCGGCGCTTGCCCGCGCGCCGAAGTCAGCGCCGCGACCGCCTCGTTATAGGCCTTGCGCCGCCGCATCGCGCCGCGCGTCAGCGTCGCCTGGCGGCGCAGCTCGTCGATCATCGCGCCGCGCACGCGGGTCAGCAGATATTGCTCGAAACTGACCTGCCCGCGATCCTCGAATGCCTTCGCCGCTTCGAGCAGGGCGACGAGCCCGATCTGGATCAAATCCTCGACCTCGACCGCCGACGACATGCTGCCGTGAACGTGCCAGGCGACGCGGCGGACGAGCGGCAGATGCTTGCGCGCCAGCGCCTCGGTCTCGCCCGCCGAATGGCCGTCGCGGCCATAGACCAGCGGCGCCTCGGCGAGGCGCGCGGGCGTGCGGGCGGCAAAGCTCGGCTGATATTTAGGGAGCGCGCTCATGCGGGAATTGCCTCGGGTGCGCCGATCACGGCGACGACTTCGACGGCCTTGTCCTCGGGCACCTCGAAGAAGCTCATGACGGGCGTGTCGGGAAGAACGGTCTTGACCAGCTTGCGGATCGCGACGCGGATTGCCGGCTGGACGACCAATGCGAAGGGCTTGGCCTCGGCGATCAGCGGCTGCGCCGCGCGCTGCAGCGCATCGACGATTCGACGGCCGAGATCGGGCTCGATCGTGTTGCGCTTGGAAGGATCGCCGCGCACCGCCTGTCCGAGCAGCCCCTCGAGCCCGCCCTCCAGCGTCATCACCCGCAACGGCTCGCGCACGCCGCACAGCTTCTCGATGATGAGCGGGCCGAGCTCGGGGCGGATCAGCTCGACGATCTCGTCGGCGTCCAAGGTCTTCTGCGCGGCGACCGCGATCGCCTGTGCGATGCGGCGGAATTCCTTGAGCGGAATGCCCTCGGCGAGCAGGCTGCGCAGCACTTGCGTCAGCGTCGTCAGCGGCAGCGGGTTGGGCGACAAAGCGGCGACGAGCTGGTCGGCGCGGTCCTTGAGGCCGTCGAGCAGCTTCTGCACCTCATCGGGGCCGAGCAGTTCGGGTGAGTGCGCGCCGAGCGCGTGGTTGAGGTGCGTCGCGATCACCGTGCCGGGATCGACCACCAGGAAGCCTTGGCCCGTCGCGGCATCGGCATCGCCCGGGCGGATCCAGGTCGCGTCGAGCCCGAAGGTCGGGTCCTTGACGGTCTTGCCCTTGAGGCTGCCGACCGCCTGCCCGGTATCGAGCGCGAGCATCTCGTCGGGCGAGACCGAATCCTCGCCCATCGTGACGCCGCCGACCATCACGCGATAGGTGTAAGGCGGCAGGTTGATGTCGTCGCGCACGCGCACCTGCGGCACGACGAAGCCGAGCTCTTTGGAAAGCTGACGACGCACGCCCGTAATGCGGCCCATCAGCGGCGCGCCCTTGCGCTCGTCGACCAGCGGCACGAGGCCATAGCCGATGTCGAGATTGACCTGCATCGAATCGGTCACCTCGTCCCAGCCGATCCGCGACAGATCGACCGGCTCGGCGGGCTCCACGGCGGCCGGCGCCGGGCGCTTGGCCTTCTGATTGAGGCGCCAGGCGGCATAGCCGGCCGCCGCAGCGGCAGGCAGGATGACGAGGTGCGGCATCCCCGGCATGACGCCCAGCAGCGCGAGGATCGCGGCGACCGGCGCCCAGGTCTTCACCGAGCCGAACTGGCTGCCGATCTGGCCGGCGAGGTCGTGACTCGACGTGACTCGAGTGACGATCGCGGCGGCGGCGATCGACAGCATCAGCGACGGCAGTTGCGCGACCAGCGCGTCGCCGATCGCCAGCAGCACGTAATCATGCGCGGCGTCCGACAGCGACAAGCCGTGACTGACGGGGCCGAGGATCAGGCCGCCGATGATATTGGCTGCCAGGATCAACAGACCCGCGATCGCATCGCCCTTCACGAACTTCGAAGAACCGTCCATCGAGCCGTAGAAATCGGCTTCGGTCGAGACTTCGACGCGGCGCGCCTTGGCTTCGTCGGGCGTGATCAGGCCGGCGTTGAGGTCGGCATCGATCGCCATCTGCTTGCCGGGCAGCGCATCGAGGGTGAACCTCGCGGAAACTTCGGAGACGCGACCCGCGCCCTTGGTCACGACGATCAGGTTGATGATGACGATGATCGCGAAGACGAAGATGCCGACGACATAATCGCCGCCGATCAGGAAGCTGCCGAACGCCTCGATCACGCGCCCCGCGGCAGCGTCGCCTTCATGGCCGTGGCTCAGCACCACGCGCGTCGAGGCGACGTTGAGGCCGAGACGGAACAGGGTGGCGAACAACAAGACGGTCGGGAAGGCCGAGAAATCGAGCGGCTTCTGCGCGTTCAGGGCGACCATCAGTACCGCAAGGCTGATCGTGATGTTCATGATGAAGAACACGTCCAGCATCGCCGGCGGGATCGGCACGGCGAGCAGCACGACCAGCAGCAGGATCGCCACAGGAAGGGCAGCGGTGCGCAGCATCGGCGCGGCCTTGCCCTGGGGCGCGGAAAGCAAAGAAGCGGGCGCGGTGGCCATAGGTCAGTCAGGCTCCGAGACTGGCGAGCATCAGATAGGCGAGCTTGGCGGTCGCCGGTGTCGGCCGGATCAGCGAGGCGGCGTCGGCGGCAGCGCCGCGCGCGCCGCCGTTCAGCGCAGCGAGGGTGTTCTGCGCCCATTCGGTTGCGCTCGACGCGCTCTGGCCGAGGCCGGGGATGACGGTCGAGCCGTCGGCCATCGCCAGCGCCTCGAGCGATGAGGCGCCGTCGGTCGCCGCCTGCATCACGTTGCTCGCGGCATTGCCGACCGCCGCAGCGCCGGCGCCGAGCTTGTCCGAAAAATGCTGGTAGATCGCCGCCAGCGTACGCGGAGCGCCACTATGATCATAGAAGATGCCGCGATTGGCCGCGGCCGCGCTGGGGAACATCGCCGCGCCGCTGACTGCCGGATTGGCCGCCATCGTCTTGAGGAAGCTGCGCGCCCCGCCCAAGCCGAGAAAGTGCGCCATGTAGAGATCGGTGCCGGTGGTCGAGCGGCCGAGCGACGCTTCGAGCGCCGCCTGATTGTCCGACGCGTGCTCGGCCGCCATCAGCGACGCGATGGTCGGGTCGTTGCGCATCTGCAGGATCGCCTGGCGGGTTGCGGGATCGCTGACCGTCAGGTGCCTGCCGTTCTGCTGGATCGCATCCGCCGCCCAGCCGAGGCCGTGCTCGGCGCCGTGCTTCTTTACGACCGCGAGCCAGGACTGATCGATGAACTGGTAGAGGCCCGACGCACTCGAGGTCCGTGCGTGCGCATTGGCGCGCAGCCCGCTTTCCACCTTGGCCTGGCCGAGCAGATAATCGAAGTCGACACCCGTCGCTTCCGCCGCACGCCGGATCGCCGCGGTGACGCTGCCCGCATTGCTGGTGATCGGATTGACGCTCATCGGCTGATCGCGAAATGCCTCCTGTTGCGGAAGGCAATTCAGCAAGAGCCGTGCCAGATTATTTCACGATAGCACGACAGCCGTTCGGGCTGAGCCTGTCGAAGCCCGAGAAGCGTGCCAGCCGCCCTTCGACAAGCTCAGGGCGAACGGCGCTGGGTTCAGGCGTACGCCGCAATCCCCTTGCCCGGCGCATAGGCGTTGCCGCCGGCACCGGTCAGATTTTGCAGGCGGCGGCGAACATTTGCCGCCATCAGGTTGACGTAGATGCGTGCGGTCTCGTTGAGGCGGTTGGCCTCGTCGGCGAGCTCGCGGACTTCGGGGGTCAATTCCTCGTGATTCGCGGCGGCGACCGCCTCGATCGCGGCGAGTTTGGTCTGCGTCGCGCGCTCGAGCGCGGCGACGTCATTGGCTTTGAGCGCGGCAATTTCGGTGTGCAGCGCGTCGATCACGCGGACCAGGGCATCGCGGCGGCTCATTTGGCGATCCATTCCTGTCTGGCGCCGAGCATCTTGTCGGCAATGGCTTGCGGAGCCGGGCGATAGTCGCCGCTGGCGATGGCGGCGCGCAGCACGGCGACGCGATCATGATCGATCGGCGGCTGAGCGGCGGCGCGGCGGGCGGCTTCGGCGACCGAGCTCGCCGCAGCGGCATCGTCGCGCGGATCGGCGACGGGCGCGACATTGGCCGCAGGCGCTCCCGCCGCGACAGGCGCGACGCGCTTGTCGAACGGAGAAACCGGCTTTGAACCAATGGGGTCGATCACGTCCGCGATCCTCTGTGTCCTGGCTACACAGGAGTGAAACGACCGCGCCGGCAATTCCTTTAGAAATTATTTCGAGATTTTTTTGGGAGCTCGTGAGCCCCTTCGTCACCCCGGACTTGTTCCGGGGTCCACCGTTCCGCAAGCTAAGCAGTCGCGGCTCCTGTCTAGCGGTGGATGCCGGAACAAGTCCGGCATGACGGATTACTGCACCGGCCAGCCAGGCAGGGTGGCGCGGCCGCTGGCAATGGCGACGGCCTGGAAGGCGTTCTTGTCCCCCTGCCCCTTGGCCATGAAGCGCTGGCCGGCGGCGGCGTCGCCCTGCGCTATCGCCTCGCGCGAGATGGTGAAGCCGGCCTGGCTCGCCTCGACCATCACCGGATCGCCGCGATGGATGACGATCTCGGGCTTGGCGGGCAGCGTCACGGTCGGGGCGATCGACACGCCGGGCGTCGGCGCCGCGGGCATGTTGACCGGCACATAGACGTGCCAGTTCGGCCCCGAGCAGGTCACCGTCACCGCGTCATGATTGAGCCCGTGCCACGACAGTGCAACCGTCGGGCATTGCGCGAGCTTGAGCTTGGCGTCGATCGCGGTGCGCGCGCCGCCTTCCTCGCCGATCGCATGGCCGGTGAAGCTAGCCACCGCGCGATCGAGCGACGCGGTGTCCTGGAACGCGGTCTGCGCCATGGCAGGGCTAGCGATCAGCAAAGCGGGGATCAGGAAGCGGAACATGGGTATCTCCTTGCGGAAACGTTGCCGGCAAGCGGCAAGGGGCTGCCGGCCGGTCATTGCCGGTCGCCGGCGAAGCCGAGTGTGATGAGCACCGCGCGCCGGCCGTGGCCGGCGGCATCGGGCGCGTTGACGATGGTGAGCCGCCCCGGCTGCACGACATGCGCGGCGGCAAGCGCGGCGGCAAGCGTGCGGGCGCGATCGGCGGCGAGCACCGCGGCGCTGCCGCTCGCGGGATCGACATCGGCGGCGCTGCCGTCGGTCTCGCCCGAAACCTTGAGCATGACGCGCGGATCGGCCGCCGCCTCGCGCGCCCAGGCGATCACGCTCGCCGGCGATTGCGGCAGAAGCGCCGAACCGGGCGCGAAGTCGAGCATCGCCGCCGCGGCGACGGGCATGGGATCGGGCTTGGCGGCCTCAGGCGCCGTCTCGATGCCGAAACCGGCGCGGAAGCCCTGCGCCAGCTTGCGGCCGTCGAGATGGTTGTTGGCCTGGATGAACACGAAGAAGCCGACCAGCAGCAGCGCCAGGTCGGCGAGCGTGATCAGCCAGATCGGCCGCCCCGATGGCGCCTCGGGAAAGTCGTCGGCGAAGGTCATGCCGCCTTGGCCTCACGGATCGCGTGGATCTTGGGCCGCTCGCGTTCGGCGAGCGCGACCAGCGGCGCCTCGAGCCGCGCCCGCTCGACCGCTTCCTCGCGCGCGCGGCGGCGCAGGCGGTTGGCGATCGGCATCGCGACGAGGTTGGCGAGCAGCGCGCCATAGAGCGTCGCCAGCAGCGCGATCGCCATCGCCCCGCCGATCGCCGCGGGGTCATTCATTGCGGTGAACATCCGCACCAGCCCGATCAGCGTGCCGACCATGCCCATCGCCGGCGCGACCTCGGCGAGCCCGCTCCACATGTCGGCGGCGGCGGCGTGCCGCTCAATACGCGCGCGGCGGCGCTGGACCAGTTCCTCTTCGATGTCGCTGACCGGCACGGCATCGACGATTCCCGCGATCGCCGCGGCGACGTCGGGGTCGGTGATCACCGAGCGATCGAGCGCGATCGTGCCATGGCGACGCGCGATGCGTCCCAGCGAGGCGATCTGCTGCAGCATCGGCTCGGCGTCAAAGCGGCAGCGCGGCAGCACGGTGAGTGCTGCGATCCCCCGCCTCAGGTCACGGAACGGCGTCCGCAGGATGGTGGCGAGGGCTGCGCCGCCAACGACGATGCCGATGGCAGCGGGATCGAGAAAGGCGCCGAGCGCCTGGGCGAGTTCGGGTGCGTTGCTCATGCGTGAGGCGCTGCAAGAGGCGGGCCAAACCACATCCGTTCGCCCTGAGCTTGTCGAAGGGCGGTCGTGCCCGCGGGCTTCGACAGGCTCAGCCCGAACGGAGGAAGGGCAAGCGGCAACAAGCTTTGCCGGCAACCGGCAAACCCTTGCCGCTCCCCTTGCCGATCGGCGGCAATCCTGGCGTTTCCGCCCCTTCCGCAAAAACTGGCACGGCCATTGCAAAGCTTTGCGCGTGATTTTTCGTGCGGGAGACCGACACATGGCCAACGACAGTCTTTTCGGGGTGCACGCCGCGGCGCTCGAAGTGCGTTCGCAGCGCATGGGCCTGCTCGCCTCGAACATCGCCAATGCCTCGACGCCCGGCTACAAGGCCAAGGACATCGACTTCCAACAGGCGCTCGGCGCCGCGGAGAACGATGGCGGCTTCGACGCGCAGGCGATGCAGTCGGCCACCAAGTTCCGCGTGCCGCTCGAAATGTCGATGGACGGCAACACCGTCGACCTCTCGACCGAGCAGACCGCCTTCGCCGAGAATGCGATCGCCTATCAGACGACGCTTTCCTTCCTCAACGGGCGGATCGGCCAGATCACCCGCGCGCTGAAGGGAGAATAAGCCATGGCCGATCAGCCGCTCACTATCTTCCAGGTCGCTGGCCGCGCGATGAGCGCGCAGCTTGTGCGGATGAACACCACGGCGTCGAATCTCGCCAATGCGGGCGGAGTCGCGTCGAGCGAGGCGGAAGCCTATCGCACGATCAAGCCGGTGTTCCAGACCGAGTACGACAAGGCGACCGGCCTCGCCACGGTCAACGTCAAGCAGGTCGTGCAGGCCGGCGAAGCGCCGACCAAGCGCTACGACCCGACCAATCCCCAGGCCGACAAGGACGGCAACGTCTGGGAAAACGCCGTCGATGAAACCCGCGAACTGGTCGACATGATGGAGACCGCGCGCAGCTACCAGAACGACGTGCAGGTGATGAACACCGCCAAGTCGCTGGTCCTCGACACCCTCAAGCTCGGACAAAACTGATGAGCACCGCTTTCGACAACACGCTCGCCAATCTCGGCATCGGCCGCTCCGGCAGCGCCTCGACGCCCACCGTGCAGACGCAGGCGCAGAGCCAGACGCTCGGCCAGGCAGACTTCCTCCGCCTGATGACCGCGCAGCTCAAGAACCAGGACCCGTTCTCGCCGGTCGACAACACGCAGATGGTCGCCCAGATGGCGCAATTCTCGAGCGTCGCGGGCATCAGCCAGATGAACACCACGCTCTCGGCGATCGCCGACAAGCTGGGCGCGACCAGCGCGTCGGACGCCTTGTCCTATGTCGGGCGCACCGTGCTGACCGCGGGCAATGTCGCGTACGGGCGCAGCTCGGGCGGCCTCGCCGGCGCGGTCCAGATCGCCGGTGATGCCACCGACGTCAACGTCGCGATCTCGGACGCCAACGGCAACCTCCTCAAGACGATGTCGCTGGGCCCGCAGGACAAGGGCACCGTCAGCTTCGACTGGGACGGCAAGAACGCCGCCGGCGAGGATGCCGGCGCGGGCCCGTTCACCGTCACCACCTATGCCGCCAACAACGGCGCCACCGTGGCCAGCCAGGCGCTCGTCTGGGCGCCGGTTGCGGCAGTCTCGATGCCTTCGGGCGGCGAAGCACAACTCACCCTGCCCGGCATCGGCCAGGTTCCCATTTCCGACGTCGTCGAAGTCGGCTGATCTTTTCCAAGGAGCAATGCGATGACCTTCTATACCTCATTGAGCGGCCTGCAGGCTTCGCAGACCGACATGTCGACCATCTCGAACAACCTCGCCAACGCCGCGACCAGCGGCTTCAAGCGCTCGACCACCGAGTTCGCCGACGTGATGGCGTCGTCGATCTCGGTCAGCCCCAATCACATGATCGGCTCGGGCGTCGCGGTGAAGGATACCCGCCAGCAGTTCAGCGAGGGCAATTTGATCCAGTCGCAATCGTCGCTCGACCTTGCGATTTCGGGTGACGGCTTCTTCGCGGTCAAGCCGCAGGTCGACGGCAATGTCGTCAACTATACGCGCAACGGCAGCTTCCTCGTCGATGCCCAGGGCTATGTCACCGACGCGCAGGGCGGCCACTTGCAGGTCTATCCGGTCGACGGCTCGGGCGCCGTGGTCGCCGCGGGCGGCGATTCGCTCATCAGCCTGCAGCTCCCGGAAACCTCGGGCGTGCCGATCGCCACCCAGAACGTGGCGCTCGACGTCAACTTCAACTCGGCTTCGATCGTGCCCTCGGCCTCGACCGACTTCGATCCGGTCAGCAATCCCTACAAGTTCGATCGCTTCAATCCCGATACCTACAACCAGTCGACCCAGACCACGGTCTATGACGCCAACGGCAACGCGCAGACCATGACCAGCTATTACGTCCGCGACGGCCAGCCCGACGCGAGCGGCAACACGACCTGGTCGGTTTACAGCTTCGTCGGCGACAAGCAGCTGACCACCGGCGGCGGCAGCACCGCCCCCGTCACGCTGACGTTCAACTCGGCCGGGGTGATGACCTCACCGGCCACGGCAACGCAGTTCGACGCGTTCACGCCGACAGGCTCGACCACGGCGCAGACGCTCGCGCTCGATTTCTCGGGCTCGACCCAGCTGACCTCGCCGTTCAACGTCAATTCACGCACGCAGGACGGCAAATCGGTCGGCCAGCTGTCGGGCGTCACCGTCGACGACACCGGCATGGTCAAAGCGAGCTTCTCGAATGGCGACAGCAAGATTCTGGGCAAGGTCGCGATCGCCAATTTCAACAACCCCACGGGCCTGCGCCAGATGGGCAACAGCTATTGGCAGGCGAGCGGCCTTTCCGGCAACGTCAAATACGGCATGGCCGGCGACAACGGCTATGGCTCGCTGATGTCGGGCACGATCGAAGGATCGAACGTCGACATCACCCAGGAGCTCGTCGACCTCATCGCCGCGCAGCAGAACTTCCAGGCCAATGCCAAGGCGCTCGATACCGCCAACCAGGTGTCGCAGACGATCTTCAACATCCGTTGATCGATTGAGCGGACGGGGGAACGGGCAAGATGGATAAACTGGTCTATACGGCGGCGACGGGCCTTCGGGCGCGGATGGCGGCGCAAGCCGCGATCGCCAACAACATGGCCAACGCGTCCACCACCGGCTTCCGCGCCGATCTGGTCAATTTCGACCAGCTCGATATGATCGGCCAAGGGCTCGACACCCGGCGACCGACCTCGGAAGAAGTCATCAACGCCGATTTCAAGCCCGGCACGATCGAGCAGACCGGCCGTCCGCTCGATGTCGCCATGGCGGGCGATGCCTGGATGGCGGTGCAGAGCGCCGACGGCAGCGAAGCCTATACACGGCGCGGCGACCTTCAGATCAGCGCATCGGGCGTTTTGGAAACCGGCGACGGTTTCCCGGTGATGGGCTCGGGGGGGCCCATCACCGTGCCGCCCGCCGACAAGGTGCTGATCGCGTCGGACGGATCGATCTCGATCAAGCCGCTGGGCTCCGAGCCCGGCGCGCCGATGCAGCAGATCGACCAGCTCAAGCTGGTCAGCCCAAAGGGCTCGACCACGGTCAAGGGCCTCGACAATCTGCTCTACGTCAAGGGCGGCGGCACGCTGCCGCAGGACCTCGCCGCCAAGGTGCAAACCGGCGCCGTCGAAGGCTCCAACGTCGATATCACCCAGACGCTGGTCGACATGATCGAGAACCAGCGCGCCTATGAGGTTCAGGCGAACCTCCTCAAGAACGCCAAGGACATGGATCAGGGCGGCGCGTCCGTCATGAGCCTGCAGAGCTAAGGAAAAAGACGATGACCAGCGCAGCCATGCACATCGCGCGGACCGGGCTCGACGCCCAGGACAAGCGCATGCAGGTGATCTCGAACAACCTGGCGAACGTCAACACCACGGCGTTCAAGAAGCAGCGCGCCGATTTCGCGACGCTCGCCTATCAGGTCATCACCACGCCGGGCGCGAACAGCTCGCAGGATTCGAAATACGCGACCGGCCTCAATCTCGGCACCGGCGTCAAGATCCAGGGCACCTCGCGGATCGATACCACCGGCGAGATGAATCAGACCGGCAACAGCCTCGACATGGCATTGGACGGCGACGGCTATTTCCAGATCCAGATGCCCGACGGTACCCTGGCCTATACCCGCGCGGGCAATTTCTCGCGCTCGTCGGAGGGCCAGCTCGTCACCTCGGACGGCTATCAAGTGATGCCGGGGATCACGATCCCCGAGGGCACGACCTCGATCACGATCGGCACCGACGGCACCGTCTCGGCGGTCGTGCCGGGGCAGGACGCGCCGCAACAGATCGGCCAGATCCAGGTCGCCAGCTTCCCCAATGCCGCCGGGCTTCAGGAAGTCGGCGACAACTATCTGGTGCAGACCGCGGCGTCGGGCGAGGCCAATCTCGGCATCGCCGGCCAGGATGGCCGCGGCAAGATCCGCCAGGGCATGCTCGAAGCTTCCAACGTCAATGTCGTCGAGGAGCTGGTCGACATGATCGAGACGCAGCGCGCCTATGAGGTCAATTCGAAAATGATCTCGGCGACCGACGATATGCTCAAATTTATTAACCAAAACGTCTGATAGAGCGAAACGTGACCAGGACGTTTACCATCATCGCCGCTTCGGCCGTGCTGCTCTCCGGGGTTTGCGCGCCGGCGAACGCGCGCAACAAGCACAAGGGCGAGGATTACAGCCTGACGCTGCCGCCGCCCCCGCCGGCGCCGCCGACCAACGGCTCGATCTTCCAAACGCAGAGCGGTTATGCGCCGCTCTATGCCGGTTGGTCGGCGCGGCGCGTCGGCGATCCGCTGACGATCGTGCTGGTCGAGCGCACCCAAGCGTCCAAGTCCGCAAGCTCGAAGCTCAATTCGGACGGCAGCACCGGTCTTGTCCCGCCGACCACCGGCGCGCTGGCGCTGTTCAAGTCGAGCGACGCCACCCTTGGCGGCAATCGCAGCTTCGACGGCAAGGGCACTGCCGACCAGTCGAACGCGCTTTCCGGCCAGATCAGCGTCACCGTGGCGCAGGTCTATCCCAACGGCACGATGCTGGTGCAGGGCCAGAAGCGCCTGACGCTCAACCGCGGCGACGAATACATCACGATCAAGGGCGTCGTGCGCATCGCCGACATCGCATCGGACAACACGATCCTGTCGACCCGCGTCGCCGACGCCGAGATTTCCTACACCGGCAAGGGCGATGTCGCCCGCGCCAGCCGCCAGGGCTGGCTCAGCCGCTTCTTCTCCGTGATCAGCCCGTTCTGACGAGGATTTGAGACCCATGTTCCGCCGCATCGCCCTCGCCGCCGCCTTCGCCGCCTGCACAATCGCGCAGCCGGCGCTGGCCGAGCGCGTCAAGGATCTGGGCAATTTCCAAGGCATCCGTTCGAACCAGCTGACCGGCTACGGCATCGTCGTCGGCCTGCCCGGCACCGGCGACGACAATCTCGAATATACCGTGCAGTCGATGAAGGCGGTCGCCTCGCGTTTCGGCCTGCAGCTGCCGCCCGGGGTCAATCCGGCGCTCAAGAACGCCGCGGTGGTGATGGTCACCGCCGACCTCCCCGCTTTCGCCAAGCCGGGCCAGACGCTCGACATCACCGTTTCGTCGATGGGCAAGGCCAAGTCGCTTCGCGGCGGCGCGCTCATCATGACGCCGCTGCTCGGCGCCGACGGCCAGATATACGCGATGGCGCAGGGCAACCTCGCGGTCGGCGGGCTGGGCGCGGAAGGCGCCGACGGCTCGAAGATCGTCGTCAACATTCCTTCCAGCGGCCGCATCCCGGGGGGCGCGACGGTCGAGCGCGCGGTCGATACCGGCTTCGCGACCACGCCCAACCTCACCTTCAACCTCGCCGAATCGGATTTCACCACCGCGCAGAATGTCGCGGCGGCGATCAACCGCCGCTTCGGCGTCGGCGCGGCCGAGGCGAGCGATGGCGTTTCAGTGCAGATCCGCGCGCCGCAAGGCGCCGATGTCCGCGCCGCGCTGATGAGCGAGATCGAGAATCTCGAAGTCGCCACCGCCGAGCCGCCCGCCCGCGTCATCGTCAATGCGCGCACCGGCACCGTCGTCATCAACTCGGCGGTCCGCGTCGGCCCCGCCGCGGTCAGCCACGGCAAGCTCACCGTGCAGATCAGCGAAGACCAGCACGTCAGCCAGCCCGCCCCGTTCAGCAAGGGCGAGACGGCGCTCGAAAACCACTCCACCGTCTCGATCGACGAAGAGAAGAAGCCGATGTTCCTGCTGAACCCCGGCCCCCAGCTCTCCGACATCGTCAAGGCGGTCAACGCGATCGGCGCCTCGCCCGCCGACCTCGTCGCGATCCTCGAAGCGTTGAAGCAGGCGGGTGCGCTTCAAGCCGATCTGGTGATCCTGTGACGAGCGCCGTCGCCTCGACCGCCGGCAATACGGTAAACGATGCCAGCCGCCTCGCGAACCGCGCCAACCTTGAAAAGGCGGGCCGCCAGTTCGAGGCGGTGTTCGACGGCATGATGCTCAAGTCGATGCGCCAGGCCAAGCTGACCGACGACAATCTGTTCGAATCGAAGGCGCTCGACACCTTCCGCGACATGCAGGACCAGCAGGTCGCCAAGGCGATGTCCGAGCACGCGCCGATGGGAATCGGCAAGGCGATGGTCGATTTCCTGTCGAAATCGCAGGGTTCGCTCCAGGCGCCCACGCCGCCCGCGGCCTCGGTCGGGCCGGTCGCCGCGAGCGGCCCGCCGACGATCGGTGACGCCTCATGAGCGACATCCTCAACATCGGCGCCAGCGGCGTCCGCGCGTATCAGAACGCGATCGGCACGATTTCCGAGAACATCGCCAATTCGGGCGTCGAGGGCTATTCGCGCCGCACGACCATCCTCAACGAAGTCTCGGCCTCGACCAGCACGATCACCCGGCGCGAAGTGACCGCCGCGAGCGGCGTCGCCACCTCGGGCATCGCCCGCGCCGGCGACGCGTTCAAGGAAGCCGATGTGCGCACCGCGGCGAGCGATCTCGGCGCCTCGGACAGCGCGATCCAGTGGCTCGACCAGATCCAGACCGCGCTCACCGGCAACAAGCTCGGCGATCAGCTGACCACCTTCTTCAACGCGGCCAACGGCGTCGCCGCCGATCCGTCGGCCGCGGCGCCGCGCACCGCGATGCTCGATGCCGCGCAGGGCGTCGCCGATTCGTTCACCGCCACCGGCCAGGCGCTCGCCACCGTCGCCGCCAATCTCGATGCGACCGCGCAGGATTCGGTCACCACCTTCAACGGCCTCGCCGCCGCGCTCGCCAAGGTCAATGACGGCCTTAGCCGCAACGTGCCGGGCACGATGGGCAGCGCGCAGCTGCTCGACCAGCGCGACCAGCTGCTCGAGCAGATGAGCGCGATCGCCAACGTCTCGGTCAGCTATGACGAAGTCGGCCGCGCCACCCTGCGCGTCGGCGGCGCGACCGGCCCGGTGATCGTCCAGAACAACAATGCCGGCTCGCTGAGCTATGCGCGCGGCGCCGACGGCGCGGTGTCCTACGCCACGCATTTCGGCGGCAATATCAGCAGCACCGCGATTTCTGGCGGCGCGCTGGCCGGCATCGCCGATGGCGCGCAGCGGCTCGCCGAGGCGCAGAACCAGCTCGGCAATGTCGCCGGCTCGTTCGTCGACGGCATGAACGGCCTGCAGGCGGCGGGCGCCGATCTCGACGGCAATGCCGGCGCGGCGATGTTCGCCGTGGGCGACAGCCCGACCGACGTCAGTGTCGTGCTGGCTTCGCCGCGCGGCATTGCCGCGGCGGCGCCGGGCGGCGGCCCGCTCGACAACAGCAACCTGATCGCGCTGACCAGCTTGCGCAATTCGGCCGATTACGAGGGTCAGATCACGCAGATCGTCACCAACACCGCCAGTGCGCTGTCGGCGCGCAAGACGGTCGCCGACGCCCAGGCCGCGATCCACGACAATGCGGTCGCCGATCGCGATTCGGTCTCGGGGGTCAACCTCGACAGCGAGGCGGTCGACCTGCTCAAGTTCCAGCAGGCCTATTCGGCGTCGAGCCGGGTGATCCAGACCGCGCGCGACATCTTCCAGTCGATCCTCGACATTCGCTGAGGTCCGATCCCATGCAGATCAGCACCAACCAGTTCTACAACAGCGCCAATTCGCTGATGTCGAAGCTCACCGAGCAGGCCGACAAGCTGCAGACGCAGATCTCGACGACCAAGCGCCTCCAGGCGCCGTCGGACGATTCGGTCGCCTACCAGCAGCTCCAGATGCTCGCGCGCCAGACGGCGAACGACACGGCCTACCAGACCAACCTCGCCACCGCGCAGAGCCTGCTCAGCCAGAGCGACAGCACGCTGTCGAGCGTGGTCAGCCAGATCCAGCGCGCGCAGGAGCTCGCGGTCCAGGCCGCCGGCGGCACGCTCAACGATGATCAGCGCAAGGCGGTCTCGACCGAGCTGCGCGGCATCATTTCCTCGCTGGTCGGCCTAGCCAACACCACCAACGCGCACGGCACGCCGCTGTTCGCGGGCGGCCAGGGCACTCAGCCGGTGACGCAGAATGCCGATGGCAGCGTGACGATCAACGACACCGGCAGCGCGATCTCAATTCCGATCGGCGAATCGCAGACCGTCGTCGCCAACGACACCGCGGCCGATGTGTTCGGCGGCATCCAGACGGCTTCGGGCACCACCGATCTCTTCAATATCCTCAATACCTTCGCCGACGCGCTCGAGGCCGGCGGCTCGGGCGCGGCGACCGCCGCCTCGGACGCCGGCACCGCGCTCCAGGCCGCGCTCACCCATGTTTCGGACGCGCAGGCCTCGGTAGGCGCACGCGAGAAACGGCTGACGCTGATCGGCAATGCGATGACCGACATGGCGGCGACGCGCGAGGCGCAGCGCTCCTCGCTCGAGGACACCGACGTGACGCAGGCGATCACCGACCTGCAGAAGACGATGACAATCCTGCAGGCGACCCAGGCGAGCTTCACCAAGCTCACCTCGCTCTCGCTGTTCGATTATCTGAGGTAATCCATACGTCATGCCGGACTTGTTCCGGCATCCACGTTCGGCAGGAGCCGCAGCCGCTTGGTTTACGGAACGGTGGACCCCGGAACAAGTCCGGGGTGACGGGGACAAAAGAATCGCCGTCGCATTAACCATATGGCGACGAAAATCGCTGAAAACTCGCGCCATCCGGTCGTTACCTGAATCACAGGCGCGCGACTGCAGTACGACAGGGGGTTAGTTCAGGCACATGTTTCCGGCAATCGGCCTCGTCGTCCTGATCGTCATGGTTTTCGGCGGATTCGTCTTCACCGGCGGCGCATTGGGCCCGGTGATGGAAGCGATTCCGCACGAGATGCTGATCATCGGCGGCGCCGGCGTCGGCTCGCTCATCATCGGCAATTCGACCAAGGAGCTGAAGGCCCTGGGCGGCGGCATCATGAAGGTGCTGAAGGGGCCGAAATACAAGAAGCAGGACTATCTCGACACGATTTTCCTCGTCTCCAAGCTGATGAAGATGCTGCGGATCGACGGTCCGATCGCGCTCGAACCGCATGTCGAGGACCCCAAGTCGTCGGCGATCTTCGCCGAATATCCGCGCCTGCTCGCCGATCATACCCTGGTCAACCTGATCGCCGATACATTGCGCCTCGTCGTCGTCTCGTCGGGCACGCTCGATGTCCACGCAGTCGAGGACGTGATGGACAACGCGATCAAGACGCACCACCACGAGGTCGAAGGGCCGCAAGCCGCGCTGCAGTCGTTGAGCGACGCGCTCCCCGCGCTCGGCATCGTCGCGGCGGTGCTCGGCGTGGTCAAGACGATGGGCGCGATCGACAAGCCGCCCGCGATCCTGGGCGGGATGATCGGCTCGGCGCTGGTCGGCACCTTCATGGGCGTGCTGCTCGCCTACGGGCTTGTCGGCCCGCTCGCCAATCGCCTGCGCCAGGTGATCGACGCCGACGCCGCGATCTATCACACCGTCAAGCAGATCATCATCGCCTCGCTCCACGGCCATCCCCAGCCGCTGGTCATCGAGGCCGCGCGCTCGGGCATCGCGCACCAGAACCAGCCCGCCTTCGCCGAAGTGTTCGACGGCCTGCGGGGGCGTTGAGCATCATGCTCCCGGCCCTGCCACATTTTCATCCGTCACCCCGGACTTGTTCCGGGGTCCAAGGCTCCGCGAGTCAATCGGCGGATTGGTACGCGGCACGTTGGATGCCGGAACAAGTCCGGCATGACGGGTTGGATTTGCTTGGCGGCGCCAGCCGTGACCAGCCGAAAGGCCGCAAATAATGGCCGCCCGCGCGCCTCACGGATCGAACCAGCCGCCGAAGATCATCGTCAAGAAGATCTTCGTCGAAGGCCATGGCGGCCATCACGGCGGCGCGTGGAAGGTCGCCTATGCCGATTTCGTGACGGCGATGATGGCGTTCTTCCTGCTGCTCTGGCTGCTCGGCGCAACCAACGAAAAGCAGCGCAAGTCGCTCGCCGACTATTTCGCGCCGACCTTGGTCGAATTGCGCGAGAACAGCGCCGGCTCGAACGGCCTGTTCGGCGGCGCCTCGCTGACCGATAAGGATCATTATCCGCATAAGGCGCAGCAGACCGGCACGCGCTCGTTGACCATCCCGACCGATTCAACCGGCGGCAACCAGGTCGGGTCGGGGCAGAAGGGCACGCTCAAGAACAAGGCGCAGCTCGCCGCCGAGGACATGAAGAATTTCGAGCGGATGCACCGCCAGGTCGAGGCCGAGATCGCCGGCAACCCCAAGCTCGCGAAGCTCGCCAAACACGTCCACTTCGTCCGCACCCGCGATGGCCTCAGGATCGACCTGCTTGATGACGCCGATTATTCGATGTTCGCATTGGGCACGACCCAGCTCGAGCCGGCGGCCGACAAATTGCTCGGCCTGATCGCGCAGTCGATCAAGGGAACCGACAACCCGATAATGATCCGCGGGCATACCGACAGCCTCAATTACGGCGATCCCAAGACGATGAACAACTGGATGCTGTCGTCGGGCCGCGCCGAGGCGACTCGCCAGCGGCTCGCTGCCGCCGGCATTCCCGAGGCGCGCTTCGATCGCATCGAGGGCGTCGCCGACCGCGAGCCGATGATCCAGGCCAACCCCGCCGACCCGCGCAACCGCCGCGTCGCGATCACTCTCCTCTATCGCCGCGGGGTGTTCGGCCAGTAAGTCTGCACATCCCCTCTCGACCGCCGCCCCGTTTTGAGGATAGGGTATGGCAAAACCATGAGGAGGGGATGGATGCGGATAGCTGTAGTCACGATCGGTGCGCTCGCGGCGCTGTCGCTTGCCGGCTGCCAGAAGGCGCAAAAGACCGATGCCGAAGGCTTCGTCGTCGATCCCGGTTTCGAACAGCATCTCCAGCAGCAATTGCTCGACGCCAAGCCCGGCGACGTCATCACGATCCCGGCGGGCAAATATGCGCTGACCCGCAGCCTCAGCCTCACCGCCGATGGCGTCACCATCAAGGGCGCGGGCATGGACAAGACCGTGCTGTCGTTCGCCAAGCAGAATTCGGGCGCCGAGGGCATGCTGGTCACTGGCGACGACTTCACCCTTGAGGACCTGACCCTCCAGAACTCGAAGGGCGATGCGCTCAAGATCAACGGCACCAAGGATGCGGTGATGCGCCGCGTCAAGGCTGAGTGGACCGGCGGCCCCAAGACCTCGAACGGCGCCTATGGCCTCTATCCGGTGCAGGTCACCAACGTCCTCATAGAGGACAGCGTGGTAAAGGGCGCGTCGGACGCGGGCATCTATGTCGGCCAGTCGCAGAACATCATCGTTCGCAACAACCGCGCCGAGGGTAATGTCGCCGGCATCGAAATCGAGAATTCGACCCATGCCGACGTTTACGGCAACACCACCACCGGCAACACCGGCGGCATCCTGGTGTTCAACATGCCCGACCTGCCGGTGCCGGGCAGCAAGACGCGAGTCTATAAGAACAAGGTGATCGCCAACAACACCGCCAATTTCGGGGCGGAAGGAAGCGCGGTACGCTCGGTGCCGGCGGGTTCGGGCGTCGTCGTCAATTCAAACGACGAGGTCGAGATTTTCGACAACGAGATCGCTGACAACCAGACCGCCAATGTCATCATCTCGAGCTATTTCTCGACCGGCTTCGACACCCAGCGCGGCCGCGTCGCGAGCTACGATCCCTACCCGCAGAACATCTACATCACCGGCAACAGCTTCAAGGGCGGCGGCGACAAGCCCGGCGCCGGCTTCGACAAGATCGCCGCGGCGATGGGCGGACGGTTGCCCGACGTGTTGTGGGACGGCTTCACCGACCCCAAGATCAAGGACGCGGGCATCTGCGTCCAGAACGGCGATGCCAAGGTGCTCAATGCCGACGGCGCGCACAAATTCGCCGGCGCCAAGATCGTGCCCCTCGATTGCAAGCCGGCCACGCGCCTGCAACCGGTGACGCTGCCTGCGAGCATGACGAAGGCGTCGTGACGATCATCGGCCGGAGGATGAGGTTCGCGCAGAGGCGCAGAGGCGCAGAGAGGGGCCACCGAGGAGCGACGGCGGAGCCTGTCGCTACCTTGCTGCTTTGGCGAACGCTCTCGTCATGCCTTCGCGCGTTCGCGCGAAAACTCCTTCTTCTCTGCGTCTCTGCGCCTCTGCGCGAACCAAATTCTTCCAAGCGACGACCGGTCGCGCTTCTGTTCGCGGCCCTCGCCTTCACCGCGTGCAGCCGCACGCCGAGCGAGGTGACGTTTCACGCCACCGGCTTCCCCGAAAAGCTCGCCGATTGGGGGCTGTTCACGGTCAAGGATCATCACATTGCCCCGCACAAGGGCATGGTGACCTACGAGCTCGCGACGCCGCTGTTCAGCGATTATGCGCAGAAATGGCGCACCGTCTGGATGCCGCCCGGCACCTCGGCAAAGTACGAGCCCGACAAGAGCTTCGACTTTCCGGTCGGCACGATCATCACCAAGACCTTCTACTACACCGTGCCATCGAGCGCCGCGAAGCCCGGCGACAGCAACGCCGTGGTCAAGATGACCCCCGCGACCTATCAGACCGGCGTCGACGGGCTCGATCTCACCCATGTCCGGATGATCGAGACTCGCCTGCTCGTCCATCGCGCCGACGGCTGGATTGGCCTACCCTATGTCTGGAACGCCGATCAGACCGAGGCGACCCTGCAGCGCACCGGTGCCGAAGTGCCGCTGACCTTCATCGACGGCACGCAAAAGACCGATTTCGTCTATACCGTGCCCAACTCGAACCAGTGCGCCGGCTGCCACACCGCCGATTACCGCACCCGCGCGCTCGGCCCGATCGGCCCCAAGGCGCGGCATCTCGACATCGATTTCCCCGGCCCCGGCGGCGACATCAACCAGCTCCAGCGCCTCGCCCAGCTGCATTACCTGACCGGCCTCCCCGCGGCGAACGTGCCCAAGGACGCCAAGTGGGATGACGCGAGCGCGCCGCTGGACGCCCGTGCGCGCGCCTATCTCGACGTCAATTGCGCGCATTGCCATTCGGAGACCGGCCCGGCGCGAGTCTCGGGGCTATGGCTGCACTCGACCGTCGCCGACATGCGCCGCGTCGGCGTCTGCAAACCCCCGGTCGCGGCCGGCGGCGGCGGCGGCGGCCGGCCCTTCGACATCGTTCCCGGTCACCCCGACCTTTCGATCGTGCCCTTCCGTCTGGCGAGCACCGATCCCGGCGCGATGATGCCCGAAACCGGCCGCAGCCTGGTCCACAAGGAAGGCGTCGCGCTGATCGAGCAATGGATCGCCGAGCTCAAGGGCGAATGCCGCGTCGACCGCGACGCCGCCGATCAGGTGGCGATGCGCTGAAATAATCCGTTCGCCCTGAGCCTGTCGAAGGGCGCCGTGCCACGAGCGCCTGGCCAATGGATAGTCGCCCTTCGACAAGCTCAGGGCGAACGGGAGTGGTGTCAGCCCTGCCGCGCCAGCGGGGCGAACCGCGCCACTTGCCGCCCGATCAGGGCAAGCTGGTCGAGCACCACCGGGTCGGTGCAGCCGCCCTCTTCGTCGAAGCGCGTCAGCTGCGTGTTGATCGCCGCCGCGAACGGCGTCGGCCAGCCCCTCAGCGCATGGACGATCGAGCGCAGCGCCGCGATCGTGCTTCCCGTCGCCTGCCAGCCATAGGCAGTGGTGATGATCCCCACCGGCATGTCGGCGAGATAGGGCCGCTCGTCCTGCGCGGTCTCTTCGAGCAGGTCGAGCGCGTTCTTGACGACGCCCGAGATGCTGCCGTGATAGCCGGGGCTGGCGATGATCACCGCCGATGCCTCGCGCACCGCATCGACGAAGGCACGCTCGTCCGCAGTCCGGCTCGTCGCGCGCGGATTGTAGAGCGGCAGCCGCGCCATGTCCTCGCCGCCGAACAGTCGGGTGCGGAAGCCCTCGCGCTCGGCCGCGTCGAGCGCGATGCGCAGCGCGCGCTCGGTCGAGGAGACGAAGCCGATCGTGCCGCCGATGCCGACGACGAGCGGTTGGGGTGCGGATGCCATCAATTGCGCATAGCGACAGGCGCCTGCCCGCTCAATGCCGCGCTTGCCGCCGCCATGCCGACAGGTGTAAACGCCAATGCTTGTGCCAGCTGTATTGTAATGATAATACAGCTCCTCCGCCCAACGCGGCCGACAGACCGAGACGATGCGCCCTGATCCCTTCGATACCGATACCGTTTCGCGTGCCCACCGGCCCGAGCGGTTCGACATCGACGACCTGCTGAAGCGCGCCGACGCCGCGGTCGGTTATGGCGACGGCGATGCGGCGTGGGGTGAGGCGGCCGAGCCGCCGCGCAAGCGCACCTCGAAGCTGCGCTGGGCGATGCGCGGGCTTGGCGCGCTGGTCATCCTGTTCGTGCTCATCGTCGCGTGGCTGGCGATCACCGCGCCGCTCTCCAAGTCGCTGCAGCCTCCCACCCCGCCCTCGATCACGCTGCTCGCCGCCGACGGCACGCCGATCGCACGGCGCGGGGCCATCATCGGCAAATCTGTCGATGCGGCGAAGCTGCCCGATTACGTTCCCAACGCCTTCGTCGCGATCGAGGATCGCCGCTTCTACCATCACTGGGGGATCGACCCGCGCGGCATCCTGCGCGCCGCGATCCACAATATGCGCGCGGGCGGCGTGCGCGAGGGCGGCAGCACGATCACCCAGCAGCTCGCCAAGAACGCCTTCCTCGATGCCGACCGCACGATGGGCCGCAAGCTGCGCGAGGTGTTGATCTCGTTCTGGCTCGAGGCATGGCTGACCAAGGACCAGATCCTCTCACGGTATCTGTCCAACGTCTATTTCGGCGACAACGTTTACGGTCTGCGCGCCGCCTCCGAGCATTATTTCGACCGCGAGCCCGAAGACCTGACCGTCGGCCAGGCGGCGATGCTGGCGGGCCTCGTCAAGGCACCCTCCGCGCTCGCCCCGACCGGCAACCTCAAGGGCGCTCGCGCCCGCGAGGCCGTGGTGCTGGGTGCGATGGAGGACGGCAAGTTCATCACCAAGGCGCAGGCGGCCGGGGCCAAGCCCGCGGTGCTCCACGTCCGCCGCGTCAAGCAGCTCCCCAATGGCACGTATTTCGCCGATTGGGTGCTGCCGCAGGCGCGCGACACTGCCGGCGAGGTCCGCGCCGAGACGACGGTGCGCACCACGCTCGACGTCCGCCTGCAAAAGGCAGCCGAGCGCGCTGTCGGCCGCTCCGGCCTCCATACGGCGCAGGTCGCGTTGGTCGCGATGAAGCCCGACGGCACCGTGGTCGCGATGGTCGGCGGCAAGTCGTACAAGGACAGCCCGTTCAATCGCGCGACGCAAGCGCTGCGCCAGCCGGGCTCGACCTTCAAATTGTTCGTCTATCTCGCCGCGATGCGCGAGGGGATGACGCCTGATACGACGATCGAGGACAAGCCGGTGACGATCGGCAACTGGTCGCCGGAAAATGCCGAGAAACGCTATCGCGGCACGATTCCGCTGCGCGAGGCGTTCGCGGTTTCCTCGAACGTCGCCGCCGCGCGGCTGATCCAGAAGGTCGGCGTCAACAACGTGATCCGCGCGGCGCGCGACCTCGGCATCTCGACCCCGATCCCGAATGAGGCGACGATCGCGCTCGGCACCGCCAATACCTCTCTGCTCGAGCTCACCGCCGCTTATGCCGCGATCGCCGCGGGCGATTATCCCGTTCAGGCGCAAGGCCTCGCCGATCCCAAGGAAAAGGGCTGGCTCGAGCAATTCACCCACGGAACCCATCCGATCCCCGGCCGCATCCAGGACGAAATGCGCGACCTGCTCGCCGCCTCGGTCGAGGATGGCACCAGCCGTCAAGCAGCGCTCAACGGCGTCGATACGTTCGGCAAGACCGGCACGACGCAGGACAGCCGCGATGCTCTGTTCGTGGGCTTCGCGGGCGACCTGGTGTGCGGCGTATGGGTGGGCAACGACGACGACAGCCCCAATCCCGGCCTCGCCGGCGGCGGCATCCCTGCGCGGATCTGGCGCGACTTCATGACCCAGGCGCTCGGCCTCGCGCCGCGCGCTGCGCCGCAGCCGGCCGCCGATCAGGATCAGACCGACGACCAGGACATGATCGACCCCGACGCCGCACCGGTCGTCCTCGAAGGCAATCTCACGGGGCTGGGACTCGATCTCAAGATCGGCCAGAACGGCGACATCTCGCTCTCCCGCAACCCGCCTGCCCCAGCCGATCGCCCGCCGGCGCCGGCCACCGCCCCGTCGCCTGCACGCCCCGACGACGAGCAATAACTTCTCCGTCATGCCGGACTTGTTCCGGCATCCAACGAGCAACAAGCGATAGCGTTCATGGAAAGTTGGACCCCGGAACAAGTCCGGGGTGACGACGATGTTGACGCGTGGCGTAGCCAGCCGCATTGCCACGCCATGCGCTTCTTCTCGGACAACGCCGCCCCCGTCTGCCAGCCGGTGCTCGACGCGATCGCCGCGGCCAACAGCCTCGACACTGCCTATGACGGCGACAAGTGGAGCGCCGAGCTCGACGGCCGCTTCTCCGCGCTGTTCGAGACCGAGGTCCGCACCTTGTGGGTCTCCACCGGCACCGCCGCCAACGCGCTCGCGCTCGCTGCCTTGTGCCCGCCTTATGGCGGCGTGATCTGCCACCGCGAGGCGCACATCCAGAATGACGAGGCCGGCGCGCCCGAATTTTACACCCACGGCGCCAAGCTGCTGCTCGCCGACGGCGACGGCGCCAAGCTCGCTCCCGAGACGGTCGAGGACGTGATCGGCCGCATCCGCAAGGACGTCCATCAGGTCCAGCCGCACGCGCTGTCGATCACCAACGCCACCGAATATGGCTGCGTCTACACCCCCGACGAGGTCGCCGCCTTGGGCGAGGTCGCTCGCAGGCACGGCCTCGGCCTGCACATGGACGGCGCGCGCTTCGCCAATGCGGTCGCGCATCTCGGCTGCGCGCCCGCCGATCTCACCTGGCGCGCCGGGGTCGACGTGCTGAGCTTCGGCTTCGTCAAGAATGGCGGCATGTCGGCCGAGGCGCTGGTGTTCTTCCGCCCCGAGCTCGCCGAGGCGAGCCGCGTCCGCCGCAAGCGCGCCGGCCATCTGCTCTCGAAGGGCCGCTACCTCGCCGCGCAGATCCTGGCGATGCTCGACGACGATCTGTGGCTCGCCAATGCGCGCGCCGCCAATGTCGCCGCGCGGCTGCTCGCGCGGGCGGCAGGCGACCGTCTGGTCTATCCGGTCGAGGCCAACGAAGTGTTCCTCAAGGTGAGCGCCGCCGAGGCGCAGGGCCTGCGCGATCTCGGCTTCGATTTCTACGATTGGGGCGTCGGCGAGGCGCGCCTCGTCACTTCCTGGGACCAGAGCGAAGCGCAAATCCGTCCGCTCGCCGAGGCCATCGCCGCGCTCTGATCCTCCCCATGCAATGGGGAGGGGGACCATTCGGCGCAGCCGAATGGTGGAGGGGCCTCGCCACGAATGGTCCGCCTGCGGTAAAGCCCCTCCACCATCCCGGCTCATGCCGGGACGGTCCCCCTCCCCGCAAGCGGGGAGGATCATCAGCCCCACTTGTCACCGGATAAGCAAAATGGTGGTTCGCGGTGGCGCATCGATCGCGTAACAACCGCTCGCTCGTTCCGATTCCGGGCGGCACCGGGGAATCGCATCAGGTGCTCCAGCAGGTCAGTCATCCCCCCGTCACCGTCCCGCGCGCGACCTCGCTCGCGGTGCTCGTGCCCTTCGCGATCGTCACGCTGATCTGGGGCTCGACCTGGCTCGTCATCCGCGACCAGATCAGCGTCGTGCCGGCGAGCTGGTCGATCGCCTATCGCTTCGGCCTCGCCGGGTTGGCGATGCTCGTGCTGGCGGCGGTGCGGCGCGAGCGGCTCGCGCTCGACGCGCGCGGCTGGGCCATGGCGGTGGCGCTCGGCATCACCCAGTTCGTGCTTAACTACGATTTCGTCTATCGCGCCGAGGAGCACCTGACCTCGGGATTGGTCGCGGTGATCTTCGCGCTGCTGCTGGTTCCCAACGCGCTGCTCGGCCGCGCCTTTCTCGGCCATCGGCTCAGCCCCCGCTTCCTCGCCGGCTCGGCAGTGGCGATGATCGGCGTCGCGCTGTTGATGGTTCACGAGCTGCGCGCCGACCCGCACGGCGCCGGCGACGCCTGGATCGGGATCGGCCTGACGACCGCCGCGATCCTCGCCGCCTCAATCGCCAACGTGCTGCAGGCGAGCGAGACGATGCGCCCCTATCCGATGGTGCCGATGCTCGCCGTGGCGATGCTGATCGGCGCCGCGATCGACGCTGCGCTGGCCTTCATCCTGTCGGGGCCGCCGGTCATCGAGCCGCGCTGGGGCTATCTCGCCGGCACCGCCTATCTTGGGCTGTTCGGTTCGGCGCTCGCCTTCACGCTCTATTTTCAGGTGCTGCGCGCGATCGGCCCGGCCAAGGCGGCCTATTCAGGTGTCATCGTGCCCGTCATCGCTATGCTGCTTTCGACTGTGTTCGAAGGCTATCGCTGGACGTCGCTCGCGGTCGCCGGCGGCGTGCTGACCGCGATCGGGCTGGTCATCGCATTGAGCGCGCGCAAGCCCGCGCGATAGTTCGGGTAGCGCGGCATCCAGCCGAGCACGCGCTTCGCCTTGCCATTGGCGACGCGCCGGTTCTCGGCATGGAAGCCCCGCGCGGCAGGCGAAAGCTGGTCGAGCGTCACGACGGGCGGCGGCTCGCGCCCGAGCAGCCGCGCGGCGAAGCAGACCATTTCGTCCTGGCTCGACGGCAGATCGTCGGCGAGGTTGTAGGCGCCCGGCGGGCCGTCGAATCCGGCGATGACGCCGGCCACCACGTCATCGACATGCACCCGGCTGAACACCTGCCCCGGCATGTCGACGCGATGCGCCGTTCCCGCCACGACTCGATCGAGCGGCGAACGCCCCGGACCGTAAATGCCCGGCAAGCGAAACACCCGCGCGCCTTTCGCGAGCCAGGCGACATCGGCCCCGGCGCGCGTGCGCCGCCGCCCGCCAATGGCCGCGCTCTCGTCCACCCAGGCGCCGCCGGTATCGCCGTAAACGCCGGTCGAGGACAGATAGCCGAGCCACGCGTCTCCTAATAGCTCGCCATACCGCGTCAGCACCGGATCGCCGGCCTCGTCGGGCGGAACGGACGAGAGCACATGTGTCGCCGCGGCCAGCGCGGCGCGGACCCGATCGCTATCGTCGAACGCAACCGCGCCGTCGCGCCCGTCACGCGACGTGCCGGCGACGTCCCAACCCTCGGCGTGCAACCGCTCCGCCAGCCGCCCCGCGGTGTAACCGAGCCCGAAGATGAAGATGCGGTACAAAGGCCCTTCGATTCAATGCGTCCGACCCAACTTACCACCCCGGCGAAGGCCGGGGCCCAGCATCGGGCCGCTCGCAACTGGACCCCGGCCTTCGCCGGGGTGGCTGTGAGGAAAAGAGCAAGCATTGCCCCAATCCGCAACACCGATTTGGCTGGCGCGTTCGAATGGCAAATCTATAGGTAACCCTCATGCTCGACGTCCAGAACGCGCCCGCCCTGCCCGCCGTCATCCGCCGCGAAGACTATCGCCCGCCCGATTGGCAGGTGCCCGATCTTTCGCTCGATTTCGATCTCGACGCGGCCGCGACGCGGGTCAAGGCGACGTTGTCGGTCTCTCGCAACGGCGCGCATGATCGCCCGCTCCGGCTCGACGGCGCGGGGCAGAAGCTGCTCTCGGTCACCGTCGACGGCGTTGCGGTGAATGACTGGCGGCTCGAGGACGACGCGCTCGTCATTCCGCTGTCGGGCGACGCCCACACGATCGAGACCGAGGTCGAGATCGCGCCCGATCGCAATACCCAGCTGATGGGGCTCTACGCCTCGGGCGGTCTGCTCTGCACGCAGTGCGAAGCCGAGGGGTTCCGCCGCATCACCTATTTCCCCGATCGGCCCGACGTGCTCACCCGCTACAAGGTGCGGATGACCGCCGACAAGGCGCGCTACCCGATCCTGCTCGCCAACGGCGATCCCGTCGCGCAGGGCGAGGCGGAAGGCGACAGGCACTGGGCCGAATGGCACGATCCCTTCCCCAAGCCCTGCTACCTGTTTGCGCTCGTCGCCGCCGACCTGAAGGCCAACCGCACCACCTTCACCACCATGTCCGGCCGCGAGGTCGAGCTCGCCATCTGGGTCCGCGAGCGCGATCTGCCCAAGACCGATCACGCGCTCCACGCGCTCGAAACCGCGATGGCCTGGGACGAGCGAGTCTATGGCCGCGAATACGATCTCGACGTCTTCAACATCGTCGCCGTCGATGACTTCAACTTCGGCGCGATGGAGAACAAGGGGCTGAACATCTTCAACAGCCGTTACATCCTCGCCGATCCCGACACGGCGACCGACATGGATTACGACGCGATCGCCGCGGTCGTTGCGCACGAATATTTCCACAACTGGTCGGGCGACCGAGTGACGTGCCGCGACTGGTTCCAGCTCAGCCTCAAGGAAGGCTTCACCGTCTATCGCGACCAGAGCTTCTCGGCCGATCAGGGCTCGGCCGCGGTCAAGCGGATCGAGGACGTCCGCACGCTTCGCGCCGCGCAATTCCCCGAGGATGCCGGCCCGCTGGCGCACCCGATCCGCCCCGATTCCTATCTCGAAATCTCGAACTTCTACACCGCGACGGTTTACAACAAGGGCGCCGAGGTGATCCGCATGATGGCGACGATCCTGGGGCCGCAGCGCTTCCGCAAGGCGACCGATCTCTATTTCGACCGCTTTGACGGCACTGCGGCGACCTGCGAGGATTTCGTGCGCAGCATGGAACAAGGCGGCGAGGCCGACCTCGCGCAATTCCGCCTGTGGTACAGCCAGGCCGGCACCCCGCGAGTCACCGCGACGCTGACCCATGAGGAAGGCAGCGACCGCGCCCTGCTGACGCTCGAGCAGATCGTTCCCGCCACGCCGGGCCAGCCGGCCAAGCAGCCGATGGTGCTGCCGCTGCGCCTCAAGCTGTTCGGTCGCGATACCGCCGCGACGCTTGCCGACGAACGCCTTGTCCTGCTGAGCGACGCGCGCGAGGAAATCCTCTTCGAAGGCGTGAGCGAGCGCCCGGTGCTGTCGATCAACCGCGGCTTCTCGGCGCCGGTGATCGTCGACACCAACCGCACGCCGGCCGATCTCGCCTTCCTGTCGGCGCACGACGACGATCCCTTCGCGCGTTACGAGGCGATGCAGCAGCTGATGCTCGATACGCTGGTCGCCGCCGCCGGTCACGGCCGCGCCGATCATGCGGCGGTGATCGAGGCGGTCCGCAACACGCTCGGCGACGCCGCGCTCGATCCCGCCTTCGTCGCCGAGGCGGTGCTGCTGCCGTCCGAGGCGTTCATCGGCGACCAGATGCCGGTGGTCGATCCCGAGCGAATCTTCACAGCGCGCGAGGCACTGCGCCGCGATCTCGCCCGCGCGCTCGGCCGCGAATGGGGCGCCGCCTATGACGCCGCGGCGGGCGAGGCCTATGCCTATAACCCCGCCGCCAAGGGCCGCCGCCGGCTCAAGAATGTCGCCCTGGGCTATATCGCCGCGATCGGCGCCAAGGATGCCGCCGATCTCGCCTTCCGCCAGTTCGAGACCTGCGACAACATGACCGACCGCCAGGCGGCGCTGTCCACGCTCGCCAATGGCGATTCCGACAAACGCATCGCCGCGCTCGACATCTTCTACAACCGCTATTCGGACAATGCGCTGGTGCTCGACAAATGGTTTTCGACCCAGGCGCTGTCGCCGCGCGCCGACACGCCGGCCGAGGTCGAGGCACTGGCCGAGCACCCCGATTTCACCCTCGCCAACCCTAACCGCGCGCGGTCCTTGGTCGGCGCGTTCAGCGTCAACCAGCGCGCCTTTCACGAGTCCAGCGGCCGCGGCTACCGCTTTGTCGCCGATCAGATCATCGCGCTCGACAAGTTGAACCCGCAGACCGCCGCGCGCATGGTTCCTCCGCTCGGCCGCTGGCGGCGCTTCGACGAAGCTCGCGCGGCGATGATGCGCGCCGAGCTCGAGCGCATCCTCGCAGCGCCGAGCCTCTCGAAGGACTTGTTCGAGCAAGCATCCAAGAGCCTGGAGAGCTGACGCCCCATTCGTCATCCCCGCGAAAGCGGGGACCCAGCTCCTGCAGGCGCCCCACGAACGACATTCGGGAGATGGTTCCCGCTTTCGCGGAATGACGCAGACTGCGGAGACACGGGCCCCCTCGCGCGTTACCCGCCCATGCCCGAAGCCGATCGCCGCGCCGAACGCACCCACCGCAAGATCGCCGAGAGCGCGGCCGTCGTCAGCGCCAGCGAAGTCAAGCAGGCCGACAACGCCGACCGCCGCACCCAGCTCGCTGCCGATCGCACCGCACTCGCGGCTGAGCGCACCTACGCCGCCTGGGTGCGCACCGGCCTCGCCGCGCTCGCCTCGGGGATCGGCGCGCGGGCGCTGCTCGACAAGCTCGTCGTCGATTGGCTGATCGTCGCCACCGGCTGCGTGCTCGTGCTCTTCGGCGCCTTCTGCTTCATCGCCGCGGTGTGGCGCGAGCTGCTCCCCGAAATCACCCCGGCGCACGACATCCGCCGCCTGCCGCCGGCGGTGCTGCTTTCGATCAACGGCTTCCTGGTGCTGGTATCGCTCGCTGCGCTCGTCGGCCTCCTGGCGAGCTGACCTCCCCGTTCGTGCTGAGCTTGTCGAAGCACGTTTCTCGCGCCGCCCTTCGACGAGCTCAGGGCGAACGGACGTTGGAGCTAGAACAGCCGCCCGCCATTGGGCGCCGCACGGCTCGGCGTCACCAGCACGACGTGGCCGTTTTCGTCGGGGAACCCCAGCGTCAGCACCTCGGAACGCACTGGCCCGATCTGCCGCGGCGGGAAGTTGACCACTGCCGCGATCTGCATCCCCACCAGCTCGTCCAGCTCATAGCGTTCGGTGATCTGCGCCGAGGAGCGCTTCACCCCGATCACCGGCCCGAAATCGATGCGCAGCTTGAACGCCGGCTTTCTCGCCTCGGGAAACAGCTCGGCTTCGACGATCGTGCCGACGCGGATGTCGACCTTCAGGAAATCGTCGAACGCGATTTCCGCCGCGGCCTCGGCCCCGGGATCATGCGTCACATGCATCAGAAATCGTGGTTCGCATAATGTTTGGGCGGGCCGATCACTTCCATCCGCTCGGAGAGCAGCGGCTGGAAGCTCGGCCGGCTCTTGAATCCGCCATACCAGCTCGCGGTCTGCTCGTGCCCCTTCCAGTCGATCCCGCCGAGATAGTCGGCAACCGAAATCTGCGCCGCCGCGGCGAGATCGGCGAGGCTCATCGTCGCGCCGCCGATCCAGCTGCGGTGATCGAGCAGGTAATCGACATAATCGAGGTGCCGCTCGGCCGCCTTCATCGCCTCGCGCAACGCCTTGGCATCGGGCGCGGCGCGATGGACCAGCCGCTTGATCATCCGCTCGTTGAGCAGCTGCGCGGTGACGTCCTGGTAGAAGTGCGTGTCGAACCACGTCACCAGCCGCCGAATCTCGGCGCGATTGGCCGGCGTGCCGTTGATCATCACCGCCTTGTCGATCGTCTCCTCGAAATATTCGCAGATCGCCATCGAATCGACCAGCAGCAGCCCGCGCGACGGATCGGTGATCACCGGCGTCTGCCCGGCCGGGTTCATGTCGATGAACTCGTCACGCCTGAGCCACGGCGATTCGCGCACCAGCTCGTACCCGACGCCCTTCTCCCCCAGCAGCAGCCGGACCTTGCGCGAGAACGGACAGAGCGGGAATTGGTAGAGCTGCCACATGGTCATCGCTCTAGGCGCAAGGACCGTCGCCGGGAAGGAGGTTGCCGCCAGTCGGACGAATTTCTATATTTTTGGCGTAGTGATCTAGAAAGGCGATCATGGCGCTCAGCATCAAGGACGAAACCACCGATCGGCTGGTGCGCCGTTATGCGCGGCTGCACGGCACGAGCTACACCAAGGCGGTCAACCGCGCGGTTACCGAGGCGCTGCGTCGCGAGGGCCAGCCGGTCAACGATGACGACGAAGGAGCGGAAGAAGATTTCCTGACCTTCATTCACAACTTGCAAAACCGCGTGGCCAGGCACCCGATCCTCGACGACCGCAGCCCTGACGAAATCATTGGTTACGACGAGCACGGCCTGCCGAAGTGATCGCCGTCGACACGTCGGCGCTCGCCGCCCTGATTTTCTCCGAATCGGAAGCGGCAATTTTCGCCAGACGGCTCGCGCGCGAGCGGCGGATCATCATCGGCGCTCCCACCGCGCTCGAAACACGAATGGTCGTTTTCGGCCGCACCGGCACGGTGGACCTGATCGAAGTCGATCGCCTTCTCGGTCGGCCCGAAATCGAGGTGGTTGCATGGTCGACCGATCATGCCGCGCTGGCATTCGATGCCTTCCGACGCTTCGGCAAGGGCAATCACCGTGCTTCGCTCAATTACGGCGACTGCATGAGTTACGCGGTCGCTCGCCTTGCCGACGCGCCCTTGCTCTACAAGGGCGACGACTTCGCACGGACCGACATCATCAGCGCGCTCGCCTGAATTTCACTCCGCCGCGACCAGTTCCTCCGCGTCGTCGAGCGGCTGGGGCAGGCGGGCGAGCATCTCCTTGGGCACGACCTGCCAGAAATGGCCGCGGGCGCGCTCCCATTCGTCGAGAAGGCCGCGCGCCCATTTGCTGTCGGTCGCCTTGGCGTGCGCCTCGACGAGATCGCGCAGCACGCCTTCCCAATGCGTCGAGGCGAGCCGTTGCCAGGCGATGCTGTCGGGATTGGCCTTGCGATCGAAGCTGTCGTCTTCGTCATAGACGAACGCCATGCCGCCGGTCATCCCTGCGCCGAAATTGGCTCCGATGCGGCCGAGGATCACCGCCGTGCCCCCCGTCATATATTCGCAGCCATTGGCGCCGCAGCCTTCGACGACGACATTGGCCCCCGAGTTGCGCACCGCGAACCGTTCGCCCGCGCGCCCCGCGGCGAACAGCGAGCCGGCGGTCGCGCCATAGAGGACGGTATTGCCGATGATCGTATTGTCCTGGCTGGCGAGCGGCGACGAGACCACCGGGCGCACCGCGATGATGCCGCCCGACAGGCCCTTGCCGACATAGTCGTTGGCGTCGCCGAACACCTCGAGCGTGACGCCCTTGCACAGGAACGCGCCGAGGCTCTGCCCCGCCGAGCCGCGCAGCCGCACGGTGACATGCCCGTCGGCGAGCTTGGCCATGCCGAACTTGGCGGTGATCTCGCTGGAAAGCCGCGTGCCGACGGCGCGGTGCGTGTTGCGCACCGAATAGGTGAGCTGCATCTTCTCGCCGCGCGTGAAAACCGCCGCCGCATCCTTGATGATCTGCGCGTCGAGGCTGTCGGGCACCTCGTTGCGGAAGGTGGCGAGGCTGAACCGCCGCTCGGCATCGTCGGCATCCACCTTGGCGAGGATCGGATTGAGGTCGAGATCGTCGAGATGCTCGGCGCCGCGGCTGACCTGGCGCAGCAGCTCGGTCCGCCCGATCACCTCGTCCAGACTGGTGACGCCAAGCCGCGCGAGAATGTCGCGCACCTCCTCGGCGATGAAGGTCATCAAGTTGATGACCTTTTCGGGCGTTCCGGTGAACTTGGCGCGCAGCCGCTCGTCCTGCGTGCAGACGCCGACGGGACAGGTGTTCGAATGGCATTGCCGCACCATGATGCAGCCCATCGCCACCAGGGAGAGCGTGCCGATGCCGAACTCCTCGGCGCCGAGGATCGCGGCGATCACCACGTCGCGCCCGGTCTTGAGCCCGCCGTCGGTGCGCAGCTTGATCCGCCCGCGGAGGCCGTTGAGCGTCAGCGTCTGGTTGACCTCGCTCAGCCCCATTTCCCACGGCGTGCCGGCGTACTTGATCGACGTCTGCGGCGACGCGCCGGTACCGCCATTGTGCCCGGCGACGAGGATCACGTCGGCATGCGCCTTGGCGACACCCGCCGCCACCGTGCCGATGCCCGCCGAGCTGACCAGCTTGACGCACACTCGCGCCCGCGGGTTGATCTGCTTGAGATCGTAGATGAGCTGCGCCAGGTCCTCGATCGAATAGATGTCGTGGTGCGGCGGCGGCGAGATCAGCGTCACGCCGGGTGTCGCGTGGCGCAGCCTGGCGATGAACTCGGTGACCTTGAAGCCGGGCAGCTGCCCGCCTTCGCCGGGCTTGGCGCCCTGCGCGACCTTGATCTCGATCTCGTCGCAGGCGTTGAGATATTCCGCCGTCACACCAAACCGGCCCGAAGCGATCTGCTTGACCCCCGAATTGGCGTTGTCGCCATTGTCATAGGGCCGATAGCGCGCCTTGTCCTCGCCGCCCTCGCCCGACACGGCCTTGGCGCCGATCCGGTTCATCGCGATCGCCAGCGTCTCGTGCGCCTCGGGGCTCAAGGCGCCGAGGCTCATCCCGGGCGTGACGAAACGCTTGCGGATTTCGGTGATCGGCTCGACTTGGTCGACCGCGACACCCTGCGCCGGGAAGTTGAACTCGAGCAGATCGCGCAGATAGACCGGCGGCAGATCGGCGACGCCGCGCGAGAATTGCAGATAGGTCGAATAGCTGTCGGTCGCCACCGACGTTTGCAGCAGGTGCATGAGCTGCGCCGAATAGGCATGCGTCTCGCCGCCCGCGCGCTGGCGGTAGAAGCCGCCGATCGGCAGCGTCACCACCGAGCGGTCGTAAGCCGCCTCATGACGCAGCACCGCGTTCAAGTGCAGCGAGGCATAGCCCTCGCCCGAAATCTTGGTCGGCATGCCGGGAAACAGGTCGTTGACCAGGCTGCGCGACAGCCCGACCGCCTCGAAATTATAGCCGCCGCGATAGCTGGAGATCACCGCAATCCCCATCTTCGACATGATCTTGAGCAGCCCGTCGGCGATCGCGGTGCGATGATTGGCGAGGCATTGCTCGGGTGAGAAATCGCCGAACAGCCCGCGCGCCTGGCGGTCGAGGATCGTCGCCTCAGCTAGATAGGCATTCACCGTCGTCGCGCCGACGCCGATCAGCACCGCGTAATAATGCGTGTCGAGGCACTCGGCGGTCCGCACGTTGACGCTGGCGTAGGAGCGCAAGCCCCGCCGCACGAGATGCGTGTGCACCGCCGCCGCCGCCAGCACCCCGGCGATCGCCACGCGCTCGGGCCCGACATTCTCGTCGGTCAGGAACAATTCGCTCTTGCCGCGGCGCACCGCCTGCTCGGCCTCGTCGCGGATACGCTGGATCGCGGCGCGCAGCGTCTCGGGGCCGCCGCCCACCGGGAAGGTGCAGTCGATCTCGGCCGCGGCCGCGCCGAAATGTGCCTTGAGCCGGTCCCAGTCGGCGCAGGTCAGCACCGGCGTATCGAGCACCAGCACCCGGCTCTGCTGCCCCGCGGGGTCGAGGATGTTGGCGAGATTGCCGAACCGCGTCTTGAGCGACATCACATGGCGCTCGCGCAAGCTATCGATCGGCGGGTTGGTGACCTGGCTGAAATTCTGTCGGAAGAACTGGCTGATGAGCCGCGGCTTGTCCGAGATGACGGCCAGCGGCGTATCGTCGCCCATCGAGCCGACCGCTTCCTTGGCGCTCTCGACCATCGGCGACAGGATCAGCTCCATGTCCTCGAGCGTCTGCCCGGCGGCGACCTGCCGCCGCGTCAGCTCGGCGCGATCGTAACGGCAGGCTGGCGCATCCGCTTGCGGCAGCGCGTCGATCGTCAGGAAGCCCGCCGACATCGCTTCATAATCAGCCTCGCCGGCGATCCGATCCTTGACCTCGCGGTCGTGCAGCACGCGGCCTTCGTCGAGATCGACCGCGATCATCTGCCCCGGCCCCAGCGCGCCCTTCTCGACCACGCTGGTCTCGGGAACGACCACCATGCCGGTCTCCGAGCCGACGATCAGCAGCCCGTCATCGGTGCGCGTGTAGCGCAGCGGCCGGAGCGCGTTGCGGTCCATCCCCGCGACCGCCCAGCGGCCGTCGGTCATCGCCAGCGCTGCGGGGCCATCCCACGGCTCCATCACGCTCGCCAGATAGCGATACATGGCGAGGTGCTTGGCCGGCATGTCCGAGCCTTCGTCCCACGTCTCGGGCACCAGCATCAGCTTGGCGGTCGGCGCGTCGCGGCCTGCGCGGCAGATCGTCTCGAACGCGGCATCGAGCGCGGCCGTGTCCGACGCGCCCGCGGGGATCACCGGCTTGATGTCCTCCGATTGCTCGCCGAACGCGAGGCTCGCCATCTTGATCTCGTGGCTGAGCATCCAGTTTTTGTTGCCGCGGATCGTGTTGATCTCGCCATTGTGCGCCAGGCAGCGGAACGGCTGCGCCAGCCACCATTGCGGGAAGGTGTTGGTCGAATAGCGCTGGTGGAAGATCGCGACGCGGCTGGTGAAGCGCTCGTCGAGGAGGTCGGGATAGAAGACCGACAGGCTCTCGGCGAGGAACAGGCCCTTGTAGATGATCGACCGGCAGCTCAGCGAGCAAATGTAGAAGCCGTTGATCTGCGCCGCGATCACGCGCTTCTCGATCCGCCGGCGGACGAGATAAAGGTCCTTCTCGAACTCCGCGGCCGATTGCGCGTCGGGCAGCGGGCCGGCGATCATGATCTGCTCGATCTCGGGCCGAGTCGCCTGCGCCTTCATCCCGATCACCGACACGTCGACCGGCACCTGCCGCCAGCCGTAGATCGTGTAACCGGCCTCGATGATCGCGGTCTCGACGATGCCGCGGCACGTCTCCTGCGCGCCGAGATCGGTGCGCGGCAGGAAGATCATGCCGACCGCCAGCCGGTTGGGCAGCGCCTTGTGCCCCGACGAGGCGATCGCATCGTCGAAGAACGCCGTCGGCAGGTCGATATGAATGCCCGCACCGTCGCCGGTCTTGCCGTCGGCATCGACCGCGCCGCGATGCCACACCGCCTTCAGCGCATCGATCGCCGACTGCACGACGCGGCGGTTGGGCTTGCCGTCGGTCGCCGCGACGAGCCCGACGCCGCAGGCATCGGACTCGAACTCGGGCCGGTACATGCCCTCACGGGCGAGGCGGGTGCGCTGGTCGGTCATGAGAGTAGGTTTTCTTTTCGAAGATACTGAATCGTCTGGCGCGTAGCTGAAACGAGCGCGGGCAGATCTTGCCACGCCCGATTGGCGCGCGCCGCTTGCGCGATCGGGTTCACCGGATAATCGTGGACGAGGATGTTGCGCGTGGCGGCGAGTTCGATCCAGCGTTCGGCGTTATCGATAGCGCCGAGCGCCTCGATACGCCGAAACTGATTCTGTGCGGAAAAGCCCGCGAAGCTCTCGCCGGACAAGGACAGCAGCCCGCGAAACAATTTCCGGCTGGTGAGATCGAACAGCTGCTCGAACATCCGGAGCAGCGCATGCAACTGCTCGCGCGGCTGATCTTCCCACAAGGCAAGCTGGTCCGGCTCTATTGGGAAGCGCGCGCGCATGCGATCGCTCAGGCGATCGAGATGCGCTGACAGCGCTTCGGCAGCTCGAACGGCTTCCGCTGTCGCCTCCTGAACCTCGTCACGCATCAAAGCACGATTCCTTCACGAAAGGCGGCCCGATCGGCCCAGCCCGGTGGTGCGCCACGCGCCGCCACGACGACATCGACCTGCGGCTCGTCGAGCGCCTTCCACAACAGCGCCCGGAAACGCACCTCGTGATCGATCGTCGCCGTTTGAGGCGATGCTTCGACGTGCAGGTCGATATCCCCGCCACGCCGCTCATCATCGACGCGACTTCCGAACAGGCGTACTACTGCGTCCGGCCCAAAGGCGTCACGCGCAGCGTTCTTTATTGCCGCGATCTGATCGGACGAAAGCCTCATGCTGCCTCCTTAGCAGAAGCGGCTCGCGCCTTCAGCCAGCGATGCATCGTCTCGCTGACGTCGCGCCCGTCGCGGATCGCCCAGACGACGAGGCTGGCGCCGCGCACGATGTCGCCGGCGGCGAATACGCCGTCGAGATTGGTCATCATGTCGCGATCGACCAGCAACGTGCCCCAGCGAGTCACGCCGAGTTCGGGCGCGTCGAACAGCGCGGGCAGGTCCTCTGCGTCGAAGCCCAGCGCCTTGATGACGAGATCGGCGGGTTCTACGAAGTCGTTGCCGGGATCGACCTCGGGCATGCGCCGGCCGCTGGCGTCGGGCGCGCCGAGCCGCATGCGCTGCGCGCGCACGCCGGTCACACGCTCGCCGGCGTCGAAGGCCTGCGGCGCCGAGAGCCAGGCGAACTCGACGCCCTCCTCCTCCGCATTGGCGACCTCGCGCTGCGAGCCGGGCATGTTGGCGCGGTCGCGGCGGTAGAGGCATTTGACCGAGATGGCGCCCTGGCGGACCGCGGTGCGCACGCAATCCATCGCGGTGTCGCCGCCGCCGATCACCACCACGCGTTTGCCCGCCGCGTTCAGGCTGCCGTCGTCGAAAGCCGGCACGGCGTCGCCATAGCCCTTGCGGTTCGAGGCTGTGAGATAGTCGAGCGCCTCGACCACGCCGGCGCTGCCGACACCGGGCGCCATGATCGACCGCGGCTTGTACACACCCGTCGCGATCAGGATCGCGTCATGGCGGTTGCGCAGCTCGTCGAGCGTCGCGTCGCGGCCGACCTCGAAATTGCTGTGGAACACGATGCCGCCCTCGCGCAGCCGCTCGACACGCCGGTCGATGACGTGCTTTTCGAGCTTGAAGCTGGGGATGCCGTAGGTCAGCAGTCCGCCGAGCCGATCGTAACGATCATAAACATGCACGTCATATCCCGCCGCGCGCAGATATTCGGCCGCGCTTAGCCCGGCCGGCCCGGCGCCGATCACCCCGACCGATTGGCCGCGCGCCGGCCCCGGCACGAGCGGCTCGACCCAGCCTTCCTCCCAGGCGGTGTCGGTGATGTACTTCTCGACCGAGCCGATCGTCACCGCGCCGTGGCCGGAGAATTCGATCACGCAATTCCCTTCGCACAGCCGATCCTGCGGGCAGATGCGGCCGCAGATCTCGGGCATCGTTGAGGTGGCGTTGCTGAGCTCGTACGCCTCGCGCACGCGACCCTCGGCGGTCAGCCGCAGCCAATCGGGAATGTGGTTGTGGAGCGGGCAATGTACCGAGCAATAAGGCACGCCGCATTGCGAGCAGCGCGCCGATTGCTCGGCCGCGGCCTTGGGCGCGAAGCGATCGGCGATCTCGCGGAAATCGCGCGCGCGCTCCTCGGGCAAGCGCTTGACCGGATAGGCCTGCCCCCTGCCGACAAATTTGAGCATCGCGTCGTTCGCCATCGTTCCGCCCCGAGAGAGTCCGCGCAGCTTTAGGAAGCGAAATCGGCGTTGTCACGCAAAAATCGGTCGATAGGTAACGATAACTTATCTATTATGATCGAATATTGCGTCCACTCGTTCAGATGATGCCGATAATCCTAATCATAAATGTCCGTTTCGGCCTTATCGTGCCAAAAGCCAGATCAGCGCCGCGCCGCCGGCGACGATTCGATACCAGGCGAAAGGCTCGAATCCGTGGCGGCTGACCACCCCGACGAACCAGCGGATCACCACCAGCGCCACCACGAACGCGACCACGAAACCCATCGCGATCAGCCCCCAGCCGACGCTCGCGCTCGCCAGCGCGTCGCGGTTCTTCCACAATTCGACCGCGGTCGCTCCCAGCATCGTTGGGATCGCCAGGAAGAAGCTGAACTCGGCCGCGGTGCGCCGCTCGACGCCGAGCGCCAGCGCGCCCATGATCGACGCGCCCGATCGGCTCACTCCCGGCACCATTGCCAGGCACTGGATGAAGCCGATCGCGATCACGCGCGGAAGCGGGATTTCGGCCACGCCGACCACATCATGATTCTTGATCAGCCGCTCGAGCGCGATGATCGCAAAACCGCCGACGATCAGCGCCACCGCCACCACCTTGGGTGCGCCGAGCAGCTCCTCGATGTACGAATGCAGCGCCAGCCCGATGATCGCGGCCGGGATGAAGGCGACGACAACGTTGCGCACGAAGCGCCACGAAACAGGCTCGCGCTTAAGCATCCCCTGCCCCACCGCCCAGAAGGTGCGCCAATAGGCGACGATCACCGCCAGGATCGCGCCCAGCTGGATGACGATGTTGAACACCGCCCAGGTATCGGCCGAATAGCCGAACAACTCGCTGGCGAGGATCAGATGCCCCGTCGAGGAGACCGGCAGGAATTCGGTCAGCCCCTCGACGATGCCGAGCAGGATGGCGGTGACGATCAGCGGCATGGTTTCGTGCTTTCAGGCGGGTGGCCGGGAAGGCCGGCCCGCGGGCACGGCCGCGGTTGGAACGCCGCGTCAGGCGGCGCGATCGATGTCGACGGTGCGCTCGACGTCGTGCGGGTCCTGCCCCGAGCGCTCGACCACCGCCGAGCGGTCGATCTCGGCGAAGCGCCCGTTGCGGCGATAGCGGACCAGCCAGTTGGGCGCGACCGCGGCGAGCGGTGCCGGCGTGATGCCCAAGGCAGCGAAGCCGTCGGCGCCGTCGCCGACGACATTGTCGTGCTGGAGCATCATCCACTGGTCACGCGTGATCGGCGCGCCCGGCAGGAAGCCGGCGCCGGCGATGATCCCGCCCAGCGCATCGGGCACGTTGACGAAGGCGGGATCGCGACAGACCTGCCCGGCGATCCAGCGCAACAGCTCGCCCATCGACAGCACGTCGGGCCCGCCGAGCTCGATCGTCCTGTCGCCGAACGTCTCCGAATCGGCGAGCGCCGCGCCCACGCCCGCAGCAACGTCGCCGACGAACACGGGCTGGAATTTGGTGCCCGCGCGCAGCACTGGCACCATCGGCGCCTTGGCGATCATCGCGGCGAAGCGATTGGTGAACTGATCCTCGCGCCCGAACACGAGCGAGGGCCGAACGATCGTCGCATTGGGGAAAGCGGCGCGCACCGCGGCCTCGCCCTCGCCCTTGGTCCGCGCATAGCGCGCTTCGGAGTCGGCATCGGCGCCGATCGCCGAGACATGGACCAGCGCCGGCACGCCCGCCGCCGCGCAGGCTTCCGCGACGTTCTTCGCACCGGCGGCGTTGATCCCGGCGAAATCGCCCGACAGCGTGCCAGCCAGGTTGACCACGCCGTCGACGCCGTGGACGGCGCGTGCGATCGTTTCGGGCTTGCGCACGTCGATCGCGACGAACTGCGTCTGGCCGAGACCGCCCTGCGGCCGCAGGAAATAGGCCCGGCGCGGATCGCGCTCGGCGATGCGCACCCGCGCGCCGGCCTTGAGCAACGCCTGCGCGACATAGCGCCCGACGAACCCGCCGCCGCCGATCAGCGTCACCAACTTGTTCTTCATCGCGCTTCGGCCCTCGTTAGCGTTTCACCTGCCCTAGGATCGGTAGTCGCTCAGGGCAAGATCGGGATGCGCGCGAAACCACTCCCGTCATCGCCGCGGAAGCGGGGACCCATCTCCCAAGCGGGCGACAAACGTGCGCGTTGCTCTTTTGGACTCGGGTCGGAGATGGGTCCCCGCCTTCGCGGGGATGACGGTTTTGGGACAATCCGCGCCCTAATCGCCCCAGCCGAGCGTCGCCAGCACCGGGAAGTGATCGGACGGATAGAGCGTGCCGCGATGCGTGGTCAGCGTCGTGTCCGAAAGCGGGGTGAAGCCGGTCTCGAACATCCAGTCGATCCGCTTGTCGGCCTTGCCGGTCCAGTTGTGGAAGGTCTCATCAGGCCCACCAACCTTCGGCGCCGCCTTGCGGACATCGGTCATCTTGCCCGAGATGATCTTATAAGCGTCGCTGCCCGGCGTGGTGTTGAAATCGCCGGTCAGCACCACGGGCAGGTCATCACTCGCGATCTTGGCGATCTGGTCGAGCAGGATGCCGGCCTCCTTGGTGCGGATCGCCTCGTCCTCGTCGCGATAGGGAAAGTGAGTGTTGAACAGATAGAAGCGCCGCTGGCTCGCCTTGTCCTCGAACAGGCCCCAGGTCACCATGCGCGGGAAGGGCGTGTGCCAGGTGTTGCTGGCAACCACGTCGGGCGTTTCGGACAGCCAGAAATTGCCCTGCCGCACGAGATCGAGCCGATCGCGGCGGTAGAACACGCCCATATGCTCGTCATTGTGCCCGGCCTGGCGGTCGATCCCGAACCAGGCATAGCCCGGCAGTTTCGACACGATGGTATCGCCCTGCATCTGCGACAATTCCTGCGTGCCCATCACGTCGGGATGCGCGGACCGGATCGTCGCGATGAACAAGTCGCGGCGCTTGGGCCATGCCTCGGGCCCGTCATCGACGTTGATCGTCGTGCGGACGTTGAAGGTCATCACTCGAAGCGGCGCGGGAGCGTCCTTCGCGGCAATCGGTGAGGCGAGGCCCAGAGCGAGGCAGAGGGCGGCGATGCGAGTGACAAAGCGAGGCATGAGGCGAACCCTAGCCCCGTCGTTTCGAGACGCAACCTGAATTTAGAAAATTGTTTTCCTAATAATCCTCCGTCACCCCGCGAAAGCGGGGGCCCATCTCCTCCGTTCAGTTAAGAGCATCGGTCAGGAGATGGGTTCCCGCTTTCGCGGGAATGACGATCTTGGATACTCAAGCCCCCTCGAGCGCCTTCTGCCGCCGGCGCTGCACCGAACTGCCGATCCCCATCGCCTCGCGATATTTGGCGACCGTGCGCCGCGCGATGTCGAACCCTTTGGCCTTGAGCAGGTCGACCAGCGTATCGTCCGACAGGATCTTGCGCCCCTCGCCCGCGATCAGCGTGCGGATCGCGTTCTTGACCGCCTCCGCCGATACCGCCTCGCCGCCGTCGGCAGCCTGGATCGCCGAGGTGAAGAAATATTTGAGTTCATAGAGCCCCCGCGCGCAGCTCAGATATTTGTTGCTCGTGACGCGACTCACCGTCGATTCGTGCATCCCGATCGCATCGGCGATCTGCCGCAGCGTCATCGGCTTGAGGTAAGCGACACCCTTGAGGAAGAACTCTTCCTGCTGCTTCACGATCTCGCTCGCCACCTTGATGATCGTGCGCTGCCGCTGGTCGAGCGCCTTGACCAGCCAGTTGGCGCTGGCGAGGCAGTCGCTGAGCCAGGTGCGCGACGCCTTGTCCTGCGGCCCGGAGGCGAGCTCGGCATAATAGCTGCGATTGATGAGCACGCGCGGCAGCGTCGCGGCGTTGATCTCGATCGCCCAGCCGGCCTTCTTCCGCGCCACGAACAGATCGGGCACCACCGCCTGCATCGCCTCGCCGCCGAAGCGCAGCCCGGGTTTGGGATCGTAGTTGCGAAGCTCGCGGATCATGTCGGCGAGGTCCTCGTCATCGACCTCGCAAATCCGCTTGAGCCGCGGCAAATCGCCGCGCGCAACGAGATCGAGATTGTCGATCAGCCGCGCCATGCACGGATCGTAGCGATCGGCCTCCTTCGCCTGCAGCGCGAGGCATTCGGCGAGGCTGCGCGCGCCGACCCCCGTCGGATCGAAAGTCTGGATCACGCCGAGCACCGCCTCGACACGCGCCAGCGGCACCGCCAGCCGGTTAGCGACGTCGAGCAGCGAATCGGTGAGATAGCCCGCCTCGTCGATCTGGTCGATCAGGTGCGCGGCGATGAAGAAATCGGCGCCATCGACCTCGGCACCGGCCTGCGCGAGCAAATGGTCGGCGAGGCTTTCGCCACCCTCGGCGAGCGCGTCGAGATCGGGGCCGTCCTCGCCTCCCGCGCCGCCGCCGCCGAGCGCGTTCATGCCCAGCCCGCCGTCGATGCCGCCGATCGAATCGGCGGCGCTGTCATGGTGGAAGCTCTCCGCGGCAAAGTCGACGTCGAGCGCCGCCTCATCGCTCCCGCGGCCTTCGAGCAGCGCATCGGCGCCGGCGGGCTCGTCGCTCGGTGCCTCGATCGGCTCGGGCGCCGGCCCGTCCTCGTCGGGCGTATTCTCGAGAAGCGGATTCTTCTCGACCTCCTCGGCGATATAGGCCTCGATTTCGAGGTTCGACAGCGCGAGCAGCTTGATCGCCTGCTGCAGCTGCGGCGTCATCACCAGCGATTGGGATTGCCGAAGATCGAGGCGCGGGGCGAGGCTCATCTCAACGCCGTTCAACCCATCCGTCACCCCAGCGCAGGCTGGGGTCTCTCACCTTAAGACCGTGCCCTTGCCGCCCGAGATCCCAGCTTTCGCTGGGATGACGCCTATGAAGGTCGATGCCCTTCATAGGCTACAGCGAGAACCCCTCGCCCAGATACAGCCGCCGCACGTTGGTGTCCGCCACCAGCTCCTCGGGCGAGCCCGAGAACAGCACGCGGCCGTCATAGATGATGTAGGCGCGATCGACGATGTCGAGCGTCTCGCGGACATTGTGATCGGTGATGAGCACGCCGATGTCGCGGCGCTTCAGGTCCTTCACCAGATCGCGGATGTCGGCGATCGAGATCGGGTCGATCCCCGCGAACGGCTCGTCGAGCAGCATGATCGACGGGTCCGCCGCCAGCGCGCGCGCGATCTCGGCGCGCCGCCGCTCGCCGCCCGACAGCGCCATCGCCGGCGCGTCGCGCAGCCGGGTCAGCCCGAATTCGTCGAGCAGCTTTTCGAGCCTTTCCTGCCGCGCCGCCGCCTCCGGCTCGGCGAGCTCGAGCACGGTCAGGATGTTCTTCTCGATCGTCAGCCCGCGGAAGATCGAGGTTTCCTGCGGCAGATAGCCGAGCCCCAGGATCGCGCGCCGGTACATCGGCAGCCCGGTGATGTCGTTGCCGTCGAGCATCACTCGGCCCGAATCGGGTTTCACCAACCCCATTACCGAATAGAAGCACGTCGTCTTGCCCGCGCCGTTGGGCCCGAGCAGCCCGACCACCTCGCCGCGCCCCACGGAGACCGACACATCGGTCAGCACCGGGCGCTTGTCATAGGCCTTGGCGATCGAGATCACCGCCAGCCCGTCGGCGGGCGGCGTCTCGACGATCGGCTCGGCCTCGGCGAGGCTGGTGATCTCGTCCATCTACAATCCTCGTGCCGCGCGGGTCCTCAATCGGCGCCCGCCCGATTGGCAGGTTTCGTGCATGTAAGCCAAGCGGCGCGTCGGTTCAAAGGGGGCTTAGACGGATTGAGCTTCACAGGCTCGTTTCAGCCATAATCGTCATGCCGGACTTGTTCCGGCATCCACTCACCCACTCGCGCAGCCTTGGCTTGCTGCACGGTGGACCCCGGAACAAGTCCGGGGTGACGGCACCAGCATGCGAAAACTCTATTGACTGCTCGAGCTGTTCGCTGGGTTGCCTTGGCTGGCGCTGCGATCGGGCACCGAGAAGCGCCCGGTGACACGCCCGCCGCTCGACGTAACGTTGCCCGGCGCCCCGCTCGGGCCCGCCATGCCGCCGACCGACGAGCCGTCGATCACCGCGCGCCCGGTATCGAGGTTGAGCGTCAGCCGCCCGCCGCTCACCGTGTTGCCGCCCTGCGTCAGCTTCACCGCGCCGAGCATGGTGACGACATGCTTGTTGAGATCATAGACGGCGTACTGGCTGCGCGCGGTTTGGTTGGGCCGCGTGATCGTCACCCCGCCCGCCGCATCGAAGCGCGAGACTTGCGGCGAGCCGCTCAGCACCTGGCCGGTATAGGTCACCGTCATCCGCGCCGCCTGCAGCGTCATCTCGGCCTGCTTGAGCGTCACCCCGCCTGAAAGGACCGCGCGATTGGCCTTGTCCTGCAGCTCGATGTGCGCGGCGCTGAAATCGACCGGCGCCTGCGAATTGTGACGCACCTGGGCGAGCGCCGGCACGGCGGCGATCAGGGCGAGCGGCAGCAAAGTGCGGACAGCAGGCGGCATGGCGCGCTATTTGTTCCTTCCCGGCACGATCCGCAAGCGGGCATGGCCATCCAGCGACACGCTGCGGTTCTCCAGATCGGCCGACATATGGTCGGCGCTGAACGTGCCTTGCGGTGCCGAGCCGGTCACCGCGCCCCGGCTCTGCATCGTCCGGCTCTTGAGGTTGATCGTGGCGTCGGCGGTGTCGAGCGCATAGCCGCCCTGCGAGCGGAAGGTGATCGGCCCGTCGAGCGCGACCTGCTCGGTCTTCATGTTGTAGCGCCCCTGGTTGGCGACGATCCGCGCCGGCCCGTCGGAAAGCCCAATCTCGGCCGCGAGCCCCTGCATCCGCACGACCGGCTCGGCCGAGCTTTTCTGCACCGCCGAATTGGCGACGAGCTCGAACGGCCGGCCCTTGCTGTCCTGCCCGCGATATTGCGCACGCTCGATCTTGAGCCGGTCCTTGGCGACCTCGACATTGTTCTTGGCGAGCAGGAAACTCGCATCGCCGCTTCGCGTCAGCGGCGCCATGACGAGGAACGCCGCCAGCACCCCGATCGCGATCGGCAGCACCACGCGCAACGTGCCAATCAGCCGGTCATGGCTGCTCCCCGGCGCCGCCCAGATCTGGCGCGCGGAATGGATCTGCCGCGCGACCTCAGACATGATCATTGCCTTCAGCGACGCTCTTTTCCCCGGTCATCCCCGCGAAAGCGGGGACCCATCTCCCGACCGTAGTTCCATGCACAACCCGAAGGAGATGGGTTCCCGCTTTCGCGGGAATGACGAAAAAGGAATGGGCGGTCGCCTCAAACATGCGCGAAGATATCGACCTCGGGCCAGCCGGCGAGGTCGAGCGCGGCGCGGGTCGGCAGGAAATCGAAGCAGGCCTGGGCCAGCGCCGTCCGCCCCTCGCGCGCCAGCCGGCGGTCGAGTTCTTCCTTCAAAGCATGCAGGAACCGCACGTCGGACGCGGCATAATCCTTCTGCGCGTCGCTCAGGATCGGCCCGCCCCAGTCCGAAGATTGCTGCTGTTTGGAGATTTCCTGCCCGAGCAGCTCGCGCACCAGTTCCTTGAGGCCATGCCGATCGGTATAGGTGCGCACCAGCCGCGAAGCGATCTTGGTGCAGTAAACCGGCGCCGCGACGACGCCCAGATAATGCTGGATCGCGGCGATGTCGAAGCGTCCGAAATGATAGAGCTTGAGCCGCGTCGGATCGCCGAGCAGCGCCTTGAGATTGGGCGCGGCATAATCGCTTCCGGGTGCGAAGCGCACCAGATGCTGGTCGTCGCCGCCGTCGGAAAGCTGGACGACGCACAGCCGGTCGCGCGGCGTGATGAGCCCCATCGTCTCGGTATCGACGGCGATCGGGCCGGGGCCGAACAGGCCTGCGGGAATGTCTTCTTCGTGGAAATGAACGGTCATCGTTCGCGCCTAGCGCGGTTGCGATGAACGCTCAATGGCCGTCATTCAGCTCCCACCCGCTCGCCCCGAGCTTGTCGAACGGCGCTTTTCCGAGAACTCAGTGATTGTGGCTGACGTCCTTCGACAGGCTCAGGGCGAACGGATCAAGAATGGCTCTCGCCGCCTGCCTTCGCCTCGCGTCGCCGCCGCGCGACGATATTGAGCGTCTCGACCGCCGCCGAAAAGGCCATGGCGGTGTAGATATAGCCCTTGGGGATATGCGCCCCGAAGCCCTCGGCGATCAGCACCACGCCGATCATCAGCAGGAAGCCCAATGCCAGCATCACCACCGTCGGGTTCTTGTTGATGAAATTGGCCAGCGGATCGGCCGCGATCAGCATCAGCCCGACCGCGATCACCACCGCGACGATCATCACGGGCAATTCGTCGGTCATGCCCACCGCGGTCAGGATCGAATCGATCGAGAACACCATGTCGAGCAGCAGGATTTGGACGATCGCCGCGCCGAAGCCGAGCGCCGCCTTGGCGACGACATTGCCTTCGCCATGCCCTTCGCCCGACATCGTCTGGTGGATTTCGCTGGTCGCCTTCCAGATCAGGAACAGCCCGCCCGCGAGCAGGATCAGGTCGCGCGCCGAGAACGCCGTCTCGAAGCTCGGCGCCCCGTGCGCGCCCGGCGGGCCGACCAGCCCGAGGTCGAACACCGGCGCGGTCAGCCCGACGATCCAGGCGATCATCGAGAGCAGCGCGAGGCGCAGCACCAGCGCCAGGCTGATGCCGATTCGCCGGACCTTGGTCCGGCTCGCCTCGGCGACCTTGTTCGAGACGATCGAGACGAACACGAGGTTATCGATGCCCAGCACCACCTCCATCACCACCAAAGTGACGAGGGCGGCCCAGGCGGCCGGATCGGCGATCAGTTCGGCAATCGACATGGAGGCGATCTGTGCCGTTCCGGCAACGCCTGTGCAACTATCGAAGCGCTTGCATTCGCAAAAACACGATTTTGTTCGCGGCCCTTGGCAAATTGGGCTATGGAGGGGATGAGGCGCAATAGGTTTCGCGCCCGAAGACCTGCGTTTGTCGTCCGGCGCACGGGTTTTTGTCGGTGAAGTTTCGGGACGAGTCGGGAAGACGAACAGGGCATGAGTTTCGATAAAGGACGCCGCGGCGATCGCGGCGGTCGCGGCCGGGATAAGCGCGACTCTTTCGGCGGTGACGATTTCGGTGGCGGTTTCCAGGATCGTGGGTTCGGCGGCGGCGACCGATTCGGTGGCGGCGGCTTTGGCGGCGGCGATCGCTTCGGCGGTGGCGGCGGCGGGTTCCGCAGCGGCGGTGGCGGCTTCGGCGGTGGTGGCGGCGGCGGTGGCCGCGGCATGCCCCCGCAGGTCGTCGGCGAAGGCTCGGGCACGGTCAAGTTCTTCAACGGCCAGAAGGGCTTCGGCTTCATCGTCCGTGACGATGGCGGCGAGGACGTGTTCGTCCACATTTCCGCGGTCGAGCAAGCGGGCCTCACCGGCCTGGCCGAGGGCCAGCCGCTCAGCTTCACCCTGGTCGATCGCGGCGGCCGCGTCTCGGCGACCGATCTCAAGATCGACGGCGAGCCGATGCCGGTCGAGGAGCGTGCTCCCCGCGCGCCCCGCGAAGGCGGATTCGGCGGCGGCGATCGCGGCGGCCCGCAGCGCCAGCTGACCGGCGAGAAGGCGACCGGAACGGTCAAGTTCTTCAACGCGATGAAGGGCTTCGGCTTCATCCAGCGCGACGATGGCCAGCCCGATGCGTTCGTCCATATCTCGGCCGTCGAACGCGCCGGCATGCCGACCTTGAACGAGGGCGACCGCCTGTCGTTCGAGCTCGAGGTCGACCGTCGCGGCAAATACGCCGCGGTCAACCTGCAGCCCGGCGAATAAGCCTCGGCTGAAAGATTAGACGGCCCGTCCGGAGCAATCCGGGCGGGTCGTTTTGTTTCTGGTGGTGGCAGCGGCAGTCCAGTCACCAAGCTTGGTTCGCCATTATCGCGCCCACCAAATCAAGCTCGTCATCCCCGCGAAAGCGGAGACCCATCTCCCGAAACTACCAACAACACAGCCGTAGCGATCATGGAAAGCGCAAGGGATAGGTCCCCGCTTTCGCGGGGATGACGCGGCTTGTTGCCTGAACCGCATTTTCGCCTTGTCCCATATCAAGGGAAACTGTCTGGACTCGGGCTCGGACAATACCGAGACTATTGGCAAGGATCGCCAAACAAGGACCCCGCCCGATGCGACTTTTCGCCGCCTCTCTCCTCGCCCTTACGGCCGCCGGCGCCGCGTTCGCCGCCCCCGGCCGCGCCCCCGCACCCAAGGTCGCCGCGGCGAGCTTCAACCAGCTCCCGCAGCCGCTGCCGCTCCCTTATGACGAGAAGGCCGACGCAACCAAAGCAGTCGCCGCAGCCAAGGCCAAGGCGCGCGCCGAGCACAAGCTGCTGCTCATCGACATGGGCGGCAATTGGTGCCTCGATTGCCGTATTCTCGCCGGCACGATGAAGCTGCCGCACCTCGAGCGGTTCCTCGACAAACATTATGTCGAGGTGACGGTCGATATCGGCCGTTTCGACAAGAACCTGGCGATCGCGCAGCATTACGGCATCGCCAAGCTCGCCGGCGTGCCCGCGGTGCTGGTGGTCGACCCGCGTACCGACCGCGTCGTCAACAAGGGCCATGCCGAAGCGCTCGCCGATGCGCGCCACATGAACCCGCAAGCTCTTGCCGACTGGCTGGCGCAATGGACCTGAGGCGGATCAAAACACGTTTCGTGGAAGCCTTCAAACCCATCGTCATTCCCGCGAAAGCGGGAACCCATCTCCCAACCACCGCCTAGGGTCCTAAGCCTCAAAAGGAAGAAGCTGGGTCCCCGCTTTCGCGGGGATGACGAAAGGGAATATCGCGAGCTTGCCTTGCCAAAGCGGGGGCACGCGCGGCCTCACCCCGTCAGGATCAACGCCGCCCCGCCCAGGATGCCGAACACGCCCGCAACCCGCCCCCAGGTCGCGCGCTCCTTCAGGAACACGATCGAAATTACCAGCGCGGTCACCATCCCGGTTTCGCGCAGCGCGGCGAGCGGCGCGGTCGGCCCCAGCGAGAACGCCGTCAGCGCCATGCCGTACGTGACGATCGACAGCGCGCCGGCGACCACGCCGGGTTTCCACTGCGTCCTGGCGCTCTCGATGATCGCACCCTTCGAGATCAGCGCGAACATCGCGACCACCACCGCGCCCATCGTCACGAACAGCCAGACGATATAGCTGGTCGAGGACGGTGCCGCGCGGACGCCATGGGCGTCGATCACCGTATAGCCGGCGATGCAGATGCCCGTCGCCAGGGCCCAGCCGAGCGCGTTGCCGGCGAGGTGCCTTCCCGCGACCATCACGAACATCGCGGCGCCAATCAGCGCGATTCCCGCGATCTCCTGAAGCGACGCAGGCTCGCCGAGCACGCCCAGCGTCACCAAGGCAGTGATCAGCGGCGCCACGCCGCGCAGCACCGGATAGACCGCCGAGAGGTCGCCCGCCTGATAGGCGCGGATCAGCGCGTAGAGATAGAAACCGTGCAGCACCGCGCTCGCGGCGAGCCAGCCCCATGCCCCCGTCGGCCATGCGACGAACAAGGTCGCCGGCAGCAGGATCACCGCGCTCGATCCGTCGGTCAGCGCGCGCCCCGCCATCTTGTCGCGCCCGCCCTTGACGATCGCATTGACCACCGCATGGATCGAGCCCGAGGCGATCATGAGCAGCGGTGCGAGCGGGGTCATCGCCGCGCCATGCCCGCCGAACCCTGCGCGGGCAAGCACTTAGGCTCAGTTTCGATCAGGATTGTGCGAGCCCGAATTCCTCCCCTGGAAGGAGTGTCGGGGGGGGGGGGGGGGGGGCGCGGGGGGCCACGCCCCCGCCCCCCCCCCCGGGACCCCCCCCCCCCCCCACCCCGGCGCGCGGGGGGGGCTGAAGGAGCACAGGA
>JBQCHQ010000022.1:0-5827 GCA_051954515.1 Sphingomonas sp. | reverse complement strand
ATGGCGCAAGCCATTGAAACTGCAACGAAACCGAAGCGGCCGCTGCGCGTCCAGATGATGCGGCAGTACGACCTGATCGATCGGGTGCGCCGCTACAACCCTAATACCAACGAGCCGTTGCTCAATCGCGCCTATGTCTACGCGATGAAGGCGCACGGCTCGCAGACCCGCGCCTCCGGCGATCCCTATTTCTCGCATCCGCTCGAGGTGGCTGCGATTCTCACCGATCTGAAGCTCGACGACGCCACCATCGTCGCGGCACTGCTCCACGACACGATCGAGGACACCGAGGCGACCCGCGCCGAGATCGACCACATCTTCGGACCCGAGATCGGTGCGCTCGTCGACGGCCTGACCAAGCTGAAACGGCTGGAGCTGGTGTCGCGCGAGGCCAAGCAGGCCGAGAACCTGCGCAAGCTGCTGCTCGCCATCGCCGACGACGTCCGCGTGCTCCTGGTCAAGCTCGCCGACCGCCTGCACAACATGCGCACGCTCCACCACATCGCCAAGTCCGAGAAGCGCCGGCGGATCGCGCGCGAGACGATGGACATCTATGCCCCGCTCGCCGAGCGGATCGGCATGTACGAGTTCATGAAGGAGATGCAGACGCTCGCTTTCCGTGAGCTCGAGCCCGAGGCGTATGAATCGATCACCAAGCGGCTCGACGCGCTCAAGGAAGGCGGCGGCGACCGCATCGCCAAGATCGGCTCGGGATTGAAGCTGCTGCTGTCGCGCGGCGGGATCGAGGCGGAGATTTCGGGGCGCGAGAAGCACCCCTATTCGATCTGGAAGAAGATGTCGGAGCGGCACGTCAGCTTCGAGCAGCTTTCCGACGTGATGGCGTTCCGTGCGATCGTCGATACCGAGGAGGAATGCTATCGCGCGCTGGGCGTGATCCATCGGCGCTGGCCGATGGTTCCGGGGCGGTTCAAGGATTACATCTCGACGCCCAAGCGCAACGGCTATCGCTCGCTCCACACCACGGTGATGCACGCCGACAATACCCGCGTCGAAGTGCAGATCCGCACGCGCGAGATGCACCAGCAGGCCGAATACGGCCTTGCCGCACATTGGGCCTACAAGCAGGACGTCGTCCGCCCCGAAACTCAGGTGAGCTGGATTCGCGACCTCGTCGAAATCCTCGACACCGCCGCCAGCCCCGAAGAGCTTCTCGAGCACACGCGGATGGCGATGTACCAGGATCGCATCTTCGCCTTCTCGCCGGCGGGGGAGCTGATCCAGCTGCCCAAGGGCGCGACGCCGATCGACTTCGCCTATGCCGTCCACACCGATCTCGGTGACCAGGCGGTCGGCGCCAAGATCAACGGTCGCGTGGTGCCGCTCAAGACCGAGATCGCCAATGGGGACCAAGTGCAGATCCTGCGCTCCAAGGCGCAGACGCCGCAGGCCAATTGGCTCAACTTCGCGATTACCGGCAAGGCGCGCGCGGCGATCCGCCGCCATCTGCGCCACAAGGAGCGCGACGAGACGGTGGCATTGGGCCGCAAACTCTATGACGAGATCGTCCAGCGCCTGCCCGCGCCGGTGAGCACCGAGGCGCTCGACCATGCCGTCAAGCGGCTCAAGATGGCCGACGAGGCGGCGCTGATGGAAGCGGTCGCTCGCCGCACGATCACCGATGCCGAGCTCATGGAGGCGGTGATGCCCGGCTCGGCCGCGGCCGAACCGGCGCGCGAGTTGCCCCCGCTATCGGGCGCGATCTCGATCAAGGGGCTGACTCCGGGCGTGGCCTATACGCTGGGCGAATGCTGCCATCCGGTGCCAGGCGACCGCATCGTCGGGCTGCGCCGGCCGGGCGAAGGAATCGAAGTTCATGTCATCGATTGCCCGCGGCTGGTCGAGGGCGAGGATGTCGACTGGGTCGATCTCGCCTGGGGCGACAAGTCCGAGGGCGGCACCGCGCGAATCTCGGTCGAGGTCAGGAACGAGCCCGGCGCGCTGGGCGTGGTCTCGACGATCATCGGGGCGCAGCGCGCCAACATCATCAACCTGCGCCTCGACGCACGCGACACCACCTTCCACAGCAACACGATCGACATCGAGGTGCACGACGTGCACCACCTGATGCGCGTCCTCGCCGCGCTGCGCGCCGCCGAAGCGGTGAGTAAGGCCGAACGCGTCTGATGACGGAACGATGACGACGCGCTAAGGAGCGCCGTCATGCATCGCCCCGCTCTGTCGATCGTCGTTCCCTGCTACAACGAGCAAGGCTGTCTCGAAGCGCTGCACGCGCGCGTTTCGGCGGCGGCTGAGGCGGCGGTGGGCGGCGATTACGAGATCGTCTTCGTCAACGACGGTTCGCGCGACGGCACCTGGCCGCTGATGCAGCGGCTCGCGGCGGGCGATCCGCATCTCGTCGCGATCAACCTTTCGCGCAACCACGGCCACCAGCTCGCGCTCACCGCCGGGCTCGACCTGTGCGCGGGCGAGCAGATCCTGATCATCGACGCCGATCTGCAGGACCCGCCCGAGCTTCTCGCCGAGATGCGCAAGGTGATGGTCGCCGAGCAGGCCGATGTCGTCTATGCCGTGCGCCGCAAGCGCGAGGGCGAGACATTGTTCAAGAAGCTCACCGCCGCCGCTTTCTATCGCGTGCTCGACCGCGTGACCGACACGCCGATTCCGCTCGATACCGGCGATTTCCGGCTGATGAGCAGGCGCGCGCTCGATGCCTTCCTGAGCCTCCCCGAGCAGGCGCGCTTCATTCGCGGCATGGTCGCGTGGATCGGCTTCCGCCAGGTGCCCTTCGCCTATGACCGCGCCGAGCGGCTGGCCGGCGAGACCAGTTATCCGCTCGGCAAGATGGTGCGGCTGGCGTTCGACGCCGTCACCGGCTTCTCGACCGCGCCATTAAGGTTCGCGAGCCATGCCTCGGTGATTCTGGCGGGCGCCTCGCTGCTGCTCCTGTTCTACATCGCCTATGGCTTCATCGCCGGCAATCCGGTGCCCGGCTGGACCTCGACGATGCTGGTCGTGGTCGTGCTGAGCGCGATCCAGATGTTCGTGCTCGGCATGATCGGCGAATATCTCGGGCGGCTCTATGTCGAATCGAAGCGGCGGCCGCTCTACCTCGTCGCCGACATTGCCGGGCCGGTGCGCGGCCGCTCGCGGCTCGGCTACAATGCCGAGGAGATCGACCAGCCGCCGGCCGCAGCCGCCGAATAGCGGATCAGTGGCCCGCTTGAGGGCCGCGCGCGACGCCCGACCTGGCGAGCTGGTCGTCGATCTGCCCGACCAGTCGCTCGAGCCCTGCCTCGCTCGACGATTCGGCGCGCGCGACGAGCACGTCCTGCGTGTTCGAGGCGCGCAGCAGCCACCAGCCGTCGGGGGTGTTGACCCGCGCGCCGTCGGTTCGGTCGACTTCAGCGCCATCGGCTTCGAGCCGGTCGAGAACCTCGTCGACCACCGCGAACTTGCGCGATTCGTCGACCTGGAAGCGCATCTCGGGCGTGTTGATCAGTGCCGGCATGCTGCCGCGGATGTCGGTCAGCGAGCGGCCGATCATGTGCACCGCGCGGATGAGGCGCACCGCGGCGTAGAGGGCGTCGTCGAAGCCGTAATAATCGTGTGCGAAGAAGATGTGGCCGCTCATCTCGCCGGCGAGCGGCGCGCCGGTCTCTTTCATCTTGGTCTTGATGAGGCTGTGCCCGGTTTTCCACATCACCGGCTTGCCGCCCAGATCGGCGATGCGATCGTAGAGCATCTGGCTCGCCTTAACGTCGGCGATGATCGTCGCCCCCGGCTCTTCCTTCAGCACAGGTTCCGCCAGAATGGAGAGAAGCTGATCGCCCCAGATCACGCGGCCCTGGCCGTCGATCGCGCCGATCCGGTCGCCGTCGCCGTCGAAGGCCAGTCCGAAATCGAGCTTCTTCTCGGCGACCAACACCTTCAGATCGGCCAGATTCGCCTCGTCGGTAGGATCGGGATGATGGTTCGGAAAATTGCCGTCCACATCGGTGAAGAGCGTATGATGCTCACCCGGCAGGAGCTTGACGAGCTTCTCGACGATCGGGCCGGCGGCGCCGTTGCCCGCGTCCCAGCCGATCCGATAGGCGCCGCCGGCATAGCCGACCGTCAGCCGATCGACATAGGCATCGACGATGTCGTAATCGGTTACCGTGCCCGCGCCGGTCTCCCAATCGCCGTCCGCCGCCATCTTGCCCAGCGTCTGGATGTCCTCGCCGAAAAAGGGCCGATGCTGAAGCACCATCTTGAAGCCGTTATACTCGGCGGGATTGTGGCTGCCGGTTATCTGTATGCCGCCGTCCACCTCTAGCGTCGCCTCGGCATAATAGAGCATCGGCGTCGGCCCCATGCCGATGCGGACGACATCGACCCCCGAAGCGGTCAGCCCGGCGAGCAGCGCCTTTTCGAGTTCGGGCGAGGAGGTGCGCCCGTCATAGCCCACCGCGACGCGCGTGCCGCCGGCGCGGCGCACGCAGGTTCCGAAACCGCGGCCGATCGCCTCGGCATCGGCGCGTCCGAGCGTCTTTCCCACGACGCCGCGAATATCGTATTCGCGCAGGGAGGTGGGGTCGAAACGGTGGCTCACTAAGCGCTCCATTCGCAAAAATCCGTTCGCCCTGTGTTTGTCGAAGGGCCGTTCTCACTCGCGGGAAGGAACGGGGCTTCGACAAGCTCAGCCCGAACGGAAGAGGATGGCAATCAAATCAACAAACCACCTGAAAGTTCAATCGCTCTTTGAAAGCAAGCTGTCGCGCGCCAGGTTGATGCGCCGCGTCAGTTCGGCTGAGCCGCCGCGATCGGGATGGACCGCGGCGATCAGCCGGCGGTGCGCGGCGCGGATCGCCTCGGCATCGGCGTCGGGCGCCACGCCGAGCACCGCGCGCGCCTCGCTCTGATCGAGCCGCAGCGGCGGCCGGCGCTTCTTCGGCTTGAGCCAATACCAGGCGGCGACCGCGACGATGGCAAGGAAGACGAACTTTTCCATCAGGCGGCGAACAGCGGCATGGTGGGCTCGGGCAGGGCGAGGCCGTTCATCATCTCGCGCAATTCCTGCCGCGCGGCGACATGGCCCAGGCCCATCTCGCCGAAATCCTTCGAATCGATCATCGTCAGCCCCTTGGGGAACAATTCGCGATAGATCACGCGCTCGCCGAGGCCGGGGATGATGCGGAAGCCGACTCGCTTGGCGAGCTGGTCGAGCGCGCCCGCGACGCGGCGCATGTTGCGCGCCTCGATATGCTGCAGGCGGTTCCTCAGCACCACCCAGTCGATCGTCGAGCCGTCGGCCTTGGCGCGGGCCTTGCGGGCATCCCAGATCAGCTCCGAATAGAAGCTCGGCCGCGTTACCTTGAAGCTGTCGGGATCGACCTGGCCTATCAGGTCGAAATCGACGAAACTGTCGTTCATCGGCGTGACCAAAGTGTCGGCGCGCGTCGCCGCAGTGCGCGCGAACGGATCATCGCGGCCGGGCGTGTCGATCACCAGATAATCGGCGCCGTCCGACAATTCAGCATAGAGCTGCTCGAACCGCTCGGGCGTCTCGCCGTCGTGCGTCGCGTGCCGCGGCATCGGCAGCGGATGCCCGGTGCGCGCCACCGTCGCCGCGCGATTGTCGAGATAGCGGCCCAATGTGCGCTGGCGGTGATCGAGGTCGAGCGCCGAGACCCGCGCGCCCTTGGCCGCGAGCGCGATCGCGACGTGGACCGCGGTGGTCGATTTGCCCGTCCCGCCCTTTTCGTTGGCGAAGACGATGACATGGGTCTTTTCCCGCCCTTGCGACAAGCCGTGTGATCCTCTGTTGATCGGTGTCCCCGCCCCCCATAGAAGGCCCGCCGTCTGT
>JBQCHQ010000021.1:0-93776 GCA_051954515.1 Sphingomonas sp. | reverse complement strand
ATATAAATCGTCCCTTCACGTGAACTGCGGCAAACATGCAAATAGCAAAAATATTATCGTAAAATCAGTGAGTTGAAATTTTTCGATCCGCCATGCGGCGAGTTGGCACGCCTCCTGCTCTAGTTCTGACGTCGGTCGAGGCGGATTACTCTTCCGACACAGCGGAGCCGGGGCGGTCGGAATGGGCCGGCCGCCCCAAGGAATTCACAGGGCGTAGCTCAGTCTGCGTGAGAGCGCCCGCCTTGGGAGCGGGAGGCCGCAGGTTCAAATCCTGCCGCCCTGACCAGTTGGAGGTTGGACGATGGCCAACAAGGGACTTTTTGCTTCGGCCGTGGCCAAGTTGCTGCCGCGTACCGACACCGTGAACTGCGAAGGCGCGCCGGCCTATGCCTATGGGCCGGAAGCGAAGCTCGCCCAGCTCGCGGCGACCGGCACGCTGGCCGATAATTTCTATGGCGTTGCGGAGACGCAGCTTGCCGGCGTGCTGGAAGCAGCCAAGGCGGTCGATCCGTATTTCGTGGCGCAGGCCGCGATCTACGCCCGCAAGTCGGGAGCGATGAAGGACATGCCGGCGTTGCTCGCCGCATACCTCACGGTTGCCGACCCTGACCTTGCGGTCCCGGTGTTCGACCGCGTGATCGACAACGGCCGCATGCTGCGCAATTTTGTGCAGATCATGCGTTCGGGCCAGGTCGGGCGGACGTCGCTCGGCACCCGGCCGAAGCGGCTGGTCAAGGGCTGGCTTGAGGCGGCATCGATTCGCGACCTGATAGCGGCGGCGACGGGCAACGACCCAAGCCTCGCCGACATCGTCCGGATAGTCCACCCGAAGCCGGCAGATGCAGCGCGGCGCGCTTTCTATGGATGGCTGATCGGCAAGCCGTATGACGTCGCCGCGCTGCCGGCGGAGATCGCCGCGTTCGAGGCCTGGAAGCAGGATCGCTCGCGCGACCTGCCGCCGGTGCCGTTCGAATGGCTGACGGCCGAGTCGCTTACGTCCAAGCAATGGGCGACGCTCGCCAACCGCATGGGTTGGCAGGCGTTGCGCATGAACCTCAACACGCTGGCGCGTAATGGCGCGTTCGACGTGAAGGGGACGGCGGAAGCGGTCGCCGCTCGGCTCGCCGACGGCCAAGCGCTGAGCAAGGTCCGGCCGATGCCGTATCAGCTCCAAATGGCGCTGGCGGCGGCCGGCCCGGGCGTCCCGCTCAAGGTCCAGGCGGCGCTGGAAGATGCACTCGAGCAGTCGCTCGATCGTGTGCCGGTGGTTGCAGGCCGGGTGGTCGTCTGTCCCGACGTGTCGGGATCGATGTCGATGCCGGTGACGGGCTACCGCAAGGGTACATCGTCCAAGGTGCGGTGCATCGATGTCGCGGCCCTGGTCGCGGCGGCGATGCTCAGGACCAACCGCGAGGCGCGGGTGATGCCGTTCGAGTGCGACGTGGTGAAGCTGCGGCTCGATCCGAAGGCGCGGGTCGCGGTCAACGCGGCGGCGCTGGCCAAGATCGGCGGCGGCGGGACCAACGTCTCGGCACCGCTGGCGCGACTCAACGCCGAGAAGGCCGATGTCGACCTCGTCGTCATCGTCTCGGACAACCAGTCCTGGGTCGATGCGACCAAGAGCGGCGCGACCGCGACGATGCGCGAATGGGACCGGATCGTCCGGCGCAATCCGGGCGCGCGGCTCATCTGCGTGGACATCGCGTCCTATGGCTCGACCCAAGCGTCGGGCCGGCGGGACATTCTCAATGTCGGAGGTTTTTCCGACGCGGTGTTCGATACCATCGCCAGTTTTGCCCGCGGCGAAACGCGCGATTGGGTCAGCATCGTCGAAGCAACGGAGGTATGAAAAACTAGGGCCGTGGCGAATGCCGGTGGGACTACATGTCCACAGCAAGAGGCCCGACGAGTAAAGCGCCTCAGCGCCAGCGATGGACTGAGGAGATGCGGGTTCGAACCCCGCCGCAGACACGTAGCTTAAGGGCCGCGTCTCGCCACTTCTCGTCGCCACGGCCCGACCATTTTCAGCACGGCGAATGCCGGCGGGATTACATCGGACCTTCAGGGTCGCCGGTTCGACTCCGGCCGGGCGCACGCCTGTAGCTCAACGGTAGAGCATGAGGCATATCTCGCCACCACCTAGTCGCCGTGCCCCGTTTCAATGCTGGCGAATGCCGGTGGAACTACATTGGGATGGGGGGTTCGACTCCTCCTCCGCTCGGCCGATAACCGGGAGGGAAGTTTCACCATCCTTCGTCGCCAGCACCGCAATTTACGTCGGCGAATGCCGGCGGGACTACACGGTAAGAGCGCCCGCCCTTGCGGCGGGAGGTCGGCGGTTCGATCCCGCCCCCGGGCGACCGGGTAGCTCAGCAAAAACGTCTCGCTTCACCTCGTCGCCGGCATCATGATGATTTTCTTGAGGTCTCGCAATGGTCGACACGACTTACGAATACAGCCACGTCGAAGGCGGCGTGCCGATCAAGATGTGGACCCGCGGCGTGCCGGTCGACGACAAGGCGCGCGAACAGCTCGCGCGCGCGGCCCAGATGCCGTTCGTGTTCAAGCACGTCGCGGCGATGCCGGACGTTCATGTCGGCATCGGCGCGACCGTGGGCTCGGTGATCCCGACCAAGGGCGCGGTGATTCCGGCGGCGGTTGGCGTCGACATCGGCTGCGGCATGATGGCGGCGCGCACGTCGCTCAACGCCGCCGATCTGCCGGATAATCTCGAAGGCATCCGCTCGGCGATCGAGCGCGCAGTGCCGCACGGGCGCGACATGAAGATGGGGCGGCGCGATCCGGGCTCGTGGGGCTCTCCGCCGCCGGCAATCGTCGAGGCCTGGGCGACGCTCGCCGCGCGCTTCAAGCGGATCACCGACAAATATCCGAAGCTCGAGAAGACGAATAACCTCGTCCATCTCGGCACGCTCGGCACCGGCAACCACTTCATCGAGCTCTGTCTCGACGAGGAGGCGCGGGTGTGGGTGATGCTGCACTCGGGCTCGCGCGGTGTCGGGAACGCGATCGGCAGCTTCTTCATCGAACTCGCCCGGCAGGATATGCGCAAATGGCACGTCAACCTGCCGGACGAGGATCTCGCCTATTTCCCGGAAGGGACCGACCATTTCGACGATTATGTCGAAGCGGTCGGCTGGGCGCAGGACTTCGCCGCGCTCAACCGGCGGGTGATGATGACCAACATCATCGCCGCGCTGCGGGGTGAGATCACCAAGCCGTTCGATGCAGAGCTGGAGGCGGTGAACTGCCATCATAATTACGTCCGCCGGGAAAACCATTTCGGCCAGAACGTGCTCGTGACCCGCAAGGGCGCAGTGCGCGCGGCGAAGGGCGTGATGGGTATCATCCCGGGTTCGATGGGCGCCAAGTCGTTCATCGTGCGCGGGCTGGGCAATCCTGAATCCTTCGACAGCTGCTCGCACGGCGCCGGCCGGGTGATGAGCCGGACGCAGGCAAAGAAGCTCGTCACATTGGACGAGCACATCGCCGACACCGCGGGCGTCGAGTGCCGCAAGGACGAAGGCGTGATCGACGAGACGCCCAAGGCCTACAAGCCGATCGAGGCGGTGATGGCCGCCCAGGCCGATCTCGTGGAGATCGTCCACACGCTGAAGCAGGTGGTGTGCGTCAAAGGCTGACGCACGCCACCCAACCGGATTCTGGAATGACGGACTTGAAAAACACCATCCCGCCTGCGGTGCGGACGGAGATCGATGCGCGGCTCGCCGCGATCGAAGTCGGGGACGTGCGGCTATTGATGGCGGTCGAGTCCGGGTCGCGCGCTTGGGGATTTCCGTCGCCCGACAGCGATTACGACGTGCGCTTCATCTATGCCCGGTCGCGCGACTGGTATCTGTCGCTCGCACCGGGGCGAGACGTGATCGAGCAGCCGATCGTCGACGAGATCGACTTGGGGGGCTGGGATATCCGCAAGGCCCTAGGCCTATTGCTAAAGTCCAACGCCGTGGTCAGCGAATGGATGACATCGCCGATCCGCTACCGTGCCGACGATCCCGTGATGGCGAAGCTCGCAACGCTCGCGGACGCGATTTTCGACGCTAGAGCGAGCGCACACCATTACGCCAATCTCGGAAGCACTGCCGCCGACCGCTGGCTCGAGGGCGAGGATGACGTGCCGGTAAAGCGCTATTTCTATGCGCTGCGGCCGGCCTTGGCGATCCGAGCATTGCGCCATGATCCGTCGGCTCGCCCGCCGATGAACCTTCAGGCGCTGGTCGAGGTGAGCAATCTACCTCAGACACTGACACGTCAGGTCGACGAACTGGTGGAAGCCAAGCGCATCACCAACGAGAAGGCCAATGGCGTGCGCATGCCTGAGCTCGACGCGCTGATCCGCGACGAGCTCGGGCGCGCCGCTGAACTCCCGGAGCGCACCGGCGCTACCGGCGCGGCCGAACAAGCGAATCAACTGTTTCTGGACCTCGTGAACCAATGATCAACATCGACGGATCGGAAGGCGAAGGCGGCGGGCAGGTCGTGCGTAACGCATGCGCGTTGTCGCTGATCACGGGCGAGCCGTTCCGGATCATCAACGTGCGCGGCAAGCGCGAGAAGCCGGGGCTGATGCGCCAGCACGTCACCGCGATCGAGGCGGTGTGCGCAATCGGCGGCGGCGATAGCGAGGGCCTGACCGTCGGGTCATCGGAGATGACGTTCCGGCCGGGTCGCGTGACGCCCGGCGAATACCATTTCGCGGTCGGCACCGCCGGCAGCACCGGGCTCGTGCTTCAAACCGCGCTGATGCCGCTGGTCCTCGCCGACAAGCCGTCTCGGATTGTCCTCGAAGGCGGCACGCACAACCTGCTCGCGCCGCCGTTCGATTTCATCGCCAAGTCGTTCCTGCCGATCGTCAACCGCATGGGGCCGACGGTCGAGGCGCGGCTGGTGCGGCACGGCTTCTATCCGCGCGGCGGCGGCCGCATCGAGGTCGACGTCACCCCCGCCGCGTTGCAGCCGCTCGATTGCCTCGATCGCGGCGCGCCACTCGATCGTTCGGCCACCGCGCTGTTCGGTGCGCTGCCGTTTGCCATCGCCGAGCGCATGGTGAAGACTGCGCGCAAGAAGCTGCCCGACTGGTCCGACGACGCCTTTGCAGTGCGCGAGCTGCCCGTCGATCAGGGACCCGGCATCGTCCTCTTGCTCGAGGCGGCATTCGAGCGGGTGACCGAGGTGGTCAGCGGCTTCGGCAAGCTAGGCGTTACCGCCGAGCGCATCGCCAACACCGCGGCGGGACGGATGGCGGGCTACCTCGCGTCCGGCGCGTTCGCGGGGCCGTATCTGCAGGACCAGTTGCTGCTGCCTTTCGCGCTCGCTGGCGGCAGCTTCACCACGGTCAAGCCGAGCCAGCACAGCCTCACCGCCGCCGGCATCATCGAGCGGTTCACCGGGCGGCGCTGCGTGTTCGAGGTGCGCGAGGGAGAAAGCAACCTGGTGACAGTGCGATAGCCGCAGGTGGATTGCTTTTCGGGCGCCGATCGGCTATCGGCCCCGTCGGTCGCCATCAATTACGGCGACAAACGGAGACATGAATTGCTGGACCTAACTGCCTATCGGGGCTCGCAGCCCGTCGGTTTCCAGCCCTTTTCCTAAGCGTCCCACGGCGCTGCGGCAGGGCGGGCACCGCCGCTGTCGCACCTCGATCGATCTGACATCATCGAATTGAAGCCGGTGCCGCGCGCCATCTGCGCGCGCGCTTGGCCGAGTGGGACGACCATGAACGAACATAGCATTGCGCGGCGCATGCTGCGCCGCATCGGCCGCGGCATCCCCGCGTCCGTGCCGCTTGCCAAAGCGATTGTCGATTGGGCCCAGCCGCACGCCGGCTGGCTGCTCGGTGCGGGTGCGGACGCGCCGGACGAATTGACCTGGGACATGTTGTTGACCGATGTCGCACAGGCGTCGGCGAACGATGAACCGCGCCCACACGCGCTGGTCCTCGCCGAAGAGCTCGCCACGCTTCTGGCGTTGGCGCCGTTCGATGCGGCGCTGCTCACGATCATGATCGCGTGCGATCGTCTGCCGCGTATCGCCGCGCTTGCCGCTGTGGCCGGTCGCCACGGCCACTATCTGCCCGGGTTGCTCGGCGAGCTTGCCGGCGCCGATCAGCACGACGCCGAACGCCTCGTCCGGTGCAGTTCCGTGCTGCGGCTCGGTCTCGTCGGGTTCGTCGCCAATCGCCAGGGTGAGGTGAACGTCGATGTGCGCTGGGCGCTCGAACGCCTGCTCGATCGCGCGCCTACGACTGGGACCACCATGATCGACACGCTGGTGGGCCTGCGGCAGCCGGCGTCGCTCGCGCTCGACGACTTCGCGCATGTCGATGATGCCGATTTCCTGGTGCGGCTGCTGGCGGGGGCGGCGCGCGAGCGGGCCGCGGGCATCAACATCCTCGTCCACGGCCCGCCCGGCACCGGCAAGACCGAATTGGCGCGCAGCCTGGCCGCGGCGGCCGGCATCGACCTGCACGCGATCGGCGAAGCCGATGAGGACGGCGAGGAGCCCAATCGCTGGGAACGCGTTAGCGCATTGGGCTTGGCGCAGCGCGTGCTCGGCCCGCGCGGCGGCGCCGCGCTGCTGTTCGATGAGATGGAGGATCTGATCGGCGGCGCGCGACCCGGCGACGGCGACTGGTTCGCTAAGCGCGAGGGCAGCAAGGTATTCGTCAACCGGATGCTTGAGACCAATCCGGTGCCGGTGATCTGGACAACCAACGCGATCGGCAATGTTGACGACGCCATCCTGCGGCGGATGAGCTTCGTCCTGAAACTCGACCTGCCACCGCGCAGCGCGGCGCTGCGCATGCTCGATCGCATCGCGCTTACCGAAAGTGTCGAGACGAGCGCCGATCTCGTTCGTCTCATCGACCGCGCGCCGGAAACGGCGACGGTGCTGCGGGTCGCCGCGCGGGCATCGCGCTTGGCCGGCCGCAACGTGGCAAGCATTCAGCCGGCGGAGTCGCTGGTTCGAGCGCTGCGCGACGGCGAGTTGCCGATCGACGGTCCCGATACGCTCGACATTGATCTGTTCGAGACCGACATCCCGCTCGCCCCGTTGCTCGCCGCGATGCGGGACAGTGCGCTCGCCGACGTCTCGCTGTTGCTTACTGGGGAGCCGGGTACCGGCAAGACGGCCTTCGCGCATCATTGCGCCCGCGCTCTCGACCGCCCTCTGATCGTCAAACGTGCATCGGACCTGCTGTCGAAATGGGTCGGCGAGACCGAAGCCCGCATCGCCGATGCCTTTCGTGAGGCACGCCACCGCGGTGGTGTACTTCTTTTCGATGAGGTGGACTCGATCCTGTTCGATCGCACCACTGCGAGGGCGACGTGGGAGGTCACCCAAGTGAACGAATTGCTGACATGGCTTGATCGCCATCCGCTGCCGGTGATTGCGGCGACGAACCATCCCGACAGACTCGATCCGGCTACTCTGCGGCGCTTCGTGTTCAAGCTACGGCTGCGTCCATTGGGACAGGCCCGTGCGGCGCTCGCGTTCCAGTGCTTCTTTGGCAGCGAAGCGCCGAAGGCGCTGGACGGCCTCACCAACCTGACCCCTGGAGACTTCGCGATCGTCGCGCGACAATTGCGGCACATGCCGGCACGGTCGGCTCAGGACATCGTTGAACGTCTGGAACTCGAGAGCATAGCAAAGCCCGAAAGCGGCACACGCATTGGATTCTGACGGCAGCTATATTGTGCCGTGAGCCTCGAACCTGCCAGTTCGCCAGGTGGCGCTAACCCCAGTTAATGCGGGGCGCCAACGTTACAATGAATGGAGGGCCGCTTTCGACGAGTTCACTTGCACCCGGGAACGGCAGCAATGTCGGCGAACCTGGAAGCGCCTGACGTCTCATCTGTGCAGGGCGGGAGCTACTTCGGTCCGGTGCTTCATCGCGAGCGTCCTGCGCCAGCGGTTGCGCAGGTCCGTGCGGCGCGCAGGATAGCGTTCCTCCGTGAAGTCCGCCGAGGCGAGGCGATCGATCCGGAAATGCCGGAAGTCCTGCCGCAATTCGCACCATGCAGCGAGCATGCGCACGGTCTCGAAATAGCCGATCATCACCGGCCAGATCGTCCGTTCGCTCGTGCGACCCTGTTCGTCGCGATAGGCAATGTGCATCTTGCAGCCGCCATGGATCGCTGCGCGCACCTTCGCCATGTCGATCCGGTCGAGTTCGCTTACCCGACGCGGCGGCGAGCCGCTCGCGGGTTCCTCGACGAAAGGCCGCAGCCGCTCAGGCACCGCGGCTTCGATCTTGGCGACAAGATCGCGCGCTGCCTGCGCCAGTACCGCATCACCGCGAGCAGCAACCCACTGCGCGCCCAGTACTGCAGCTTCGATCTCGTCGGGCGTGAGCATCAGCGGCGGCATGTCGAAATCGCCGTCGAGGACATAGCCGATCCCCGCTTCACCGCGGATCGGTACCTGCTGGCCGATAAGATCAGCGATATCGCGATAGAGCGTGCGTTTCGATACCTCGAGTTCCGCCGCGATCGCGTCAGCCGTCACCGGCCGGCGCGTACGGCGCATGATCTGGATGATCTGGAACAGGCGGTCGGCGCGGCGCATGATCCCCTGTATATCGCCTCACCATGCTGACAACATGCTGTCAGCAGGGCCTCTCTACAAATCTCCGCGGGGCGCGAAACCATCGCGCCGCAATGCAGGAGATATTTCGATGATCACGCTTTACCATTCGCCCCGGTCACGTTCGACCCGTATCCTCTGGCTGCTCGAGGAACTGGGGGCGCCCTACGAGGTCCGTCAGGTTTCGATTTTTCGTCCGATGAGTGGCGAAGGTTCGCCCGATCCCGCCAACCCTCACCCGGACAAGCGGGTGCCGGCGATCGTCCATGATGGCGAACTGGTCGCTGAATCAGTGGCGATCGTATTGTACCTGACCGACGCCTTTCCCGCAGCGGGCCTCGGTCCGGCAGCAGGTGAAGTCGACCGTGGCACCTACCTTACCTGGCTCGCCTGGTATGCCGCCGAAATGGAACCGGCGATGTTCGCCGCGATGGGCGGCGAGCTAGGCGGTAATCCGATGAAGCAGCGCAACTACGATGCCGTAATCGCGCGGATTGAAGGTGCGCTGGCCAAAGCCCCATTTCTTATGGGCGAAGCCTTCACAGGCGCTGACCTGCTGGTCTCAAGCGCCGTCAACTTCGCACGCCAGGCATTCCCCGAAAGCGCCCTGCTCGACGCTTATGTGGAGTGTTGCAAGGCCCGCCCGGCCATGCAGCGGGCGATCGCGCTCGATGAAACTGCCGGCGCCCGCGAAGCGGCATGAATCTCCGGCCCTGCGATTCGGCGCGATGTCGTTTTGCAGGGCCGACCGGAACCAGTCGCTGGACGAGCGGCCGGCTCCGCAGCGCGAGTTTTGGTCTGCGAATGGCAACAATATCGGCGGGACAAGAATGACTAGCGCAGCATCTCTCTGACCAGCGACGGCTTCTTCGCGATCATCGCGAGCAGCACCTGCGCCGGTCCCGTAGGATGTCGGCGGCCATGCTCCCAATTGAGCAACGTGCCCTTGGCAACGCCGATGCTGCGCGCGAATGCGCCTTGCGAGAGGCCGGTGCTGGCGCGGATCGCGGCGACATCGACGGCGGGCACTTCCACCTGATGGATGCGCGCTCCGGCTTGTTTACCTTCCGCGAATGCCAGCGCTTCGCTCAAACCCTGCTTGATGCTGTCATAAGCGCTCATGTTCGGTCTCCGTAGCGTGCAAGCAAGGCTTTGCTCATGGCGATCAGTTCCGCCTGCTCGGCCCTAGTCAGATTATCCTTTTCGTTCTTGGCGAACACGGTGACGAGGAAGACTGGCACATGCACGCCGCCGAACACATAGATGGTCCGGTAGCCGCCGCTTTTGCCGCCGCCCTGCCGAGCGATACGGATTTTGCGAAGGCCGCCGCCCAGCGAGACACCCGCTTCCGGGTTAGCGGCAATATAGTCCACCAGCGCAGAGCGATCCATCATCAGACATGATCGCCTTGGCCCGCCGCAGAAACTCTGGCAGTTCTACCACGGTCTGCAAGTTGGCCATGCTTGAGGCATATATGCGCCAGTGGCGTATGTGTCAATGACACACAAAGGCTTTCGTCACCGACGTGCGGTATGTCATCCCGATATTCTCTGGTCGGCCATTTCGGCCATCGGAGAAGCACCATGGGATACTCAGACCTGGACCCTGCCGTGCACGAACGGCGCCCCTGGAATGCGGGTAAGAACGTTGGACCCAAGCGTCCGCTCAAACCACGCGATATTTGGGCCATCCGGTTCTACCTCGACGAGCACAAGCGATTGCGCGACCGGGCGCTGTTCGACCTGGCCATCGACAGCAAACTGCGTGGGTGCGACCTCGTGAAGATCAGGATCGGCGACGTCGTCAGTGGCGGCAGCATTCGCAACCGCTCAACTGTTATCCAGCAAAAGACGGGCAGGCCTGTGCAATTCGAGATCATGTCTGAAGCACGAAAGAGTCTGACGGCATGGCTCGAACGCCGACACGGCACGATCCAAGACTTCGTCTTCCCGAGCCGTATCGACTACCTCGGGCACCTGAGCACGCGGCAATACGCGCGCCTGGTCGACGAATGGGTCTCGACCGTGGGATTGGACAAGCGCGAGTACGGCACCCACTCGCTTCGCCGCACGAAGGCATCACTAATCTACAAGGCGACTGGCAACCTTCGGGCGGTTCAAATCCTGCTGGGGCATACCAACATCGAGAACACGGTGCGGTATCTGGGTGTCGACGTCGACGACGCATTGACTCTATCAGAACGCACCGAGATTTGATCTCCCCGGCTCCGCGATCATCTCGGGGAGCCGGCTCGCCTATGTGAACGATCGACAGGTGGCGACGAACCGCCAAGGCGTCGCGAACGGCAGCTCTGTTGGCGGAACCGATCACTGCGACATTGTACCCGACGCGGGTACGTCCCCTAATTTCAGTCATTCAGCGCACTAGCGGATGTCCTAATTAGCTGCCGTCATTTACTTTATAGCTAGCCGATTGGACCCATTAGACTCCCCTAATTCGGCGGGGATCGAGGGTTTCTACGACGAGCCCGCCGGCTGCTTTTCGCTCGTCCATCAAGGCGCGGTGCTCGATCACGCGTCGGTCGATCCAGTTTGGCCGGACGATTTGCCTGCCGATGAACGCTAATGCGTCAGCGATGCGCGGCTCCAGTGAAGGCCCGACATGCTCGGCGCCGTGGACCAGCCGATAATCGTGACCGACCCCGGCATCGAACAGGATGCGATGCAAAAATTCGACGCCTTCGTGAAGATAGAGCATGTCCTGATCCCCCACCTCGAAATATATTCCGAGGTCGAGCAGGCGGTCGGGATCGCGCTTGGCGATCGTGGCGGGATTGTTGATCGCCCAATATTCTTTATCGATCGGGGAGCCGAATATCGTCTCCATGAAGTCGATCGGCCGCCAGAAGGTGACGCGCGGCCCGATTTCGCCCCAGGTCAGCGCCGGCTCGATCGCGGGCTCCACGGCGGCCACCGCGCCGAAGGTGCCCGGATGCTTGAAGGCGAGCCGCAGGCTGCCCAGGCCGCCCATCGACCAGCCGCCGACGAACGTCCGCTCGCGCGCGCTCGAAACGTTCAACCGCTTGCGAAGCATGGGGAGCATATCCGCTAAAATGAGGCTTTCCCATCGCTCGCTCCCATCGCGATAGTCCATGTAGAGCGACCGGCGCGCGTTGGGCATGGCGATGACGAGGGGGGAAAGGACGCCCGAATCGATCGCCTCGTCGATCAGGGGCGTGAAGCGCAGCAAATCCTGCTCGCTGCCGTTCCCGCCATGAAGCAGGAGCAGGAGCGGAAACGCCGCGGCATCGGGCGCATCGTAATCTTTGGGAACGTAGATCGCGACCGGCACCTCCCCCGGGACATGATCCGATCGAACGACGTTCATGATGGTCTTGCCGGGCATCATCTTTCCCTCTTGCGTTGCGTATGAGCACCCTCCTTGCCGCGATCGCGGAGAGAAGCGCGCGCGTGATGCCGGCTGCGCCGACGGCTCGCAACGGCTGACCGCAATATTGGTCAGTTCGGACAAATCGTGCCGTCAAACCTGCCATTGTTTCGGGCAAGCAGATGCGATGATTTCGCGCCAAGCGGAGGCGTCAGACCTCACGCTGAAATCAGATCCTGCGATGGGAGAGGGATGACCATGAAACGCGATCCAATCAGCCGCCGCACCTGCGCGCTGCTTCTCGCGGCAAGTGCGCTGTCGGGCGCCTGCTGGTTCCCGGCGGCGGCATACGCGCAGGACAGCGCCGCGGCGCAGTCCGTGCCGAGCCCCTCCCCGAACACCGCCGATCAATCGACCAGCACCCAACAATCGGGTGCCGCGGATCAGACCGCCCACGCGGACAGTGGATCGCAGAATACCGGCATCGCCGATATCGTCGTGACGGCGGAAAAGCGTTCCGAGGGGCTGCAGAACGTGCCGATCGCGATTACCGCGCTTTCGGGCAGCACGTTGGAGAAATCGGGCGTAAAGACGGTCGGCGACCTCACCCAGGTTACCCCCAGCCTGCAATTCGGCACGCGCTCGACCAATAACTTCATTGCGCTTCGCGGCATCGGCCAAGCGGGTCAGGATATCGGCAGCCAGTCGGGCGTCACTGTTTCGCTCGACGGCGTGCCGCTGCTCAATCATTTCCTGATGGACCCGGCCTTTCTCGATATCGAACGGGTCGAGGTGCTGCGCGGGCCGCAAGGCACGTTCCAGGGCCGCAACGCGACCGGCGGCGCGATCAACGTCTACAGCAACGCGCCGACCGACAGCACTGACGGCGCGATTTCGTTCAACGTCGGCAATTACAAGCGGGTCGGCGTCAACGGCTATGTCAACGCGCGCCTCAGCGATGATCTATTTGGGCGCTTCTCGTTCCAGACCGATCATGCCGACGGCTGGCTGAAGAACCCGTATAACGGCCAACGCTACGACAATACCAACCTCGCCGAAGTGCGCGGCCAGTTGCTGTACAAGCCGTCAAGCGCATTCAGCGTTCGCGCGCTGGTCGATTACACCCACCGCCGCGAAAATCCCGAATTCAACGTCATCCTCAAGCGCGCCGATCCGGACTTGCCGACGCCGCTCGAGGTGCCGGGCTATCCCTATCCGAAGAACGACATCGACCACCTGAAATTCTACATCAACGAACCCAATATTGACGACGTCAACGATCTGCGCGCGACCGTCATTGCGCGCTACGACTTTGGCGCGAACAGCGCGATCACCTCGACCACCGGTTATATCAAGCATGATATCCGGCTGATCGACATGGACGTCGACCTGACGCCCTTCCCGGCATCGAAATTCGATCTGATCGGTCTCTATGCCAAGCAGTTCACGCAGGAATTGACGCTGACGACTGATATCGGCAGCCGCGCCGATTTCACCGCCGGCCTGTTTTATATGAACGGCATCTCCAGCGAACCGCTCTATCTGTCGCTGCAGGCGATTCCGAATTATCTTGTCTATCTGCCGACCGAGAAGCTCAATTCCTACGCGGCCTATGCACAGCTCCGGTACAACCTCACCGATCGGCTACGCGCGACCGTCGGCGGGCGCTACACGATCGACCGCAAATCCTACGTGATGGACGCGACCGTCCTGACCTTCCACACGCTGCTTTCCGATAAGAACACATGGAAGGCGTTCACTCCGCGCTTCGTGCTCGATTACACGCCGACCGAGAATTCGCTGGTCTATGCCAGCGTGTCGCGCGGGTTCAAATCGGGCGGGTTCAATACGCTCGGCGACATCACGCAGCCGGTCAACAAGTTCAACCCCGAATATGTCTGGAACTACGAACTTGGCCTCAAGGCGGCGATGTTCGACAAGCGGCTGCGTTTCGGGCTGACCGGTTTCTACGCCGATTACACCAACCTGCAGCAAACCGTGTTCCGGATCGGGCTCGAAGGATCGGACGTGCGCTATCCGCGCGTCGAGAATGCCTCGCGGGCGACGATCAAGGGCGTCGAATTCGAGGTCCAGGCGGCGCCGATCAAGGGGCTGCTGCTGACGGGCGCGGTGACCCGGCTCGATGCGAATTTCGGGAAGTTCTGCAACAACAATCCGCTCTATCCCAACATCCCCACCGCTCCGGCATGCGTCGGCGCGACCGCCGACGGCGAGCCGCTGCCGGCGGGCGCTCAGGACCTTCAGGACAACACCTTGCCTCAGGCGCCGAAGTGGCAGTTCAACACCTCGGCTCAATACGTAATCCCGATCTCGGGCCGGCTCGAGCTCACGCCGCATGTCGATTACAAATGGCAGAGCCGCGTCTATTTCGACATCTACAACAATCCGCTCAACGCGCAGGATTCCTACGGGCTGCTCAATGCCTCGCTGACCATCGGCTCGGCGAAGGAAGGATGGGCGCTGACCGGCTGGGCACGCAACGCCTTCGACACCCGCTACATCAGCGAAGGGACCGTCTCGCCAGGCGCGACGCCGTCGGTGAACGGCACGATCGGGGTGCCGCGGATGTACGGCATGACGTTCACTGCGCACTTCTGATCGTAGCGGAATGCTGGTCGCAGGGCAGCGATCGGACAGCGCCGCATCTTCAACTTTCGATGAGTTCTGCTCACCGCCGCTGCGTCAGTCGGAATCGGCGCGATGCGAGATGACGACATGACGGGTATGGTTTCCCAGTTACAGCGTTACCAGGACTGGCTGCGCAGCGAACGCGGTTTCGCGTTCGAGGATTATGCCGCGCTTTGGGCGTGGTCGACGACCGATCTTGCGGGCTTTTGGGAGAGCATCCGGGATTATTGCGGGCTGGAATCGCCGACCGAGGCGACGCCGATCGTCAGCGGGACCATGCCGTATGTGAGATGGTTCGAGGGGGCGCAGGTCAATTACGCGCGGCACGTCTTCCGCCATGCCGCGCGGGCCGATGCCGTGGGGCAGCCGGCGATCGTCGCCGAGGACGAGAATGGCCGCGTCCAGGAGATCGGCTGGAGCGAGCTCAGGCGGCGGAGCGCGTCGTTCGCGCTCGAACTGCGTCGGCTGGGGGTCGATCGCGGGGATCGTGTCGCGGCGTATCTGTCGAACATTCCCGAAGCTGTCGTCGCGTTTTTGGCCTGCGCGAGCATCGGCGCGATCTGGACGATGTGCTCGCCCGATATGGGGACGCCCGCGGTGCTCGACCGCTTCCGGCAGGTCGCGCCAAAGGTGCTGATCGCGATCGATGGCGTGCTCTACGCCGGCAAGCGCATGGACCGCGCCGCCGCGATCGCCGAGATGCGGCGCGGGTTGCCGAGCGTCGAGGCGCTGATCGTCATCTCGACCGGCCATGGCGACGAGACGGTTGCCGATGCGATCGATTTCGCCGCCGCGCAATCACGTGAGGACGCCGCCGTCGCCGATTTCGAGCCCGAATGGCTGCCGTTCGATCATCCGCTGTGGATCCTCTATTCGAGCGGCACCACAGGGCTACCCAAAGCGCTCGTCCACGGTCATGGCGGCGTCATCCTCACAGGCTGCGTGACCAACCTGCATTTCGATCTCGGCCCGAGCTATGCCGGCGATACGCTGGGCGAGCGCTTCCACTGGTTCACCGCAACTGGTTGGGTGATGTGGAACAACCAGATCGGCGGGCTGCTGTCGGGTACGACGATCTGCCTGTTCGACGGTTCGCCGAGCGGCACGAAGGGCCGGCCCGACTGGCTGACGTTGTGGCGATTTGCCGCGCGCCATCGCGTCACCTGGTTCGGTGCCGGCGCGGCCTTCTACAGCGGATGCCGTAAGACGGGGGCTGTAATCGCGGAGGCCGGCGATCTCGCCGCCGTGCGCGCATTGGGCAGCACCGGATCGCCGCTCCCCGCCGATGTCCAGAACTGGGGCTCCGAACAATTTGCGGCGATCGGTCGGTCCGATATCTGGTGGTGCAATGTTTCGGGCGGCACCGACATCGTCGCAGCGTTCATGTCGGGAAATCGCGACCTGCCTCCAACCCCGGGCAAGCTGCAGTGCAGGACGCTCGGTGCTGCCGTGGAGGCATGGGACGAAGAGGCGCACCCGGTGATCGGCAGCGTCGGCGAACTCGTCTGCACCAAGCCGTTTCCCAGCATGCCGCTGTTTTTCTGGGGCGACGAGGACGGCAGCCGCTATCGCTCGTCCTATTTCAACGAATGGCCCGGCATCTGGCGCCACGGCGATTGGCTCCAGATCCATGCCGACGGCAGCTGCACGATCGCCGGTCGTAGCGACGCGACGATCAACCGGCACGGGCTGCGCATGGGCACCGCCGATATCTACGCCGCGGTCGAAAGCCTGCCCGACGTGGTCGACAGTCTGGTGATCGACCTCGAGGACGGCGGCGGCGACAGCAGGCTGGTGATGTTCGTCGTTCCCGCCGCCGGGCGGACCCTGGACGAGGCCATGCAGGCGGCGATGGCGGCAGCGATCCGCAAGACGCTGTCGCCGCGCTTCGTTCCCGACACCTTCGTCGCCGCACCCGGGATTCCGCGGACGCTGTCCGGCAAGAAGCAGGAAATCCCGATCAAGCGCCTGTTCCAGGGCTGGCCCGTCGCCAAGGTGATCAATCCCGACGGGATCGAGAATCCGGAGGTCGTGCCCTGGTATGTCCAACAGGCCGAGGCCTGGCTGCGGCAGCCGGCCGAGGAAACGAGCGACTGAAATGAAGAATATCAAGGCAGGTGTCGTCGGCGCGGGGCTGATGGGGGCGGAAATCGCGCTGGTGTTCGCGCTCGGTGGGCACGAGGTCGTCCTCAATGATCGCGACGTGGCTGCGCTCGATCGCAGCGCGGCTCGTATCACGACGGTACTGGGCAAAGGGGTTGAGCGGGGAAGCTATACGGCCGAACAGGCGGACGCGGCGCTGGCGCGCATCCGCACCACGACCGATCTCGCGGACTTCGCCGATTACGGCATCGTTACCGAAGCGGTGTTTGAAGCGGTTGAGGTGAAGACGGCGGTGCTACAAACGCTCGATGCGGCCTGTTCGGCTGAGTGCGTGATCGCCACCAACACCTCGACCATCCCGATCTCGACGCTCGCCCGTGCGCTTTCTCCGGCGCGCCGGAACAGGTTCATCGGCACCCATTATTTCTCGCCGGTGTCGCGGATGCCGCTGGTCGAGGTGATCCCCGGCTTCGACACCGATAGCACGGTGGTCGACAGGATCGCCGAGATGATGCGCGGCATCGGCAAGACCCCGATCGTCATCAAGGACGTCGCGGGCTTCGCGGTCAACCGCATGCTGCACGCGATGATGATCGAGGCGGTGCGGCTGGTCGAGGAAGGCGTTGCCAGCCCCGAGGCTCTCGATATCGCGTGCCGGCTGGGCCTCGGCCATCCGATCGGACCGTTCGCGCTGATGGACGTCGTCAGCGCGGACCTGTGCCTTCAGGTCCAGACGATCCTGCAGGAGGCCTATGGCGAGCGCTTCCGCCCGCCGGCGCTGCTCAAGCAGCGCGTCGCAGCCGGTTTCGGCGGCGGGCCCGGCATGCGCGGCTGGCTGACCACGGCGGATTGAGACGCCGCGCTGTCACGCGATCAGGCGGTCGGCCGTGTCTTGCAAAACCGCGCCATCGGATTCACCCGATAGATAGCCCGCGACCAGCGCAGCAACCGCGCGGGGTTGCTCCGGCAGGATGGCGTGGCTCGCGCGACGCAACCGCACCAGCGTCAGCCGGTCGTCGATATCGGCCGCAAGCGCCTCGGCGTTGCCGGGCGGCGCGACGGGATCGCTCTCGGCCTGGACCAGCAGCACATGGGCGCGACCCGCGGTCCACCAGCGCGCGGTCTCGGTGCGTTCGTTCGCGGCCAACTGCTGTTCCGCCACCGCCGGATACCATCCGCGAAGCCAGACGGCGGGGTCGTTGCCCGGGAAGAAGAAGGCGGTCTCCAGATCCTCGAGCCGATCGGCATCGGGCTTGCTGTCCTGGGCGACAGATCCCATCAGCGCGGCGCGCACCGTGTCGCTCATCACCGCCTGCCCGCCGCCGGCGAGCAGCACGACGCGCTCGACTTTCTCCGGGGCGAGCGCCGCCAACGCCCGGGCAACGCGGTTGCCGAATGCATGGCCGACGACGCCGACCGGACCTGAACAAAGTTGGTCGATCACGGCGGCGGCGTCGCGGGCAAGATCGAACAGGTCCCGCGGTGCCGGCCCGGATGATCCACCGATGCCGCGAGGGTCGGGCAGGATGCTCTTGAACCCCCGGTCCGCCAACAGGTCGGCGACCTCATCGTAATCGTCGACGCCTCGGCCCAGCGAGGGGATCAGAAGCACCGGGCTGCCCTCGCCGATCGTGCGAACCCGGATCGTCACGCCGTCGCCGGCCTCGATGGTTCGCATGCGCTGCGGCATCGTCCTCAGCCGACCGCGGCCGATGTGCCGATGTCCGCCACCGGCAGCGGGGCGTCGGTGGTGTCGCCATGGCGCTCCTCCAGCAGCGCGATGATCTCGGCATGGCGCTTGCGCGTCAGGCGATAGCCAAACAGGAACAGCGGGGCGATAGCCACCAGCAGTGCCGGCAGCGGCCCCGAGATGAGGCCCAAGCGGTGGATCACGTCGGCCGGAACAACATAATCCGGCCCGCGCGCAGCAAGATCGGTGGGGAAGCCGATCGCATCGAGGGCGACGCCGGCGATCAGTCCGCCGACCCCCGAGGCCGCCTTGTACGACAGGATCAGGCCGGAGAAGAACAGCCCCTCGCGGCGCACCCCGAACAGCCATTCGTGCTCGTCGGCGGTATCCGCCAGCATCGACTGGAACGCCACGCCGCAGACCATGATCGCGGTGCCGACGCACAGGCTGTTGAGGAACAGCACCACCGCCGCGGTGAATGGCGGCAGCGTGATCGGCGCGTAGAGCTGCACCAGCGGCGGCCAGACCTGGAACAGGGCGATGGCGAAATAGGCGACGATCGCCAGCGTCCGCTTCTCCATCCGCTTGAGCGCGAAGCTGCTGACCGGCACGCCGATCAGCGGGCCTAGCGACGCCGCCAGCAGGATCAATTGGATGGCGAAGGTGTCGAGCTTCCAGAAATAGCGCGTCGCGTAGAGCGCGAGCGCGGCATAGGCCGAATAAGCGAGGAAATAGACCATCACCGTGCCGAACAGCACGAGGAACGAGCGGTTGCGCGACAGCTCGACCATCTCGCGTGCGAAGCCGGCGATGAACGGCGTCCGCTCGGCGGCCGGGGCGTGCAGCCTCGGCAGCGCGCGGCGCACCGCCAGAATCGCGATAAAACCGCTCACCGCGATGACGGCGGCGCCCGTCCAGGCGAAGGGCACATAGGCCTGGCGCGACAGCAGACCATTCGGCCCCGCCATGAACACGCCCAGCCCGAGCACAACGCAGGACAGCACGCCGGCATTCTGGAAGGTCAGGCGGAACGCGACGATGCTGGCGCGCTCGCGATAATCGTCGGTGATCTCGGCGCCGACCGCGGTGTACGGCAGCACGAACGACGAGAGCGATAGCCGCAGCACGATCAGGCAGATCGTGACGTAGAGGAATTGCGCGCCGCCGCTGAGCGAGGCGGGCATCGAGAACAGCACGCCGAACGCGATCGCGAAGGGGATGATGCTGAATGCCATGAACGGCAGCCGCCGGCCCCAGCGCGTCTTCAGCCGGTCGCTCGCCAGCCCAATTGCCGGATCGGCGACGCCGTCAATCAGCGTGGCGATCAGCGTCGCCGTTCCCGCGACGGTGCCCGACATGCCGCACACCGCGGTGAGATAGAAGAGCAGGAAGAAGCCGAAGCCGGCCCCGACCATGCCGTTGCTCAGCTCGCCGATGCCATATTGCGTCTTGAGCGCGAACGACATCGGCACGCGCCGTGCGGCAGCGGTCGTGTCCTCGCGGGCCGGGGACGACAGACTGTTCATCGCAAGCGCGCCGGCACGGCGATCGTCGCGGCATATCGGCGGCGCGTCATGCCTTTCATTCCATCTCCTGATGTCATTTTTCGGGCGCAACTTACGCCTCGCTTGAGCGGATTAACGATTTCCGGAGCATCGAACGCCATATCTGATTTGACCGCATGATTTGTCCGAATTGACCACACCCGTTTCTTTGGCGCGCACCCGGCGCTATACATTTTGCCCGACGTCACGGGCGCGAGGAGGCGGAGAGGCAATGACGGTCATGACGGCGCGCGAGCAAGTGGAGACACCGCCGCCGATCGCGCGCGGGCTCGACGGCAGCGCGGTCAAGGCGCTGCTCGGCGGCGCGCTGCTCAAGGGCTGCGAGCCGGCCGACCTTCTCGAAAAGGCCGGGATCGATCCGGCGGTTTACGGCGATGTCGGCGCCGCGATTGACGGCCGCTCGTATTTTCGTCTGATCCAGCAGATCCAGATCGCGCTCGACGACGCCTTCATCGGCTTCTTCCATGAAGGCTGCCGCATGGCGCTCGAGAAGGAGCGCACGCGTTCCTACCTGCATTGCAGCACGATGGGCGAGGCGCTCAGGGTGAGCATCCGCTTCACTCAGGCGCTGTCGAGCGACATCGGTCCGCGCCTCGTCGAAGACGGCCATGACGGCGTGATGCACGTCTGCACCTATCAAACCATCGCGGGGCTCGATCGCGACATCTTCGTCTGGTTCCGCTTCGTGTGGATCTATCATCTGTTCAGCTGGATGATCGGCCGCTCGCTCAACCTGCGGCGGATTTTCGTCCGCGGCGCGCGGCCGATCCAGCCCAACGGGTTCGAGCGGTTCGCGCTGTTCCATTGTCCGATCGAATTCGGCGCGCCGATCGACGCCCTGGTCTATGATCGCAACGATCTGCACAGCAGCCTCGTCCACGGCAGCCTCGCCGAATACGAAACTTACAATGCCGCCGCGCCCGACTGGTTCGCGCTGCCGAGCGGCGACATGACCTGGCGTGGGCGCACCGAGCAGATGTTGCGTCAGGCCCAACGCTGCGGCGACTGGTCGCCGCCGATCGAGGAGGTCGCGCATCGCCTGCGCACCAATCCGCGCCGCCTGCGCCGCGATCTCGCGCGCGAAGGCGAATCGTTCCAGCAGATTCGGGTGCGGCTACGCGGCGAGCTGGCGGGCGCGTTCCTGCTCGCCACCGACATCCCCGTTACCGTGGTGGGCTACAAGCTGGGCTTCGTCGAACCCGGCAGCTTCACGCGCAGCTTCATCGGCTTTTCGGGCATGACCCCCTCAGATTACCGCCGCCACTACAAGTCAGACAGCACGCGCGTCGCGGCGGCGACGACTTTGCTGAGCGAGCAGACGCCACCCTGATCGCCGCATTGGTCATTCTGAACAAACTTTCGTGTCAAACCGAACAATGTGTTTCCGCCCCGCGGCGCGCAGTCATCGAGCTCCGGATCGACTACGCAACAGTGGGCGCCGGCAACGACGGAGAGGAACGATGACGATGCAGGCCGAGGCCGAACGCGCGCGCGTCGCCGCGGGATCGGGCATGGCGCCGGAGTCCTTGGCGCGCATCCGCCCCGCCTTGCAACATTATATCGACGAAGGCGTGATTCCTTGTGCGCAGACCGTGATCTATCGTCACGGCGAGATCGTCTTCGAGGCGACGCAGGGCTGGAGCTCGATCGAGGCGCACACTCCGTTGCGGCCCGACGCGATCTTCCGACTCTATTCGATGACCAAGCCGCTGGTCGGCGTGGCGATCCTGCAACTGTTGCAGGACGGGCGCTTGCGCCTCGACGATCCCGTCGCGGCCTTTCTGCCCGAATTCGCCGATATGAAGGTGCTCCAGGACGGCGAACTCGTGCCGGCGGATCTGTCGATCACGCTCCACCATCTGCTCACGCACACCGCCGGCCTGAGCTACCATTTTCTGCTCGATGACGCGATCGCCGAGCGCTATTTCGCCGCCGGCCTGTTCGACAACTGGACGGTGCAGCAGACCGGCACTTCTCTGGCGGCCTATGTCGAGAAGCTGGCATCGTTCCCGCTGCGCGCGCAGCCGGGGACGGCGTGGTGCTACAGCGAAGCGATGAACGTGCTCGGTCGCGTTGTCGAAATTGTCTCGTGCCAGCGGTTCGGCACCTTCCTGCACGACCGCGTCATCGCGCCGCTGAGGATGGTCGATACTGGCTTCCACGTCCGGCCGGACAATAAGGACCGGCTGGTCGATGTGTACCAGCCGGGGGCGGAAGGCGGCCTGCTCAACATATCGGGTGATCTCGGGTTCAATTTTCCGCCTTCGGCCGATCTCGGCGGATCGGGACTAGTCGGTACCGCAGCGGACTACCTGCGGTTCGCACGGATGCTCCTCAATGGGGGCGAACTGGACGGCGTCCGCATCCTGGAGGCCGACATGTTCAAATTGCTCGTCACCAATCATCTCGGCCCGGAATTCGGCGAGCGGCCGCTGCGCGCGATGCCGCAGGGTCTCTATGCCGAACGCGGCGTCGGCCACGGCTATTGCGGCGTCGTCATCAGCGATCCCATCGCGCGCGGCATCCCGGGCTCGCCGGGCGAATATTCATGGGCGGGCGCTGCCGATACCAATTTCTGGGTCGATTTCGAACAGGATCTGATCGTCATCGTCCTGAGCCAGGTATTTCCCGGCGAGTCCAGGGCCCGGGAGATTCACGGCGCGGTCAGGGCATTGGCCTACGACTCGATCCGGCAAGGCGGTGAAGCGTGATGCGCGCGGGATTGTTGCTCGCCGCCGGCGCGCTGGTCTTGGTCCCGGCCTCTGTAACGAATGCGCACGATCGCGAACCGAAGGCGACTATCGCCAGATCTGGCGCGCTGTCGGCATTGCAATCAGTGTTGGACGGCTATGTCCGTTCGGGCAAAATCCCCGGAGTAATCGCCGCGATCGGCTATGGCGACGCGCCGCCGACCTTCATCGCCGCCGGGCACATCGCCGACGATCCCGATGCCCCGATGGCTGGCCCCGACAGCCTGTGGCGCGTCTATTCGATGACCAAGCCGATCACCGCGATGGCGGCGATGAAGCTGATCGAGCAAGGCAAGCTCGGCCTCGACGAGCCGATCGGCGATGTCATTCCCGCCTTCAAGACGATGCGTGTCGCCGTCGATCCGGCGGCGTCGCTGGAAAGCCGCCCCGCATCGCACCCGATCACGGTGCGTGAGTTGCTGACGCATACCAGCGGGCTAACCTATCAATTCTTCGGCACAGGACCGATTTTCCAGGAATATAAGCGCCTGGGCCTGCTCGGCGGTCGCGTCGCTCCCGAGGCGAGCGCCGCGCAGCCGGCGACCCTCGCGCAATTCGCCAACCGAATCGCCACTCTCCCGTTGCTGTCGGAGCCGGGCACCGAATGGCATTATTCGATCGGCCTCGATGTCCTCGGCCGCGTGATCGAGGTCGCCGCCGGCATGCCGTTCGATCGCTTCGTCCAGCAGAGCATCCTCGATCCGCTCGGCATGTCCTCGACATTCTGGACGGTGCCTCAGTCCGACGCCGCGCGGCTCGCGACCGCATATTACTGGAAGGACGAACAACGGCTGCCGTTCGAAATCGGCGCGACATCGATGTGGCTGCATCCCGCGCCGGTCGATTACGGCGGATCGGGGCTGGTATCGTCGGCGCGCGACTATGATCGCTTTCTCGCGATGCTGGCGAACGGCGGCGTGATCGACGGCATGCGCGTGCTCAAGCCAGAGACCGTTCGGCTGGCGATGTCTAACCTGTTGCCGCCTGGCGTGCGCATCGTCGGCAACATCACGCCCGCGCCGGTCGCGGCGCAAGGCTTCGGCGCCGGGGGCGAGGTTTTCCTGAAGGACGTGCCCGGCGGCGTCCATGCCGGAACTTATGGCTGGTTCGGTGCGGCCGGGTCGTTCGCCTTCATCGATCCGGTAAAGCGACTACGCCTGACCGTAATGGTCAATTATTTTCCCGACAACAAATGGCCGCTTTATGCCGATGTGATTGAGCCGCTCTATTCACGTTCAGGTTAAAATCGGCCGCTGAACGCTTTGGCTCCATCTCGAGTGAGATTCTGAAAAGGCCGCGATCACAGGCTTTCGACAGAGGCTGGTAACCAAGAATGGATATTTTCGGGCGTTGATCGATCTGAGAAGAGACTACCACCTTGATCGGGCATGTCGGCGACCCGTCGGAAGTCGCGGCGGCTGCCGCATTTCTCGCCTCTTCGGACAGCAGCTTCATGACGGGGAGCGAGCTGTTCACCGATGGAGGCTTGGCTCAAGTTTGACAAACTCTGCCAGCGGGTGTTACCGCCCGCTGGCTTGGAGCGGGCTCGCACTGTTCGCTCCCCCGGACTTATCACCTTCAGCGGCCGAGGCGCCCTCTTTACGGCTGCCGTCTCGGGCTGCTGAAATGCCGGGCAAAGCTGACTCTGAACGTTTCGAAGCGGTTCCGCTATACCCTCCGCCTGGCCGTTCAGCGATCGGTCTGTGCTTCCGGTCCCGCCCCTTGCGCATTGCGCCAACTAGGGTCCACGTCAAATTTACTTGATTCTGCTGCTGGCGATGCTGGTAAATGATGTCAGCTGAAGCACGAGCCGTGCTTTAGAAACACCTAGCGTTCGCTTTCGAAAACACGCAGCCAAAATCGCCGGTTGCTAGACGGCCCATTTGCCGTTGCCGGCGAGTGTCTGAACGTAGGGCAGCTTTTGGCGAGCTGATCCGAGCGCGGAACGGCGCTATGTTGGGTGCCTCCGACCGAGGCAACGGTTCGATCAAATGGCAGCTTCCACTATTCTCATGCCTAAAACCGGACAGTCAGAAGACGGCCTACGAAGCGCCATAACCTGCCGCATGAATGAACGGCCGGTTTCGACGGCCGAGCGAAGCGCCGCGAGCGGCGGCTATGTCGGCGGACGCTGCTCCAAGCAAGCGCCTCACGGTAAGATTGATGCCGTTGGAACGGATACCGGCATCCTTGTTGGAAGGCGCCGGTACAGGTGGATCCTCAGATAGTTCCTCCAAATCTCACGGTGACAAGAAAACGGCGAGGGTCGGTCTTCATCCGCAGCGTCAGCTCTGCACCCATGCTGGCGCAGATTGCCGCCGCGATTGATAAACCCAGGCCGCTGCCAGGCTTTTCCTGATCCCGCGCCAACCGACTGAAGCGCCCCACCATCTCGTCCAGCTTATCGGGCGGGATGCCCTGACCATCATCCTCGACGACGAGTTCCGCAGGCGGTCCTGCGATTACCCGAACGGTGATATAGCTTCCGATCCCATGATATCGAACGGAATTGTCGAGAAGATTATAGAGCAGCTCCTCGAAAAGAAGCGGCTCGAACTGCACCATACATTGAGCCGGCGCCTCGAAATGCAATTCCAGACCCGCTGCGGCGGCCCGGGGCGCGAATGTTCTGCAAATCTCGCTGGCAACGGCTGTGGCATTGACCGATGCACGCGTCACCGTTCCAAGGCCTTCTTCCGCCCTCGCCAGCGCGAGTAATTGGGTAATGAGCCGCTGAAGCCGGTCGGCAGCAACGTCGATGTCGTGCAATGACTGTCGCATATCCAGATCGGCGACATCGTGATGGATCAGAACGTCGATATGCGTCCTCAGCACCGCGAGCGGCGTCCGCATCTGGTGGGAAGCGTCAGCCGTAAAACGGCGAGCCTGATCGACCGAGTCGGAGAGCTTTTCGAGCAGCGCGTTGAAACCGCTGACGAGGCCGGCAAGCTCCGGCGGGACACCTTGCACGCTCAAAGGCGTGAGATCGATCCGGCCGGTTTCTCGCGTGCTCAATTCCCGCTGCACCCGCGTGACCGGCTTCAGCCCCCATCTGATCGCGGGCCGGATTAGGATAACCGCGAAACCGACAAGCGCCGCCTCGAGAAGGGCAAGACCGACAAGCATGTAACGGGCGAGCGCGTGACGCTCGTCGAGTGTCTCGGCGACCTGGATGATCGCCGGATTCTTGAGGCGCGGCAGATAGCGCAACTCGGTCGCCACCCGGACTCGTTGGCCATGAAATTGGTCATACCGAAAATGCGGAAGGTCGTCGTCGGGGACCGGCGCGCGGGCGGCAGGAAAGTCGCGATAGCCCGTCAGGAATTTTCCGCCGATGTAGATGCTGTAGAACACGTTGTCGCGAGCATTGTCCTCCAGCATCCCGAATGCGCCGGGCGGCATATCGAGCGTGATCTGCCCCTTCTCCACGCCCAGCTTTTCGGTAATCGCGCGCGTCGACGCTGCCAGGACGCGATCGGATGTTCGCTCCGCGACGCCGTTTACGAACCATGATCCGCCGACACCCAGCAGGATCGCGACGACAGTGAGCGCGCCGCCGATTACCACGAACTGCCGGCGCGCCAGCGACCATTGCGCCGGCTTCGTCGCGATCACCGATCCCGCCCCGCGTCCAGCATGTAGCCGAGACCGCGGAATGTGCGGATGGCCGGCCCGTCCGGCTGAAGCTTCTTGCGCAGCCTGGCGATGTAAACTTCGAGCGCGTTGGTGCCGACTTCATCTTCGAAGCTGAAGACTTCGGAGGCAAGCCGCTCGCGCGGAACCACCTTGCCTGCCTGGCTGGCGAGGCCGTGCAGCACGGCCCATTCCCGTCGCGGCAGTTCGAGCCGCCGGCCGTTGACCTCAGCCGTCTGCGCCGCCGGATCGCACATGAGGTTGCCGACCTCTAGGAGCGGCGCCGCCTCACCGACCCCTCTTCTGACGAGAGCACGAACGCGGGCGAGCAACTCCAGCGTGTGGAAGGGCTTGGTAAGATAGTCGTCGGCGCCCCCATCCAACCCGCGGACGCGATCCCCGATCGCATCTTTCGCGGTCAGAATCAGAACCGGCATCAGCGAGCCTTGCCGCCGTAATTTCCGCAACACGTCGAACCCGGAAATATCGGGCAGGCCGACGTCGAGGATCATCGCTGCGTACGCCTCGGTCGCATGGATTTCGAGCGCCTCCTCCCCGCGAACGACATGGTCGACGGAAAAGCCTTGCGCCTTGAGCAGGGCGGTTATGCCCCGCGCCATGGCGCGATCATCCTCTACAAGCAGCAGGCGGGTCATCGGTCCAACAGGCCCTGAAAGGTTCGTGAAAGCGAATCAGTATAGACGATGGGAGAAGAGAGGAAATGATAAAGAAAATGGCGCGGCGCGGAAGACTCCTGCCATTGCAGATAGCAATATTGTGCACGCTGTGCGCTTTCGGCGCTGCGGCAGCAGTCATTCATCACAAGCGCGGCGATCTCGTCAGAACGGCACATGCCGAAGGCCGCCTCGTCATTTACAGTGCGACGGATCAACGCGAGGCATCCGAGCTATTATCAAAATTCAATGAGAAATATCCGTACATTTCTGTCGATTATAAATCTCTTACTGCGAAGGATGTCTATCAACGGTTCAGGAATGAAGAAACGTCCCGTCATGTAAATGCCGACCTGATCATCAATTCTGCGATGGATTTGCAAATAAAGCTCGTCAATGACGGCTTTGCTCAACAATATGAGTCTCCGCAGCGCCATGCCTTGCCCAAATGGGCGGTGTGGAAAGATCAGGCCTTCGCGATTAGCACCGAGCCGATCGTCATCGGCTATAATGCAAGGCTGCTGCCGCCGCCGCTGGTGCCGAAAACGCACGATGAACTGGCGAGTCTTCTCCATCGGCGGCCTGATATCTTCACCGGACGGATCGGCTCGTACGATCCGGAGTTGAGCCCGACCGGCTATCTCTACATCTCGCAGGATATCCAGAACGACCGCGACAGTTGGGATCTGATCGCGGCGATCGGCAGGGCGCGGCCGGCATTGTTCGTGTCGAGCCACGACATGATCGAAGATGTCAGCGCCGGCCGCTTGCTCATCGCCTACAATCTGATCGGATCCTACGCATTCGAACGGGCGGCGCGAGATCCGAATTTCCGGGTCGTCGTGCCGCAGGATTATGCGCTGCTGATGTCGCGTGTCGCGCTGATTGCCAAGGGCGCGCCTCATCCGGCGAGCGCCCGGCTGTTTCTCGATTTTCTGCTCTCGAAAGAGGGGCAGTCGATCATGGCGCGCCACCACATGACGCCGTTGCGGCTCGACATTCCAAGCAGCCAGCCCTGGTCGAGCAGCACCAATGTCCGTGCGGTCCGGGTCGGCCCCTCGCTGATGGCCGGCCTCGATGCGCTCACCTTCGCGGGCTTCACCCGCAAATGGCTCGATGCCGTGTCCGATCGAACAGACCAGAAAACCTGACATTACAGGAGGGGATCAAAATGAAGAGGAAGGTAATTCTGCTGACAGGGGTTAGTGCGCTCCTGCTCGGGGCGAGCGCGGCCTATGGCCAGGACACGGTACCGCCGGCCTCCAGCGCCGCCGCCGATCCAGCGCCGGCCACAGCTGCAGACGCCTCGACAACCGCCCCTCAGGCGCCCGCCGCTGGCGGTGGCGATATCATCGTGACGGGCTCACGCATCCGGGGCACCTTCACCAGCCCAACGCCGGTCACGAGCATCGCTCAGACCGATCTGCAAGCCGCAGCGCCCGCCACCCTCGCTGAAGGTCTCCAGCAACTTCCCTCGATCACGCCGGGGGGCGGCCCTTCGGCCGGTGGCGGGACCGGACACGGCGGGCAGAATTTCCTCGATTTGCGCTCATTGGGCAACGACCGCACGCTGATCCTGCTCGACGGCCGTCGGCTTACGCCCACCGGTCCCGACAATCTGATCGACACCAACCTCATTCCGCAGGGTCTCGTGCAAAGGGTCGACGTGGTCACGGGCGGCGCATCGGCCGCTTACGGCTCGGACGCGGTCGCCGGCGTGGTCAATTTCGTCCTCGATACGCATTTCACCGGTCTCAAGGTGGATCTGACGTCGGGCATTTCGCAGCGCGGCGACAATTCCGAGCGCAAGGTCTCGGTCACCGCCGGCGCGAGCCTGCTCGACGACCGGCTGCACATCATCGCCGCGGGCGAATATTATGACAATGACGGCGTTCCCGGCGATGCCCGGGCCTTCCGGCGCACCGCACGCAATCAGCTTGCCAATCCGGACGGTTTGCCCAAGCTGATCGGTGGCGACGACTTGCGGACGCCCTATACGCCCGGAGGCTTGGTCGTCATCGGCCAGGGGGGCTCCGCGGCGGCGAACAAGCAGATTCTCGGTATCATGTTCGGCCCGGGCGGGATGCCGCTCCCCTATGACTACGGGACCATCGCGAGCGACATCGGCCGCACAAACGGGTCGCAGAACGGCGGCGACGGCTTCCATGTGTCGACGGGCCAGGAGATCATCCGCCCGCTTACCCGCAAATCGCTGTTCGGCCGCGCCGAATATGACGTCAGCGACAGCGTTCATGTCTTCGTCGAAGGCATATACGGCTATTCGCTGTCGGACTTCATGAGCAGCCCGGTGACCAGAACGATCACGATCAACCGGTCGAATCCGTATCTTGCCCAGGCCGATCCTGCGCTGGTCGCGCAAATGACTGCATTGGGGGTTACGGGTTTCCAGATGAACCGCGTGTTCACCGAGGTCCAGCAAAACCACACTGCCAACGAAAACGAAAATTTCCGGGGCCTTGGCGGCTTCACCGGAACGATCGCCGGCAACTGGAACTGGGACGTCTCCTATCAATACGGACGCGATCGCAATCATGCGCCGATGTACAACAACCTGCTCGTCGGCAATCTCAATCGCGCGGTCAATGCCGTTGTTTCGGGCGGGCAGATCGTATGCGCCGATACGCTGAGTGCCGATCCGAACGTCCGCGCGGCCGCAGCGGGCTGCGAGCCGCTCAATCCGTTCGGGGCCGGCTCGCCTTCGCAGCAATCGCTCGACTACATCTATGGGACCTCGCAGTCGGATACGACGGTTACCCAACAGGTCGCGGATGCCAATTTGAGTGGCACCTTGCTGGCATTGCCTGCCGGCCCGCTGAAGGCCGCGATCGGCGCCGAATGGCGCAAGATCACCGCCCGGATCGTCGCCGATCCCCTTTCGCAGGCGGGCGACTTCAGGCTGGTCAACCAGCAAAACTTCGACGGCAAATACAATGTGAAGGAAGTCTATGCCGAGCTCGATATCCCGGTTCTGAAGGACTCGCTCCTGGGCAAGAGCTTCGGCATCAATCTGGCTGGCCGCCACACCGACTATTCGACGAGCGGCGGAGTGAATACCTGGAAAGCCGGGCTGAGCTGGGAGGTGACCGACGGCGTCCGCTTTCGCGCGACGCGTTCACGCGACATTCGCGCCCCAAACCTCGAGGAGCTGTTCGCGACGGGTCGTCAGAACAACATCACGATCGACGACACGCTCTATACCGGAAGGTCGTATTTCTCTGTTCCGAACAAGACGCTCGGCAATCCCGACCTGAAACCAGAAGTGGCCAATACCTGGGTGGCCGGTGTCGTGCTGCAGCCGAGCTTCATCCCGACGCTCAACCTCGCGGTCGATTATTACGATATCGAGATCCGCGATGCGATCACCAATGTCGGCGGCAACGACGCGGTCCAGCAATGCAATCTCAGTGGCCAGACGTCCGCGCTTTGCGATTTCGTGATCCGCGATCCCGCCACCGAGGCGGTGATCGGGACGCGGACCTCGCCGGCCAATCTCGCCAAGCAAATCGCGCGCGGCGTCGATATCGAAGCGAGCTATCGTATTCCTCTGGCTCAGGTCTTTGGCGGCGATCCGGGTGATCTCAGGGTGAGGGCGCTGGCGGGCTATGTCGCGAAGAACCTGACCACCTCACCGCTGCTGACCGAGGTCTATAACGACGCGGGCAACGCCAGGGCATCGCTCCCGCACTGGCGCGGCAATCTGATCCTGAACTATGATCGCGGCCAGTTTTCCGCCTTTACGCAAGTTCGCTACATCGGCGCGATGACGTGGGACAAATCGCGCGTGCTTGGCGTCGATACGGATTTCAACCACGTCAGCGCCCAAGTTTACCTCGACTCCCAATTCAGCGTTCATATTCCAGCGTTTGGGCACGAGCAGACGATCTTCCTCAACATCCACAACCTGCTCGACAAGAAGCCTCCCTATGATCCGAACACGGGTGGCGCGACGCCGCTCCCCACGGATCCCGGCCTGTTCGATCAGGTCGGCCGCATGTTCAGGATAGGTGTCAATCTACGCTTCTGACGACCGTTGCCGGGGCGTGAGCCCCGGCACTTCCGATCGCATTCATGGAGTTGTCGAAGCATGAGTCCTGTCAGGACCAGAGCAGATAGCATCAAGTCCGTCTTCATCGTCTCGAGCGGGAATTTCCTCGAGATGTATGATTTCATGGTCTTTGGATATTACGCGAAATATATCGGCCAAGCGTTCTTCCCGACCGGAAACGAGCTCCTATCGATCCTGTTGTCGCTGATGACGTTCGGCGCCGGTTTCCTGATGAGGCCGGTCGGCGCGATCGTGCTCGGAGCGTTCCTCGACCGTCATGGCCGGCGCAAGGGATTGCTGCTGACGCTCGCGCTGATGGGCCTAGGCACGTTGTCGATCGCGTGTATGCCGACCTACGCGCAAATCGGTATGGCGGCGCCATTGCTCGTCTTGGCCGGTCGCCTCATTCAAGGATTGTCGGCGGGCGTCGAAGTCGGCGGCGTCTCGGTCTATCTCTCCGAAATCGCTACGCCGGGGAATCGTGGCTTCTATGTCGCGTGGCAATCGGGATCTCAGCAAATCGCAGTGATCGTCGCCGCGCTGATCGGCCTCGTCATGAGCCGTTCCTTCGCGCCCGACCAGATTTCAAGCTGGGGGTGGCGCGTGCCGTTTCTCATCGGCTCGGCGCTGATCCCGTTTCTGTTTGTTATTCGCCGCCTGCTCGAAGAGACGCCGGAATTCGCACAACGCAAGGAACGGCCAGACACAAGGGCGATCCTGGCGACAATGCGGGCGAACGCCGCCATCGTGATCCTCGGCGCGCTGATGGCGGTGATGACGACCGTGTTCTTCTACATGGTCACCGCCTACACGCCGACCTACGGCAACAGCATCCTGCACCTTTCGACCTTCAATGCGATGCTGGTCACTTTGTGCGTCGGAATGTCCAATTTCGTCTGCCTTCCACTCGCCGGCGCCCTGTCGGATCGAGTCGGCCGGCGCCCGGTCCTCCTCGTCGCCTCGGTCCTGGCCATGCTCGTCGGCTATCCGTCGCTGCACTTCCTGGCGGCTTCCCCCTCGTTCCCGAGGCTGCTTGCGGTCGAGCTCCTGCTGGCGGTGATTTACGCTGCCTATAACGGCGCGATGGTCGTTTATCTCACGGAGATCATGCCCGTCCGCGTCCGAACCACGGGCTTTTCACTGGCATACAGTCTAGCCACGGCGATTTTCGGAGGCTTCACGCCCGCGTTCTGCACCTGGTTGATCGTCGCCACCGGGGACCGCGCGATACCGGGGGCATGGTTGTCGGTCGCGGCGCTCATCAGCCTTCTAGCAATTACCCTTCTCGGCCGCAGCGAGCGGATGCCGGACGCCACGTCCATCAAACCGGCGATGCCGATTGTCGACGGTGAAAGGACGACGACAGGATGATCGGCTAGCCCCGCAGTTGACGGCAGCTAATCATGAGAAAACCAACAATTCCGCTCATTAAACAGCAGCGAGCGGGCATTCAGGAGAGGATGATGGTCAAGGCTTCAACGATTTGGGCACTGCGCTGGGCTGGCGCGGCAACGATCGCTCTGACGTCCGCAATGCCGCAAATGGTCCTTGCCCAGCACGCCGAGACGGCCACGAACATCGGCTATGGCGCCAAGAAATTTGACGGCCGCCCCGGCGTTCCGGTGCATCCCGATCAAACCGAGGAGCTCAAGCTCAAGATCACGCAGCCCTTCACCGCCGTGGCGGTCGGCGATCTTCTCGAATTCCAGCCGTTCGCGATGACCAACGACCAGCGAACGCAGGCTCTCCTCGATCATCTCCGCAAGGCCGACGTGACGATGGGGGATTTCGAGAACGAGATCTACGATTTCGACAATTTCGGCCACGTTGGCGGCAATCTGGCGCCGAAAGACGTCGCCGACGATTGGGCGAACATGGGCATCGACATCGTGAGCCGCGCGAACAACAAGCGCGACGCCGCGCCGCAAATCTGGGAGAATTTTCGGCAGGTCGAGCGCGTCGGCATAAAGCACGCCGGTGTCGCGCACAGCCTCGCCGAAGCACGGATGGCACGGTACGTCGCCACGCCGAAGGGACTGGTCGGCGTAATCGGCGTGTCCGCCGACGGCGGCATTGACGCGTGCTGCTCCGGCGGAACGATCGTCCCGGTCACGGCCGCCCAGCTCGATCAGGTCGCCGCGATCAAGCGCTCGATTGTTGCCCGACGCGATGAGGTCGAGGTGCCGGTCGACTTGCCGAAGAAGGACGAGTCCGGCACAGTCGATCTCTTCGGATTGACCTTCCGGCTGATCGGCTCGAACGCGCCGGCCGGTGAGCCGTCGGGCGCGGAAGCTTATTACCGCGAAACGAAGCCGAACCCGGACGACGGCATCAAGAATTCACTCCACGTCACGCTGTTCCACGGCGTCACCGCCCCGCAAATGGCGGTCCTGCGCTCGATCGCCAAGGATCACGGCACCGGAGATCTTCATGCCTTCGGCACCCAATTTCGCGTGATGGACAAGCCGGGAGAGCACAGCTTCGACATGAACCCGAGCGACCTGAAGGAGATCCTCACCCAGATCCGGACCGCGAAGCAGGCGTCGGACATGGTCATGCTGAACATGCATTGGCATCAGAATCGCTATGATTTCCAGCATTATTCCTACGACCATTTCCCTGCCGACTTCGAGATAAAGTTCGCCCATGACGCGATCGACCAGGGCGTCGACATGTTCGCCGCCCAGGGCGTTCACACCATCAAGGGCGTCGAAATCTACAAGGGCAAGCCAATCTTCTATGGAACGTCGAACTTCATCTTCCAGTCGGCCATCATGCCGGAAAGCAAGGGCTTGCTGCGGAAGCCGGACGGACAGCCGTACCCCGAACAACCGAAGATGCGGAGCTTCCACGGCAGCGACGACAAACCCGCTGATCCCAACGCGATTGTCGGTGAGCACGAGGTTCAGGGCTTTTGGCAATTGAAGCCCAATCTCGAAGCGATTCTGGTCGAGAGCCACTTCGATGGCGGCAAGCTCAGCGAGGTAAGGATTTATCCGGTCGATCTGGGTCAGACGCCTCGTCCGGGCTCGCAGGTCGGCATTCCACGGACGCCGACGCCTGAGGTCGCCAGGAAAATTCTCGACGAGATTGTGGAATATTCCAAGCCGTTCGGCACCAGGATCACAATCAAGGACGGCGTCGGTATAATCGACTTGAATTGATTGCGGAACGCAGATGACCAAAATATCCGACATTGCGAACGCCGCGAACGTCTCCGTGAAGACTGTGTCCAGGGTCTTGAACGATCGACCATTCGTTCGAGAAGACGTGCGCGACCGGATCCTATATTTTGCCGACATTCTCGGCTATCGCCGCAAGGGCGCGGGATGAGGTTACAATTCCGCGCCCGGCTTGCTCCCCGATATTCCCTGGCGACGATCGGGGGTTGGCGGCAGATTTTCATAATCCCGCTCAATGGAGAGCCAGTCCAATTTTGAGCCTGCTTTAGGCACCGGCGTGCCGCGAAGACGACCGATTGCAGGCGCTAGACCGCTTCGCGCGGCAGCATCTGCTTTCATCGCAGGCCAGCGAAAAGCGGCCAGTCGGCAACCGGACCCAATCCAAGCCGATTCGGTACGCCGACATTGCAATGAATGAAGGGCGGCTTTCGATGAGCTCGCGGAGGCGCGGGAACGACCGCTTTGTTGGCATGCGCTGCCGCTCGGGGCGGGTCCGTGAAGGTCATCCGCTTGCACCGGCGTTGAGGAACCTTGAAACGGGTGCCGCTGTCGGGAAGTTCACTCCAAGGCGAGTCGACCAAGGACGTTCTCATGACGATCGAAACTCAGGCAGTTGCTTCGAAGCTCTCGCGTGCAGCGATGTTTCTCGTGGCGACGCTGAATGAAAGCGACGATAGTTTGGATGCAGTACGCGCGATGTGCGGCGACCTGGCCGGCTTCGTCCGCGCGGTGGGCTTTCGTGATCTCGACGGCGAACTGTCGTGCATCATGGGGTTCGGTTCGGTGGCGTGGGATCGATTGTTCGGAAAGGTGCGACCCAAGGAATTGCATCCCTTTCGCGAAATCCGCGGCACGCACCACGCCGTGGCGACTCCCGGCGACGTGCTGTTCCACATCCGCGCGCGCAGCATGGACCTCTGCTTCGAACTGGCGATGCAGATCACCGCGCGGCTCGGCAAGGCGATCACGATTGTCGACGAGACGCACGGCTTCAAGTTCTTCGACCAGCGCGACATGATCGGCTTCGTCGACGGCACCGAAAACCCGGTGGGTCAAGAGAGCCTCGACGCGGTGCTGATCGGCGACGAGGATCCCGCCTTCGCCGGCGGCAGCTACGTCATCGTCCAGAAATACCTGCACGATCTCGACGGCTGGAACGCGCTGCCGATCGAGCGGCAGGAGGCGATCATCGGTCGCAAGAAACTCTCCGACATCGAACTGGAGGACTCGGTCAAGCAATCCTACGCGCACAACGTGGCGACCTCGATCACCGACGCGGAGGGAAACGAGCTCAAGATCGTGCGCGACAACATGCCCTTCGGCACGATCGGCAAGGGCGAGTTCGGCACCTATTTCATCGGCTATGCGCGTTCGCCCTCTCGGATCGAGCGGATGCTCGAAAACATGTTCGTAGGCGATCCGCCGGGCAATTACGATCGCCTGCTCGATTACAGCCGGGCTGTCACTGGCAGCCTGTTCTTCGTGCCGCCCCTGACATTCCTCGGCAATGCCGGTCCGGCGGCCCAGAGTTCGGCCACGGCAAAGCCTGCGTGAGGACCTTTGTTCAGACGTCGCCGAGCAGCACGTCCCTCAGCACGACGGCATCGTTATGCTGTTCGTCTCGCGCGCTATAGACGAGCGTGACCACATGGGCCCTGGCGAGACCCCGAATTCGATCGAGAGCATCGCGGTGGTCGCGAAGCTCTGCGCGATAGCGGCGCTGGAACTCGGTCCAGCGAGCCGGGTCATGGCCGAACCATTTGCGTAGTTCGGTGCTGGGCGCGACCTCGCTGATCCATCCTCCGAGGGCAGCCTTGGCTTTGCTCACTCCGCGCGGCCATAACCGATCCACCAGGATGCGCACGCCGTCGTCCGGTTCGGCGGGCTCGTAGGCGCGCTTCAGCCGGAGATGTGCGGCAGGGATCGGGCCGCTCGTCATGCGTAGGTCCTCGCCGCGAACGGTTCGATGTTCTCGCCATTAAGCTCCGCCAGTCGCTCGAGCAGCCACGGCTCTGGCTCGCCGAAGCTCAGCCGCTTGACCGCAACGGGAGACGATTTCAGCTGCGGCTGATGACTGATCGGATCGCGCGCATACCAGGTGTGCTGGTTGGCCGATTGCGCGCCGCGGCCGTAGTGGAACGGCACGAACACTTCGCCGGTCCGCACGGTGTCGACCACCATCGCCACGCCTTCCCAGCGCCCGTGCGGCGACGTGATCTCGACCGTGTCGCCGAGACCGATGCCGAGCCGCGCGGCGTCCTCGGGATGCACCTCGACATAAGGATGCGGCGCGCGGCGGTTGAGCACTTCGGAGCGGGCGGTCTTGGTCCGTGTGTGGAAGTGATAGACGACGCGGCCGGTGATGAGGGTGAAGGGGAATTCTTCCGACACCGGATTGGGCTGGCGCCGCCATTGCACCGGGCGCAGGAACGCCTTTCCCTTGGGATCGATACGCTCATAGTCGGCCCGGGTTCGCGGCGCGCCGCTCATGAAATCGTGACCGTAGGTCTCGCAATAATCAATGGCGGTGCCGAAATTCAGGTCCTCGTAGAGCCGTTCGCAGCCGCGTGGATGCTGCTCGTTGCACGGCCAGCGCACCGCGCCCATCTCGAGGATCAGCTCGTAGCTCATCCCCGAATAGTCGCACGGGCGGCCTTTTGACACCCGGCCCCATTCCGCGAAGGCCTCTTTGGGGTCGGTGAAGGGGATCAGCGGCGCGCCGTCGCGGTTCCGGAAATCCAGCCGCTGCGCCGCCTCGACCACGATGTCGAAATCGCTGCGCGCTTCACCGGGCGGATCGACCGCCTTCAGCAGCAGGTTGACGCTGCGATCGGCGTTGGTGATGCAGCCGGTCTTCTCGCCCCACATCGCCGCCGGGAAATAGATATCGGCGAGATCGACCGTCTCGGTGTCGATGAAGGGGTCCTGGACGACGAGGAACAGCTTGTCGAGGATACGCCGCGAGCGGTTCTGGTCGGGCAGGCTGACCAGAGGATTGGTGCCGATCATCCACATGAATTCGATGTCGCCGCGCTCGGCAGTCTCCATCATCGTCATGATGTCGATCGGCACCTCGTGGCGGAAATGCTCGTAATCGAGGTTCCACAGCGCGGCGAGCTCGCGCATCTGCGCCTCGTTGTGCGGATTGCGATAGGCGGGATAGGAGCCGCCCGCACCCGCCTCGCGGTTGCACATCGCCGAGGGCTGGCCCGCCATCAGCAGCGGCCCCGCGCCGGGCTTGCCGATCGCACCGCGCAGCAGATGCACCGAATTGACCAGCGAGGAGGCGGCGGTCGCCTCGACGCTCTGGTAGAAGCCTTGCAGCACGGTCGAGACGAAGCGGTCGGTCGTTCCGATCCATTCCGCCGTAGTTTCGAGATCGGCCTGCGGTATCTCGCACAGCTGTGCGACGCGTTCGGGCGGATAGTCGCGGACCATCGCTTCCATGTCGCCGAAGCCGACGGTGTGCGCGTCAACGAAGTCGCGGTCCACCCAACCATTGCGGATCAGCAGGTGGATCAGGCCGTTCATCAGCGCGACGTTGGTGCCGGGAGCGAGTTGCAGATGAAGATCCGCGCCCTGAACGACGGTCGGCGTCTTGCGCGGATCGGCGACGATGATGCGGCCGCCGTTCGCCTGCTTCGCCGCCAGCATCCGCTCCCACAGCACGGTCTGCACCTCGGCGGCATTGTGGCCGTAGAGGCAGAGCAGCTCGGCCCGGTCGATGTCGGCATAGGAAGCGACCGGTCCGTCGCTGCCGAAATTGGCCATCAGCCCGGTCGCCGAGGTCGCGGTGCAGAGTCGCGTATTGCCGTCGATATTGGGCGATTGCAGCCCGCCGCGCCAGAATTTGCCGAGCGTGTAGAGCTCCTCAATCGTGAGCTGCCCCGAATTGTAGCAGGCGAGGTTCTGGCGCCCGCGGCTCCAGGCGTCGCGGAAGCGCTCGACGAAGAAATCCATCGCCTCCACCCAGCTCACCGGCTGCAACGGCGCACCACGCTTGCGGCGGATCATCGGTGTCGTGCCGCGGCGCTTGGAGTTGTTGGCGACCCAGGCGTGCTCTCCCTTCGGCCCGAGATGGCCGAAGCTGACCGGATGATCGGGCTGGCCGCGCACGCCGACGATCCGCCCATCCTTGACCGCGATATCCAGGCCGCAGCCGTTCGAGCATAACAAGCAGGCCGAATGCACCCACTCGTCGGGCTCGCTAGAGATACCGAGGTTCTGATCGATCCGCGGAGTCATGTCGCTCTCCCGCTCCTTGCGTGAACCATTCCGGCGTGTTGATGATACGCCCTATCACGAAGCCCACCATTGCGGGTGGGAGAGCGATACGAGCCAGCATGTCAAAACTACATCCCTGGGCGCCGCAGAAAATTGGCCGGTGAGCCTCGGCTTTCAAAGCGATCTCCTACTTGATCTTCGACCGGCATGGAGCGCGAAGCTACCGCAATCAGGCGGATGAATGAATGGCCGGTTCCGACGGCCGAGCAAGGCCTCGTGAATGTCGGCTATGTTGGCGACGGCCGCCCTTGTGGCCTTGCCAATATCGCGAGGCGGGTATGTGCCTTAATATCGCCGTTCACACCGCTTGACGCTGATCCCAAAACCCACATCCGTTCATTTGAAGCGAGCGCCAGTCTGTCGTCGTGCGATGAGGCTTCGTAAATCGCGAAGCCGCGGCGTCCCTTTGCAACGATTTGGCGTCGTCAAAATTACACGACACGGTGCCAAAGCGGCGAGCCGCAGGTGAGAATCAGCGTTGCGTGGCCCTCAAAAGCCCCGATGGTGTAGCGAAGCCTTCACAAGTCGGACCCTGCGCTATAAATTGCCGCGGAGCGTGATTTTCTCGACGGTCCCATTGAATGGAAATGGCGGCATGACATCTACGGCCATTGGTGAGCTATCCATTCGGCCTGCCGAAACCGCGCCGGCATAGGGCCGTGCATTGACCGAGATCAGTCGCAGCGCGACTACCCGCCCATCGACACTGATTCGCAGCGCCCCGCGCGTCGCGCCTCGGACGTCGGCGGCTTTCTCGGCCGGTTGATAGGTCAGCGCAATTCGCCGAGCGCCGGACGCTAGGCGGCCTGCAGGAATGCGGAACTGCTCCTTGTTGGCGAAACGGCTTTCAAAGAACAACGATCCGCCGGAGGCATAGAGCACAAACCCGTCGTACCTCGAGCATGTGTGGCGCCCGTCGCGAAATACAAAAAATATGGCTGGTCGGGATGGATCGCCCGGTGCGCTCGAATCCAGCCGATGGCGTGGTCGGCCAGATCGGCGGTCAAATGATAGTTTGGGCTGGCCGGCATCGCCAGGCGCGTCGTTCCTTCATAGAGTTCCGGCTCGAACTGGCTCGTCTCCCAACCCATGAAACCATAAAAGTAATCAAAGCCCACGCCTGTCGGCCATCGGTCGAACGGTCCGCCCGGTGAAATTTCCCGGCTCGGCGTGTTGTGCCACTTGCCGACCGCCGCTGTACTGTAGCCGTCAAGCTTCAGCACCCGCGCGATGGTGGCCGTGCTCGGCTTGAGAATGCCATCATAGCCCGCCGCCGGCACGGTGAACTCGGGCAGGCCACCGAATCCCGCATGGTGCGAATTCCGTCCCGTTAGCAGCGCGGCTCGCGTGGGCGCGCACATGACCGCCGTATTGAAGTTGTTATAACGCAGGCCCGTCGCGGCGAGGCGATCGAGTTCGGGTGCTTCTGCCGGTCCTCCGAAGGTCGACAGATCTCCGAACCCCATATCATCGATCAATATGATGGCGACGTTTGGCCGCCCGGAGCGGCGCAGTTGCGGCGCAGCCTGCTGTACCGTTGCAGGATTGCTATTCTGAACCGACGCTGCTGCGCCCCCATCGCCGAACGACGTTGCGATCGGCGACAATACGAGCAAGCTCGCCGCGGCGCCGCTGAAGATAAGCCGTTGTCTTTGCATGTGACCATCGCTCTTGCCCATAGTCGTTTCGGCCTCGCGTCGACCGGATTGTTCATTTCTGCCGATCATGTGGATGCTATGCATTTATCGTCGGCCTGCCGTCAGGAATGTCGCAAGCTTGTCCACATCCTGCTTCGACAGCCCGGTAGCCATCGGTCGCATTGGGCCGTGGAGCAGGATGTCGACGATCTGCCCGTGGGAAAATTTGGCGAGGTCGGCGCGAGACGGGGTGCCTGGCTGGCGCGACATGTGACACGCAGCGCAGCGAGCCTGGAAGAGCGTACGGCCCGCTGCGACCGGGTCGGAGCTGGCGCCGGTCTTCGCAGCACGCGCCGGTCCGGCGGGTGCCGGCTTTGCCGGCCGAGGCAACGCCGCTGGGTGCGCGGTTCGCGCGGCGGACGATGCCAAGGTTGTCCTCGCGGCGTGCGTGCCGAGCCCGAAGGCCTGGATGCGGTCGGTGCCGACCAGCACGAGGCCGTCGGCCACCGCCGGTTCGTTGTACTTGCCGCTGGTATGAAGCTCGCCGGGCGTGCTTTTCCAGAGCAGCTTCAGGCTCTTGGCATCGAAGGCGTAGAGCTCCGGCTTGGGCGCCAGCTCGCCATAGAGCGGCGCGGTGCGCGGCGCATTGGGATCGAGCACCCAGACGATCGCGCCGCTGCCGCCGGCGCTGCTCACCACCGGCGAGCCGGGGTTGCCGAAGGTCTGCGTCAACTCCAGCGCATCGATCGCGAGATAGGCCGGCCGGCCGGGTGCTGCGACCACCGCGACGCGCGCCAGGCCGGGAGGCACGCTGGTCGCGAAATCGTCGCCGGTCTTGGCGCTGCCGGTCGCGAAGATGTAGGTTCGCCCCTCGGCATCACGATAATAAGCCGGCGTGCTGCGGCTCTTGGCCTGATCGAGCATGCTGACGTAATCGGAATAGGGGCCGAACAGGTTGAGCGGCCCGCGCAGCCCGAACTGTGGTTGCGGATCGGGCGCGAGCAGCGAGCCGTCGGTGTCGGGATCGGTGCTGCAGGCGTGGCGCTTGATGATGCCGCCGGGCAGGCGATCGCGATCGAGCAGGTAGAGGTTGCCCTGCTTGCCGCCCAAGGCGAGCAGATGCGGCGTGGCGCTCGCCGTGGCGGGCAGGTCGATCGCCACGGTGCCGCTGCTGCCGAGATCGATGTCGGCAGCGCCCCCCTGGCAATAGTTGAACGGCGAATAGATGGCGGTCAGCACCAGCCCGGCGTCGCGATCGTCGCGGAACTGGAGCACCGACTGCCCCCAGTCGTGCGCGCTGTCGGGAAAGATGCCGGCCACGCCCTTGCGATCGCGGGCGAGGAACTTCGATCCCGTCGCGATATAGATCCGCCCTTCGGCGTCGATCGAGGGGCCGCCCGAGGCCCACATGCCGCCCTGATCCTCCTCGGTTCGCGCGGTCGAGGAGAAGGCGCTGGCGACGCGCGCGCGCTGCGTGTCGATCACGACCAGCCAGCCAGCCGAATCGGGGCCGATCGGGATGTAGAGCCGCGCACCGTCCGCGCTGAGGTTGAGCGCGCCACGCTGGATGATCGTGCGCGTGGCGCTGAACACGTTACCGGGATTGCGGTTGATCCCCGGCTGGTTGAGCGTCTCGGCATCGAGAGCCACCGGCCAGCCCGGCGTCTCATGCCCGTCTCGCAGGTCGAGCACATGCACCTGCCACGCCTTGTCGGTGTCGCAGCTCGTCACGTACAGCCGGTGCGCGTCGAGATCGATCACCGGCGTCGCGAGGTTGCCCGATGCGCCGTCGTCGCATGGCTTCGCGGTCAGCCGCGCACGCCACAGAATGGAGCCCGGCGCTGGTGCCGCCGTCGGAGAGGCGTTGATCGCATAGGCATAGCCGGTCGTCGTCACCGCATAGACCACGGCGAACGAGCGGCCCTTGTCGGCGCCGCCGGCCATCTCGATCGCATGGACGTAGAGCGGCGAGGCGAACAGGCGCGGCGGGATGTCCCCGAAGTTGTCGAGCTGCGGTGACTGCCAAAGCGGCCCGAACCGGCCGCCTGCCACGGCCTCCGGCGTCAGCGCGAGCTCCCGCGCGTTCCAGCCGCTATGCTGCCGATCGTAATGGAAACCCAGCTTGTTCACGCCTGCGGGAGGAGCGCCGGGCGCTGCCCCCAGCAGCGGCAGCGCCAGCAGCGCCGACAATGCCTTGCGGCCGAACACGTTCATGGTGACCCGTCCATTGTCATTTCTCGCCGACGGGAGCCGGCAGGTGCGGGACGGCGGGACACAAACACGCATTACCTTCCGAGGTGATGCCTTCCTTGGGAACCTCGATCCCGGCGGTCCACACGATCGCGTTCAGCAGCAGCTTGCGCAGCTCGGGCTGGTCGAGCGAGGCGAGATAGTGCAGCCCGGTGAAGCCGAACGAGCGGCCTCCGCCCGGCCGCTCGAACGCCCATGCCACGGTGCGCATCGTCGGCGGCAACGCCGGCGCACCTTCGAGATGCAGCGGCGTCGTCAGGATGGGGATGACCGGCGCACGCCCGAACCGAACCGTCGGATAGAATTCGTCGCGATAGGCGAAGGGCTGGACGCCGCGGCTGATCGGATGCTGGGCCGGCGTGAAGGCGGCCGTCTCCACCGTCCGGTCGACCATGCCGTAGCGGGCGCCGCCGAGCCAGCCAATCAGGTCGACGTTGCGATTGTCGGGCGGCAGCGTGGAGGCCTGATGGAAAGTCACCAGCCCGACCCCGCGCCGCATCAGTCGCGCGACCTGCGCGCGTCGCCCCGCGTCCAGCATCGGGTGATTTTCCAGCCCGTCGAAATACCAGACGATCGTCGCCGCATGATCGAGTGCGCCGGGATCGGTCGGCCAGCCGTCCGGATAAGCCGTGATCGTCACCCCCTTCATCGCGCGGATTTCGGGCGATGTTTGCAGATACCGCGCGATCAGCGGAATCGCATCCTGCGCATCGTGGACGAGCAGCCCGTGCTTCGTGTTGCCGCCGATCAGCGCGATCTGCTTCGCTTCGTTCTGGACGGGCCGCGCCGCCGCAAGGCGCGGAAGCAGCAGCGCCAGGCCGCTCGCCGTGCCGCGCAACACGGCGCGGCGATCAATCGCCGGGGGCATCGGGAGGCGCCTCCAACTCGGAATCGTGCTGGCCGAGCATCGGCGCGGCGAACGGCTCGGGGCCGGGGGTGCGCGCGAACTTGATCGCGCGTGCGACGCCGCGATAATGGCCGAGCACCGGATGCGCGATGCTCGTCACCATGTTCTCGGCGAGGACTTGCGGATGCTCGAACATCTCCTCGATGTGGCGCACCGCCGAGCAGGGCACCGCCTCGCCGAACACCTCCTCCCATTCGAGCGCGCTGCGCCTGGCGAGCGCGGCGTGCAGCAGCGGGACGAGCTCGGCGGCGTGCTCGGCGCGCTTGCGCACGCTGTCGTAGCGCGGGTTGCGCGCCAGCTCGCCGAGCCCGGTCCGCTCGCACAGGGCAGCCCAGAAATGCGGCGTGTTGGCCGAGAGGTAGAGATAGCCGTCGCCGGTCGGATGCAGTCCGGTGATCCCGCCCGAGCGCATGTCGCGTGAGATGTCGTGCGCCTCGCCCTCGGCCTGGATCATCCGCGCCGATTGCATGGTCAGCGCGCTGCGCAGCAACGAGACGCCGACATATTGCCCCTTGCCGCTCCGCTCGCGCTCGAACAGCGCCGAGGCGACGCCCGCCGCGACCAAGGCCGCGGCGTAGTAATCGACCGGCGACCCATAGGTAAGCTCGGGCACCGGCGGCTTGCCTTGCAGCACGCACATGCCGGTCATCGCCTGGAGCACCTGATCGTAACCCGCCTTGCCGCGCTGCGGCCCTTCCTCGCCATAGCCGCTGACCGCGCAATAGATCAGGCGCGGGTTGATCGCCTCGAGGCGGGCAAGATCAATGCCCAGCCGCTCCGCGACGCCCGAACGGAAATTGTGCACCAGCACGTCGGCTTCGGCGACGAGCGCGAGCAGCCGCTGGAGATCGCCCTTGTCCTTGAGGTCGAGCACGACGCCGCGCTTGCTGCGGTTGACGCCCAAGAACGCCCGGTTCTCGGCCTCCAGCGTGGAGGGGTAAGCGCGGAGATTGTCGCCCGCCGGCGGCTCGACCTTGATGACGTCGGCGCCCTGATCGGCGAGCAGCGAGCAGCCGTAGGGCCCGGCGATATAGGCGCTGAGATCGAGCACCCTGATCCCCGACAGCGGGCCGCGCGGTCCCTCACGAGCGGGATTGTCGAACGCGGAAGCGGACGGCTTGGCCGGATCGCGGTCAGGAGAAGACGGGGGCAGAATACGCATCGACATCAGGTTCCGGGCTGGGTGTAGGGGGCGGCGGCGAACAGCAGCCGCTGCCAATGGCGGGGGTCGTTCTCGACGCGGCTCGGCGTGTCGAAGATCATCGTCGCGCGCCGGCCGGGATCATAAGCCGGCCATGGCGGCAATTCGGGCCGGTTAGGGTCGCCGGCGCGCGCGAAGGCGAGGAAGCGCTGCTGCATCAGGCGGGACAGCGTTCGCGTAGCGGCGCCGCTGCCGGTCCAGGCATCGGGCGCGTCGAACGTGCCGAACACCAGGCCGATGTCTATGCCGTGGAACGCGCCGCGGTCGGGGTTGGTCGGCGAGGCGAAATCGACCTGATAGACGAAGGCGGGGCGGCCGGCGCGCGCTCGCGCCTCGGCCTCGATCAGCTGCGGCCGCCAGCTGCGGCCGTCGGTGGTGGCGGCGTAGAAGATATCGGCGGGCGAGGCGGCGGGATCGTGCGCGCGATAGGCCTGCACCACGGCCTCGGGCAGCAGGTCGACCGGCAGCTCGGCAGCGATGCGATCGGGGAGCGCGCCCCAGCCCAGCCCGCGCATCTCGGGCGAGGCGGGATCGGAGAAGTCGCGAGTCTCGTCACGGGTGCCGCCGAGCATCAACGGCACGCCGAGCCCGCCGGGATGCGCGTCGGGCCAGAAGGGGTGGCGGGTCAGCGCGCGGCCGTCGAGCACCGACCCCATGTAGATCGCGCCATGTTCGATCGGATCGTCGGCGTCGAGCGCCTCGATCAGCCGCTCGACCGGCATATCGACGAGCCTGGCCGCCCCGGTCTCGGCAAGGCCGAGTCGCGCCAGATAGGCGCGCGCGCGGCGCGTCGCATGCATCGGGCCCGAGACGGTGACCTGCTGCCCGCTCATCGTGATCGCGCGATGGAACAGGCCGCGCGCGGCGGGCATCGCCATCAGCGTCGCGATCTTGGCACCCCCGCCCGACTGGCCGAACAAGGTGACGCAGCCGGGATCGCCACCGAACGCGGCGATATTGTCGCGCATCCAGCGAAGCGCGAGCACCAGATCGAGCTGCCCGGCATTGCCGCTATCGGGAAAGCGCGGATCGAGCCGGGCGAGATAGAGATAGCCGAGCGCGTTGAGGCGGTGGTTGACCGTCACCACCACGACGTCGCCCGCCGCGGCGAGCTGGCGGCCGTCGGTGATCGGGTCGTTGGCGCTGCCATAGGCATAGCCGCCGCCATGCACCCACAGCATCACCGGCCGCTTCGCGCGCGCATCGGGGCCGGGCGTCCAGATGTTGAGCGCCAGGCAATCCTCGGATTGCGGATGGCGCTTGCCGCGCTGCGGGCAGGCCGGGGCCGGCTCGATCGCGCGCACGATCCCCGGCGCGGGGGCCGCTGCGACCGGCGCGCGGAAACGCTGCGCCTTGCCGTAGCGGATGCCGCGGAACGCGGTGACGCCGCCGAGCCGTTGTCCGGCGAAGCGGCCGGCGCGGCAGGTCACGACCGGGTCGCCGGCGGGCGCGGCGTGCGCCGCACCGGCGCCGATCAAGGCGGCGACGCCGGCAATGATCGTGCGCCGCGGCAGGCCGGCGGTCATGCCCGCTCCTCCGCGTCGCCGGCCAGACCGAGCCAGGTCAGCCGCCAGACGCCGTCGCGGCGGCCACCGACGCGGAAATAGGGCTCGAACACGATCGGCGCGCGGCCCTCGGGCTCGATGCGGAGCGTATCGCCTTCGGCGGACACCGCCGGCATTCCCGCGAAGCGCACCGTCTCGCCGCGCTTGAAACCGTCGATCAGTCCGGTCGCGTAGACGAGCGGCCCGCGTGTGAACGCGACGTAATCGTACCGCATCACCTCCTGCGCGACCGGCTCGCCGCCCGGCGCCAGCGATTCCTGGACGTTGCGCTGCACCGCATGATGGACGCGCGGCGGCATCGGCAAATCGAGCGCGATCACGTCGCCGGGCTGCCAGAGCCGGTCGATGCGGGCATAGCTGCCCGGCTCGGCAGGCACGATGTCGTCGCCCACGCGCAGCACGGCTTCGGTTGCCCAATCGGGAATGCGCACGTCGATCGCGAAGCGCGCGGGCGACGGCGGCGAAACGGTGATGCCGATCGCGCCCGCGAAGGGATAGGCCGTTCCCTGCCGGAGCTGCACGTCGCCGATGGCGAGCAAGGCGATTGTCGCTTCGGACTCGCCGAGCAGATTTACCGCGATCGCGCCGTCAGCGGTGGTGCCGTAGGCGATCGCCGGCAGTTCCTCCAGCGCCATCGCGCCGCTCGACTTGCAGCAGCGCCAATAGGTGGTGTGGACACGCCGACCGTTGGCGAAGGAATAATAGCACCAGTCCTCGCCGTTCGGCGCCTGCGCGCCGATGAGGTCGTTATACGCGCTGCGCTCGATCTCCTGCGCGAAGGCGGTGTCGCCGAGAATCGCCAGCAACTCGCGGTTGAGCTGGATCCACGCCATGACCGAGCAGGTCTCGACATAGCCGTGCGGGTCGAACACACCGGCGGGATTGAACACCTCGCGCGAGCGGTGCGCGACGCCGCCCCACGGCCCGCCACCCAGCGTCAGGTGATGCGCGCGCACCGCTTGCCAGATGCTACGCACCGCGGTGAGGTAGCGCGCCTCGCCGGTCGCGCGGTGCAGCTTGGCGAGCCCGACGAGGTTCCACAGCAGTTGATAGGCCTTGCCCGTGGCGATCTCGGACGGGTCGGCGCCGGCCAGCGCCATGCTCAGCAGCCGGTCGCGCGGCTCGCGCTCGGCCTGCTCGACGATCAGGCGCGCGAGGGCGCGATACCGCTCATCGCCGGTCGCGAAATAGAGCTCGACCGCGGGATCGAGCAGCACCGTCGCCGACAGGCCGAAATGGTTGCCGAGATCGGTGATCGCGATCCCGCTTTCGGTCAGCGTCCGCCAGCACAGGTCGCCGATTCGCCGCGTGGCGGCAAGATAGCGATCGTCGCCGACCGCCCTCCACAGCTCGATCAGCCCGAGGAGCAGATAGCTGTGCGTCCAGATATCCCAGGTGCGCAGCGCCGGGGCGCCATCCCATGTCATCGGCTTGGGCGGCTGGAGCACGGTGAAGCGCCGAGCTGGGGCGTAATTGCCGAGATAGCCGTCGGCATCCTGCTGCGCGATCAGCCAGTCGGCGACGCGTCGCACGCGGGCGAGCAGCGCATCGTCGCCGGCGCGCACCGCCGCGCGCGTGGCGGCGACCAGCCACTTGCCGGCATGTTCGCCATACCAGTCGCCATCCTCGTTGCGCGCCGCCGTGTCCGCGGCGAACAAGGCGATCGCCGGGCTCGTCTCGTCGACGATGAAGTGCGAAAGCCGGCCGGTGCGATTGGCGTCCAGCGCCTCGCCCAGCACGCCGCGCAACCTCACCGCGCCGGGCGGCGCGAGGCGCATCGCCGGCTCAGCGATCGGCGGCACAGCGGAATCCGATGCCCGCCGACCGATCCTTGGCGGAGGCCATCAGCAGGAACTTGCCATGCTCGTCGAGACGGTAGGCCTGCGGGAAATACCAGTGCGACGCCTGCGGCTGATAGGCGCTGCCGCCGCGCAGCACGGCGGCGCGGATGCGATCGTCGCGATATTCGTCGGTCCATTGCCAGACGTTGCCGACCAGATCCATCACGCCGAACGGGCTGGCGCCGGCCGGATGCGCGTCGACATCGGCCGGGGCGGGCATCGTCCGGCCGAGCGACGGTTCGGGCACCGCCGCCGCGTCCCATGCATCGCCCCAGGGATAAACACGGCCGTCCGTGCCTTGAGCGGCATATTGCCATTCCCATTCGCGCGGCAGCCGCTTGCCCGCCCAGCCGGCATAAGCGCGCGCGTCCTCCAGCGACACCCAGGTGACGGGCTTGTTCTCCCAGCCGGACGGTGGCGCGCCATCGCGCCAATGGTCGAGGAAATTGCGGTCGTCGGCAGGCGCATAGCCGCTGGCGTCGAGGAACGCCTTGAACTGCGCGTTGGTCACCGGGAAGCGGTCGATCCAGAAGGCGTCGATCGCCATGCGGCGGCGATGATGTCGGCGCGGACTGCCTTCCCACGGATATTGCACGTCGACGCCCTCGGCGGCGTAGCCCTCGATCACAACGCCGTGAACGACGAAATCGAACTCGCCGGTCGGGATCGGCACCATGCCTTCGGGCTCCTGCGCATAAGGACGCGTCGCCGCGATTGGGACCAGTTCCTGACGAGCCGATACCCAGTCCGCGGACAGCGCGGCGAGCGGCGTGGTCGCCCGGGCGCGCATGTCGGCCAGGAATGCGTCGAACCCCTCGATCGTCTCGCCTTCGGCTAGTGCGAGGATCGCGCCGAAGCCTTTTCCGGCGATGGGCGCCGAAAGAACCGCGCAGTCGCCGGCGATGCGCGGATCGAGCGCGGTGCCGTTCCACACGTCGAAATAACGCGTGCCGGCTTGATGCGGCACCGCCAGTTGCTCGCCCTCGATCGCATGTTCCTGGCGGTTGATCAGCGTCCATACGGTCCGCCCATCGCCCGGAAAGCGGCTGGCGAAGACGCCGGCCTGGAGCGTGCGGGCATAGGGGCGCCAGTCCGGGCCGACCATCAGGTCCGCGAAGAAGCGCTGGACCATCGCGACCCGGCGCAGCGTCTCGGCGTCGCGCGGGGTGAAACGGTTGACGAAGCCGAACACGTTCTCCCACGCGACATAGCCGATCCCGTTGAAGAAGGCGTGCTGCAGGTCGTTGGTGCGCCGGCGGCTCCAGCGGTTCTCGATGTTGACGATGTGGCGCGGCTCGAGCCACTTGAGCTTGAGCACCCTCGGGATGCTCTCGTCGGGGATGCGCTTCGACCAGCTCTGCAGGTTCCAGCTCAGGATGTGGTCGCCGGCCTGCGCGGTCGTCTCGGGTTGCAACACGACCGCGCGGCCTGCCGCCTCGCACGCCGTATGGAAGGCGAGCGGCACGCCGCTATAGGTGTCGCCGTTGATGCCGTCGGCGCCGGTCGCGGCGACGATCGCCGCCATCCGCTGCCAATCGGGCGCGTCGCCGGCACGGGTGCCGTTGTCCCAGGGCATGGTCGGCAGGAACACCTTCACGCCGCGACGATGGAAATCGGCGACGACCTGTTTCAGCCCCTCGATCCCGCCGGGCAGCGCGTCGATCAGGTCGAACTGGCTGCGATCGTCCACGCCGATATTGGGATAGATGTACCAGACCAGCACGCTGTCGATCGTGCCGAGCCGAGCCTCAAGATCGTCGAGATAGCGATCGACCGTGTAGCGGCCGGTCTCGCAATCGTAGAAATAGCGGTCCTCGACCATCAGCAGGGTGTGGACGAAATTGGACTGCGCCCATTGCAGCTCGGGCCGGCGGTAGAGGCTGTCGTCGAAGCCGATGCGGATCAGATGCTCGCGGCGCCAGTCGATCAGGCCGCGCACCCAATCGTCCGCCGCGCCGTCGGCGTCGATCTTCCAGCGGCCCATTTCCTGGAACGGCCAGCCCGGCGCCTTGCCCGGCGTCGGCAGATAGGGGCCGGTCAGCGCGTGCGAGAAGGCGACATTGCTGGTGGTGCGGATCGGATCGGTCATGCGCTGGTCTTTCACTCCGTCGCCGTGCCGAGGCCACAATAATAAGCGAGCGCACCGCGGTCATGCTGCCGCGCCGAGGCGAGGAAGGCGTCCACCTCGGCGCGCGACGGGATGCTCGCCTGCGCGCCCGGCCGCGTGGTGGCCAGCGCCGCGGCGGCGGCGGCCCGCGCCAGCGCGTCGGGTATCCCCAGCCCTTCGGCGAGGCCCGCGGCGAGCACGCCGCAGAAGGTGTCGCCCGCCGCCGTCGTGTCGACCGGCGTGACCGCGAAGGCGGGTTGCAGGACGAAGGCGTCGCCGACGCGCGCGCACGCCCCGCGCCCGCCGAGCGTCACCACCGCGATCGCCGCGCCGGTGCGCGCCAGCCGCTTGGCGATCGATCCATCAACGCCGACCAGCACGCCGAGCTCGTCCTCGTTAACCACCAAGGCATCCACGGCGTCGAGCAACGCCGCGGGCAAAGCACTGGCCGGGGCGGCGTTGAGCAAGACCTTGATGCCCTGCGCCCTCGCTTTGCGGGCATAAGCGGTGACGGTCTCGATCGGCGTTTCAAGCTGCATCGCCAGCCACGCCACGCCGGCGAGATCGGGCAGGTCGTCCGGGCCGAGATCGCTGTTGGCGCCGGGCGCGACGGTGATCGCATTCTCGGCATGGTCCGACACGGTGATCAGCGCCGCCCCGGTCGAGCGCGGCGACCGGCGGACATAGAGCGCGACTCCCGCATCGGCCAGCGAAGCCTCGACGAGGCGCGCGGAATCGTCGTCCCCCAGCGCGACCAACATCCGGGTGGCTGCGCCCCCGGCACGCGCGGCGGCCACCGCCTGGTTCGCCCCCTTGCCGCCGGGAAAGATCGTCAGATCGCCGCCGAGCACCGTTTCGCCGGCCGCGGGGATGCGGCCGGCGCGAACGACGAAGTCGGCGTTGGCGGAGCCGGCGACCAGCACGGATGCACGAGGTTGGTCGCTCACAAGTCCCATCCAGCTCAGAAATCGCGGTGGACCGTCAGCGATACGGTGCGCCCGCGACCCGCGAAATAATTCTCATAGATGTCGATCTGCGACGAGCTCAGGAAATAGAATTTGTTGAACAGATTCTCGACGCCCAGCGAGAAGGTGGCGACCTTGTCGACCTTGTAGGTCGCGCTGGCGTCGAACAAGGTATAGCCCTTGGTATGTTCCTCCTTCGGCGTGCCGATGTTGATGTTGCGATCGAAATAATGCGAGACGCCGAGCGAGACCGAGCCGTTGTGGTCGAACTGCCAAGTGACCGCGCCGTTCGCCTTGTCCGGCGCGATGTTAAGCATCCCCAGCGTCACGTCGAGCGGCTTGGTGATGCCGTTGGCCGCCGTCGTCTTGCCCAGCACATGGCTGTAGAGCGCGTTCACCCGCACCGCCGGAACGGGGCGGACCTCCGCGGTCACGTCGACGCCGTGGATCGCGATCGGCTGGCGACTCAGCACATAATCCTTGGTCACCGGATCGACCGCGAGGCTCGAACCCAGGTCCGACCGCGACCGGTAATAGGAGAAGCCGAAGCTGCCCAGATGGCCGCGCCAGTTGAGCCCCGCCTCCTTGTTCTTGAAGATCACCGCCTTGAGATCGACGAGGTCCTCGACCGAGTGTCCGGGCGTGTTCACGTTGCGCAGCGGAATGCCGAAATTGGGCAGGGTGAACCCCTCGCCATAGGTCGCATAGACCGAGAAGCCAGCGCCGAGCCGGCCGATGATCCCGGCGTTGAGCAAGTCGTTCTTGTACTTGAGCGTGCCGCCCTTCACGAAGGCGCGGTTGCTGGCATAGGTCTCGGTGTAATCGTCGACCTTCACCCGGCCGTCCTCGTGGCGGACGCCGCCGCTCAGTGTGATCGGGCCGTTGTCGTAGGATAGCTGGAGATAAGGGCCGACGCTGTTGTATTTCATCGGCGGCACCCAGACGCGATTGGTGACCGCAAGATACTGCTCGGTCTCGTCATGGACGAGATCGACGCCGAAGCGCAACTCGAGCCCCTGCAGCAGGAAATCGGGGTGCTGGTACGATGTCCTGAGGCCGTATTTGCGCGACCGGATTTCCGATTGGTCGTACAAGGTGCCGATCGGCGCGATTACCGGATCCTGCTTGCTCGATCCGTTGTCGCCGGGGAAGCGCATCTCCTGCTTGGCGAAATAGAGCGTGGTGGCGAGGCTGCCGCCGAACAGCGCGCTGTTATTGTAATTGACGACATATTGCTGGAAGCGGTTGAAATCGGGCTTGAACAGGATCTGCCCGGTGATGGGGTCGGTCGGCGGCCCCGGCTCAGCGGTATCGGGAATGCCCAACGCGCGGCTGCCTGCGACATAATGATAGTCGCCGTTGGCGGTGAGCTTGAAATAGCTGACCACCGCCTCGAGCCGCTGCGAATCGTCGGCGCCGAAATCGCTGCCCGCCTTGAAGAACAGATCGACCTGCTTCGAATCGGCGAGCGAGCTCGACGCGCTGAGGCCGATCCGCCGACCGTTGGCATCATAGGTCATGCCGCGATCGAGGTAGGAGGCGGCGGCGAAGATATCGATCCCGCTCGATTTGTGCGCGACCGTGCCGCCGATCTTCCACACCGCGCTGTCGTCGTGGAACTCGGTGCCGAAACGCCCGGTCACGCCGAAATGGGTGCCGGGCTCCGTCGCGCGCTTGGAGATGTAGTTGATGATGCCGCCCGCAGCGCCGATGCCTTCTGCCGCGGACGCGCCGCCGATCACCTCGATCCGCTCGACCGTCGACATGTCGGTGAAGGCGGCGTTGCGGCTGCCGTCGCGCAGCGGGGTCGACTGCGGGATGCCGTCGAACATATAGAGCGCGGTGCGCCCGCGCATCGTTTCGGCGAGCGTGTTCATCGACTGGTTCGATTCCGAATAGCCGGGCACGGTGCGCGCGAGTACCGCGGTCGCGTCCTCGGTGATCGTGATCGACCGCTTCACCTCGGCCGGGGTGATGACGGTGATCGCGCCCGCGATCTTGTCGACCGCCTTGGGCGTGCGGTTGCCGGTGACGATGATTTCGCCGCTGTCGGCCGCCTTTTTCTGAGCATCGGCCTGGCTGGTATCCGCCGGCTGCGCCTGGGCTGCCGGGTCGACGGGCTGGTGGCCGGCTTGCTGCGCAAAGGCCGGCAGAGCGACGCTCGACAGCAAGGCCGCGGCAAGCGTCAGACGCACACGATCGTTCACGATAACCCTCCCCTTGTGATATTTCCGGAAAGATTAGGGCGATGCACCGGCAGGCAAAAGCGGTCGCTTCTGCGTTCACACAAAAGCTTTTGTGTGGTCTAATCGCGAAGGTTGGCTGCGTTCACAGCAATGGAGACCGCAGATTTCCTGTGCTTTGAACGCAGCATTCCTGCGCTTTTCCCGCGCTAGAGACGGGCGAGGCCGCATCGAACGATCAACGCGCGGCAAGGGGAGGTTGTCGATGCGCAGCAAGTTGTTCGTGCCCTGCTCGCGCCCGGAATTCCTTGCCAGGGCGCTGGCCGGCGAAGCCGACGCGCTGTCGATCGATCTTGAGGATTCGATTCCGGTAGAGGGGAAAGCGGCGGCGCGCGCGCGACTGGCCGAATGGCTGCGCTCGGATGCGGTCGCGACCAGCGCCAAGCGGCTGATCGTCCGCGTCAACGCGCCCGATACGCCGTACTTCGCCGACGATCTCGCCGCGCTCGCCGGCATGCGCGTCGATCTCGTCAACCTGCCCAAGGCGGAGTCGCCCGAGGTCGTTCGCAGCGTCGCCGCGCGGATGGAGGCCTTGGGGATCGCCGCGCCGTTGTTGGTCAATATCGAGACCGCCGCCGGCCTGTCGCGCGCGGCGGCGATCGCCGCGGCACATCCGCGCGTGATGGGGGTGCAGGCGGGCCTCAACGACCTGTTCGCCTCGCTCGGCATCGACCGCCGCGAGTCTCGCCATGTGCAATCGGCATTGTGGACCATCCGGCTGGCGGCCGGCGAAGCGGGGCGCGTGGCCTATGACGGCGCCTGGCCCGAACTGGCCGACGACGCCGGGTATCGCGCCGAGGCCGAGCTGGCGCGCAGCCTCGGCTATCTCGGCAAGAGCTGCATCCATCCGCGCCAGATCGCGATAGCCAATGCGGTGTTCGATCATGGCGGCGACGTCGATCGCGCGCGGCGCTTGCTGGCCGCGGCCGCCGAAGCGGCAGTGGGCGGACACGGCGCGTTCGTGTTCGAAGGCGCGATGGCCGACGCACCGGCGGTCGCCGCGGCGCGCGAGACGCTGCGGCGCGCGGGTGAGGCGGCATGATGCGCGGCGTCCTGAGGGCACTGCTCGCCTGCCTATTGGCCGGTTTCGCCTTGCCGGCCTTCGCCAATTCGCCGGTCAAGGTCGTGGCGACGCCGCAACCGGTGCTGGCCGTTGACCAACCGGTGCTGCTCGCCGCGATCGACGGCCATCCACTGGCGATCGCACCGGAGGCGAAGCAGGCTTTCATGCTGCGCGGCAAGGCCTGGTCGTCGATCGATCCGAGCATGCTCGACACGGCCGGGACCATCCTCGCCATGGCGAGCGACGGCCAACGCACGGCGCTCCTGGCGGGCGCGGATGGCGTTGCGCGCAATGCGGCCAGCCTTTCGCTTTCAAATGGCAGGCTCGGTCTGCGCCGCTTGCCGTCGCTGCCTGTCGCCTTGCGCTCGGCCAGCGCCGCATTCAACGGCGAAGCCCTACTGGTGGCCGGTGTCTCCGCGGACGGCGCAGCGCATCTGTTTCGACTGTCATGGTTGCAGCCCGGCGGTTGGCTGGCGCTCGCCGCATGGCCGGGCGGCGGTGCACCGAGCGCGCTGGCGGCGCAGGATGGCGGCACCTTCGTGACGCTGGCGAATGGTCGGCAATGGCGCTGGTTCGCCAATCATGGCTGGCGGGCCGGCGCCGCCGCGCCCGGCGCGATCGTCACGGGCTCGCCGCGGGCGATCGGCCAGGCCCATGCCCTATACCTCATCGACGGCGCGAAGGGGGCGCAACTCTACAGCTACAGCGCGATCACCGACGCCTGGGCGCCGCTGGGCCCGCCGATCGCCGAAACGCCGGTCGCAGCGGTCGATCGGGGCGACGGCGTGCTTTGGGCGTCCCGTCGCGGCGGGCAGCTCGCCTTCTCAACGTTGACACTGCAACCCGCGCGCCAGTCGCTCGCGCCGATCGACCTCGCCATCATCGGCGTCTATCTATTCGCGATCCTCGGCGTCGGCCTGACCTTCTATCGTCGCGCCAAGAAGGGGCCGTCGACCGAGTTCTTCCTCGGCTCTCGCGCGATCCCCGCCTGGGCCGCCGGCATCAGCATGTTCGCCGGCAGCATCAGCTCGATCAGCTACCTCGCGGTTCCCGCCAAGGCGTTCGAGACCGACTGGGAATATATCATGTCGAAGATCATGACGATCTGCGGCTTGATCTTTGTTGCGATTGTCGTGGTGCCGGTCTTCCGGCGGCTCAACCTTGTCTCGGTCTTCAACTACCTCGAGGAGCGGTTCCATCCCGCGATCCGCCTGCTGTCGAGCGCCTTGTGGATCACCATGCAGATCGCCGGCCGGATGGGCATCGTCCTGTTCCTCCCGGCAATGGCGATCGGCACGATCACCGACACCAACGTCGTCCTGTGCATCGTCGTGGTCGGGCTGTTCACCATCGTCTATACCGCGCTGGGCGGGATGCGCGCGGTGGTATGGACCGACGTGTTCCAAGTGCTCGTGCTGAGCTGCGGCGCCCTCTTTGCGATCGGCTTCATCTTCTACGAGGTCGGCTTCGGCACCGTGTGGAGCGTCGCGGCGGCGTTCGACAAGACCCGGATGCTCAACTTCAGCTTCGACATCACGCAGCCGACGATCTGGGCGTTCGCGATCCTCGCCTTGTTCGACGTGGTGCTGACCTTCCCCAAGGACCAAGTACTGATGCAGCGCGTGCTCGCGACGCCGTCGGAAAAGGCGGCGCAGCGATCGGTGTGGCTGTTCGCGGCGGTGCTGCTGCCCAGCGCGTTCATGTTCTACATGATCGGCACCGCGCTGTTCGCTTATTACCGGGCGCATCCCGGGCAGCTCAATCCGCTGCTGCCGATCGACGCGGTGTTCCCCCAGTTCATCGGCACCGAATTGCCGCACGGCGTCGTCGGGCTGATCATCGCCGGGCTGATCGCGGCGGCGATGGGCACGCTGTCGGGCATCATCAACAGCGTCGCGACCCTGCTTTCGGTCGATTTCTACGACCGTTTCGTGCCGGGCCGGAGCCAGCGGCAGATCGTCCGCTTTGCCGAGATCGCCAGCGTCGGCGTCGGGCTGGTCGGCATCGCCATCGCGATCGTGCTGTCGCGGCTCGACATCCATTCGCTGCTCGATCTCACGATCGAATTGTTCGGCTTGTTCGGGGGCGCCTGCGCGGGCGCCTATACGCTCGGCCTGTTCACGCGGCGCGCCAACTGGCAGGGCGTCGCGATCGGTATCGTCGCAGCCTCGATCATCACGCTTGTTGTGTGGATCTTCGGCCTGGTCCACCCCTATCTCTATCTCGCGCTGGCGATCGCCTCGTCGATCGCGATCGGCTATCTCGCCAGCCTGCTGTTCCCGCCGCCGGCCCATTCGCTCAAGGGGCTGACGATCTTTTCCGCGGGCACGCGCCACCAACCGAAGGAGACAGCGCCATCGACACCGGCTTTCTGAAGACCTTCGTCACCGTCATCGACCAAGGCTCGATGGCCGCCGCGGCGCGCGCGCTGAACATCAGCGCCTCGGCGGTGGCGCAGCAACTCCACGCGCTCGAACGCGATGTCGGCGCGACGCTGCTGCAGCGCGTCGGCCGCACGATGCGGATGACCGAGGAAGGCGCGCGCATGCTGGCGCCAGCGCGCAAGCTGTTGCGCGATGCGGCCGACCTGCGCGGCATCGCACATGAAGGCGCGGTGACCGGCGAATTGTGGCTGGGCGCCTGCACCACGCCGCTGACTGGCCTGCTGCCCGATATCCTGGCCGGGGTGAGTCGTAAGTTTCCACACGTGAACGTCCACATCCAGTCGAGCAATTCGGCTCAGCTCTTCGTCGATGTCGAGGCAGGCAAGCTCGACGCCGCCTTCGTTCTCGAGGCGCCATTTCCGCTGGCCAAGACCTGCGACTGGCTGCTGCTGCGCGAGGAGCCGCTGATCGTGCTTGCACCGCGCGCGCTGGCGGATCGCGATCCGCTGGCGTTGCTGCGCGAGCAGCCCCTAATCCGCTACGACCGCAATCAATGGGGCGGCCGTTCCGCCGACGTCTATCTGAACGAGTTGGGCATCGTGCCGCGCGAGCGGTTCGAGCTCAACGCGCTCAACGCCATCGCGATGATGGTCGATCGCGGGCTCGGCGTGTCGATCGTTCCCGACTGGACCCCGCCCTGGCCCGAAGGCATCGACATCGTCCGGCTGCAGCTACCCGAGCGCCGCGTCGGGCGGCGGATCGGCGTTGTCTGGTCGCGCTCCAGCGTACGTACCCGCCTGGTGACCGTGCTGCTGCAGGAGAGCGCGCGTTTGGCTGCAAAACATGCCGGACCTGCATGTGCTTGAAGCGGGAGCGGACGACTGTTGGTTGTTATCCTGGGCGCTGGCTCCCAAGCTCATCCGTCATTCGCCTGTGCACGAGGAAGAGACTGGACGGCGGCTTGGTGAAACGATGCCCTTCGAGACTGACGGGACGTTCGACGCTCGAGCGTTGAGGGTACCGACACGCTGGGATATCGGGTTGATCCGGCTGATTCTGCGCCTGTGCGCGGATCGTACTCTCCGTTCGCCCTGAGCCGCATCTATCGATGCTTCATTCTTGGGAACAGTCGGCGCGCTAGAGCATTTCCCGGGCGGATACCCATATGAAAGGACCGGCAGGTATCAAGAGTGCCTCCAAGCCCGGGAGCGGCGGCTATGTTGGCGTTCTTCCCGGCCGCTTCGGCGGACCGCTTCGTCGATTGCGAACGGCAAGAAATTGGGTGGGAAAGCGGCGTGACAGCATTGAGGGATCAGGTCGAGAGAACTGTCGATCGTGGGTCGATTGTCCACGTAAGAAGATCGCCTCTTGCGTCACATATATAAAACGGCATCGTAACCTTATGTCGAGACGGAGTGGGGGAAATGAGCCGAGCGAGAATAATGATGATCGCAGGTTGGGTGCTGACGCTTAGTGTCACCGCGTTCATGCTTCTCGACGTCAGCTATGATCTCCGACAGGTGAAGATGGCGGTCGACGCCAACGCCGCGATGGGCATTCCCGCTGACGCAGTGCTTACGATCGGGCTTGTCGGCCTTGGTTGCACCCTGCTCTATCTTTTTCCGCCCACCGCGACGCTCGGCGCGATTCTTCTGACTGGCTTTCTCGGCGGGGCGGTGACTATCCATCTGCGCGTTCATGGCAGCTTGCACGACATGGGCGAGAACGTGCTGATCGGTGTGATCGCCTGGAGCGGGCTGTGGCTCCGCGATTCACAGATACGGCGGATACTTCCGATACGCTTGCAATGAAGGCGCCGCTTTGCCCCCTTTCGCAGCTAGGACCGGACGGCCAACAACCGGCTAGGAGGCGCCATAACTCGCCGTGTGAACGAATGGCCGGTTCCGACGGCCGGGCAAGGCGTCGTGAACGGCGGCTATGTTGGCGAAAGCGGTCGTGAGACGCATAGTCCGCGCTTTTGGCAGTTATGCGCCCATCTCGGTCATTCAAGAAAGATGTTGGGGATCCCGAAAGCAGCCGCTCGTTCATTCGACCTTACGCGGAGGAGAGGGCCTAGGCGCAGGGCTTTGCAGAATGGCCGATCTTGCTTGCAGCGTTCGAGAGCCGCGACCATCTCAGCGGCATGTTGAGAACTTCAGATCTTAATTCCACGATTTTCCGGCATCTGACCGGCAAGGCCAAGCCGGCCCTGATTCACCCCACGAACACCGCCTTCGACCCCGCGGGCTGGAAGGCGGTGGTCGATGCCATCGGCGACGAGCCGATGTCGCCGCGCGATATGCTGCTGATGCAGGTCGCGATGCTGATCGGCGTTCAGAATGCGATTTTGCGCCATCACTACACGAACAAGCTCTTCGCTGGCTTCTCGCCGGACCAGGTCCTGACGCTGGCGCTGGCCAATGCCAATCGCGGCTATCTGGTGATCAAGTTCAAGGCCGATGTAGCGGCTGCGGCAGCCTTCGAGGCGGCCGGCGGCCGGCCATTGGATTTCGGAGCGATATCCCAGCTGCTCATCGAGCCGGCTCCAGGCCAGTCCCCGGCGACGGCGGACGACCTCAACAACTCTTTCGTCGACACCCTTCCGCATTGGTTCGCGCTTGCGCGCGACATTACCGAAGGGTCGCGAGCGCCCGGCGAGGACCTGGGAGGGATCGCCCAGCGTGCGGGCGCGTGTCTCTCGCTAGAGCATGCGTTCCGGTCAATTTGGCAAGAAGCGCTGTGGGAGCCCTGGCGATTCGGGCAGGGTGCCGATGGTTATGTGATGGTCCCGGACGATACCGACTGGATGGCCGGTTGGCGGGTTTGGGACTTGCGCGAGCAGTCGCTGCATTTGCAGGGCGCGATGCTCAACCGCCAGCTCGAGAAGCGAATTCCCAACGCGTATCTGACCCGCTCGCTTGCACGGACCGTGACGGCGATCGACCTTGATGCCGTGCCCCCGACCCTCACTGTCGCGGCGCCTTCCGAGCAGCAGGCCGCAGCGCATCGCATGTCGATCGATGCGGTCAGCGATGCGTACACATTCGTTTTCGCCGACCAGGTCGTCGGCGCGCCGGGAGTGACGGTCGCGCTGCTTTCGGAAGCCGTGCTCGTGCTGCAGGATCTTGCTGTCGTCGCCCTGCCGGAAGAATATGATCCGGTCGCCCCCGATTGGACCATCATGGAGCGGTTGGCGTGTAAGCTGCCGCGGGCGACGCTGATTGAAGCGCTGCGTGATACGCTCGGGATCGGTTTGGCGCTCGCTGAAGCCTGCATCGCGTTTCTGACCGTCGATCCGGCGGCGGACCTGGGCGAGTTGTTTCGCATCGGATTGTGGCACAAGCCGCTGGTGGCGATGGCCGACGGCGAGCACGTCCTGATCGCAGCGGGCGCATTGATATGGGGCTCGCCGATCCGGCGTACCGAGCGCTGGCTGCAAGCGACGGGCGGGGACGATCTTTCGAAAACCCCGAACGGCCTGATCTACGAAGCGCAGGTTCGCACGCTGGCCGAGCAGGCGTTGCGCGAGAATACACTGTTTGCCTCGACCGACTGGTGCGTCAGCCACCTGCCAAAGGGCAAGGCCAAGGAGGAAGTTGATCTCCTCGTACGCATCGGAAATCGCGTACTTGTCGGCGAAATCAAGTGCTTCCTCGGCCCATCCGAGCCGAGCGAATGCTACAACTATGTTCGCAAGCTCGAAAAAGCCGCCGAGCAGGCGCGCCGCAAGTCAGACTGGCTCGCAACCCAGCCCGCGCTTCTCGACGCACTGCTCGGTGGCTCCGGGGCTCTCGAGATCGTGCCGCTGGTCATCGTCAATCAGAGCAATGGCGTCGGACTGGTCCTGGACGGTTGCCAAGTTACGGACGCGCACTTCTTGCAGATCGTCTTGGGCGACGGCGACTATCATCGCGGCGCCAAATTCGAGGACGACGAACCGATCGCGTTCAACGTCGAGACGCTCTACTCCACGGTGAAGGAGGCCGAGGAGCGCCTGACGCGTATTTTCGCGGAGCATCTTGGCGTTCAACGATACCGCGACGCCGTGCGCTGGGCGACCAATGTGATTCCGCTCGGTGACGGAGGCGGCAGCCTGCAGATCGCCTATCCGATCGTCGACGAAACGGCATATTACGCTGCGGGTCCGTTTGCCGGCACAACAGGGTAGTTGCTGGTGTCAAACCTGCTAGGGGTACTCTCAGTCCGGGCGCGACCAATGCCGTATCTGTGGCGATCTCTCCCGTAGCCAGAGAACCCCGTTGTATCGCACGCGAACGTCGGGTCTGCGCTTGCCGCTGCCTGTCCGTCCGATGCGTTCGCCAATCACGGTCCAGACAGGTTCGACCTCGTGCTTGCGCGCCATCTCCAACAGGGCGTCGCGGCGGACCAGAACGTGGCTATGGTGATTATCGCTGCCGCTGACGATCACCGGCAGGCCATCGCCATTCACAAAGACGCCGGCATTTTCAATGTCGGGACGCAACCCAAGCGCTCGGATCAGCCATCCGATCGGGACCTGCCTGGAGAAGCCGTCAGCGAGGCTCTCGTCGAGATGACTTTCCCATTGAAACCCGATTGTCGGCTTGATCACCCGGTAGCATCGATCGTCGTCCGGTCCGCGTGCCCGCAGCGTGGACCATGGCTTGTCCGGCCATGTCGATCGCCGGCCAAGCTCGCCGATAAAGGGGCCATCCGTGAGATTTCCGGGCAGCCATTCGTGAAAATCGTCCGCGTGGCGCTCGGTTTCCTCGATGAACCGCTCGCGCGTGGCGGGCGGCATCAGCAGCATGGCAATGAAGTGGAAATCGCTCTGTTCCCAGGGGACATCCCAAACCCCTTTGCCGCGCGGGCCATCGATGTCGTGCGAGGCGTAGCGGTAGAGCGCGAGCCATTCGTCGCTCCCCAGATCAGACCCCAGCCCCAGTGACAGACGGTGTGCTGGAAGATCGGCATCGAATACCCACGCCTTGCGTTCGGCTGGCGGAAGATCGGGGCAGCGCAGGAGCGGGACGCTTGGCACGCCCGAGATAGCGGCTGCTTCCTTGTCGGCCGGCAGAACCGAAGGCTCGATGTCGCGAACGAACTCGACATCGAGCGGATCGTTATAGACCTTCGCGGGCTCGCCCCAGTCGGGCTTCAGCCAATTATTGTCCGCGAGCCTCGCCAGCAATTCCATCATCGCGATGCGCTGATATTTCTTGCCGATCCGCTCTACGCGACCCCGATCTCCTTGCCGCTCACCGACCGTATTGTCTCGCGGGAATGCCGTCTCGGTCCAGCCCAGTGCCATGGCGCGATTGGCGACCCAAAGCTTGGCGCGACGTGCGTCCACCTCCTTGCCGACGCCCTTGCCCGGGACGATCCAGACATGGTCCGATTCATTTGCCGCCCAGCGTTTTGCGTCGGTCGCGAACCGCCGCGCCTGCGCTGGCGTCAGCAAGGCGACTAGTGCAGCTTCGGCGGCTCGCACGCGCCTGCGGTCGGCAGCGGGGATCGTCATCTTGAAGGTATCGGCATCGAAAGACATGCGCTTTCGTCGATGGGCATCCCGAAGCGCCTCGAACGCAGCAGCGATGTCAGGGCGCCCTTGCGATACATCGTCGAGAAAGGCTCTGCCGGTTTCGGAAGACGTCAGCGGCCGCGGTCCAGCGAGTGGCGCGGCTGCAAAGCGTTCGACCCGGTACTGGAGCGTGTAGCGGCCAAAGTCCGCAAGGCCCTTGTAGCAGGAGCGCAGGATCGAATCGGCGCCGATCCGCTTCGCGCGCGCCTCCACGCGCGCCTCCGTGAAGTTGAAGACCGCCGCCGTGGCACCATAGGGCGGGCGGCATCGAACGAGATCGATGCTGGCATCCAATGTGCCAGCGGCATTCGCCAATTCGACGACGCCACGAGCATAATCGCGCGTGACGATATGGACCGGGACCTGGCCACCCGCGAAGGCGTGCGTCCAGGCGGTAACGGCATGCGCCTCGAGACGGGCGGGATCGAGTGTGCGAAGGCTCGCCCCGTACAGCGCGCCGAACATCCGCTCAATGACATACGGATCGTCACACCCGGCAAAGCGAATGAACAGCGGTTCGACCAGCGATGGCCGTTCCATGAAGACGCGGATCATCGCCTTCGTTGCGGTATCGCGAATGTTCGCGCTGGTCGAGGTCAAGGCCCATGCCAATATGACGAGCGCCAGCCTCAGCGTCTCGTCCTCGGCGCGCGCTATCCCTGGGCTCAGGCACCAATTGGTCAACTTCGACAGCGGGTGCCCGGCATCGTGGTGCGCCGTATTGATGCGGCGGGTCCAGAACGCATCTCGGTTAGCAAGCTGGCGCGGTTGAAGGTTGCGATCGAGAAGGTCCGCATTCCATGGGTGCTGCTCGACCACGGCCAATTCGATCAGCAATGCGATGATATCCTCGTCATCGCGGTCGAGCCGGTTGAGCAGCTCGCGTGTCCGATCGGTGAATGCGCCCACGGCGCGCCAGCGCACGCTGTCAACAAACGCATCCTGGACAGGCCACTGGTCCCACCAGGCATTGAAGCCGCTGGGAAGGGTGTCGACGATCTCGACCTTGTAGAGATCGGCGAAGTGCAGGGTCAGCGCGTAGAACAGGCCACGCCATTCCCACTGAACGCCGTGCTTTCCCAGAACGAAGGCGAGGGGCCCCGCAGAATCGAACAGGCCGGTCGGATCGGAGATGTTCTGCAGCAGCGAATTTGCGACTAGGTGGTCCTGGAACCGCTGGAACGAGAAGCGGACGACGTCCTCCTGATCCGAGAGAGGATCGTTGGGATCGTGCGCAGGATTGGGATCGTACCGCAGCAGGCCGCGGAAACGCAGCAGCTCGAGCCATGTCTTCCCAGGCGGTGACGCGAAGCCCCGAAAGGCTTGTTCGACGATCCCGTGCGCCTCAGCCCGGCTTGCATAGTCCTTCCGGTGCTTCGCCATCGCCGCGGCGAGGCTAAGCAGCGCCCGCCGCACCGGTCCGATGAGTATGTCGGCGCCGTCGTAGGCCGTCCCCAGATGGCGTCCGGTGGCGTCGAGGAAGAAACTCAGGACCTCGCTGGTCCCGCGCATCCCGCGTGGGAAGGTTGTCCGCCCATCGCGCTCGATTGCAAGGCATGCCGTGCGCAGGAACAGCGGATTGGAGAATTCCGGATTGAGCCAGGGCGTGGCCGGCCGCACGATTCCGCGGCGATCCATATAGACCTTGGCAGCCGCCTCGATCTCCTCGGGAGACTCGAACCCGGTGACTTCGGCCCGCGTGGCCATTGTTTCCACCGCCGGCGTGATGAGGTGATCGACATATTCACGCCGACACGAGATGCATAAGGAGAGCTGTGGGTGGGCGAGGATACGTTGCGCGATCTCGTGAAGCGCACCCCGCCAGAGCTGGACTCCGGCCCCTTCATTGACGGCGTCGATGGCGATCAGTGCCCGCTTGCCGACAGCCTCGGCGCTTGCGTTCAAAGCGCCTAGCAATTGGTCGAACTTGCTCGCGCCAAGCTCGAAATGCGCGATCATCTGATTGCCGATTGTACCGTGCAGCGAGAAATCGGTCCCGAGCAGAAACAGGGCCGGCGCGCCGTCGGCGAGCGCACGCTCGACCTGTGAGGCAATGAGGTGGGATTTGCCCGATCCTGCCCGTCCATCGAGCAGCGCAAAACGGCGCTGGTCGCTCAGGCTTCCGATGGAATCGATGGCTTCGAGAAAATCGCCCAGCGCCGATTGCAGGTCGCGCAGCGTATCCACCAGATAATCCAGGCCAGTTCGCTCGCGATCCTCCGCCGGCGTCAGCGGGCCGGCGGTCTTGGGTCGCTTGGCCTTTGCCTCTCGCGAGAATTCGCCAATCGACTGAATCGCATCGAAGACCCGTTTGCGCAGATCAAGCGCCTGATCGCGCCATGCTGGATAGTCGAACGGCGCATCGCTCGACGACACGAGGATAACCGTGGCTGCGTCGAGCTGGCGGACTTTGCCGGCGATTTCGCTGAGTTTGCGCTTGTCTGCGGGCGGCAGGGTCTGCGGCGCCGAGCCGAGTTGCGCTTTCTCGAGCACGGCGGCGCGAACAGCTTCGAGCAGGGCGCGAAACCGGGCATTGCGAAGCAAGCCGTCAAATACCGCTGCGGTCGATACATCGACATTGTCCTCGGGATGATATCGCTCTTCGAGCGCGGCGACGGTCCGCTGGCACTGGGCTGCGAGCCATGACGGCGACAACTCGATCCCGCCGAACCAATAATCGACCAAGCCGATTGATTCAGGTCGGGTGAGCAATTCCTCAAGGTCCGACGCGGTCCAGGGCTCGAACAGGACGGTTCTGCCGAGCGCCGAAGCGGCAGCCTCCCACTTCGCCTTGTGTTGGTCCCAGGCCTCCCAGCCATTGGCCTGTGGCTTGCCGCCCTTCGTTGTCCGTTGCGTGCGCCCCGTCAGCACACACGCGATCGCGATCGTCATCGTGCTCAACTTGGGGTAGGTAGCCAGCGCCGTGGCTACCGATTTGTCGACCGCGCCCCAATCGACATCACTGGATTTCGTATAGAATTTGGCTTGATACCCATGCTCGCTGCCGTCGGCGAGTTGCCACACGGCCTCGACCCCGCCATCTCCACCCGCACCATGAATCCTGCGAAATTCGACAGGCCCCGTAGGCGGAATCCGCCGCGCGATCTGGCAGACTAGTTCTTCGAAGGTCTCGCGCTGCCCGGCAACGCCAGCCACAATCTTGGTAAAGTCCAGCATCAGGCGGATGTCGTACTAGCTGAGGTTGTGCTGCCGCAATAGAGCAGGATTTCCTCCGACAAGGTGGAAGCGTGATATTTGTCAGGACAATCAGAGGATCTCGTCCACACTGAAGGGCCGTTGCCGGCGACGACATCGCATGACGAGCGTCTGCTTTGCGGATCAGGCCGCCCGAGATCTGCTAGTCCGCTCCCGGCCCATGTTCCTGCCTTCTCTGTATACCTGAACGATCGTCTGCCTATTTAGGACTTGGCACGTCGCGATCCAAAAGATGGGCGGCAGTTACTCCCAATTTCAGCCAAACGAAATTAAAGTAAGGTCAGTTTCGCCTTAATAAGGCGGGTTATGCTCAAGCCTCATGGGGGAGGCTCGGATACAGGCTAAAATCAGAAGCAGTTGAAAAGTAACTGATATTTTGGATTTCTCTGACAGCTAGCCGGCCAAGCCTCGGAATCGTGCAATGGACGTGCTGGGACACCCTCGGACGGAATCGGACGGTGATATTACACGAACTAGTGCGGCGATTTTTACAAAATTCTTTTTAAATCAGTATCTTGGCTGGTGACCCCTACGGGACTCGAACCCGTGTTTTCGCCGTGAGAGGGCGACGTCCTGGACCGCTAGACGAAGGGGCCGTGCGCGGTGCGAAGGGGCGCTTAGGGGGCACGCCGCACGGCGTCAAGGGTCAACCCTCGGCGGGCTTGTCCGGGATCGTGCCTTCGTCGGCGATGCCCGCCTTGAAGGATTTCGACGAATCTGTGCCGTCCGCCTGATGCGCCTTGCGGCGGCTGCTGCCCCGGAGCGAGAACAGGGCCGCGCCCGCCGCAATTGCGCCGAGGCCGCCGGCGATCGCCTTCCACCAGTTTCCCCGGCTGCGGGCGATGGGATCGGTCGCGGTGACGTCGGTCGGCTGAGTGGTCGGGACGGTGGCGATGCTAGGGCCCGGGCGAACGCGGGGGCGGCCGGCAGCGCGGGGAGCGGCCGGACGCGGCGCCGTGGACTTGCGCGGCTGGGCAGGCGGCTTCGCAGCGGCGCGAGTGGGTTTCGAGGCTTTCGCCGCGGATCGCTTGCCCGGCTCGGGCGACGCGCGGTCGGCGGCGCCAGCCTTGCGACTGCCGCCGCGGCTCGGCGTCGCCGCGCCTGCCTCGCCCGGTTTGGGCTCGACCTTGGGCGGGGCGGCGTGCGCGGGGTTGCCCCCGTCGGGGGTGCCGTCGCCCTTGGGCGGCGAAGGTGGCGAGGGCGGCGGCGTGGCCATTGATCGATCCCCTGTGGTACGGTTCGTTTCGACTAACGCGCGAAGCCCTCACGCGTTGCGTGTCAGCGGAATGGGGGCTCGCTGAACGCGCGGAGCTTGCGGCTGTGCAGCTTGGCGCCCTCCCGGCGGAGCTCCTCGCAGGTTTCGATGCCGATCCGCATATGCTCGTTGATTGCGCGCTCGTAGAAGCGGTTGGCCTGGCCGGGCAGTTTGAGCTCGCCGTGTAGCGGCTTGTCCGAGACGCAGAGCAAGGTGCCGTAGGGGACGCGGAAGCGATAGCCCTGCGCGGCGATCGTCGCCGATTCCATATCGACGCCGACCGCACGGCTGAGCGAGAAGCGCAGCGCCGAGCGCGAGAACCTGAGCTCCCAATTGCGGTCATCGGTGGTGACGATCGTGCCGGTGCGCAGGCGGCGCTTGAGCTGGTCGCCCGACTGACCAGAGACGGTCTCGGCCGCGCGGGCCAGGGCGAGCTGGACTTCGGCGATCGCGGGCACCGGGATTTCGGGCGGCAGCATCTCGTCGAGGACGTGGTCGTCGCGCAGATAAGCGTGAGCGAGGACATAGTCGCCGATCCGCTGGCTGGGCCTGAGGCCGCCGCAATGGCCGATCATCAGCCACGCCTCGGGGCGCAGCACCGCGAGGTGGTCGCAGATCGTCTTGGCGTTGGACGGGCCGACGCCGATATTGACCAGCGTGATGCCGGTGCGATCGGGTGCGATCAGGTGATAGGCCGGCATCTGGTGCCGCCGCCACGCCGAATCGGAGATGACTCGCTCGGGATCGTCGCCGGCCTGGATCATCAGGCCGCCCGCGCCCGACAAGGCCGTGTAGCGGCTGCCCTCTTCGGCGAGCTGCGCGCAGGCCCAGCGGACGAACTCGTCGACATAGCGGTGATAGTTGGTGAACAGCACGTAGCGCTGGACGTGCTCGGGCGGCGTGCCGGTGTAATGGCGCAGGCGGGCGAGTGAAAAATCGGTGCGCAGACCGTCGAAGAGGGCAAGCGGTCGGTCGCTGTCGCTGCCCTGCCAAAGGCCGTCGGCGATCTCGTCGCCGATCTGGGCAAGCTCGGTCGCGGGGAAGTGGCGGGCGAGCTCGGCGGCGGAGACCTCGTCGAGGCTCAGCGCATGGCCGGGATCGAGCACATAGGGGAAAGGGATTTCCTGCCGCCCCGTCACCGCCTCGACGTCGACGTCGTAATCCTCCATCAGCAGGGTGAGCTGCTCGGTAAGGTAATCGGCGAACATCGCGGGCTTGGTGACGCTGATGCGGTAGTCGCCGGGGGTGACGAGGCGGCCATAGGAGCGCATCGGCGTCGGGCGCTGCTCGTCACTGCCGCGGAACGTGAGGCGGATTTCAGGATAGGCGAACGAGCCGTCGCGGCGGGTCTGCGGATCGGGCGCGATCCCGTCCACGAGATAGGCGTTGAGCGCGGCCTGCAGGCGCGCGACCGAGGCGGTGTAGAGCCGGTCGAGCTGGGCGACGATATCGGAGGCGGTTGTCATCTTGAGCGGCTATCGCGTTCGCCGCGCCGACGCAAGATCAGCCCTCGACGCGCTCGGTGTGATTGGCGGGGAAACCCTGGGCGATCAGCTCGGCGATCCGTTCGCCAACGACCTCGGGTGGTTTGACCGACTGCGGGTCCTCGCCGGGATAGGCGCGGGCGCGCATCTTGGTGCGCGTGGCGCCCGGATCGAGCACCGCGACGCGGACCTGGCTGATATTCTCGATCTCGTCGCCATAAGCGAGGAGCAGCGTCTCGAACGCGGCCTTGGACGCGCCGTACATGCCCCAATAAGCGCGGGCGGCGCGGCCGACGCTCGAGGTGAGGCCGATCACCTTGCCGGCTTCGCTCTTGCGCAGGAGCGGATCGAAGGCGGCGATCAGCGCCGCTTGGGCGCTGACGTTGAGGGTGAGGACTTGCGCGAGCTCGCGCTGATCGATCGCCGGGACCGCGGCGAGCGTGCCCAGACGGGCGGCGTTGAGGATCAGCGCGTCGAGCTTGCCCCAGCGCTCGCTGACCGCGGTGGCGAGGCGGGCGATGCTGTCGGTCTCGACGAGGTCGAGCGGGGCGATCGTCGCGCTGCCGCCGGCGGCGAAGATCGCGTCCTCGACCTGCTCCAGCTCGTCGGCCGAGCGGGCGGTGAGGACGACATGCGCGCCGCGGGCGGCCAGTGCGGTTGCGGTCGCCGCCCCGATGCCGCGGCCGGCGCCGGTGACGAGGGCGATCTGGTCCTTCAGAGGCTTATCGGTCACTGTCCCTCCCTCGTCACCCGGACTTGTTCCGGGGTCCACTGCGCAACAATTCGCGCCGGTGCAAGCGGATGAGTGGATGCCGGAACAAGTCCGGCATGACGGATTGTTAGTTCACCCGCTCCGCCAGGAGCGCGAGCTGGTCGATCGGCGCGGCCACGTCGTCCTGGTCGGTCAGCGTCGTGGGATAGTCGCCGGTGAAGCAGGCGTCGCAATGGCTCGGGCGGATGTCGGCGCGGCGCGCGTCGCCCAAGGCCTTGTAGAGGCCGTCGATCGACAGGAAAGCGAGGCTGTCGGCGTGGATGAACTCGGTCATTTCGGCCAAATCCATCTTGGCGGCGAGCAGCTTGGTCCGCTCGGGCGTGTCGACGCCGTAGAAGCACGAGTGCTTGGTCGGCGGGCTAGCGATCCGCATGTGGACCTCGGCCGCGCCGGCCTCGCGCATCATCTGCACGATCTTCAAGGACGTGGTGCCGCGCACGATCGAATCGTCGATCAGCACGACGCGCTTGCCCTGGATCAGCGCGCGGTTGGCGTTGTGCTTCAACTTGACGCCGAGGTGGCGGATCTTGTCCCCCGGCTGGATGAAGGTGCGGCCGACATAATGCGAGCGGATGATGCCGAGCTCGAACGGAATGCCCGATTCCTGCGCATAGCCGATCGCCGCCGGCGTGCCCGAATCGGGGACGGGGATGACGAGATCGGCCTCGACCGGGCTCTCGATCGCCAGCTGCGCGCCGATCGCCTTGCGCACCGAATAGACCGAGCGATCGTCGGCGATCGAATCGGGGCGCGAGAAATAGACGTACTCGAAGATGCACGGCCGCGGCGATTGCGGGGCGAAGGGGCGGATCGAGCGCACCTCTCCGCGCTGGACGATGACCAGCTCGCCGGGTTCGACCGAGCGGACATACTCCGCGCCGACGACGTCGAGCGCCACCGTCTCCGAAGCGAAGATCGTGGCGTCGCCGAGCTTGCCCATCACCAGCGGCCGGATGCCGAGCGGGTCGCGGCAGGCGATCATGCCCTCCGGCGTCATGCAGACCAAAGCATAGGCGCCCTCGACCTGCTTCAGGGCGTCGATGAACTTGTCGAGCAGGGTGCGGTAGCTCGACGTGGCGACGAGATGGATGATCGTCTCGGTGTCCGAGGTCGACTGGAAGATCGCGCCGTGGCGGACGAGATCGCGGCGCAGGCGCATCGCGTTGGAGATGTTGCCGTTGTGCGCGATGGCGAAGCCGCCGGTGGCGAGATCGGCGTAGAGCGGCTGGACGTTGCGGAGGGCGGTCTCGCCGGTGGTCGAATAGCGGACATGGCCGACCGCGACGCTGCCGGGAAGCGCGCGAATCACCTCGTCGCTGTCGAAATTGCCGGCGACATGGCCCATTGCGCGATGCGTATGGAAATGCGCGCCGTCGAAGCTGGTGATGCCGGCGGCCTCTTGCCCGCGGTGCTGCAGCGCATGCAGCCCCAGCGCGACCAGCGCGGCGGCGCTGCCCTCGCTACCGGAAACACCGAAAACGCCGCACTCTTCGCGCAGCTTGTCGTCGTCGAAAGGATTTGTGGTCAGCATGTCGGCCCATCTGGTCCGTGTTCGCCGCTCATATAGGGAGCGGAAACCGGTTTGTCGCGCCCCGTCTTGGATTTGTCATATCGAAGGGGAGCAGCCGGCGCCGTGATGCGTTGGTCGTGGGCATGAGGAGGTAGCATCATGGCCAAGGACCACGGCTCGCAGATCAAGAACGACGACACCTACGAAGCGCTGCGCAAGGAAGGCGCGTCGAAGGAAAAGGCGGCGCGGATCGCCAATGCGCAGGCCGCGGGCACGATCGATCATCGCGGCTCGGATTTGGAGGATCGCACCAAGGAGGATCTGTACGACGAGGCGAAGGAGATCGGCATCGAGGGCCGATCGGAGATGAGCAAGAAAGAGCTGATCGACGCCATTCGGGATCATTGAGCGTTATCGTCATGCCGGACTCGTTCCGGCATCCACCGGGCGGCATGAGCCGAGGCGGGTTGGCGACGAGACGTCGATACTGCCTAGTCGCTGTATCTACTCTGGCCAATGGTCGGCGCGCCAGTCGCGCGCAGCGTGGATGATGCGCGGGATCGCGACGGTTCGATCGGCATCGGCCAGTGCGTAGGCGATGATATAGGGGAGGCGAGCGACCGATTTCTCGTAAGTGCCAGCGACGCGGCCGGGATGGCCCGTTGCGAAGCTGCCAAGCGCGTCGCCGGTGCGCGCGATCGCTTCGGCGACCTGCGCGGCGGCGTCGGGATCGTCGGCGGCAATATGACGCAGGGTCGCCAGATAATCGTCGCGAGCGTCTTGCGACCAGACGACGCGCCTCATTCCTTAATGCGCTTGGCGTCGGCGACGATTGCGCGCGCTTCGGCCGCCACCTCGTCGTGCGGCACGACCCGCCCGGCGGCGACGTCCTCAAGTCCGCGCTCGACGCCGCCGATGATCGCAAGCTCGCGCTCGACATAGGCGCTCACCGCCTCGGCGGCGAGGAACGACTTGCTGCGCCGCGTGCCGCGCGCCAGCCGCCCGAGCTTGTCCTTGATATCGACCGGAATCCGGATCGTCATCGTCGTGCTGGCGTTCATGTGTGCTCCTTGTGTACAAGTTAGCACAAGGGCATAAATTTGTCTTGCAAGAAGCGACCTCCGTTTTGCTACCGTTCCACCCTCATTCGCGCTAATCCTTCCTCATGCCCGACTCCCGCGACACCGCGCTCACGCTCGATCCGAAATTCGACGAGAACGGCCTCATCACCGGGGTCTGCACCGACCGCGCTTCGGGGGAAGTGCTGATGCTGGCGCATATGGATGCCGAGGCGCTGGCGGCGACGATCGCGACGGGCGAGGCGCATTTCTGGTCGCGCTCCCGGCAGAAGCTGTGGAAGAAGGGGGAGACCTCGGGGCATGTCCTCAAGGTCCACGACATCCGCATCGATTGCGATCAGGACGCGGTGTGGCTGATCGTCGAACCCGCGGGGCCGGCTTGCCACACGGGGCAGCGGAGTTGCTTCTTCCGGCGGATCGAGGGCGATCGGCTGGTGCTTGCGGAATGAGAAAGGCGGCGCTCGTCGCGCTGGTCTTGCTGGCCGGTTGTTCGGGCAAGCAGGACGCCGTCGACGTGGCGAGCGGCGGTGCGGGGTCGCGGCTCGAGCAGGCGGCGATCGCGACCGGCGTCGTGCGCGATCCTGCCAGCGCGGACCTGACCGGGGTCTATACGCGCGATCCCGAGCGGGTCTGCGTGGTGCCGGCGGCCAAGGATTTCCGCATCGGCGTGACGCTCGATTATGGCGAGGGGCAGCAATGCAGCGCCGGCGGCACGCTCCGGCGCGAGAGCGAGAGGCTGAAGGTCGATCTGGGCGATGGCTGCGCGTTCGACGCGCGGTTCGACGGGCAGGGGATCGCCTTTCCCGGCGCGCTGCCCGATTCCTGCAGCAAGAAATGCACCGGCCGGGCGACGCTCGCGGGGATCTCGGTCGATGCGTTGAGCGCCTCGCTTTCCGAGGCGACCGCTCTCACCGACGCCAATGGCCGCGCGCTGTGCAGTTGACGTTCACGTAAAGTATGGACTAGTTTCGACCATTGAAACTGAACCGTTCGCCCTGAGCTTGTCGAAGGGCGATTTCGCAAAGCGTGCTTCGACAGGCTCAGCACGAACGGAATAGGTGACCCGCTTGAACGCGCATGCCACGCCTCGATCAGTGTCGACCGTATCTGCTTACGCGGCGATCGAGCCGCGCCATGACCGCGAGCATTTCTCGATTTCCGACCTCTCGGCGGAATTCGACGTCACTGCACGCGCCCTCCGCTTCTATGAAGACGAAGGGCTGATCGCGCCCGAGCGGCGGGGGACGCAGCGCATCTATTCGCACCGCGATCGCGCGCGGCTCGCCTGGATATTGCGCGGCAAGCGAGTGGGGTTCAGCCTCGCGGAGATCCGCGAGATGATCGACCTTTACGACATCGGCGACGGGCGCAAGGTGCAGCGCGAGGTCACCTTGCGCAAATGTCACGAGCGGATCGCGCTGCTGGAGGCGCAGAAACGCGACATCGACGCCTCGATCGACGAACTTTCCGATTTCATCGCGCTGGTCGAGAAATCCAGCGCCGGCAACAAGGACTGATCGAATGCCGCAATACACGCCGCCGGTGCGCGATACGCGCTTCCTCCTCGAGCATGTTCTGGGGCTGGAGCGGTATGCCAATTTGCCGGGCTTCGCCAACGCGACGCCCGACGTGGTCGATGCGGTGCTCGACCAGGGCGGCAAGTTCGTGGCGGAAGTGCTGTTCCCCTTGAACCAGTCGGGCGATGCCGAGGGCTGCACGCGCCACGACGACGGCAGCGTGACGACGCCCAAGGGCTTCAAGGCGGCCTATGACCGGTTCGTCGAGGCGGGCTGGAGCACGCTGTCGGGGCCCGAGCAATTCGGCGGCCAGGCGATGCCGCACGTCGTCGCCACCGCGTTCCAGGAATATATGATCTCCTCGAACATGGCCTTCACCATGTATTTCGGGCTGACCCACGGCGCCGTCGCGGCCTTGCTCGCCAAGGGCTCGCCCGAACAGCAAGCCATGTACGTGCCCAGGATGGTGAGCGGCGAATGGTCGGGGACGATGAACCTCACCGAGCCGCAATGCGGCACCGATCTCGGCCTCATTCGCACCAAGGCCGAGCCGCAGGGCGACGGCTCCTATGCGATCACCGGCACCAAGATTTTCATTTCGGCGGGCGAGCATGATCTGACCGGGAACATCATCCACCTCGTCCTCGCCAAGACGCCTGGCGCGCCGGAAAGCTCGAAGGGCATCTCGCTGTTCGTTGTGCCCAAGGTGCTGGTCAATGCCGATGGCTCGCTGGGTGAGCGCAACGCCGTCTCGTGCGGATCGATCGAGCACAAGATGGGTATCCACGGCAACGCCACCTGCGTGATGAATTACGATGGCGCCAAAGGCTGGCTGGTCGGCGAGGAGATGAAGGGGCTCGCCGCGATGTTCATCATGATGAATGCGGCGCGGCTCGGCGTCGGCTTGCAGGGGCTGGCGGTCGGCGAGACGGCGTTCCAGAACGCGGTGCAATACGCGCAGGACCGGCGGCAGGGCAGGGCGCTCACCGGCCCTGCCGAGCCCGAGGAAAAGGCCGACCCGCTGTTCGTCCATCCCGACGTGCGGCGCATGCTGATGACCGCCAAGGCGCGGCTGGAGGGCTTGCGCGCGCTGATCCTGTGGGTGGCGGTGCTGGTCGATCTCGAGCATCAGGCGGCGAGCGAGGAGGAGCGCCAGGCCGCAGCCGACCTCGTCGGGCTGCTGACGCCAGTGATCAAGGGCTATGGCACCGATATCGGCTATGCGACCGCGACCGACGCGCAGCAGGTCTATGGCGGGCACGGCTATATCGTCGAATGGGGCATGGAGCAGTATGTCCGCGATGCCCGGATCGCGATGATCTACGAAGGCACCAACGGCGTGCAGGCGATGGATCTGGTCGGCCGCAAGCTGGCGCAGAATGGCGGCCGCGCGGTGCAGGCGTTCTTCAAGCTGGTGGCCGAGGAGGCCGCGGCGGCGAAGCAGGACGAGAAGCTCGCCGATTTCGCGGAAAAGCTGGAGAAGGCGTTGGGCCAGCTCCAGGCGGCGACGATGTGGTTCATGGCCAACGGGATGCAGAACCCCAACCAGGTGGGGGCGGGCGCATATCCCTATATGCACCTGATGGGAATCGTCGCGCTGGGGTTGATGTGGCTCAGGATGGCCAAGGCGGCGAGCGCGGCCTTGGCGGCGGGCGGCGAGGACAAGCCGTTCCTCGAAGCCAAGCTGGTGACCGCACGCTATTTCGCCGATCGCCTGATGCCCGAAGCCGGCGCGCTACGCCGCCAGATCGAGGGCGGCAGCGAAGCGATGATGGCGCTGGCGCCCGAGCAATTCGTCGCGGGGTGAGACCTACCGTCCGTTCGTGCTCAGCTTGTCGAAGCACGATTGCGGAGCGTGGCGCCAGCCACTCGCCCTTCGACAAGCTCAGGGCGAAAGGGACTTATCGGCCGGCGGGGATTATTGGTGTGGAAACGGCCACAGGCTCACCCTTTCGCCGCACGCCCGCCAGCCCATCGGGAATCGCCTTCACCGCAATCGGCGCCGGCACCACGATCGCCGGCTTGGCCGCCACCGGCGCCCGCTTCATGCACTGGCTCGCATCGGCGCGCTTGAAGGTGTCGCAGTTCCACAGCGCCTTGTCGTAGCCATTGGCGTGATCGCGCAGATAGCTGAAAGCCATCGTCTCGATCTCGGCCGGAGTGATCGCGGCAGTGGTCGGGGCGCCGGTCTTGGCCGGCCAGGCCATGAACTTGCAATAAGGCCGCGCCCCGCACGAGGCGGCGGCGAGCGCGGGCAGGCTGTCGGGCGACCATTTTGGGTCGAGCGTCACGAAGAAGGTGTCCGGTGCGCCGGCGACTGGGCTCGGCAGCCCACCATTGGCGATCTGGGCGGCATTGAGCGGAATCGCGGTATCGCCGGGCGTCGCGCCGTCGATCGCGTGCGCGGGCGAGAGCGGCGCGAGCAAGGCGATCACCGGCTCGGCGTCGCTGGCGTGGCGGTTGAAGGCGGGCGGCGTGCCCCACCAGCCGGTCCAGCGGAAGAACAGATGCGTGCCGACGCGCGCGATCTTGTCGAGGCTCGCGCTCCAATAGGGGACCACCCAGTCGGTATGGTAATGCGTGGCATAGCCGACCGTCTTGTCGACCCTGCCGTTCAGCGCCTTTTCGGCGACGTCGCGCGCCCGGTTCCAGGCGGCGTCGCTCGGATGCCAGCGATCGAGCGCGCCGTCGCAGGTGAAGGTGAACTGGCAGCCGGTCGAGCGGTCCGAGCCCTGGAACACCACACCGCACACGGTCTTGGGGAAAGCGGGATGGCGCAGGCGGTTGAGCACGACTTGCGCCACCGCCTCTTCACCGGTCGCGTCGTCGCCCGCCTCATAGACTTCGGCGGCGGCGAGGCAGGCGATCGCGCGCTGCTGGTCGGCCTCGACACCGGTGAGGTGGAACGGCCGCGCCGCGGGAATGGGGCCGTCGGCGAACGGCACGTCGGCGTTGTAGGCGCGCGCCTGATCGGGGGTTAGATCGACCAGCCGCAGCGGCTCGACCGGCGGCAGCTCGGCGGCGGGCACGACATGCTGCTTGGGCACGCGCCGCGCCGCGACTCGCGCCGGCGGCGGCGCCAGCGTCATGACCAGCAACGGCACGGCAATCGCAACGAGCGCGATGACCCCAAGGATCAGCCGAACCGCCGGCGTCGCGCGCAAGGATTCGGGCGCATGCGGCGCTTCGGTCAGCGGCTGGTGCATGCGCGGATGCGCTCAGGCCTCGGGCAGGAAGTCGGGCACCGAGAGATAGCGCTCGCCGGTATCGTAGTTGAAGCCAAGGATTCGGCTGCCCGCGGGCAGATCGGGCAGCTTCTGCTGAATCGCGGTCAACGTCGCGCCCGATGAGATGCCGACCAGCATGCCTTCCTCGCGCGCGGCGCGGCGCGCCATTTCCTTGGCGTCGTCGGCCTCGACCTGGATCGTGCCGTCGAGCAATTGGGTGTGGAGATTGGCCGGGATGAAGCCCGCCGCCAGCCCCTGGATCGCGTGCGGGCCGGGCTGCCCGCCCGAGATCACCGCCGATTGGGTCGGCTCGACGGCATAGACCTTGAGCTTGGGCCACGCTTTCTTGAGCACCTCGGCAACCCCGGTGATGTGCCCGCCCGTGCCGACCCCGGTGATGATGACGTCGATCGGATTGTCGCGGAAATCCTCGAGGATTTCGTGCGCGGTCTTGTGGTGATGCGCGGCGATGTTGGCGGGGTTCTCGAACTGCTGCGGCATCCAGCCGCCCTCGGTCGTCTCGACCAGCTCGAGCGCGCGCTCGATCGCGCCCTTCATGCCCTTCTCCCTGGGCGTGAGGTCGAACCTGGCGCCATAGGCCAGCATCAGCCGGCGGCGTTCGAGCGACATGCTCTCGGGCATCACCAGGATGAGCTTGTAGCCCTTGACCGCGGCGACCATCGCCAGCCCGATCCCGGTATTGCCGCTGGTCGGCTCGATGATCGTGCCGCCGGGCTTGAGGCTGCCGTCCGCCTCGGCCGCCTCGACCATCGACAGGGCGATTCGGTCCTTGATCGAGCCGCCGGGGTTCGAGCGCTCGGACTTGATCCACACCTCGGCGCCGGGGAACAGCCGCTGGATGCGGATGTGCGGGGTGTTGCCGATCGTCTCCAGGATCGTGTTGGCCTTCATGGCTGCGTCGCTCCCTTTTCCGGTTCGAGATCGACCATGTCGGGCGGGTCGAAGGTCTTTGCAAGCCTGAGCTCGGGGAACAGCCGCGACCACAGGAGCGTGACGGCGATCGCCGCGACCCCGCCGAACGCGACCGCGCCTACGGGGCCGAGCAGCGACGCCATCAGCCCGGTCTCGGCCTCGCCAAGCTCGTTCGAGGCCGAAATGGTGAGCTGCGAGACGGCGCCGACGCGGCCGCGCATCTCGTCGGGCGTGTGGAGCTGGATCAGCGACTGGCGGACATAGACCGAAACCATGTCGGCGCCGCCCGCGACGATCAGCGCGGCGAGGCTCAACGGGAACCAGGTCGACAGGCCGAAGGTCAGGATCGCCGCGGCGAACAGCAGCACCGCGCCGAGCATCTTGACCCCGACGTTCGACTTCATCGGCCGGATCGAGAACCAGATCGATCCTGCCGCCGCACCGATTCCCATGCCGGCGGCGAGCACGCCCAGCCCGCGCGCGCCGACATGAAGGATGTCGCGGGCATAGACCGGCAGCAGCGCGGTCGCCCCGGCGAGCAGCACGACGAACAGATCGAGCGTGATCGCCGCGAGCACCAGCCGGTTGTCACGGACATAAGCGAAGCCGTCGGCGATCCGCTGCAAGGGATGGCGATGCTTCTGGACGGGCGGCTGCGGCACCTTGCCGATCAGGAAGATCATGCCGAGCGCGAAGGCGAGCAGCGCCGCGATCGTCCCATAAGCCAAGTCGGGATGAATCGCGTAGAGCACGCCGCCGACACTGGGGCCGGCGATCGTGCCGGTCTGCCAGGCGATCGAGCTGACCGCGATCGCGGTGGGCAGCACCTCGCGCGGCACGAGGTTGGGCGCGAGCGCCGAATAGGCGGGCCCGGAAAAGGCGCGCGCGATCCCGACGAAGCCCGCCGCGACGAACAGGAAGGGCAAGGTGAGGGCGCCCGCCCAGGTCAACAGCCCCAGCATCGCGGCGTTGGCGGTGAGCAATGCCGTTGTCCAGCGAACGATCCAGCGCCGATCGAACGTATCGGCGATCAGGCCGACCACGGGCGTCAGCAGGAACAAGGGCACGAACTGGACCAGCCCGATCATGCCGAGCAGGAAGGCCGATTGCTTGATGTCGAGGCTCTGCCGCGCGAGGCTATAGACCTGCCAGCCGATGACGATGCCTTGCGCGCTGATCGCGATCGTGCCGGCGAAGCGCGACAGCCAGTAAGCTCGGAAATTGGCGATGCGAAGGGGATGGGGGTATTCGGCCATGTGCCGGGCGCTTTAGGGCCGGGCAGGGGGCGGCGGCAATATGGCAAAGTTTGCGAAGGGGATGGCGGGGCTTCGCGCCGCCGAACCTCCTTCGTCATTCCCGCGAAAGCGGGAACCCATCTCGTGACCGTGCCGCCCGAGATTCGGGTTGGGAGATGGGTCCCAGCTTTCGCGGGGATGACGGTGAAAGCCTGCTCACCGCCCCAGAAACGTCAGCAGGTCCCTGGTCAGCCGCTCGCCTTCAGTCGCGAACAAACCATGCGGCGCGCCCTCATATTCGACCAGTTGTGCATCGGCGATGCCCCTCGCGGCGGCACGGCCCGAGGTGTCGATCGGCACGATCTGGTCGCTGGTCCCGTGGACGATCAGCGTGGGGACGCGGAACGCGGCGAGGTCGCCGCGGAAGTCGGTCGATGCGAAGGCCTCGGCACAACCCAGCGTGGGCTTGCGGCCCGCCTGCATCGCCAGCCGCCACGCCCAATCGAGCGTCGCATCGCTGACCGGGCTGGTGATGTAGCCGACGCCGAAGAAGCTCTTGAAGAAATCGCGGAAGAAGGCGGCGCGGTCCTTCTTCATGCCCGCCATCATCTCGTCGAACACCGATTGCGGCACGCCATCGGGATTGTCCTCGGTCTGGAGCATGTAAGGCACGATAGAGCCGATCAGCCCGGCGCCAATCACGCCCTGGCCGCCATGCCGCGACATGTAGCGCGCGACCTCGCCGCCGCCCATCGAGAAGCCGATCAGCGTCGCGTCGCTCCCCGCGCCGGCTTCCTTCATCACATCGGCGAGGTCGTCGCTGAGCGTGTCGTAATCGTAGCCGCTCCACGGCTGGCCCGAGCGGCCGAAGCCGCGCCGGTCATAGGCGATGGCGCGGAACCCCGCCTCGGCCAGCGCCTGCATCTGCGGATCCCAGCTGTCGGCCGAAAGCGGCCAGCCGTGGATCAGGATCACCGGGCGGCCGCTGCCCCAATCCTTGACGTAGATGTCGGTGCCGTCGCGCGTCTTGATATAGGGCATGGAAGGTCCCCTCGATTGGAAGGATGCCGGCCCAACGAGCGGCGCGCGTCGGCGTTCCGGTTGGGGGTGGCGCCGCGCCGCGCAAGCTGCCAGCATCCCGCCCGCACAACGACTCACAGGGAGAGCGGATCGATGAAGGGAAAGTGGCTGGCGACGATCGCGGTGGCCGCGCTGGCGGCGTGCGCGCCGTCGCAGCAGAACGGCAATGCGAGCGCGGGCAACGACGCCTCGGCGATCCCCTACGGCCCCGGCGGCGCGACGACGCCCAATGCCGACTGGACGCCCTTCGTCAACGGCTTCATCGACGGCTGGTTCAAGCTCGACCCGGCCTTCGCGGTCTATGAGGGCAAGCACGAATTCGACGGCCAATTGCCCGATTGGAGCGAGGCCGGGCTCAAGCGCCAGGCCGATTTCCTCAACGCGGCGATCAAGAAGGCGCAGGGCTTTTCCGATGCCAGCCTGACGCCGCAGCAGCGCTTCGAGCGCGATTATCTCATCAAGGTCGCGCAAGGGAAATTGTTCTGGCTGACCGATGCCGATCAGCCGCATACCAATCCGGCTTATTATGTCGGCGGCGGGCTCGATCCCAACGTCTATCTCGCGCGGCCCTATGCCGATCTGCCGACGCGGATGAAGGCGGTGATCGCGTTGTTCGACAACGTGCCCGCCGCGGCGGCGAACATCCGCGCCAACCTCAAGACGCCGATGCCGGCGAGCTTCATCGATTACGGCGTCTCGGCATTCAACGGCTTCGCCGATTTCTATGCGCATGATGCCGGCCAGGCCTTCGCCGATGTGAAGGACCAGGCGCTGCAGCAGCAATTCGCCGCGTCCTCGGCCAAGGCGTCGAAGGCGATGCGCGACATCGCCACCTGGCTGCAAGGCCAGCGCGGCAGCGCGACGAGCGACTTCGCGCTCGGCGCCGACCGCTTCTCGCGCATGCTGAAGGCGACCGAGGATGTCGACCTGCCGCTCGACCAGCTCGAGGCGATCGGCAGGGCCGATCTGGCGAAGAACCAGGCGGCGCTCAAGGAGGCCTGCGCCAAGTTCGCGCCCGGCGCGACGATCGAGGCGTGCGCCAAGAAGATGCAGGACGACAAGCCCGCCGGCGGCCCCGTCGAGGCGGCGCGGCGCCAGATCCCGATGCTCGAGAAGTTCGTCGTCAGCCGCGATCTCGTCAGCATTCCGGGCACCGAGGAAGCCAAGGTCGAGGAAGCACCGCCCTATAACCGGCAGAATTCGGCCTATATCGATCCGCCGGGGCCGTTCGATAAGGGCATCCCCTCGGTCTATTACATCGCGCCGCCCGATCCTTCATGGCCCAAGGCCGAGCAATTGGGCTTCATCCCCGGCAAGGCGGACTTGCTGTTCACCACCGTCCACGAGGTGATGCCGGGGCATTTCGTCCAGTTCCTCCACGCCAACCGTTCGCCGTCGATCTTCGGGCAATTGTTCGTCGGCTATGCCTATGCCGAAGGCTGGGCGCATTATGCCGAGCAGATGATGTGGGATGCGGGGCTGGGCAACGGCGATCCCGAGACGCATGTCGGCCAGCTCAGCAACGCGCTGCTGCGCGATTGCCGCTTCCTGTCGGCGATCGGGCTGCACGCGCACGGCATGACGCAGGCGCAGTCGGAGCAGATGTTCGAGCAGCAATGCTATCAGGACAAGGGCAATGCCCAGCAGCAGGCGGCGCGCGGAACCTACGACCCGGCCTATCTCAACTACACGCTCGGCAAGCTGATGATCCTGAAGCTGCGCGACGATTGGACCGCCAGCCGCGGCGGCCGCGAGGCATGGAAGGCGTTCCACGACACCTTCCTCAGCTATGGCGGCCCGCCGATCCCGCTGGTCCGCCAGGCGATGATGAACGAGCCGACCGCCAAGGCGGTGTTCTGAACTAGCCCGTCATGCCGGACTTGTTCCGGCATCCACCGCGCCGCAAGCGCCGCCGCCGATAAGTTTGCGGTGCGGTGGATCCCGGAACAAGTCCGGGGTGACGGCCTATACGAGCGAAACCGCGGCAAGAAACGCCGCAATCCTCGCCGCATCCTTGATCCCCGGCGCGCTCTCCACACCCGACGACACATCGACCAGCCGCGCCCCCGTCCGCCCGATCGCTTCCGCGACATTGCCCGCATCGAGCCCGCCCGAGAGTGCCCAGGGCAGCGGGTGCCGCACGCCGTCGAGCAGCCGCCAGTCGAAACGCAGGCCCATGCCGCCGGGCAGCGCCGCGTCGTCGGGCGTCTTGGCGTCGTAGAGGATGCGGTCGGCCGCGCCGGCAAAGCCCCGCGCCGCATCGAGATCGGCGCGCGTCTTGATCGCCACCGCGGCCCACACCTCGCGCCCGGTGCGCTGCCGGATCACCGCGGCGCGCGCGGGGCTCGTCTTGTGGAGCTGGAGCGCATCGAGCCGTGCCGCTGCGATCCCGCGGTCGATCAGCGCGTCGTCGGGATCGACGAACACCCCCACCTTGGCGACATGCGCCGGCACGCGCCGGGCCAGCGCTGCCGCCTGATCGGGCGCCACGTTGCGCGGCGAAGGCGGGAAGAACACGAAGCCGACATGGCTCGCGCCGCCGGCGACCGCGGCGTCGAGCGTGTCGGGCGTCGAAAGGCCGCAAATCTTGGCAGTGGCGGGCATCGCGCCGCCATCGCCGCATTGCCGGCCGATGGCAAGCGTCAGCGCAGGAGCGAGCGCGGCGTCGGCGACAGCGTCAGCACCTGCGCCGGCCGCTCGTCGAACGCTTCGAGCCGGGCGCGGATCGATTGGCCGAGGCTGGCGATTGCGCGGTCATAGGCGGCGCGGTCGCGGGCGCGGGTGAACCAAACGAACACCTTTTCATGCTCGCGTACCGGCAGCCGCGGAAAATTGTTAGCTGCTTCTTCAGGCACATAGCCGCCGAGCACCGGCAGTCCCGCCTTGCGCAGCGCGGGCGCGAGCGAATCGTGGAACCAGGCGGTGAAGTCGGTGTCGGGCGTCTTCCACAGATAGACAATCGTCGCGACGATCACGTCGTCCGCGGCTCGCGCAGCGCCCGGCTCGGGCCGCGTGCCGGTCGGCGCCGGCAGCGCGAGATCGGCGGCGGCCGGGCGCAGCAACAACACGTTGTCATTGTCGTCGAGCAGCGGGTTGGCCTCGTCGCGATGCGCCTGCCAGGCCGGGCCGTAATAGAAAGCGGGCAGCATTTCTCCGCGCTTCGCCATGTTGGGAAAGCCGCGGATCCAGACGAAGCGGTCGGGATCGTCGAGATCGCGGAACTGGCCGTAGATCGTCGCGCCGAGCACTTCCTGGCTCTCGACGAATTCGAGATCGAACAGCGCGATCATCGCATCGCGCTTGCCTGGCATGATCTTGTACTGGCGCAGCTCGATCACCGGATGCGCCGGCGGGACAGAGGCGGGCGTCGGGGTGGCGGCGATAGCGGCGGCGGTCATCAGCAGCATCCTCATGCTCGGGTGAACTCCATGATCCAGTTGGTTTCCCACGCCGCGCCGTCGTCGGCGGAGAAGGCCTGCTCCCAGCGCGCGCTGTCCGCGGTGAGCGGCGTCCACAGGAAGCGGACGCGCACCGGCTGGCCCTCGTGCGCGTCGTCGCCGAAGAAGGTGCCGACGCCCTGGGCGAAGCGCCCGACCAGCGGCGGATCGAACGTCGCCCGTCGGCTGTCGAGCCAGTAGATGGTCCAGGTGTCGGCGGCAGGATCGAACACGCGCACCGTCAGCGCGGTCACGCGGCCCTCGGGCGTGTCGAGCACATTGTCGTCGACATTGCCCCGGCCATCGAGCGCCGGCCGCGCCTGCACCGTGCCGGTGAACTCGGTCCAGCCGTCGCAGCCGGCGAGCCGGCGCTTCAGCTTGCGGTGCCGCACTCGCCAGTCGCCGTGAAGAAAGTCGAAGTCGCTCGCTGCCATGTCCGCTCCACCGATTCGCGTGATGGCGATAAAACAGATCGGTTGTCCGGTTTTGTCAATGATGTTATGGCAGCGCCATGGCGAGACGGCGCAATTCGGTGCGAACCAACGATCCTGAAGGCATGCGCAACCGCGTGCTCGATGTCGCTGCCGGCGCCTTCCAGACGACCGGCTATGGCGCGACCAGCATGCACGACATCGTCCGCGCCGCGGCGGTGACGGGGGGCGCGCTCTATCATCATTTTCCCTCGAAAAAGGCGCTGGCGGTAGCCGTGATCCGCGAGCGCGTCGCGCGAGAGATCGGCGAGACCTGGATCGAGGCGGTGCGCGATGCGCCGAGCGCGCGCGAGGGCGTGCTGGGGGTGTTCGCGACAGTCGCCGACGCGCTCGACGAAGCGGGGCGGGTGCAGGGCTGCCCGCTGGGCAACCTCGCGCTTGAACTGTCGCTCGCCGACCCCGATTTCGCGAGCGCGGTAGCCGAGCAATATGCTGCCTGGCGGGATGCCATCGCGGCGCGGCTGGCGGAGGAGAGGGCGCCCTATGCGCCGGATTCTAAAGCGTTCGCTACGATGATTGTCGCGCTGTTCTCAGGCGCGATGGCAATGGCCAAGGCCGAGCAGCGTAGCGATGCGCTGCGGGCATGCGCGGCGCAATTGGCGGTGATGATGGACGGATAAGTGCGTTAGATCCGTTCACGTCAAAGCAACCGTCATCCCCGCGAAGGCGGGGACCCATCTCGTGCCCGAGCCGCGAATACGACCCGTATGCTTGCCGCGCCTTCGGGGAGATGGGTCCCCGCTTTCGCGGGGATGACGATCGATATCGGAGTGAGAGGTTACGCCGCCGCCAGCAGCCGCTTCTCGCCGGCCAGCCGCATCATCGCCTTTTGCAGCTTCTCGAACGCGCGGACCTCGATCTGGCGAACCCGCTCGCGCGACACGCCATAGACCTGCGACAGTTCTTCGAGCGTCTTGGGATCGTCGGTCAGGCGGCGTTCGGTGAGGATGTGCTTCTCGCGGTCGTTGAGCGACTCCATCGCCGACACCAGCATGTCATGCCGCACATCGGCCTCCTGCGCTTCGGCGACGACCTGGTCCTGCAACGGCTCGTCATCGGCGAGCCAATCCTGCCACTGGCCCTCGCCATCCTCGCGCATCGGCACGTTGAGCGACGTGTCGCCGCCCATCGCCATGCGGCGGTTCATGCTGACCACCTCGTCCTCGGTGACGCCGAGATCGGTGGCGATCTTGGCGACGTCCTCGGGCTTCAAGTCGCCGTCCTCGAACGCGTCGAGCTTGGCCTTCATCCGGCGGAGGTTGAAGAACAGCTTCTTCTGCGCCGCGGTGGTGCCCATCTTGACCAGGCTCCACGAGCGCAGGATGAATTCCTGGATCGAGGCGCGGATCCACCACATCGCATAGGTGGCGAGGCGGAAGCCGCGATCGGCCTCGAATTTCTTCACGCCCTGCATCAGGCCGATATTCCCTTCCGAGATCAGCTCGGAGACAGGCAGGCCGTAGCCGCGATAGCCCATCGCGATCTTGGCGACGAGGCGAAGGTGTGAGGTCACCAGCTGCGCGGCGGCATCGGTGTCCCCATGCTCCTCAAAGCGCTTGGCGAGCATATATTCCTGCTCGGGCGCGAGGATCGGAAATTTCTTGATCTCGGCGAGATAGCGGTTGAGGCTCTGCTCGCCGCCCAAGGCGGGGATCGTCGCGGGGACGTTGCTGCCTTTGGCCATGATCTTTCTCCCTTAAACCCCGCCGCACGACGTGCGTTTCGGCGGTAAAGCTATACGTTAAGTGACGTGAACAGTTCCTGCATGTCAGCAGGCAATTCGCTATCGAACGACAAAGCGGTGCTTTTGATCGGGTGAATGAACCCCAGATGCGCCGCGTGCAAGGCTTGCCGTTTGAAACGCAGCGTTTCCAACAGCTGCCGGTGGGCCGTTTTTGTTCTACCGTAAACGGGGTCGCCCAGCAAGGGGTTCCCGATCGAGGTCATATGGACGCGGACCTGATGGGTGCGGCCGGTTTCGAGCCGGCATTCGACCAACGTCGCCTCGCGGAGCGGCTGAAGCGTGCGATAATGCGTCACCGCGCGCTTGCCCGAGGCGACGATCGCCACCTTCTTGCGATTGACCGGCGAGCGCGCCAGCGGGGCGTCGATGCTCCCCGACGGCGGATTGGGCCGGCCAGCGACGATCGCCTTGTAGCGGCGGTCGATCGAATGCATCGCGAACTGCTTGGCGAGCCCTTCGTGCGCCCGATCGGTCTTGGCGACCACCATCAACCCGGAGGTGTCCTTGTCGATGCGATGGACGATGCCCGGCCGCGCGACGCCGCCGATCCCTGAAAGCCGCCCCGCGCAATGATGCAGCAGCGCATTGACCAACGTCCCGTCCGGATTGCCCGCGGCCGGATGAACGACCAACCCAGCGGGCTTGTCGATGACCAGCAAGTGATCGTCCTCGAACACGATGTCGAGCGCGATGTCCTGGGCCACGTTATGCGCCGGCGTGGGCGCGGGAACCGAAACGCTGAAGCGTTGCCCGCCGACCGCTTTCCTGGCCGGATCGCGCATCGCCGCGCCGTCCTCGCCCAGCACCTTGCCCGAGGAGATCAGCGCCTTCAGCCGCTCGCGCGACAGGGTCGGGACCGCATCGGCGAGCGCGCGATCGAGCCGCCATCCGTCGGCTGTCTCGGCGATCGTCGCGTCGATGATGGAATCCCCCCGGATCATGCCCTAGGGAGATGGGGATGCGGGTCGAAATTTCAAGTGCTGCGCTGCAACAGATCGCCGCCGCCGCGGCGGCCTCGCCCGACAGGGAAATCTGCGGTTTGCTGTTCGGCACGACCGATGCGATCGACCACGCCGAGCCGTGCGCCAATGTCGCCACCGATCCAGAGCGCGCCTTCGAAATCGATCCGGGCGCGCTGATCGCAGCGCACAAGGCGATGCGTTTGGGCGGCGCGGTGCTGGTCGGCTGCTACCACTCGCACCCTGACGGCACCGCCATTCCCTCGCCCCGCGACGCAGCCGCCGCGGCGCCCGATGGCTGGCTGTGGCTGATCGCCGCCGGCCGCGACGTCACCGCATGGCGCGCGGTTGCGGCGGGCCGCATCGAAGGTCGGTTCGAGCCCCTCACGCTTGAGGTTGCGCCCGAAGCATAGGTCCGCCAGAAGGGGAGCAACTCAAGCAGGTTGGGGAAGACGCCTCGCGATGACTGTCAGCTCGGTCGAATTCGCCAGCCTGTTGTGCTCGCGGCTCTGCCACGATCTGTTGAGCCCGGTGGGCGCGCTCAACAACGGGCTCGAACTGCTCGCCGACGAGCACGATCCCGAGATGCGCGCGCGCTGCATCGAATTGCTCGGCGAAAGCGCCCGAGCATCGGCCAACAAGCTCAAATTCTTCCGTCTCGCCTTCGGCGCGGCGGGCGGTTTCGGTGAGACGGTCGACACGCGCGAGGCACGCACCGCGATCGAGGGGCTGTTCGCCGACAACAAGCGCCTCGAGTTCGGCTGGCTGGTCGACGAGCCCGTGCTCGCCAAGGGCGCGATCAAGGTGATGCTCAACCTCGCCCTGATCGCCGGCGACGCGCTCGTGCGCGGCGGCCGGCTCGATATCGGCGGCGAGACGCGGGACGACGGCACCGTCGAGATCGTCGTCCGTGCCGCCGGCCCCCGCATCGTGCTCGACGCCGAATTGCGCACCGCGCTCACCGGCGGCGTCGCCGACGGCCAGCTCACCCCGCGCGCGGCGGCGGCGCATCTCGTTTACGCGCTGGCGAGCGAGAACGGCGGCGGCGTGCAGGTCTCCGAACCCGATGCCGAGGTGCTGCTGTTCGGCGCGGCGTTGAAGGCGGTTTGATCGGGCCCGACTGTACTTCCGTTCGCCCTGAGCCTGTCGAAGGGCGGTCCTCCTCCAGCGAAACGCACTTGGCACGGCGCCCTTCGGCAGGCTCAGGGCGAACGGGAAATCCCACGGTCGCCTCCGGGTAAACGCCTCCTTAACCGTCCCCAGTCCACAGTCCCGCGCGAACCAGTGCCCGGGGGACCATGGACGACCTGCTTCAGGAATTCATCGCCGAGACGCGCGAGACGATGGAGGCCCTGTCCGGCGAGATCATCGCCTGGGAGGCCAATCCGTCCGATCGCGCGCGGCTCGATGCGATCTTCCGCTTCGTGCATACCGTCAAGGGGAGCTGCGGCTTTCTCGATCTGCCGCGCCTCGCCCGCCTCAGCCACGCCGCCGAAGACGTGCTGTCGGCGGTGCGCGCGGGCGAGCGCGTGCCCGATGCGCCGCTGGTCAACGCCGTGCTGGCGATCGTCGACCGTATCGGTGAGATCGTCGAGGCGATCGACGGCGGCGCCGCGCTCGACGATTCGGGCGAGGATCTGCTGATCGCCGCATTGGACGGCAAGGTCGAGCCGACCGCGCACGCGCCGGCGGCGACCGTGCAGCGTGCGCCGACGCGCAGCGTCCGCCTGTCGGTCGAACTCCTCGATCGCATGATGAGCGGCATGTCCGACATGGTGCTGGCGCGCAACGAACTCGCCCGCCGCCTGCGCGAAACCGACGATCCCGCGGTCGAGGCGTCGCTCGAACGGCTGTCGCTGACCGTCGCCGAAATGCGCGACACGGTGACGCGCACCCGCATGCAGAAGATCGACGCTTTGTTCTCGGCGCTGCCGCGGATGGTGCGCGACACCGCTGCCGGGCTCGGCAAGTCGGTGGCGCTGACGATCGAAGGCTCCGATGTCGAGCTCGACCGCGAGATGATCGAGATGCTGCGCGATCCGCTCGGCCACATCATCCGCAACTCCATCGATCACGGCATCGAAGCCCCCGCCGACCGCCGCAAGGCGGGCAAGCGCGAGAACGGCAACCTCACCGTCTCGGCGCGGCAATCGGGCAACCAGATCATCGTCGAGATCGCCGATGACGGCCGCGGCATCGATGTCGAAAAGGTCATCGCTAAGCTCGCAGCCGCCGGGCGCAGCGAGGCGGAACTGCGCGCGCTGCCCGAAAAGGCGAAGCTCGACCTCGTCTTCGAGGCCGGCCTGACAACCAAGGATGAAGTCACCGACGTCTCCGGCCGCGGCGTCGGCATGGACGTGGTGCGCGCCAATATCGAGCAGATCGGCGGGCGGATCGACCTTGCCAGCACGCGCGGGCGCGGGCTGACGACGACGATCCATGTGCCGCTGACCCTGTCGATCATCTCGGCGATCGTGGTCGGTGCGGGCGGGCAGCGCTTCGCCATCACGCGCCAGTCGATCGAGGAGATCGTCCGCGTGCGCGGCGACGGCGCGGTGCGCATCGATCGCCTCGGCGCCACCCCGATCGCCACGGTGCGCGATCGCCGCCTGCCGCTGGTCGACCTCGTCTCCTTGCTCGGGCTCGATTGCGCCGAGCGCGGCGATCCCGAGATGCTGGCGATCGTCGGCGTGGCTGGCGGCGCCTATGCGCTCGCTGTCTGCGACGTGCTCGATACCGAGGAACTGGTCATCAAGCCCGCCGCGCCCGCGGTGATGGCGCCCGGCGTCTATGCCGGCCAGACCTTGCCCGACAGCGGCGAGCCGATGCTGCTGCTCGACGGCGCCGGCATCGCCGCGGCTGCCGGGCTTCGCTTCACGCGCGAGGCGGCGGTCGCCGAACCAGCGGGCGAGGACGAACGCGAGCCGACGCTGCCCGCCTTGCTGTTCCTCGATCTCGACGGCGCGCGGCGTGCCGTGCCGCTCGCCGCGGTCGATCGAGTCGAGCCCGCCGACACGCACGACATCCATTTTACCGCCGGCGAGCTCCGACTCTCGGTCGATGGTCGCATCGTCCCGCTCGCCGCACAGGGCACACTCGACGGCCGCGATACGGTGTCGATCCTGCGCCTGACCGACGGCGCGGGCGAAATCGGCTATGCCATCGCCGAAGCGCTCGACATCGCCGACCTGCCCTGCGCGATGACCCCGGCGCGCGAGCCCGGCCCCGTCGCCGGCGTCGTCGCTCATGCCGGCGAGCAGATCGAAATGCTCGATCCGCACTGGCTGTTCGCCGAGCATGTTCGCGCGACCGAAGCCGGCAGCGTCAGGCCCGTCTGCCTGCTCGCGGGCCGCGAGGCGGGCTGGATGGCGACCTTCCTCCGCCCCGCGCTCGAGCGCGCCGGCTATCGTGTCGCCACGGCGCTCAAGCCCGGCGAAAGCGCGGCGCTGACGCTGGCGATGGACGACGACGCGCTTCCCGACGACGCCCCGGTGCTTCGCCTGTCGCGCGAGCGGCGCGAGGGCGCCGGCGCCGGCGCCATTTTCCGTTACGATCGCGCCGGCCTCGTCGAGGCCCTGGCGCGCCATGCCGCCGGAGGAGCGCGCTGATGGCCGACCTGTTCCTCATCGCCGAGATTGCCGGCCGCCCGGTCGCGATCGCCTCGACCCAGGTCGAATCGGTGGTCGATATCGCCGGCATCGTGCCGGTGCCGCGCGCCGACCGCCGCGTGCGCGGGCTTGCCGCGTTGCGCTCGAAGGTGGTGACCGTGATCGACACCCGCGCAGTGCTCGGGCTCGATCCCGATACCAGCGCCACCAGCCGCGCGGTGATCACCGTGATCGACGGCCATCATTACGCGATCCTGGTCGACGCGCTCGAGGACGTGACGCCCTGCGCGCTACAGCCGCTCGCCGGCGGCATCGTGCTCGGCGCCGGCTGGCAGTCGGTCGGCTGCGGCATCGTCGAGCTTGGCGGCGAGCCGGTGCTGGCGATCGACCTGCGCGCGATGGTGCCGGGCCTCGCCGCGGCGGCTTAGAACTCCTGGTTTGTTCACCACCGTTCGCCCTGAGCTTGTCGAAGGGCGAGTGCCAAATCGTGCTTCGACAAGCTCAGCACGAACGGCGGGCGGGAAAATCTCCGATTAACGGGACGCTTACGGATTTCGGGCAGACAGGCGCTCGACCGTTCGTCAAACAGGGTGCGCATTCATGAAGACTTGCCTCGTGGTGGATGATTCGAAGGTGATCCGCAAGGTCGCCCGGCACATCCTGGAAACGCTGAACTTCGAGGTGAGCGAGGCCGGCGACGGCCGCGAGGCGCTCGATTCGTGCCTGGCCTCGGCGCCCGACGTCATCCTGCTCGACTGGAACATGCCGGTGATGAGCGGGATGGATTTCCTCCGCGCGCTGAAGGACAGCGCGCTCGCCGAAAAGCCCAAGGTCGTGTTCTGCACCACCGAGAACGGCATGGCCTATATCCGCGCGGCGATCGAGGCGGGCGCCGACGAATATGTCATGAAGCCGTTCGACCGGGAAACGCTCGAAAGCAAGCTGCAGATCGTCGGCATGGCCTGACCGGGCCGGGGGCGGACGATATGGCTTCCACGCCGGACTTGAAGACGCGGCCTGACTGGGCAGGGCCGGTCGCGCGTATCCTGATCGTCGATGATTCCGTGGTCGCGCGTGCGGTGATCGCGCGGATGATCGATCAGGGGCGCGGCTATGCCGTCGCCGCCGCGGTGTCCGACGTTCACGCCGCTCTGGCGTTCCTCGCCAAGGAGCAGGTCGACATCATCCTGCTCGATATCGAGATGCCGGGGATCGACGGCCTGACCGCGCTCCCCGACATCATCGCCGCGGGCAAGCATGCCAAGGTGCTGGTGGTTTCCTCGGCCTGCGACGAGGGCGCCACCGCGACGATCCAGGCGCTCGCGCTCGGCGCCGCCGATACGTTGGTCAAGCCCGCCAACGGGGCGATGATCGGCGGCTTCGCGACCAATCTCGAGGAAAAGCTGCAGCGGCTGACTCAGACCTACGACGCTGCCCCCAAGCCGCAACGCGCGCTGCCCGCGCCGGTGGCGGGGGACGATTTCGATCTCGTCGCGATCGGCGCCTCGACCGGCGGCATCCACGCGTTGAGCCAGGTGCTCCGCGCGCTGCCCGCGAGCTTCCAGCTGCCGATCCTCATCACCCAGCACTTGCCCGAATCGTTCATGCCCTATTTCGCCGCGCAAGTGGCGATCCTTGCCGGGCGGCCGTGCGACGTCGCCACCGATCACATGCGCATCCGCCCCGGCCGCGCCATCCTGGCGCCGGGCGATGCGCACCTGCGCGTGACTCGGCTCGCCGAAGGCAGCACCGCGCTGCGCCTCGTCCGCACCAAATCGACGAGCGGCTGCATGCCCTCGGTCGATCCGATGCTCGCCTCGGCCGCCGACATCTATGGCCCGCGCACCTTGGCGATCGTGCTTTCGGGCATGGGCCGCGATGGTGCCGAGGGCGCCGCCAGGGTCGCGGCGGCAGGCGGCTGCGTCGTCGTCCAGGATCAGGCGAGCTCGGTGATCTGGGGCATGCCCGGTGCGGTGGCGCGCGCCGGCTCGGCCAATGCGATCCTGCCGCCCGACGCGATCGGCCGCCTCGTCGCCACGCAGAGGCGTCCGGCATGACCGTCCCGTTCGTCCCGGAGACACCGGTATCCAGCGCGCTGGGCGTGCTCGCCGCTTTGCTCGAATCGCGCACCGGGCAGCAGATCGCCGCCAACCGCGCGTGGCGGATCGAGACGACGCTGAAACCCCTGATGCGCGACCGCGCCATCGCCACGCTCGATCAGCTCGTCTCGAAAATCCTCGACGGGCGCAATCCCGATCTCGGCGACAAGGTGGTCGACGCCTTGCTCAACCAGGAAAGCTTCTTCTATCGCGACGCCGCGGTGTTCGACATGATCGCCGCCGCGGTCGACGCGCTCGACGCGCTGGCGCTGGGCCGGCGGGTGCGCATCTGGTCGGCGGGCTGCGCCAACGGGCAGGAGCCGCTGTCGCTCGCCATGATGTTCGCCGAACGTGAGGAAGCCGGCGGCCCGCCGGCGCCCGAGATCATCGCCACCGACGTTTCCGAAGCCGCCCTCGCCCGCGGCCGCGCCGGGCGCTATTCGCAGTTCGAAATCCAGCGCGGCCTGCCGATCCGCCGCATGATGCGCTGGTTCGAGCAGGAGGGCGAGGAATGGCTGGCCAAGCCCGATCTCGTCCGCCGCATCCAGTTCAAGCGCCACAACCTGGTCGGCGATCCGCCGCCGATCGGCCGCTTCGACATCGTCCTCTGCCGCAACGTGCTGCTCTACCTCTCGACCCCGCACCGCGCGCAGGTGTTCGAGCGCATGGCAGAGGTGATCCGCCCCGGCGGCCTGCTCGTGCTCGGCGCCGGCGAGACGGTGATCGGCCAGACCCGCGCCTTCACTCCCTCGGGCCGATTCAAGGGCTTCTACGAGGCGACCGGACCGGGCATCGCCGGCAGCGTCGCGGCCTGAGAAGGTCCTCAACCGCCGTTCGGGCTGAGCTTGTCGAAGCCCGCTCTCGCTTCGTCTCGCCCTTCGACAGGCTCAGGGCGAACGGTGGATTGATTTTGTGGCTGGCTCAGGACAAGCCGGGCACATGAAGCCGATCGACGCGCCCTCGCCCAATTTCGACGCGCGCGCGCTGCCGATCTCGATGATCGTCTTGCATTATACCGGCATGGAGGACGCGGCCTCGGCGATCGCGCGCCTGCGCGATCCCGAAGCCAAGGTCTCCGCCCACTACCTCGTCGACGAGGACGGCAGCGTGCTCCGGCTGGTCGACGAGCAGAATCGCGCCTGGCATGCGGGCCGCTCGCACTGGCGCGGCATCACCGACGTCAATTCGGCGAGCGTCGGGATCGAGATCGTCAATCCCGGCCACGATTGGGGCTATCGGCCCTTTCCCGACGAACAGATTGCCAGCGTCATGCGTCTCGTCGCCGAGATCAAGGATCGCCACGAGGTCACGCGCGGCAACGTGGTCGGCCATTCGGACATCGCGCCGGCGCGCAAGCGCGATCCGGGCGAATTGTTTCCCTGGGGCGAACTCGCCCGCCGCCGCCTCGCCTTGCCGCGGCCGACCCGCAACCTTGTCGATCCCGGCTGGGGCGAAAGCGGCTTCCTGATGGCGCTCGAGCGGTTCGGCTACGACGTTTCCGATCCGATGGCGGCGATCATGGCCTTCCAGCGCCGCTTCCGCCCCGAGCTGATCGACGGCGAGATCGACGCCGAACTGCGCATGATCCTCCTGGCGCTGCTCCTGCCCAGGCCGCAGGGGGATTGAGAATAACGATCCTCCCCTGGAAGGGGAGGGGGACCGCCCGCAGGGCGGTGGAGGGGTGTCCCCCTCTCGATGGCGCGACACCCCTCCGTCAGGCCTTCGGCCTGCCACCTCCCCTTCCAGGGGAGGATCGGGTCTTTGCGGTTCAGCTTGCGCTGAACCGGTCGCGGCGCCAGCCCGCTCCCCCGCCCCACCTCCCAAGACATTATGCTGAA
>JBQCHQ010000020.1:0-4652 GCA_051954515.1 Sphingomonas sp. | reverse complement strand
AGCTGCGACGAGCCGAAGAACTCGCGCACCGCGGCGACCGCGGGCTTGGCGTTGATGAGGTCGTTGGGCATGACGGTCGAGACGTCGACCGAGCTCATGCGCTCCTTGACCGCACGCTCCATGCGCAGCAGGCCGACGCGATACTGGTTCTCGAGCAGCTCGCCGACCGACCGCACGCGGCGGTTGCCGAGATTGTCGATATCGTCGATCTCGCCCTTGCCGTCCTTGAGGTCGACGAGCGTCTTGACCACCGCGAGGATATCCTCGGTGCGCAGCGTCGTGACGGTGTCCTCGGCGTCGAGATCGAGGCGCATGTTGAGCTTGACGCGGCCCACGGCGCTGAGGTCGTAGCGGTCGGGATCGAAAAACAGGCCGGCGAACAGCGCTTCCGCGGTCTCCAGCGTCGGCGGCTCGCCAGGACGCATGACGCGATAGATGTCGCTCAGCGCCTGCTCGCGCTCCTCGGCCTTGTCGGCCTTGAGCGTGTTGCGGATCCACGGACCGGTGGTGACATGGTCGATGTCGAGCAGCTCGATGCGGTCGATGCCCGCCTTGTCGAGCTTCTCCAGATTCTCGGCCGAGATTTCGTCGCCGGCCTCGACATAGATTTCGCCGGTCGCCTCGTTGATGAGGTCATAGGCCGAATAGCGGCCGAAAATCTCCTCGGTCGGGATCAGCAGCGTTTCGAGGCCGTCCTTGGCCGCCTTGTTGGCGGCGCGCGGCGAAATCTTCTGGCCCGCCGGGAACACCACTTCGCCCGAGGCCGCATCGACGATGTCGAACATCGGCTTCACGCCGCGCCAGTTCTCCGCCGCGAACGGAATCTGCCAGCCGCCTTCGCCGCGCACATAGGTGACGCGGTTGTAGAAATGATTGAGGATGTCCTCGCTGTTCAGGCCGAGCGCATAGAGCAAAGCCGTGACCGGCAGCTTGCGCTTGCGGTCGATGCGGACGTTGACGATGTCCTTGGCGTCGAATTCGAAATCGAGCCACGAGCCGCGATACGGGATGACGCGCGCGGCGAACAGATACTTGCCCGACGAGTGCGTCTTGCCGCGATCATGATCGAACAGCACGCCCGGCGAGCGGTGCATCTGGCTGACGATCACGCGCTCGGTGCCGTTGATCAGGAAGGTGCCGTTCTCGGTCATGAGCGGCATGTCGCCCATGTAAACGTCCTGCTCCTTGATATCGAGGACCGAGCGGGCCTCGGTATCGGGATCGACCTCGAACACGATCAGGCGCAGCGTGACGCGCATCGGCGCGGCATAGGTGATGCCGCGCTGGCGGCATTCGTCGGTGTCGAACTTGGGCGGCTCAAGCTCGTAATTGACGAAATCGAGTTCGGCGGTGCCGGCGAAGTCGCGGATCGGGAACACGCTGCGCAGCGTCTTTTCCAGGCCCGAGACATAGCCGATCGACGGATCGGAGCGCAGGAACTGTTCGTAGGATTCGCGCTGAACCTCGATCTGGTTCGGCATCTGCACGACTTCGTGGATGTCGCCGAACACCTTGCGGATGCGGCGCTTGCGCGTGCCGCCCTGGTCGATTGCCTTGGTCGCCATGTAGAGTATCGCCCTCGTATCGATCGAATGTCGCATCCGGATGCCACCGGAAGGGGGCGCGCAGAACGACGCAAAAAGCCGCGTGTTCTCCTGTGCAGGAAAACCGCAGCTCCAAGCGTCGTGAACCCATCAGGCCCCATTCGATCGACGCGCTGCGCGACGGCGCGTCATTTCCCGGACCTCAAGGTGATGGCGGCGATATAGGATCGCAGGGCCAGCGTGTCAATTGTGCGACACTTCGCGCGGTAAACGCGGCTCGGCGCGCGATTCGCCGGTTGGCAAGCGTTCAGCTTGCGGCGATTAGGGCGCATACCCGCCTCAACCGGACAGATGATGCGTTTTCCGCGATTCACGACCTTATCCTCCCGTCTGGCGCTGGCCGTGCTCGCCGCCGGCGCGGCGGCGCCCGCGCTCGCTCAGTCGGCGCAAACCGCGCCGCCGGCGAACGGCCAGTTGCCGCAGACGATTCCCGGCCTCGACAATTTCACCATCGCGCCGCGCAAGCCGCTGCCCATGCCGGTGCCGCTGCCGAGCCCGACGCCCACTCCCACGCCCGTCGTGCCGATCCAGCCGCTGCCGAGCCTGACGCCGACGCCGCACGCGGCCGCGCCCCGGGCCCGCCGAACTCCGGCCGCGGTGGCCACGCCCGCGCCGTCACCGACGCCAACCGCCGCCCCGGCGCCGACCGCATTACCGACCGCCGCGCCGACACCGGCCTCCACGCCGACGGCCGAGGCGAGTCCCGCCCTGCCGGCAGCTCCCGCGCCGGCCGCCGCGCCGCGCCACTCGCTGCTGTGGATCGCGCTGTTCATCGTCCTGCTGCTGTTGCCGGCGCTCGGCGTGGTGCTGTGGTTCGCGCGCCGCAGCCCGCTCGCCGGCGCATCGGCCGAGCCGCTGGCGGACGACGATGACGACGACTGGATCGCCCCCGATCAGGCCGTGGCGCCGCCGCCTCCTGCGCCGCGGCCCGTCGCGCCGCCGCGCCAGCCGCCGGGCACGGCGACGCGGCCGCGGCTCGAGATCGGCTTCACCCCGCGCGGCGCCGGCGTCAACGGCGCCAACGCCGCGGTCGACTACGATCTCGTGGTGCAGAATGCCGGCCCGATCGCCGCGGAGGGCGTGCAGCTGCGCGTCGAGCTCGTCACCGCCGGCAACACGCATGACGCCGAGCTGCAGGCGCGGCTCGATGCGCCGATCGAAAAGCCGATGATCGCGCCCTTCACGCTGGCCGCCGGCCAGGCGCGCCCGATCCGCGCGGTCGCGCAGCTGCCCAGGAGCGCGGTCAACGTCGTCTCGGTCCAGGGCCGACCGATGTTCGTGCCGATCGTCGCGATCGACCTGCGCTACCGCTGGCCCGGCGGCGAGGGCCAGACCGCCCAGAGCTTCGTCATCGGCATCGCGCCCAGGGAAGGCGAGCGCATGCGCCCCTTCTGGCTCGACGTGCCTCCACGCATGTATGACGCGGTGACTGCGCGTCCGCATTCGATTGGGGCGAGGCGGTAGTCTAAACCCACCGTCACCCCGGACTTGTTCCGGGGCCCACCGTGCCGCAAGACCCGCCGCTACGGGATTTGTCGAGCCGTGGATGCCGGAACAAGTCCGGCATGACGGCTGACCTTTTGATACGCTCGTTGCTCGACCCTCAAGTTTCCGACAAGATGGGCCATGGCATATCGACCGCCAAACTTCTCCGGATGCGCGGTGGCTGCTCTCCTGTTCGCATTTCCAGGAGTTCCGCTGCTTGCTCTTCTGACTCTCGGCGAGCGCTCGTGCGACATGCACATTGGCCCGCCCTGTTCAATTAGCTGGGGATGGACGAAGCTCATCAATGTCGCGGTCGTGGCTGCAATTTGTCTGGCGATCGGAGCATTGATCAACCTCGCGGCACGCCGTCGCAGCGATAAAAGCGATAGCTCGAACCGGGATGGTTAGCGGAATCCAGTTTAGCCGAGACAGCGATTCTATAATGTTCAAAGAAAAAGGGCGGCTCCCTCGCGGAAGCCGCCCCTTCTTTGCTCTGGATCCCGGTTTGCGCCGGGATGATCACAGCGTTGCTGTGATCACTTGAGGTCGACGCTCGCGCCGGCTTCCTCGAGCTGCTTCTTGATCTTCTCGGCCTCGTCCTTGTTGACGCCTTCCTTGACGGCCTTCGGCGCGCCCTCGACGAGAGCCTTCGCCTCGGTCAGGCCCAGGCCGGTGATCGCGCGGACTTCCTTGATGACGTTGATCTTCTTGCCACCGTCGCCGGTGAGGATCACGTCGAACTCGGTCTTCTCTTCCGCAGCAGCGGCGCCAGCGCCGGCACCACCAGCGGCCGGGCCGGCAACGGCGACGGCCGCAGCAGCCGAGACGCCCCACTTCTCTTCGAGAAGCTTGGCAAGGTCAGCCGCCTCGAGGACGGTCAGTTCGGAAAGCTGGTCAACCAGCGCGTTCAAGTCTGCCATTTTTAGTCTCCATTCGATTTAATCCGTCACCCCAGCGGAGGCTGGGGTCTCTCGCCACAGAAAGATGCCAGCCTTCGCTGGCATGACGGCGATTAGGTGCGTTCAGTCAGTTCAAGCAGCGTCCTTGTCGCCATAGGCCGCGAACACGCGCGCCAGCTTCGATGCCGGCGCATTCGTGAGCTGGGCGAGCTTGGTCGCGGGCGCCTGGACGAGGCCCACGATCTTGGCGCGCAGCTCGTCGAGCGACGGCAGCGAGGCGAGTGCGGTGACACCGGCCTTGTCGAGGACGGTCGCCCCCATGCCACCGCCGACGATTTCCAACTTGTCGTTGGCTTTCGCGAAATCCGACACCACCTTGGCGGCGGCGACCGGATCGGTCGAGGTGGCAAGGCCCACCGGACCGGTCAGCAGGTCGCTGATCCCGGCATAATCGGTGTCCTTGAGCGCGATCTTGGCAAGCTTGTTCTTCGAGACCTTATAGGTCGCGCCGGCTTCCCGCATCTTGATTCGAAGCTCGGTCGACTGCGCGACGGTGAGCCCGAGGTTGCGGGTGACGACCACCACGCCGACCTCGTTGAAGGTGCGGTTCAGCTCGGCAACGGCCTCGGTCTTTTGAGCACGATCCATGCCATTCTCCACGTTT
>JBQCHQ010000019.1:0-100776 GCA_051954515.1 Sphingomonas sp. | reverse complement strand
AGGACGCGCAGCGCCGCGACTTCACCATGAACGCGCTCTATGCCGATCCGGAAAGCGGCGAGATTTTCGATTATTTCGACGGCCTTACCGACCTGGAGGCCGGCCGCGTCCGCTTCATCGGCGATCCCCTCCAGCGCATCGCCGAGGATCATTTGCGCATCCTGCGTTTCTTCCGCTTCCACGCCCGCTTCGGCGACGCGCCCGACGCGGCAGGGCTCGACGCCTGCACCGCGCGCGCCAACGACCTGATGGCGCTGTCGCGCGAGCGCATCGCCGCCGAATTGCTCAAGCTGCTCGTCGCCAAAGGCGCGGTCGAGACGGCCGCGCTGATGTACGCGCGCGGCATCTTCAAACCCGTTCTCCCGGAGATCGACGGTCGCGGCGTCGAGCGCCTCGCGCGCGTCGCCGCGACCGAAGCCGCCGCGGGTCTTGCCCCGCACCCGATCCGCCGCCTTGCCGCGTTGCTGCCCGACGATCCCGCGATCGGCGAGACGGTCGGCGCGCGCCTCAAGCTATCGAATGCCGATCGCCGGCGGCTGATTTCAGCGCTCGATGGCGACCTTACCGCCCCGCACCCCCTCGCCTACCGGCTCGGCACCGAGCAGGCGCTCGATCGCTGGTTGCTCCAGACCGCCGACCCGCTCGAAGGCGCACGACAGATCATCGCCTGGACGCCGCCGACCTTCCCGCTGTCGGGCGGGTCGATCGTCGCTCGCGGCGTCGCCAAGGGCCCCGATGTCGCCCGCTTGCGCCGCGAGGCCGAGGATCAGTGGATCGCCGAAGGTTTCCCCGACACCGCCCGCGTCGACGAAATCGCCGATCAGCTCGTCGGCAACTGGTTGCGCTCGACCAGATAGGCGAACGCTGCTTGCGGATCGAGCGGCCGCGCATAGGCATAACCCTGCCCGTGCGTGCACCCCAAGGCGGCCAGCGTCTGTCCGAGTTCGTTGGTCTCGATCCCCTCGGCCGTGGTCCGCATCCCCCGCGTCTGCGCCAGGCTGAGGATCGCGCGCACGATCGCCACCTTGTCGCGGTCTTCGAGCATGTAGGTGACGAACGACTGGTCGATCTTGAGCACGTCGATCGGCAGCTTCTGCAGATGCCCGAGGTTCGAATAGCCGGTGCCGAAATCGTCCATCGCCAGCGTCGCGCCGAGCGCACGCAGGCTGTGCAGCGTCGCCGCGACGCGATCGGGATCGGTCACCACCGCGCTTTCGGTCAATTCGAGCGTCAGGCGATCTCCCGCCAGCCCGGTCGCCGCCAGCGCGCGCTCCACGACGGGCGCGACGGTATCCCGCTGCATCTGGATCGCCGAGATGTTGACCGCGACGCCGACCCCGCACGATCCGCCCGCCAGCGCATCCCAATGCGCCAGCGTCCGCGTCGCCTGCTCGATCGCCCAGCGGCCGAGCGGCACGATCAGCCCCGATTCCTCGGCGACGGGAATGAACTCGCACGGGCTGTGGACGACGCCCTTGTCGTCGGTCCAGCGCGCGAGCGATTCGAACGAAACGACGCGGCCATTGGCGAGATCGACGATCGGCTGGAATTGCAGCGTCAGCACCTCGTCATCGATCGCGCGGCGCAGTGCGGTCTCGATCGAGAATTGCTCGCGCGCGATGACGAATGCCTTGGGGTGATAGATTTCGGCGACCCCGCTCGCCTTGGCGCGGTTGACCGCGAATTGCGCGTGGCGGATCAGCGCCTCGGCATCGCGCTCGTCCTCGCCCGAAAAGGCGACGCCGATCGAACAGGCGACGCGGAATTCGAGGTCGGAGAGGCGGAACGGCGTCGCCAGCGTCGCCTGGATGCGCTGCGCGGCGCGATTGGCCTCCTCACGGCCTTCGTCGAGGCTTAACAGGATGGCGAATTCGTCGCCCGCGAGCGAGCCCAGGCAGGCATTGACCCGGCTGAAGCGATCGAGATCGACCACCAGCACCGCACATCCCGCCTTGGATGCCCCAGGCCCTTCGATCAGTTCCTCGAGCCGGTCCGAAAAGCCGGCGCGATTGGGCAGCCCGGTCAGGCTGTCGGTCAGCATCTCGCGGCGCAGATTATATTCGGTGCGCACTTCGGAAGTCTGATCGACCAGCGTGATGAGGCAGCGATGCGCCGGCGCGATCCGCGAGCGCGCCAGCATCACCCGATAATGCCGGCAATCGACCGCATCGCCGACTTGCCAGGGAAACTGCTCGGCATCGCGCGAGGAAGCGAGAAAGCTCCGCACGCGCCCGCCCAAAAGATGCGCGAGCGGCGAGCGTTCGGCGCTCGTGCCGAGCCCCGCCAGGCGGAACGGCGTGTTGACCTCTTCGAAGCGGAAGGTGCCATCGGCGATCGTCACCATTACCGCGGGAATCGGCAGCAATTCGAGCGCGCCCGCGCGCACTTCGAGCGGCTGCGCGTCGTCATACGCCGCCCGCGACGGCGCGAAGCTCTGAATCGATCCGGGCTTTGGCGCCACCATCGCAACCATCCCTAGCGAGCAAGGCGTTAAAACCTGCTGAAGGTTAACCTGACCGAATCACGCTGTCACCTCATCGCTGACCGGCGGTGTCAGCCCACAAAAGCGGCGGCGATCAGCCGCTTGGTCTCGGTCCAGGCCGCGCTGCCCGGCGACACGAGTTCGACATGCCCGGTCTCCGGCACCGTATGAAGCGCCACCGCGTCCCCCGCGGCACGCGCCCTGGCGGCATAATCGAGCGGCAGGCGATAGGGAATGATCCGATCCTCGCGCCCTGCCACCAGGTCCTGCGGCACGCCCAGCGGCAGCAGCCGCGGCACCGAGGTATCGGCGAAGGGATCGGGATGCGCCGCCGTCACGGGCCCGACGAGCTGCGCGATCACCTCTGTGCCGCAGCCATTGTCGGGGCTCGCGGCGGTCGCCTCGAGATCGGGCAGACCGCCGAGCGAGATCACATGATCGATGCGCAACGGATCGCCGCCGGAAAGCGGGTTCGCCGCGGGCAATCGGCGCCGCGCGGCCAGCCACAAGGCGAGGTGTCCGCCGGCCGAATGCCCGACCGCGACGATCCGCCGTGTGTCGAGATCGAAGCGCGCGGCCTCGCGGCGCAACAGATCGGCGGCGGCGGCGGCATCCTCGAACGTGCCGGGGTAGCCCCCGCCGGCGCGATCGACGCCGCGATAGTCGATATTCCACACTGCATAGCCGGCGTCACGCAAGTCGGCCGCCGCCCAGTCCATCAGCGTGCGGTCGGCGATCGCGGTCTGCCAGCAGCCGCCATGGACCATCAGCACCGTCTTGAAGGGGCTGTCGCCCTTGGGCAGCCAGACGTCGACCTGCTGCACGGGATCCGCACCGTAGGACACCGACGCATCCGGCGTCGGCCGCGGCCGGCTGGTGAGATCGTCCCACGTCATCGGCAGAGGCGACGAGGCGGCAGAAGTCATCAGCAGGGGGCAAGCAACAGGAAGGGCATGATCGATCGGATCATGCCCCCTTCCTAGTGATGCAGCGGGCTGCCGCCAACCGTCACTTGGCGCGTATCCGGACGCGCCGCACCTGGCGCTGCCAGGGAGCGTCATATTGATAAGCGTGCAATCGCTCGAACGCTGCGCCGATCGCCGCCGCTCCGGCACCGAAGAACCGCGCAGCGGCATCGCTGAGCTTGGCGTGATTGTCGGCCCAGGCCGGACCGTAGAATTCGTGGTTCATGACCGTGATCCTTTCTCGTCCCGGTGAGCGCCGTACATCGGCTTCCGAGCGGCGCTCGGCCAACAAATCGATGGACGAAGATGACAAGGCCGGCTTATCGATCGTGATCATGCGCCACCTTCCTCCCCTCGCCGCGGTCCGTGTGTTCGAGGCCGCCGCGCGTCACGAGAATTTCACCACCGCCGCTGCCGAGCTCGGCATGACTCAGGCTGCGGTCAGCTATCAGGTAAAACTGCTCGAGGAGCGGCTCGGCGTTCCGCTGTTCCGCCGCGAAAAGCGCCGCGTGCTATTGACCGAAGCCGGGCGCCGCGCCGCCGCGCCCGTCAGCCGCGCGTTCGACGCGATCGACGGCGCCTTTGCCGACCTGCGCGCCGAGGACGAGGGGCTGCTCACCGTCTCGACCTCGACCACCTTCGCCAACACCTGGCTCGCCTGGCGATTGGGTGCCTTTCAGATGGCGCATCCTGAAATGGCGGTGCGCCTTCAGACCACGAATGCGATCAGCGATTTCGCCGGCGACGATGTCGATGTCGCGATCCGCACGGGGCACGGCCCCTGGCCCGATGTCGTTCAGGAAAAGCTGCTCGCGATCGATTTCACCCCGATGTGCAGCCCGGCATTCCTCGCCCGCCACCCCATCGCCGTGCCCGCTGACTTGCTCCAAGTCCCGCGGATCAGCGCGCACGACCCGTGGTGGCCGCACTGGCTACGCGAGGCGGGGGTCGACATGCCTCCGGGCCCGCCACGCGGCGGGGTGCGGCTCGATTCGCAAGCGAATGAGGGCCATGCCGCGATGGCGAGCCAGGGGGTGGCGATGCTCACGCCCTTCTTCTGGCGCAACGATCTTGCCGAAGGCCGTCTCGTCCGCCTGTTCGACCAAATCTCGACGCGGGGCTTCGCCTATTGGCTGGTCTATCCCGAGCACCGCCGCTCCACGCCCAAGATCAAGCGCTTTCGCGAATGGCTGCTGGCGGAGCTGGCGCGCGACCTGCCGAGCCCGGTTTAGCTCGTCATCCCAGCGAAGACTGGGATCGCTCTGTTGCAAAGCGTCCCCAGCTTTCGCTGGGGTGACGAACAGGCTATCGCCCCCGCATGGCAACTGACGTGACCGACCTCCCCGACAATCCGCCGATCGGCATTCTCGACGCGCCGTTCGATTCCGCGCTTTCCGAACGCTATCTCGTCTATGCGCTGTCGACGATCACCGCGCGCTCGCTGCCCGATGTGCGCGACGGGATGAAGCCGGTGCACCGCCGCTTGCTCTGGGCGATGCGGCTGCTCAAGCTCGATCCGGCGGCGGGTTACAAGAAGTGTGCCCGCGTCGTCGGCGACGTGATCGGCAAATACCATCCGCACGGCGACCAGTCGGTCTATGACGCGATGGTCCGCCTCGCGCAGGACTTTTCCCTCCGCTACCCGCTGGTCGACGGCCAGGGCAATTTCGGCAATATCGACGGCGATAACGCCGCCGCCTATCGCTACACCGAGGCGCGGCTGACCCAGGTCGCCATCGACCTGATGGACGGTCTCGACGAGAACGCGACCGACTTCCGCCCGACCTATAACGGCGAGGACGAGGAGCCCGAGCTGTTCCCCGGTGCTTTCCCCAACCTGCTGGCGAACGGCGCCAGCGGCATCGCGGTCGGCATGGCGACCAGCATCCCGCCGCACAATGCCGCGGAGCTATTGGATGCGGCGATCGCGCTGATTGATTGGAAGCCCAGCAAGAAAACCCCGCTCGCCCCGAGCTTGTCGAAGCCTGTCCTGAGCGACGCCGCAGGCGGCGTCGAAGGGGGCGAAAGCCGCGAGGATGGCGCTGGGGGAGAGCCGGGCTTCGACAAGCTCAGCCCGAACGGGCGTGAGGAAGACTTCGACATCCTCCGCTACGTCAAAGGTCCGGACTTCCCGACCGGCGGCCAGGTGGTCGACGCGCCCGAGATCATCGCCGAAGCCTATCGCACCGGCCGCGGGTCTTTCCGCACCCGTGCGCGCTGGCACGTCGAGGACCAGGGCCGCGGCACCTGGATCGCGGTGGTCGATCAGATCCCCTACGGCGTCCAGAAGGGCAAGCTGATCGAGCAGATCGCTGCGCTGATCAACGATCGCAAGCTGCCGATTCTCGCCGACGTGCGCGACGAATCCGCCGCCGACATCCGCATCGTCCTCGAACCGCGCGCCCGCACGGTCGATGCCGGGATGCTGATGGATTCGCTGTTCCGCCTGAGCGATCTCGAAAGCCGCTTCTCGCTCAATCTGAACGTGCTCGACAAGGACCGCACGCCGCGGGTGATGGGTCTGCGCGAAGCCTTGCTCGCCTGGGTCGAGCACCAGTTCGTCGTCCTCCAGCGCCGCTCGCAGCACCGGCTCGACAAGATCGCCGACCGGCTGGAATTGGTCGGCGGCTACATCATCGCCTTCCTCAACCTCGACCGCGTGATCGAGATCATCCGCACCGAGGACGAGCCCAAGCCGGTGATGATCGCCGAGCTCACCCTCACCGACCGTCAGGCCGAGGCGATCCTCAACATGCGGTTGCGGTCGTTGCGCAAGCTCGAAGAAATGGAGCTGCGCCGCGAGAAGGAGACGCTCGAAAAGGAGCGCGGCGAACTCGAGCAATTGCTCGGCAGCGAGACGCGTCAGCGCACCCGCCTCAAGCGCGACCTTACGAAAATCCGTGATCGCTATGGTCTCGAGACCGAGCTCGGCAAGCGCCGAACCTTGATCGAGGAAGCCGGCCCGGCGCGCGACATTCCGCTGGAGGCGATGATCGAGCGCGAACCGATCACCGTCATCATGTCGCAGCGCGGCTGGATTCGCGCGATGAAGGGGCATGTCGATCTCGCCGCCGCCGACACATTGAAGTTCAAGGAGGGCGACGGCCCCGCCTTCGCCTTCCACGCCCAGACTACCGACAAGCTGCTGCTCGCGGTCGAGAGCGGGCGGTTCTACACGCTCGGCGCCGACAAGCTCCCCGGCGGCCGCGGCTTCGGCGAGCCGGTGCGCCTGATGGTCGACATCGATGGCGATCAGGAGATCGTCGGGCTGCTCCCGGCGAGCGCGGCGGAAAAGCTGCTGGTCGCCGCGAGCGACGGCCGGGGCTTCGTCGTCAAGACGAGCGATGTCACCGCCGAGACGCGCAAGGGCAAGACCGTCGTCACCCCGCGCAAGGGCGCCAGGCTCAAGCTGGTCAAGCCGGTCGATCCCGCGCACGATTACGTCGCCGCGATCGGCGACAATCGCAAATTGCTGGTCTTTCCCTTGAGCGAGCTCGCCGAGCTGTCCCGCGGCCAGGGTGTCCAGCTCCAGCGCTATCGCGATGGCGGCCTGTCCGATGCCATCACCTTCACCTTCGCCGAAGGGCTGAGCTGGGCGATGGGCGGCGACACCGGCCGCACCCGCACCGAACCCGACATGAACCCTTGGCGCACCGCCCGCGGCGCCGCCGGCCGTATGCCGCCGACGGGCTTTCCGCGCGACAATCGATTCTGATGGTAGCGACGGATGCCCGCGGCGCCGCTTGGCGACGCGGGCACAGCGTCAGCCGACGTTGAGCGTGACGCCCAGCGCTTTCCATTGATCCTGCGTCTTGCAGATTTCCTGGCTGATCCTCGAGCCGGTGACCGGCGGCAGCTTGGTGCAATATTTCACCGTGCCGTCCTTCCCCTTCACCACTTCGTATTTTTGCATCCCCGCGTCCCCATTATCCTTGGCCTGAGCGGACACGGCCGCCGCTCCGATCAGGCCGATGCCGGCGGAAACGAAGATGGCGCGGCGAACGAGCTTGCGAATGTCGGGCATGATTTCCTCCTACGAACATGCCGCCTCATCGGCGACATGTGTGTTGGTGCATTATGCATGCCAAACACAAGAGATATTCCTTATCAGTCGGTTATGAGAGATTCATCTCCTGCCAAGCAGCAAAATTGCCGAATTATTGGCGCGCCATCCGAAATGCTGGCCTCGCCGCCAAAAACGACCATTTGATGCGAGCGTCCGGCCGCATTGCGCCTCGGCGTGCCTTCCTATATAGGCCGCGCCATTCCCGCCCCGGCCTGCGCAGAGTCCCGCATTTTGCGCCGCCGGGGCCACTCATTCCAGGGGTATGCGATGGCACGCCGCCGCCAGATCTACGAAGGCAAGGCCAAGATTCTCTACGAAGGCCCCGAGCCCGGCACGCTGATCCAGTATTTCAAGGACGACGCGACCGCGTTCAACGCCCAGAAGAAGGGCACGATCAACGGCAAGGGCGTGCTCAACAACCGCATCTCCGAGCATGTCTTCACCTTGCTCGGCCAGATCGGCGTGCCGACCCACTTCATCCGCCGCCTCAACATGCGCGAGCAGCTGATCCGCCAGGTCGAGATCGTGCCGATCGAGGTGGTGGTGAGGAACGTCGCCGCAGGCTCGCTGTCGAAGCGCCTCGGCATCGAGGAGGGCACGCAGCTCCCCCGCACGATCCTCGAATATTATTACAAGGACGATGCTCTCGGCGATCCGATGATCACCGACGAGCATATCGCCGCGTTCGGCTGGGCGAGCCAGGAGGAGATGCACGACATCGCCGACCTCGCGATCCGGGTGAACGACTTCATGACCGGGCTGTTCGCCGGCGTCGGCATCCGGCTGATCGACTTCAAGCTCGAGTTCGGGCGAATCTGGGACAATGATTACGGCCGGATCATCCTGGCCGACGAGATCAGCCCCGACGGCTGCCGCCTGTGGGACATGGAAACCGGCGACAAGCTCGACAAGGACCGCTTCCGCCGTGACCTCGGCGGCGAGGTCGAGGCCTATCAGGAAGTCGCGCGGCGGCTGGGACTATTGCCCGAGGGCAATGAGGCAGGCGCGGTGCTCGATCTCGAAAAGCACCGCCGTCGCCGGGAGAAATGACGATGCGTGTCCGGTTCAGTTGCGGACGCGGAATCCGCAGATGATCCCGAATACGAACGCGCTGAACAATGCCAGCTGGACGTCGCCTCTGGGATCGTCCCAGCCGAAATATGTCCGCCCGAACGCGAACAAGGCCACGAACAGCACCATCGCAATGAACGCCATGACGATCACCCCGTTACCCGGCGCGACTCGCGCGCACGCATCCGGCATCCTCGCCGCGACCGGTAAATGTTCGGTGAAACGCCCGACCACCCTCCCCACCCCGATCGAGAGGATCGCTTGCGCATGAAAGTCCGTGTCGTCGTCACCCTGAAGCCCGGCGTGCTCGATCCACAGGGCAAGGCGGTCCACAAGGCGCTGGGCGGGCTCGGCTTCGCCGGCGTCGAGGATGTGCGCACCGGCAAGCTGATCGAGATGGAGGTCGCCGACGATACCGGCGACGCGGCGATCGACGAGATGTGCCGCAAGCTGCTCGCCAACACCGTGATCGAAAATTACCGGATCGAACGCGCATGAAGACCGCGGTCATCGTCTTTCCCGGCTCGAACTGCGACCGCGACATCGCGGTGGCGCTGGAATCGGTCACCGGCCAGGCGCCGGCGATGGTGTGGCACGGCGAGAGCGAGCTGCCCTCGGGCCTCGGGCTGATCGCGCTTCCCGGCGGCTTCTCTTATGGCGACTATCTGCGCTGCGGCGCGATCGCCGCACGATCGCCGATCGTCCGTGCGGTGATCGAGGCGGCCGAACGCGGCACGCCGGTATTCGGCGTCTGCAATGGCTTCCAGGTGCTGACCGAGACGGGGCTGCTGCCCGGCGCGCTGATGCGCAACGAGGCGCTCGATTTCGTCTGCCGCGATGCCGCGCTGAGGGTCGAGAACACGCAATCGATCTTCACCAGCCGCTATCAGGCCGGCGAGACGATCCGCATTCCGGTCGCGCATCACGACGGCAATTACAATGCCGACGCCGAAACGCTCGACCGTCTCGAAGGCGAAGGCCGCGTTGCGTTCCGCTATGCCGAGCCGGTCAACGGCTCCGCGCGGCGCATCGCCGGCGTACTTAATGCTGCGGGCAACGTCCTCGGCATGATGCCCCACCCCGAGCGCCGCATCGAGGCCGCGCATGGCGGCGACGACGGCCGGCGATTGTTCGAGGGGCTGCTGGAGACGGTCGGGGCCTGAAACCCACCCGTTGCCCCGGAAAAAGTCCGGCATGACGAGGCTGGTCACCGCGCTTGCCTCTTACCCATACAATCGCTATGTGCGCCGCCGTCCGGCGAGCATGTGCTCGCGGCAGGAAGGCGTGAAGGGCGCGTCCCCTCGCGCCGTTTTCGCTTTGATCGGCGTTGTTCCTTCCGCGTGAGACGAGTTTGCCCGGATGCCGCGTTTCGCATGGGGCGTTCGCGGCAGTTCGGCCAAAAGACCGCCGGAAACAACCGGCTGGCCGGAATAACGTCAGTTCAGGAATTCATCCTTTATGGCCACTACGGCAACTCCCACTCGCGACGATTTCGCCGCGATGCTCGAGCAGACGCTCGGCGGCACCGACAGCTTCGAAGGTCATGTCGTCAAGGGCACAGTCACCGCGATCGAGAATGACCTCGCCGTCATCGACGTCGGTCTGAAGAGCGAAGGCCGCGTGCCGCTGCGCGAATTCGCCGCCCCCGGCCAGAAGGCCGATCTCAAGGTCGGTGACGAAGTCGAAGTCTATGTCGATCGCGTCGAGAACGTGAACGGCGAGGCGATGCTGAGCCGCGACCGCGCCCGCCGTGAAGCCGCGTGGGACAAGCTCGAAGCCGAATTCACCGAGAACAACCGCGTCGAAGGCGTCATCTTCGGCCGCGTCAAGGGCGGCTTCACCGTCGACCTCAACGGCGCCGTGGCGTTCCTGCCGGGCTCGCAGGTCGATATCCGCCCGGTGCGCGACGTCACGCCGCTGATGGATATGCCGCAGCCATTCCAGATCCTGAAGATGGATCGCAAGCGCGGCAACATCGTCGTCTCGCGCCGTGCGGTGCTCGAAGAGACCCGCGCCGAGCAGCGTTCGGGCCTGATCCAGTCGCTGCATGAAGGCCAGGTGATCGACGGCGTCGTCAAGAACATCACCGATTACGGCGCCTTCGTCGACTTGGGCGGCATCGACGGTCTGCTCCACGTCACCGACTTGAGCTACAAGCGCGTCGGCCATCCGTCGGAGATGCTCAACATCGGCGACACGGTGAAGGTGCAGATCATCCGCATCAACCGCGACACGCAGCGCATTTCGCTCGGCATGAAGCAGCTCGAGAGCGATCCGTGGGACGGCGCTGCCGCCAAATATCCGATCGGCGCCAAGCTCAACGGCCGCGTCACCAACATCACCGAATATGGTGCGTTCGTTGAGCTCGAGCCGGGGATCGAGGGCCTCGTCCACGTCTCGGAAATGAGCTGGACCAAGAAGAACGTCCATCCGGGCAAGATCGTCTCGACCAGCCAGGAAGTCGAAGTCGTCATCCTCGAGGTCGACGAAGAGAAGCGTCGCATCTCGCTCGGCCTCAAGCAGGCGCAGTCGAACCCGTGGGAGGCCTTCGCCGAGAAGCACCCGGTCGGCTCGACGGTCGAGGGCGAAGTCAAGAACGCGACTGAATTCGGCCTGTTCGTCGGCCTCGACGGCGACGTCGACGGCATGGTCCACATGTCGGACATCGCCTGGGGCATTTCGGGCGAGGACGCGCTCAACCTGCATCGCAAGGGCGAGATGGTCCAGGCCGTCGTGCTCGACGTCGATGCCGAGAAGGAGCGTATCTCGCTCGGTATGAAGCAGCTCGAGCGCGGCGCCCCCGCGGTCGGCGGCGCGCCGGCGACCGGCGGCAAGGTCAACAAGGGCTCGATCGTCACCGTCACCGTGCTTGAAGTCCGCGATGCGGGTCTCGAAGTGCAGGCGGGTGAGGACGGCGCCACCGGCTTCATCAAGCGCACCGATCTCGGCCGCGACCGCGACGAGCAGCGCCCCGAGCGCTTCCAGGTCGGCCAGAAGTTCGACGCGATGGTGTCGGGCTTCGATCGCTCGAAGAAGCCGACCTTCTCGATCAAGGCGATGCAGATCGCCGAAGAGAAGCAGGCGGTGCAGCAATACGGCTCGTCCGATTCGGGGGCGTCGCTCGGCGACATCCTCGGCGAGGCGCTCAAGGCCCGCAGCGAAGGCGCCGACGCCAAGAAGTGATCCAAAACGGGCCGGGCGCCGCCGCAATGGTGCCCGGCCCGCCCTTTTTTTAGCGATATCTGTCGTTTCCGTGCTATCGCTTGATTTGGATCAGGAGTAGAAAAGGCACGGGTCGATCGCAGCGAGGACCGGGCATTGCCCGATCCGCAAGTAGCGCGCGACCTTTCGACCGAAACTCCGTGGTGAAGGCGGCTCCCGCCCGCCGCGACAACCGATGGATGACGCCGATGATTCGCTCCGAGCTCGTTCAGCAGATCGCCCAGGACAATCCCGATTTGGCGCTGCGCGACGTCGAGGCGATCGTATCGACTTTCTTCGACGAGATCGCTGAGCGGCTCGCCGCCGACGGCCGTGTCGAACTGCGCGGTTTCGGCGCGTTTTCGACCCGCGCGCGCGACGCGCGCACTGGCCGCAATCCGCGCACCGGCGAGACCGTCGCGGTCGATGCAAAGCGCGTTCCCTATTTCAAGCCCGGCAAGGAAATGCGCGCTCGGCTCAACGTCTGAGCCGACACCGCCTTGACCGCGCCCGCCGATTGCGCTTCGTCACGCTCGACAAGCGGACGTGGCGAAATCGGTAGACGCAGCGGACTTAAAATCCGCTTGCCCTAGGCAGTGCGGGTTCGAGTCCCGCCGTCCGCACCATCTTGAGAAAGCGCGCTTTTTCGGTGGTATTGTTGCCTTCGACACTTGGCGTTCCGACATCATTCCGACAAGCGAGATCAGAGGTCCTCGAATTCGGCGTCGATAGCGCGCTTTATCTGCCAGACGAAAGCGGCCCTCCGTCTGCACTCGACTGAGATTGGCTGTCTGTCCTGGCGCGATCCGTCACAGGCAATACGGTGCGCCGCGTCGACCGCGCCGAAAACGAGGCGTGGCGGGAGTGGTACGCCCGGAACAAGCGGCTTGCCTTCGCGCTGACCATTCAAGAAACAAGAGCGAGCAACGCCTGGAGTTGGGCAGTCGTAATGGCAACGCCACCCAAGACGAACGTGTCGTTGTCTTCGTTGCCGATCACGACCTGATTGTCAGCAGTCGGCTGTACATTGTAGCCAATGGCGATGGCGTTCGACACGTCAGTCGGCGTTTCGCCGCCTGACCCTGCTCCCCAACCAAAGAAACAATTGCGCTCGCCGGTAATTACGGTGCTCCCCACCGACGCGCCCACTCCCGTGTTTCGAATGCCGGTCGCTTGGAAAAAGCCAAAGGCGCCGACCACTGTGGCGTCTGCTTGCGCATAGTCACGGCAAGCGCTGTAGCCAATCGCAACATTGCCATCACCGCCAGCACCGGTGTTGGTTATCATGGCCTGGGAGCCAAGGATGACGTTTTGGGAGCCCGAGGTCGCTTTGCAGTTTGCGCCGCCGCCGATCACTACATTCTCATGCCCTGTTTCATTCAATTCAGAGCACACATAGCCAATGTAGACATTGCCGAACCCCTGCGAGAAACCGAGACTTGGATTCGAGGGGTTAATGAGCTGCGGGTTCATGGACCAGCCGGTGCTGTCGCCCAGGCAGGTGTTATTGGCAGCAAACTGCGCTTTTCCGATCGACCGACGCCCAATGCCCGTATCGCCGACGCCAGAGACCTGGAGCTGGCCCGCTTCATAACCGACATGCGTGCAATCGATGCACGAGACCGAATATTGACCGGCGGCGCTGCCGATCCACACACTGCCTGTGCCGTCCTGATGGCTCGACGCAGCATGGTCGCCGATCGCTACGTTGTGAGATGCAGTCGTCAGGCTCGATAGCGCGTTGACGCCAGCGCCAAAATTTGCGCCGCCCGAGACACTCAAGTTACCCCCGTCGGCCAGGAAATAGTTACGGTTGGTCACATCCGCGCGGATAACCGCTACGTCAAAAGCTGTGAGCTGCTGCATACCCAAACCTCCCATAGAAAGTAAGGTGGCTTACCACCGATCCTCGATCGCAGCGATCACCGTCATCACCGCGAAGAACCCGATCCCGAACCAGAACAGCGCTTGGCGCGATGCGGCTCAGGTTGGGTCGGATCATCACGCTCATCAAAAATTCGAGAAGCATGCCGCCCTTCTTTTGGTCTCGCTGCTTCGCCGGCAACCCGCTTGCCCTAGGCAGTGCGGGTTCGAGTCCCGCCGTCCGCACCAGCCATTCGCGGCCACGCACGGCCGGCGCCAATCGGCTATTTGCTGCAGATCAATGCGATTTTCGGGGAACGCGGCGCCGCGGCCGAACGTATTTCCCGCAATGTCTATTCAGCCTCCCATCTTTCCCTGGACTCACGCGGCCCAGAAAAAGCTGCAGCGCAAGCTGTTCGCGCATGTCGAGGACAGTGCCTTTCCCTGCGTCGGCGCCAAGGCGGCGCTCGCGCGCGGCACGCTCGAAGTGCTCGCCTGCGATTCGATCGACAGCGCCTGGGATGATGTGCGTATCCACGACGCGCTGCTCGCCTTTGTCGAGCAATATCGCCGCGAAAAGGGCATCTATCGCAGCTTCGCGGTGGTCTTTGCCGGCCCCACCGATCTTGATGAGAAGGCATTCGAAACCGCCTTGTGGCAGCGAGTCCAGTCACTGTCGGACAAGGATATCTGGCGCGGCCAGGATTACGATCCGCGAGTCAGCCCCGATCCGCGCAACCCGCATTTCTCGCTGAGCTTCGGCGGCGAGGCCTTTTTCATCGTCGGCTTGCATCCGAATGCCAGCCGCCCGGCACGCCGGCTCGAACACCCCGCACTCGTGTTCAACCTGCACGATCAGTTCGAGCAATTGCGCGCCGCCGACAAATATGAAGGCATGCGCGAGAAGATCATGGTGCGCGACGAGGCGCTCGCCGGCTCGCGCAACCCAATGCTGGCGCGATACGGCGACGCCAGCGAAGCGCGCCAATATAGCGGCCGTGTCGTCGGCAAGGACTGGCGCCCGCCCTTCCGCTATCGCGGAGACAAGCCATAAAGACGCAGCGCATCGCCGAACGCAGCGGCACCGCGTTCCGGCTCGCCAAGGGGCAGACTCTCACGGTGATCGACCCGAAAGGCGAGCAAGTCGCCGATCTGCTCGCCTTCAACGCCGATGATGTGGAAGAGGTGCTCTCCTCGGGGCGGACGCTCGATTATGCCGAGACCATCTATCTGACGACCGGCAACAATCTCTATTCGAACCGCTCCAACGTCCTTCTGGAGATTATCGAGGACACGGTCGGGCGGCACGATTTCCTGCTCACCCCGTGCTCGGTCGATACCTTCCACCATTTCTATCCCGATCTGCCGCCGCACCGCGGCTGTTTCGGCAATCTCGCCGAGGCGCTGGCACCGTTCGGGATCGCCGCCGACCGAATCCCGGTGGCGTTCAACTGCTTCATGAACGTGAGCGTCGACGGCGATACGGGAAAGCTCCGCGTGCTGCCGCCGATCAGCACGGCCGGCGACCATATCAGCTTCCGCGCCGCGATGGATCTGGTGATCGGCCTCACCGCCTGCTCGGCGCCGGACAGCAATGGCGGCAGCTTCAAGCCGATCGACTATCGTGTGGATTGAAGAAAGTCCGGAGGGTTCTGTTGCCCGGCCCCTCCGGCGGCCGCTGGAATCCGCTTCTGTTGCCCGGTGCGGTCCAACCGCGCTTTTGTCCTTAGTAATCTAGACCGTTAAGTCCGAATTACGCGGCAATCGCGAGCGCCTCGTTATCGTTGGCACTTGTGGTTTTGAGCCTTTAACGGGTTACTCAGCCCGGACGAAAACAGCGCTTTTCAACACACGTCGATCCTGGTTCGGCCCCGTCAACTGCCCCCGCGTGCACGATGGGGGCAAATGGTGGAGCCGCCGGGTACTGCCCCCGGGTCCGCTGCGCATACTCATACGCCGCAGTTTATCGTCATAGCCGGCAAGCCGGCACTTCCCGATATAGGCGTCGAATCATGAATGAAAAGGCGTATTCGGCCTTTCGCTCGCCACAAATCGGGCGCATGGGGCTCGCCATGCTCACTCAACGCTCCCGTTATGCGATGCGCGCGATGCTGTTCCTGGCCGAGATGCCGGCGGGCGGGCCGCCTGTGCCGATGACGCGGATCGCGATCGAAACCAACGTGCCGCGCAAGTTCCTCGAGCTGATCCTCGCCGATCTGCGCGCGGCCGGCTTCGTCGCCAGCCATCGCGGTAAGCTCGGCGGCTATCGCCTTGCCAAGCCCACGCACCTCATCTCGCTGGGCGAGATCATCCGCGTGATCGAGGGGCCGCTGGCGCTGGTGCCGTGCGTCAGCCGCACCGCTTACAAGCGCTGCCCTGATTGCCGCGACGAGGCGAGCTGCGCGATCCGCCACGCAATGGCCCGCGTCCGCGACGAGACGGCGCGGATCCTCGACGGCACCAGCCTGGCCGACGCCACCGCCGAGGATCTCGCCGCGGCTTAAGCAGCCCCCAATCCGTTCGCCCTGAGCCTGTCGAAGGGCGCTTCTCCGCAAGCGGGCGTTCGGGGCTTTCGCCCCCTTCGACGCCGCCTGCGGTGTCGCTCAGGACAGGCTTCGACAAGCTCAGGGCGAACGGCAGTTCCTCGCGGCTCTATTATGCCCCGCGCTGCGCTTTCAGCTCGTCCCTGATCTCGCGCAGCAGCGTGACGTCGGCCGGCTCCGCCGCTGGTGCTTCCTCCGGCTTTGGAATGACTCGCGTCGCCAGCTTGACGAACAGGAAGATGATGAAGGCGAGGATGACGAAATTGACCGCCTGCGTGATGAACTCGCCATAGCCGAGCAGCGGCACGCCCGCCTTCTTGAGCGCGGCATAATCACTCATCGAGCCGGCGTAATTGGCCGGCACTGGCCCCATCGTCACGAAATAGCTGGAGAAATCGAGCCCGCCGAAAATCTTGCCGACGATCGGCATGATGATGTCGTCGGTCAGCGATGTGACGATCTTGCCGAACGCCGCGCCGATGATCACCGCGACCGCGAGATCGAGCACGTTGCCGCGCGCGATGAACGCCTTGAACTCCTTGAGCATGCCTGCCTCCGTTTGCGATTTTTGTTTCGCATGGGCATCTGCCCCCGCTAAAGTGCGTCTGGCAAGGGCTGGAGGAAGCAAGTGATGAAGTTTCGCACCCCCGTGATGATCGCTTCGGCGCTGGCGCTGGGCGCTTGCGGCATCAACAGCGTGCCGACCGCCGACGAGAACGTGAAGGCCAAATGGGCCGACGTTCAGGCCGATTACCAGCGCCGCGCCAACCTCATCCCCAATCTCGTCGCGACGGTGAAGGGCTCGGTGCAGGGCGAGGACAAGATCCTGACCGATGTTGTCAACGCTCGCGCCAAGGCGACCGCGATTCAGGTCAGCGGCGACGATCTGAACGACCCCGCCAAGATGCAGGCATTCCAGAACGCGCAGGGCCAGCTCAACGGCTCGCTGAGCCGCCTGCTCGCTACGGTCGAGGCCTATCCCCAGGTCAAGAGCCAGGACAATTTCAAGAATTTGATGAGCCAGATCGAGGGATCGGAAAACCGCATCGCCATCGATATCCGCGACTATAACGACGCGGTGCAGGCTTACAACACGCGCATCCGCACCTTCCCCGACGCGATCGGCGCCAAAGTCTTCTACGGCGCCAAGCCCAAGGTCCCCTATCAAGCGACCACCCCGGGCGCCGAGAACGCACCGACGGTCGATTTCGGGAACGCGAGCTGATCGGCGAGGTGGCTCCTTCCCTGCCCTGCAGTCGGCTGCAACGCTGGCTGCTGATCGTCGCAGCGGCGGTGCTGTTGCTGGCCGCCGCGACGACAGCATGGTGCGCCCAGCGATCGGACGGTGTGGCGAGCTATGGCTTTCCGGCCCTGACCGGCCCCGTCGTCGATGCGGCGAACCTGCTGTCACCGGCGGACGAAGCGAAGCTCACCGCCCGCTCGGCGGCGCTCGAGCGGCGAACCGGTCATCAGTTCGTGATCGCAACCGTGACGAGCCTGAGCGGCCACCCAATTGAAGATTATTCGCTGCGTCTTGCCAATCACTGGGGTATCGGCCGCAAGGGCGTCAATGACGGCATCGTCTTGTTGGTTGCGCCCAATGAGCGCAAGGTGCGCATCGAGGTAGGCTACGGCCTCGAAAAGACCGTGACCAATGCCGAGGCCGCGCGCATCATCGATGCCGACATCCTGCCGTTCTTCCGAAAGGGCGAGTTGACTGCCGGCATCGTCCATGGCGTCGATGCGATCGTCGCCGATCTCTCCGAGACCAAATCATGACCGCGCTTCGCACTTATTTGATGTTGTTGGTAGCGCTGGTTCTCGCCACTACGGCGCAGGCGCAGACCTTTCCCAAGCTCACCGGCCGCGTGGTCGATGACGCGCATTTGCTCAGCCAGGCGCAGGTCAATCAGCTCACCCAGCTTTCGCAGGCGACCGAGCAGGCCTCGTCGCGGCAGCTGGTGGTCGCCACGATTCCCGATCTGCAGGGCTATCCGATCGAGGATTACGGCTATCGGCTCGGCCGCGCCTGGGGGATCGGGCAGAAGGGCACCAACAACGGCATCATCCTGATCGTCGCGCCCAACGAGCGGAAGGTGCGGATCGAGGTCGGCTACGGGCTTGAGCCGATCATGACCGACGCCTTGTCGAGCATGATCATCCGGGACGACATCCTGCCCAGGTTCCGCGCCGGCGACATGGCGAGCGGGATCATCGCCGGTGCCACCGCGATCGCCGACCAGTTGAAGGCGCCGCCCGACGAGGCAGAGCAGAAGGCGGTCGCCGCGGCGAATGCCCAGCGCCAGCAGCAGCAGTCGAGCGAGGATGGCGGCGGCGTGCCCTGGGCCTTGATCTTCTGGCTGATCGTGATCGGCTTCATGATGGTCTCTCGCGTGAGCCACGGCCGGCGCGGGCATCGCTATCGCGGCGGCGCGTGGCCGATCTTCCTCTGGGGATCGGGCTTCGGCAGCGGCTCGAGCTGGGGCAGCGGCGGCGGCTCGAGCTGGGGCGGCGGTAGCAGTGGCGGCGGCTTTTCGGGCTTTTCAGGCGGCGGCGGCTCGTTCGGCGGCGGCGGCGCTTCGGGGGGCTGGTGATGCAAATTTCGGAAAGCGACCGCGCCCGTATCGCCGCGGCAGTCACCGCGGCAGAGGCGACCACCGACGCCGAGGTCGCCACGATCGCCGCGCGGCAATCGGACGCTTATCACGATGTCGGGCTGCACTGGGCGGTGCTCGGGATGTTCCTGGTGCTGGCGATCCAGGCGGCGACGCCGGGCCATTTCGTCGGCCTGCTCGATGCGCTCGCGGGTGGCGGCTGGGGGCGTGACTGGCCAACCTGGCTGCTCCTCACCGCACAGCTGGCAATGCTGGTCATCGTCTTTCTGGTGCTGCGCTACCTGTTCGCCATCCCGCGGCTGCGCATGGCGCTGACGCCGCGCGCGACCAAGTCGCGGCGGGTACGTGCTCGCGCGGTGCTGCTGTTCCGCGCCAGCATCGAATCGCGCACCGCGACTCGCACCGGCGTGCTGCTCTACCTCTCCGAGGCGGAGCACCGCGCCGAGATCGTCACCGACGCCGCGATCCACGCCAAGGTGCCCGGCAAGGCGTGGGGCGAGGCGATGGCGAGCCTGACCGACGCGATCCGCGACGATCGGCCGGGAGACGGCCTGGTCGAGGCGATCGCCGCGATCGGCCGCATCCTCGCCGAGCATTTCCCGCGCACCGGCACCGATCCCAACGAACTTCCCGACCGGCTGATCGAGCTTTGACCGAGACAACCGAGACCGTCTGGCAGGGCAAGTATCTTGTTACCAAGCGCCGCGGCACTTGGGAGTTCGTTTCGCGCGCCGGCGGCATTCGCGCCGCGGTGATCCTGGCGGTGGACGACGGCACCGTCATCCTGGTCGAGCAGTTCCGCGTGCCGCTCGGCCGATCATGCCTCGAACTCCCCGCCGGACTGATCGGCGACGTGGATGCCGGCGAGAGCGTGGAGGACTCGGCGCGGCGCGAGCTCGAGGAGGAGACCGGCTATCATGCCGGCGAGATCGAGGATCTCGGCGAATTCTATTCGTCGCCGGGCATGGCCTCGGAGAGCTTCACCCTGGTCCGCGCGACCGGCCTCACCAAGGTCGGCGACGGCGGCGGCGACCATGACGAGAACATCACCGTCCACCGCGTGCCGCTGGGCGAGGTTGCGGCGTTCGTCGCGGCGAAGCGCACCGAGGGACTGGCGATCGACGTCAAACTGCTGTTGCTGCTGGCGAAGGCAATTCTTCAGCTATAGTCGTCATGTCAGCGAAAGCTGGCATCTCTTGCGATAGCGCGCGCGGCCTGAGACCCCAGCCTTCGCTGGGGTGACGAGTCAGCGGAAATTGTCGGCGTAGGCCTGAAGCTTGAGTTTGCGCTGCGGCGCCGGGATCACCGTATAGGCGTAGCCTTCGCGCTCGGCATAGGCCGTCGCCGCCTCGCGTGTGGGAAAGCTCAACCGCACCTGCTCGTCGGTGTCGCCCGAGCCCGCCCAGCCGGTCAGCGGATCGGGACGCTTGGCTTCACCCGGCTCGAACTCGACCACCCAGCGATCGGTGCGATACTTGCCCGACTGCATCGCATTTTTCGGGCGCTGATAGATGCGAACCTGCTTCATGAGCGCTCCCTTATCCGTTTTGCGCACGGCGCGCATCAGCCTTTTTGGTCCGCGTCGTCGCCGCCGCGGCGGCGGGATCGTCGGGCCAGGGATGCCGCGGATAGCGGCCGCGCATCTCCTTCGCGACCGCCGCCCAGCTTCCCGCCCAGAAGCCGGGCAGGTCGCGCGTCGTCTGGATCGGGCGACCCGCGGGCGAGGTCAGGCTGAGCACCAACGGCACTCGCCCCTCGCCCACCACCGGATGCTCGGCGAGGCCGAACAATTCCTGCGGGCGCAATGTGACAGTCGGGCCGGCCTCGGCGGCATAGTCGATTGCGTGGGCATGGCCGGTCGGCGCGGTGAAACGCGGCGGCGCGAGCCGGTCGATCGCCTGCATGCCCTCCCAGCCGATCAGCCCGCGCACCGCACCGTCGAGCGCGGCCGGGTCGATCTCCGCGAGCCGGCGCTTGCCGGCGAGCAGCGGCGCGAGCCAGGCGTCGAGGCTGGCCAGCAACGTCGAATCGTCGAGCGACTGGCCGGCAAAGGCGGCACGGCGGCGCAGCGCCTGTGTGCCTTCGCTCCACGGCAACAGGTCGAGGCCGTGGCGGCGGACGCCTTCGAGCAGCGCCGCGGCGACCGCGTCGGGATCGGCATCGCTGTCGGGGCCGCTCGCCAGCCGGATCGCGCCGAGCCGCCGTTCGCGGATCGGGCGGACGGCGCCGGTGGGGGGATCGAATTCGGCCGTGCGGCGAGTTTCGATGCGGTCGCCGAACAGCGTCTCGGCGGTATCGAGTTCAATCGGCGCTGCAGAGAGGATTCGCGCTCCCGCGGCCATGCCCTGCGTCTCGGCGACCGCGAGCCAGTCGTGGCGGGCGAGCGACGAGGCCGGGTCGAGGCGAAACCCGCGGCCGCCGACGGACGCCCAGGTTTCGCCGGAGGCATCGCGGCGGCGGGCGATGCGATCGGGGAAGGCTAGCGCCGTCACAATTCCCACCTCGTCGTTCCCGCGAAGGTTGGGGTTTCGCTGTCCTGGAGATATCGACCCGTTCGCCCTGAGCCTGTCGAAGGGCGGCTCTCCATCATCCGACGCGCATGAGGCAGCGCGCCCTTCGACAGGCTCAGGGCGAACGGTTAAGGACTGGTAGCGCCGCGCCAACCCCCTCGCCGCCTCGGCGCGCTTACTGCCCTCGGAATGCCAGCGGCGGCGGCGCGTTTCGAGATCGGCGTCGTTGCCGCCCAGCCCGCGCTCGCCGAGCAGCACCGCGACCTCGGCCGCCGTCGCCGCGAGGCCGAGCCGATCGGCCTCGATCAGCATGTGCGCCAGCCGCGGCGGCAGCGGCAGCCGGGCGATGGCGCGGCCGTGCGGGGTCGGGCGGCCATCGGCGTCGAGCGCGCTCAACGTGGCCAATCGCGAGCGCGCCTCGGCGATCGCCGCGTCGGGCGGCGGATCGAGCCACGCCAGTTGGCGCGGATCGGCGACGCCCCAGATCGCCGAGGCGAGCGTCAGTGACGACAGGTCCGCCTCCAAAATTTCGGGCGGGTCGTAGCGTGGCAGGCCGGCCGTCGCGGCTTCCTCCCACAGGCGATAGGCGACGCCTGGCGCCTGACGCGCGGCGCGGCCGGCGCGCTGTGTCACCGCCGCCTGGCTGGCGCGCTCGGTGACGAGCCGAGTCATCCCCGCGGCGCGATCGTAGCGCGGTCGCCGCGCCAACCCCGAATCGACGACGATGCGGATGCCGTCGAGCGTCAGGCTGGTCTCGGCGATCGAGGTGGCGAGAACGAGCTTGCGCCGCCCCTCCCCCTCTGGCGCGATGGCCGCGCGTTGCGCAGCAGGATCGAGGCTGCCGTGAAGGCGATGCAGCGCGATATCGTCGCCGAGGCCGGCGAGGCGCTCGGCGGTGCGCTCGATCTCGGCGACGCCTGGCAGAAAGGCGAGCACGCCGCCTTCGCTTTCGGCGAGCGCGGTGCGGATCGCGCTTGCCATCGCATCCTCGATCCGACTTTCGGCGGCGCGGCCGAGATAACGCAGCGCAAGCGGATGGCTGCGCCCTTCGCTCTCGATCACCGGCGCGTGACCCATGAGTGCCGAAAAGCGCGCGCCGTCGAGCGTCGCCGACATCGCCACCAGCCGAAGATCGGGCCGCAGCCCCGCCTGCGCGTCGAGCGCGAGCGCGAGCCCGAAATCGCTGTCGAGGCTGCGCTCGTGCACCTCGTCGAACAGCACCGCCGAGACGCCCGACAGTTCTGGATCGGCCTGAATGCGATTGACGAAAATGCCCTCGGTGACGACCGTGACACGCGTCTTCGCCGACCGCCTCGTATCAAGGCGGGTGGCGTAGCCGAACGTCTCCCCCACCCGCTCGCCGGCCAGTTGCGCCATTCGCTCGGCAGCCGCGCGCGCGGCGAGCCGGCGCGGGCTCAGCAGCAGCACCTCGCCCGCGCACCACGGCTCACCGAGCAGCGCCGGCGCAACCGCGGTGGTCTTGCCAGCGCCGGGCGGCGCGACCAGCACTGCGCTCGACCCCGCGCGCAGGGACTCGAGCAGATCGGGCAACACCGCATAGATCGGTAGATCGCTCATTGAGAGGCGCATTGGCACGAAACCGCGTCGGCGGGACAGCGGGAAATCGCGACCTTCGCCCCAAGGCCACTCCGTCATGCCGGACTTGTTCCGGCATCCACCATGCCGCAAGAACAATGCTGCGGGAGCTCGCGGCCCGGTGGCCCCTGGAACAAGTCCGGGGTGACGGTGGAGCAACACGCAACATCTGCCGACATCGGAACGCGAGCCTTGTCCTAGTATCTCACGCAGATGCGATGATAGGCCGCTCGCCGACTCGAAGCGGAGCAAGACCTTGGCCGGGCATCACGATCACCATCACGGGCACAGTCACGGCCACGGCCATCATCACGCGCCGGCTGATTTCGGCCGCGCCTTCGCAATCGGCATCGCGCTCAACATCGCCTTCGTCGTGATCGAGGCGGGGTTCGGCTTCATCGCGCATTCGATGGCGCTGCTCGCCGACGCCGGGCACAACCTGTCCGACGTGCTCGGGCTGGCGATGGCCTGGGGCGGCGCGACCTTGGCGCGGCGGGCGCCGTCGAAGCGTTTCACCTATGGCCTGCGCGGCTCGTCGATCCTCGCTTCGCTGGGCAACGCGTTGCTGCTTCTGGTTGCACTCGGCGCGATCGTGCTCGAGGCGGTGCAGCGCTTCGGCAGTCCCGCCCCCATCGCCGGATCGACCGTCTCGGCGGTCGCCGCCGTGGGGATCGCGGTCAACCTCGCCACCGCGCTGCTCTTCGCACGCGGCCGCAAGAACGACCTCAATGTCCGCGGCGCCTTTCTCCACATGGCGGCCGACGCCGCGGTATCGGCGGGCGTGGTCGTCGCCGGCCTCGTCATCTGGCGGACCGGGCTGGCGTGGATCGATCCCGTCGTTAGCCTCGTCATCGCCGCGATCATCTTCTGGCAGACTTGGGGGCTGCTCGCCGAATCGGTCGAAATGTCGCTTTCCGCGGTGCCGCGCGCGATCGACTTCGACGCCGTCGGCGCCGCGCTGTGCGGCCTGCCCGGCGTCACCGACACGCACGACCTCCACATCTGGCCGATGAGCACCACCGAAACCGTGCTGACCGCGCACCTGGTAATGCCGGCGGGCCATCCGGGCGATGCTTTCCTGTCGCAAGCCCAGGCCATGCTCCACGAGCGTTTCGGCATCGGCCATGCGACGTTGCAGATCGAGGTCGATCCGGCGTGCTATTGTTCGCTGGAGGATGCAGGGAAGGTTTAGCTGCCGACCGGTCGTTTCCGCCTATAATTGACCGTTCGATCCTCCCCGCTTGCGGGGAGGGGGACCGTCGACCGGAGGTCGGTGGTGGAGGGGCTTCTCCACTATCGAATTGTTTGCCGCACCGCCCCTCCACCAAGCCGCTTCGCGGCTTGGTCCCCCTCCCCATGAATGGGGAGGATCAGGAATGTCCGCTTCCCACCAATAGCGGACAACTGCGCTGGACGTCGCGATCAATACGCCCGCGCCACCGCGAACTCGACCGCCTCGACCATCGCATCCCTCGCCGGGCCGCCCGCGAACCCACCGAGCGCGTCGATCGCGCGTTGGCCATAGTGGCGCGCGCGGGCGAGCGTGTCCTCGACCGCGCGAGTGGTGCGGACCAGCGCGACCGCCTGCGCGAAATCCTCGTCGGCGACGCGGTGGCCGGCGATCGCCTGTTTCCAGAAGGCGCGGTCGGCCTCGTCGCCGCGCGCATAGGCGAGGATGACGGGGAGCGTCATCTTGCCTTCGCGGAAATCGTCGCCGGCATCCTTGCCCATCGTGCCCGCATCCGAGACGTAATCGATCGCGTCGTCGACCAGCTGGAAGGCAATGCCGAGGTTGCGGCCATAGGCGTCGAGCGCTTCCTCCTCCGCCGGCGGGCGCTCGGCGACCACCGCGGCGATGCGGCAGGCGGCGGCGAACAACGCGGCAGTCTTGGCGCCGATGATGTCGAGATAGCGTTCCTCGCCGAGATCGATGCGGCGGGTGGCGGTCAGCTGGTTCACCTCGCCCTCGGCGATCACCGCGCTCGCGCCCGACAGGATCTTGAGCACTTTGAGGCTGCCGTCCTCGACCATCAGCTCGAAGCTCTTCGAGAACAGGAAGTCGCCGACCAGCACGCTCGCCGGATTGCCCCAGATGATGTTGGCGGTGCGCTTGCCCCGGCGCAGGTCCGATCCGTCGACCACATCGTCGTGGAGCAGGGTCGCGGTGTGGATGAACTCGACCGCGGCGGCGAGGCGGTGATGCCGCGTGCCGGGATAGCCGAGCAGCTTGGCGCTGGCGAGCGTCAGCATCGGCCGCATCCGCTTGCCGCCGCCGGCGATCAGGTGCCCGGCGAGCTCGGGGATCAGCGGGATTTGCGACTGCATGCGATCGAGGATGACGGTGTTGACCGCGTTCATGTCGGCAGCGACGAGCGCCATCATCGGCTCGAGCGAGGCGCCCTGCGGCGCCAGACGGTGGACGGTCGCGGTCATCGCGGCGGGCTGTGGCGGGATTATCGGCCAAAGGCAAGGCTTGCGTGCGCGTGTTTGCCCGCGCAAAAGAAGATGATTGGTACGGCACCAGCCCGCTCCCCCTCCCGACCACCCATAGGATAATCGCATTGGGTGGTCGGGAGGGGGAGCGGGCTGGTGCCGCGAAAGGAAGCATAAATGCCCGACGACACGCTGAGCCGGTATCGCCAGAGCATCGACAATATCGACGCGGCCGTGATCCACATGCTCGCCGAGCGCTTCAAGATCACTCAGGCGGTCGGCCGCTACAAGGCCGAAACCGGGCTGCCCCCCGCCGATCCGGGGCGCGAGGAGCGGCAGATCGCACGGCTGCGCCGGCTCGCCCACGACGCCGATCTCGATCCCGAATTTTCCGAGAAGTTCCTTCGCTTCATCATCGACGAGGTGATCCGCCACCACGAGCAGTTCCGCGATGCCCGCTGAGCCCGCGGTCGGCATCCTCGGCAGCGCCGGGCGGATGGGTCGGTCGATCGCCGAGCTGATCCCCGAAATGGGCGCGCGGCTCGCCGGCGGCAGTGATGTCGGCGACGATCCCGCAGCGCTGGCGCAGGCCGCTGACGTGCTGGTCGATTTTTCGGCGCCCGCGGCGCTCCAGGCCAATCTCGCGGCGGCGCGCGCGGCGGGCACGCCGATCGTCATCGGCACCACCGGGCTGACCGGCGCGCATCATGACCTGATCGATCAGGCCGCCGCCGAGATCGCGGTGCTGCAGACCGGCAATACCTCGCTCGGCGTGACGCTGCTCGCGGCTTTGGTGCGCGAGGCGGCGGCGCGGCTCGGGCCCGATTGGGACATCGAGATTGTCGAGATGCATCACCGCGAGAAGGTGGACGCGCCCTCGGGCACTGCATTGCTGCTGGGCGAAGCGGCGGCGGCAGGGCGCGGCGAGGAGCTGGCGAGCGACAGCGTGGTTGGCCGCGCCGGCCTCACCGGCCGCCGCGTCGAGGGGACGATCGGCTTCGCGTCCTTGCGCGGCGGCAGCGTCGCTGGTGACCATCAGGTGATCTTCGCCGGCGACGGCGAGCGCATCGAGCTCGGCCACCGCGCCGAGACCCGCGCGATCTTCGCACGCGGCGCGATCAAGGCAGCTTTGTGGCTCATCGGCAAGCACGCCGGCCGCTACACGATGGCCGAGGTGCTCGGGGTGTGAAGAAGGCCGACATCGTCACCTTCTTCGCGCGCCTCGCCGAGGACAATCCGCACCCCGAAACCGAGCTCGAATCGGTCAACGACTATACCTTGCTCGTCGCTGTCGTGCTCTCGGCGCAGGCGACCGACGCCGGGGTCAACAAGGCGACGCGGACGCTGTTCGCCGAAGTCGACACGCCGGAGAAGATGGTCGCGCTCGGCGAGGCGGGGCTCAAGCAGCACATCAAGACGATCGGCCTGTTCAACACCAAGGCGAAGAACGTCATCGCACTCTCGAAGCAGCTGATCGCCGAGCATGGCGGCAAGGTGCCCGCCGACCGCGACGCGCTGGAAAAGCTCCCCGGGGTCGGCCGCAAGACCGCCAATGTCGTGATGAACGTCGCGTTCGGCGCCGAGACCTTCGCCGTCGACACCCACATCTTCCGCGTCTGCAACCGCACGCGGCTCGCCCCCGGCAAGACCGCGCTCGCGGTCGAGCAGAAGCTCGAAAAGGTGGTGCCGCAGCCCTTCCGCCTCCACGCACACCACTGGCTGATCCTGCACGGTCGTTACACCTGCAAGGCGCGCCGCCCCGAATGCTGGCGCTGCCCGGTCATCGATCTGTGCCCCTACCAGCCCAAGACGCCGCCGCCCAAGCCGGCATGAAAGCGCTGGCGCGCCGCACAGAGCTTTGCTAGGCGCTTGCCCCGGCCGGCACCCGTAGCTCAGCTGGATAGAGCGCTGCCCTCCGAAGGCAGAGGCCACAGGTTCGAATCCTGTCGGGTGCGCCAGCTATCATCCTGAATGCCTTTCGAACGCGGCCGCATCCATCGGCCGGCGTTTACCGACGCACCCATGCGTCCCTTCTGCATCGTCGTAATTGATAATGCTAATGCGATTGACTCGCAACAAATCGATCCGTAAGCGCGCTTCCCGAATAGGAGGTGCTGATGAGACGGGGACGTTACTATCTGCTGGCGGGGGCGAGCCTTTGTCTCGGCGCGACGGTTGCGAGGGCGGAAGAGCCGGCGGCCAACGCGGATGCCCAGGCGCAGGCGCCCGGCGATATCGTCGTCACGGGCGTCGCCGATCCGCAGAGCGCGGCGGCGACGGGACTCAAGCTGACGCTGTCGGAAACGCCGCAATCGGTGACGATCGTCGATCAGCAGCGCATCCGCGATTTCCAGCTGAACAGGGCCAATGACCTGCTCGACCAAGTGGTCGGCATCAACGTCGAGCGTGCCGAGACCGATCGCACGCAGTTCAATTCGCGCGGTTTCGACGTCACCAATTTCCAGGTCGACGGCATCGGCCTGCCGCTCGTTTCGGGCATCCAGTTCGGCGATCTCGATACGGTGCTGTTCGAGCGGATCGAGGCGGTGCGCGGCGCCGATGCGATGATGACCGGGATCGGCAATCCGTCGGCCACGATCAACTTCGTGCGCAAGCGGCCGACCGACACCTTCCAGGCCTATGCCGCCGCGCAGGCGGGTTCGTGGAACGACTGGCGCCTCGAAGGCGATGTCAGCGGCCCGCTCGACCGCGCCGGAAAGCTCAGCATGCGCGCGATCGTCGCGCACGAGGAGACCGACTCCTATCTGCGCTACAACCACGTCAATCGCGATGTCGCGGCCGGCTTGCTCGCCTGGAAACCGGTCGAGGGGCTCAAGCTCACCGCCGGCTATTCGCGCCAGCGCAACGATGCCGACGGCGTGCTGTGGGGCGCGCTGCCCCTACTCTATTCGAACGGCGAGCAGATCGACCTGCCCCGCTCCACCACCACCTCGGCACCGTGGACCTTCTGGAACGTCACCGACGAGAGCGTGTTCGGCGAGGCGGCGGTGCAACTCGGCGGCGGCTGGTCGGCGCGCGGCGTCTTCACCTATCGCCACATCGCCGAGCTTTCCAAGCTCCTCTACGCTTTCGGCGCGCCCGATCCCGTCACCGGGCTCGGCGTCGGCGGCATGTCGGGCACCTACCCGACCGATCAGAAGCAATATCTGTGGGATGGCTATGCCTCCGGCCCGTTCGCGCTGTTCGGCCGCACGCACCAGCTGGCACTCGGCGTCTCGACCGGCCGCGCGCATCTGTTCGAATATGAAGGCTTTTCCGAGGGGACGATCGATTACCCCGCGCTCGGCGACTGGGGTGACACCGTCATTCCCGAGCCAGCCTATCCCGATCCGATCCAGCAGACCGACACGATCGACCGCCTGACGCGCGTCTATGCGGCGGCGCATCTCGACATCGCCGATCCGGTGAAGGCGGTGGTCGGCGGCAGCGGCATCTGGCTCAAGTCGACCGGCTCGGCCTACGGCGTCGATCAATCGCGCAAGGCGAGCCGGTTCAGCCCCTATGCCGGGCTGACGATCGATCTTGCATCGAACCTCAAGCTCTACGGAAGCTATACCGACATCTTCAATCCGCAGTCTGAAAGCGACATCAACCGCCGCAAGCTCGATCCCGCGCGCGGCACCAGCCTCGAAGCCGGGCTGAAGGCGACCTGGTTCGGCGGGCGGCTCTATGCCACGGCGTCGCTGTTCCGCGGCAAGCAATCGGGGCTGGCGAGCTATCTCGGCACGTTCGACGACGGCAAGGATTATTACGAAGGCGTCGATACGACGGCCAAGGGCGTCGAGTTCGAGGTCGCCGGGCGCATCACGCCCAACTGGACCGTCAATGGCGGCGTGACCTTCCTGTCGATCAAGGACGATGGCGGCGCCGACGCCCGCACCTTCGTGCCGCGGCGCAGCTTCAAGCTTTCGACCAGCTATGCCGTGCCCGAATGGCGTAACCTCAAAGTCGGCGCGCAGGTCCGGGCGCAGAGCGGCATTTCGACGCCGGCGACGAGCGATTACGGCGAGCTGCCGGGCGATTTCTTCATTCGGCAGAAAGCTTATGCCGTGCTCGACCTGTTCGCCGGGATCGATCTGATCGACCGGCTGCACGCGAGCGTCAATGTCGAGAATGTGACCAACACCAAATATCTCAACAGCCTGATGTGGGGGCAGGCCTTCTACGCCGCGCCGCGCAACGTGCGGGCGACGCTCAGCTTCAGCTACTGAGCCGATGGCACGCGCTGCCCTCGTCACCTGGCGGTATCGCGCCGCGATTGTCTCGCGGACGATCGCGGCGATGGTCGGCTGCTATGCCGCGAGCACGGCGATCGCCATGGCGCTGGCGCGCGTGCTGCCGATGAGCCGCGCCGAAGCGACCATGGCGGCGACGATGGCGGGCGTGCTCGTGCTGCCGGTGCTGGTGATGACGGTGTTCGCGGTGCGCAGCGCGTTGCGGGCCTGGGCGTGGGTCGTGGGGCTGACGCTCGTCGGCGCGGCCGTCGCGTGGATCGCCGGGATATCGGCATGAAGGCGGGATTTCGTCCGTCGATGGCGTGGCTGCACAGCTGGGCGGGGCTGGTCATCGGCTGGCTGCTGTTCGCGATCGCGATCACCGGCACCGCATCGGTGTTCAAGAACGAGATCAGCGACTGGATGCGGCCCGAGGTGACCGCGCGCGCCGCAACCGTCGATGCGCTGGCCGCCGCCTTCGCAACTCTGCAACGGACCAACCCTCACGCCGCCAACTGGTATCTCTACGCTCCCGACGACCGCTCCGGCGCGACGATCGCATCATACGACACGACCGGCCCCGATGGCGAGGTCTCCTACAAGCTCGAGGCGCTCGATCCCGTGACCGGGCGCCCCGACAACATCCGGCAGACGCTGGGCGGCGAATTCTTCTACCGTTTCCATTTCGAGCTCGAGCTGCCTTATCCCTGGGGGCGCATCCTGGCGTCGTTCGCTGGCATGGTGATGCTGATCGCACTGCTCAGCGGCATCGTCACGCACCGGCGCATCTTTGCCGATTTCTTCACCTTGCGGGCGGGCAAGGGCAAGAGGTCGTGGCTCGACGCGCACAATGTGCTGGGCGTGCTGCCGCTGCCGTTTCACCTGATGATCAGCTTCACCGGCGTGCTCACGCTGATCTCGCTGACCTTTCCCTGGGCGATGGTCGCGACTTACGGATCGGACACCGCGCGCGCCTTCGCCGAATTGACGCCCGGTTATTATTCGCGCCCGCGCGCCGATCGGCCGGCGCCGCTGGGTAATGTGCGTGCGATGCTCGCCGATGCACAGCACCGGTTCGGTGGTCGCCGGATCGGCAGCGCCAGCATCGACAATCCGGGCGATGCCGGCGCCCTGCTGCGCGTGACGCAGCACGATGGCGACCAGATCGCCTATGCACCCCGCGCGCTCGCCTATGACGCAGTGACGGGGCAGCTGCTATCGGCCTATAGCGAGGCGCGGCCGGCGAAGAAGCTCTACGACACGCTCTACGGCCTGCACATGGGCAAGTTCGGCGCGCCCTATGTCCGCTGGCTCTATTTCCTGTGCGGGCTGGCGCTGAGCGCGACGATCCTGACCGGCCTGATCCTGTGGACGATCAGCCGTCCGCGCGGCACGAGCTTCGGCCACCGCCTCGTCGAACGCCTCACGATCGGCGTGGCGGGCGGCATGCTGCCGGCGGTCGCCGCGTTCTTCCTCGCCAATCGCCTTCTTCCCGTCGCGATCGCCGGTCGGGCGGATAAGGAGGTGTGGGCGTTCTTCGGGGCCTGGGCGGTGGCGATCCTGTTCGGACTGGCGCGGCCGCCGCGGCGCGGCTGGGCAGGCATCTTCATCGCATCTGCCCTGACCTGGGCAGCCCTCCCGTTCGTCTCCTGGTGGGCCATCGGCGTACCGCGGGAGCCGATCGGCGGCGCCGTCGACCTTCTTTCGATCGTATTTGCCCTGGTCAGCTTTGCCGTGCTGCGGCGGCTGGCTCGCAATGGCCGCGAACGGGCGAGCGCTGCGATATGATCGCCCCCAGCCTCCTGCTGACGATTGCGGGATTGGGTGCGTTGGCCGGCGCGATGCGGCGTCACGCGACGCAGATCGGCTTGCCGCCGGCGTCATCCCCCTTGCTGCGCCTCGTCGGTTGCCTGCTGCTGACGGCGTCGCTGATCGCGCTGCTCGATCGGATGAGCTGGCGGATGGCGACGATCGCGTGGGTCGGCCAGGGCGGCATGGCCGCCGCGCTCTGCGTCGTCGCGCTCGCGGTCAAGCCGCGCGCCTTGCCTGTGCTCTGCCTTCTCGCCGGCGCTGTTGGGCTGGCACTCCTGGCCTGTCATTCCTGACCCGATCAGCATTCGACGACGTTGACCGCGAGGCCGCCCTGGCTGGTCTCCTTGTAGCGCGACTGCATGTCGATGCCGGTCTGGCGCATCGTCTCGATCACCGCGTCGAGGCTGACGATATGCGCGCCATCGCCACGCAGCGCGAGATAGGCGGCGTTGATCGCCTTGACCGCGCCCATCGTGTTGCGCTCGATGCACGGGATCTGGACCAGCCCGCCGACCGGATCGCAGGTGAGGCCGAGATTGTGCTCCATGCCGATCTCGGCGGCGTTTTCGATCTGGTTGTTGCTCGCGCCGAGCACCGCGGCCAGCCCCGCCGCAGCCATCGAGCAGGCGACGCCAACCTCGCCCTGACAGCCCATCTCGGCCGCCGAGATCGACGCGCGCTTCTTGTAGAGCAGGCCGATCGCCGAGGCGGTGTAGAGGAAGCGCCGCACGCCCGCGGCATCGGCATCGGGCACGAAGGTGGTGTAATAGCGCAGCACCGCCGGGATCACGCCGGCCGCGCCATTGGTCGGCGCGGTGACGACTCGGCCGCCCGCGGCATTCTCTTCGTTGACCGCGAGCGCCCACAGGCTGACCCATTCGAACACGTCCGAAGGCTCGACCGGCCCCTCGCGCGCGGTCAGCCGATCGTTCATCGCGCGCGCGCGGCGGCGCACGCCGAGCCCGCCGGGCAGCACGCCGTCCTTGGCGAGGCCGCGATCGATGCACGCGTCCATCGCCTGATGGATGCGATCGAGCAACGCGTCGGTTTCCGCTGCCGGGCGCCACGCTTCTTCATTGTCGCGCACGATCTCGGCGATCGCCAGGCCGCTCGCCTTTCCGATGCCCAGCAATTCGGCGGCCGAGCTGAAATCGTGACGGAGCGCAACGTTGGTCTGGCGCGCGGGCGCACCCGTCTCGACGATCGCGCCGCCGCCGATCGAGGCGTAACGGCGCATCAGCCGATCACCGTCGGCGAACACCGCCTCGAACACCATGCCGTTGGGATGTTCGGGCAGGAAACTCGGATCGAGCACGAGGTCGCGCGCCTCGTCGAACGCCATCTCGGCACCGCCGTCGAGCGGCAATCGGCCGCTCTGGCGGATTCGCGCGACGATCGCCGGCGCTTCGTCGGGGTCGATCGTCTCGGGCTCCCAGCCGGCGAGGCCGAGCAGCACCGCGGTATCGGTCGCGTGCCCCTTGCCGGTCAGCGCCAGCGAGCCGTGCAGCGTGCAACGCACGCGCTCGGGCATGCGCCCCGCGCTGGCGAGCGCGGCAAAGCGCCGCGCCGCGCGCATCGGGCCGACGGTGTGCGAGCTGGACGGGCCGATGCCGATCGTGAACAGCTCGGCAATGCTGACCGGCACCGCCGGATCGGACCTGGTGGCAGACATGGGAACCTTAAAGGATCGGCCTCGCCGAACGCGAGGGCGTAAAGCGCCGAGATAAGCCGGTTTGCCGCGCCGATCCAGCGGTGCGATGTCGGATGGTGAATCGCCACGTCGATGAGCGACCGCCTCGGCGAACAAGTCGCCTTTGTCCTATACCATATCGTTCCACGATGTAACTTTGCCCGTCGAACAGGGAGGCGAGGATGCGCAAGCATAGGCGAGTCGCGCTGGCGGGGGCCGGCGCGATGGCGATCGTGCTGGGGGCGAGCGCGCTGCCGGCGCAGCGCGCAGCGAGCGGGCCCAAGGCGCGCTACCAGATGGACGTCGCGACCACGAGCGGGTTCGCCGGCATGGGCGCGATGATGGGCGGCGGCATGGGCGCGCTGTTCGGCGGCGGGCGCGGCGGCGGCTCGGTGCAGCACACGTTGCTGCTCAGGCTCGGCTCGACGCTGGCGCCGACCGGCGGCGATCCGCATGCCGACCATTTCATGCCTGCGGGCGCCGATCTCGGTGCGTCGGTGCCGCTCGAGACGCCGCAGCGCGCCACCATGCCGGAGGAGACCGTGCCCGGCGCGCCGCCCGATTTCCGGCGGCCCAAGGGGCGGATGCTGATCTTCTGGGGCTGCGGCGCGCATGCCGGGCCGGGGCAGCCGGTGGTGATCGATTTCTCCAGGCTCGCGGCGGGGCAGATGCCGCCGCATCTGTTCTCCACCGACGTGCCGGTCGAAACCGGCCCGACCGAGGGCAACAGCCGCACCTTCGGCGACTGGCCCAACGGCAAGTCGCGCAAGACGGTCGGCGCGCAAGCCTCACTGATCGGCAACCACCGCGTGTCGGGCAATTACAGCCCCGACATCACCTTCGCGCTCAATCAGGATTTCCTAGCGCCGCTCCGCGCGACCTCGCAGGCGGCAACGGACGGCTCGACGGCGATGAGCTGGAATGCAGTGCCGGCGGCGACCGGCTATTTCACCACCCTGTTCGGCGCGCAGCAGCGCGGCAACGGCGATGGCGACGTGGTGATGTGGAGCTCGGCCAGCCGCCAGGAATTCGGCGGCGGGCTGTCCGACTGGCTGGCGCCGGCGACCGTGCAACGGCTGATCAGCCAGCACATCGTCATGCCGCCGACGCAGACGAGTTGCACCGTCCCTGCCGAGGTCAAGCAGGCGGCGGGGGAGTTCATGATGGTGCAGCTCTATGCTTATGGGCCCGAGGCGAATTTCGCCTATCCACCACGCCCGGCCAATCCGAAGACGCCGTGGAACCTCGAATGGACCGCCAAGGTGCGCTATCGCTCGACCACCGGGCTGATGCTCGGCATGCCCGGCATGGCGTCGACCGACGAGGACGGCGCGGATTCAGCCGAGCGCTCGCCCGACCAGACCAAATCAAAGAGATGCAAGCCGCACGGGCTCGGCGGTTTCCTCAAGGCACAGATCGGCGGGGGCTGCTGATTTTCGTGCCGGCCGCGAAATAATCGTCGGCGCGTTTACCCTCCGTTCGCTATCGGCAGTTACCATCCGGGCATGGCGGGGAAATCGATCGGTCGCATGATGTTGCGGGTGCTGATGGCGCTCGCCATGCTCGTGGGCGCGTCGCCCGCGCAGGCGCAGGTCGGCGATGTCGGCGATCGCGTGGCGACCTGCGTGCTGCGCGCCGCGCCGGGCATGGACCCGGCCCGGCTGATCCGCCAGCGCGGCGGCTTCGATTGCACCACCCCGCAGACCGAGTTCGGCCGTGGCGATTTTTGGGTCCGCTCCGGGCCGCTCCACCGCATCGACACGCGCTCGCCGCACGAGATTCGAGTCGCCAGCCTCTGGCAGCAGCGCCTGACGCTCTACGCGCTCTATGCCGACGGCCGCATCTATCGCTTCGCCGACGACAGCCACGAACTGTCGCACCACATCCAGCTCGGCGCGATCGTCCAGCACCAGACACCGCCCTCGCCCGTGCCGCTGGTCCGCCTGTTGTGGCACGTCGAAGGCTCGGCCAATCTGCGCGGTATCGTGCTCGCGCCGCGGATTGCGACGTCGTACCAGGCCGGCCAATCCAACCTCAAGCTCGGCGCGCTCTATGCCGGTTTCGTGGGCATGTGCCTGGCGCTGCTGGTCTATAACCTCGCGCTCTGGGGGGCGCTCCGTCATCGCTTCCAACTCGCTTATTGCGCGATGGTCGCAGCGCTGATGGGCTATGCGGTATCCTCCTCGGGCGCGCTCGCCTGGATGATCCCCGCGCTCGCCAACAACGACCGGCTGCGGATCAACTATCTGCTGCTCGGCATTTCGGCGGCGTGCGCGGTCGCCTTTGCCCGCTCGTTCTTCGAGGAGCGGATCTTTTCGGGCTGGCTGCGCGCCGCGAGCCGAGTCGCGATGGCAGGCGTGCTGATCCCGCCGGTGCTGTTCGCTGCCTTCGCGCCGCATGCCATCTGGGCGATCGACAAGCTCTATGCAGTGACCTTCACCGGGCTGATCGCCATCGTCATCCCGATCCTGTGGCGCGCCTGGCGGCTGAGGAGCAATTTCCTGTGGGCGTTCGCGATCGGCTGGGCGGCGCCGATCGCGCTCGCCTGCGTGCGAATCCTCAACAATTTCCACCTGATCCCGTGGAGCTTCTGGCTCGACAATTCGACGCTGCTGTCGATGACCGTCGAGGCGCTGATCTCGAGCCTGGCGATCGCCTATCGAATCCGCCTCTTGAGCCGCGACCGCGACGACGCGCGCATCCAGGAAGCCGCCGCGCGGCTGCTCGCCGATACCGATCCGCTGACCGGGCTTTTGAACCGCCGCTCGTTCCTGCGCGAGGCGATCGGGCGCGAGGGGCAGCAGACGCTGCTGATTGCCGATATCGACCATTTCAAGCGAGTCAACGACACGCTCGGCCATGACGGCGGCGACGAGGTGCTGCGGCTGTTCGCCCGCGCGCTGCGCGCCGCGGCGCCGGCGGGGGCTCTGGTCGCGCGCATCGGCGGCGAGGAGTTCGCCATCGTCGCGGCCGAAGCAAGCGCGCTCGACGCCAATGCGATCCTCGCCCGGCTACGTGCCGAGCGCATGCCGTTCGATCTTACCGTCACCGCCAGCATCGGGCTGTGCACCGGACCGCTTGCGACCGAGGCGCATTGGAAACTGCTCTACGGCATCGCCGACCGCGCCTTGTTCGACGCCAAGGCCGACGGGCGCGACCGCGCGCGAGCGGGCTATTCGATAGCGGCGTGACGGCGCCGTGCCCTGCCCCCGTCACCCCGGACTTGTTCCGGGGTCCAACGAGCAACGAGCGCTATCGCTTGCGGAGAGTTAGATGCCGGAACAAGTCCGGCATGACGATGATGAGCGCTTGAGCAGAACCGACTACAAGCGTAATATCCGCTGGTCGGACGAGGACGCGATTGCGCGTGGCGGGCGCTTTTTCGTGCGGGCAGTGTAAGAAATCACGCAGCCTGACGACTAAAGGGGCATGTTCGGCGAGGAGACGTATCGTGCGGGAACGGCGGATCGGATTGGCCCTGTTGGTTCTGGCCCTGCTCGCGCTCACCGCGCGGCATCCTTCGGCGACGATCAGGATCGACACGCATGACGGCAGCGATCCCGCGCCGCATACGATGCAGGCCGCGATCGATGTCGGGCTTGTGGGCGTGTCGCTGCTCTGGACGTGGAGCGGGCACCATTTGCTGGCAAGCCGCTGACTTGCGTGCCTCGCGCGCGCTGCTTACACCTTTGTAAATGAGCGACCCGGAAGCCGTCTGGCGCAGCGCCTATCGTCACCCCACGCCCTGGACGACCGAGTTTCCGCCCGAATCGCTGGTCGATCTGTTCGAGCGTTCGGCGGCGGCGCACCGGCAAGCGCCGCTGATCGAGTTCCTCGGGCGCACCTACAGCTATGCCGAGACGCTGGACGGCGCCAATCGCGTCGCTTGCGGGCTCGCGGCGCTCGGCTATGGGCCCGGGGACCGTATCGGCCTGTTCCTGCCCAACGTGCCGCATTATCTCGCGGCCTATTACGGCGTGCTCAAGCTCGGCGCGACGGTGGTCAATTTCTCGCCGCTCTATACCGCGCAGGAACTCGCGCATCAGGTCGCCGATTCGGGGACTCGGCTGCTGTTCACCCTCTCGGCGACCGCGCTGCTGCCGACCGCGCTCGAGGTGCTCGACCAATCGGCGCTCGAGCGGCTGGTGGTGGGATCGGTGGCGGGCGCGCTGCCGGCGGCGAAGTCGCTTTTCTATCGGCTGTTCCGCGGGAGCGAGGTGGCGAAGCGGCCGCACGACCCGCGCATCCTCGCCTTCTCGCAACTGATCGCCAATGACGGCGCCTGCCCCGCCCCCGCGATCGCTCCCGCCAGCCACGTCGCGCTGATCCAATATACCGGCGGCACCACGGGCACGCCCAAGGGGGCGATGCTGACGCATGCCAACCTCGCCGCCAATGCGCAGCAGGTGGTGGCGCTCGATCCGCATCCCGAGGCCGAGGACCGGATCATCGGCGTGCTGCCGCTGTTCCATGTCTTCGCCAATACTTGCGTCTTGAACCGCACCGTGGCGAACGGCGGGTGCATCGTCATGCTGCCGCGCTTTCATCCGGGGCAAGTGCTGGCAACGATCGGCCGCACCCGCGCCACCGCGCTGCCCGGCGTGCCGACCATGTATCAGGCGCTGCTCGACCATCCCAAGCTGGGCGCGACCGATTTCTCGCATCTTCGGGTGTGCGTCTCGGGCGGCGCGCCGCTGGCGGCCGAGCTCAAGGCGAAGTTCGAGGCGGCGACGGGGGCGACTTTGGTCGAAGGCTATGGCCTGTCGGAGAGCTCGGGCGTGATTTCCTCCAACCCCTATGAAGCCGAGGGCAAGCCTGGGACGATCGGCCAGCCGATTCCCGGCACCCGCGTGCGGCTGGTCAACAAGGAGGACCCGACGCGGCCGCCGCCCGAGGGCGAGCCCGGCGAGATCGTCGCCGCGGGGCCGCAGATCATGAAGGGCTATTGGAACCGCCCCGATGCCGACGCCAAGGTGTTCGTCGCCGATGAAGAAGGCCGGGGCTGGCTCAGGACCGGCGACGTCGGCACGATCGACGAGGACGGCTTCATCCGCATCGTCGATCGGCTGAAGGACATGATCGCCGTCGGCGGCTTCAAGGTGTTCCCGAGCCAGATCGAGGCTTTGCTCTACAAGCACCCGGCGGTGAAGGAGGCGCTGGTGATCGGGCTGCCCGACGCCTATCGCGGCGAACATCCGCGGGCCTATGTGACGCTTGCCGACGGCGCGACGGCGACCGGCGAGGAATTGGCGGCGTGGCTCAACCCGCAGCTCGGCAAGCACGAGCGGGTCGATCAGGTGGTGGTGCGGCTGACGCTGCCCAAGACGATGATCGGCAAGCTAAGCCGCAAGGACCTGATCGCCGAGGTGATGGCGGAAGGGTAGCAACGGCCGCTTCTTCGTCATGCCGGGCTTGTCCTGGCATCTGCCGCGCGGCAGGAGCCTCGCCGGATTGGTTTGCGGCACGGCGGGCCCCGGCACAAGGCCGGGGTGACGATGGGATGATGGACGCCGGGCGCGCGGGAGCGCCCTCTGGTGGAAGAAGGGGAAGATCGACCGGCGCGTCTCGCCACGATGCACCCGGGGCTCGACGACTTTGGCAGTTCAAACATTCGAAAGCGTCGAGGCTTTCAGTGGCGAAGCGAGACGGCGCGCCGATACCGGGGAACCGGCAATACGCGCCGGGGCCGGCCTGATCTGGCGTTTAAGGTTGGCCGCTTGCCCAAAAGGAAGCGACGACCCTACGCGCTCGCAATTCTCCTTCGCCGATTACGGACATCCGATTTGTCCCGGATGGCTCCGCGCCGGTCGACGGCTCGGGCAGATGATCCGCCTTCGCCCATCCATTCCGCCGCCCGGGTGGTCCTTGCCCGGATGCACGGAACGGCGACGAGCGTTATCCTATCTGGTTCGTTTTGTCAAGCTGTTTTTTACCGAACCTTCGACACCCCGGAATTGATCCGGGGTGTCGAGTGGACCTTACTTCTCGGCCGTGCTCGCCGGGACGACGGGGAGCAGCACCGAGCTTGCGTTGGCGCCGCCGTGTTCGATGCTAATCGTCGCCTTCTGGTAATCGCCCGGCTGGGCGAAGAAGATGTTGGGCACGTATTTCTGCGGGTTGCGATCGTAGAGCGGGAACAGGCTCGACTGGATCTGGACCATGATGCGGTGGCCGGGCTTGAAGATCCAGTTCTGCGTCGGCAGGCGGAACTTGTATTCCTGCACCTCGCCCGCCGGGATCGGCGACGGTTCGCTGAAGCTCTTGCGATAGCGGCCGCGAAAGATGTCCATGGCTATCGGCATCTGATAGCCGCCCATTTCGGGCTGCTCGGGGTAAGCATCGGGATAGACGTCGATCAGCTTGACGACGAAATCGCCGTCGGTGCCCGTGGTTTTGGCGAAGATGTCCGCGATCGGTGCGCCCTCGATGCGGACCGCCTGGGTCAGCACCGGCGTGGTGTAGCTGAGCACATCCTGGCGCGCGCCGGCGAAGCGCTGGTCCTGCTCGAGCCAGGTGCGCCAGCGATCGTTCTTCGCCGGAATCGGCAGGCTGAGATAGGGCACCGGCTTGGCGGGATCGGAGACGTAGCTGTCGTCCCCCGCGGTGGCCTGTCCGAAGCCCAGCCCCATATCGGCCTGGAGATAGAGCGGCGTCAGCTTCTGCTGCGAGGCGACCTGCCAATCGGCGAACTCGTCCCAATGATTCTCGACCGGGTTGTAGATCAGCGCGTCGGGGAACGGCTTGGGCATCGGCGTGCCGCGCAGATAATGATCGAAGAACGGGATCATGTAATTGGCGCGGAAATCGGCGGCGGTGTCGCCGTTCCACTTGAACGGCCCCAGCTCCCAGCCGGTGCGGTTGACCTGGCTGTGGAACCACGGCCCCATCACCAGATGATTGTTCGCGCCGTGGCCGGCTTCCTTGAGCGCTTCCCAGGCGTGGATCGCGCCGTACATGTCCTCCTGGTCCCACAAGCCCTGGAGCCACAGCGTCGGCACGTCGGAGGCGTGCTTGGGCAGGATCTTGTCGAGCGCCTGGAGCTGCCAGAAGGCGTCATAGGCGGGGTGGGCCGAGAGGCGGTTCCACCACGGAAGCTGCTTGAAGCCGTGCTCGTTGGCCCAATGGCCTGCCGAGCCGGCATCGAGGAAGTTCTGATAATCGTCATAGCCTTCGCGCGGCACGCTCTGGCCCGAGCCCTGGGCGCTCGACTGGCCGGTGAAGTAATCGAGATTGACCTGGCGGAAGGCGCCGTAATGGAACCAGTCGTCGCCCATCCAGCCGTCGATCATCGGGCTTTCGGGCGCGGCGGCCTTGAGCGCCGGATGCGGGTTCAGCAGCGCCATCGCCACCGTCCAGCCGTCATAGGACGAGCCGATCATGCCGACCTTGCCGTTCGACTGCTTCACGTTCTTGACCAGCCAGTCGATCGTGTCCCAGGCATCGGTGGTGTCGTCGGTCTTGGTCGGGTTGAGCGGCCCCATCGGGGGGCGAGTCATGACATACTTGCCCTCGGAGCCGTATTTCCCGCGAATGTCCTGGTTGACGATGATGTAACCGTCGTCGACCCATTCGCGCTGCGCACCCCACACCGCCTCGCGCATGTGCGGGCTGTTGGTGCTGTTGGTGGAGAGCGCATTATAGGGCGTGCGCTCGAGCAGCATCGGCGCGTCGTGCGCGTTCTTGGGAATGATGATGACGGTGTGAAGCTTCACCCCGTCGCGCATCGGGATCATCACTTCCTTTTTGACGTAATCGAAATTGTCTTCGGGCTGCTGCCAGTCCTTGGGGATGTCGCTGCCGGTCTGGATCATGTCCGGCGTGACCTGGCTCGATTGTTGCGCCGGTGCGGCGACGGCGAGCGAGACGGCCAAAGCGACGGCAGCCATGCCGAGAACTGGTTTCTTCATGCGCCCGTAATCCCCTCTTTTGAATTGATCGGCGCATGGCGTGACGCGCCGGCTGACAGCGGCCTAGACCTCTCGCGGGCGTTTCGCAACAATCGGGCGTGGCGGCGTAACTTTCATGCCGGCGCGAGATCGGACCAAGAAGAATTCGCGCAGAGGCGCAGAGAACGCAGCGTTAAGTCGTCACCCCCGCGAAAGCGGCGACCATCTTCTCGACTATAGCCTTACGCGGGAAGCACAGGCGATGGGCCCCCGCTTTCGCGGGGGTGACGAACAAGGTGAGGCGGGAGCATCTCCCCTCAGCGCTTTCTGCGCCTCTGCGCCTCTGCGCGAACCCAAAATCGCTCTGGTTTATTCGATGACGGCCTTGAGGTTCATGAACTCGTGCAGGCCCCATGGCCCGAGTTCGCGGCCGTGGCCCGAGCGCTTGACGCCGCCGAACGGCGCCGCCGGCGACGAGGCGAGCATCTGGTTGATCGCGGTCATGCCCGACTCGATGTCGCGCGCGAAGCGTTCCTTTTCCGCCGCGTCGTTGGTCCAGACGCTGGAGCCGAGGCCGAACGGCACGTCATTGGCGATGCGGATCGCCTCGTCGATATCGGCGGCGCGGAACACCATCGCGATGGGGCCGAACAGCTCCTCGTGCGCGACCTTGTCGTCCAGCGGCACGCCAGTCAGCACGCCCGCGCTCATGAAAGCGCCCTTGCCCGGCAGCGCCTCGCCGCCGACCAATGTCGCGCCGGCCCGTTGCAATTCGGCGAGCTGCCCGAGCACGGTGCGGCGCTGATCCTCGCTCGACAACGGGCCCATGTCGGTCGACTCGTCCATCGGATCGCCGGCCTTCACCGCCTTCATGCCCGCGACGAACCTTTCCATGAACGCGTCATAGACCTGGCCATGGACGATCATCCTTTTGGCGCAGATGCACGACTGGCCGGTATTCTGGATGCGTGCGGTGACCGCGACTTTCGCCGCCTTGTCGAGATCGGCCGAGGGCATGACGATGAACGGGTCCGAGCCGCCCAGTTCGAGCACCACCTTCTTGAGCGCGCGCCCCGCCGCTTCGGCGACCGCGACGCCGGCGCCCTCACTGCCGGTCAGCGTCACCGCGGCGATTCGGTCGTCGGCGATCAGGCCTTCGACCTTGTTCGACTTGATCGCGAGATTCTGGAACAGGCCCGCGGGAGCGCCCGCGTCGCGGATTGTTTCCTCCAGCGCGGCGGCGACGCCCTGGACATTGGAGGCGTGCTTCAGCAGCCCGACATTGCCCGCCATGATCGTCGGCGCAGCGAAGCGCACGACCTGCCAGTAGGGGAAATTCCACGGCATCACCGCGAGCACCGGCCCCATCGGCAGCCAGCGCGCGGTCGCCTTGCCGGTCGCCACCGGTACCTCGACCGCGCCGAGCATTTCGGGGCCGTGCTCGGCATAATAGCGGAACGCGGCGGCGCACTTTTCCACCTCGGCGATCGCCGACTTGAGCGTCTTGCCCATCTCCCGCGTCGCGATCTCGGCCAGGCGATGCTTGTCGGCGTCGAAGGCGTCGGCGATCTTCGCCAGCAGCTTGGTCCGCGTCGCATAATCGGTCGTCCGCCAGTGCCGGAACGCCTGATGCGCGCGCTGCACCCGCGCTTCGAGCTCGGCCGCGGTGAACTCGTCACGGGTGGCGACCGTCTCGCCGGTCGCGGGATTGATGCTGGTGAACATGGGCGCTCCTGTCCGGTCTCGAATGGGGCAACGCGGCAGCGCGTGCGCGGTATCCTTGACCGCTCTTGCCCGGCTGCCGCATAGCAGCCGGATGGATGCCGATCCCGCTATCGAACAGCTCAGCTTCGAACAAGCCTTGCGCGAGCTCGAGACGATCGTCGGCCGCCTCGAAAGCGGCGACACGCCGCTCGCCGAGGCGATCGCGCTCTACGAACGCGGCAACCTGTTGCGCCGGCGGTGCAGCGAGCGGCTCGACGCCGCGCAGGCGCGGATCGAGGCGATCCGGCTCGACGCCCAGGGCCAGCCTGTCGGCACGGCGCCGTTCGATGGCGGCTGAGCGCGCCGTGGCGCTTGCTTCGCTGCCGCTGCAACAGGCGCTCGACCAGGTTTCCGGCGAGATCGACGCGCGATTCGACGCGCTGCTCGCCGTCCCGGACGATCCGCGCGCCGAGCTCTACAAGGCGATGCGCCATGGCGCGATCGGCGGCGGCAAGCGGCTGCGGCCGCTGCTCGTCTGCGCCACGGCGCGGCTGTTCGGGGTCGACCGAGAATGCGCGTCGCGCGCCGCGCTCGCGCTCGAGTGCATCCACGTCTATTCGCTGATCCACGACGACCTGCCGGCGATGGACGATGACGACCTGCGCCGCGGCAAGCCCACCGTGCACAAGGCGTTCGGCGAGGCGACCGCGATCCTTGCCGGCGATTCGCTCCAGGCATTGGCCTTCGAGGTGCTCGCCGATCCGGCGACGCATCCCGATCCCTTCGTCCGCGCCGAGCTGGTCGGCGAGCTTGCCCGCGCCGCTGGCCCCGCTGGCATGGCGGGCGGCCAGATGATGGACCTCGCCGCCGGGCGCGAGAACTTCGATCTCGCAACCGTGACGCGATTGCAGGCGCTCAAGACCGGCGCGCTGATCGCGTGCGCGGTCGAATGCGGCATGATCCTGGGGCGCGTCGCGCCCGAGGGACGGACCGGCCTGCGCGGCTATGCCCGCGACATCGGCCTTGCCTTCCAGATCGCCGACGACGTGCTCGACGCGACCGGGAACGAGGCGCTGGTCGGCAAGAAGCTCGGCAAGGATGAAGGCGCGGGCAAGGAGACTTTCCTGAGCCTGCTCGGGCTCGACCGCGCGCGCGAACAGGCGCGCGCGCTGGTCGACCAGGCGATCGCGCATCTCCACGGCTTCGGCAGCGAGGCGGACCTGCTGCGCGACCTTGCCCGTTTCGTGCTGGAGCGCGACCGATGACGACACGCACCGGGGTCTATCCCGGCACCTTCGATCCGATCACGCTCGGCCACATGGACATCATCCGCCGCGGCGCCAAGCTGGTCGACCGGCTGGTGATCGGCGTGACCACCAATCCATCGAAATCGCCGATGTTCTCGGTCGAGGAGCGAATCGCGATGGTCCGCCGCGAGGTCGAGGGGATTGCGGGCGACATCGAGGTCGTCTGCTTCGATTCGCTGCTGATGGACTTCGCCGAGCGCGAGGGCGCCAGCGTCATCGTCCGCGGGCTGCGCGCGGTCGCGGACTTCGAGTATGAGTATCAGATGGCGGGAATGAACCAGCAGCTCAACAACCGGATCGAGACCGTCTTCCTGATGGCCGACGTCGCGCTGCAGCCGATCGCCAGCCGGCTGGTCAAGGAGATCGCCTTGTTCGGCGGCAACATCGCCAAATTCGTCTCGCCCGCGGTGAAGGCGGAGGTCGATGCGCGGGTAACGATGATTGGGCGGAAGGGGGCATGAGGCCGGCACCCTCGCGAAAGCGGGGATGACGTAAAAGGGTTGGTGACGGACCTTGCCGCCACATGTTCAGATTGGCGCAAGCGGCGATTTGCTCTAAGCCCGCGCCCAAGACCGAAGTTTCTCGCGGGGAAGTGATGCGTTTCATCCTGAGTTTGATCGCGCTGGCCGGCGCGCTGCTGGCGGGGCCGGCGTTCGCGCAGAGCTCTGCGCTGATCGAGCCCAAGGTCGCCGATCGCCCGCCGGTGGCTTCGCCGAGCGATCCGCAGAACCTGCTCTATCTCGATTTGTCGACCGGCGGCCGCGTGGTGATCTGGCTGCGCCCCGACGTGGCGCCCAAGATGGTCGAGCGCGTCAAGACGCTGGTCCGCCAGCATTTCTACGACGGGCTCACCTTCCACCGTGTGATCGACGGCTTCATGGCGCAGACGGGTGATCCCAAGGGCGACGGCACCGGCGGCTCGTCGTTGCCCGACGTGCCGGCCGAGTTCAACTATCTGCCGCACGTCCGCGGCGCGGTCGCGGCCGCGCGCGAAAGCGCGCCCGAACATGCCGACGAAGCCGCGCAGAAAAAGGCCGAAGACAGCGCCAACAGCCAGTTCTTCATCATGTTCCTGCCGCACATGACGCTCGACAAGAAATACACCGTGTTCGGGCGAGTCATCCAGGGCATGCAATATGTCGATGCGATCCATCGCGGCGAGCCGCCCGCCGATCCCAGCCGCATCCTCCACGCCTATATCGCCGCCGACAATCCGCCGCCCTATCAGGCCGCGCCGGCGGCCGCGCCGGCCCCCGATCTCGGCGCGCCGGTGACGCTGCCGGGCGCCAAGCCGACGACGCCTGCCCACCAGTGAGACGCGCGAGCCGGCGCAAGCGATGAAGGTCGACGCCTTCGATTTCACGCTGCCCCCCGAGCGGATCGCGCTGCGGCCGGCGAGCCCGCGCGACGCCGCGCGGCTGCTGGTGCTCGACGGTGCGGCGACGCACGATGCGATCGCCCGCGACTTGCCCCGCTTCCTTGCGCCAGGGGACATGCTGGTGTTCAACGACACCCGCGTCATCCCTGCGCAGCTTGAGGGGAAGCGCGGCGACGCGACGATCGGCGCGACGCTGCACAAGCGCGAGGGGCCGCGGCGCTGGCGCGCGTTCGTCCGCAACGCCAAGCGGCTGCGCGAAGGCGATCGCGTGGATTTCGGCGCAGGCGTGACCGCGACCGCCGGCGACCGCGGCGACGACGGCAGCTTCGCGCTCGATTTCGCGGGTGACGAGCCCGTGGAACTGCTGCTCGAACGTGCCGGGCGCATGCCGCTGCCGCCGTACATCGCCAGCAAGCGCGCCACCGACGAGCGCGACGCCGAGGATTACCAGACGATGTTCGCGCGGCGATCGGGCGCGGTCGCCGCCCCGACCGCGGCGCTGCACTTCACGCCCGAACTGATGGCGGCGCTGGCAGCGGCCGGCGTCGAGCACGCGACGCTGACGCTCCATGTCGGCGCCGGCACCTTCCTGCCCGTCAAGGCCGACGATACCGACGATCACCGGATGCACGCCGAATGGGGGCGGATCGAGCAGGCGACCGCCAACCGGCTCAACGAGGTGCGCGCGCGCGGCAATCGGGTGATCGCGGTCGGCACCACCAGCCTTCGCCTGATCGAGAGCGCGGCAGGCGAGGACGGCGTGATCCGGGCCTTCGAGGGCGACACCGCGATCTTCATCACGCCGGGTTACCGCTTCAGGGGCGTGGACGGGCTGATGACCAATTTCCATTTGCCGCGATCGACGCTGTTCATGCTGGTCTCGGCGCTGATGGGGCTGGATCGGATGCAGGCGGCCTATGCCCATGCGATTGACGCGGGCTATCGCTTCTATTCTTATGGGGATGCCAGCCTGTTGCTGCCCGAACGGAGGCCGTAGATGCTGCTCGCCGCGCTCGCTTTCACCCTGCAAAGCGCGCCCAATCTGCAGCAGCCGCCCGACCAGACGATGATGGTCGAGCCCGCGGCGATGATGATCGCCGCCTGCGACGCCGATGGCGATGCGCGCACCACCGCGGCAGAGCTCGCGGCGTGCGTCGCGCGCAGCTATGCGCTGGTCGATAGCGATCGCAAGGGATCGATCGGCTATATCCAATATGGCGACTGGGCCGAGCGCAATCTGGGCGACCGCAACGCGCTGCCGAGTCCCTTCGAGGTCGATGGGAACCATGACGACCGCATCACGCTCGCCGAGCTGCAGGCGGACATGGCGCGGATTTTCGCCCGGCTCGATGCGAACCATGACGGCGCGGTGACTCGCGCCGAATGCCTGACGATCCGCGCCGGGCCGGCAGGCGACGAGGGGCGCCGGCGGCGGCGATAGCTCAACAGGCCCGAGCCGGATCGGGTTCATCCTCGAATCGTTCGTGCTGAGCTTGTCGAAGCACGGGAACCTCGCCCTTCGACAAGCTCAGGGCGAACGGTCAGGCGGGACGAAGCGCAAGGATTCAACCGAGTAGCGGGATCATATCGACGGGGCGGCCGCGCCGCCGCAGCTCGACGGTGAGCCGGCCGTCGGCGCCGACCGCTCCCAGTTCGGCGCCTTGGGCGACCATCGCGCCGCGCGCGACGGCGGCCGAGCCGAGGCCGCTGACCAGGCTGGTCCAGCCGTCGCCATGATCGAGGATGACGACTACGCCGAAATCGCCGAATCGCCGGGCATAAGCGACTCGCCCCGTCGCCGGCGCGACGACGGCGGAGCCGGGACTGGCGGCGAGCGTCAGCCCGCGCGAGCGCACCCCGGCCTCCGACACTTCGCCAAGGCCGGTGAGGAGCCGGCCGCCGACCGGCAATCGATAAGGCGCGTTGCCCGAGGGCCAGCCGGCGAGCGCCAGCGACGTTGCCGAATCGGGCCGCGGATCCGGGTCAGGCAGCGCACCGAGCGCGGCGGCGGTGGCGCGAGCGTCGCCGATCGTGTCCATGCGGTCGACCGCGTCCTGCGCCGCCTCGCCCATCGCCAGCGCTCGATCCGATGCCGCCATCGCGGCGCGGCCGAGCGCAACCGAGCGCGCGCGATGAGTCATTTCGAGCCGGGCGAGCGCGAGCTGCTGCGCATCGAGCGCGGCGCGGCCGTCGGCGAGGCTCTTCGCCGCCAGCGCCGCGCTTGCATGCAGCGCGCGCGTGCGGCCGAGCGTGTCGCGCAGGCCCGCGGTGCGCGCGGCGATCGCCGGGGTTGCCGTGCCGAGCACCGCGCGGACATGAACCATGTCGGCGATCGATCCGGGTTGCGCGACCGCGGCGATCGCCGGCCGGCGCGCGAACGCGGCGAGCGCGGCGATCAGCCGCACTACGGGTCCCTGTTGCTGCGCCAATGCGCCGCGCTGGGCGTCGACCTCGGCCTGGACGAGCGCGATCCGCGACTGTGCGGCGGCGATGTCCGCCTCGGCCTTGTCGATTCGAGCGGCGACCGCTTGCTCCTCGGCGCGCGCCTTGGCCGCGGCATCCTGTTCGGCGCCGGCTTCGGCGTCGAGCCGTGCCGCCCGCGCCTGTGCCGCCGCCGCCGCCTGCTTGGCCGCGACCAGCCGCTGCCGCTCGCCGGCAAGCGGATCGGGCGAAGCCCAGGCAGCGGCCGTGGCGGCGATTAACGCCGCTCCGCCTCCTGCTGCCAGCCACCCCCGCTTCATCCCGCTATCCTTCGCGGTGATAGGGATGATTGGCAAGGATCGAGGTCGCGCGCCACAATTGCTCGGCGAGCATCGCGCGCGCGAGCAGGTGCGGCCAGGTCGCGCGGCCGAAGGAGAGCAGCAGGTCCGCGCCTGCCCGCTCGGCATCGTCGAAGCCGTCGGCGGCGCCGATCATGAATCGCGCCTCGCGCACGCCGTCGTCACGCCAGCGGCCGAGCGTCGCCGCGATGTCGCGCGAGGGGAGGACGTCGCCGGTCTCGTCGAGCAGCACCAATTTGGTCTGCGGGTCGATCGGCGGGAGCTTGCCGCCGGTATCGGGCAGCTCGGTTACCTTGAACGGCCAGCTCAGCCGCTTGGCGTAGCGCTGGACGAGCTCCGCTTCGGGACTACGGCCGATCCGACCACGCGCGACGATGTGAAGAAGCACAGGTCGATCCCCCAAACGTCATGCCGGACTCGTTCCGGCATCCACTGTGCCGCGGAAGCGATCAACGCGGTTCTTGCGGCGCGGTGGACCCCGGAACAAGGGCACCCATCAAAGTACTACTTTGATGGGAACCCAAGTCCGGGGTGACGAAGCGGCAGTTCAGGCCTCGCCCGCGGGCGCGTCGCCGAACTGCCACATGCGTTCGAGATTGTAGAAGCTACGCACCTCGGGCCGGAACAGGTGGACGATCACGTCGCCGGCGTCGATCAGCACCCAATCGGCGGTCGGCAGGCCTTCGATGCGCGCGACTCGGCCGCATTCGGCCTTGATCTTCTCGGCGAGCTTCGAAGCCATCGAGGCGACCTGCCGGGTCGAGCGACCCGATGCGATCACCATGTGATCGGCGATCGAGGACTTGCCGGCGAGAGGAATCGAAACCGTATCGACCGCCTGGTCATCGTCCAACGAAGCGAGGACGAGCCGGTGCAGCGCCTCGGCGCCTTCGGCGTCGGACGAGCGCGATACTTGCGGGGATGAAGCCAAGGGAACTCCTAGGATGATGGCGCGACCCGCGCCGGGGGCGGCAGAAAACGACGCTGCCAAAGGGGATCGGCGGCACGCAGCCGGGTCGCCGAAGTAGGATCGGGGCGAAAGCGCAACAGCACGAGCGCCGGCAATCTCCACGTCGTCCACGATTTCGCCTGGTCTGCGGGCCGGACGAAGCGCCGCAGCCAGCCCATCGCGACAGCCGCGTGGGCAGCGCGATCATACCCCGGCCGCGCGATCACCGCAATCGGAACCTCGCGCGCGATCCGCCGCCAATCGCGCCAGAGGTGGAACTGGGCGAGATTGTCGGCTCCCATCAGCCAGACGAAGCGGTGATTGGGCCAGCGCCGCTGGAGCGCGGCGATCGTATCGACCGTGTAGAGTGTGCCGAGCCGCGCCTCGACATCGGTCGGCCGGATTCGCGCGCGCCGCGCCATCGCGCGCGCCGAGGCGAGCCGCGCGGCGAGCGGCGCCATCCCCGCTTTCTCCTTGAGCGGATTGCCGGGCGAGACCAGCCACCACACTTCGTCGAGATCGAGCGCGTCGATCGCCGCCAGGCTGATCGCGCGATGCCCCGAATGCGCGGGGTTGAACGAGCCGCCGAGCAGGCCGATGCGCGCCATCAGACGTTCGCCGGCGGCTTCACTCGATCGGGGTAAGCGGCGGCGAAGGCGTCGAGCTCGGCCGCGGCGGCATCGGCGCGGAGTAGCTTCGGATAGCCCTCGAGCGGCAGCGCGAGGCGGCGCGCATTGTAGAGCTGCGGGATCAGGCAGACGTCCGAGACGTCGGGCGCGGCGCCGCCGAGGAACGGCCCCTCGCCCGCCATCGCCTCCAGCGCGCCCAGCCCCTCGGCGATCCAGTGGCGATACCAGTCGTCGCGCGCTGCCTGATCGGCGCCGAATTGCGATTCGAGGCGCTTGAGCACGCGCAGATTGTCGATCGGATGGATGTCGGCGACGACGACCAAGGCGCGGGCGAGCGCGGCGGTGCGTGCCAGCGGATCGGCCGGAAACAGGCGCGGTTCGGGAAAGGCCGAATCGAGCCAGTCGATGATCGCCAGGCTCTGGGTGATCGGCGTGCCGTCGACCTCGAGCGTCGGCACCAGCCCTTGCGGGTTGCGCCCGATATTGGCGGTGTCGCGCTGCTCGCCGGCGAGCAGGTTCACCGGCCGCGTCTCATAGTCCACGCCCTTGAGGTTGAGCGCGATCCGCACGCGATAGCTCGCCGAAGAGCGCCAGTAATCGTGGAGGACGATGGTCATGCCGCGGGCTCCGCCTCGATCTCGCCGCTGTCATTCTCCGAGCGGCGTTCGAGCGCGACCTTTATCATCGCCGTCATCGGGTCCGCGAGCGCCAGCCCGAGCACGCCGAACAAGGTGCTCGCCAGGATCTGCGCCGACAAGGTCAGCGCCGGCGGCAAATCGACGGTGCGCCGCGCGACCATCGGAATGACGACATAGCCGTCGAAGGTCTGGATCACGAACCAGGCGATCAGCGCGGCGATGCCGGTATCGACCCCGGCGCTGAAGCCCACCGCGGTCATCAGGATGCCGGTGATGAAGGAGCCGATATTGGGGATGAAGGCGAGGATCGCGTCGATGATGCCGAGCAGCAGCGCCATCGGCACGCCGAGCAGCGACAGGATGATCCAGGTCAGCACGCCCTCGAAGGCCATGCCGGTCAGCCGCCCCGCGAGGAGGATACGCAGCGTCTTGGCCATTCGATCGAGCGTGATCGCGAATTCCTCGCGCTGCGCGACCGGCACCATCCATTGCAGCCCGCGCTCGTAGATGCGCGGCTCCATCGCGACGAACAGGCCGATCACGATGATGAGGACCATGCTGGTGATCGCGCCGATCGCCGTGCCGACCCATGAGGTGAGCCGGCCGACCGAGCCCAGGACTTGCCGCGCGATCCCTTGGATGTCGTCCGCGCCCGGCGAGATGCCGAGGCCCGCCGCCCAGTCGATGACTCGCCCCGCCTGTTCCTGCAGGGTCGCTTGCAATTGGGTGAACTGCGCGACGAGCTGAACGCCGGTCATGTAGAACACGCCGCACAAAAAGACGACGACCAGCACGACGACGATTCCAAGCCGTGCGCCGCGCCGGATCGGCAGCACTCGGCCGAGCAGCCGCACCCCGCCGTCGAGCATGGTCGCAAAGACGAGGCCGGCGAAGATCAGCAGCAGCGGCTGGATCAGCAGCACGACGAGCGCCACCGCGCAGACGAGCCCGATCCACACGCTGGCGCGCTTCAGCTCGCGGCGCATCGCCGGATCGCGCATCTCGTTGGGGCTGGGGCTCGCCACCAGCGTATCGGATCGCTCGGCGGCGGGCGTGCTCACGGCTTGGCCGCCTCACGCGGGTGGAGCGACAGGCCGACGCGGCCGCCGCGGAAATCGGTGAACCAGGTCAGCGGGTTCCAGGTCGCGCTGCCGTCCAGCGAGAAGGTCACGAACTCGGCACGGCCGCCGAGATATTCCCACGGCACCGGCCCGCCCAGCCCTTCCTGGAACAGCGGGAAGCGGCTGTCGGCGCTGCGATCACGATTGTCGCCCATCAGGAACACCTCGTTCTTGGGAACGGTGATCGGCCCGTAATTGTCGCCGTCGCTGTCGGGCTGCAGGTCGATCGTGTCGTAGCTGCGGCCGTTGGGCAAGGTTTCGGTGATGATCGGCAGGTGGCATACCATCTTGCCGTCAGGCCCGGGCTGGCGCGCGCCGGGATATTGGCTGGGATCGCAGGTGGAATTGTCGTCGACCGGCAAGTCGCGATAATGGAGCGGCCCGCGCTTGATCGGCTTGCCGTTCAGGATGACGACGCCGCCGCGCAGCTCGATCGTGTCGCCAGGCAGGCCGATCGCTCGCTTGATGTAATCTTCCTTCTTGCCGGGCGGTGTGACGATCACGATGTCGCCGCGCTTGGGCATGTGCCCCAACAGCCGCCCCTTGAAGTGCGGCAGGAGGTGGAAGATCGGCGAGGCGAACGACCAGCCATAAGGGTATTTGGTCACCACCAGCCGGTCGCCGACCAGGAGATCGGGCAGCATCGATTCGCTGGGGATGTAGAAGGGCTTGGCGAGGAAGCTCTGGAAGGCGAACACCGCGATCGCCAGCCATAGCAGGCCCTTGATCTCGGCCCACCAGTTGGTGCCGGCCTTCTTTTCGGGTTGTGCCGTTTCTTCCTGCTTCACTTCGGCGTCCAACGCGCGCTCCTACTCGATCTCGCTCTTCGGCACCGCCTCGATGACGACGAACGCCTGCGCCCAGGGATGGTCGTCGGTCAGCGTGAGGTGCACCAGCGCGACGTGGCCGTCCGGCGTCATTGCGTCAAGCCTCGCGCGTGCGCCGCCGGCGAGCGCCAGCGTCGGCGCGCCCGAAGGGGCATTGACCACGCCGATGTCCTTCATGAACACGCCGCGCCTGAAGCCGGTGCCGACCGCCTTGGAGAAGGCCTCCTTGGCGGCGAAGCGCTTGGCGAGCGTTCCCGCCCTGGTGAAGGGGCGGCGGTTCGCCGTGGCCAACTCGATTTCGGTGAAGACGCGGGTCTCGCACCGCGCGCCGAAGCGAGCGAGCGACGCCTGGATGCGCTCGCTATTGCACAAATCGGAGCCGAGGCCGAGGATCATGACGCGCTCATGAGCGCGTCACCCCAGCGAAGGCTGGGGTCTCGTGCCGCAGGCGCGCGCATGGCAACGAAGAGACCCCAGCCTGCGCTGGGGTGACGGATTGTGGTGCTCACCGCGCCTCGTCCATCGCCGCGCGCATTCTGCGGACGCTTTCCGCCAAACCGACGAAGATCGCCTCGCCGATCAGGAAATGGCCGATATTGAGCTCGCGCACCTGCGGGATCGCGGCGATGGCGGCGACATTGTCGTAAGTCAGGCCGTGGCCGGCATGGACCTCGATGCCGTTCTTGGCGGCGAGCGCGGCGGCATCGGACAGGCGGCGGAGCTCCTCGGCCTGCGCCTCGCCCGTGAGCTCAGCGTAGCGGCCGGTGTGCAATTCCACCACCGGCGCGCCGAGGCGGATCGCCGCTTCGATCTGGCGCGGGTCGGGCTCGATGAACAGTGAGACACGGACTCGCGCCGCGCCCAGCTCGGCGACCATCGGCGCGAGGCGGTTATGCTGGCCGGCGGCGTCGAGGCCGCCTTCGGTGGTCAGTTCCTCGCGCTTTTCGGGGACGATGCAGGCGGCGTGCGGGGTGTGGCGCAGCGCGATGGCGAGCATTTCGTCGGTCGCCGCCATTTCGAGGTTGAGCGGGATAGGCAGCTCGGCGGAAAGCCGCGCGATATCGGCGTCGGTGATGTGGCGGCGATCCTCGCGCAGGTGCGCGGTGATGCCGTCGGCGCCCGCCTCGGCCGCGAGCAATGCGGCACGCACCGGATCGGGATAGCCGCTGCCGCGCGCGTTGCGCACCGTCGCCACATGGTCGATATTGACCCCGAGGCGAAGGCGCTCGCTCATTTCTTCAAGCCCCGGCTGCCGGGCTTGGTCGCCGGGATCGCCGCCAGCTCGGGGGGCAGATCGTCGGCGGGATAGGCGGGCACGTCGAGCTTGCAAAGCGACACCAACGGCGCGCCGACATCGGCGCGGCCATTCGAGCGGTCGATCAGGCACGCCGCGCCGAGCAGCTCGCCGGGATGCTCACGGATCGCGGTAAGGCATTCGCGCGACGACAGGCCGGTGGTCACGATGTCCTCGACCATTACCACGCGAGCGCCTTCGGGAATCTCGAAGCCGCGACGCAGGCGGAACGCGCCTTCCTCGCGCTCGACGAACACGGCCTTGCAGCCGAGCGCGCGCGCCGTCTCGTAGCCCGGGATGATGCCGCCGACCGCAGGCGAGACGACCATGTCGATCGGGCCGAACCTGGCGGTGATCGCCTCGGCGAGCGCGCGGCACAGCCGCTCGGTGCGCTTCGGATCCTGGAACACCCGCATCTTCTGCAGGAAGACCGGCGAATGCAGCCCCGAGGAGAGGATGAAATGGCCCTCGAGCAGCGCATCTGCCGCGCGAAATTCGGCCAGCACCTCGTCTTCGGTCATCGCCCGTCCTCTATGGCCCAAACTCGCGCGCTCAATAGGGATGCGGGCGCCCGCGCGCAACGCGCCCGCGAAAAAACGCGCGACCATGCCTTGAGGCGGACTGGACCACCGCGTATAGCGCCATGCAAAAGGGGCGTATTCCCGTCCTGGCGGCCCGCCAAACGGCCGTATTCCAACGAGGGGATGGACAGACGACGATGCGGATGATTCGGTTGAAGACGATCGCCATCGCAGCCGGCCTCGCGCTGGCCGGCGCCGGCCCGGCGATCGCCCAGCAGACGGCGAGCCCGGCCCCCGCACCTGCCAGCGTCGCCAATCCGGCGACCCCCGCACCGGCCGCTGCCCAGCCGACCAACCCGCTCCTGTCGCAGGACGGCGCTCCGCCGATGGCGGTGACGCCGGGCGTCGGCCAGCCGGTCGACGGCAAGATCGGCCTGCAGCCGCAATTCAGCCCCACCGGCGTTCGCGCCGAGAAGATGCACGATCATTTGCTGATGCCGATCATCACGGTGATCTCGGGGCTGGTGCTGGTGCTGCTGCTGTGGTGCATCTTCCGCTATCGCCGCGGCGCCAATCCGGTGCCGTCGCGCACCTCGCACAACACGATCCTCGAGGTGTTCTGGACGCTGGCCCCGGTGCTGATCCTGGTGGTGATCGCGATTCCCTCGATCGGGCTGCTCCAGGCGCAGTTCCGCCCCGCGCCGGACAATGCCGTGACGCTGAAGGCGACCGGCAACCAATGGTACTGGACCTACGAATATCCCGATCTGGGCGACATCCAGATCACGTCGAACATCCTCAAGGAAAAGGACGAGGTCCAGCCCGGCGAGCGTTTCCGCACCGATGCCGACGGGCCCAAGCTGCTCGCGGTCGACAATCGCGTGGTGTTGCCGGTCGGTGTGCCGATCCGCCTCATCACCACCGCCGCCGACGTGATCCACAGCTGGGCGGTCCCCGCCTTCTGGATCAAGCTCGACGCCGTGCCCGGCCGGCTCAACGAGACCAGCTTCACGATTCAGAAGCCGGGCCTCTATTTCGGCCAGTGCTCGGAACTGTGCGGCGCCAATCACGGCTTCATGCCGATCGCGGTCGAAGCGGTGCCGCCGGCGCAATTCGCCGCCTGGGTCCGCGCCAAGGGGGGCAAAATGCCGGGCGACGCCAATGCGCCTTCGACCGCGCTGATCCCGCAGCCCGGCGCCGACGTGAACGACGCGACGGCGATTCCCGCAGCGGCGACGCCGCCGGTCGAGAACGGCACCGCGGCGCCGCCGACCACCGCGCAGCCCGCCACCAGCAACGCGCCCGGCTCCAGCAAATCGGATATCTGACGTCATGACCGATACCACGCTCTCCGCCCATCATTTCGAAGCGCATCACGACGACGCGCATCATCATGACGCGGCGCACACGCCGGCCTTCTTCCAGCGTTGGTTCATGTCGACCAACCACAAGGATATCGGCACGCTCTACCTGATCTTCGCGATCTGCGCGGGCATCATCGGCGGCACGATCTCGGGCTTCATGCGCGTCGAGCTGATGCATCCGGGCATCCAGTATCTGCCGACCTGGGCGTCGGCGGTGTTCGGCGGCCAGGCGACGATCGATCAGGCGCGCGATCTGTGGAACATCATGATTACCGCCCACGGCCTCATCATGATCTTCTTCACGGTGATGCCGGCGATGATGGGCGGGTTCGGCAACTGGTTCGTGCCGATCATGATCGGCGCCCCCGACATGGCCTTTCCGCGGATGAACAACATCTCGTTCTGGCTGCTGGTGCCGAGCTTCTCGCTGATGCTCGCCTCGCCCTTCTTCGGTGGCGCCGGCACAGGCTGGACGATGTATGCGCCGCTGTCGACCTACGGCCAGCCCGGCCCCTCGGTCGACATGGTGATCCTGTCGATGCACCTTGCCGGCGCCTCGTCGATCCTCGGCGCGATCAACTTCATCACCACCATCTTCAACATGCGCGCGCCGGGCATGACGCTGCACAAGATGCCGCTGTTCGTATGGTCGGTGCTGGTCACCGCCTTCCTGCTGCTGCTCGCGCTGCCGGTGCTGGCTGCTGCGATCACCATGCTGCTCACCGACCGCAATTTCGGCACGACCTTCTTCGATCCGGCCGGCGGCGGCGATCCGATCCTGTTCCAGCACCTGTTCTGGTTCTTCGGCCACCCCGAGGTATACATCATGATCCTGCCGGGCTTCGGCATGGTCAGCCACGTCATCTCGACCTTCAGCCGCAAGCCGATCTTCGGCTATCTCGGCATGGCCTATGCGATGGTGGCGATCGGCGTGGTCGGCTTCGTCGTCTGGGCGCACCACATGTTCACCACCGGCATGCCGGTGACGGTGAAGATGTACTTCACGCTGGCGACGATGGTGATCGCGGTGCCCACCGGCATCAAGATCTTCTCGTGGATCGCGACGATGTGGGGCGGCTCGATCAGCTTCAAGACGCCGATGCTGTGGGCGATCGGCTTCATCTTCATGTTCACCGTCGGCGGCGTCACCGGCGTCGTGCTCGCCAACGGCGGCATCGACGATTACATGCAGGACACCTATTACGTGGTGGCGCACTTCCACTATGTGCTCAGCCTCGGCGCGGTGTTCAGCCTGTTCGCCGGCTTCTATTACTGGTTCCCGAAGATGACCGGGAAGATGTACAACGAAGTGCTCGGCCAGATTCACTTCTGGGTGTTCTTCGTCGGCGTCAACGTGCTGTTCTTCCCGATGCACTTCCTCGGGCTCGAGGGCATGCCGCGCCGCATTCCGGACTACACCCCGGCCTATGAGCATTGGAACCACATCGCGACGATCGGCTACATGATCATGGCGGCGTCGATGGCGGTGTTCTTCGTCAACCTGATCCTGTCGCTGTTCGCGGGCAGGAAGGCAGGCGACAGCCCGTGGGGCGACGGCGCGACGACGCTCGAATGGACGCTGTCGAGCCCGCCGCCCTACCACCAGTTCGAAACCCTGCCGGTGATCGACTGAGCCGGAAAGCCCCTCCCCTTCAGGGGAGGGGTTGGGGAGGGGCAGTGTCACAGGCGTTCAGGCGCATGGACAGACCCCTCCCCCGGCCCCTCCCCTGAAGGGGAGGGGAGAAAGACCTATATGACCACGATGACCCGCCCGCTTTCCGTTCCCGCCGACTGGCGCGATTTCCTGGCGCTGACCAAGCCGGGGGTGATGCGGCTCGTCGTGTTCACCGGGCTGTGCGGGCTGCTCGCCGCGCCCGTCACGATCGATCCGGTGCTCGGCTTCACCGCCATCCTGTGCATCGCGCTCGCTGCGGGTGCCGCCGGCGCGCTCAACCAATGGTATGAGAGCGACCTCGACGCCAAGATGAAGCGCACGCGGGGGCGTCCTCTCCCCGCCGGCCGGATGGACCGGCAATCCGCCCTGCACTTCGGGGTCGGACTCGGCGCGTTCGCGGTGATCCTGATGGGGCTGGCAATCAACCTGCTGTCGGCCGCGATCCTCGCCGCATCGATCCTGTTCTACGTCCTGATCTATACCGTCTGGCTCAAGCGCCGGACGCCGCAGAACATCGTCATCGGCGGCGCCGCGGGCGCCTTCCCGCCGGTGATCGGCTGGGCGGCGGCGACCGACCACGTCACGCTGCTGCCGCTCCTCATGTTCGCGCTCGTCTTTCTGTGGACGCCGCCGCATTTCTGGGCGCTCGCGCTGTTCGTGAAGAGCGATTACGCCAATGCCGGCGTGCCGATGCTCCCGGTCGTCGCCGGCGAGCGGGTGACGCGGACGCAGATCGGGCTCTACACCATCCCGATGGCAGCGGTGGCGATCGCGCCCTGGCCGCTCGGGCTCACCCACGCGATCTATGGCGTGGTCGCGACGCTGGCCTCGGCGTTCTTCGCCCTCCTCGCCTTCCGCGTCGCGACGCGGCGGACGCAGACGGAAGATACGATGCGGCCCGAAAAGCGGCTGTTTGCCTATTCGATTGCGTATCTTTTCGTCATCTTCGGCGCGCTGGTCGTCGACCGGTTCGTCGCATGACCGATCCCGAGCGCGACGACGAGGACCTGATCCGCGCGCGGCAGCGATCGCGCGCCAGGGTGACCGCACTGCTGCTCGCGGCGCTGGTCATCCTGTTCTTCTTCATTTCGATCGCCAAGATCCGCTCGGGCACGCCCTAGCTTTGGTGAAGACCACGCGTTACACGATTTCGTGAGAGGCTCCTGAACGGGGAACAGAGAATGGCCGGCCACAAGACGCACGACTACCATATCCTTCCGCCCAGCATCTGGCCGCTGATCGGCGCCTTCGCGGCGCTGGCGATGGCCGCGGGCGGCATCGGCTGGATGCACGGCGGCCATGTCGGCAAGCCCAACGGCATGGGCTGGCTGTTCTTCGCCGGCCTCGCCGGCGTGCTGTTCACGATGTATGCCTGGTGGCACGACGTCATCAAGGAAGCGCACGAGGGCGACCACACGCCCGTCGTCCAGCTCCATTTCCGCTACGGGATGATCCTGTTCATCGCCTCGGAGGTGATGTTCTTCGTCGGCTGGTTCTGGGCCTATTTCGATTTCGCGCTGTTCCCCTCGGTGGTCGATACCGTGGGAGGGACATGGCCGCCCAAGGGCCTGACCGTCATCAACCCGTTCGAGCTGCCACTGCTCAACACGCTGATCCTGCTGCTCTCGGCGACCACGGTCACCTGGGCGCACCACGCGCTGATCCACGACCAGCGCGGCGGCGACAAGACCGGCCTGTGGGGGCTGCTGGGCGTCGGCAACCGCGACGGCGTGCTCAAGGGGCTGTGGCTGACGATCATCCTCGGCCTCTTGTTCACCTCGCTCCAAGCCTATGAATACATCCACGCGCCGTTCAACTTCAAAGGCCTCAACTACGGCGCCGCCTTCTTCATGGCGACCGGGTTCCACGGCTTCCACGTCATCATCGGCACCTTGTTCCTGACGGTGAACCTGATCCGCGCCTATAAGGGCGACTTCACCCCGCGCCAGCATTTCGGCTTCGAGGCGGCGGCGTGGTACTGGCACTTCGTCGATGTCGTTTGGCTGTTCCTGTTCAGCGTGATCTACGTCTGGGGCAGCGCCGGCGCGCCGGTCGCGGCCGGCTGATGACGGCCGACGGCGGCGGAGCACCGACGCCCGCCGCCGCGGCGATCAAAGGGCTGTGCCCGCGTTGCGGCGCGAGGACATTGTTCGACGGGCCGGTGGCGTTCGCGGCGAAATGCCGGTCGTGCGGACTCGATTTCACCAGCTTCAACGTCGGTGACGGACCGGCCGGATTGCTGACGCTGGTGCTCGGCGCGATCATCATCGCCGGGGCGGCGACGCTGCAGCTGACGGTCGGCCCGCCGCTCTGGCTGCAGCTCGCGATCTGGATTCCGGTGACCGCGATTGCCGTCGTGCTCGCGCTGCGCGGCGCCAAGGCCGGGTTGCTCGCGCTCGAATATCGCCACGCGGCGCGTGAGGGCCGGATCAAGGAGCGGCCGTGACGCGCCGCCTCCCCCTAGTGCCGACGATCCTGGTCGCCGCGGCGGTGGCGATGATGATCTGGCTCGGCGTGTGGCAGCTCCACCGGCTGCACTGGAAGGAGGCTTTGCTCGCGCGCTACGCCGCCAACCAGCATTTGCCGACGATCGCGCTGCCGATCGGGCGCAGCGACGACAGCCTGCTGTTCCGCCACGCCACCGCCTTTTGCCTCAGGCCGGTGAGTTGGGCCAGCGAGGCAGGGCGCAATCGGGCGGGGCAGGTCGGCTGGCGGCAGATCGTCAGTTGCGCGACAGGCGCCGAAGGGCCGGGCTTCATGGTCCAGCTTGGCATTTCGAAGAATCCCGAGGATCACCCGGCTTGGACGGGCGGCAAGGTCTCGGGCTTCATCGCGCATGGCCCCGATCACCGCCCGCTGATCGAGCTCGCGCTCGGCAAGGGCGCGCCGCCGCCGCTGATGCTGGTCGCCGATACGCCGCCGCCGGGGCTCGAGGCGAATGCCGGGCCGGACCTGTCGTCGATCCCCAACAACCATCTCGCTTATGCGGTGCAATGGTTCCTGTTCGCGTTGGTGGCGGTGGTGATCTACATCCTCGCGCTACGTAAACGCTGGCGCGCCGGCGAATAGCTTTTCTGGGGTTGGCGAAGCCCTCGCGCGCCGCTACCCCGCGCGACGCCATGCTTTATGTCAGCACTCGCGGGAACGCACCGACGCTCGATTTCAAGGCCGTGACGCTTGCCGGCCTCGCGTCGGATGGCGGACTCTACGTGCCCGAGGCGTGGCCGACGCTTTCCAGGGAGGCGATCGCGGGGCTGGCCGGCAAATCCTATGTCGAGACCGCGGTCGAAGTGATGGCGCCGTTCACCGCGGGCGTGCTCGACCGACCCGCGCTGCAGGCGCTGGCGGAACAAGCCTATGGCCGATTCTCCCACGCCGCGGTGACGCCGCTCAAGCAGCTCGACCACGATCAATGGCTGCTCGAGCTGTTCCACGGCCCGACGCTGGCGTTCAAGGACGTCGCGCTGCAATTCCTCGGCCTCTTGTTCGAACGCTTTCTGGCCGACGGCGGCGAGCATCTGACGATCGTCGGCGCCACCTCGGGCGACACCGGTTCGGCGGCGATCGACGCGCTGGCGGGGCGCGAGCATGTCGACGTGTTCATGCTCCATCCCGCGGGCCGAGTCTCCGATGTGCAGCGGCGCCAGATGACGACCGTGCTGGCGCCCAACATCCACAATATCGCGATCGAGGGATCGTTCGACGACGCGCAGGCGCTGGTCAAGGGGATGTTCAACGCGCCCGATTTCGCCGGCCGTTTCCGCCTTTCCGCGGTCAATTCGATCAATTGGGCGCGGTTGATGGCGCAGGTGGTCTATTATTTCTACGCCGCCGTCCGCCTCGGCGCGCCCGAGCGGCCGGTCGCCTTTTCGGTGCCGACGGGCAATTTCGGCGACGTGTTCGCAGGCTATGTCGCGGCGAAGATGGGGTTGCCGATCGCGCGCCTGATCGTCGCGACCAACGTCAACGACATCCTACACCGCGCATTGTCGGCAGGCGATTATTCGGTCGGCAGCGTCACGCCGACGCCGAGCCCCTCGATGGACATTCAGGTATCGAGCAATTTCGAGCGGCTGCTGTTCGATCTCGCCGGCCGCGACGGCGCGGCGATCGCCGGACAGATGCGCGGCTTCGAGGCTTCGAAGGCGATGCGGCTGACCAACGCGCAGCGCGAGGGTGCGGGCGGCCTGTTCGCCAGCGATCGCGTCGATCTCGACGAGATGGCGATGGCGATGCGCTGGGCGTGCGACGAAGCGCAGGAAGTGATCGATCCGCATACCGCGATCGCGCTGGCCGCGGCGCGCCGTGCAGGCCTCGACGAGGTGCCGGTGGTGACGCTGGCGACCGCGCACCCGGCCAAATTCCCCGACGCGGTCGAGCGCGCGACGGGAGTGCGGCCGGCGCTGCCGGCGCGTGTCGGCGACCTGTTCGACCGCCAGGAGCGCTATGCGACGCTGCCCGCGACGTTCGAGGCGGTGACGGCCTATATTGCCGAGCGGGCGGTGGCGAGATCGTGACGACAGCTCCTCATCCGTTCGCCCTGAGCCTGTCGAAGGGCGTCCCGCCGACCTCGGGCTTCGACAAGCTCAGCCCGAACGGTAAGTAGAATGGACCTGAAAACCCTCATCGGCGAGCCGTGGGCGGATTACGGGCTGATCGATTCAGGCAATGGCCGCAAGCTCGAACGCTATGGCCGGTTCCGCTTCATTCGCCCCGAGCCACAGGCGATGTGGGCGCCCGCCTCGCCCGACTGGCGCGCCGACGCCGAGTTCGTGCCTGGCGCCGACGAGGATGGCGGCGGGCGCTGGCAATATGCGCAAGCAGTACCGCACGAGGGCTGGCCGCTGCATTGGGACGATGTCAGCTTCACCGCGCAGACAACGCCGTTCCGCCACCTCGGCTTCTTTCCCGACATGGCGCCGGTATGGGCGTGGATGCGCGAACGCGTCGCCGGCAAGGGGGATGCCGAATGCCTCAACCTGTTCGGCTATACCGGCGTGGGCACGCTGGCGATGGCGGCGCAGGGCGTGAAGATGGTCCATGTCGATGCCTCGAAGAAATCGGTGGAGGCCGCCAAGGGCAATGCGATGCTCTCGGGGTTGGCCGAGGCGCCGGTGCGCTGGATGGTCGACGATGCGACCAAGTTCGTCGCGCGCGAGGTGCGGCGCGGCCGACGCTATGACGGCATACTGCTCGATCCGCCCAAATACGGCCGCGGGCCGGGCGGCGAGGTGTGGAAGCTCGAGGAAGGCTTGCCAGGGCTGATCGCCGATTGTCGCAAGCTGCTCGACGGCGAGTCGCGCTTTCTGTTTCTGACCGTTTACGCCGTGCGGATGTCGACACTGGCGCTCGGCGAATTGCTCCGGCAGACGCTCGGCGACTTGGGCGGCACGATCGAGGCGGGCGAACTCGCGGTGCGCGAGGAAGCGCGCGGGCTGGCGCTGCCGACGGCGATCTGGGCGCGTTGGAGTCAGTAATCTTCCAGTCCCAGGCTGCGGCCCCGCTTCTTCTTCTGGCGCAAGGCAGCGGGACCCCGGATCAAGTCCGGGGTGACGGGGGATGGCTGAAGCGTCTCGGACTGTAGCGATCGGGATCGACGCCGGGCAGGTCGGGGGTCTTGCCGAGCAGGAGCGCGGCCGCCAGTTTCGCCGCCGCCGGTGCCGTCTGGATACCGAAGCCGCCCTGCCCTGCGCACCAGAAGAAACCCGGCGCGTCGGCATCGAAGCCATAGACGGGCAGGCGATCGGGGGTGAAGCTGCGCAAGCCCGCCCATTTGTGCTCGAGCGCCGCGACTCGCCAATCGACGCAATGCTCGAAACGATCGATGGCGGTGGCGACGTCGATCTCCTCGGGCTGCGCATCGCACGGATCGCTGGCGATCTCGTCGTGTGGGCTGAGCCAGAGCCGCCCGCCCGCCTCGGGCTTGAAATAGAAGCTGCCGGCGATGTCGCCGATGTGCGGCAGGCGCGGTGGCGGCGCCGGATCGGTGCGCAGCTGCACCATCGTCCGGCGGAATGCCTGGATGCCGAGCGGTGCGACTCCGGCTCGGCGAGCGACCTCGTCGGCCCAGGCGCCCGCGGCATCGACGAGGATGGCAGCAGAAAGAGAGCCGGCGCCGGTTTCGAGGCGCCAGCCGCCATTCTCGCGGTGCGCGGCGAGGAGCGGCGCGTCGGTCGACAGCTCGGCGCCTGCGCGGCGGGCGCTGGCGAGATAGCCGGCGTGGAGCGCGGCGACGTCGATATAGGTGCAGCTCGGCTCGAACACCGCGCGGCGCCATTCCTCGCGCAGGCCGGGGATCATCGCATGCGGATCGACCTCCTTCAGCGCGACCCCGCTGCCGGCAAATGCCGCGAGAAAGGCGTCGATCGCGGCGTCGTCCCCGGCGCGGCCGAGATGGAGCGAGCCCAGGGGCGCGAGAACGCCCGCAGCTTCGAGTATGGGGCCAGACGCCGTGGTCAGCGGCTGGACGTGGGGGCCGCCATAGGTTTCCGACCAGAATGCCGCCGAACGGCCGGTGGCGTGATAGCCGGGCTGCGATTCGGCTTCGAGCAGCACGATGCGGGCGTGGGGGGCGAGCTCGGCGGCGAGGCTCGCGCCCGCCATGCCGGCGCCGATGATGGCGATGTCGTAGCGGGTCAACAGCGGCTCCTTCATGCGCCGCGCACTACGCCGTTCGCCCTGAGCTTGTCGAAGGGCGTCTCACTTAAATCGTGCTTCGACAAGCTCAGCACGAACGGAGAGGAACGGAAACAAGCGTCACGCCGGCGCTCGCTCGTCGAGGAACGAATCGATCGCGACGATCGCGCGGTTGCGGACCGGATCGGCCTCGCGCAGGATCTCGTGCGCCGAGTCGCGGCCGAAGCGCAGCACGGTGCAATCGGGCAGTCGCGCCGCGACGGCGAGCGCCGTTTTCGCACGGACCAGCTTGTCGGCCTCGGCGACGAGCATCAGCACCGGCACCTTCATCCGCGCCAGCCGCGGATCGCGGTTGAGCGCGGCTGTCGAGACGAAAGCCTCGCGCAGCCAGCGCCAGCTCGGCGGCCCCATGTCGAGCGTCGAATCGTGCTCGCGCCACCACATCTCGTCGGCATAGCGGTCGAGATCGTGTGTCAGCAGCGCCTGCCGGCTCGCCTGCGCGGCGGGAATTTCGTTGACCTTCCAGGCGAAGCGCTGCGGATCGCCGAGCCGCGCCATGACGCGTGCGAGCTTGCCGCCGCCCCATGCGCCGATCGGGCTGTGCAGCCCGAGCATCGGGGCGACCAGCACCGCGGCGTCGGGCGCCGCGGCGCCTTCGACCAGCGCGCGCAGCACGAGATGGCCGCCCATCGAATGGCCGATCGCGACTCGCGGGCCCGGCGCGGCAGCCGCCCAATCGGCGTAAAAGGCGCGGTAATCGCGGATGTAGCTATCGAATGTGTCGATGTCGCCGACGCGCGGGCCGGGGGCGTAGCGGCCCGAGCCGCCCTGCCCGCGCCAGTCGAACGAGGTGACCGCCCAGCCCGCGGCCTGCCAGTGCGCGACGGCTTCGAGATATTTCTCGATCATGTCGCCGCGGCCGCCCTGGAACAGGATCGAGCCGCGTTTGCCGACGCCGCCCGCCGGGCAATCGAATCGCCGCAGCATCCAGCCATCGGGCGTGCGCCAGCTGGAGAAGGACGCGCCGGGCGGCAGCGTGCGGCGGAAGCGATCGAAAGCGGCCATCGGGCGTGGTTACTTTTTAGCAAGCCATGTCGTCTAGGGCTGGCGCGATGGGGTGGGGGATTCTCTCCGTAATGCTGCTCGTCGCGTGCGGGCTCCTGCTGGTCTCGGCCGGCATCGAAGACGTGCGCAAGCGCGAGATCGCCAATTGGAAGAACGCGGCGGTCGCCTTGCTCGCGCCCGTCTGGTGGTGGTCGATCGGGCTGCCCTGGTGGCCCGATGCCGCGATCCAGCTGGGGCTTGCGGGAATAGTGTTCGCGATCTTCGTCGGCGCCTTCGCGCTCGGCCAGATGGGCGGCGGCGACGTCAAGCTGATCGGCGCGATCGCCTTGTGGCTGCCGTTCGAGCCGCTGGCCTGGATGCTGATCGTGATGGCGCTGCTCGGCGGCGTGCTCACGCTGCTGCTCGTCGCCGAGCGCTGGTGCCGCCGCGCCAAGGCGCCCGTCGAGGTGCCGTACGGGGTGGCGATCGTCATCCCCGCCCTTTTCGCGCTGCACGAACCGATTCTTAACAGGTTCGGGTGATGATTAACGCTGGATCAACCGGCTCCTGTCCGAAAGGCCCGATGCGTCATGGATAGTAGGAAGACGATTTTGCTGGTCGGCGCGCTCGTCGTCGCGGGCCTCACGGCATTCATGGCGCGCAGCCTGATGCAGGGTGCTTCCGCGCCCAAGGCGCAAGCCGCGGTGGTGCAGAAGGTCGATGGGCCCGAAGTGCTCGTCGCCACCCGCGCGCTGCCCGTCGGCACCATCCTCGATGCCACCGCGCTGAAGTTCCAGCCGTGGCCCAAGGAGATGGTCGACAACGCTTACTATCTCCGCAAGGATACCAACCTGCAGTCGCTGGTCGGCACTGTCGTGCGCAACCCGATCACCGCCGGGCAGCCGGTCACGCAGGGCTCGCTGGTCAAGCCGGGCGATCGCGGCTTCCTCGCCGCCGCCCTGGGGCCGGGGATGCGCGCGGTGACGGTGCCCGTGTCGGGGCCGAGCGCGGTCGCCGGCTTCGTGTTCCCGGGCGACCATGTCGATCTGGTGCTGACCCAGTCGGTGGCCGGCGGCGGCGATGGCCCGCCGCTCAAGGCGTCCGAGACGATCATCCGCAACCTGCGCGTGCTGGCGACCGACCAGCGCACCGACAACCAGGTCGGCGACGACGGCAAGACCGTGGTCAAGGCCTTCTCCAACGTGACGGTCGAGGCGACGCCCAAGATCGCCGAGGAGATCGCGGTGGCGCGCACGGTGGGCGACCTGTCGTTGTCGCTGCGCAGCCTCGCCGACGACCAGAGCCAGCTCGAGGCGGCGATCGCCTCCGGCCAGGTCAACGTTTCGAACGATCCCAAGGCCGAGCAGGAAATGCTGGCGCGCGCCGATACCGCGCCGAGCGCCGGGCCGGCGAGCTTTGTGACCGGCGCCGACGTCTCGCGCTTCCAGCGCAGCACGGTGCCCGGCAAGGCCGATTCGGCCGGAGCGCCGGGCGACGGTGCGGCCGCGCCTACCGGCCCGGTGATCCGCGTCGCGCGGGGAGATTCGGTGACACTCGTCCCGGTGGGGGGGAAATAACATGCGCTTCAAGTCCAAGCCGATCGGCTGGCCGCTCGCGGCCGCGCTCGCCGCCGGCGCCCTCTACGGCGCCGCAGCGCCGGGAGCGGCGCAGACGGTCGCGCCGCAGCCGAGCCGCACGATCCATCTCGATACGGGCCGCGGCCAGCTGATTTCGCTGCCTCGCGCGATGAGCGACGTGTTCGTCGCCAATCCCAAGACCGCCGATGTCGACGTCCGCTCGCCGACCCAGCTCTACGTATTCGGCAAGGCGCCCGGCGAGACCACCGTCTATGCCACCAACAAGGTGGGCAGCGTGGTGTTCTCGGCGACCGTCCAGGTCGGCACCAATGTCAGCTCGGTGGGCGACATGCTCAAGCTCGCCATGCCGGATGCCGACGTGGTGGTCACGCCGATGAACGGCATCGTGCTGCTGACGGGCACCGTCGCGCAGCCCGACGACATTGCCGAGGCGCAGCGCCTCACCCAGGCGTTCGTCGGCAAGGACACGCAGGTGATCGCGCGCCTCAAGACCGCGACGCCGCTGCAGGTCAGCCTGCAGGTCCGCGTCGCCGAGGTGAGCCGCAGCTTCGTCAAGAATATCGGCGTCAACCTCGCCAGCTTCGACAATTCGGGCGGGTTCCAGTTCGGCATCGGCCAGGGCCGGACCTTCGCCCCGCAATATACGCCCGGCGGGCCGACCTGGGGCGGCATGACCACCGCCACGGGCGGCACGGTGGTGACCAACGGCTCGAACGGCACGACCTTGTCGGGCGCGGGCAAGCTCCTTGGGCTCAACCTGCTGGGCGCGCTCGATCTCGGCGAGACCGACGGCCAGGTGACGACGCTCGAGAACACCAACCTCGCCGCGCTGTCGGGCGAGACCGCGACCTTCCTTGCCGGCGGCGAGATTCCGATCCCCGTCAACCAGGGGCTCGGCGCGGTGTCGGTCGAATACAAGCAATATGGCGTCAGCCTCGCTTATACGCCGACCGTGCTGTCCGACGGCCGCATCTCGCTGCGCGTCAAGCCCGAGGTGTCGCAGCTGTCGTCGGCCGGCGCCGTCAACATCAGCGGGTTCACGATCCCCGCGTTGACGACGCGGCGCGCCGAAACGACGGTCGAGCTCGGCTCGGGCCAGAGCTTCATGATCGGCGGGCTCTTACAGAACAACAACGACAACCAGATCGACAAGGCGCCGGGGATCGGCGACCTGCCGGTGATCGGCGCGCTGTTCCGATCGAACGGGTTCAAGCGCAACGAGACCGAGCTGGTGATCGTCGTCACCCCGTATCTGGTCAAGCCGGTCGATTCGCTGGCGCAGATCGCGCTGCCGACCGACGGCTACAAGCAGCCGACCGATCTCAGCCGCGTCCTGTTCGGCAGGCTCGAAGCCGGCGATTCGTCGCCGCGGCCGGTGCCGACCATGGCGCCGTCCGCGACCGCCGCCGCGCCCGCGCTCGGCGCCAGCGCGCCGCTGCCCGCCGGCCCGACGCTGCCCCAGCCCGACCGGCAAAAGCCCGCGCCCAGCGCCGCCGTCCCGACCAAGGACGGCAACGCCGCGCCCGGCTTCAGCCTCAACTGATGCGCCCCCTGGTGGAGACGGCCATGCACAAGCGTTTTTCCCTCCTCGCCGCGCTGCTGCCGGTGGCGGCACTCGCGGGCTGCCAAGGCACGCAGAATCGCGGGCTCGAATCGATCCACCAGCCGGTGGTCGATCAGACCGACTATGCCTTCGACGTCGCGGTGACGCCCAACGGGCTCGCGCCGGGTGAGGCCGAGCGGCTCGACGGCTGGCTCGCTTCGCTGAGGCTCGGCTATGGCGACCGCGTCGCGATCGACGCTGCCTCGTCCGACGTCGCTGCAGCCAAGAGCGCGGTGCGCCGCCAGGTCGGCCATTACGGCGTGCTGCTGTCGGATGCCGCGCCGGTCACGCCGTCGCCGGTCACGCCGGGCACGCTCCGCGTCGTCGTCACGCGCATGCACGCGTCGGTGCCGGGCTGCCCCGACCACAGCAAGATTCCGACGATCGATTTCGAGAACAACACCGATTCGAACTTCGGCTGCGCGGTCAACAGCAACATCGCCGCGATGGTCGCGCGACCCGAGGACCTGGTCCACGGCCAGAGCGGCAGCGACGTCGTCGATCCGGCGGTCGCGACCAAGGCGATCCAGTCGTTCCGCGAAATGCCGAACACCGGCAAGCAGGACCTGAAATCGCAGAGCACCACATCCGGCGTAACGGGAGGCTGATTGATGAACGCGCCCTGGCATCCGGCTCGCACGGCCAATCGCGAGCCTTTCACCGCCTATGTCTGCGACGAGACCACCGCCGAGGCGCTGCGCGCGATCGCGGTCGAGCTCGGCTGGGAAGCGGGCAAGGTCAACAAGGGCGGCCTGCGCAACGCAGTGCAGTCGCTGTCGGTGGCGGCGAGCCCGCAGGTGCTGTTCGTCGATTTGTCCGAATCGGGCGATCCGCTCAATGACATCAATGCGCTGGCCGAAGTCTGCGAGCCCGGCACGGTGGTGATCGCCGCGGGGCAGGTCAACGACGTCAGGCTCTATCGCGACCTCGTCGCCAGCGGCATCCAGGATTATCTGCTGAAGCCCTTGGGGCCCGACGTGCTGCGCGAGGCCTTCACGCATGCCCAAGCGATGCTCAACGCGCCCAAGCAGGTCGAGGCCGCGGCCGAACGCCCGCATTGCTCGACCGGCGTGATCGGCGCGCGCGGCGGCGTCGGCGCCTCGACGGTGGCGACCTCGCTCGCCTGGCTGCTGAGCGAGAAATCGGGCCGCTCGACCGCGCTGCTCGATCTCGACGTGCATTTCGGGACGGGCGCGCTGGCGCTCGATCTTGAGCCCGGCCGCGGCTTGACCGACGCGATCGAGAACCCCAGCCGCATCGACGGGCTGTTCATCGAGCGCGCGATGGTGCGCGCCGGCGAGAAGCTCGCGGTGCTTTCCGCCGAAGCGCCGATCAATGCGCCGGTCGTGTCGGACGGCACTGCCTTCTACCAGTTGCAGGAGGAGATGCGCGCGGCGTTCGAGTGCACCGTGGTCGACCTGCCGCGCGGCATGATCGTGCAATATCCGCATCTCGCCGGCGATCTGCAGATCGCGGTCGTCGTCACCGAGCTGACGCTGGCGGCGGCGCGCGACACGATCCGCGTGCTTTCCTGGCTGAAGTCGAACGCGCCGCAATGCCAGGTACTGACGGTCGCCTGCAAGGTGCCGCACGGCGGGACGCTGGAGATCAGCCGCAAGGATTTCGAGGGCTCGATCGAGCGCAAGATCGATTTCGTCATTCCCTATGACCAGAAGCTCGCCGCGCAGGCGGCCAAGCTGGGCAAGACGCTGGCCGAGGCCGGCAAGGGTTCGAAGACCGTGCAGCCGCTCGCCCAGCTCGCCGAGCGCGTGACGGGGGCGAGCGACGCTGCCGCGGCCGCCGAGGACGATGACGGCGCGCCCAAGAAAAAGCCCAAGGGCTCGCTGATGGGCAAGTTCGACCTGAAGGCAGTGATGCCCAAGCGGACGAAGAAGTGACGCGCGCGCCGCGCCGGGCAGGCGCGGCACCGCAGGACGGGTGGAGGACGATGGCGCGATGACGCCGATCATGATCATGGCTGCCGGCGGGCTGATGATGCTCGTGCTGGTCGCATTCGCCTTTGCCGGCCCCTCGGCGGAGAAGGCCCAGGCGCGCCGCCTGGCGAGCCTGCGCGAGCGGCACAGCGGCTCGGCCGTGGTCGCGGTCGAGGCCAAGATGCGCCGCATCACCGCCAGCCGCGGCACCAAGATGGACGAGGCCGCGGCGCGCTTCCTGCCCAACCCGGCGCTGCTCAAGAAGCGGCTGGCGATGACCGGCAAGAGCTGGACGGTCGGCCAGTACGGCATGGCCTCGCTCGGCATCATGGTCATCGTCGGATTGCTGCTGTGGATGCGCGGCATGCCGTTGCTGTTCGCGCTGTTCGTCGGGCTGTTCGCCGGCGCGGGCATTCCGCACAAGGCCGTCGGCTTCCTCATCAAGCGGCGAGTCAACAAGTTCACCGCCAAATTTCCCGACGCGATCGAACTGCTCGTGCGCGGCCTGCGCTCGGGCCTGCCGATCTCGGAGACGATGGCAGTCGTCGGCGCCGAGGTGCCCGGCCCGGTCGGCGAGGAATTCCGCGCGGTTTCGGACAAGATGAAGATCGGCCGGACGATGGACGCCGCGCTGCAGGAAACCGCGGACCGGCTCGGCACGCCCGAATTCCAGTTCTTCGTCATCTCGATCGCGATTCAGCGCGAGACCGGCGGCAACCTCGCCGAGACGCTCGCCAACCTCGCGACCGTGCTGCGCCAGCGCACGCAGATGAAGCTCAAGATCAAGGCGATGTCGTCCGAATCGAAGGCCTCGGCCTATATCGTCGGCTCGCTGCCCTTCATCGTCTTCGGCCTCATCATGTGGATTGCGCCCGATTACATGGGCACCTTCTTCATCGATCCGCGCCTCACCGTTGCCGGCATCGGCGGACTGGTGTGGATGGGGATCGGCGCCTTCATCATGGCCAAGATGGTCAGCTTCGAGATCTGACGGGGGAGCCAGCAGCATCATGGGTGATACCGGCGGACCGAAGCTTCTGGGCGTGGACGTGATCTGGGTGGCGACCCTGCTATCGGGCATGGCGGCGTTCGCAGTGATGTTCGCGATCTATCTCGCGACCACCGTGCGCGATCCGATGGCCAAGCGAGTTAAGGCGCTCAACGACCGGCGCGAGCAGTTGAAGGCGGGCATCACCGCCTCGACCTCGAAGCGGCGCGCCAAGCTGGTCCGCCAGAACCAGACGACCGATCGCATCCGCGCCTTCCTGTCGTCGCTGAAGGTGCTGCAGGACAGCCAGGTCAAGGTCGCGCAGACCAAGCTGATGCAGGCAGGCATCCGCAAGAAGGAATATGCCGTCGCGGTGATTTTCGGCCGGCTGGTGCTGCCGCTGGTGTTCGGTGCGATCATCGTGTTCTGGGTCTATTTCACCCACAGCTTCGACGACTGGAGCGCGTTCAAGCGCTACATGCTGGTCGCCGGCACGATCGTGCTCGCCTACAAGGCGCCCGACCTTTACCTCAAGAACAAGATCACCAAGCGCAGCGCCGCGATCCGCAAGGGCCTGCCCGATGCGCTCGACCTCCTCGTGATCTGCGCCGAGGCCGGCCTGACGGTCGACGCCGCCTTCCACCGCGTCGCCCGCGAGCTGGGCCGCGCCTATCCCGAACTGGGCGACGAATGCGCGCTGACCGCGATCGAGCTTGGCTTCCTGTCGGAGCGCCGCCAGGCGTTCGAGAATCTCGCCCAGCGCGTCGATCTCGACGCGGTCAAGGGCGTCGTCACGACCATGATCCAGACCGAGAAATACGGCACCCCGCTCGCCTCGGCGCTGCGCGTGCTGTCGGCGGAATTCCGCAACGAGCGCATGATGCGCGCCGAGGAAAAGGCCGCGCGGCTGCCCGCGATCATGACGGTGCCGCTGATCCTGTTCATCCTGCCGACGCTGTTCGTCGTCATCCTCGGCCCCGCCGCCTGCTCGATCGCCGACGCGTTCAAGTAAAGAATTCCCTGCTTCCCAGAGCAAACAAGGACTCGGAACGCAGGCGCCATCGAAGTCGTTGACCCTCCGTAACACTCGGAGCGGATCGCCATGCTTTTCCATACCCCCACCCAATTCGCCGTGCTCGCGCTGTTGCTCGTCGCCGGCTGGTTCCTCGGGCTGGCCAGCCATCCCGGCGGGCGCAAATGGCGCACCCGCTACGAGGAGGAGCGCGAGGCGCACGCCGCCTATCGCAAGGAGGTCGAGGCGCAGCGCAAGGCCGATGCCGAACGCCTCGCCGAGCTCGAACGCCGCAATGGCGAGCTGGCCGCCGATCGCCGCGCCGCCGTGGCGGCGACCCCCGCCGCGCCGCTCCCGGCCGGCGCGCCGCCGCGCGGTGCCTGGCTGGGCTCGGGCAAGGCCGACGACCTCGCCCGGATCCGCGGCATCGACGCGCCGCTGGCGACCCAGCTCAACGAGGTGGGGATCACCTCCTATGGCGATATCGAACGGCTGAGCGACGCCGACGCCGCCGATCTCGAACGCCGCCTCGCGCTGCGCGAGGGCACGGTGGCGCGCGACGAATGGCGCGAACAGGCACGCTATCTCGCCGCCGATCGCGAGGACGAATGGCGCGAGCGCTACGGCGCCTGAAGCTCAGCGCGGATCGCCATTCAATTCTGGCCTGGAGTCTGTCTCGTCAAGACTGGATCGTGCTCCGGCGAAGGCCGGAGCGTGGGCAATCGAAGCGCTGCTGCTGCCCACGCTCCGGCCTTCGCCGGAGCCCACCCTTGTTACGCATCAACCTGAACAGGACAGGCTCAGCGCGTCGGCACCGGCTCGGCGCCCGAATAATCGTAGAAGCCGCGTTTCGTCTTGCGGCCGTACCAGCCCGCTTCGACATATTTGACGAGCAGCGGTGCGGGGCGGAACTTGGGATCGCCGGTGCCTTCGAACAGCACGCGGGTGATCTCCAGGCAGGTATCGAGGCCGATGAAGTCGGCAAGTGTGAACGGACCCATCGGGTGGTTGAGGCCGAGCGTGCAGGCGGCGTCGATATCGGGGATCGTCGCCACGCCCTCGCCGAGCGCGAAGCACGCCTCGTTGAGCATCGGCATCAGCACGCGGTTGACGATGAAGCCCGGCGCGTCGTTGGCGTGGACGACGCGCTTGCCGAGTTTTTGGGCGTAGGCTTCGACCGAGGCGACCGTCTCGTCCGAGGTGGCGAGGCCGCGGATCAGCTCGATCAGGCCCATCACCGGCACCGGATTGAAGAAGTGGACGCCGACGAAGCGCGCCGCGTCGGGCGCCGCCTGGGCGAGCCGAGTGATCGGGATCGACGAGGTGTTCGAGGCGAGGATGGCGTCGGCACGAAGCACCTTGCCGACCTCGGCGAAGATGGCGCGCTTGATCTCCTCACGCTCGGTAGCGGCTTCGATGACGAGATCGCACGGCGCCATCGCCGAGACATCGCCGACGCATTCGATCCGGGCGAGCGTTGCATCGCGCGTCGCGGCGTCGATCTTCTCCTTATCGACCGCGCGGGCGAGCTGCCTGGCGATCCCCGCCTTCCCCGCCTCGGCGCGTTCGATCGAGACGTCGCTCAGCAGCACGCGATAGCCCGCCGCTGCCGAGACCTGCGCGATTCCCGCACCCATCTGGCCCGCGCCGATCACCCCGATTGTCTGCATCTTTTCTCTCCGGTCGAATGGGTTTCGGGCGGCGCCCTAGCACGTTAGGGTGCTGCATGCACCGATCGATCCTGCTCGTCATTCCGCTGGCGCTCACCGCCTGCTCCTCGTCTTCGCCCGGCGGCAACGCCACCGCGTCGCCGACACCTTCGGCAAGCGTCACGTCCGTCGCAACCGCAAGCAATGCGGCGCCCGTCGACACGCATACGCCGCCGAAACTTGGCGACCTCAAGACATTCGGCGACTGGGCGGTCGGCTGCGACAATGTGGGCGATTGCCAAATGGCCTCGCTCGGTCCCGAAGGCGCGGATTTCCCGGCGATCAACCTGATGCTGGCGCGCGCCGCCGGCCCTGAAGGCGCGATCACCGTGACCTTGCTGCCCAATGACGGCCTAGCGCCCAAGGCGGCGCCGGCGAGTGTCGCAATCGATGGCAAGGCGGCGAGCGGCGCGTTCGGCGGCGGCGACGCGCCCGCGCTGACCGGCGACGCGGCGGCGCAAATCGCCGCAGCGATGGCCAACGGACAGGCGCTGGCGATCCGCGACGCCAGTGGCAAGACCCTGGCGCCCCTCTCGCTCAAGGGTGCTTCGGCGGCGTTGCGCTACATCGATGCCCAGCAAGGCCGTGCCGGCGGCGTGACGGCGATCGTCGCCAAGGGGAACCAGCCTGCGGCCGGCGTTCCCGTGCGCCCTGCCCCGCCGCAGATCGCCGCGCTCACGCCGGGCGGCAAGGCGTTCGCGCCGGATGCGGCGATGATCGCCGCCATGAAGCAGCGCGCGCAATGCGACGACAGCGCGCATGGCGAGATCGAAACCCACGGGCTGGGCGGCGGCACGACGCTGATCCTGCTGCCGTGCAGCGCCGGGGCCTACAATCTCATCTCGGCGGCATTCGTTGTCAGGGACGGCAAAGCCGAACCGGCGGCGATGGATGCGCCGTCGGGCTTCACCGAGGCCGACCGCAAGGACGCGGTGCCGATGCCGGTCAACGCGACCTTCGCCGACGGTATGCTGACCAGCTTCGCCGAAGGCCGCGGGCTCGGCGACTGCGGCTCCCGGCAGGAATTCGTGTGGGATGGCACCCGCTTCCGCCTCAGCCACCAGGAAGACATGGGCGAATGCCGGGGCGACCCCAATTACATCACGACCTGGAGCGCGAGCGTTTCGCGGCGCTGAGCAGGCGCGCGACTGCATCAATTGCCGTTCGCCCTGAGCTTGTCGAAGGGCGTCTTGCCACGGGAACCTGAGCGCGAGGAGGGCCGCCCTTCGACAGGCTCAGGGCGAACGGGACTGCCGTCGGCGTTGCCTTACGGCGCCGGGCGTTCGGCCTGCGCCTCGGCGAGGTAGAGCGCGAACAGATCATCGGGATCGGTCCATTCGGCGATCGGGGTCCAGCCGCCGGCGCGCAGCATCAGGCGGGCGTCGCGGGGGCCGTATTTGTGGCTGTTCTCGGTATGGATCGTCTCGCCGGCTTCGATCGAGAAGGCGCGGCCGTCGACGGTGAAACCGGCGTCGCGGGTCGCTTCGAGATGCATCTCGATCCGCGCGCGATCGTCGTTCCAGATCGCGCGGTGGCGGAAGGCGTCGAGCGGGATGGTGCCGTCGAGCTCGCGGTTGATGCGATCGAGCAGGTTCAGGTTGAACGCGGCGGTGACGCCGGCGGCATCGTCATAGGCGGCCTCGAGCACTTGTATGTCCTTGATCCGGTCCATGCCGATCAGCAGCATCGCGCCTTCGCCGAGCGAGCCGCGCATCGTGCGCAAAAGATCGACCGCCATCAGCGGGATCATGTTTCCGATCGTCGAGCCCGGAAAGAAGCCGAGCTTGGGCGCGTCGGCGATCGCTCGCGGCAAGGCCAGCGGGCGCATGAAATCGGCCTCGAACGGCAGCACCAGCAGCTTGGGAAAGGCGTGACTCAACGCTTTCGACGACGCACGGAGGAAGTCACCCGATATGTCGATCGGCACATAGGCCGAGGGGTCGACCGCTTCGAGCAGGATCGGCGTCTTGGTCGACGAGCCCGAGCCGAACTCGACCACCGCGCGGCCCCTGCCGGCGATGCCGGCGACTTCGGGGCAAGCGGCGCGCAGGATGCCCATCTCGGTACGCGTCGGATAATATTCGGGGAGTTTGGTGATCGCCTCGAACAGCTCCGAGCCGCGGCGGTCGTAGAACCAGCGCGCGGGAATTGCGCGCGGGCGGCGCGCGAGTCCTTCGAGCACGTCGGCGCGGAAATGCGGGTCGGCGAGGCTCGCCTGGCCGTCTTCGGGCTCCTGCTTCAACATGTCAGAGATCCTTGGCGAGGCGAACGCCGGTGAACTGCCAGCGCTGGTGCGGGTAGAAGAAATTGCGGTAGCTCGCGCGGACATGGCCGCGCGGCGTGGCGCAAGAGCCGCCCTTGAGGACGAACTGGCCGCTCATGAACTTGCCGTTATATTCGCCGACCGCGCCCTCGGCCGCGCGGAAACCGGGATAGGGGCGGAAAGCGCTGCCGGTCCATTCCCAGACGTCGCCGAAGAAAGCCGGCCCTTCGCGCGCCGGGCGCGGCTCGACCGCACCGGCAGCATCGAGCTGGTTGCCGCCATCGGCATCATATGCCGAAGCAGCCGCCTCCCATTCGGGCTCGGTCGGCAGGCGCGCGCCGGCCCAGCTCGCATAGGCATCGGCCTCGTAGAAACTGACATGCGTGACGGGCGCGGCGGGATCGATTGCGCGGCGCCCGTCGAGCCCGAAGCGAGTCCAGCCGGTCTCATCCTTTTGCCAATAAAGCGGCGCGGTGATCCCTTCGCGCTGCACCCAGGCCCAGCCGTCCGACAGCCAGTGACGCGGATCGGCATAGCCGCCGTCGGCGATGAACCGGGCCCATTCGCCGTTGGTCACGGTGCGGTCGGCGATCGCGTGAGGGTGCAGCAATTCGGCATGGCGCGGGCCTTCGCAATCGAATCCGAAGCCGTCGGCGGCATGGCCAATCTCGACCGTGCCGCCTTTATGCTCGATCCAGCCAAGCGGGCCGGGCATCTCGACCGGTATCTTGCGCTGGGGCGGCCACAGCGCCGGCTCGAGGGGATTTTCCGAAAACAGGTGGAGGATGTCGGTCAACAGCAATTCCTGGTGCTGCTGCTCGTGGTGACAGCCGAGCTCGACCAGCGCGCGCGCGTCGGTGGGGAGAGCGGGCAAGGCATCCAGCACCGCGGCATCGACATGCGCGCGATAGGCGCGGATCGCATCGAGGCTCGGCCGGGTCAGCATGCCGCGGCGGTCGCGCCGCTGGCGCTTGCCTTCGGCCTCGTAATAGCTGTTGAACAGGAAGGCGAAGCGCTCATCGAAGGGCGCGTAGCCGGGCACGAAATCGCGCAGCACAAAGGTCTCGAAGAACCAGCTGGTGTGCGCGAGGTGCCATTTCGCCGGCGAGGCGTCGGGCATCGACTGGACGCTGGCGTCGGCGTCGCTCAGCGGCCGCGCGAGGGCGATCGACAGATCGCGGACGCGGGCGAAATGCGTCGCGAGCGCGGAAGCATCGCCGGGCGTGGCTCGGTCGGGTTGCATTGTCCCCTCCTTGGCAGCGGCCGAGGGGCCGGATGCCTCAAGCCGGCGGGCTTCGCGTCGCCCCCGGCACCCATAGAACGTCGCCGCCACCCATTTTGTTCACGAAACGTGCCGCGACGAACAGAAAATCCGACAGACGATTGAGATAGGCGAGCGCGTGCGAATTAACAGGGTCGGCGGCGACCGCTGTGCGTTCGGCGCGGCGAGTCACCGCGCGTGCGAGGTGGATCGCCGCGGCGGCAGCGCTGCCGCCGGGCAGGATGAAGCTCGTCAGCGGATCGAGATCGGCATTCAGCAGGTCGATCGCGCGTTCGAGTCGCGCGACCTGATCGGCGGTCACGCGCAGCGCGCCCTCGATGCCCTCGGGCATGGCGAGATCGGCGCCGAGATCGAACAATTCGTTCTGGATCAGCGCGAGCTCGCGCCCGAGGCCGCTTTCGCCCAGCGCGACGATCGCCAGCCCGATCGCGCTGTTCGCCTCATCAACATCGCCGATCGCCGCCATCAGCGGATCGGCCTTCGACACGCGGCTACCGTCGACCAGCCCGGTCGTGCCGGCGTCGCCGGTGCGCGTATAGATCTTGTTGATTTTTACCAGGAGCCTGGCTCCGTTCAGGTGCGGCCGGCAGCGAACAGGATCAGCACGATGATGAGGATCGCGATCGCCTGAAAGAAGATGCGCGCCTGCATCAGCTTGTTTGAGCGGATGCTCGCCTCGCTCGGCCCGGTGCCGCCGCGCATTTCGGCATCGGCGTTGCGCATGAAATTGACCACGCCGCGGACCAAAGCGACGACGGTCGCGATCATCGCCGCGACCAGCAGCAGGACGAGAAAGGTGTTCACAAGGCCAACCTAGTCGCTCGCGCGCGAGAATCCAGTGGGTAACCGCCCGGCGCGCAATTCATCGGCGAGTGCGCGGCCATCCATGCCGCTCAGGCGCAACGTTTCGAGCGTCGGCGCGCCGCTGCGCTTGGCGAGGCGATTGCCGGCAGCGTCGGTCAACAACGCATGATGGCGATAGACCGGCGTCGGCAGCCCGAGCAGCGCCTGGAGCAAGCGATGGACGTGCGTCGCCGCGAACAGATCGGAGCCGCGGACGACGTGGGTAATGCCTTGCGCGGCGTCGTCGACCGTCACCGCAAGGTGATAGCTCGACGATGCGTCCTTGCGGGCGAGGACGACGTCGCCGAACGCACCGGGTTCGGCGACTTGTGGGCCGGCGAGTTCGTCGTGCCATTGCAATCCCCCGTCATGCCGGACTTGTTCCGGCATCCGCGGTTCAGCGAACCCGCCGTTTCGTGCCTCTTGCGAGGCCATCACCAAGATCGCCGGTGGACCCCGGAACAAGTCCGGGGTGACGGACGGGAGCGATGCCAGCGCGCGCTTCATGTCCAGCCGCCATGCGTGCGGTTCGGTCATTCGGGCCGTGCGCTCGGTTTCGACAAGATCGCGGCATGTTCCCGGATAGGCCGGCCCGTCGGGCCCGTGCGGCGCGGCGCCCGCAGCCTCGATCTCACGCGCGATGTCGGCGCGGGTGCAGAAGCAGGGATAGACCAGCCCCCTCGCCTTCAGCCGGTCGAGCGCTGCCTGATAGAGCGCCACTCGCTTCGACTGGAAGGTTACCTCGCCGTCCCACATCAGCCCGAGCCATTCGAGGTCGGCGAGGATCGCCGCGACGTGTTCGGGCCGGCTGCGCGTGCCGTCGATATCCTCGATCCTGAGCAGGAAGCGTCCGCCCCTCTCCCGCGCATGATCGTGCGCCCGGATCGCCGAGAAAGCGTGACCGAGGTGCAAACGCCCGGTGGGACTCGGCGCGAAGCGCGTGACCACGCCCGCCATCACGCCGACTCTTGACGGCGAATCATCGCCTGTGCTGTCATCACCGCGTCATCGGCACGCGCCACAGCGCCGCCGACCACGCGCGGGGAGGAGCCATGTATCATCCCGATCTGATCCGACATCCTGACGGTTGCCCCGCGCTCGTGCTCAACGCCGATTACACCCCGCTCAGTTACTATCCCTTGAGCGTGTGGCCGTGGCAGACCGCGGTCAAGGCGATGTTTCTCGATCGAGTCGACGTGGTCGATCACTACGAGCGCGAGGTGCGAAGTCCCACCGCGAGGCTGAAGCTGCCTTCGGTCATCGCGCTCAAACATTACGTCAAGCCCTCCCAATTCCCCGCTTTCACTCGCTTCAACCTGTTCCTCCGCGACAAGTTCGCCTGCCAATATTGCGGCTCGGGCCGCGATCTCACCTTCGATCACGTCATTCCCCGCGCGCAACGCGGCCGCACCACCTGGGAGAATGTCGTCACCGCCTGCGCGCCGTGCAACCTCCGGAAAGGCGGCCGCACGCCCACCCAGGCGCAGATGCCGCTCCACGTTCCGCCGATCCGCCCGACCAGCTGGCAATTGCAGGAACACGGCCGCAGCTTCCCGCCCAATTACCTCCACCAGACGTGGCGCGACTGGCTCTATTGGGACGTCGAGCTCGAAGCTTAAGCGACGCTTCTCCTATTGAATCCGCCGAACCGTGCGCCACATGAGGCGAAACTGGGTCAGGAAATCCTCAATGCGCCGTGCCTCGATCGTTGCCGCTCCGTTGCTGCTCGCCCTCGCCGCCTGTTCGGGCCACAAGGATGACAAGGCGGTCAACGCCGTGGCGCCCGCCGGGTTCGTGCCGCCGACCGCGCTCAACCGTACCGATTTCGTCGACATTCTCGACCGGCATTTCACCAAATATGACCTCAACCACGATTCGATCCTGGAGGCGAGCGAGGTCCCCGCGCGGCACCACGACCGAATCATGAGCTTCGACACCAATCATGACGGCGAGATCACGCTCGACGAGTTCGAGAAGGGCGGCCTTGCGCGGTTCGACCTTGCCGATCGCAACCACGACCAGGTGCTGACCGGCGAGGAGCGCCGCGCCGCGCTCGGCACCGACCCCGACCAGGCGAGCAGCAACGAGGCCGCGCCCAACGGCTGAGCTCCATCCGTTCGTGCTGAGCCCTGTTGAAGCACGGTTCGTGGCCCCGCCCTTCGACAGGCTCAGGGCGAACGGGGCGGACTTCTAAACCGCAGGGCCGCCCTCTCTAAAGCCCGACTGCGGTTGACCCTGGCGCTGGTGCAGTGCAGCAAGGCGCGCATGGCCAGCCTCCCCCCGATCACGAACAATCCCGACATCCGCTTTCTCGGCGCGCTTCTGGGCGACGTCATCCGCGCCTATGGCGGCGATGAACTGTTCCGGCGGATCGAATATATCCGCTCGACCTCGGTCGATCGCGCACGCGGGCTGGCGCCGGCCGAGGCGATCGATCCCGGCCTCGACCGGCTGAGCCTCGACGAGACGCTCGACTTCACGCGCGGCTTCATGCTGTTTTCGATGCTGGCGAACCTCGCCGAGGACCGCCAGGGCGTCGCAGCCGAGAAGGGGGCTGACATGGCCGCGGCGGTCGCCCGCCTCGAGGGCGAGGGCGTCGGCAAGGAGCGGATTGTCGATCTCCTCGCGCACGGGCTGATCGCGCCGGTGCTGACCGCGCATCCCACCGAGGTGAGGCGCAAGTCGATGATCGACCACAGGAATCGAATCGCCGAATTGCTGGCGCTCAAGGACCGCGGCCTTGCGGTCACGCCCGATGGCGACGATGTCGATCAAGCGCTGACGCGGCAGATCGCGCTCCTCTGGCAGACGCGCGTGCTGCGCCGCGAGCGGCTCTACGTCGCCGATGAGATCGAGACCGCGCTCAGCTATTTCCGCGACGTGTTCGTGCCGACGCTACCCGCGCTCTATCAGCGCTGGGACCGTGCACTGGGCGAGCGGCTGCCCAGCTTCCTCAAGCCCGGCAGCTGGATCGGCGGCGACCGCGACGGCAATCCCTTCGTTACCGCCGAGACGCTGCGCCTTGCGCTGGCGCGGTCGTGCGAGACGGTGCTCGTCAGCTACATGGCGGCGGTCCACGCGCTCGGCGCCGAGCTCTCGATTTCGACCGAGCACGCCACCGTCACCGACGAGTTGCTCGCGCTCGCCGCGGCGAGCCATGACGATGCCGAAAGCCGCTCCGACGAGCCCTATCGCCGCGCGCTGACCGGCATCTATGCGCGGCTCGCGGCAACCTTCAGCGCCTTGACCGGCAAGGCGCCGCCGCGCGCGGTCGCGCATCAGGCCGAGCCCTATGCCGCGCCGCAGGATTTGCGCGCCGACCTCGTCACGATCGCCCACGGCCTGGCCGCGAGCGGGCACGGCACGTTGGGCTCGGGCGGCGCGCTCGGCCGGCTGATCCGCGCGGTCGAGACCTTCGGCTTCCATCTCGCCACGCTCGACATGCGGCAGAACAGCGCAGTGCACGAGCGCGTCGTCGCCGAATTGCTGAAGGTCGCCGGCGTCGAAGCCGATTACGTGGCGCTGAGCGAAGGTGCACGAGTCACACTGCTGCGCCACGAACTCGCTTCGCCGCGGCCGCTGACCAGCCGGTTCAGCAGCTATAGCGACGAGACTTGTTCGGAGCTGGCGATCCTCGAAGCCGCCGCCGAGGCGCACCAGCGCTACGGCAAGGCGGCGATCGTCAATTATTGCGTGTCGATGGCGCGATCGGTTTCGGACCTGCTCGAAGTCCATCTGCTATTGCGCGAAGTCGGCCTCTATCGCCCCGGTCCGCCCGCCGAGGCGGACATCATGGCGGTGCCCTTGTTCGAGACGGTCGGCGATCTCGAAGCCGCGCCGCAAGTAATGGCCGAGTGGTTCGCGCTGCCCGAGGTGAAGAGCATCACGGGCGCGCGTGGCTATCAGGAAGTGATGATCGGCTATTCGGATTCGAACAAGGACGGCGGCTACATCACCTCGACCTGGCAGCTGAGCAAGGCGTCGAGCGCGTTGGCGCCGGTGTTTGCCGAAGCGGGCGTGCGCATGCAGTTGTTCCACGGCCGTGGCGGCGCGGTGGGGCGCGGCGGCGGCTCGGCGTTCGCGGCGATCCGCGCGCAGCCGCCGGGCACCGTCCAGGGCCGCATCCGAATTACCGAACAAGGCGAGGTGATCGCGGGCAAATATGGCACGCGCGAAAGTGCCGCGACCAATCTGGAGGCGATGGCCTCGGCCACCCTGCTCGCCAGCCTCGAGCCCGAGCGATTGTCCGACAAGGATTATGCGCGCTTCTCGGGCGCGATGGACGCGCTGTCGGATACGGCGTTCAAGGCCTATCGCGACCTCGTTTACGGCACCGAGGGCTTCACGACCTTCTTCCGCCAGATGACGCCGATCGCCGAGATCGCCGGCCTCAAGATCGGCTCGCGTCCTGCGAGCCGCAAGAAATCGGACGCGATCGAGGATTTGCGCGCAATCCCCTGGGTATTCTCATGGAGCCAGGCGCGAGTCATGCTGCCCGGCTGGTACGGCGTCGGCCAGGCGATCGCCGCATTCGACGACAAGGGCCTGCTCGCCGAAATGGCCGAGGGCTGGCCGCTGTTCGCGGCGACGCTCGCCAATATGGAGCAAGTGCTCGCCAAGTCGGACATGGGCATCGCCGCGCGCTACGCGGCGCTGGTCGAGGATGAGGGTCTGCGCGACGCCGTGTTCGGCCGCATCCGCGACGGCTGGCAACAGACCCGCGACGGCTTCCTGACGATCTCGGGCCAGTCTCGGCTGCTCGAAAAGCATCCGAGCCTCGAAACCTCGATCCGCCTTCGCCTGCCCTATATCGAGCCGCTCAACCTGCTGCAGATCGAGCTGATGAAGCGCCACCGCGCCGGCGAAACCGACGAGCGCATCGCCGAGGGCATCCTGCTCTCGATCAATGCGATCGCCACCGCGCTGCGCAATTCGGGCTGAACGACGACCTTCAAATTGCATCTTCGCACTTGTCCTGGCGACGGCGGCGCATCCAAATGCCGGCGACGGCGTTGACTCGTCACCAGAACGAGGGGGATCAGAACGAGATGGCCGGCAGGCACCTCAAGGATATTTTTCCGGGCGACAGCGAGATGGCCCGCGAGATGCGCAGCCGCGATTGGGCCGCAACCCCGCTCGGCGACCCGCAAGCCTGGCCGGACGCGCTCAAGATCCCTCTCAGGATGCTGCTCACCTCGCGCTTCGAAATGTGGCTGGGCTGGGGCGCCGATCTCCATTTCTTCTATAATGACGCGTACATCCCGACGCTTGGCGTCAAGCACCCGGCGATGCTGGGCAAGCCGTTTCGCGAGGTCTGGTCCGAGGTCTATGATGAAGTCGCCGATCAGGTCGCCTCGGTCCGGCGCGGCGAGGCGACGTGGAACAAGGCGCTGATGCTGCTGCTCGAACGCAGCGGCTTTCCCGAGGAAACCTATCACAGCTTTTCGTACAGTCCGCTCTACGAGGCGGACGGCAGCGTCGGCGGTCTGCTGTGCGTGGTCAGCGAGGAAACGCAGCGAGTCATCGCCGAGCGGCAGATCGAGACGGTGCGGCAACTCGGCCTGGCGCTGGCAGGCGCCGCGGATGCGGCGGCGATCCGCGATGCCGTCCGAGAGAGCTTTGCCGGCAACCAGCGCGATTTCCCCTTCGCGGCCTTGCAGCTGGCGATCGATGACGACGCCGCGCACGCGCGCGACGCGGCGATGTTCGAGCGGCTTGCGCCCGCGCTCAAATCGGCCGAGAAAAGCGGCGCGATCATCGATCTGCCCGACGATATGTCCTGGCCCTCGGGCGATTGGGACCGGCCGCCGACCCACGCGATCGCGATCCCCGTTCCGGGGCCCGACGGCGAAGCGGCGATCGGCTCGCTCATGCTCGGCCTCAATCCCTATCGCGGCAGCGATGCCGATCTGCTCGACACCGCGCGGCTCGTCGTCGGCCTGATCAGCGGCGCGATCGCCAATGTCGCGGCGCTACAGGCCGAGCGTCGCCGCGCCGATCGGATGTGGACCTTCTCGCGCGACCTGATGGTGGTGATCGACGGCGAAGGCCGCTTCCTGTCGGTCAACCCCGCCTGGACAAGGATTCTCGGCTATGCCGCGGACGATCTGGTCGGCCGTCACTTCAGCGACTTCATGCATCCCGACGATGTCGCCGCGAGCACGGCGGCGCTCGCCGAGGCGATGGCCGACCGGCAACTCACCAATTATGCGAACCGCCTCCTCGATATCGATGGCGAGGCGCACTGGATCGAGTGGCACACGTCGATGGAGGGAAACCTCGTCTATGGCTATGGCCGCGACGTCACCGAACGCCATGTCGCGAAGGTGGCGCTGAACGAAAGCCAGGAGCAGTTCCGCCACCTCGTTCAGGGCGTCACCGATTACGCGATCTACATGCTCGACCTGCAGGGGCACGTCTCGAGCTGGAACGAAGGCGCGCGGCACATCAAAGGCTATGAGCCCGACGAAATCATCGGCCAGCATTTCTCGCGTTTCTATACCGACGAGGATCGCGCCAGGGGCGAGCCGCAGCGCGCGCTGGAAACCGCGCGCAAGGAAGGGCGCTTCAACGCCGAAGGGTGGCGCGTGCGCAAGAGCGGTGAGCGGTTTCGCGCCAGCGTGGTGATCGACGCCATCCGCGACGATGACGGCCGGCCGATCGGCTTCGCCAAGATCACGCGCGACATCACCGAGCGCGAGGCGGCGCAGCGCGAGCTCGAACGCGCCCGCGAGGCATTGTTCCAATCGCAGAAGATGGATGCCATCGGCCAGCTGACCGGCGGCGTCGCGCACGATTTCAACAATTTGCTGATGGCGATCCTCGGCAGCCTCGATCTGCTGCGCAAGCGTATCCCCGACGAGCCCGTGGCACAGCGCCTGCTCAACAACGCGGTCGAAGGCGCGCAGCGCGGCGCGACGCTCACCCAGCGCATGCTGGCCTTCGCGCGGCGGCAGGATCTGACGGTCGATCGCGTCGATCTGGTGCGGCTGCTCGAATCGATGAACGACCTGGTACAACGCTCGATCGGCCCGGAATGGCCGATCTCGATGAACTTTCCGCTCAAGCTTCCGGCGATCCGCGCCGATGCCAACCAGCTCGAAATGGCGCTGCTCAACCTGATCGTGAACGCCCGCGACGCGACTCCGGACGGCGGGCCCATCCTGATCTCGGCATCGCCGGTCGAGCTGAGCGGCAAGGCCGACCGGCTTCCGGCCGGAGATTATGTGCGGCTGGTCGTCGAGGACCGGGGCGCCGGCATGGATGCCGAGACGCTTCGCCGCGCCACCGAGCCGTTCTTCACCACCAAGGGCGTCGGCAAGGGCACTGGCCTTGGCCTGCCGATGGTCCATGGCATGGCGCAGCAGATCGGCGGCTTGTTCGAGCTCGTCAGCCGGCCGGGCGAAGGAACGAGCGCGGTGCTGTGGCTGCCGGTCGACGAGAAAGCCCCTGCCGAAACCGCACCGATCACCGTCGACGACAGCCCGCCCAAGGTGCGGTGCCTGACGATCCTTGCCGTCGATGACGATGCGCTCGTCCTGCTCAATACGGCGGCGCTTCTGGAGGATCTGGGCCATGAAGTGATCGAGGCCGATTCCGCCGCAGAAGCGCTCGACCTGCTTCGGCAGCGCGACGACATTGACCTCATCGTCACCGACCAGGCGATGCCGAACATGACGGGCACCCAGCTCATCGCCGAGGTCGAGCGCATCCGCCCGGGCACGCGGGCGATCATCGCCAGCGGCTATGGCGAGGGCGTCGAAGCCTCGGGCGACGTCATCCGGCTGAGCAAGCCGTTCAACCAGGTGCAACTCGCCCGCGCCGTCGCCGATGCGGTCGAACGCGCAGACGCTTAACGATGTCGTGAATGCCGGCAGCGGCCCGGCTCGATACATTGTTCGGTAAATGGTGGAGCCGAGGGGGATCGAACCCCTGACCTCTACACTGCCAGTGTAGCGCTCTCCCAGCTGAGCTACGGCCCCACAACCTTGGGAGCGCCGCCCTTAGATCAGGCGACGCTCCCATTGCAAGCGATCAGTTTTCCTCATCCTCGTCGCCGCGCTTGACCGCGCCGAGATCGTCGTCGTCGCCGCCGAGATCGACCTCGTCGTCGGGCGAGGCTTCTTCGTCCTCGTCGATGTCGAGATCGTCATCCTCGTGCTCGTCGTCGCCGCCGGCGAGCGCCGCATCCTTCTTCTTGATCTCTTCCTGATTGCCCTGCTCGAAGGGCAGCGGCTGCTTCGACTTCAGGATCGGCTCGGGCACCCAAGTCGTGCCGCATTCGATGCAGGTGACCGGGTCTTCCTTGCCGAGATCGTAGAATCGCGTCGCGCATTTCGGGCAGGTCCGCTTCGTGCCCCATTCCGGCTTCACCATCTGTGCGCCTCGTGCCTTTCGAATTGAGGGAAATTGCAGGGTCGTGCCTGCAAGTTGGGGCGCGCCTTGCCATAGCGCAACCTGACTGTCAAAAGCCCGCGCGCCATGCCTCATTTGAGCCCCCAGGAAATGACGATCGCCGCTCGCGGCGCCCTTCGCGGCACCATCACCGTGCCCGGCGACAAGTCGATCAGCCACCGCGCGCTGATGCTGTCGGCGCTGGCGGTGGGGACGAGCCGAATCACCGGGCTGCTCGAAGGCGAGGACGTGCTGGCGACCGCTGCCGCAATGCGGGCGATGGGCGCGACGATCGAGCGCCGCGACGACGGGACGTGGATCGTCCACGGGGTGGGCGTCGGCGGGCTGTTGCAGCCCGAATCGGCGCTCGACATGGGCAATTCGGGCACATCGACGCGGCTGCTGATGGGGCTGGTCGCGAGCCATGCGATCACCGTGACCTTCACCGGCGATGCCTCGCTTTCCAAGCGGCCGATGGCGCGCGTGATCGAGCCATTGTCGCAAATCGGCGCCGAGATCACCGCGTCGCCCGGCGGACGCTTGCCGCTGATGGTGCGCGGGATCGTGCCGGCGGTGCCGATCGCCTACACGCTTCCGGTCGCGTCGGCGCAAGTCAAGTCGGCAGTGCTGCTCGCCGGGCTCAATACGCCGGGCATCACCCGCGTGATCGAGCCGATAGCGACGCGCGACCATTCGGAGCGGATGCTCCAGGGTTTCGGCGCCGACCTCACCGTTGAGGAAACGTCCGATGGCCGCATCATCTCGCTCGTCGGCGAGGCCGAGCTTCGCCCGCAGGACATCGTGGTTCCCGGCGATCCCTCCTCGGCGGCGTTCTGGGCGGTGGCGGCGTCGATCGTGCCGGGATCGGATATCGTCATCGCCAATGTCGGCATGAACCCGACGCGGACCGGACTGTTCGCCGCATTGGAAGCGATGGGCGCCGATATCACCGAACAACACCCACGGACCGTCGGCGGCGAGCCGGTCGCCGACCTGCGCGTCCGCCACGCCGCTTTGTCGGCGATCGAGGTACCGCCCGAGCTGACGCCGAGCATGATCGACGAATATCCCGTCCTGTTCGTCGCCGCCGCGCTCGCTTCGGGGCGCACCGTGGCGCGTGGCGCGCACGAGCTTCGCGTCAAGGAATCGGACCGGATAGCGACGATGGCCGAAGCGCTCTCCGCCTGCGGCGTCGGCATCGAGGAATTCGAGGATGGCCTTTCCATCACCGGCACCGGCGGCGAGCCGATCCGCGGCGGCGCACGGATCGCCTCGAAACTCGACCATCGCATCGCAATGGCGCTCGCCGTGGCTGGACTGGCGGCGCGCGACGCGGTCACGATCGACGACGTCGCGCCCGTCGCGACGAGCTATCCCGGCTTCTTCACCAGCCTTGACGATCTGACCCAGTAGAGTTTCTTGGTACCATGATCATTGCCGTCGACGGACCCGCCGCCTCGGGCAAGGGCACCATCGCCCGCGCGCTCGCCCGCCACTATGGCTTGCCCCATCTCGATACCGGGCTGCTTTATCGCGCGGTGGCGCTGACCGTGCTGCGCAACGAGCTCGATCCAGCCAAGGAGGCGGACGCGGTCGCCTCGTGCGATTTCGACGCGACGCTGCTCGACGATCCCGAGCTGCGCGGCGACGCGGTCGGCCAGGCCGCTTCGATCGTCTCGGCGCATCCGCTGGTGCGCGCCGCCTTGCTCCAGCGCCAGCGCCGCTTCGCCAACCAGCCCGGCGGCGCGGTGCTCGACGGGCGCGACATCGGCACGGTGATCGCGCCCGACGCCGACGTGAAGCTGTTCGTCAAGGCGACCCCGATGATCCGCGCGCGCCGCCGCCACGAGGAGCTGAAGCGTGCCGGCTCGACGCTCACCTATGATCGCGTGCTCGCCGACATCCGCGCGCGCGACCAGCGCGATTCGGCGCGCTCGATCGCGCCCCTCGTCCAGGCGCCCGATGCGGCATTGCTCGATACCAGTTTCCTGTCGATCGAGGCGGCGGTGCAGAAGGCGATCGGGCTGGTCGACGCCAAGGCGGCGTCACACGCGCATGTGGAAGGGTGAGAAGTCGGTCCCGCGGTCGTAAACATCGACTCCCTCGGCCCGCTTGAGGGCGCCGACCACCGCATAGGTCACCGGCGTCAGGATCACCTCCCAGCTCACCTTCAGGACGAACTGGCTGACCATCACCATCAGCATCGCCTGCACCGGCCAGTCGGCGAGGCCATAGAAAGCGAGCGGGTAGAAGATCAGGCTGTCCGCGCCCTCGCCGACGATCGTGCTGCCGATCGTGCGAGTCCATAGCCAGCGCCCCCCGGTCCAGATCTTCATCTTGGCGAGCACCAGCGAGTTGAGGAAATCGCCCGCCCAGAAGGCGCAGAGCGAAGCGAGAATGATCCGCCATCCGCCGCCGAACACCCGCTCATAGGCGGGCTGCCCGGTCCATCCCTCGGCGACCGGCAGGTGCACGACGGTCCATTCCATCACCGCCATGAAGCCGAGCGCGACGAACCCAGCCCAGATCACGCGTCTGGCGCGGGCATAGCCGTAAACCTCGGTCAGCACGTCGTCGATCACGTAGGAAATCGGGAAGAACAGGATGCCCGCGCCGAACGGCCAGGGGCCGATTCCCGGCAGGTCGATCACCGAGCGCTTCTCCGCGCCGACCACATTCGACAAGAGCAGCACGACGACGAACGCCACCATGACGAAATCGAAATAGCGCAGCTGCCGCGCGCCAAGCGCCCCGGCGTCGATTGCCTGCAATGCGGATGAGCGATCGTCCCCCATGTCCGCCTCTATGATCGAGGTTCCCCGCCTGTGCAATTCGCGCTAACGCCATGCCGCCGCGCGCCCGTAGCTCAGTTGGATAGAGCACGAGACTTCTAATCTTGAGGCCGCTGGTTCGAATCCAGCCGGGCGCGCCATTTCCTTTTCGTTTTGACGCATGGGCCCATGACGCCCGCAGACCGCTCACGCGGTATGAACAAAAGGTATGCACTCATATGCTATTTTGTCTTGGCATTTTTAACGATCATTGCTAGGCCATATACATAGGCCAAAAAACGAAGGGGAGACGGATGGGCGCCAGCGTGCGTGTCGGAATGATCGCGGCAGCGGCAATTGCCTGCCCCGGTCTGGCAAACGGCAAAACCTGGCTGGTTCACGACCAGACGGCCTATGCAAAGGCCGCGCGCCAGCTCAGCCCGGGCGACACGATCGTGCTGGGCGACGGCATCTGGCGCGACGCGACACTCAAACTGGTCGGGGAAGGCACCGCGACGCGGCCGATCACGCTGACCGCCGAGCATCCGGGCAAGGTGATCCTTTCCGGCCGCTCGAACCTCAAGCTCGCCGGCAGTTATCTCGTGGTTTCGAACCTCGTGTTCCGCGACGGCTATACGCCCGACGACGACGTGATCTCGTTCCGAACCGATTCACGTCACTGGGCCGACCACAGCCGCGTCACTGGCATGGTCATCGACCGCTTCACCCAGCCCGATCGGCGCAAGGCAGATCATTGGGTGTCGATCTACGGCGCAGACAATCGCGTCGATCACTCACAGTTCGAGGGCAAGGGCAATGACGGCGCGATGATGGTCGTCATCCGCGATCACCCCTATCCACTCGATAACCGCGCGCGCATTGACCACAATTATTTCGGGCCGCGCCCGCCGCTCGGCGGCAATGGCGGCGAGACGCTGCGGATCGGCACCAGCACCGAATCGGGCAGCGATTCGCACACGATCGTCGAGGACAACCTGTTCGATCGCTGCGACGGCGAGGTCGAGATCATCTCGGTCAAGTCGGGCGCGAACGTGATCCGCAACAACCTGTTCGTCGATTCGCAGGGCACGCTGACGCTGCGTCACGGCAACGGCAACACCGTCGAACGCAATGTCTTCTTCGGGCATGGCATTCCGCACACCGGCGGCATCCGCGTCATCAACGAGCGGCAGACGGTGCGCGACAATTATCTCGAGGGGCTGGCCGGCGAGGATTTCCGCAGCGCGATCACGGTGATGAACGGCGTGCCCAACTCGCCGATCAACCGCTATCTGCCGGTCAAGAACGCGCTGATCGCCAACACCAGCGTGATCGACCCGGCCGAGATCAATCTCGGCGGCGGGGCCGACGCCGAGCGCTCGGCCCCGCCCGAAAGCACGCGCTTCGTCGACGACCTGATCGTCAAGGACAAGGGCGCCGATCCAATCCATATCGGCGCGTCAATCGCCGGCATCAGCTTCGAAAACGTCGTCCAGGCGCCAGCCGGCAAGCCCGCTGCGCCCGGCATCGATAGGCGCGCGGTCACGCTCGCGCGCGCCGCAAACGGACTGCTCTACCCGACCGATCCGGCGCTGGCCAAGGTCGGCGCACCGCGCGACCTGAAGCCGGTGACGCGAGCCGAGGTCGGCGTGCCGTGGTATCCCAAGGGCGGCTCGGTCCCGGTTGCGTTGGGCAGTGGCAAGACGCACAAGGTCACGCCGGCTCAGCCGCTTGCCGACGCCGTTGCGGCGGCGCGCGGCGGGGACGTCTTGCAGCTTGCGGCGGGGCGCTATCGCGTCGCCGCGCCGATTGTCGTCGACCGCCCGCTGACGCTGACAGCGGCGGTCGGCGGCAACCCGGCGATCGCTTTTTCGGGGCCGACGCTGTTCCGGATCGAGAATGGCGGCAGCCTCGCGCTCAAGGGGCTGGCGATCACCGGCGCCGATGCGCCGCGCCGGCCCGGCAATGCGGTGATCCGGACCAGCGCCGCGCCGATGACCGGCGCCTATGCGCTGACGATCGAGGACTGCACCTTCACCGACATGGCCGGAGCGCCGGGCTTCGACGTCGTGCGCACCACCTCCGACACTTTCGCGCAAGACATCGCCGTCAAGCGCAGCCGCTTCGACGCCGTGTCGGGAACCGTCGTCGCCGGGACGAAAACGCCCAATGAGAAGGGCTTTTACACGATCCGCAACGTGACGATCGCAGATTCGGCCTTCCACAACGTCGGCCGCATCGTCATCCTGTCGCGCGGCGGCAAGGACGAGAGCAGCCTCGGGCCGCGCTTCGCGATGACCGGCTCGACGGTCGAGGCCAGCGGCCGCGACGGCGGCTCGATCGTGCTGTGGGGCGTCCAGGCGACGCGCATCGCCGACAATCGCTTCCGCGCCAGCGGCGGCATCCGCGAAACGCACACCGTCGGCACGCCGCACACCGCGATCACGCACAATCTGTTCGACGCGACGCCCGCGCCGGTGATCGACGAGCTTTATTACAAAGGCCCTCCACGCGCGGTGGTCGCCGACAATCTCGTGAGGGGAGCATGATGCGCCATCGGACCTTGTGGCTCGCGCCGCTGACGGCTCTGGCGATCGGCCTCGCCCAGCCTGCGATCGCTCAGCCGGTGCTGTTCGATTCCGCCGGTCTCAAGGAGATGGCGGCGGATGCGAGCCGCTATCCGTTGTTCGCGCAAGAAGTCGCGCGCACCCGCAAGATGGTCGACGCGGCGATCAAGGCGGGGATCAACGTCCCCGTCCCCAAGGATCCCGGCGGCGGCTTCACCCATGAGCAGCACAAGCGCAACTACACGGCGCTGTACGGCGCGGGAATGCTCTACCGCATCACCGGGGACGTCAAATACGCCCATTTCGCGCGCGACATGCTGCTGCAATATGCGAAGCTCTACCCGACGCTCGGCCCGCATCCGGCGTCGAACCGCAAGCAGGCCGCGGGGCGGCTGTTCTGGCAGAGCCTCAACGACAGCGTGTGGCTGGTCTATGGCATCCAGGGCTATGACGCGATCCGCGATACGCTCTCCCCGCAAGACCGCAAGAATATCGACGACAACGTCTTCCGCCGCATGGCGACCTTCCTGTCGACCGGGCGGCCCGAGGTGTTCAACCTGATCCACAACCACGCGACCTGGGCGTGCGCGGGCGTCGGCATGACCGGCTATGTGCTGCACGACCGGAACTTCGTCGACATGGCGCTCAAGGGCAGCGACAAGAGCGGCAAATCGGGCTTCCTGCGCCAGATCGACCTGCTGTTCTCCCCCGACGGCTATTACACCGAAGGGCCGTATTACGAGCGCTACGCGATCCAGCCCTTCGTCGTTTTCGCCCGCGCAATCGCCGAGAACGATCCCGGCCGCCACATCTTCCAGTATCGCGACGGCGTGCTGCTGAAGGCGGTGCGCACGACGATCCAGCTCACCTATGACGGCTATTTCTTCCCGCTGAACGACGCGCTGGACGACAAGAGCCTGCGCACCGCGGAGCTCTATCAGGCGGTTGCTGTGGGCTATGCCGAGACGTACGATCCGTCGCTGCTGTCGATCGCGCAATGGCAAGGCCGGGTCACGCTGAGCCCCGACGGGCTCGAGGTCGCGCGCGATCTCGCCGCGGGCAAGGCGAAGCCGTTCCCCTATACCTCGGCGCTGTTCCGCGACGGCCCCGAGGGCAAGCAGGGCGGCATCGCGGTGATGCGCTCCGACGCCGGCGACACCGCAGAGGTGCTGGTCGCCAAGAATACCGCGATGGGCATGGGCCACGGCCATTTCGACAAGCTGTCCTGGATCCTCTACGACGAGGGTCATCCGATCGTCACCGATTACGGCGCCGCGCGCTTTCTCAACGTCGAAAGCAAGGAGGGCGGCCGCTACCTCGAGGAAAACGAGACCTGGGCGAAGCAAACCGTCGCCCACAACACCCTCGTCGTCAACGAAACCAGCAACTTCAACGCCAAATGGCGCGTCGGCGAGAAATTCGCGCCGACCCAGCTCTATTTCTCGGGCGACCAGCCGACCAAGGTCTCGACCGCCGAGATGGCGGGCGCGTGGCCCGGCGTCACCTTCCGCCGCACACTCGTCCAGCTGCCCGTTGCCGGCAACGCGCATCCGCTGGTGGTCGATCTGCTCCGCGTCCACGGCGACAAGTCCGCGACCTATGATCTGCCGCTCCATTACAACGGCCAGATCGTCGATCTCGACTTCACGCTTACATCAAACGTCGCCGAGCGGCCGGTGCTCGGCAAAGCCAACGGCTATCAGCACATCTGGGTCGACGGCATCGCCCCGCTCGACGCCGCCAATGCGCGGATGACCTGGCTCACCGACGGCCGCTTCTACACCTACCGGATGCTGCCGCCCGCGGGGGCGAAGGTGATCCTCGGCGAGAGCGGCGCCAATGATCCCACGTTCAACCTGCGCCGCGAGCCGATGCTGATCGAGCGCGTCACCGGCGCGAAGGACGCGACCTTTGTTGCGGTGCTCGAGCCGCACGGCACCTACGATCCCTCCGCCGAGACGGTGGTCGGCGACAAGAGCAATATCGCCGCGCTGCGCCACGTCCGCACCGCCGAGGCCGATCTCGTCACGATCGATTTCGTGACAGGCGGCAGCGTCACGCTGGCGATCGCCGATTCAGCCGACGCCGGCGCGGCGCACCACGCGAGCCTCGCCGGGCGCGCGCTCGACTGGAAGGGGCATTTCGCGCGCTTCGATCACGGAGTAAAGCCATGAGCGGCACCGCGCGCGGCCGGCTGCGCTGGGCGATTATCGCCCTGATCGCACTGGCCACCGTCATCAATTACATCGACCGCAACGCGCTCGCGGTGATGTGGCCCGCGGTGTCGAAGGACATCGGCGCCGACAAGGCCGATTACGCGCTGCTCGTCACCCTGTTCATGCTCGCCTATGCCGCGGGGCAATCGCTGTTCGGGCGGATCATCGACGTGATCGGCACGCGACTGGGCTTCGTCGTCTCGATCCTGATCTGGTCGCTGTCGATCGCCGCGCATTCGCTGGTCCGTTCGCTCGGCCTGATCTCCTTGCTTCGTGTCACGCTGGGCGTCAGCGAAGCCGGTAACTGGCCTGGCGCGGTCAAGGCCAGCGCGCAATGGTTCCCGTCGCGCGAACGCGCGCTGGCGCTCGGCGTGTTCAACTCGGGCGCGTCGATCGGCGCGATCATCTCGGCCCCGCTGGTCGCGTTGCTGTTCGGCGCATTCGGCTGGCGCGCGACCTTCGCCGTCGTCGGCCTGCTCGGCCTGCTGTGGTTGATACCGTGGCTGTGGCTCTATCGCGGCGACCCCGAGCGCCATCCGTGGCTGAGCGTCGAGGAGCGCGCCTATATCGCCGACGGCGCCGTGGAGGCCAAGCCCCCCGGGACGATGCGCGTCGCCGCGTTGCTCCGCCACCATGAAAGCTGGGCGGTGATCGCCGCGCGCTTCTTCCTCGATCCGATCTGGTGGCTGTTCGTCTCGTGGCTGCCGATCTATCTCGCCGAGACCTTCGGTTTCAACGTCGCGCAGATCGGGCTGTTCGCCTGGGTCCCCTATGTCGGCGCGATGCTCGGCAGCTTGGGCGGCGGCTGGCTCTCAGGCGCGCTGGTCCGCCGCGGCTGGGCCGTGCCGCTCGCGCGCAAGAGCGTGGTGACGCTGGGCGGCGCGATCATGCTGCCCGCGCTGCTGCTCACCACCACCGCCGGCAGCCCGCTGGTCGCGGTGGTGCTGATCGCGGCGATCCTGTTCGGCTTCCAGGTCGCGATCAACAACATCCAGACGCTGCCCGGCGACTATTTCGCCGGCGGTGCAGTCGCCACGCTGACCGGGATCAGCGGCACCGCCGCGGTCGCCGGCACGCTGATCACCACCTGGCTGGTGCCGGCGATGACTCGCCACGGCTATGCGCCGATCTTCATTCTCGCCGCGGCGATCGTGCCGCTCGGCGTCGCCGCGGTGTGGCTGCTCGCCGGCCGCACGGCGCCCATCCCAACACCCGAAGAAGGAACACACGCATGAGGTTTGCAGGCAAGGTCGCCATCGTCACCGGCGGCGGGCGCGACATCGGGCGCTCGATCTCCGAGCGGCTGGCGCGCGAAGGCGCGAAGGTGGTGGTCAATTACCGCCACGACGAAGCCGCCGCCCTGGAAACCGTGGCGGCGATCGAGGCGGCGGACGGTTTCGCCCTTGCCCATCGTGCCGACGTGACCAGCGCCGACGAGGTCGCGGGGCTGATCGCGGCAACGCGCGAAGCGTTCGGCGACCGGATCGACATCCTCGTCAACAATGCCGGCGGCATGGTCGCGCGCAAGACGATGGCCGAGATGGACGAGGCGTTCTTCCGCCAGGTGATCGACCTGAACCTGACTTCGGCGTTCCTCGTCACCAAGGCGGCGCTGCCTTCGATGACCAAGGGCGGCGCGATCGTGAACCTCGCCTCGCTCGCCGGGCGCGACGGCGGCGGACCGGGCGCGGTGGCATATTCCACGTCGAAGGGCGCGATGATGACCTTCACCCGCGGGCTCGCCAAGGAGCTGGGGCCGCAGGGAATCCGCGTCAACGCTTTGTGCCCCGGCCTGATCGGCACGAGCTTCCACGATTCCTTCTCGAAGCCCGAGGGCCGCGCCGCCGTCGCGGGCAACACGCCACTGCGCCGCGAAGGCCATCCCGACGAGGTCGCCGCCGCGGTCGCCTATCTCGCTTCGGACGACGCAGCGTTCCTCACCGGCGTCAATCTCGACGTCAATGGCGGGCTGGCGTTCTCATGATGGCGGTCGCGGCGGCCGTCCTGTCGATCGCGCTCGCAGCTGCGATGCCGTCGAAGCCGCGCGCCGACGCGCCGCCGATCCGCGCCTATAAGATCGTCCTGGTCGGCGATTCGACGATGGCGCCGGGCAGCGGCTGGGGCTCGATGTTCTGCGCCGAGCACGTCAAGTCGTCGGTCGCCTGCCTCAACCTCGGCCGCGGCGGACGCAGCACGCGCAGCTATCGCCAGGAAGGATCCTGGGCGATCGCACTCGCCGAGGCAAAGACGCCCGGCTACGCCAGGACCTACGTGCTGATCCAGTTCGGCCATAACGACCAATCCTCGATCCCCGAGCGCTGGACCGATCGTACCACCGAATTCCCCGCCAATTTGCGCCGCTATGTTGCCGAAACGCGCGCCGCGGGGGCGATCCCGGTGCTGGTCACGCCGCTCAGCCGGCGCGAGTTCAAGGCGGGCAAGCTGCAGAACACGCTCGCGCCGTGGGCCGATGAGGTGCGCAGGGTCGCCAAGTCCACCAATACTCCGCTCGTCGACCTCAATGCCGACAGCGCCGCACTCGTCCAGCGCATGGGCGCGGCCAAGGCGACGGCGCTGGCGATGGCGGCGCCGCAGCCTGCCGAACTCGCCGCCGCCGAGGCGGGCACGACGCTGCCGCCGCGCCCGAAGGAGGAAGCGCGCTTGCCCGACGTGCCAACCACGCCCGGCGGCCCGCAAGGGCAGATCATGCGCAAGTTCGATTACACCCATCTCGGCGATGGCGGCGCCCGGACGATCGCACAGCTGGTCGCCAACGATCTCGCTCGCGCAGTCCCCGCGCTGCGCAGCCAATTGCTCCCTTGAAGCATCCCGGGCATTGGACTGAGAAACTGGTATAAGACATCTGTCGGGTAAACCACCACTATTGGTATGTAGAAATTGGTTGACTCTGGTCGCCGAGACGATCAGACCAATTACAAACACAATCATCGGGAGAGGCATCGTGGGGAAATCATACGATCGGCGGCATGCCGCGCAGCGGGCCAGGCAGATCGGTCTGAAGAGTGGCATTGCCTTATGGTGCCTCGTTGCCGCATCGATCGCGCAGGCGCAGACCGCCGCGCCCCCGGCGGATCAGGCGGCCACCTCCGAGCCGCAGGAAATCACCGTCACCGGCATCCGCGAAACCCTGCAAACCTCGATCGCGGTCAAGCGCAACGAGAACGCGATCGTCGACGCGCTCGATTCGAAGCAGATCGGCGATCTCCCGGCGCTGTCGATCGGCGATGCGATCGAATCGATCACCGGCGCGACCAGCCATCGCGACCATGGCGAGGCGACCGAAATCGCGCTGCGCGGGCTCGGCCCGTTCCTCAGCAACGCCATGTTCAATGACCGCGAGGCGACCAACGGCAGCGGCGACCGCTCCGTCAACTTCAGTCAGTTCCCGTCCGAGCTCATCAACAAGATCGAAATCTATAAATCGCAGCAGGCCGACCTGATCGAAGGCGGCGTCGCCGGCACGATCGAGCTCGGCACCGTCCATCCGCTCGATTATGGCAAGCGGCTGATCTCGGCCGACATCAAGGCCAATTATAACCCTTATGAAAACCGCATCCGCGGCGCGAGCGGCTGGGGTTGGCGCGGCACCGCGAGCTATATCGATCAGTTCCATCTCGGCGGGCTGGGCGATGTCGGCATTTCATTGGGCTACCAGCATCGCGACATCAACGAGCCCGAAGAGACCGTCGCAGGCAGCAGCACCTGGTTCGCCTGCGACCCCGACAAGCCGTCGACCGGCAAGTGCAACGAAGTGTCGCGTGCGGACGCCGCCGCCGGCAAGCCGTTCTACCTCGCGCAGAACTCGCTCGCCTTCCGGCAGATCAGCCAGACCGACAAGCTCGACGCCTTCATCGGCGGGCTGCAATGGCAGCCCACGAGCACGCTCGATATCAACATCGACGCGCAATATTCGAAGCGGCATTACATCGAAGACCGGCACGATCTCAATCTGTCGGAGCCGACCTACAATTTGCACGACGTGCAATATGACGACCAGCACCGGCTGCTTTATGCCGAGGGCACGACGTCGGTCGAAGCGAACGGCAATTATTACGAGCGGTTCGAGAAATATACCGGGATCGGCGGCAACGTCTCCTGGCAGCCGGTCGATCGCCTGACGATCGACGCGGATCTCTCTTATTCACACACTAAGCGCAGCACGATTCAGCGCCAGACGCGGCTCAGGACCGACCCCAAGGACATCTACAACAACAAGACGCCGATCAATAACCAGCGCATTCCCTATACCTATGACGCGACCGGCACCTTGCCGACCGTCACCTTCGATCCGCGCTTCGATCCCAACGACTGGACCTTGTTCAGCGACGATGCGCGCTTCCGCCGCGACGACGACGAGAATCGCGACACGATCTACGCGGCGCGTGGCGATGTTGCCTATGAAGTCGGCGGGTTCCTGAAGCAGCTCAAGGCGGGCGCGCGCTATTCGTGGCGCCACACCACCGCCAATTCGAGCCGCAACGAGATCACGCAGGACGATCGTGCGCTCGATGCCGAGGTCAACGAGGCGTGCCGCACCTATTTCCCGCAACAGGGCTATATGGCCGATGCGCCCGATCGCTCGATCACCTCCTGGGCGACCTTCGACACGCTCTGCCAGTTCCGGCATTATCTCGGCACCGAGGATCCCGGCCCGCCCGCCGACACGCGTGGCATCGACAGCACCGACGTGACCGAGAAGGTCTGGGCCGGCTATGTCATGGGCACTTATGAAAGCGCACTCGGCTCGACCCCGATCCGCGGCAATTTCGGCGTGCGCGTAGTCGACACCAGCCTCGTCTCACGCGGCCTGCGCAGCGATCTCGAGGTGGTGACCAATCCCGACGGCTCGATCCGGCTCGAGCCGACCGGAGACTTCAGCGGCGTTTCGATCAAGAACCATTATTTCCGCGTGCTGCCCAGCATCAACGCCAATTTCGAGCTGAGCCACGACGTCATCTTTCGCGCCGCCGCCTATCGCGCAATGTCGCGGCCGGCGCCGACCGATCTCAGCGCGGGACGCGACATCCGGCTCGCCGACGGCACCGATTTCACCTCGATCGCCGACGCGATCGACCAGATTCAAGCCAGCGGCAGCCCCAAGCTGAAGCCGATCATGTCATGGAACGGCGATCTCGCACTCGAATGGTATCCCAACAAGGACACGATCGTCGCGGGCACGCTCTATTACAAGCAGTTCGCCGGCGGCTTCATCCCGGTCGTGCGCGACGAGGATTTCGTGATCGGCGGCGAGACCGTCTCGGTGCCGGTGACGCAGCGCCAGAACAGCAAGGACAAGAGCCGCATCTACGGCATCGAGCTGACGCTCGCCAACCGCTTTTCGTGGCTGCCCCATCCGCTCGATGGGCTAGGCGCCAAGGTGAGCTACAGCCACGCGCTGTCGAACTTCAAGAATTACGACATCAATCTGGGTGACGTGATCGATCCTACCACCGGCACTGTGACCAAGGGGATGATCCCGCCCGCCAACATCACGGGCTATTCGAAGGACGTGCTGTCGGCGCAGCTCTATTACGAGATCGGCGGACTATCGCTGCAGGGCATCTACAATTACCGCTCGCATTATTATCAGGATTTCGTCGGCGGCAATTCGCAGCTGCGCTATGTCAGCCCGGTGGGCACCTTCGATCTGCGGGCGTCCTACGACGTCAACCGCAACCTTCGCCTCGAATTCCAGGCGCTCAACCTGTTCAACGAAAACCGGATCGATTACATGCCGGTCTATGGCAGCGTGCGGCAATCCTATTATTACGGATCGAAATATTTCATCGGCGCACGAGTCCGATTCTGATTGCCCGGCCCGCTCGGCGCTTGCACTGGCAAAGCCGATCGGTATGACAAACGGGTACGGAACAACGAGAAGCAGGCCATGGCGGGACGACGGCTCTTTCAGGACATCGCCGACAAGATCGTCGCGCTGATCGAGGAAGGCGTCTTCCCGCCGGGCTCGCGCCTTCCCGGCGAGCGCGAACTCGCCGAGCGCTTCAAGGTCAGCCGAGTGACGATCCGCGAGGCCGAGATCGCGCTGCAAGCGACCGGGCATATCCGCATCAAGACCGGATCGGGGGTCTATGTCGCCGATCGGCTGGCGAGCGGCGACGCGCTGCCCGCGGTGAGCGCCTTCGAGCTGACCGAAGCGCGCTCGCTGTTCGAGGCCGAAGCGGCGGCGCTTGCGGCGCCGATCATCGGCGACGAGGACATCGCCACGCTGCACCGCCTGCTCGACGAGATGGCACGCGACGGCGATGACGACGACGAACGCATTACAGAGGTCGACCGCGCCTTTCACATGACGATCGCCGCCGCTTCGGGCAACAAGGCGATCATTCACGTCGTCAAGACGCTGTGGAAGCTGCGCACCGAGCTTCCCTCGGTCCGGGATACGCATGCCTCGGTGTGCCACCATGACGGCGCGGCACGGCAACACGAGCACGCGACCATCGTCGACGCGCTCGAGCGCCACGATTCGCAGGCGGCGCGACTGGCGATGCGCCAGCATTTCAACCGATTGCTCGAAGCGATGCTCGACGCGACCGAGGAGCGCGAGATCAAGGAACTGCAAAACCGCGCCGCCGCCAGCCGGGCGCGTTTCCTGATGAGCGCGCAGCTCGGCTGACGGGCCAGCGATATACCCTAGGGTCCGTACTCAATTGGAACAAGGATCGTGATCGCCTATGGAAGCCCGCCGACGAGGAGCGCAGCGCAGTCGCGTAGCCGAAGCT
>JBQCHQ010000018.1:0-94287 GCA_051954515.1 Sphingomonas sp. | reverse complement strand
TTGCTTGAGAGTAGCTCAAATTCGTCTGCGCCTGTGGAATTTGGCTTTGGGCGGCATCGTAGGCCGCTTGCGCTTGGCGTAATGCCGCTTGTTGCGCGCTATCGTCGAGCTCGGCGATCGGTTGGCCCGCCTTCACGGAATCGCCGACATCGACGAACTGCTTGGATCCAGGCTCCGGCGAAAGATAGGCGGTGCCGACCATCGGCGACTTGACTGCATTGGCATGCGCGGCGGCAGGCGACGCAGCCGCGGCCGGCTCGGCCGAAGGCGCTGCGGCAACCTGCGCGGGCGCGGCGGGAGGCGCCGGCGCATAATGCACCGCGGGCGCGGCCTCGACCTTGCGCGCGATCCGGATCTTGCGATCGCCATCCTCGACCTCGACCTCAGTGAGGCCCGTCGAATCGAGCATTTCAGCCAGCTGGCGGACGAGATCGACGTCCACCCGCATCGAGTTATCGTGTTTATCGGTCATGCGACCCTTTCCCTGTCAAGCGTCGCCATCTGTCAGAGACGCGCCGCCGCTTCAAGCGCGAGGATGTAGGAAAGCGCCCCGAACCCGGCGATCGTTCCCTTCGCCGCACGGCCGACATAGCTCAAATGGCGGAATTCCTCGCGCGCATGCGGGTTGGAAAGATGGACCTCGATCACCGGAGTCGCGATTCCCTTGATCGCGTCGTGCAGCGCCACCGACGTATGCGTGTAGCCGCCGGGATTGAGGATTACCGCCTTGGCGCCCGAAGCCTGCGCCTCGTGCAGCCAGTCGATCAGATGGCCCTCATGGTTCGACTGCCGCATGTCGATCGCGCAATCGAGCTCGCGGGCGCGATCCTCGAGCCGATCGGCAATGTCGTCGAGCGTGTCGTGGCCATACATTTCGGGCTCGCGCAAGCCGAGCAGGTTGAGGTTGGGGCCGTTGAGGACGTAGATCGTGTCGGGCATGGGCGCTCTTGGTTGCGGCGGGCGATGCCGGGTCCTTATATGAAAAACGAATCCTGAGCCACGCCCGTTCGCCCTGAGCTTGTCGAAGGGCGTTTCCGAGCGGGCTTCGGCAGCCCCGGATCAAGTCCGGGGCCGAACGGATTGGGGAACAGGCTTTGCACACCGACGGAACCGTCACGATCATGGTCAATGGCGAGCACAAGCGGGTCGCCGCCGGGCTCAGCCTCGCCGATCTCACCCGAGAACTGGGCCTGATCCCGGAGAAGGTCGCCGTCGAGCGCAATCTCCAAGTGGTGCCGCGCTCGACGCTGGCGCAGGTCTGCGTCGAGGACGGCGACGAGCTCGAGATCGTCCATTTCGTCGGCGGCGGCGATCACGCAAGGCCGATCGACGAGGACACTTGGTCGGTCGCCGGCAAGACTTTCCGCTCGCGCCTCATCGTCGGCACCGGCAAGTATAAGGATTTCGCGCAGAATGCCGCCGCGGTCGAGGCGTCGGGCGCCGAGATCGTCACCGTCGCGGTGCGCCGCGTCAACGTCAGCGATCCCAAGGCGCCGATGCTGACTGATTTCATCGATCCGAAGAAGATCATTTACCTCCCCAATACCGCCGGCTGCTTCACCGGCGAGGAAGCGATCCGCACGCTCCGTCTGGCGCGCGAGGCGGGCGGCTGGGAGCTCGTCAAGCTCGAGGTGCTCGGCGAGGCCAAGACGCTCTATCCCGACATGGTCGAAACGCTGCGCGCCACCGAGGTGCTCGCCAGGGAAGGCTTCAAGCCGATGGTCTATTGCGTCGACGATCCAATCGCGGCGAAGCGGCTGGAGGATGCAGGCGCGGTGGCGATCATGCCCTTGGGCGCGCCAATCGGCTCGGGGCTCGGCATCCAGAATGAGGTGACGATCCGGCTGATCGTCGAAGGCGCAAACGTGCCGGTGCTGGTCGATGCGGGAGTCGGCACCGCCTCGGATGCAGCGCGCGCCATGGAATTGGGCTGCGACGGCGTCCTCATGAACACGGCAATCGCTGAAGCTAAGGACCCGATCATGATGGCCGCGGCGATGAAGGCCGCGATCGAATCGGGCCGCCTCGCCTATCGCGCAGGCCGTATGGGCAAGCGCCGCTATGCCGATCCGTCGAGCCCGCTCGCGGGGCTGATCTGATGGCGGACGGCGTCAAGCTCCACGATAGCTGGAAGGCGCCGCTCGCCCCGCAATTCGACAGCCCGTACATGGCCGACCTCAAGCGCTTCCTGCTCGACCAGAAGGCGCAAGGCCGCCGCATCTTCCCCAGGGGCAGCGAATATTTCCGCGCGCTCGACCTGACGCCGCTCGACAAGGTGCGCGTCGTCATCCTCGGGCAGGACCCGTATCACGGCGAGGGGCAGGCGCACGGGCTTTGCTTCAGCGTCCGCCCCGGCGTCCGAACACCGCCCTCGCTCGTCAATATCTACAAGGAGATCGAAAGCGATCTCGGCATTCGCCCGGCGCGGCACGGCTTCCTCGAACATTGGGCCGATCAGGGCGTGCTGCTCCTCAACAGCGTGCTGACGGTCGAGATGGGTCAGGCGGCCTCGCACCGTGACCGCGGCTGGGAGAAATTCACCGACGCGATCGTCCGGCTGGTCAACGACAAGCCCGATCCGGTCGTATTCCTGCTCTGGGGCTCCTACGCGCAGCGAAAGGCGGGTTTCGTCGATACGTCGCGCCACCTCGTCCTCAAGGCGCCGCATCCTTCGCCCTTGTCGGCGCACAGCGGCTTCTTCGGCTGCCGGCACTTCTCGCAAGCCAACGCCTTCCTCGAAACGAAGGGCCTGCCGCCGATCGACTGGGCGCTGCCGGCCGATCCCCAAACCCATTCGCCCTGAGCTTGTCGAAGGGCGCGTTCCCGCGCTCTACAGTCGTGCTTCGACAAGCTCGGCACGAACGGTTCTGATTCGGCGCGCGTTACGCTAGTCTCGAGAAAAACAGGGAGAGAAAGCCGTGAAGAAAACCGTCCTGCTCGCCGCCGTCGCGCTCGCCGCATGTCATTCGCCGTCGAACGATGCGGCGACCAACGCCACCGCCAATGCCGCTGCCGCCACCGCGCCGGAAGGCCAAGGCAAGCCGATCTGGCTCCACGCCAGCGACAATCTCAACGTCAAGGGCACCTATTATCAGGCGAAGGACCCCAAGGCGATCATCCTGCTCTTCCACCAGGCGGGGTCGAGCAAGGACGAATATGCGACGATCGCGCCCAGGCTGGTCGCGGCCGGCTACAGCGCGATGGCGATCGACCAGCGCGCCGGCGGCGACATGTACGGCACCAACGAAACCGTCGAGCACATGCCCAAGGACTGGAAGCATTCGATGGAGGATGCGCAAGCCGATATGGAAGGCGCCGTCCGCTGGGCACGCCCGTTCGGCAAGCCGGTGATCCTGTGGGGCAGCAGCTATTCGGCCTCCTTGGCGATCCCGCTCGCCAACACCTATCCCGATATCGTCAAGGCGGTGCTGTCCTTCTCGCCGGGTGAGTATTTCACCGACGCGCACCGCATCGGGCGCGCTGCAGCCCAGCTCGAGGTGCCGATCTTCATCACCAGCGCCGCCAAGCCCGACGAGGAAGCCAAAGCGAAGGCGATCGCCGCCCGCGTGCCCGATCACCTCGCCACGCTCTACGTGCCGAAGGCGGGCGTGCACGGCTCGTCGACGCTGGTCGAAGCCAAGGATCCCGACGGCGCCAAGGCCAATTGGGACGCCACGATGGCGTTCCTCGACAAGCTCAGGCTGTAACGCCGGCGGAACCGCGCGGCCCTGTCGGCCGTTCTTTCTTCAGGTTCGCGAAGGCCGTCACGCGACGGCCGGAGCGTGATTGAAGGAGACGAACGATGGGTGAACTCACCGACAAGATCAAAGGCAATGTCAACGAAGCGGTCGGCAAGGCCAAGCAGCGTTCGGCCGACCCCGCCAAGCGCGACGAAGGCGCCGCCCAGGAAGGCAAGGGCAAGGCGCAGCAGTTCATCGGCAAGGTGAAGGGCGCACTCGGCGACGATATCTGATTTGGCCTCACCCGGCCGAACGACAGGCCGCTCCGGGCAACCGGGGCGGCTTTTCTTCGCCGGACTGACGTACACCCGTTCGCCCTGAGCTTGTCGAAGGGCGAGTGACTCAACTTCGGGCTTCGACAGGCTCAGCCCGAACGGAGAATATTAGCTACCCCGCAACGTGCTGATCGTCGTCGCTGCAGTGATCACCTCGATATCGGTCCTGAGGTGGAGCAGCTTGACGCCCTTCTCGGCAAGCGCGCGGTCCAATGCGGGGGCGAAATCCTCGGTGCGCTCGAGGGTCTCGGCCCAGCACCCGTAAGCGCGGGCGAGCGCGGCGAAATCGGGGTTCCTGAGCTCGGTGCCCGAAATGCGCCCGGGGAATTCGCGCTCCTGGTGCATGCGGATCGTGCCGTAGCCGCCATTGTCGACCACGATCACCAGCATATCGGCGCCATGCGCCACCGCGGTCGCGAGTTCCTGACCGTTCATCAGGAAGCAGCCGTCGCCGGCGAGCGCGACCACCTGGCGATCCGTGTGGCGCAGCGCCGCGGCGGTGGCGGCGGGCACGCCATAGCCCATCGCGCCGGCGGTCGGCGCGAGCTGGCAGACCGGGCCTGCATAGCGCCAATAGCGATGCCACCAGCCCGAATAATTGCCCGCGCCGTTGCAGAGGATGCTGTCGGCCGGCAGCCGCTCGCGCATCGCCGCGACGCAGGGGCCGAGGTCCATCTTTACGCCCTCGCGGGGGTGCGGTGTCGACCAGGCGAGCCATTCGGCATGCGCGTCGGCGCCGCTCGGAAAGGGCGTGCGCTCGATCGCGTGAACGTCGGCGGCGAACTCGGTCATGTCGGCTGAGATCGCGAGGTCGGTGCGATAGGTCATGCCGAGCTCGGCCGGATCGGGATGGACGTGGACGAGCGTCTGCCCGGGATGCTCGGGCGTGATCAGCGTGTAGCCGTCGGTGGTCGCCTCGCCCAAGCGCGGGCCGACGACGAGCAGCAGGTCCGCCTCGCGGATGCGCTGCGCGAGCTTGGGGTTGGGGCCGTAGCCGAGATTGCCGGCATAGACCCCGCAATCGTTGGCCACCGCGTCCTGGCGACGGAAGGCGGCCGCGACCGGGATGCCGGTCTTTTCGGCCCAGCTCGCGAAGTCCTGCGCGGCATCCGCCGTCCAGCCGGCGCCGCCGATGATCGCCACCGGCCGCTCGGCCTGGTCGAGCAGGGCGGACAACGCGCCCATCGCGATTGGATCGACCGGTTGGGCAGGGGGCTCGATTCGCGGCCGGTCAACCGCCTCCACCTCGTCGAGCAACATGTCCTCGGGAAGTGCCAGCACCACCGGACCCGGCCGTCCCGACATCGCCGCTTGATAGGCGCGCGCTACATATTCGGGGATGCGCCGCGCGTTGTCGATCCGCGCCGCCCATTTGGCGATTGGCGCAAACATCGCCTCGAAATTGATCTCCTGAAACGCCTCGCGGTCGCGCGTCGAGCGGTCGATATCGCCGACAAACAGGATCATCGGCTGCGAATCCTGCCGCGCGACGTGGACGCCGATCGATGCGTTGGTCGCGCCGGGGCCGCGAGTCACGAAGGCTATGCCGGGGCGCCGGGTCATTGTCCCGTCGGCACAAGCCATGAAGCCGACGCCGCCTTCCTGCCGGCACACGACGAGGTCGATCTCGGGCGTATCATGCAGCGCGTCGAGCACCGCGAGGAAGCTCTCGCCCGGCACGGTGAAGATGCGGTCGCAGCCTTGCGCGACGAGGTTGTCGACCAGGATGCGGCCGCCGGTGCGTATCGTCATGAAACTCTCCCTTGCGTCCCCCTCTAGCGTCATTCCCGCGAAAGCGGGAACCCATCTCCTTGCGCTTGTCCGGCCACTGCGGTTGTGTTTGTTTCTGCAGCAGCAGGAGATGGGTCCCCGCTTTCGCGGGGATGACGGGGAATGGGGACATGAACGATCTGAACATCATTGCATCGGGTCTGCGCTTCCCCGAGGGGCCGGTGGCGATGCCCGATGGCAGCGTCGTCCTGGTCGAGATCGAAGCCGGCCGGATCACCCGCGTGCATGCCGACGGCTCGACCGAGACCGTCGCCGAGACCGGCGGCGGCCCCAACGGCCTCGCGCTCGGCCCCGACGGCAAGCTCTATTGCTGCAACAATGGCGGCTTCGGCTGGGTCGAGGCGCAAGGCCTGCTGATCCCGCACGGCACTGCGGCGGATTATGCCAGCGGCTCGATCCAGCGCATCGATATCGAGACGGGCGCGGTCGAGACGCTCTATGCCGAAGCCTCCAACGCCCCGCTCTGCGGCCCCAACGACATCGTCTTCGATGCGCTTGGCGGCTTCTGGTTCACCGATCACGGCAAGACCCGCGAGCGCTCGCGCGACGTGACGGGCGTGTTCTACGCCAAGGCCGACGGCAGCGAATGCCGCGAGGTGATCTTCCCGCTCGAAAACCCCAACGGTATCGGCCTCTCGCCCGACGGCAAGCGGCTCTACGTTGCCGAGACCTATACCGCCAAGCTGTGGGCGTTCGACATCGCCGGCCCGGGCGAGATCGCACCCGCTCAAGGCTTGTCGGGAGCCGGCGGCCACTTTCTCTACGGCGCGCCGGGCTTCACCTATTTCGATTCGCTCGGGGTCGATTCGGCGGGCAATGTCTGCGTTGCAACGATCGGCGCGAGCGGGATCAGCGTCGTCTCGCCGGCGGGCGAACTGGTCGAGTTCGTTGCGACCGACGATCCGTTCACCACCAACATCTGCTGGGGCGGCGACGATCTTACGACCGCCTACATCACGTTGTCGGGGAGCGGCCGGCTGGCGGCGATGCCATGGCCGCGGCCGGGGCTCCGGCTCGCTTGTTGAGCTGCGCTCCGATTGACCCGACCGGCCCCGCCTCGCTATGCGCGAGGTTCCCGCCATCGGCCGTCAAGCAGGAGCGCGTTCCGACATGAAGAAGCTTTACCCCAGCGCCGAAGCCGCGCTCGACGGTGTGCTGTTCGACGGCATGACCTTGTGCTGCGGCGGCTTCGGCCTGTGCGGCATTCCCGAGCGGCTGATCGACGCGTTGCGCGCCTCGGGCGTCAAGGACCTGACGATCGCCTCGAACAACGCCGGCATCGACAACGAAGGGCTCGGCAAGCTGCTGCGCAGTCGCCAGGTCAGGAAGATGATCTCCTCCTATGTCGGCGAGAACAAGGAGTTCGAGCGCCAATTCCTCGCCGGCGAGCTCGAGGTCGAGTTCTGTCCCCAGGGCACGCTCGCCGAGCGCTGCCGCGCGGGCGGCGCGGGTATCCCCGGTTTCTACACGCGCACCGGCGTCGGCACTCAGGTCGCCGAAGGTAAGGAAATCAAGAATTTCGACGGCGAGGATTACGTCCTCGAACGCGGCATCCGCGCGGACCTGTCGATCATCAAGGGCTGGAAGGCCGATGAATCGGGCAACCTCCTGTTCCGCAAGACGACGCGCAACTTCAACCTGCCGATGGCGACCGCCGGCAAGGTCTGCGTCGCCGAGGTCGAGGAAGTGGTGCCGACCGGCAGCCTCGACCCCGACCAGATCCACCTGCCCGGCATCTATGTGAACCGACTGATCCTTGGCGCCCCTTATGACAAGAAGATCGAGTTTCGCACCGTCCGCGAGCGCGAGGCGGCGTGAACCGATCGGCCGCCCTGACTGGCCTCGCGCTGGCATCGCTGGCGCTGTCAGGCTGTGTCGCGGCGGCGATTCCGGTCGCGGCTGCCGGTGTTCTCGGCAAGGATCAGATCGACAAAAAGCATCGACAGCGCGACGCCGACAAGCCTGCTGCCACCGCGCCGGGCACGCTGTCTCAGGCTACGGCAGCTGAGCGCGCGGCGTTCGAGGCAGGACCGTCCAATCCCGCCGCGCCGGGTCAGCCGGCGGTGCCGCCGTCGATGCAATATCTCTACGGCTCCGGCGAAGCGGCCGCGCTGAGCGTCCAGGCCTATTATCAGATGGCCAATTTCATCGTCGCCAAGGCATCCGATCACGCCGTCGGTCATCCGGTGTCGTCGGTCGTGCTGGCCCCCGGAGCGACGCTCGCCGATCCCAAATTCGTGCCGTGCGGTGACAAGCCGCTCGCGGTGGTCCTCGATATCGACGAGACGACGCTGCTCAACCTCGGTTTTGAAGGCGATCAGGCCAGTCGCGGCGACGCCTTCGATCCGCAGCGGTGGAACGATTGGGAGCGCACCGGCGCCGCTTCGGTTGCCCCGGTCCCCGGCGTCGCCGATGCCTTGAAGGCGGCGCGAATCGCCCACGTCGCCGTGATATTCAATTCGGATCGCTTGGCCGCGAATGCCGACGCCACGGCGGCGGCGATCGACGGCGCCGGACTGGGCCCGGCCGTGCATGGCGATACGTTGTGGCTCAAGGGCGATGCGGGCGGCGGCAAGGGCAAGGACGCGCGGCGCTGGGCGATCTCGGCGAAATATTGCGTGATCGCGATGGCCGGCGATCAGCTCGGCGATTTCAGCGATCTGTTCAATGATGGAACGATGGCGTTCGCCGAGCGGCGGACGATCGTCGCTTCCCCCCGCCTCGCCGTGCTGTGGGGCGAAGGTTGGTTCATGCTGCCCAACCCCGTTTACGGCACCGCGCTGAAAGGCGTTTTCGACGAGGTGTTTCCTTTGGATAAGCGCTGGACCGATCCAGCCGACACGGCCGCTCCGGCGGCTGCAGCAACTGGGAGTTCGAACTGATGCCCTGGACCCGTGACGAGATGGCCGCCCGCGCCGCCAAGGAATTGCGCGACGGCTTCTATGTGAACCTCGGCATCGGTATCCCGACGCTGGTCGCGAACCACATTCCAGAAGGCGTCGAGGTGACGCTGCAATCGGAGAACGGGATGCTCGGCATCGGCCCGTTTCCGTTCGCCGGCGAGGAGGACCCTGACCTCATCAATGCCGGCAAGCAGACCGTGAGCGAGCTGCCGCAGACGGTCTATTTCGATAGCGCGACGAGCTTCGCGATGATCCGCGGCGGGCATATCGACCTGGCGGTGCTCGGCGCGATGGAGATCGCCGAGAATGGCGACATCGCCAACTGGATGATCCCGGGCAAGATGATCAAGGGCATGGGCGGCGCGATGGACCTCGTCGCCGGCGTCAAGAAGATCATCGTCGTGATGGAACACACGAGCAAGAACGGCGATCCCAAGTTCATTCCCGAATGCACGCTGCCGCTGACCGGCAAGAACGTGGTCGACATGATCGTCACCGATCTCTGCGTGTTCCAGCGCCCCGATCACGCCAGCCCGTTCCGGCTAATCGAGCTGGCCCCGGGCGTGACCGAGGAAGAGGTGGCGGCGAAGACGATGGCGCAATACAAGGCTCTGGCGGCCGCTTAGGCCCGCGCGATATTCCATCCGTCACCCCGGACTTGTTCCGGGGTCCACCGCGCCGTGCATTCCGCGCTGACGAATCTTGCGGCCCGGTGGATGCCGGAACAAGTCCGGCATGACGTGTGCGATCGGGTGAAATGGCCGCCCAACAGGCCGCTCCGGGCGCCGCCTCGCTATTCCGAACGGCGTCCGGCTAACCCGAGGGCCATCGGCAAAGCGGGACAGCGAGCGCGGGCGGAAAATCGCCGCGAGGGCTCAGGCGGCGATCGTCTCCACCGCTTCGCTCGCTTCCAGCCATTCGGCTTCGGCGGTGTCGAGCCGGTCCTGGAGGTCGGCGCGGCGCTTCATCAACTCGCTCATAGTCAGCTTGGCGAGGGCAGGTTCGGCGCTCGACGGATCGAACATCGCCCGATCGATCGCGCTGCGCTGCTCGGTGAGCTTCGCCGTCTCCGCCTCCAGCTCGCGGATGCGCTTGCGCAGGCTCTTGTCGCGTTCGCGAGCCTCGGCGGCGGCTTTGCGATCGACCTTGCGGTTGGCCTTGGGCTTCGCCTCGGCCTTGTCGCCCGCCAGCACCAAAGCGATGTAATCGTCGAGGCTGCCGTCGAACTCGCGCGCGGTGCCGCCGTCGACCAGCACGAGGCGGTCGGCGGTCATCTCCAGCATATGGCGATCGTGACTGACCACCACCACCGCGCCGGTATAGCTGTTGAGCGCCTGCACCAGCGCCTCGCGCGCATCGACGTCGAGATGGTTGGTCGGCTCGTCGAGGATCAGCATGTGCGGCGCGTCGCGGGTGATGAGCGCGAGCGCGAGCCGGGCGCGCTCACCGCCTGACAGCTTGCCGACCCTGGTCGTCGCCTTGTCGCCCGAAAAGCCGAACCGGCCGAGTTGCGCGCGCACCGCGGCCGGGCTCGCGCCCGTCATCGTCCGCGTCATGTGCTCGAGCGGGGTGTCGCCGGCGTCGAGCTCCTCGACCTGATATTGCGTGAAATAGCCGACCTTCATCTTGCCCGTCGCGGTCATGCCGCCGTCGATCGGCGTCAGTTGCGCGGCGAGCAGGCGGGCGAGGGTAGTCTTGCCGTTGCCATTGCGGCCGAGCAAAGCGATGCGGTCGTCGGGATCGAGGCGGAGGTTGAGGCGGCTCAGTACCGGCGTCTCGCCATAGCCGACGCTCGCCATGTCGAGCGTGATCAGCGGCGGGCGCAGCTCGCTCGGGTTGGGGAAGCCGAACGACAGCGAGGGATCGTCGGCGAGCTCGGCGATCGGCTGCATCTTCGCCAGCGCCTTGGCGCGTGACTGCGCCTGCTTGGCGGTCGAGGCGCGTGCCGAGTTGCGGGCGATATAATCCTGCAACTTGGCGCGCTGTGCGTCCTGATTGGCCTTGGCCGCGGCGAGCTGCGCCATCCGCTCGGCGCGCTGCCGCTCGAACGCGTCGTAGCCGCCGGGATAGAGCGTCAGCTTGCCGCCCTGCAGATGCAGGATGTGGTCGACGACGTTGTTGAGGAAATCGCGCTCGTGGCTGACGATCAGGATAGTCGCCTTGTAGCTCTTGAGGAAATCCTCGAGCCACAGCACCGCTTCGAGATCGAGATGGTTCGACGGCTCGTCGAGCAGCAGCACGTCAGGCTGCGAGAACAGCAAGGCCGCGAGCGCGACGCGCATCCGCCAGCCGCCCGAGAAACTGTCGAGCGGGCGCGCCTGCATCTCCTCGTCGAAGCCCAGCCCGACCAGGATGCGCGCGGCGCGCGCCGGCGCGGCATAGGCATCGATCGCCAGCAGGCGTTCATGCACCTCGGCGAGGCGATGATGATCGTCGTGGCAGGTCTCGCTCTCAACCATCAGCGCCGCGCGTTCGGCATCGGCGGCGAGCACCGCCTCGAACGGGGTCGTCTCGCCCGCCGGTGCCTCCTGCGCGACATAGCCGAGCCGCGCGCCCTTCGGCATGTCGATCGCGCCGTCATCGGGGTCGAGCAGGCCGGCAACGACGCGCACCAGGGTCGACTTGCCCGCGCCGTTGCGGCCGATCAGTCCGACGCGGCTCCCCGGCGGCAGCGCCGCGCTGGCGCCGCCCAGAATCGTGCGTCCGCCGAGGCGCACCGTAATGCCGTTGATGTTGAGCATGGCCGCGCCCCTAGCAGGTCCGCGGGTCGATTGCGCCCACTTTCGTCGCGCTGTGGGCGGGTAATTAGGAAATTTGGTTGGCTAATTCGTCGATTCGTGCCATTCGTCTGATAAATGGCGGCTCCAGCCGCTGCAGGAGAGGAGCCGCTTGTGCACGCCCACCATCCGATTCTGAGCCGCCGCGCGCTGATGCGGTCGGCGTCTCTCCTCGCGCTGGCGCTGGCGGATAGCCCGGCGATCGCCGCCGCGGTGGCGCCGGCAAGGCGCGTGCCGCCGCCGGCGCCGGTCCGCGCGGCAGCGCAGAACCGGGCGCCGCTGGCGCCGCAGCCGCTGCTGCCGCTGCCGACGGGCTCGATCAAGCCGGCCGGCTGGCTACGGCGCCAGCTCGAAATCCAGGCGTTGGGGCTCGGCGGGCGGCTCGATGAGACCTGGGCCGATGTCGGCGCGAACAGCGGCTGGCTCGGCGGCGACGGCGAGAATTGGGAGCGCGGGCCCTATTTTGTCGATGGCCTCCTGCCGCTTGCCTGGGCACTCGACGATGCGGGCCTCAAGGCCAAGGCGCAGCGCTTCATCGATTGGACGCTCGATCATCCCTGGCCGAACGGCATGATCGGCCCCAGGGCCAATGACGACTGGTGGCCGCGCATGGTGATGGCCAAGGTGCTGATCCAGTATCACGACCTCACCCAAGACCCGCGCGTGATCCCGGTGCTGACAGCCTATTTCCATCATCAGCTCGCCGCGTTGCCGGGCCGCCCGCTGAAGGACTGGGGGCGCTTTCGCTGGCACGACGAGGTGGTCGCCGTGCTGTGGCTCTACAACCGCACCGGCGACGCCAAGCTGCTCGATCTCGCGCGGCTGCTCCATAGCCAAGGCTGGGACTGGCAGGCCGAGTTCGCCAATTTCCCGTTCCGCCGCAAGGTTACGCTCGACGACCTTGGCATGGTGCTGCGGCCCGACGGCAATTTCGATAGCACCAATACCGATCGCGCGCTGTCCGGGCACGGCGTCAACAATGCGATGGGGATCAAGGCTTCTCCCGTCTTGTCGCTGGTCAGCGGCGAGGCGGCGGATCGCGACGCGGTCCACCACCATCTCGCCGAGCTCGATCGCTATCATGGCATGCCGACGGGCATGTTCGCCGCCGATGAGCATCTTGCCGGCCGGAGCCCGAGCCAGGGCGTCGAATTGTGCGCGGTGGTCGAGACTTTGTTCTCGCTCGAACTCGCCGCCGCCATCACCGGCGACACCGCGCTAGCAGATCGCATCGAGCGGATCGCTTACAACGCACTCCCCGCGACCTTCAGCGACGACATGTGGGCGCACCAATATGATCAGCAAACCAACCAGATCAAATGCAGCCTCGCACCAGGTCCGTGGACCACGAACGGCCCCGAGGCGAACCTGTTCGGGCTCGAGCCGCATTTCGGCTGCTGCACCGCCAATTTCCACCAGGGCTGGCCCAAGCTCAACGATAGCTTGTGGATGGCGACCGACGATGGTGGGCTGGCGGCGCTGATCTACGCGCCATGCTCGGTGCGAACGATCATCGCCGACGTGCCGGTCGGCGTCACCGTCACCACCGATTATCCGTTCCGAGACGGCATTGCGGTAGCGGTCGCCCCGGCGCGGCCGATGCGCTTTCCGCTCAAGCTGCGCGTGCCCGGCTGGGCGAAGTCGATGGCGGTGACCGTCAACGGCGCGCCGGCCGCAGGCAAGCGTGACAACGGGTTCCTGACGCTCGACCGGACGTGGAAGCCGGGCGACGCGGTCGCCATTCGCTTCGGCTTCGAGATCGAGCGCGAGCCGGGCTATAACGGCGCCGTCACCGTCACGCGCGGGCCATTGCTGTTCGCGCTGCCGATCGACGAAAGCTGGCAGAAATGGCGGACGCGCGGCCTTACCGCCGATTGGGAGGTTTACCCCACAACGGCCTGGAATTACGCGCTCACCAGCGCGCCGCTCAGCCATGCCGAGCACCCGATCTCGCCGGTTCCGTTCTCGCGCCGTGCGCCGCCGGTAACGATCGCCGCGACCGTGATACCCGTCCCCGATTGGGTCGAGGCGCATGGCGGCTATGCCGATCCGCCTCCGCAGAGCCCGCTTGCGCTCACCGGTGCCAAGCCGCAAACCGCGTCGCTGATCCCCTATGGCGCCGCCAAGCTCCGCGTCACCGCGATGCCGGTCGCGCGCGCTTAGGCGTTACCGAAAGCCTCGCGCGCCGCTTCGGCGACGGCCTGCATCGCGATCCGGTAAGGCCCCGGCCCGTGGCTGACCCGGGCGACGCCCGCGCGCGCGAAGGCTGCAGCCGAAGGCGCGCCGGGGAAGTCCATCGCATTGACCGGCAGCGGCACCGCGTCGCAGATGCGGGCGAGCAGGTCGAGGTTGACCAGCCCCGGCACGAAGAACCCGCTGGCGCCGGCATCGGCATAGGCCTGGCCGCGCTCGATCGCCTGTTCGGTCTTGGCGTCGTCGTGAGTCTCGGCCGCGGCCTTGAGGAAGATGTCGGTGCGCGCGTTGATGAAGAAGTCGAAACCGACCGCCGCGCGCATCGCCCAGATGCGCGCTTGCTGCAGCTCGAGCGGATGGATTCCCTCGCCGCCGATCACCTGATCCTCGAAATTGCAGCCGATCGCGCCGGTCGCCGCCAGCCGCGCCGCATTGGCGGCGAGCGCATCGGGCTCGACGGCATAGCCGCCCTCGAAATCGATCGAGACCGGCAGATCGACCGCGCCGACGATGCGCTCGGCATTGGTGATGGCGAGATCGATCGGCAGCGCCTCGGCATCCCGAAGCCCGTGCGCGGCCGCGACCGACCAGCTGCCGGTCGCAATCGCCTTGGCGCCCGCTTCGGCGATCGCCTGCGCGCTGCCGGCATCCCAGGCGTTGAACAGGATCAGCGGCGTGCCCGGCACATGCAGCGCTGCGAAGGTGTCGAAGGCGCCGGCCATCAGTGGACGAACCGCGCGACGACGTCGCGATAGGAGCGGCTGACCTTCACCTGCGCGCCCGAGCCGAGCACCAGGAAGCATTCGCCGTTGGTGTGCGGCTTCACCTCGCGCACCAGATCGAGATTGACGATCGTCGAGCGATGGACTCGCTGGAAGCGACGCGGATCGAGGCGCTTCTCCAGGTCCTTCATCGTCTCGCGCAGGATCAGCGTGTTGTCGCCGGTATAGATGCACATATAATCACCCGCGGCGTCGATCCGCTCGATCGTGTCGACATCGACGCGGAAGATCTGCCCGCGATCCTTGATGTTGATGAGCTTTTCGAAGCGGTTGGCGGCGGGCTGGTCGCCGGCATCGGCCAGGTTCTCGACCGCGTCGGGCGCGACTTCGGCGAGCACTTCCTTCAGCTTCTCGACTTCCTCGACGCCGCGTTTCTCGGTGAGGCGCTGGCGGACGCGATCGAGCGTGTCGGCCAACCGCGCGTCGTCGACCGGCTTCATCAGATAATCGACCGCCTGCGCCTCGAAAGCGCGGATCGCATGGTCCGAATAGGCGGTGACGAACACGAACAGCGGTGGCTCGATCTCCATCAGACCCTGAATCACCGAGAAGCCGTCGAAGCCGGGCATCTGGATATCGAGGAAGACGAGATCGGGCTTGTGCGTCTTGATGCTTCGGATCGCCTCGCGGCCGTTGGTGCATTTGTCGACGATCTCGACATCGTCATAGCTCTGCAGGCGCAGCTCGAGCCCCTGGATCGCCAGCGGTTCGTCGTCGACTAGGATGGTGCGAATGGTCATGCGGCTTCTCGTGTTGGTTCCTCGAGTTGGAACGGAATCTCGATATCAACACCGAACCCGCCCCCGCGGTTCGATCGGGTTTCAAAACGGTGGTCGGGCCCGAAGGCCTGCGCCAGCCTGTCCCTGATATTGGCAAGGCCGACCCCGGTTGAAAGGCTTGGACGTGGTTTGCTCCCATGAACACCGGGGCCGGTGTCGGATACGGCGATCTGCACCCTCTCGCCGACGAGCCGAGCCGAAATCGCGATTTCGGCGCCGTCCTCCTGCGGGGTGACGGCATATTTGATCGCATTCTCGACCAGCGGCTGGAGCAGCAGCGACGGCAGCCGCGCCTTGGCGACGCGCGGATCGATGTCGAAGCTCGGGCGCAGTCGATCTTCGAAGCGCATCTTCTCGATCTCGAGATAGAGCTTCAACGTCTCGATCTCCTGTGCGAGCGTGACGTTGGCGGTCGGCTCGTTGGCGAGCGTGTAGCGCAGGAAGGAGGAGAGGCGACTCAGCATCGCATTGGCGCGGTCGGTCTGCTTCAGCAGCACCAGGGTCGAGATCGAATTGAGCGTGTTGAACAGGAAGTGCGGGTTGAGCTGATAGCGCAGCATCGCGAGCTGCGCCGACGAGGCCTGCGTCTCGAGCCGCTGCAGCTGGTCGATCTGATCCTCGACGATCAGATAATAATTGATCCCGTAATAGAGTGCCGACCAGCCAGCGAGGACGATGAACGCGACGTAGATCGAGCCGAACACGAGATGGAGCGGGCTTCCCCCGCCCGAGGACGAGCTGAGAATCGAGAAAGCGAAGGCGTCGAGCACCGCGAACAGGAAGGTCGCCGCCGCCAGCGTGGCGATCGCGAGCAGGATGCCGGTGACTTGCGGCAAGCGGCGGCGATAGAGGCCGTAGAGCGTCGAGAGCAGGAGCGTGATGCAATAGCCGATGATCGCTTCCATCACGTTGCCGATCAACCCTTTCAGGGGCTGGTCGCCGGCGATCGTCGAGAGGCTGCGCAGCAGGAGATATCCGGTCCAGCCGGCGCCCTGCAGCATCCAGAAGGCGCGGTTCTTGTCCTCGAAGAACGGGCGCGAGAAGATGCCGGGCCTCAGCGCCGGGGTCGCGGATTTGGCAGGATCGAGGCGGATCGGCCGCATGGCCCTTCATATAACGGCTTGCGGCGGGGCGGGAAGGGGATGCGTTGGTGGTGGGGTGTAGCTCGGCGAGGCTGAATCCGCGCCGCCGCTACCGTTCGTGCTGAGCTTGTCGAAGCACTGTTCTTCTTTTCCGTTGAAAGAAGGAATGGCCCTTCGGCAGGCTCAGGGCGAACGGTTCGGATTGGTGCTCACCGCGCCATGGAGCAAAAAAATGGGGCGCCGAAGCGCCCCATTCGAAGGTGTTCCGTTCGAGGCCCTTCAGAACTTGAGGCGGACGCCGACGCGGATGAGGTAGAGCGAATTCTGGATCGGGCTGATGAGCGACTGGTTCGGCTTCGAGATGCCGGTCGATGAGTTCGCCGAATATTTATACTGCGCGCAGGGCGTCGCTGCGGTGGACACGGCGCCTCCGGCAGTAAGACACTGAACCTTCACGATCGGCACCGTGTACGAGAACGGCACCTGCTCCTGAACGCCCCATTTGCTGTTGAGCAGATTGAGGAAATTCTCGACATCGGCGAACAGCGCGATCCGCGAGCCGCCGACGAAGGTCGGGATTTCCTGCTCGAGGTGGAGGTCCATGCGGACGCGGGTCTTCGAGTGATCGATGTTCCGCGGCGCAACCTTGCCGCGATACTTCTTCAGCACCGAGTGATCGATATATTCGTCGAGCTGCGACTTGGTCGAGTCGTTGTCGTACACGACGTTGGGATCATTCACCCCGGTCGGTACATAGAGCAAATAGCCCGAGGTGTTGCCGACGGTGCCGAAGCTCGGGCTGCGGCCCGACGCGACTTCCTGCATCGTATAGCTGAACGGACGACCCGCCTGAACCGAGCCGAACAGCGCGATCTTGGTCTTGTAATCGCCGAAGAACGCGTGGTCGAAATCGGCGTGGAACTTCGCCTGCCACTTGATCTGGTCGTTCGAGGTTCCGTAGGCCGAAAGGTTGGGATCGTCGAACGCGGTGTATTTGTACAGCGAGGTTGCCTGCGACGACGTTGCCGCCGCATTGTCCTTCACATCCTCATACGTGTAGCTCGCGCCGACCGACAGGCCCCAGTCCCACGACTTGTCGAAGCGCGCGACCGCGACATAGGAACGGCCCTTGTCGAAGTTGGTCAGGATGATGTCCTGCAACGTCGTGCTGGTGCCGTCGCTCGACCAATAGCGGGTGCGGCCGTCGGGCGTCGTCAGGCCGGTCGGCACCGAGCGCGCATCGTAGAAGCCGATGCCGTGGATCGTCTTGGTGTAGAAGAAGTCCGCACCGAAATCCCAGCCGTCGCCCAACGGGCCGAGATTGGCCTTGTAATCGGCCGACAAGGTGCCGCGCCATTCGGACGGGATCTTGAAGTTCGGATCGAGCGCGTTGATCGTCGCACTGCCGACTGGCAGCCCCTGGACATACGACGCCACCGCGGCCGGCACCTGGCCATTGACGTTATTGAGGGCGGCCTGCGCGATGGCGATATCCGCCGGCGTCGTCGCCTTGTTGCCGTTCAGCGTGTAGCCGCCCTTGCCGTCGGCCTTCACCGTCAAAGAGCGCGACAGTACGCCGGTGTTGCCGAAGCTGTTGGCGAGGTAAATATCCGGGTTGCCCGCGGCGAACTTGCCGAAGCCGCCCGAGACATGCAGGCGATCGGTCGGGTTCCAGTCGACCGACATGCGGGGCTGGAACACGCCGAGACCGTCATAGGTCTTGGTGTTGTAATAACCCTCGCGAGCGAAGAAGTCGGGATTCCCCGCCGGACGATCATGGCCGCCCCACAGATCGTAGCGGGCGGCGAGCAGGACGTTCAGATCGGGCGTGACGTGCCAATTGTCCTGAAGGCCGAAGGCATAGCTCTGGTAGTGATATTTGACCGCGGCGTCCTGCGGATTGCCCGTCGTCGCGTTGGTATAGGTAAACGTGCCCGCCGTCTTGTTCTGGTAGTCGGCGAGATCGTCGAAATACCACACACCGAGCGATTGCGGTACGAACAGGTTATAGACGTAGTGATCGTACGCCTCGGTGGTCAGCTTGAAGTTATGGCTGCCGGCATTGAGGTTCGCCGCGAAATAGCCGCCGACGATGTCGTTATCGACGAGGTTGGCATGGCGATACTGGTCCGGGCCGAAATTGATCCGGGGCGAGCCGCTGCTGCACTGCGTCGGATCGATCTTCGACGGCGTTTGCGCGCCGCCGCCCGGCAGGGTGGTGCCGGTGGGGTCGACGCAGACCGTGAACATGCCGAAGCCGAGACCCTGAAGCGGCGTCGCCGGCTGGCGGTAGTTCTTGTAGATGCCGCGGATTTCGGTCGAGAAATTGTCGGTCCACTGGCTGTTCAGCCGCGCGATGCCGGCATGGAGTCGCTCGGCGCTCGAATAATAATGCGAGCGCAGGCCGAGCTGCGGGCTGCTGCTGCTGGTGCTGGTGTCGTAGCTCGACGGCGTAACGTCGTAAGCGTTGATCCAGGTCAGCGAGAGATGCTGGCGATCGCTGATGACGAAATCGAGCTTGCCGGTGACGAACTCGCTGGTCTGCGGCTCGCTGGTGACGATCGGGCCGGTATCGTAACCATAGACGCTGTTGGCGACGCTCTGGACGGTCGATACTTCGTCGCTGGTCAGGTTGGGGATGACGCTGGCATAGCCGCCGTCGGCGGGGCCGTCGGCGAAGGGCGTGCCTTGAGTCACGCGCTCGCCCGCGATCATGAAGAACAGGCGGTCCTTGATGATCGGGCCGTCGATCTCACCGCCCCAATCCTTGTTGGTGAACTTGAGATCGACCTTGTCGTGGCGGATCTTGCTCCCGGTCAGGCCGTCGTCGGTATAGGTGAAGAACAGATTGCCGTGGAACTTGTTGGTGCCCGACTTGAGCACCGAGTTGACCACGCCGCCCTGGAACAGGCCGTACGAGATGTCATACGGGGCGACCATCGCCGAGAATTGCTCGATCGCCTCGAGCGGCACCGGGCCGCGCTTGGTCGGCATGCCGTCGGAATTGAGGCCGTAGCTGTCGTTCACCTGCACGCCGTCGATCGTGTACAGGTTGAAGCGCGGGTTCTTGCCGGCGAAGGTCAGCGCGCGGTTGTTGCCATAGTCGACATCGACCAGCGGCGAACGACGCGCGAGGTCGCGGATGTCGCGGTTGACGGTCGCGACCTGGCTGATTTCTTCGGCACCCAGCGTGGTTGTCGCGGCAGTGGTGACGAGGCCCGCGCCGCGCACCTTCGAGGCAGTGACGACGATCGTGTCGCCCGAGGAGTTCATGGCGAGCGGCAGGTTGAAGGGGGCGCCGAGCGAGGTCGTGATATCGGTGACCTGGGTGTCCTCGAAACCGGGGGCGGATACGGTGACGGTGTAGGGGCCGCCGACGCGCAGGCCGTTGGCCACGAACGAACCGTCGCTGCCAGTCACCACCGTTTGCGTGGCATTGGTCGGTACATGCAGGATGGTCACGGTGGCGCCCCCGACCGGCGCGCCATCACCCGTGACGACGCCGCGGATGGTCGAGGTCGTTTCCTGGGCATAGGCCGCCACAGGCGTCAACAGCGCTGCCGCGGCAACGCCGATAAAAAGCTTGTTTCGCATGAAATTCTTCCCCTGAGGAACTAGTGGTGCGTTCGCGTGCGGCCTCTCCGGCCCCGCACCGCAGCCCGCCTGTGTCCCTCAAATATTTCCTTGGCGTGACAGTCAATCAGCTTGGCCGCACTTGCAGCAAAGGAGTCGCGGTGCGTTGCAAAAAGGCATCACCGCGCGGCAGCGACGATGGCGTTCCATTCGGCCTCGTCGATCACCTTAACCCCCAGTTCCGCCGCCTTTTTCAGCTTGGAACCCGCGCCGGGGCCGGCGATTACCAGATCGGTCTTGGCCGAAACCGATCCCGAGACTCGCGCGCCGAGCGATTCGGCCTGCGCCTTCGCCTCGTCGCGCGACAGCGTCTCCAGCGTGCCGGTGAAGACCAGCGTCTGCCCGCTGACCTGCGACTCGCGGATGTCGCTGGCATAGGGTTCGGGACGGACCTGGCTCAGCAAATCGTCCCACGCCGCGCGGTTGTGCGGTTCGGCGAAGAAATCGACCAGCGCTTGCGCGACCACCGCGCCGACGCCCTCGACCGCCGTCAGCTCGGCGAACGCCGCTTCGTCACCGACGGCGCGCGTGGCGACATCGGCAATCGCCTCGACCGTGCCGAACGCCTTAACGAGGTCGCGCGCGGTGACCGCGCCGACATGGCGAATGCCGAGCCCGAACAGGAAACGCGCCGGATCAGGCGCGCGCTTCACCTCGATCGCCGCGAGCAGATTGTCGACCGAGGTTTCGGCCCAGCGCTCGCGCCCGATCAGTGCCTCACGCTGATCGCGGAGGCGGAAGATGTCGGCGGGGCTGTGCAGCAGGCCGTCGCGGAAGAAGCTCTCGACGCTGGTCGCGCCCAATCCCTCGATGTCCAACGCGCCGCGGCTGGCGAAATGCCGCAGCCGCTCGACTCGCTGCGCCGGGCAGATCAAGCCGCCGGTGCAGCGGATGTCGACCTCGCCTTCCTCGCTGACGGCGTCGGACCCACATTCGGGGCACACGGTGGGGAAATGCCATTCGGGCCGCTCGACATCGCGTGTCAGATTCTCGACGATCTGCGGGATGACGTCACCGGCGCGTTGCAGCACGACTCGGTCGCCCGGCCGGACGCCCAGCCGCGCGATCTCGTCGGCATTGTGCAATGTCGCGTTGGTGACGACCACGCCGCCCACCGTCACTGGCTCGAGCCGCGCGACTGGAGTGAGCTTGCCGGTGCGGCCGACCTGGATGTCGATCCGCTCCAACGTGGTCTGTGCGCGTTCGGCGGGGAATTTGTGCGCCAGTGCCCAGCGCGGCGCGCGGCCGACGAAGCCGAGCCGCTTCTGCCAGTCGATCCGTTCGAGCTTATAGACCACGCCGTCAATATCGAACGACAGATCAGCGCGTTGTGCCTCGATCCTGCGATAGTGCGCGAGCGCGTCGGCGAGATCGAGCGGGCCGACGAACAGGTCCGAAACCGGAAAGCCACCGTGCCGGAAATGGGCGATGATCGCGCTTTGCGTGTCGCCGGGCAGCGCGCTCGCCTCGCCCCAGCCCCATGCGAAGAAGCGCAAGGGGCGCGCGGCGGTCACTTCCGGATTCTTCTGGCGCAGCGATCCCGCCGCGGCGTTGCGCGGGTTGGCGAACTGCCGCGCTTCCTTGCCCGCCGCCTCGGCCTCGGCCAACAGGCGCGCGTTCAAGGCAAGGAAATCGGCCTTGGCCATATAGACTTCGCCGCGGACCTCGAACACCTCGGGCAAGCCGAAATCCTCTTGCGGCAGGCGCTGCGGGATATCGGCGATGGCGCGGACATTCTCGGTCACGTCCTCGCCGATCTGGCCGTCGCCGCGAGTGAGCGCCTGGACCAACCGGCCCTTCTCGTAGCGCAGCGAGCAGGACAGGCCGTCGATCTTGGGCTCGGCGGTGAGCGCCACCGGTTCCTCGTCGCCGAGCCGCAGGAAACGGCGGACGCGTGCGACGAACTCGGCAACTTCCTCGTCGGAGAACGCATTCTCCAGGCTCATCATCGGCCGCGCATGCGCGACCTTGGCGAGATGCCCGGCGGGCGCGGCGCCCACCAGCCGGCTCGGCGAATCCGCGCGGACGAGGTGCGGGAAGGCGGCCTCGATTGCGGCGTTCTCGCGGACCAGCGCGTCATAGTCGGCGTCGGAAATCTCGGGCGCGTCATCGGTGTGATAGAGCCGGTTGTGCCGGGCGATTTTGGCAGCGAGGAAAGCCAGCCGTTCAGCGGCGGCGTCATCGGTGGCGGGCAGGGCGGTCATAACGCTAGCGCTACGTCAGGCCTGGAAGTGCAGCAAGAGTTGGCGGCAGTCGTCATGCCGGACTTGTTCCGGCATCCACTTTTCCGCAAGCGCCGGCGCTCGGGGCGCGGCGGACCCCGGAACAAGTCCGGGGTGACGGGTTCGCGTAAAGGGGCCGCCCGCCCGCACAATTCACTATGCCGCCTCCAGCAGCCGTTCCGCCTGCGCACGCGCTTCATCGGTGACGGTGGCGCCCGAGAGCATCCGCGCGATTTCCTCGCGACGCGCTGCTTCGTCGAGCGCGATGACGCCGGTGCGAGTGACGATGCCGTCATGCGCCTTGGCGATCAGCAGGTGCTGTCGTCCGCGCGCGGCGACTTGCGGGCTGTGAGTCACCACCAGCACTTGCGCGGATTGCGCGAGCCGCGCCAGCCGCTCGCCGATCGCGCTCGCCACCGCCCCGCCGACGCCGCGGTCGATCTCGTCGAAGATCATCGTCGCAGCACCCCCCTCTGCCGCCAGCGCGACCTTCAGCGCAAGGATGAATCGCGATAGCTCGCCGCCGCTGGCGATCCGCGCCAGCGGTCCGAACGGCGCGCCGGGATTGGTCGCGATCTCGAAGCTCACGCGGTCGCGTCCCGCCGCCGACCATTGCCCCTCGGGCAGCGGCTCGATCACCGTGCGGAACCGCGCCGCATCGAGCTTGAGCGGCACCAGCTCCCCGGCGACCGCCGCATCGAGCCGCGCCGCCGCATCGCGCCGCGCCGCGCTCAGCGTATCGGCGGCGGCGGTGAAGGCGTCACGCGCCGCGGCGGCCCGCGCTTCGAGCGCGGCGATACCTTCGGTGCCGCTGGTGATGCGCTCGAGCCTGGCCGCGAATTGCTCCGCGAGGGCGGGGAGCTCGTCGGGCGCGACGCGATGCTTGCGCGCCACGCCGCGCAGGTCGAACAATCGCGCCTCATCGGCTTCCAATCGTGCCGGATCGAAGGCGAGGGCATTCGCCGCTTCGTCGATCCGGTCCTGTGCCTGCGCGCCCTCGATGATCGCACGATCGATCGCCGCCAGCGCATCGGCGAGTGCCTCGTGGTCGCCCGAGACTCGTTCGAGGATTCGCGCCGCCTGACGCAGGCGCGCGAGGCCGCCTTCGGATCCTTCGAGCAGGTCGGCAATCGCCTGCAGCTCGCCGGCGATCTTCTCGCCGCGCTGCATCGTCGCGCGGCGCTCGGCGAGCTCGTCCTCCTCGCCGGGCTGCGGCGCGAGCGCGGTCAGCTCGGCGACGGTATGTTCGAGCCACTCGCGATCGCGATCCGCATCGTCCTGCTCGGCCCGCGCCGCCGCCAGCGCCTCCTCCGCGCCCCGCCAGTCGCGCCAGGCCGCTGCGACGGCTCCGGTATCCGTCGCCGCGAACGCATCGAGCAGCGCGCGATGCCCGCGCGCGTCGAGCAGCCCGCGATCGTCATGCTGGCCGTGAATCTCGACCAGCGCCGCACCCAATTCGCGCAGCAGCCCGGCCGAGGCCGGCTGGTCGTTGACGAAACCGCGGCTACCGCCATCAGCCTTGACGATGCGGCGAACGATCAATGGCTCGCCCGGCTCGATCTCCAGCCCGTTGTCGGCAAGCATCGTCAGCGCCTCGCTGTCGGCGGGCGGATCGAAGCTCGCGGTAACCACTGCCTGCGCCGCGCCGGCACGGACCAGCGCGCTGTCGCCGCGTGCGCCGAGCGCGAGACCGAGCGCGTCGAGCAGGATCGACTTGCCAGCGCCGGTCTCCCCGGTCAGGACGCCGAGCCCTGCGTGGAATTCGAGGTCGAGCGTCTCGATCAGCACGACGTCACGAATGGAGAGCGCGGTCAGCATGATGCCCGCTTTTCTAGGAGCAAAGCCTGGCCGAGGGAATTGCCGTCAATCGTGGGCAGCGCCGCCCGCCGTGCCCGCCGCAGTGGTCGCATCGACCGGCCGCGAGGAAGCAGGGCCGGCATTTTTCGGAGCCGATTCGGTGGCGATGCCGGTCTGTCCCATATTGCCCTGCGTGCCCTTCTCGCCGCGCGTGACGATCTCGGCGCCGGTCGCGGTGGTCTTGGACTGCTCGACGCCGGGCTTCACCGGATGATCGCCGATCAGCTTGTAGGCGCGCTGATACCACCAGGTGCCCGGGTAGTTGGCGCCCAGCACCGCGGCAGCCTGCTTGGCCTGATCGGGCACGCCGAGCGCGAGATAGCATTCGGTGAGCCGCATTAGCGCCTCGGGGACGTGCGTCGTGCTCTGATACTCGTCGATCACCTTGCGGAAGCGCAGCGTTGCCGCCAGCCACTGCCCGCGGTCTTCGTAGAAGCGTCCGATCTCCATCTCCTTGCCGGCGAGATGGTCGCGGACGAGATCGACCTTGAGCCGCGCGTCCTGGGCATAGCGCGAATCGGGATAGCGTCGGATCAGTTCGTTGAGCGCATCGAGCGCCTGTTGCGAAATCTTCTGGTCGCGCGTCACGTCGGCGATCTGCTGGTAATAATCGAGCGCGACGAGATAATAGGCATAGGCCGCGTCGGGGCTGCCCGGATGGACCGCGATATAGCCCTGCGCCGACTGGATCGACTTGGTGTAATCCTTTTCGAGATAATAGCTGAACGCGCTCATCAGCTGCGCCCGGCGCGCCCAGATCGAATAGGGATGCTGGCGCTCGACCTCGTCGAACAAAGCGGCGGCGAGCTTGTAGTCGCCGCGATCGAGCCGGTCCTTCGCCGCGTCATAAAGCGTCCCCACGTCGCGAGCGACATAGGGCAGCTCGCCCTTGGTGCGGTTGCGCGCGCAGCCGCCGACGGTGAGCGAAGCGGCGATCAGGACGAGCGCAAGCGAGCGGGACGTGAGATTACGCATGGGCGAGGTCTTTAGCCGACGGTTGATAAGCCGAACAATCCCCATTCGTCGATGAGCGACGGGTGAACGGCGGATCGGCTGGCGGAGTGCGGGCGTTGGGGCTAGAGAACCGGCGAATCCCGCTCACCCAGCCGTGCGCCCTGAGCCTGTTGAAGGGCCGTCTTTGCGGGCTGGGCGGCTTCGACAAGCTCAGCCCGAACGGGCGTCAGTATGAGGACAGTATGCCTGCCACCCTGCTCGCCACCCGCCGCGTCGAAAAGCCGTGGGGCCGCCACGACCTGTGGCCGGGCTTCGCCGATCCCGCGCCGGATGCGACCCCGATCGGCGAAATCTGGTTCCAGGAGCCCGGCGGCGGCGATCCCGAGCTGCTCGTCAAATATCTCTTCACCAGCGAGCACCTCTCGGTGCAGGTCCACCCGACCGATGCCGAAGCGCATCGCGCCGGCTACAAGCGCGGCAAGGACGAGGCGTGGCTGATCCTCGCCGCCGAGCCCGGCGCGACGATCGCGCTCGGCACCAAGCGGCCGATGAGCAAGGACGAGCTTCGCGCCGCCTCGCTCGACGGTTCGATCGAGCATTTGCTCGACTGGAAGCCGGTCAAGCCGGGCGACTTCATCTATTCGCCCGCCGGCACGGTCCATGCGATCGGCGGCGGGCTGACGGTGATCGAGATCCAGCAGAATGTCGATCTCACCTATCGCCTCTACGATTACGGCAGCGACCGTGAGCTTCACTTGGACGAAGGCGTCGCGGTGTCCGACGCGCGCCCGTTCGAGCCGCTTCCCGCGCCGGCGCCGTCGGGTGACCCGGATCGCGCAATCCTCGCCGAAGGCCCCAAGTTCGTCGTTGAGCGCTGGCCGGCCGGCACGCGGCACATCGCGCTTCCCGAAGGCAAGCCTGGCTGGCTGGTCCCGGTTCGCGGCGAAGGCGTGGTCGACGGCGTCGCCTGGCGCGCCGGCGAATGCGTGATGGTCTCTGGCAAGGCCGAGCTCCATGCCGAGGAAGGCAGCGACCTTCTCTTCGCCTATTCGGGTGATATGCGCCTTTAGGACCCCGCTCGCTTTACGATCGAACAAAAACCTTTCCGTCATGCCGGACTTGTTCCGGCATCCAACGAGCCTCGGGCGATAGCGCTTGTGGAGGATTGGACCCCGGAACAAGTCCGGGGTGACGCCTTCTAAGTAAAGCCGTTTGACCTGCCTTTATCGCATGATAATCGTCCGATAAATCAGGGAGAGCGGGATCATGTCGAACGGGAGTCGTCGCTGGGGTTGGTCACTGGCGAGCGCATTTGCGCTGACGGCATCTGCGGGTGCGTCGGGAAGCGCCGCGCAACCCGCGCAGCAACCCGCCACCCACACCATCACCTTCGACCGCTACAGCTTCCTGATCGACGGCAAACGCACCTATCTCTGGTCGGGCGAGGTCCATCCCTATCGCCTGCCGAGCCCCGAGTTGTGGCCGGATATCTTCCAGAAGATGAAGGCTGCCGGGTTCAATACCGCCTCGATCTATTTCTCCTGGGGCTATCACTCGCCGCGCGAGGGCGTGTACGATTTCACCGGCATTCGCGATCTCGACAAGCTGCTCGACGACGCGCGCGACGCCGGCATTTACGTCATCGCTCGGCCCGGCCCATACATCAATGCCGAGGTCGACAGCGGCGGCTTCCCGCTGTGGCTGACCGAGAAGCCGGTCAAGAACCGCAGCCCCGATCAGGCCTATCTGAAGCTCGCCGACGAGTGGATGACGCAGATCGACCGAATCCTCGCGCGACACCAGCTAAGCGACGGCCGCGGCAGCGTGATCGCCTATCAGATCGAGAACGAATATTATAACGGCTCGGATGCCGGCCGCGCCTATATGCAGCACCTCGAGGACAAGGCGCGCGCCGACGGCATTACCGTGCCCCTGGTGGGCAACCACAACGAGACCTTCGTCACCGGCAAGGGGGCGATGGAGGTCAGCGGCTCCGATTATTATCCGCAAGGCTTCGATTGCTCGCACCCCGAACAATGGAAGCCCGCGCCCGACATGGCGCAGCGCCGCTTCGCCGGCGAGCCATTGTTCACCGCCGAGTTCCAGGGCGGCGCCTTTGATCCCTGGGGCGGGCCCGGCTATGCCAAATGCGCCGAGCTCATCAACGATCGCTTCGCCAACGTCTTCTATAAGGAGAATATCGCCGCCGGCGCCACCGCGCAGAATTTCTACATGACCTTCGGCGGCACCTCCTGGGGCTGGCAGGCGATCCCGCAAAACTACACCTCCTACGATTACGGCGCCGCGATCACCGAGGCGCGCCAGTTCGATCCCAAATATTATGAAGACAAACGGATCGGCTATTTCCTGCAAAGCACCGAGCCCATCACCAAGACTGACGATTTGGCGCCGGCACGCATCGACAATCCGCGCCTCGTCGACCGTGCGCGGATCAATCCCGAAACGGGCACGCAATTCCACCTCATCCGCCACGGCGATACCACCGCCTCGACGGTCGAACGGGGGCATGTCGCGCTGGCGTTGAAGGAAGGACGATTCTCGGTCCCACAACAACCCCGCACCGCGATCACAATCGACGGCCGCGAAAGCCGGATGCTCGTCGCGGATTATGCGCTCGGCGCGACGCAAATGGTCTATTCGACCTCCGAGTTGATGACCGATGCCGCGATCGGCGGCCGCGATATCGCAATGCTCTATGGTCGTCACGACACCGACGGCGAGACATTGCTCGCCTTCGCCGCCAAGCCGAAAGTCACCGTACTGTCGGGCACGGTCGAGCAACATTGGGACAAGCATGGCCTGCGGCTCAACTACAAGCATGATGGCCTCGCGCGCGTGCTGATCGAGGGCGGCAAGCGCCCGCTGCTCCTCCTGATCGGCGATACCAAGGCGACCGAGCGGGCGTGGCGTCGGGATACCGATCATGGCCCGGTGCTGCTGCTTGGCTCGCACCTGCTGCGCAGCGCGCGCTGGGATGGTGGCACCCTTGCGCTGACCGGCGACGGCGATGCCGAGCCTCAGGCCGAGATCTTCGCCGATGCCGATAGCGTCACCTGGAACGGCCAGGCGCTTGCCACGAAAGCCACAGCTTCGGGTAGCCTGGCCGCGACGCTCCCCGTGCCGCACCCGATCGCGCTCCCGACGCTCGACCATTGGACGAAGCACGCCGGCGCCCCCGAAGCAGCGCGCGCCTTCGACGATTCGCGCTGGCGCGTCGCCGATCTCACCATCACCAGCAGCGTCACCAAGCCCGGCACGCTGCCGGTGCTGTTCGCCGACGATTACGGCTTCCACACCGGCAACACCTGGTATCGCGGCCATTTCAGCGGCAAGGCGCCGCCGTCGGGGCTCAAGCTCAAGGTGTTCAGCGGCGGCAAGGGCGGCGCCTTCTCGGTGTGGCTCAACGGCCATTTTCTCGGCAGCGTGACTCGCAACGAGACCGGTGCGTTCGGCTTCCCGGCGTCGATGATCGTTCCCGGCGACAATGTCGTCTCGGTGCTCACCGTCGATATGGGCCATGAGGAAGATTACGATTCGAAGGGCGAGAACCGCACCGCACGCGGTATCGTCGCCGCCGAGCCGCTCGGTGCGGATGCCAAGGCGATCAGCTGGCGCATTCAGGGCGCGGTCGCGGGTGAAGATCCGTTACGCGGCCCCTACAATCTCGGCGGCCTCTACGGCGAGCGGCAGGGCTGGCCGACCGATCCGGGCGCTGGTTGGCAACCCGTGACGTTGCCGGTCGACACCGCCGCACCGGGTGTGACCTGGTATCGCACCGACGTAACGCTCGATCTGCCGAAAGGGCAGGACACGTCGCTCGGCATCGCTTTCGACGATCCGCCCGGCCGCCATTACCGCGCGATCCTTTTCGTCAACGGCTGGCAGATGGGCAATTACATCGCCGAATTGGGGCCGCAGCGCCGATTCCCGATCCCCAACGGCGTGATCGATCCGCACGGCAAGAACAGCATTACGATCGCGGTCTGGAAAACCGACGACACGCCGGGCGGCCTCGGCAAGGTCTCGCTGGTCGATTACGGTTCGGTCACTTCACTGATCGAGGTCGGCGCGAAGTAACCGTCAGCCGCCGCGTACCCGCGCTTCGGGATAGGTGCCGAGCAAGCGCACCCATTTCGAATGGAACGCCAGTTCGTCGAGCGCGCGGTCGACCGCGGGGTCGCCGGGCCGGCCGGCGATGTCGGCATAGAATTCGGTCGCCGCGAAGCTGCCGCCGCGCTGGTAGCTTTCGAGCTTGGTCATGTTGACGCCGTTGGTCGCGAACCCGCCCATCGCCTTGTACAGCGCCGCGGGCACGTTCTTGACCTCGAAGATCAAAGTTGTGACGAACGGTCCGTCGCCCGCCAGCGGCTCGGCCTCGCGCGCCAGCACGACGAAGCGCGTCGTATTGTGCTCGGCATCGGCGATGTCGGCGGCGAGCGGGGTCAGGCCGTAGATTTGGACGGCTCCCGGCGGGGCGAGCGCTGCCGTCCGCGGATCGGCGAGTTCGGCGATCCGCGCGGCGGCGCCGGCGGTATCGGGATAGGAGATCGGCTCGATCCCCCTGGCCTTGAGCCAGTGCCGGCATTGCCCGAGTGCCTGCGGATGGCTCATCGCCTCGCGCACCTCGTCGAGCCCGCCGAGTCCCATCAGCGCGTAGCGAATCGGCAGGAAAAATTCGCCGACGATCACCAATCCCGATTCGGGCAACAGGAAGTGCATGTCGGCGACGCGGCCGTGCAGCGAATTTTCGATCGGGATGATCGCGCGGCCCGCCGTCCCGTCCTGCACCGCCTCGATCGCGTCGGCGAAGGCGAAGCAGGGAAGCGGCAGGCACCCCGGCAGCGCCTGCTCGGCTGCGATATGCGAATTGGCGCCCGGCGCGCCCTGAAAGGCGACGGCGCGCTCGGGATGAGCGGCGGCATCGGCGATCATGCGCGCGACGATCGGGCGCGCCGGAGCGGGATAATTTTCCATCGTGCCGCGCGCCTAGCCGCGCCTTGCCGCCCTCGCAAGCGCGCGTCTTGCGATGGCGGCGAGGCGACTCTAAAGAAAGCTCACCTTTCTCAGGGGTGCCGGCTTCGGGGGCCCGTCTTTTCCAAGGACGTGACGACGATATGGACAACAGAACGAATACGGTTGCGGGGTGGATTCTGGCTGGCTTCGCTTCGGCGCTGGGCTTGTCGATCGTCGGCGGCATGTGGCTGCATTCCGAAGCGCCGGAAAAGCCGGGCTATCCGATCCAGGGCGTCGAGGAATCGAGCGACGAGGGCGCTGCGGCGGTCGAGCCGATCGCCAACCGCCTCGCCAAGGCCGATCCCGCCAAGGGCGCGGAGACCTTCAAGAAGTGCCAGACCTGCCACACGATCAACCAGGGCGGGCCTAACGGGCAGGGGCCCAACCTCTACGGCACGGTCGGTGAGGGAATCGCGCAGGGCAAGGGCGGGTTCGCCTTCTCCGACGCGTTGAAGGCAGTCGGCGGCACCTGGACTTTCGACAAGCTCGATGCGTGGCTTACGAGCCCGCGCAAGTTCGCCAACGGCACCAAGATGACCTTCGCCGGCCTGTCCGACCCGCAGGACCGCGCCAACGTCATCGCCTATCTCAATGCGCAGGGGTCGAACCTGCCGCTGCCCAAGCCCGAGGCGGCGCCTGCCGCCGCGGCGAACGGTGCCGCCCCGGCCAATGGCGCGGCACCGGCCAACGCCGCCGCCTCGACCGATGTCACCAACCAGGCGACTCCGGCGCCGGGCGCGCCCTCGGTCGACAAGCAGGCCGCGGTTCAGGCGAGCAAGCAGGACAAATAAGCGCGCTGCATTCCGTTCGCCCTGAGCTTGTCGAAGGGCGGCTCTCCACGCACCGAACCGCTTATGGCGCGGCGCCCTTCGACAGGCTCAGGGCGAACGGGGAGCCGTCGGGGTTTCAACGAAAGCGCATACTCGGGCGACCGTCAGCCCTTCTTGCGCTCCATTGGCGCCTGCGCGTCATGCGTCTTGCGCGCGTGCTCGCTCGCCGTCTCCACCGCCGCTTCTGCCTCGCGGCGGCGGCGGTAGAAGTCCTTGACCACATTCCAGCCTTCTTCGGCGGTCTCGACGATCGTGAAGATGTCGAGATCACGCGGGCTTATCACGCCTTCTTCGCACAAAGCCTCAAAGTTGACGACTCGGCTCCAGAAATCGCGGCCGTAGAGCAGCACCGGCATCGGATCGATCTTGCCGGTCTGGATCAGCGTCAGCAGCTCGAACAATTCGTCGAACGTGCCGAACCCGCCGGGGAAGGCCGCGAGCGCGCGGGCATGCAGCAGGAAGTGCATCTTCCTCAGCGCGAAATAGTGGAACTGCATGCTCAGCGACGGCGTCACATAGGGGTTCGGCGCCTGTTCGTGCGGCAGCACGATGTTGAGCCCGATCGATTCGGCGCCGACATCCTCGGCGCCGCGGTTGGCCGCTTCCATGATCGACGGCCCGCCGCCCGAGCACACAACGAACTGGCGCTTGCCGTTCTCGTCGCGCGGCAGCTGGCTGACGATGCGCGCGAGCTCGCGTGCGACCTCGTAATATTTGGACTTGGCGACCAGACGCTCGGCGATCTTCTTCGCTTCGGGGCCTTCCGCTGCCTTGAGCATCGCTTCAGCCTTGTCGGGCGCCGGAATGCGCGCCGAGCCGTAGAACACGAAGGTCGAGCCGATATTAGCCTCGTCGAGCAACAGCTGCGGCTTCAGCAATTCGAGCTGGAACCGCACCGGCCGCAAGTCCTCGCGCAGCAGGAAATCCAAATCCTGGAAGGCGAGGCGGTAGGCCGGATTTTCGGTCTGCGGGGTGGAGATGCCGGCCTTGACGGTCTCGGCTTCCTGCTTGGCCCCGCGGAAAACGCGGGACGGAACATGCGTATCGCTCATTTGATCGGCCCTTAGGCGAAACCGCGTAGCTTGCCAATCATCAGCGGCAGAAGTTGGCGTGATCGTCTTCGAGATGCAGGTGGTTTTGATGCGCGCTGTTGTAATCGGGGCTGAGCACTGTGCCGAAACGCTTGCAGGCCGAGGCGTGGATGGTCGAGAGGAAGGCGCGCACTTGAGGATCGGCCGAGCGCCAGTCGCCGAGGATGCTGATCCGGCGCCCATCGGCGAGGTCGAAAGCTGCGACATCGACCGCATTGGCGATGGCATGCCCTGAGAGTCGCGCGCTCGCGGTGCCGATCGTCGCGCGGCAGGCATAGGTGCCGAAAGTCTCGACCTTGGCGAGCTGGCTGCCGAGCATCTGATAGGCCGCGGGCGCGACGGCGTTGCGCACCCAACCGGCATAAGCCCGCGCCAAACCGCAGCGCATTGCGCCCAGATCGGTCGTCGGCACCCCGACATCATCGAGCCGCACCGTCCCGATCGTCGAGCAGCTATGTCCGCGGTCGCGATCGGGCAGCGGCGTGAAGGCGACGCCGATCCGGCGGAGATCGGCATAACAGGCCCGTGTCTCGGCTTCGCTGGGCGCATAGGCCATCGTGCGGCCATGCGCGGTGGTCGGTGCCGGTCGGCGGCTGCTGCAGCCGGCGAGACATAGCGCCAGCAGTAAAATGAGGAATGCGCCGCCGATCCGTTCGTGCTGAGCTTGTCGAAGCACCGTCTTTTCCTGGCTTGCGTAGAAGAACGGCCCTTCGACAAGCTCAGGGCGAACGGAGGGGCTGCACGGTAACTGCCGGGACCCATCCAACGCAACCGCTTGACTCTCGCCGGCGCATCTATAGGGCCGCCGGCGGGCCACGCGGTCCCAACGCCGCGCGTGCTCTCTGCAAGGAGAGTTGACATGACTGTTACGACTGCCGCCGACGCCACATTTGCGTCCGCGAAACCCGCCACCAAGCCGGCGCGGCCTTATTTTTCGTCCGGCCCCTGCGCCAAGCCGCCAGGCTGGGCCCCCGCCAAACTAGCCACCGAAGTGCTCGGCCGCTCGCATCGCTCGAAGCTGGGCAAGGCGCGCCTCGCTTATTGCATCAACCTGATGCGCGAGCTGCTCCAGCTTCCCGAAACGCACCGCATCGGCATCGTACCGGGCTCGGATACCGGCGCCTTCGAGATGGCGATGTGGACGATGCTGGGCGCGCGCGGCGTGACGACGCTGGCTTGGGAGAGCTTCGGCGAAGGTTGGGTCACCGACGCGGTCAAGCAGTTAAAGCTCGAGCCGACGGTGCTGCGCGCCGATTACGGCCAGCTCCCCGATCTCGATACCGTCGACTGGTCGGACGACGTGCTCTTCACCTGGAACGGCACCACCTCGGGCGTGCGCGTCCCCGACGGCGAGTGGATCGCCGCCGACCGCGAAGGCCTGTGCTTCGCCGACGCGACCAGCGCGGTGTTCGCCTACGATTTGCCGTGGGACAAGATCGATGTCGCCACCTTCTCGTGGCAGAAGGTGCTGGGCGGTGAGGGCGCGCACGGCGTGCTGATCCTCGGCCCCCGCGCGGTCGAGCGGCTGGAAAGCTACACGCCGGCCTGGCCGCTCCCCAAGGTGTTCCGTCTGACCAAGGGCGGAAAGCTCACCGAGGGCATCTTCAAGGGCGAGACGATCAACACGCCGTCGATGCTTGCGGTCGAGGATGCGATTTTCGCGCTTGAATGGGGCAAATCGGTCGGTGGGCTGCATGGCCTGATCAAGCGGTCGGACGCCAACGCCGCGGCGCTCGACAAGGTCGTCGCCGAGCGGCCATGGCTCGATCATCTCGCGGTCGATCGCGGCATCCGCTCGAAGACCAGCGTGTGCCTCACCGTCGAGGGCGCCGATGCTGACTTCATCAAGAAGTTCGCTGGCCTGCTCGAGAAGGAAGGCGCGGCCTATGACATCGCCGGCTATCGCGACGCGCCGCCGGGCCTGCGCATCTGGTGCGGTGCCACCGTCGATGCCGCCGATGTCGAGGCGCTCGGCCCCTGGCTCGACTGGGCCTGGGCGGAGCTTTCGGCCTGACTTGATACGTCACCCCAGCGAAGGCTGGGGTCTTTCTCCACATTCCGTGCCCGTGCGGCACGAGATCCCAGCTTTCGCTGGGATGACGAGGTAAATGACATGCCCAAAGTCCTCATTTCCGACAAAATGGATCCCAAGGCCGCGCAAATCTTCCGCGAGCGCGGCGTCGAGGTCGACGAGATCACCGGCAAGACGCCCGATGAGCTCAAGGCGATCATCGGCCAATATGACGGCCTCGCCATCCGTTCCTCGACGAAGGTGACGAAGGACATTCTCGATCATGCGACCAACCTCAAGGTTGTCGGCCGCGCAGGGATCGGCGTCGATAACGTCGATATTCCAGCGGCTTCGGCCAAGGGCGTCGTCGTCATGAACACCCCGTTCGGCAATTCGATCACCACCGCCGAGCACGCGATCGCGCTCATTTTCGCGCTCGCCCGCCAACTTCCGGAGGCGGATGCCTCCACCCAGGCGGGCAAATGGGAGAAAAACCGCTTCATGGGCGTCGAGCTGACCAGCAAGACGCTCGGCCTGATCGGCGCCGGCAATATCGGCTCGATCGTCGCCGATCGCGCGCTGGGGCTCAAGATGAAGGTGGTCGCCTACGATCCGTTCCTCACCCCCGAACGCGCGATCGAATTGGGCGTCGAGAAGGTCGATCTCGACACCTTGCTGGCGCGTGCCGATTTCATCACCCTGCACACGCCCCTGACCGACCAGACTCGCAACGTCCTGAGCCGCGAAAACCTCGCCAAGACGAAGAAGGGCGTGCGAATCGTGAATTGCGCGCGCGGCGGACTGATCGACGAGGCGGCGCTCAAGGAGGGCCTGGATTCGGGCCATATTGCCGGCGCCGCGCTCGATGTGTTCGCCACCGAGCCGGCAAAGGAATCGCCCTTGTTCGGCACGCCGAATTTCGTCTCGACTCCGCATCTCGGCGCCTCGACCACCGAGGCGCAGGTCAACGTCGCGATCCAGGTCGCCGAGCAGATGGCCGATTTCCTGGTCAATGGCGGCGTCACCAACGCGCTCAACATGCCGAGCCTGTCGGCCGAGGAAGCGCCCAAGCTGAAGCCGTACATGGCGCTTGCCGAAAAGCTCGGCAGCCTTGTCGGTCAGCTCGCGCACGGCGCGCTGCAGGGCATCGCTATCGAGGTCGAAGGCGCGGCGGCCGAGCTCAACATGAAGCCGATCACCGGCGCGGTGCTCGCGGGGCTGATGCGCGTGCATTCGGACACGGTCAACATGGTCAACGCGCCGTTCCTCGCCAAGGAGCGCGGCCTCGACGTGCGCGAGGTGCGCCACGACCGCGAGGGCGATTATCACACGCTCGTCCGAGTCACCGTGAAGACCGAGGCGGGCGATCGTTCGGTTGCCGGCACCTTGTTCGGCAATGCCGCGCCGCGGCTGGTCGAACTGTTCGGCATCAAGGTCGAGGCCGATCTCGCCGGCGACATGCTCTATGTCGTCAACGAGGACCGGCCTGGCTTCATCGGCCGCATCGGCACGACGCTGGGCGAAGCGGGGGTCAATATCGGCACCTTCCATCTCGGCCGCCGCGATGCCGGCGGCGAAGCGGTGCTGCTGCTTTCGGTTGATTCGCCGGTGGCAGAGGACCTGCTCGCTGAGGTCCGCGCGCTGCCGGGCGTGAAGACCGCGATGGCGCTGGCGTTTTGAACCGGTCATTGGTCTATTCGGCTTATCTCAACCGTCATGCCGGACTTGTTCCGGCATCCAACTATCCACGAGCGCTAGCTCTTGAGGCGTGTTGGACCCCGGAACAAGTCCGGGGTGACGATGGCCCTTCGGCTGTCGGTAGAGCGTGATCGCGACCTTCGCCTTCGTTTCTGACGATGGATGACGATGTCCAAAAACCTGCTAAGGCGCGGCCGATGACCTCCGCGCTTCTCCCCGCCGGCTTCCATGATCGTCTGCCGCCGCATGCCGATGCGGCGGCGCGGCTCGAGGCGTGCGTGCTCGGCACCGCCTTCGCGCACGGCTATGAGCGGGTGGACCCCGCGCTCGCCGAGTTCGAGGAGGGCCTCGCCGGACGGCTCAAGTCGGCGCGGCCGCAGGACGTGGTGCGCTTCGTCGATCCGGTATCCCAGAAGAGCCTCGCGATCCGCCCGGACATCACGGCTCAGGTCGGCCGCATCGCCGCCACTCGAATGGCACACCACCCGCGCCCGGTGCGCCTCAGCTATGCCGGCCCGGTGCTCAAGCTGCGCGCCTCGGACCTCGCGCCCGAGCGCGAGCGGCGCCAGGTAGGTTGCGAGCTGATCGGCCTCGATAGCGTCGCTGCCGCGCGCGAGGTGGTGGAGATCGCCGTCGAGGCACTTGCGGCGGCTGGAATCACGGGCGTCTCGATCGATTTCACACTGCCCGACCTGGTCGACGTGCTCGCTTCCGGGCCGATGCCGGTGCCGGCCGAGCGCATCGACGCCCTGCGCGATCGGCTCGACGCCAAGGATGCCGGCGGCGTCGTCGAAATCGCGCCCGATTATCTGCCGCTGATCGAAGCGGCCGGGCCGTTTCCCGCGGCGCTCGACAAGCTGCGCGGCTTCGGCGGCGCGCTTGCGTCGCGATTGGACGGATTGGTCGCGGTCGCCGATGGGCTGGGCGTCGCGTTGACGATCGACCCGACCGAACGCCACGGCTTCGAATATCAGACCTGGCTCGGCTTCTCGATCTTCGCCGCCGGCGTGCGCGGCGAGATCGGCCGCGGCGGCAGCTACGCCGTGATGCGTGACGGCGGCGAGGAGCCCGCGGTCGGCTTCTCGCTCTATGTCGATCCGATCGTCGACGCCGGTGTAGGCGGCGGTCAACGCCGGCGCCTGTTCGTGCCGTTGGACAGCGATCCCGCCGCTGCCGCTCGCCTGCGCGGTGAAGGCTGGGTGACGGTCGCCGCGCTGGAAGACGGCGATACGCCGGCGGCACAGCTCTGCACGCATGTGCTTCATGACGGCGAGGTGCGGTCGCTCGACGGTTGACAGCGGCGCGCGCCCGCGGTTAGGCGCGCCCGCGCATTCATGGAACGTCCGCACGCCGAGTCCTGTCGAAGGGCGCGCGGATCAGCCCCGGCAGGGGGAGTCCCGTATTCATGGCCAATGTAGCAGTCGTCGGCGCCCAATGGGGCGATGAGGGCAAGGGTAAGATCGTCGACTGGCTCGCCGAGCGCGCCGACATGGTGGTGCGCTTCCAGGGTGGCCACAATGCCGGGCACACGCTCGTCGTCGGGGATACCACCTACAAACTATCGCTGTTGCCCTCGGGCATCGTCCGCGGCACGCCCAGCGTGATCGGCAACGGCGTGGTGCTTGATCCCTGGGCGCTCAAGGCCGAGGTCGAGAAGCTGCGCGGGCAGGGGGTGACGATCACCCCCGAGACGCTGATGATCGCCGACAATTGCGCGCTGATTTTGCCCTTCCACCGCGATCTCGACGCGCTGCGCGAGGATGCGTCGGGCGCCGGCAAGATCGGCACGACGCGCCGCGGCATCGGCCCCGCCTATGAGGACAAGGTCGGCCGTCGCGCGATCCGCCTGTGCGACCTCGCCCATCTCGACGACCTCGACGCGCAACTCGATCGCCTCACCGCGCACCACGACGCGCTCCGCGCCGGCTTCGGAGAGCCGCCGATCGACCGCGACCGCTTGCTCTCCGAATTGCGCGAGATCGCCGACTTCGTCCTGCCCTATGCGCGGCCGGTGTGGCGCGACCTCAACGAGGCGCGCGCCGCGGGAAAGCGCATCCTGTTCGAAGGCGCGCAGGGCGTGCTGCTCGACGTCGATCACGGCACCTATCCGTTCGTCACTTCGTCGAACACCATTTCGGGAACGGCCGCGGGGGGCTCGGGTCTCGGCCCGAGCGCGGTCGGCTTCGTGCTCGGCATCGCCAAGGCTTACACCACCCGCGTCGGCTCAGGCCCTTTCCCGACCGAACTCGACGACGAGACGGGCAATCGGCTGGGCAAGCGCGGCCACGAATTCGGCACCGTCACCGGCCGCAAGCGCCGCTGCGGCTGGTTCGACGCGGTGCTGGTGCGGCAATCGGCGGCGGTCAGCGGCATCACCGGCATCGCGCTGACCAAGCTCGATGTGCTCGATGGCTTCGACGAGGTGAAGATCTGCACCGGCTATCGGCTCGGCGATCAGGTTTTGGACTATTTCCCCGCGCACTACGCCGACCAGGCCGCGGTCGAGCCGATCTACGAAACGATCGAGGGCTGGCACGAATCGACCGCCGGCGCTCGCTCCTGGGCGGACCTGCCGGCGGCCGCGATCAAATATATCCGCCGCGTCGAGGAACTGATCAACTGCCCCGTCGCGCTGGTTTCGACCAGCCCCGAGCGGGCCGACACCATCCTGGTGCGCGACCCGTTCGCGGACTGACCGCGCGACGAAGGCTCAGCTGCCCGACGGGGGCGTATTCGCCGTCCCCGAAGCGTCGGGCGGCGTCGTGGTGTCGGGCGGGGTCATCGGCGTGGTCGTCGACGAATCGGGCGTCATGCCATTGTCCGGCATCATCGAATTGTCCGGTGTCATGCCGTTGTCGGGCATCATCGAGTTATCGGGCATCGCCGAATTGTCCTGCGAGTTGTCCTGGTCCATCGTCTGGGTAGGGGCGGTCTTCTGCGGGGCGGCGATCGATGCCACGGCGACGCCGGTCATGCCGAGCACGGCGGCGCCAAGAAGGACGGTCATACGCATCATTCTCTCCTGTTCTGGATCTGAAAACCGAAACGGTTAACAAACCAACGGCTTTCCGACACAAAGGCGCCACATTTTCGCCTTTTTTGGCGCAGTCAGCGGGCAATTCGCCGGATTTGGTGCTTGATCCGCGATGAGTTGAACATGCCGGGGTGGAGCGAACAGAAGCGTCGCCTTTCTGCATAAGCGGGGTCATTGCCGGCGATCTTCGCCGCCAACAAAAAAGGAGGAGGCCCGGCATCAATGCGCCGGGCCTCGTTTGTCGATCAGTGATCGACCGATCCGCTCGTGCTGGTGCTCGTTCCAGCCGAGGTATCGGCCCCGGCATCGCCGGTGTCGACGGTTCCCGAAGTGTCGGTCGTTGCGTCAACCCCGGCCGAGGTGTCGTCGGGACTGGTATTGGCATCGACGCTGCCGCTCGCATCGGTCTTCGTCGAGGCATTGCTGCCGTCGGCCGTCTTTTCCGCCTTGTGCTTCGCTTTCTTGGCGGCGCGATCGGCGCGCTCCTGGGTGCGGTCGGCGCGCTCCTGGGTGCGTGCGGCATCGCGTTGCGCCTGATCGAGCTCATTGGCTCGAGCCATCGCGTCGGCGCTGCCCACCGTCGACCCGGTCGCACCGCCGACCGTGCCGGAGAGCCCGCCGCTGGTCTGGCCGCCGAGCGCCTGGGCCGAGGCCGCGGCGGGCAGCAACAGCGCGCCGCAAGCGATCATGATGGGGATACGCATGACAAACTCCTTCCATTACAGGGGAGGAGTTCAAACGCCTGGACTGTCGGCCCGTTCCGGCCCTTTCAGCCGCATTGGGCGCGCTGGAGCAACTTCTGGTCGGCAAGCACCAGCGCCATCATCGCCTCGACCACCGGCACCCCGCGGATGCCGACGCAAGGGTCATGGCGGCCCTTGGTGGCGATCTCGGCGGCGTCGCCGTCACGAGTGATTGTCTCGATCGGTGTGAGGATCGAACTGGTCGGCTTGAACGCGACGCGCACGCGCACCGGCTGCCCGGTCGAGATGCCGCCGGCAATCCCGCCGGCATGATTGGCGAGGAAGCGCGGACCGCCATTGCCCGGTCGCATCGCATCGGCATTCTGCTCGCCGGTCAGCGCGGCGGCGGCGAAGCCATCGCCGATCTCCACGCCTTTGACGGCGTTGATCGACATGCACGCCGCCGCGAGTTCGCTGTCCAGTTTGGCATAGATCGGCGCGCCCCAGCCGGCGGGCACGCCGGTCGCTTCGCACGCCACGACCGCGCCAATCGACGAGCCCGCCTTGCGGGTGCGGTCGATCAATGCCTCCCAGCGTGCCGCGGCCGTGGCATCGGGGCAGAAGAACGGATTGCGGTCGATCTCCTCGGCATCGAATCGATCGTAGTCGATCGCGTCGCCGCCGATCGCCTCGACCCAGGCGCGGATCGCCACCTCCGGGATCAACGCGCGCGCCACACCGCCAGCTGCGACCCGCGCCGCCGTCTCGCGCGCCGAGGAGCGGCCGCCGCCGCGATAGTCGCGGAAGCCGTATTTGGCGTCATAGGCGTAATCGGCATGGCCGGGGCGATAGGCCTTGGCGACCTCCGAATAATCCTTCGATCGCTGGTCGACATTCTCGATCATCAGGCTGATCGGCGTGCCGGTGGTGCGCCCTTCGAACACGCCGGACAGAATACGCACCTGATCGGGCTCACGCCGCTGTGTAGTGAAGCGCGACGTGCCCGGGCGCCGTCTGTCGAGCCACGGCTGGATATCGGCTTCCGAAAGCGCGAGGCCGGGCGGGCACCCGTCGACCACCGCGCCAAGCGCCGGTCCATGCGATTCGCCCCAGGTGGTGAAGCGGAAGACCCGCCCGAAGGTGTTGAAGCTCATGCGGCGGAAGCGCGCGCTCGCGTCATGTCGCCGCGACCGGCGAGGAGTCCCGCGATCGAGATGTCTTCGTCGAGCTCCTCCCAATGCAATCCGCTCGGGCTGATGCTGACCTGTTGTCGCGCCTCGGCGGAGCCGTGCATCAGGCGGGGAAACCAGGCGAGCGGAATGCCCAATGTGCGGCCGTCCTCAAGACGGACCCACATCTGATCGTCGTCGAAGTCGACGCTCACCGCTCTAGGCGAAATGGTCATTCCAGGCCTGCTCGATTTTCGACCGCCGATCTTCGACGACCGCTACTAACCAGCGCTGCGTGCGCGCATCGAAGCCATGATTATAGGCGAAAGCGACCTCTGGATAAAGCCACAGCTTCGCATCGGCATCATCCTTGACGACATGGATGTGCGCCGGCTCGCGCGGGTCGCCTTCATCCGAATAGAAGTGAAAGCGATACCCTCGCTCGCGAAAGACGACAGGCACCGACCTAGGCTAGCGCGATGTCCGGCGCGTCCTCGGCCTTCATGCCGATGACGTTGTAGCCGGCGTCGACATGGTGGATTTCGCCGGTCACGCCGCTCGACAGGTCGCTCAGCAGATAGAGCCCGGCGCCGCCGACATCCTCGATCGTCACGTTGCGCTTTAAGGGCGAGTTGAGCTCGTTCCACTTGAGAATGTAGCGGAAATCGCCGATCCCGCTCGCCGCCAGCGTCTTGATCGGCCCCGCCGAGATCGCGTTGACGCGAATATTGTCGCGCCCGAGGTCGACCGCGAGATACTGCACCGAGGTATCCAGCGCCGACTTGGCGACCCCCATCACATTGTAATGCGGCACCACCTTCTCGGAGCCGTAATAGGTCAGCGTCAGCAGGCTGCCGCCATTGGGCATCATCGCCCGCGCGCGCTTGGCCACCGCGGTGAAGCTGAAAACCGAGATGTTCATCGTCATCAGGAAGTTGTCGAGCGTCGTGTCGTAATAGCGCCCGCGCAGCTGCGTCTTGTCCGAAAAGCCGATCGCGTGCACGACGAAATCGATCGTCGGCCAGTCGCGCGCCAGCGTGTCGAATGCGCGGTCGAGCGCATCCATGTCGGCCACATCGCAATCGATCAGCCTGGCCGCACCGAGTTGCTCGGCGAGCGGGCGCACGCGCTTCTCCATCATCTCGCCCTGATAGCTGAACGCCAGCTCGGCATCCTGCTCGGCAAGCTTCTGGGCGATGCCCCAGGCGAGGCTCTTGTCGTTGGCGAGCCCCATGATGAGGCCGCGTTTTCCCTGCATCAATCCGGTCACGCTGCCGGTTCCTCCTTGCTGTCGCCCCTCGCCGGTTCCTCTACCCCGTCGTCGGGGTCTTCCGCCAGCGCGGCGTTGAGGTGAGCGCCCATAACCAGTCCGAGCCCGATGAAAAAGAAGAAGATCAGCGCGATCATCACGCCGGCAAGGCTGCCATAGGTGAGATCGTAGCTGCCGAGCAGCGACAGGATCGACGGCAGCAGAGCGGTGACCGCCACCCACCAGACCGCGGTGAGCAATGCGCCGGGCCATTTCGGGCATTTCGAATAACGATATTTGCTCGGCGTGAGCGAATAGAAGACGAGGTAGAGCGCTACGAACAGCGCGATGCCGGGCGCGAGCCGGCTCAGCGACACCCATTGCGCGACGTCGGCCGAGAGCGGCAGCACGCGCCCGATGAACTCGGCCACTGCAAGCAGGATCACCTGAGCGCCGAACGCGACCAACGTCAGCACCACCGAGACGATGATGAGCCCCATCGAGGTCAGCCGATATTGCCAGAACGACTTGCGTGATTTGACGCCATAAGCGCGGCGCAGGATGTCGCGGATCGTCTCGATGAAGCTTGCGGTGGTCCACAGCCCGACGATCGCGCCGAACCACAAGAGCGAACCCGAGCGCGCTGCCAGCACGTCGGCGATCGGCTTGGAGAGGAGCTCGGCGACGCTCGGCGGCACGGTGCGCAGGAACGCCTCGACCGTGTGTGCTCCTTCGCCCGATTGCCCGAACAGCCGCGCCACCGCGGCAGCGACGATGAAGAACGGGAACAGCGTCAGCAGCGAGAGGTAAGCGAGGTTTCCGGCATGGATGAAGCCGTCGGCATAAGTGCCGACCAGCACGCGCTTGGCGAGCTCATAGGCGTAGCTGCCAGGCTTGAGCTTGGCGAGGTGACGGTCGAGCCGGATACGCGCCTTGCCGCCACGCTTGCGCCGTTCCTCGGGCGAGACGGGGGAAACGTCCTGCGGCAAGCGCTCACACGCCCAGCTTGCCGCGCGGATTGCCGGGTGCGTTCCAGCCCTCGGCGAATTGCGTCAGCGCCGCATCGTCGGCGGGCACGTCGATCATCAGCGTGACGAGTTGGTCGCCGCGCCCGCCGCCCTTCTTGTGAAAGCCCTTGCCCTTGAGGCGAAGCACCTTGCCCGAACTCGATCCCTTGGCGATCGTCAGGTTAACCGCGCCGTCGACCGTGGGTGTCCGCGCCGTGCCGCCCAGCACCGCCTCCTTGAGAGTGATCGGCAGATCGAGCCGCACGTCGTCGCCATCGCGGGTGAAGAAGCGGTGCGGCTGGATTTCGATCGTCACGATCGCATCGCCATTGCCGCCCGGGCCCGCCTGGCCCTTGCCGGCGAGCCGCATCTGCGTGCCGCTCTCGACGCCGGCGGGCAGCTTGAGGTCGATCGTCGCGCCGTCGGCAAGCGTGATCCGCTGCGGCTTCAGGGCGGCGGCATCGACGAACGGCACTTGCAGCCGATAGGCGACATTGGCGCCCTTGGGCTTGGGCCCACGATTGAAGCCGAAACCGCTGGCGAATCCGCCGCCGCCGCGCTGCTGGCGCTGGCCGAACAGGCCTTCGAAAATGTCCTCCATGCCGCCGACATCGCCGCCGAAATCGAATTGCGAGGCGCCGGGGCGAAACCCCGCGCTGCCGCCGCCTCCGCCGCCGCCGAAGCCGAAAGGCGCGGTCGGATTGCCCTCGGCATCGATCTCGCCGCGGTCGAAGCGCGCGCGCTTGTCCTTGTCGGTCAGCAGGTCATAGGCCTGCGTCACTTGGCTGAAACGTTCGGCTGCCTTCGGATTGTCCTTGTTGCGATCGGGATGGAGCTCCTTCGCGAGCTTGCGATACGCCTTCTTGATGTCCGCCTCGCTCGCGCCTCGCGCCACGCCCAGCGTTGCATATGGATCGGCCATTGGTGTCCCTGTTGCAGGTGTGTTGCCCGCCTATGTGGGCGATTGGCGGCGGATGCGCAAATGCTATGCCGCGGCTCGATCGTGTCGCCGCCCGAACAGGAAGGCGACGATCGCCAATCCGGCGACGGTGCCGGCGAAGATGTCGAGCGCGATGTCGTTCGATCCGCTCGCGGCGGCGAGGAGCGCGACGCCGATCACCGGCAGCGAATTGCCGACGAAGCAGACGAGCATATAGGCCGCTACCGTCTCGGCACGGCGGTCGTCAGGCGCGATCGCATTCACCACCTCGAGGCTGCCGCGATAGCCGAGCGCGGCGCTGATCCCGCCGACCGCCGTGGCGACGAGCAGCAGCGGCAGCGAAGCGAGCGCATCGGCGGCGACGAGCAGCGCCAGCGCCGGAAGCTGGATGGCAAGGCCGGCGAGCATCGCTGTCCGGCTCGACAAGCGCCGGGCGGCAAAATTGGCCAGCGCGGCGATGATGAACAACTCGCCCACCACTGCGCCGCCGAGGGCATGATTGGTCTGATTTAGCTTGTGCGCCATCAGGCTCGGCGCCAGCGCGGCGTAGAAGCCGATAAAGGCGAAGGTGCAGAAGGCGGTGACGGCCGGCGGCACGAACGCCGCGCGGATCGATCTGGCGACGCCGATCCGCGGATTCACCGAAAACCGGCCGTCGCGCTCGATCGCTGGCTCCGATGCGTGCAGGATGATCAACGCCGTGACAGCGAGTACCAGCAGATAGACGATGTAGCTCAGCTGCAGCGGCGCCGGCGCATATTGCGCGAGCAGCCCGGCGACGATCGGGCCGGCGGCGATGCCGGTGAAATTGGCGGTGGTCGCAACCAGCGCGGCGCGGGCACGGTGCTCGGGCGGCTCGAGCTCGGCGAGCCACGCGGTGCCCGCCGCGGTGGCAATGCCGATCGCCAGCCCGCTCACCGCCCGGCCGACGAACAGCCACCCGACCGATTGAGCGAAAAGAAAGGCGAGCGTGCCCGCCACCGCGACGATGATCGCCGGCCAGGCGGTGCGGCGGCGGCCGATGTGATCCGATATCCGGCCAAACAGCAGGAGCGCCGCCAGATTGCCGAGCACGTAGGCGGCATAGACCAGCGTCAGCACGATTTGCGAAAAGCCGAACCGCTCGGCGTAAAGCGCGTAGAGCGGGGTCAGCAGCGTGCTGCCCATGAACATCGCGGCGATCAGCGCGCTCGGGGCAAGGCGCGAGGGGCGAGCCGGCATCGTCTCAGATATCGGGCAGCACTTGCTGGGCCACGCCCCAGCCGGCGAGTGCCCGGCCGTTGGCACGCTCGATCAGCGTCGCGGCGTCGCCGACGTGGAAGAGATGGGCATTGTCCATATCGCGCAACTCGGTCCAGGAAACCGGCGCCGCCACCGGCCCGCCGGGTCGCGCCCGGGCGGCATAGGGCATGATCGCGGTCGCGCCGCGCTGGTTCCTCAGCCAGTCGAGGAAGATCTTCTCCTTGCGCTTGGCCTTGGACATGGTCGCGGTGAAGCGATCGGGCTCGGCCGCGGCGAGCGCGCGGGCGAAGCGGTCGGCAAAGCTCTTGACCGCCGGCCATTCGGCTTGCGGCTGAAGCGGCACGACGACATGGACGCCCTTGCCGCCGGTCAGCATCGGGAAGCTGGTGAGGCCGATCTCGGCGAGATGGCCCTTCAGATCCTCCGCCGCCTTCTTGACCTTGGCGAAATCGAGCCCCTCGTCGGGATCGAGATCGAACACCAGCCGGTCGGGCTGCTCGAGAGTCGCCACCGACGAGCCCCAGCCGTGGAACTCGATCGTCCCCATCTGCACGCAGGCGATCAGCCCATCGATATCCTCGATATAGAGATACGGCTGAACGCTGCCGTCCTTCTCGCGCACGTCGACATGGTGGACATACTCGCCGAAGCTCCCAGCGTCGTGCTTCTGGAAAAAGCATTTCTTGGCGCGACCTTGCGGGCAGCGCACCAGGCTGATCGCGCGGTTGGCGACCCAGGGCAGCATGATCGGCGCGACCGCCGCGTAATAATCCGCGAGCTGGCCTTTGGTGATGTTGGCGTCGGGATAGATCACGCGGTCGCGGTGCGAGACCTTGACGTGGACGGCGGGGGCTTCGGGCATTGGCTGCGGCACTTCGGGGGTGACCTCCTCAGCGGGCTTGTCCTCGCGCAGCCCGAGGAAGCTCGGGTGGCGCAGGCGGCCGTCGGGGGTGAATTCGGTGAAAGCGATCTCGGCGACCAGCTTGGGGCTGATCCAGTGCGCCCCGCGAGTCATCGCGCGCGGCGCCTTCACCGTCGCTGTCTTGCGGGCGAGCTTGTCCATTCGCGCGCGCAGGTCGTGGATCGTGTCGCCGTTGAAGCCGGTGCCGACCTTGCCCGAATAGACCAGCTCGCCGTCCTTGTACTGCCCCAGCAGCAGCGCGCGGAAGCCGCGGCCCTTGGCGCTGCTCTCGGTCCAGCCGACGATGACGAACTCCTGCCGCCGCGTGCATTTGGTCTTGAGCCAGTTGCGCGTGCGGGTGCTGCGATAAGGTGCGTCGGCGCGCTTCGAGACCAGACCTTCATAGCCCTCGCCGCACAGCGCCGAGAACATCTTCTCGCCGGCGCCGACGATATGCTCGGCGAACTGCAGCCGTGGATCGGCGCCCACGATCACCGCGCGCAGCCGCTCCTTACGCTGGACGTTGGGCAGCCGCGACAGATCTTCGCCATCGAGACTGAGCAGGTCGAAGGCGAACAATGTCATCTCGCCGCCGGCGCCGATCGCGTCCTTGAGCGTCGAGAAGTCGGGCTTGCCCTCCTTGAACGCGACGATCTCGCCGTCGATCAGCGCGCTGGCGACGTTCAGCGTGGCGGCGGCTTCGGCGATGCCGGGGAACTTGTCGGTCCAGTCGAGCCCGTGGCGGGTGAAGACCTTCGCCTTGCCGCCGCCGATCGCGATCATCGCGCGATAGCCGTCATATTTGACCTCGTGCAGCCATTCGCTGCCCGCCGGCACCGCATCGATCAAGGTGCAGAGCTGCGGCTCGACGAACGCCGGCATCTTCGCGGCGCGTTTGCTTTTCGGCTTGGGCTTGGGCACGGCGGCACGAGCGGGCTTCTTGCCCTCGGCGATCTCCTGCATCGTTCGGCCGGTGGAGACGCTGGTCAGGCATGTTTCGACCAGAGTGTCGGTGCCCCCGGCCTCGGCATCGTCGAGCTTCCGTAGCAGCCAGTTCTCGTTCTTCTCGCGCCCGCGCGGCTTGAGCCGGATCAGCAGCCAGTCGCCCTTCATGCGTTCGCCATGCAGGATGACGTGGAGGTGCCCCTCCTTCAGCGTCTTGCGCGGGTCCTTGCCCTTCGCCGCTTCCCAGGTGCCGCGGTCCCACAGCATCACCGTGCCGCCGCCATATTCGCCCGGCGGGATGGTGCCCTCGAATGTCGCATAGCTCAGCGGATGATCCTCGGTGCGCACCGCGAGGCGCTTTTCGGCCGGGTCGAGGCTGGGGCCGCGCGTCACCGCCCAGCTCTTGAGCACGCCGTCGAGCTCGAGCCGGAAATCCCAATGCAGCCGCGACGCATCGTGCTTCTGCACCATGAAGCTGTGCCCGTTGCCCGGTGCGAACTCGCCGGGCGGCTCAGCCGTCTTGGTGAAGTCGCGCTTCGCGTTGTAGCGGGCGAGGGGGTTCGCCTTGGCCATCACATCGTCATGCCAGCGAAGGCTGGCATCTCCCCGTAACCGGGAGACCCCAGCCTTCGCTGGGGTGACGGAAATGCCTCAAGCACGTTTCCGCGCCGCCTTCTTCGCCGGCGCCGCCCTTGCCGGGCTCTTCTTCGCCGCCGTCTTTTTGGTCGTCGTCACGCTCCTTTTCTGCGCCGGCGTCGCGCTCGGCTTGTCGAGCGACTTCTTGAGCGCCGCCATCAGATCGACGACGTTCGAGGCGCCGCGGCCCGATGGTTCTTCCTCCTCCTCGATGACCTTGCGGCCCTTGGCCTTGCGCTTGCGCTCGATCAGGTCCTTCAGGGCATCGACATAACGATCGTGGAACTCCTTGGGATCGAACGCGGCCGTCTTCTTCTCGATCAGCGTCTCGGCGAGGTCGAGCAGCTCGGGATCGGGCTTGGCGTCGGGAATGTCGCGGAAATAGCCCTGCGCCTTGTTGACCTCGTCGGCATAACGCAGCGTCTCCAGCACCATGCCGCGCCCGCACGGCTTCAGGCTCACGACATATTCGCGCCCACGCATTGCCAATTGGCCGAGCCCGACCTTCTTGGTGCGCCTGAGCGCCTCGCGCAGCACGATGAACGCTTCTTCGGCAAGGTCGTCGGCGGGCACGACGAAATACGGCTTCTCGTAATAGAGCACGTCGATGTCGGCGGCGTCGACGAATTGCGTCAGCTCGAGCGTCTTCTTTGATTCAAGCTTGACCGCATCGATCTCGTCCTGGTCGAGCAGCACGAACGAGCCCTTTTCGTATTCGTAACCTTTCATGATCTCGTCGGGATCGACCGGGCCGACTCCGGTCACGACCTTCTCATAATGGATCGGCTTGCCGGTCGGCTCGTGGATCTGCCGGAACGAGACGGTCGCGCCCGATTTGGTCGCTGTGTAGATCTCGACCGGGATCGAGACCAGCGCCAGCCTGATCTGTCCCTGCCAATAGGCGCGCGCGGCCATGCTCCCGGTCTCCTCGTTGCGAGACCGATTCAATCCACGGGAAGCGGAGTCGTTCCGAGCGGGCTTAGTTGAGAACGGTGTCTAGGTCGCGCGCACCGTGAATGACGGCTGCGACGACGACACGTTCGGCGAAAATCTCGTAGAAGATCAGATAGTCGCCGTGAACGCGTTTCCGGATTACCCGACCATCCTTGCGGACGCTGACGGGGAAAGCTTGTGGAAATTCGAGCAAACCGCGGCAGGCCCTTTCAAGTTCATCGACGAAGGTCGTCGCACGCTCAGGATTGTCCTGGCGAATCCACTCGCCGATAGCGACCAAATCGCGCTGAGCGCGTGCCGAAAATTCCAACCTCAAAGCCTTGCGAACCGCGCGTGAAGCTCCTCGAAAACCGTGTCCGCATCATAGACGCGGCCGGCGTCGATGTCGGCGAGCCCTTCGGCGATCGCCCGTTCGACGTAAGCGTTGTAGCGTTCACGTTCTTCCACCATCCGCACGCCCTCCCGCAGCACTTCGCTGCGTGAGCCGAAGCGGCCGTTCTTGACGAGGTCGTCGACCACGCTTTCGAGTTTTTCGCCAAGATTGACGCTGCTGGGCATCACCCGTCTCCTTCGGCTCCAATAATAGTTATCAACGCACATCACGGCAATACGACTGTCATCGCCGCGCCGGCTTGGCTATGGGGGCACCATCATGGCCGACGATCCCTTTGCTTTGTTCGACGCCTGGTTCGCCGAAGCGCAGGCGAGCGAGCCCAATGACGCCAATGCGATGGCGCTCGCCACCGCCGACGCCTCGGGCCAGCCTGCGGTGCGGATGGTGCTGCTCAAGGATCACGGCCCCGACGGCTTCGTCTTCTACACCAACCAGCAGAGCCGCAAGGCGAACGACATCGCCGCCGATCCCAAGGTCGCGCTGCTCTTCCATTGGAAGTCGCTGCGCCGGCAGGTCCGCATCGAGGGGCCGGTGACGCCGGTCACCGCCGCCGAAGCCGACGCCTATTTCGCCACTCGCAGCCGCGACTCGCAGCTTGGCGCCTGGGCGTCGGACCAGTCGCGCCCGCTCGACAGCCGCGCGACCTTCGAAGCGCGCTTCGAGGCGATGAAGGCGCGCTTCGAAGGGGGTCAGGTGCCGCGCCCGCCGCATTGGTCGGGCTATCGAGTCGTTCCCGAGCGCATCGAATTCTGGCAGGATCGCGCGCATCGCCTGCACGAGCGACGCCTGTTCACGCGCGCCGGGGCAGGCTGGCACGAAGGGCTGCTCTACCCATGACGTCCGAGGAACGCCGCCGCCTCATCCCCTTCGCGGTGCGCGCCGCGCTGTTCAGCGTCGGCATGGCGCTGTTCCTGCTCGTCCTGAAGGGCTTCGCCGCGTGGCACACCGGCTCGGTAGCGATGCTCGGCAGCCTCGCCGATACCGGGCTCGATCTCCTCGCCAGCCTCGTCACGCTCTACGGCGTCAAGCTTGCCGCCGAGCCCGCCGATCATGACCACCGCTTCGGCCATGGCAAGGCGGAGGCGCTCGCCGCGCTGTTCCAGGTCATGCTGATCACCGCCTCGGCGATCGCGATTGCCTGGCGCGCGGTGCTCCGCCTCGGCAATCCGCAGGTCAACGAAGATGCGGGACTCGGCATCGTCGTATCGCTGGTGGCGATCGTCGCGACCCTGGTGCTGCTCGCCTATCAGCGCCGCGTGATCCGCCAGACCGGTTCGGTCGCGATCCTCGCCGACAATGTCCATTACCAGTCCGACGTGCTGCTCAATTGCGCGGTGATCGCGGCGATGGCACTCGAGCAATATGCCGGCCTCACCGGCGCCGATCCGATCTTCGGCATCGCCATCGCCTTGTGGCTCGCCTTCGGCGCGTTCCGCGCGTCGAGCGAGGCGATCGACCAGTTGATGGACAAGGAATGGCCCGAGGAGGAACGCGCGCGTTTCCTCGAAGTCGCCGCACGCCAGCCGGGGCTGAAGGGCATTCACGATTTCCGCACCCGCCGCTCGGGCGCGCACCATTTCGCGCAGTTCCACATGGAGGTTGACCGCAATCTGAGCGTCACGGCCGCGCATCAGATCGTCGAGCGCGTCGAAAAGGCGCTGCACAAAGCGTTTCCCAAGGCCGAGGTGTTGATCCACCTCGATCCCGAGGGGCATGTCGACACCGATAATCCGCTGATTGAAGAAGACGTGACACCCCATTGGTTCGGCAAGAGAGTTTGATCGATATGAGGATCGAGTTCGCCCAGATCGACGCTTTCGCGCGTGCGCCGTTCACCGGCAATCCGGCGGCGGTGATGCCGCTGCACTTCTGGCTCGACGACGACGTGCTGCAGGCGATCGCCGCCGAGAACAATCTGAGCGAGACCGCCTTCCTGGTGCCGATCGCGGCGAGCGAGGACGAAGGCGGGGAGGGGCCGGATTTCGAGCTGCGCTGGTTCACGCCGGCATCCGAAGTCGTGCTGTGCGGCCATGCGACGCTGGCGAGCGGCCATTTCGTGCTGTCGGCTGATCCGGAGCGCGAGCGCGTCCGCTTTCAAACCCGGCATTCGGGCATACTCGAGGTGGCTCGCGCCGAGACCGGCTATCGCATGGCGCTCCCGGCGTGGCGCGCGGAGCCCAAACCGCTGCCGGAACTCGTCGCCGCGCTGGGCCTGTCGGGCGACCTGCCGACCTTCTGGCATCCGCACCGCTACGGCCTCATCGTCGCCGAGCATGAAGATCAGGTCCGTGCGCTCGATCCCGATTTCCGCGCGATGGCCCGCCAGGGCGACGTGCTGACGATCGTCACCGCGCCGGGCGAGGAGACCGACATCGTCAGCCGCGCCTTCGCGCCCGGCGCCGGCATTGACGAGGACCCGGTGACCGGCTCGGCGCACAGCGTGCTGGTGCCCTATTGGGCCGAACGCCTCGGCCGCGCCCGCTTCACCGCCTATCAGGCGAGCAAGCGCGGCGGCCATCTCGACTGCCAGCTCGACGGGGAGCGAGTGATCCTCGGGGGCGAGTGCGTGACCGTGATCGAGGGCGTCTTCTCGTTATAGAGCTCACGAACCCGGAAGGACATGAATCGCCGCCAGCGTCGGCTCTTCAGCTTCGTCGTTCATGACCATCAGACTGAAGAAATTCCCCGCCTTCTTGGCCGTGGCAAAGGCTTCCGCGTCGATGCCCTTGCCATCGCGCCAGCCATGCGGCGTGCGCAACGCAAAGAAAGTCGCCGATCCGGCTGCGTCGAAGGCCGGCGCAAATCCCAATTTGATCTGTAGCGCGCCTATCAGCTTCGGATCAGGGCGATGGAGCGTGAGTCCGCAACTCTCGCGTGTTTCCCCGGCGCTGGAAGTGTCGTCAACATGGAGGTCCATCGGTCCATCGCTGCCGCTCGCCGTGCGCTCATCGGCGTTCGCAGCTGCGTCGTCGGTGTGACGCCAGCCGGCAGCATCGGCTCGGCGCAGGATGGCGGCGGCGGTCGTGACCGAATCAGAGGGCAAGCAAAAGCGAACGAACGCATTCGCCGGGCTCTCGCCGCTGCTTGGCGGTGGTGCTGCCGATGTCAGGAAAGGTATCGCCGCCAACCCGATCAATGCCGATCGTCGCATCGCTGGTCTCCACTCCCTCATATGCCATTTACGTTGCCGAGGCCGCGCCTTGTCGCGCCAGCGCCGGGTCGAGCGCATTCTCGGTGCCGAAGGCGAGTTCGAGGTTGATGCCGTTGGGGTCCTTGAGGACGATCTGGGTCAGCCCCGCGACGCGCGTCTCGCGGCGAAGATAGGGAATGCCGGCCGCTTTCAGCCGCGCCTCCATCGCATCGGGATCGCGGCAATCGAAGGCGACATGGTCCATGCGGCCGCGCGCGCCGATCTCGGGCACCTTTTCGCCTTCGGGCGGCATGTTGACGTGGATGATGCCGCGGCCGTCTCGGTCGTAGAGCCAGGCATTGCGCGTCGGGTCCGCCATCGTCGAGGCGGGGCCGCGCACCAGATCGAATAGGCGCTCGTAAAAGGAGAGCGTCTCCTCCAGCAGCGGCGTTCGAATATTGATATGGCCGATACGGTCGATCATTGGATCAGGCCTCCCATGATAGTGCCGAGCTGGCGCCGCACCGGGGCGAGCGCCGGCCCGTCCTGCGTCTTGCCGAGGCGGACGAGGACGATGCGGTGCGTCACCCTCGCATTCTGCGGATCATGCCCGGTGCCCGCGAGCACATATTGCCCGAGATGGCCGACCATCGACACCACATTGTCGGGCGCGCGGCCGGGGAACAGCGTCGGCCCGTCCGGATCGAGCCCGCCCGGCCGGTTGAGCCACACCTGCGCGCCATATTCGGGATCGAGCGGCGAGGGCGCCTTCATGAAGGCGAGCCAGTCGGGAGCGATCACTTGCGCGCCGTTCTCCGCCTTGCCGTCGATGAGGAGCGTGCCCATCCGCCCCCAATCGTCGAGCGTCATGTAGATCAGCGAGCCGCCGATCTGCGTCCCCGATCCATCGAACTCCAGGAACGCCGAGGTGGCGCCGGCGGGCTTGAACAGCCGGTCCTCGGCGAACTTGCGATAGGCGGCGGCGCGCACGCGCGGATCATGGCTCGTCGTCAGCGACCGCGTGATGATCTCGGACAGGATGATCGTCGTCAGCGAGCTGTATTCGAACTTGGTGCCCGGTTTCGCTTCTAGCGGCTTGGCGATCGCCCGCGCCGCCATGGCTCCCGTGCCGCCGACGAACAGCACCTGGTTGGTGTCCGAATTTTCGATCGGATGGCCGATCTCGGTGTGATCGAGCCCTGAGCGCATCTGCAGCAGCTCGCGCAGCGTGATCGCCGCGCGCGGATCGCCGGGGCGGTGCCATTCGGCGATCGGTGCGGGCGCGTCGAGCTTGAGCTTGCCGTCCTCGACCAGCATACCGATCAGGAAACCGGTGATCGTCTTCGCCATCGACCAGCTGATGAGCCGGTTGGCGTCCGAAAATCCCGGCGCATAGCGCTTGGCGATCACCCTGCCGTCGTCGATCAGCAGCACCGCGCGCGTGCCCTGGCCCGGCGTGAACAGCGGCGCGATCAGCCGCGCTGGGGCTTGCGGGCTGCCCGCCGGCGCCGCGCCGGCGAGCGTCGTCGAAAGCACAGCGGCGAGGACGGTTTTCAAGCGCACCGATCGAGCTTAGACCGGCTCTCCATGAACGCAAGCCGCCTCGCGCTGTGGATCTGGACGCCGATCGGGCTGATCGTGCTGCTCGTCATCGGCGTGGCGCTCTACGCGCTGTCGCAAAAGCCCAAGCTGGAGCTTGGCGTCGGCTATGGCGCGCGCGTCGCCTGCGGCTGCCGCTATATCGAGCATCGCCCGCTCGCGAGCTGCTACAAGGATTTCGAGCCCGGGATGGAAGTCATCCGCCTGTCGGACGAGCCGAAGACCAAAACCGTCACCGCCTCGGTGCCGCTGCTGACCCACCGCTCGGTGCGCTTCGATACGGAACTCGGCTGCCAGCCGGAGCCTTTTCAGCGATAGGCGTGCATTGCCCGGCGCGCCGCCGCCGACTATCAGGCCGGCCATAATCACAAGGGAAGGGAAGGCCCCACAATGAGCATGACGTCCGCCGTCAAGGCGATCCTCGACAAATACGAATCGGACAATCCTGGCGTGAAGACGAATCTCGCCCGGATGCTGATGCACGGCAATCTCGGCGGCACCGGGAAGCTCATCATCCTGCCGGTCGACCAGGGCTTCGAGCACGGCCCGGCGCGCAGCTTCGCGGTCAACCCGCCGGCCTATGATCCGCATTACCACTACCAGCTCGCGATCGACGCCGGCCTCAACGCCTATGCCGCGCCGCTCGGCATGATCGAGGCGGGCGCTGCGACCTTCGCGGGCCAGATCCCGACGATCCTCAAGCTCAACAGCTCGAATTCGTGGGCGACGACCAAGGACCAGGCGCTGACCGGCGGGGTCGACGACGCGCTGCGGCTCGGCTGCTCGGCGATCGGCTTCACCATCTATCCCGGCTCGGACCATTTCTTCGAGCTGGTCGAGGAAATCCGCGAGTTGCGCGCCGAGGCCGAATCGGTCGGCCTGCCGACGGTGATCTGGTCCTATCCGCGCGGCGGCGACCTGACGCCGGCGGGCGAGCTGGCGCTCGACGTCGGCGCCTATGCGGCGCACATCGCCGCCGAGATCGGTGCGCACATCATCAAGGTGAAGCTGCCCAGCGCGCATATCGAGCAGAAGGAAGCGAAGAAGGCCTATGAGGGCACCGATTGGTCGAACCAGGCCGATCGCGTCCGCCATGTCGTCCAGTCGAGCTTCGCCGGGCGACGCATCGTGATCTTCTCGGGCGGCGCGGCCAAGGATGCCGACGCGGTCTATCAGGATGCGCGCGACATTCGCGACGGTGGCGGCTTCGGCTCGATCATCGGCCGCAACAGCTTCCAGCGTCCGCGCGACGAGGCGCTGGCGATGCTCCACCGCCTGCAGCGCATCTACAAGGGCGAGGAATGATCAAAAGCCGTCATGCCAGCGAAGGCTGGCATCTCTTCGTTACAGAGAGATCCCAGCCTCCGCTGGGGTGACGGCCTGGGTGGAGATGAGGAATGAGCGACCCGCGCTGGACGCACGTCGATGATTACATCGCCGGCAAGCTGCTCGGAGCCGATCCCGCTTTAGACGCGCGCTCGCAGCCAATGAAGCGGGCGGCTTGCCGGCGATCGACGTGTCGGCGGTGCAGGGCAAGTTCCTGCACCTGCTGGCGCTGGCGACGGGAGCGAAGCGAATCCTCGAAGTCGGCACGCTCGGCGGCTATTCGACGATCTGGCTCGCCCGCGCGCTGGGCGAGGGTGGGCGCGTCGTGACGCTCGAGCTCGACCCGCACCACGCCGAGGTCGCGCGCGGCAATGTCGACCGCGCCGGCGTCGGCGATCGCGTCGACATCCGCGTCGGCCCCGCCGCCGACACGCTGGCGGCGATGGTCGCCGCAGACGAAGGGCCGTTCGACCTCGTCTTCATCGACGCCGACAAGCCGGGCAACGCGATCTATCTCGATCACGCCATTCGACTGTCGCGGCCGGGAACGACGATCATCGTCGACAATGTCGTCCGCGAGGGCGGCGTGCTCGATGCCGACGGCGATGCCGCGGTCAGGGGCACCCGCGCGCTGTTCGACGCGCTGGCCGCCGACGACCGAGTCACCGCGACGGCGCTGCAGACCGTCGGCGCCAAGAAGTGGGACGGCTTCGTGATGGCGGTGGTACGATAGCTCTAATCCTCCCCTGCAAGGGGAGGGGGACCATTGCGCAGCAATGGTGGAGGGGTGTCCCCCTCTCGATAGCGTGACACCCCTCCGTCAGTCGCTGACGCGACTGCCACCTCCCCTTTCAGGGGAGGATCGGTCATCATCCCAGCGCCTGCCGCACCATCGCCTTCAGCGTCAGCGCGTCGTGGATAGCGTGGGCTTCGGCATCGTTGTTGAAATAGGCCCAGACCGATCGGCCGCCACGCGCCTGCGCGACCATCCAGTCGGTCCAGCCGAGCAGGGCCTCGTCCGAATAGCGGCCCCAATATTTGCCCTCGCCGCCGTGAAAGCGGACATAGGCGATCGGCCCCGCCGCCTCTCGCGGGCTCGCCGAGCCGGGCATGTCGTGCGCGCAGAAACTGGCGCCGTAGCGGTCGAGCAGCGCCAGCGTTTCGGGCACGTACCAGCTCTTGTCGCGGAATTCGAAGACGTTGGTCACGTCTCTTGGCACGATCTGTAAGAAGCTTTCGAGCCGCTCCAGGTTGATCCGGAAACGTGGCGGCAGCTGATAGAGGATCGGCCCCAGCGTCTCGCCGAGGTGCCGGAACGGCGGCATCATCCGCTGCAGCGGCTCCTCGCAATCCTTGAGCTTCTTGGCCTGCGTCAGGAACCGGTTCGCCTTCACCGCATAGCAAAAGCCGGGCGGTGCCTGCTTGCGCCAGGCGTCGAACGTCTCGGCCCTGGGCAGGCGGTAGAAGCTGTTGTTGATCTCGACCGTGTCGAAATGCTCGGCATAATAAGCGAACCAGCGCTTGACGGCGTGCTTCTCGGGATAGAAGGCCCCGCGCCAGTGACGGTACATCCAGCCCGAGCAGCCGATGCGGATCGGCGCCGGCGCTGACGGAGCGGAGTTGGGCATGGCAGCCTCCGAAAACGATGATTTCGAGGACAACGCACTGGAGGGCTTCGCGGATCGCTTCGTCCGCGACGACGCGCGCGAGCCATGCCAGCTCTACCTGATCTCGCCACTCGACGTCGGCGGCGATTTCCCCGGGCGGCTCGAGCGCGCGCTGGGGGCGGGGCCGGTGGCGGCGTTCCAGTTCCGGGTGAAAGATGTCGATCAGCACGAGGCGGCGCGGCTCGCCGAGCCGCTGCAGGCGATCTGCGCGCGTCATGACGTCGCTTTCATCGTCAACGACAGCGTCAGCCTCGCCAAGCGGCTCGGCGCTGACGGCGTGCATCTGGGGCAGGAGGACGGCGATCCGCGCGAGGCGCGCTCGATCCTCGGCCCGTCGGTGCAAATCGGCGTCACTTGCCACGACAGCCGTCACCTGGCGATGGAAGCGGGCGAGGCGGGGGCCGATTACGTCGCGTTCGGCAGCTTCTATCCGACCACGACGAAGCAGGTGAAGCACCAACCCGATCCGTCGATCCTGTCATGGTGGTCGACGATGTTCGAGTTGCCGTGCGTCGCGATCGGCGGGATCACCCCGCAAAACGCGCCGCCGCTGATCGCGGCCGGGGCTGACTTTCTCGCCGTTTCGGGGGCGGTATGGAACGGGAACGAGATCGAAACGGTTGAGGCCTTCAGTCGACTTTTCGGCTGATGGAGTTCGAGATTGGAAAAGTTCTTCACGCGGCTGGCGGAGCGGATTGCCTCCTTCGCCGGCAGGCCGGGCGCCTTTCTCCTGGCGGCGTCGGTGGTCATTGTCTGGGCCGTGAGCGGTCCCTTGTTCAAATTTTCGGATACATGGCAACTCGTCATCAATACCGGCACGACGATCATCACGTTTCTGATGGTCTTCCTGATCCAGAATTCGCAGAATCGCGACTCGGCGGCGATGGAAACCAAGCTCGACGAGCTGATCCGCGCGATCGACAAGGGGCGAAACCGCTTCATCGGCATCGAGCATGAAACCGACAGCGAAATCGAAGGCATTCGCGCCGAAGTCGAAGCGGAATGCGCCGACGATTCTCTGAAGGAGGATGAAATCAGCAATATGGAGCGCTTGCAGCAAGACAACGGATAAGCGGTGGCCAATGCCAAGTGGCGGAAACCAAACGCGGTTCCGTCGGTTTATTTCGACAGCGTATCTGTCGGAGAATATTGGATGTCGAAAATACTTGTCGCCGCCGCGCTCGCGCTGGTTTCTTCGAATGGCGTGGCGAACGGCCGGCCCGCCCCCGCACAAACCAGTTCCGCCGGCATCGACAGGGCAGTGCTCCATGTTCAGGTGATCCTCGATCATCTCGGTTTTTCGCCCGGCGTGCTCGATGGCAAGCGGGGCATGTCGTACACCGCGGCGCTCAAGGGATTTCAGCAAAGCCGCGGCCTGAAACGGACCGGCAAGCTCGACGCGCCGACCTTGGCTGCGCTCCAACCCTATGCCGGCTGGGCCGCGACCAGGACGCTGGTGCTGAGCAAGCAGGCGCTCGCCGGCCCCTACATCAATCCGATCCCGCACGACGAGGACAAGCAGGCGAAGCTCCCCGGCCTCTATTACCGCTCGCCGATGGAAAAGCTTGCCGAGATGTTCCACACCACGCCGCAAGTGCTGCTCGCGCTCAACAGCCCCGAAACGCCGCTGACGCCAGGCACCAAGGTTGTATTCCCCAACGCCTTGCCGACCTCGCGCAACTATCCCGCCGATTTGCCCGCGGAATGGCGCAAGACGCTCAACATGCTCAATGTCGACGCCAACGAGCCGCAAGCGGCGAAGATTGTCGTCGACAAGTCCGAATCAATGCTCAAGGTGTTCGACGATGAGGACCATCTCGTCGCGCAATTCCAGGTGACGACGGGCAGTACTCACGATCCGCTGCCGATCGGCCACTGGAAGATCAACGGCCCCGATTACAATCCCCAGTTCGCCTATAATCCCAACCTGTTCTGGGACGCTAAGCCGGGCGATTCGAAGGCGATGCTGCCGCCGGGGCCGAACGGGCCGGTCGGCGTGGTGTGGCTCGACCTGTCGAAGGAACATTACGGCATCCACGGCACGCCCGAGCCGCAATTGATCGGCCGCACCGAAAGCCATGGCTGCGTCCGCCTGACAAACTGGAACGCGGCGCGGCTGGCGCTGATGGTCAAGCCCGGAACACCGGTGGTGTTCCAGGAATGACCGCATGAACCGGCTCGGCTGGACGATCCTGGCGCTGATCGTGCTCGGCGCGATCGCCTTCGGTTCGATGCTGACGATCGGCGGGCCGCGTTCCGCGCCTGCCGCACAGCCGGACGCAGCGTCGGCCGATAGTCCGGAATCGCGCGAGCCGGGGCCGGCGATCGCCGCCTATCCGCAGCTCGCCGTGCCCGTCGCCGGCGTGTCGCGCAGCCAGATCACCGACAACTGGCTCGATCCGCGGGGCGGGGGCGAGCGGCAGCATCACGGCACCGACATCATCGTGCCGCAAGGGACTCCCGTACTCGCCGCCGCGCCCGGCCGCATTGAAAAGCTGTTCCACAGCGATCTTGGCGGCATCACCCTCTACGAACGCTCCCCCGACGGCCGCTGGCAATATTATTACGCCCACCTCGCCGGCTATGCGCCAGGCGTCCACGAGGGACAGCAGGTCGCGACCGGCCAGCTCCTCGGCTATGCCGGCGATACCGGCGATGCCGGTCCCGGCAATTACCAACTGCATTTCGGGCTGAGCTACATGCAGCCGGGGGAGGGCTGGTGGCAGGGGACGCCGATCAACCCTTATCCGCTGCTCGCGGGCCGGCAGAAATGACGCGCGGACAATTCAACAACCGTTGCTTTATTCACCGCCCCGGCGAAGGCCGGGGTCCAGTTGCGACCGGCCCGATGCTGGACCCCGGCCTTCGCCGGGGAGGAAAGAATGTTTCGAGAGTTACGTGCTCCAAGGGATAATCGCCAGCTCACTTCAGGTCCATGGAGCGCCATTGGCCGCGCGCGGCCGCTTGCAATGTTGGAATTGATTTGCTCACCTGCGACAATGCCGATGCTCTCCGATCGCCTGCCATTTCGCACGGCAGCCGGAGGCGGGGCCAAAGTGAAATGATTGAGCGCACTTGCCTTCACTTTGAGGCTTCGGCGCGGGAACCGCCGCGCTGCTCTCCCTTGCCGCGCCGGACCGCTGTCGCTAGAGGCGCATGCTTCGCTCTTTCCAACAGGTAGGCCCATGAAGATCAGCGGCGTGGACATTCGTCCCGGCAACATCATCGAATATGAAGGCGGCATCTGGCGCGCGGTGAAGATCCAGCACACCCAGCCGGGCAAGGGCGGCGCCTATATGCAGGTCGAGATGAAGAACCTCATCGACGGCCGCAAGACCAACGTCCGCTTCCGCTCCGCCGAGACGGTCGAACGAGTCCGCCTCGACACCAAGGACTTTCAGTTCCTGTTCAAGGACGGCGACATGCTGACCTTCATGGACAAAGACACCTACGAGCAGATCACGCTGCCCGCCGATCTGCTCGGCGACGCCGCCGCCTTCCTGCAGGACGGCATGGACGTGGTGATGGAACTCCACGACGAAAAGCCGATCTCGGTCCAGCTCCCCGACCAGATCGAAGCGACGATCGTCGAAGCCGATGCGGTGGTGAAGGGGCAGACCGCCTCGTCGAGCTACAAGCCCGCGATCCTCGACAATGGCGTGCGCATCATGGTGCCGCCGCACATCTCGGCGGGCACGCGGATCGTCGTCGACGTTTACGAACAGACCTACGTCAAGCGGGCGGATTGATCGCATGCGCCTGTTGCCGATCCTCGCCGCCTTTGCGCTCGCTACGCCGGCCGCCGCCGCGGATACGCCGGCCAAGCCGACCCAGGCGCAGCTCCAGAGCGCGCAGGCGACGTTGAGCTTCATCGTCAGCGCGATCAACTCGAAGGACGTGCCGACCGAGATGAAGAACGGCCTGTTCGGCTGTCTCTACGAGAACTCGCTGAGCAGGATTTCCGCGGCGCGAGACGAGGTGCTGGCCAAGAACAAGGGCAAGATCGACGAGAACAACCCGACCCAGCAGTTGATCGTCATCGCCGAAATCTGCGGCGCGCCGGTGCCCAAGCCCACCGACGACAAGCCTGCCGCCGCGAAACCCGCTGCCAAGCCGAAGGGCCGCTGAGCCATGGTCGCGCATTCGGGACTCATCACCGTCATGGAGCGCGCCGCGCGCAAGGCGGCGCCGCGCCTGAGGCGGGACTTCAACGAGGTCCAGCACCTCCAGGTCAGCCGCAAGGGGCCAGCCGATTTCGTGTCGATGGCCGACCAGCGCGCCGAACAGACTTTGTTCGAGGAGCTGTCACGCGCCCGGCCCGACTGGGGCTTCATCATGGAGGAGCGCGGCACGATCGAAGGGGCGGAGGGCAAGGGCCGTTTCGTCGTCGATCCGCTCGACGGCACCTCGAACTTCCTCCACGGCATTCCGCATTTCGCGATCTCGATCGCCGCCGAAGAACAGCGTCCCGACGGCCGCTGGGAGCCGATGGCGGCGCTCGTCTATCAGCCGCTCACCGACGAGAGTTTCTGGGCCGAGAAGGGCCGCGGCGCCTGGCTGCAGGACAAGCGCTTGCGCGTCTCCTCGCGCCGCGATCTCGCCGACGCACTGATCGCCACCGGCATCCCGTTCCTCGGCCACGGCAATTTCGCCGAATGGAGCCGCATCTTCGGCGCGATCGCGCCCGAAGTCGCCGGTATCCGCCGTTTCGGCTCGGCCGCGCTCGACCTCGCCTGGGTCGCGGCGGGGCGGTTCGACGGTTTCTGGGAATCGGATTTGAGCCGCTGGGACGTCGCTGCCGGCATGCTGCTGGTCAAGGAAGCCGGCGGCTTCGTCACCGATTATCGCGGCGCCGATCGCGCGATCGAGCGCAACGAATTCCTCGCCGCCAACGACGCGCTGCATTCGAAGCTGCACAAGCTGGTCGCCGGCGCGCTGCGCTGAGCGCATCGACAAGGAAGGTGGGCGTTCAGGCGGCTTCGAGCGCGTCGAGGAAGCGCCTGCGCCACCACACCACGTCGTGGTCGCGGACATTCTCGAACATCGGTTTCCAGCGCGCGATGCGTTCCGCCTTGGGCATCGACAGCGCCTTGGCGATCGCGTCGGCGATGTCGTCGGCCGAATAGGGGTTGATGAGCAGGGCGCCGTCGAGCTGCTCGGCAGCGCCGGTGAAGCGGGAGAGGATGAGGACGCCCGGATCGTGCCGATCCTGTGCGGCGACATATTCCTTGGCGACGAGATTCATCCCGTCCCTCAAGGAGGTGACCAGCCCGATCCGCGCGGCGCGATAGACGCCGGCCAGCGTTTCGCGGGGATAGCCCTGGTTGACGTAGCGGATCGGCACCCAGTCGATATCGGCATATTGCCCGTTGATCCGCCCCGACAGCGCGTCGAGATTGTTGCGGATGTCCTGATAACTCTGCACGTCGGTCCGCGACGGCGGCGCGATCTGCATCAGATAGACGAGCGCGCGCCGATCGGGGTTTTCCTGAAGGAAGCGCTCGTAACCGAGGAAGCGCTCGGCGAGCCCCTTCGAATAATCGAGCCGGTCGACGCCGACGATCAGCGCGCGGCCGACCCCGCTTTCGAGCACGCGCATCCGGACATCGCGGGCGTTGCGGCTGTTGGCGCTGGCGATGAATTGCTCGGCATCGATCCCGATCGGGCAGCAGATCGCCCGGATGGTTCGACCACCGACGGTAACTTCCCCGTCCTCGCCGAGCGAGCCGCCCATCTCATGAGTAACATAGTGGTGGAAGGATTCGAGCCATTCCGAGCATTGGAAGCCGACAACGTCATAGGCGAACAGCGCCTCGACCAGCCGCTGATGGTCGGGCAGCGCGACGAGCAAGCGGGTCGGCGGCCAGGGGATATGGAGGAAGAACCCCATGCGGTTCTCCATCCCCTTCTGGCGGAGGATCCAGCCGAGCGGGATCATGTGGTAATCATGGACCCAGATCGTGTCGTCCGGCCGGATGTGTGGCGCCACGATGTCGCCGAAGATGCGGTTCACCCGCTCATAGCCGCCCTGATAGTCTCGCTCGAACTGGGTGAGGTCGAGGCGGTAGTGGAACAGCGGCCATAACGTCGAATTGGCATAGCCGTTGTAATATTCCTCGACCTCCTGCTCGGTGAGGTCGATCGTGCCCGAGGTGACGCCGTCATAGGTTTCGAAGCGGAGCTTGTGGTCCTCGCCGGTTTCGCCCGACCAGCCGAACCAGATGCCGTCGCTTTCCTTCAGCGCAGCGGTGAGCGCCACCGCGAGCCCGCCTTGTGCGGCGGGTTGATCGGGCTGCGGCGTCGAGACGCGGTTCGAGATGACGATGAGGCGGCTCAGCGGATCGCACTCCACGGCTTGGACAACAGCACGGCGCAATTGATCATGCCCACAAGCGAATAGGTTTGCGGATAGTTTCCCCACAATTCGCCGCTGACTGGATCGATATCCTCGCTGAGCAAGCCGGCAGGCGTGCAGCGCGACAGCATCTCTTCGAGGAGGATGCGCGCATCGGCATCGCGACCGGTGAAGTGCAGCGCCTCGATCAACCAGAAGGTGCAGACGTTGAAGGCCGTGTGCGGCAGGCCGAAATCGTCCTCGGTGGCGTAGCGCAGCATGTAGCTGCCGCGGCGCAAGCCTTCCTCGACCGCGTTGAGCGTGCCGCGGAAGCGGGGATCGTCGGGGGCGAAGAAGCGCAAGTCGAGCAACTGGATCAGGCTGGCGTCGAGATCGTCGCCGGCGAAGGTGGCCGACAGGCGATTGGTGTCCGGCCGCCATGCCTTGTCCTCGATCGTCTTGCGCATCGTGTCGGCGCGGTCCTGCCAGAACTCGGCCCGCTCCGTGAGCCCCAGCGCCGCCGCGGCGTTGGCGAGGCGATCGCAGGCCGCCCAGCACATCGCCGCCGAATAGGTGTGGACGTGGCTCTTGGTGCGCAGTTCCCACAGACCGGCATCGGGCTGGTCATGGACCTGCCAGGCGCGTTCGCCGATCGGTTCGAGCGCCTCGAAATCGGGAATGCCGGCGATGCGGAACAAGCGATGATCGAAGAACGCCTGGACGTTCGACAGGACGATCTGGCCGTAGGCGTCGTGCTGGACCTGCTCATAGGCCTGGTTGCCGACGCGCACCGGTCCCATGCCGCGATAGCCGCTGAGCGCTTCCGCCTCGTATTCGATCAGCGTCTGCTCGCCGCCAACGCCGTACAGCGGATGGATATGCCCGCCGGCTGCATTGTCGACGATGTTGCGCAGATATTCGAGATAGCCCTCGAGAACATCGAGCGCGCCGAGGCGGTTCAGGGCCTGGACGGTGTAATACGCGTCCCTGATCCAGCAGAAGCGGTAATCCCAATTGCGCCCCGAGCCGGCGTGCTCGGGGACCGAGGTGGTCAGCGCGGCGACGATGGCGCCGGTTTCCTCATGCTGGCAGAGCTTGAGCGTGATCGCCGAGCGGATGACGGCTTGCTGCCACTCGACGGGGGTGGCGAGACCGCGCACCCAGTGGCGCCATTCCTCGGTGGTGCGTTCGAGCATCGTCTCGAGCGCCTCGGCGACATCGGCCGAGAAGCTCTCGTCGGGGCCGAGGAAGAAATGCAGCGGACGCTCGACGCGGAACAGCCGCTCGTCCTCGAGCCAGCCGATCGGCGCGTTGGTGGTGAGCCGCAGCACGCCTTGCTGGACGAGATAGCGGACATGGTTCGAGCCTCGCGTGTGCGGCGCCATCTCCGCGCCCCAGCCGCGCGCCGGGCGCAGGCGGACGCGGATGCGCGGCGCGCCGGCGACAAGACGGACGATGCGAACGAAGGCGACCGGGCGATACATCCGCCCCATGCGCTTGAAGCGGGGGCAGAAATCGATCACCTCGATTGCATTGCCGGCCGCGTCGGCATGACGCGTGACGAGCACGGGGGTGTTGCGAAGGTACGATTGCGTCGTCTCGACAACGCCGTCCAAATCGATTTCCCAGAAACCGTAAGCGCCTTCGCCCGCAGGGGGCTTGTCGTCGAGCAGCGAGCAAAAGGCCGGATCGCCATCGACGCGTGGCGTGCAGCCCCAGACGAAGCGGCCCGAGCGATCGACCAGCGCCGAGACCTGGCAATTGCCGATCGGCCAGAGATCGAGTGTCGCGGTCATCGCGCGACACCCAGAAAGGCGTGGACGGCGGCGACATCGGGCAGCCGGTAGCGCGCTTCGGTGTCGCGGGGCTCGCCGACCAGGATGCCGGCGCCCCCGCGTGCGGCACAGGCGGCAAAGCCGACCTCGTCGGTCAAGTCGTCGCCGAGGAAGACTGGGCGGTGGCCGGCAAAGGGCGCGCGGGCGAGCAGCGCGACGATCGCCGAGCCCTTGTCGTGGCCGGGGAGGCGGAGCTCTACCATCATCTTGCCATGCTGGACCTCAAGCGCGTTCTCGCGGGCGAAATCCTCAACCAGCGCGTGCGCCTCGGGCTCGGCGTCGGGGGCGAGGCGGTAATGCAGGCCCACGCCGAGAGGCTTGGTTTCAATCACCACCCCGTCGCACGCCCCCAGCCGGTCGGTGAACAGGGCGACGGCGCGATCGAGCACCGCGGGGCGTTCGGGGCGCTCGATCGCGCCGCCGGCCAGCCGCGTTTCCGCGCCATGGCTGCCGATCATGCCGAGCTTGGCGCCGATGCCGCCCAGGAAGCCGTCGAGGGTGACGATCGCGCGGCCGCTGACCAAAGCGACGCGGCCGTCGAGCCGCTCACCGAGATCGGCCAGCAAATCGCCGAGCGCGGCGTCCACCGACACGGCATCGGGGCGATCGGCGAGTTCTACCAGCGTGCCGTCGAAATCGAGAAACAGGCTGGCGCCTTCGAGCAGATCGTCGGGCGGCGGCGGAAGGTCGCGGGAATCGGCCATCGCGGCCTTCTTAACGGCATGCATGACGGGGTGAACCCCCAGGGGCCAAGTTTGTTTCGGGGGTGACCCACGGTTGCTTTGTCGGCGACCGGAACTAGAGCGAAAATGATCCCGAGACTCACACCCCGGCGAAGGCCGGGGGTCCAGCTTCGGATCGATCGTAAACTGGACCCCGGCCCTCGCCGGGGAGGAAAGGCTTTTACGGTGAAGAGCGCGTGAGCGTCGATGATGACAAGCGACTTGCGGCCGAGGCGGCGGTGGCGGAGATCGAGGACGGGATGCTCGTCGGGCTCGGTTCAGGCTCGACCGCAGCGTTTGCGATTGCCGCTATCGGGAAGCGAGTAAGCGACGGGCTCGCGATCGACGCCGTCGCCACTTCTCTAGCCAGCGAAGCACTGGCGCGGCGGCACGGCATCGCGTTGCTCGACTTCGAGGATGTCGCGTCGGTGGATCTGGTGATCGACGGGACCGACGAGATCGATCCCGCCTTCCGCGCGATCAAGGGCGCCGGCGGGGCGATGCTGCGCGAAAAAGTCGTCGCTGCCGCTGCAAAACGGATGGTGGTCGTCGCCGACGGGCGCAAGCGGGTCGCGCGGCTGGGCGGGGTGCCGGTGCCGATCGAGGTGCTGCCCTTCGCGCGCAGCTTCGTCGCGGGCGAGGTGCGCCGGCTCGGCGCCGAGCCGGTGTTGCGCCGGGCGGGGGCCGATCCCTATCTGACCGATCAGGACAATATCGTGTTCGACTGCGCGTTCGCCCAGCTCGACATGCCCGATGAGGTGGCGGTGGCGCTTTCGGCCATTCCGGGGGTGCTCGGCCACGGGCTGTTCCTGCGCGAGGTCGATGCCGCTTATATCGCCGATCGAGGCACGGTCGAGCGGTTCGAGCGGCTCTGACAAGAAACAAAGCCGGCCGCATTCGCGTTCGGCATCTAGCTGGGGAAGAGTGAGAATGACCGACGCCGCGACCACCGCCAAGCCGCCGAGCGACGCCTTCCGCGAAGACGGCAGCCCCGAGCGGCTGGCGATCGACACGATCCGTACGCTGGCGATGGACGCGGTGCAGAAGGCCAATTCCGGGCATCCCGGCACGCCGATGGCGCTGGCGCCGGTGGGCTACACCTTGTGGAGCAAGTTCCTCCGCACCGATCCCGACAAGCCCGACTGGCCCAATCGCGATCGCTTCGTGCTGTCGGTCGGCCATGCCTCGATGCTGCTCTACGCGCTGCTGCACCTTGCCGGCGTCAAGGAAGTGGACCGCGACGGCAAGCCGACGGGCAAGCCCGCGGTGAGCCTGGAGGACATCGAGAATTTCCGGCAGCTTGGCTCGAAGACGCCGGGCCACCCCGAATACCGTCACACCACCGGCGTCGAGACGACCACCGGGCCGCTCGGGCAGGGCTGCGGCAATTCGGTCGGCATGGCGATCGCCGAGCGCTGGCTCGCCACGCGCTACAATCGCGACGGCTTCCCGATCTTCGACCATGACGTCTATTCGCTGTGCGGCGACGGCGACATGATGGAAGGCGTGTCGAGCGAGGCGGCGAGCCTTGCCGGGCACCTCAAGCTCTCCAATCTGTGCTGGATCTACGACAGCAACCATATCTCGATCGAGGGCGGCACCGATCTCGCGTTCGACGAGGACGTCGGCGAACGCTTCCAGGCCTATGGCTGGAACGTCATCCATGTCGACGACGCCAACGATTGTAATGCGCTGGCGGAAGCCTTCACCGATTTCCGAGCGACCGACGACAAGCCGACGCTCATCATTGTGCATTCGGTGATCGGTTGGGGCAGCCCCAAGGAAGGCACCGCCAAGGTGCATGGCGAGCCGCTGGGCGTCGACAATGTCCGCATCACCAAGGAGGCGTACGGCTGGCCAGCGGACAAGCAATTCTACGTGCCCGACGGTGTTGCGGACGCCTTCAACAAGGCGATCACCGATCGCGGGCGACCGCTGCGCGAGGAATGGGAAAAGCTGTTCGCGCGCTACCGCGAGGCGCATCCGGATCTCGCGGCGCAGGTCGAGCACATGCTCGCCGGAACGCTGCCCGAAGGGTGGGATACCGACATTCCGACTTTCGAGGCAGACGCCAAGGGCCTTGCGACGCGCGATTCCGCAGGCAAGGTGCTGAACGCGATCGTGCCGAAGGTGCCGTGGCTGGTCGGCGGCTCGGCCGATCTCGCGCCCTCGACCAAGACCGACATCAAGGGCGCGCCCTCGTTCGAGGCGAACGATTACGGCGGCACCAACTTCCATTTCGGCGTGCGCGAGCACGGCATGGGCGCGGTGGTCAACGGCATGACGCTGTCGCATCTGCGCGCTTATGGCTCCACCTTCTTCGTGTTCCTCGATTATATGCGGCCGCCGGTCCGGCTCTCGGCGATCATGGAGATCGGCGCGGTGTGGGTGTTTACCCACGATTCGATCGGCGTCGGCGAGGATGGGCCGACCCACCAGCCGATCGAGCAACTCGCCATGCTGCGCGCGACGCCGGGGATCGACACGATCCGCCCGGGCGACGCCAACGAGGCCGCGGAGGCGTGGCGCGCGACGGTCAAGGACGGTGGCCATCCGACCGCCTTGGTGCTGTCGCGCCAGGCGATGCCCACGCTCGACCGTTCGAAATACGCGTCCGCCGCGGGGCTGGCGAAGGGGGCTTACGTGCTTGCCGACAGCGATGATCCGCAGGTCATCCTGATCGCCACAGGTTCCGAGCTGGCGCTGATCGCGGAGGCGCACGAGAAGCTGAAGGCCGAAGGTATCCGCAGCCGCGTCGTGTCGATGCCGAGCTGGTATCGTTTTGAGCTGCAATCGGACGCTTACAAGGAGAGCATTCTCCCCGCGAAGGTCACCGCGCGGCTGGCGGTCGAGATGGGCAGCGAGTTCGGCTGGGATCGCTATATCGGCTCCGACGGGCGGACGATCACGATGCGCACCTTCGGAGCCTCCGCGCCGCTCGCCAAGCTGCAGGACAAATACGGCTTCACCGTCGACAATGTCGTCAAGGTGGCCAAGGAAATGCTGGAGACCAAGTGATGGGCAAGCTCAACGACCTCGAAGCGCTAGGCCAGGCGGTGTGGCTCGATTTCGTCGACCGCAAGTTCCTCGAGGAAGGCGGACTCAAGAAGCTCGTCGAGGAGGACGGGCTGACCGGCGTCACCTCCAACCCGTCGATCTTCGAAAAGGCGATGGGCCACGGCACCGCCTATGACGAAAGCCTCGCCGAATATGACCGCGCGCATCCCGATGCGGCGACGATCGACCGCTATGAAGCACTGGCAGTTGAGGACATCAAGGCGGCGGCGGATACGCTGCGGCCGGTCTATGACCGGCTTGACGGCAAGGACGGCTATGTCAGCCTGGAAGTGTCGCCCTATCTCGCCGACGATACCGACGCGACGATCGCCGAGGCCGCCAAGCTTTGGAAGATGGTCGACAAGCCCAATTTGATGGTCAAGATTCCGGGCACGCCTGCAGGCGTGCCGGCGATCGCGGCATCGATCGCGGCGGGAATCAACATCAATGTGACATTGCTGTTCTCGAACGAGGCATACAAGAAGGTCGCGCTGGCCTATGTCGAGGGGCTCGAGCAGCGCGTTTCTCGCGGCGAGCCGATCGAGAAGATCGCCAGCGTGGCGAGCTTCTTCGTCAGCCGGATCGATACCAAGATCGATGCCAAGATCGACGCGCTCGGCAGCGAGGAGGCCAAGGCGCTCCGCGGCAAGGTGGCGATCGCCAACGCCAAGATGGCGTATCAATGGTATCTCGATTTCATCAAGACGGACCGTTGGCAAGCGCTTGCAGCCAAGGGCGCGATGCCGCAGCGGCTGCTATGGGCCTCCACCGGCACCAAGGATGCGAGCTATTCGGACGTCCTCTATCTCGACACGCTGATCGGCAAGGACACAATCAACACCGTGCCGCCCAAGACGATGGATGCGTTCCGCGACCACGGCACGCCGAAGGAGACGCTGACCGAGGACATCGAGGGCGCGAAGCATGTGCTCGCGGAGGCCGATCGGCTGGGGCTCGATCTCGACGGCGTGACCGACACGCTGGTCGAGGAGGGCGTGCAATCGTTCGCCAAGGCGTTCGACGAGCTGCTCGGCTCGATCGCAGCCAAGCATCCGGCGGCGGCATAGCCGGATATCCGTTCGCCCTGAGCCTGTCGAAGGGCGCTTAGCCGTGCTTCGACAGGCTCAGCACGAACGAGGGCTGTTTGCGTTGATAAGGAGAAACACATGAAGATCGGCGTCATCGGACTGGGCCGCATGGGCGGCAACATCACCCGGCGACTGATCCGGCACGGCCATGAGGTCGTCGCCTGGGATCGCTCCGCCGAGGCAGTCGCCGATGTCGTCAAGGACGGCGCGACCGGCGCCGACGGGCTCGCCGACATGCGCGACAAGCTGGGCAGCCCGGCGACCTTCTGGGTGATGCTGCCGGCGGGCGACCCGACTGAGAGCACGATCGCCGAGCTCGCCGAGGCCGCCCATGCGGGTGACGTGATCATCGACGGCGGCAACACCTTCTACAAGGACGATATCCGCCGCGCCAAGGCGCTGAGGGAAAAGGGAATCCATTATATCGACGTCGGCACCTCGGGCGGCGTCTGGGGGCTCGAGCGCGGCTATTGCATGATGATCGGCGGGCCGAAGGAAGAGGTGCGCCGGCTCGATCCGATCTTCGAGGCGCTGGCGCCAGGGCTCGGCACCATTCCGCGCACACAGCGCAAGGAAGGCGAGGATCCGCGCGCCGAGAAGGGCTATATCCACGCCGGCCCCGCGGGCGCGGGACATTTCGTCAAGATGGTCCATAACGGCATCGAATACGGGCTGATGCAGGCCTATGCCGAGGGTTTCGACGTGCTCAAGGGCAAGTCCTCGGACAAGCTGCCCGAGGATCAGCGTTTCGACATCAACCTGACCGACGTCGCGGAGGTGTGGCGGCGCGGAAGCGTGATTTCGTCGTGGCTGCTCGATCTTTCCGCCGCGGCGCTGGCCAAGGACCAGATGCTCGAACAGTTCACCGGCCATGTCGCCGATTCGGGCGAAGGGCACTGGACGATCGAGGCGGCGATGGAGGAGGCGGTGCCGGTCAACGTGCTGTCGGCGTCGTTGTTCGCGCGCTATCGCAGTCGCGTCGAGCATACCTTTGGCGACAAACTGCTTTCTGCGATGCGCTTCGGCTTTGGCGGGCACGTCGAGATCCCGCAGTGACGCTGATCGTCTGCGATGTCGACGGCACGCTGGTCGATTCGAACAAGGCATTGAGCGAGGCGAACAAGGCGGCGATCGCGCGGGCGCGGGCGGCGGGGATCGGCTTCACGATCATCAGCGCGCGGCCTCGGTCGGGCATGGCGTGGATTGCCGATGCGCTTGCCCTCGATGGGCCGATGGGGGCGTTCAACGGCGGCATCGTGTTCGATCGTTCGGGAGCGGTTCTGCATCATGAGACGATCGATCCGGCGGTCGCGCGCGGCGTGATCGCGCTCATGGGCGACGCTCCCGTCGATCGCTGGGTGTTCGCCGGCGATCGCTGGTATGCGAGCTCGGGCACGGGCCTCCATGTCGAGCACGAGAGGAAATCCTCGGCGCTGGAGCCGATCGTCGCCGACGATATGGACGCGCTGCTCGATCGTGCCGACAAGATCACCTTCGTCAGCGATGACGCACCGTTGCTCAAACATTGGTGCGAGCGCGCCGCCGAAGCCTTCGGTGATCGCGCGACGATCGCGCAATCGCAGACCTATTATCTCGACGTGACCGCACGCGGCGCCAACAAGGGCGACGGCATCGCCGCGCTGGCGCAGGCGATGGGTGTCCGTCTCGCCGATACGGTCGCGATCGGCGACCAGGCCAACGACCTGGCGATGTTCGCGCGCGCCGGGCGCTCGATCGCCATGGGCAACGCGCCCGACGCGGTGAAGGCGAAGGCCGACGCAGTGACGCTCTCGAACAACGACAGCGGCGTCGCGCATGCGATCGAGACGATGATCCTCAAGGAACCGGCATGAAGAAGCTGATCGCCTTCGATCTCGACGGCACGCTGGCGGCGAGCAAGCAGCCGCTCGAAGCCGACATGGCCGAAGCGCTGGCCGATCTACTTCGGGTCGCCGATGTCGCCGTGATTTCGGGCGGCGACTGGCCGCAGTTCAACAAGCAGGTGGCGAGCCGGTTGCCTCAACGTGCCGATCGTGCGCGCCTTTGGCTGATGCCGACGACCGGGACCAAGCTCTACACCTTCCGCGACGGCCAATGGTCGGCGGTCTATGCCGAGCTGTTCGCCGATGACGAAAAGCAGAAGATCATCGCCGCTTTCGACGAATCGCTGAAGGCGACCGGCTTCGTGCCCGAAAAGAGCTGGGGCGAACGGATCGAGGATCGCGGCAGCCAGATCACCTTTTCCGCGCTCGGCCAGCAGGCGCCGCTCGACGCCAAGGAGAAGTGGGACCCCGATCATGCCAAGCGCAAGGTGATCCAGGCCGACTTGCGCAAACGGCTGCCGGGGCTCGCGATCAACATCGGCGGCTCGACCTCGATCGACGTGACGCGCGAGGGCGTCGACAAAGCCTATGGCTTGAAAAAGCTGAGCGAGGAGAGCGGCATCGCGCTCGACGCGATGCTCTTCCTCGGCGACGCGATCTTTCCCGGCGGCAACGATTATCCCGCGAAGGAGCTGGGGCTCGACACGGTCCGGGTGCGCGATCCGCAGGAGACGATCGCGGTGATCGCCGGCCTGGTCGCCTGCCTCAAGCCCTGAACGCTTGCCGATCGGCGGGCGAGCGCGATAGGGGCGGGGGATGACCGCCACTGCCTTGCCGCCCGTCATCGTCCTCGTCCGCCCGCAGCTCGGGCAGAATATCGGCAAGGCGGCGCGCGCGATGCTCAATTTCGGGCTGACCGAGATGCGGCTGGTCGCCCCGCGCGATGACTGGCCGAATCCGGATGCGGGGCCGGCTGCTTCGGGCGCGGACGTGGTGCTCGAACGCGCCAAGGTATTCGACAGTCTCGCCGAGGCGGTCGCCGATTGCGCGCATGTTTATGCGACGACCGTGAGGAAGCGCGGCGTCACCAAGCCAGTGCTGACGCCGGAGGCCGCGTCGCGTGAGATTCACGGACAGGCCGGCCGCTCGGCGATCGTGTTCGGCCCCGAGCGCTCGGGCTTGGAGACCGACGACGTCGCGCTGGCGCGGGCGATCGTGACGGTGCCGATCAATCCGGAATTCGGTTCGTTGAACCTCGCCCAGGCAGTGATCCTGGTCGCCTATGAATGGTCGAAGGGCGAGGCGCTCGCCTCGCCGCCCGAAGTCGAGCTCGATCCGCCTGCACCGCAGGAGGAGTTCGAGGGCATGATCGGCCAGCTCGACGCGATGCTCGAACGCGCCGGCTTCTTTCACCCGCCCGAACGCACCCCGGCGACCAAGCGAACGCTGCGCACGATGCTGACCAAACCCGGCTGGTCGAGCCAGGAACTGCGCACGCTGCGCGGCGTGCTGAGCGCACTCGACGGCGCGAAGCGAGGGCGGGGGCGGGGGCGGTAACGCCGCCGTTTACTTGGCGATAAGCCGAAAGGCGTATCGCAACGGCATGAAGAAACTGCTCTTTTGTGCGACCATGTTCGCCGTCGCGGCACCCGCATCGGCGCGGAAGGTGTCGCTGTTGCCGTTCGACACAAGCTTGGGGTTCGCACCCGCGGCACCGCGCGTGATCGGCGCCGACCACCCATTCTACCACCGGATCGAAGTGGCGCCGATCGTCGGCATGCCGGAGAAGCTCGGGGCGATTCTCGTGTCTTATACCAAGCGGGCGGAGGTGCAGGACGCACTTGAACGCACGATCGCGACGGCGGGCCTGGGTGCGCCGGCGGGCACGGCGCCTACGTTGCGGCTCACTGCAACCTGGCTCGATTTCGACGCGCCGCAAAAGATCGGCTTCTCTTCACACGCAACCGTGACGATCCGCTACGAATTGTCGCGTATCCCAAGCGGCGAGGTGATCTTTCGCCGCGATATCACCACCGAAGCGAAGGCCCACGGCGGGGACGGTGCCGAACGGCTCAAGGGCACGGCGAGGTCGGTGATTCTGGCAAGCCTCGCTTCCGCGACATGGTGCCTCGAACGCTCGCCGGCCGGCGGGGCTCCCGCGGATTGCGCGCTGCATCCTATGGGACAATTCGGCGAGCCGTTGCGGCTGATGGTCCCCATGCGTGTGCCGCGCTGATCGGGTTCAGCCCAGCGCCTGATCGAGCAGCTTGGCGAGGCGCAGGCCGCCGCGCTTGACCTGCAGGCGGGCGACGGGGACTTCCCTTTCGATCGTCGCCTCGTCCATGGTCACCTTGGCCGGCTCGGGGCCGCAAGGCTGACCGTTCATCACGCTGGCATAGACTTGCGTTTGCGCGATTTCCCAGCTCTGGCGCGACCAGTCGGTGACAGTGCCGGCCTGGAGCGCTCTTTTCACCGCGCTCGGATAACGGCGGATCAGCGACGGACCGGAGGTGATCGCACGCTCGGCAAGAGGGCCGTCCCAGATCGAATGCAGGTTGAAATGCGGCGGCGCATAGATGCCGTAGGAGGCGGCGACCTTGTTGCCGCCGGCGTCGTGGTCCTCGCCGGCGTGGAGCGGCTGGTGGATATCGCCGACGAGGTGGATCAGGAAGACCAGCGCGGTCAGGCGGTCCTTGGTCGTGCCCTTGCCGCTTTTCAGCAGCGCAACGTCCTTCTCGATCTGCGCGGCGGCGCAATTGCCGTCCTTGCAGGCCGATTTGAGGTCGAAGGGCTCGCAGATTTCGACATCCTGATAATGCCAGGAGAAGGTGCTCTTGAAGCGATCACCGAGCTTCTTGACGCAATCGGGCCAGACCGACGCCTCGGCGGGTGTCGCGGCGGGGCATTCGGGTGTGTCGAGCAGCGCCGAGTGGCGGAGCAGCGCCAGCACACGCGCGCGCGTCGCGGGCTTGACGTTGGCCATCGCGATCTCGGCGACGGTCTCGTGGCCATATTCCCAGTAAGCCAAAGCGGGCGTGGCGACGGCGACTGTCAGCGCAAGCGCGGTCGAGACGGCAATGATACGACGTAACATGCAGGGCGCCTTACCGCTCGTCGAGCGATTCGTCGCCGAAAATCGCCACACGACGAACGCCGGTGGCATCGGCATAGCCGCGGTACATGCCCGGTGTGGTGAAGCTTGAGGCGGTGCGGCCATCGGCGCCCGCGACGATGACGCCGCCGGTGCCGCCGAGCGCCTTGACCTCCGCCATCACCGCGTCGGCGGCGGTGGCCGCGTTGTCGCCGAGCATTCGCATCCGCGCGGCGATTTCGTGCCCGACGGCCTCGCGGATGAAGAACTCGCCCGAACCCGTCGCCGAGGCGGCGCAGGCGCGATCGTCGGCATAGGTGCCGGCGCCGATCAGTGGCGAATCGCCGATCCGGCCCCAGCGCTTGCCGGTGATTCCGCCAGTCGAGGTGGCGGCAGCGACATGACCGTGCGCGTCTCGCGCCACCGCACCGACGGTGCCGTATTTCATGTCGACGTCAAACCAGTCAGTCTTGTCGGCCTTCATTATTTCGAGCTGGCGGCGGCGTTCGTCGGTCTCGAAATAGGAAGGATCGACCTGTTCGAGGCCGGAGTCGCGCGAGAATTGGTCGGCACCGACGCCCGAGAGCAGGACGTGCGGGCTCTTTTCCATAACAGCACGGGCGAGGCTGACCGGGTTGCGCGTGGCGTGGACGCCGGTGACGGCGCCGGCATCACGGTTCGCGCCATTCATGATCGCTGCATCGAGGCGGATATCGCCTTCGTAGGTGAAGACCGCGCCGCGGCCGGCGTTGAAGTGCGGATCGTCCTCCAGCACCTTGACCGCAGCCTCCACAGCATCGAGCGCGGCGCCGCCCGAAGAGAGCACCGCGCTCCCCGCGTCGAGGGCGCGCGCGAGCCCGTCGCGCGCGCCTTGTTCGGCCTCAGGCGCAATCTTCCCGCGCTCGAGCACTCCAGCTCCACCGTGGACCAGCAAGGTCCAACTGCTTGATGTCGTCATGGCCGACGCGCTTAGCAGAAGCAGGGCGCTTCGCCATCCTCAGCCCGATCAGCGGACGCAGCCACGCCACTTCGCGGCCGCCGAGGTAGAAGGCCCAGCAACCGGCGATCGTCGCCGGCACCAGGATGACGAACTCCGTCAGCGCAGAGAGATGGAGCGGCAGGATCGCCCAGCCGACCACGACGATCACCGTCTGGTGGATGATGTAGAAGGGGAATACCGCTTCGGTCAGCATCGGCCGCCATTTGTGGTCGCGGTTGAGGAAGCGATCGGCAAGGCCGATGAAGGCGATGATCGGCGCCCAGGTCTCGACCGCAATAGCGATGCGATCGAGGACGACGACGCCGTGGCTCGGCATCTCGAAGCCCGGCCAGCGCCATTCAATCGTCGCGACGACGATATAGCCGGCGACGCCCAGGATCGCCGCCGGCTTCCACAAGCGGCCGATCGCCTTCAGCGTCGCGGGCGAGCCGGCAAGCGCGAAGCCGAACAGGAAGCTGGGGACATAGACGGCGTGCGCCGCCCAATCGAAGAACAGGTCATAGGTGTCGCGCACGCCGGGGAGCAGCACCGTTTTGTCGAGGATCAGCCAGGCCACCGGCACGAGCAGGGCGGCGGGGCCGGCGAACAGGCGGTCGAACAGCGACTGCAGGCTGCGCTTGCCGGTGAGTGCCATCGCCGCACAGAGCAGAGCGGTATAGGCCCAGAGATAAGCGACGAACCACAGATGCTGCCAGGTCGGCAGGACGATGCCGTGGAGCGAGCCGAAGCGGAAATAATCGTGCGCGACGAAATGCCAGAAGCCGTGGGTGTAGCCGAACTGCGTGCTGAGCTGGATCCACGGCTGCACCGGGATGACGACGATCATGCCGAACACCAGCGGGATCAGCAGCCGCGTGCTGCGGTTGCCGAGGAAGCTGCCGATGCCGGCGCTGCGCGAGAACAGCGCACGGCTGGCATAGCCCGATACGACAAACAACAGCGCCAACCGCCAGGCGTGCGAGGCCAGCATCGGGAGCGCCACGCCCGGAATCGGATGCGCGGTCTTAACGTGCCAGTCCCACGGCACGAAGAACATGCCGATATGAAAGAAGATCAGGATGCCGAAGGCGCCGATCCTCAGCCAATCCAATCCGTAATGTCGTTCCATCTTTTCCTCCAGCTTTCCTGCCGTTCGCCCTGAGCCTGTCGAAGGGCCGTTCTTCCTTTGCGGTTCGGAGACGGTGCTTCGACAAGCTCAGCACGAACGGGCGTTTTGTTCGTCGCCGGAGCTAGCGGCGGCGCTTTTTGGCCGGTATCGGAGAGGGCCGGAGCGCGGCTGGGCGGGGACGATGGCGAAGGCTGAGGGGACGAGCGGCGGCTGGCACGGGATGAACGGGGCGCAGGCGCGGCTCGCCTTTCTGTTCGCGGTCGGCTTCGCGGTGATTCTGGTGTTCGTCGTCATCGCCGACGCCGAATCGATGCTCAGCGAGTTCCGCCTTCAGGGCGTTCCCGAAACCGCGACGCACGTATGGATTTGGGAAGCGACCAGCGTCATCGCCTGGGTCACCACGATGCCGGCGATCTGGTGGATGATCGCCTATGCGCGCCCGCCGCGCGTGGCGTGGGGCAAGGTCGCCGCGATCCTCGTCATCGGCGTGGTGATCGCCTCGGCTTGGCACATCGGCGCGATGGTCGCGCTACGGAAGCTGGTCTATGCGATCCGCGGCGAGGACTATCGCTTTTTCGGCATCATTCCCGACCGGCTGCTCTACGAATTCCGCAAGGACGTGCCGACCTATCTGCAGTTCTGCGCGGTGGCGGCGCTGGCGCAATGGGCGCTTGCGCGTGCCGCCACGCCGCCAGCCGAGCCGGTCGTGCGGACGCTGGCGGTCAATGACGGGGCGGTGACGCACCATGTGCCGCTCGACGAGATCGAGCAGATCGCGGCGGCGGGCAATTATATCGAGATCGCTTGGGGGCCGCGGACCCTGTTGCAGCGCTCGACGCTGGCGGCGGCGGAGGCTGAGCTCGGCGACGGCTTCGTGCGAATCCATCGCGGGCTGATCGTGCGCCGCGATGCCGTCCGCCGCATCGAGACCGACAAGAGCGGCGACTTCACCGTTACGCTGGCGAGCGGGGCCGAAGCACGCGGGAGCCGGCGGTATCGGGATCGGCTGTAGGCCGTCTGGGGCCGAGGCCGATCAGCGGGCGCAGCCAGCCGACGCGTCGCCCGGTGAGATAAAAGGCGAAACAGCCCGAAACCGTCGCCGCGAGCAGGATGACGAACTCGATGCCGTTGCCGAGGTGCAGCGGCATCAGCAGCCAGGTCGCCACGATGATGATCGGGTGGTGGATGATGTAGAAGGGGAACACCGCCTCGACCAATATCGGCCGCCAGCGATGATCGCGATTCCACCAGGTCTGCGCGACGTGGAGCAGCACCAGGATTATGCTCCATGCCATCACCAGCCGTGCCATGCGGTCGAGCGCCATCATCGCATGGGGCGGTGTGAATTTCGCCGCATAATGATGATCGAGCGCGGCGACGATGAAGCCGCTGAGCAGCGCGACGAAGAGGGCGGGGCGGAACAGGCGTCTGAGGCTCGGCCACAACGCATCGGTGCCGCCAAGCGCGAAGCCGAACAGGAAGATCGGCAGATAGGCGGCGTGGCCGCCCCAATCGGTGGTCAGGCCCTGCCGCTCGGGAATGACGAACATGATGGCGAGCTTGGCGAGCGCCAGCCCGACGGCGGGAAACCACAGCAGCCAGCCCCGCTGATCGATCCGTTCGAGCAGCGTCGAGAGGCGACTTGGAAACTGTGAGCCCGCAAGTGCGATCAGGCCGCACAGCACCAAAGTGTAGGTCCACAGATAGGCGACGAACCAGAGATGCTCCCAACTCGGCATGTCGACGCCGAAGAAATGGCCCCAGCGCCAATAATCGACGGCCCAGAAGCGGCCGAGGCCATAGGGGTAGCCGCCGAGCCGGACGCGGACCCATATTTCGATCGGCACGATCGTCAGCATCGCGGCGGCGAGCGGGATCAGCAGCCGCCTGTTGCGCGAGGCGAGGAAGGCGCGGACCGAGGGCGACTTTTCGTAAAGAGCCCGCGAGGCATAGCCGGAGACGGCGAACAGCAGCGGCAGGCGCCACGGCGTCAGCAACGCCATTGGCACGGTCAGCCAATCGACCAGCATCGGCGCCTTGATGACCCAGCGCCACGGCGAGAACACCATGCCGACGTGATAGAGGATCAGCAGGCCGAACGCCGCGATTCGCAGCCAGTCGAGCCCATAATGACGCGCCACGCGCAGGGCGGGCGTCGACGCCGCGATGTCGACATTCATAGGATAATCGGTCCAGCGGCGGCGCCGAACCTTTCACGGGCGCGCCGCGGCCGCTATATCGCGCAGGTCCTCACCAAGAAGTTACGAGATCATGTCCATCCGCCCCTGGCGCGACATCGTGCGCCGCAAGAGTCGCCAGATCATGGTCGGCAACGTGCCGGTCGGCGGCGACGCGCCGGTCACCGTTCAGACGATGACCAACACGCCGACCTCGGACGCGAAGGCGACGATCGACCAGATCCGGCGCTGCGAGGAGGCGGGCGTCGACATCATCCGGGTGAGCTGCCCCGATGTCGAGAGCACCGCGGCGCTCAAGCAGATCGTGCGGGCGAGCAACGTGCCGATCGTTGCCGACATCCACTTTCACTACAAGCGCGCGCTGGAAGCAGCCGATGCGGGGGCGGCGTGCCTCAGGATCAACCCGGGCAATATCGGCTCGGCCGAGCGGGTGCAGGAGGTGGTCAACGCCGCCAAGGCCAATGGCTGCTCGATGCGGATCGGCGTCAATGCCGGCAGCCTCGAAAAGGACCTGCTCGAAAAATATGGCGAGCCGTGCCCCGACGCGCTGGTCGAGAGCGCGATGGATCATATCAAGATCCTGCAGGATCACGATTTCCACGAATACAAGGTCGCGGTGAAGGCGTCGGACCAGTTCCTTGCGGTCGCCGCCTATCAGCAGCTCGCCGAGCTCGTCGATTGCCCGCTGCATCTGGGCATCACCGAGGCGGGCGGGTTCGTGGCGGGCACCGTCAAGTCGGCGATCGGCATCGGTTCGCTGCTGTGGTTCGGGATCGGCGACACGATCCGCGTGTCCTTGTCGGCCGAGCCCGAGGACGAAGTGCGCGTCGGCTTCGAGATTTTGAAAGCGCTGGACATCCGCAACCGCGGCGTGCGCGTGGTCAGCTGCCCGAGCTGCGCACGGCAGGGCTTCGACGTGATCCGCACCGTGCAGAAGCTCGAGGAGCGGTTGCAGCACATCCGGACGCCGATGAGCCTTTCGGTGCTCGGCTGCGTGGTCAACGGCCCCGGCGAGGCGCGCGAGACCGACATCGGCATCACCGGCGGCGGCAACGGCAAGCACATGGTCTATCTGTCGGGCGTCACCGACCATCATGTCCAGGACGCCGACATGATCGACCACATCGTCAAGCTGGTCGAGGCCAAGGCGGCCGAGATCGAGGCGGCCGAAGGAGCGCTGCAGGCGGCGGAATAGCCCTTTCGCGGCCGATTGCGGCGGCGATTCGCGCCCGTTTCCGACGTGAAGTGGAGAAAGTGGAGACCGTCGCAGCGTTTTCACGGCTTTTGCGTCGGGAACGCGCCTGCGAAGCGCCGGGTTCGCGGCATTCACGCGACAGTGACGCGACACCTTCGCGCCGGTTGCGGTCCACAGCGCGACGGCGACGCGACACTACCGAACAGGGAGGCGACGGTGACGCGCCAGGTTCGCGATCGAGATGATAAATCTGTCAAAGAGCAGTCGCCCGAAGGCTGCAACGGTCTTTCAGACATTTTCCAACATTGGAAGCCCCGGTCCTAACACGCTAATTGAGTCCCCCGTTAGATGCAGCAGTCCCGTCCGAAAGCTGCTGGAGGCCTCGATCCTTGCTGAATAGCGGCCGTCTAGCGAGCAGCGGCGGACTCTGTAGTGAGCGCGACGTTACGTCCGACCGTCATGTGCGACAACGCCTACTCAAAAAGAAGGAAGAGATCATAACGGGTATCGTTCCGCAACTGTTCCTTTTGTAGAAGTCAGTATATAGTGGGCTGATGGGGGCAGCATGGCACTGACGAAGCGATGGGCGGGCAGGGCGTGGGGGACGAACATCGGTAACGTGTTCGTCACGTTGGACGGGGAAGACGCTGCGCTGACCGGCACGCTGCGAATGAACGAAGAGGGCGTCGGCATAGGCGTCTATGCCGTCCACGGTTCCTTTGAAACACCAACGCTCACGCTGATCGGCGAACCCGAAGCCCAAATTGAAGGCGTTGAATTCGGGCAACTCAATATCAGCGGCGCATTGAACGCGAAGGGTGAGATATACGGCGATTGGCAGACGACGACGGGATCAGCAGGCACTTTCGTGCTGTTCCCCCATACGGGCGGCGAACCACCGACCGACGTGCAGCGCGCCGAGCAATTTCACACCGCCCGACACAATTTTGGCGCAATCGAGATTGACCGTGAACAGATTACGGAAATCGCGGAGAGCATCCGACGCGACTTCCCTAGCGTTATCGTTACTGTGGTCGCCGGGACCGAGCAGGCCCGATATCTTGAGGACTTCAAGCAGCTTCAATTTAGCGCCGATCGGGCCGAGATCATCAAGATATTCGCACAGAAGCCGGATGGGTTGGGCTCAAACCAGGTCGTCTCAGTCGAGTTTGGGCCCCAGGTGAATATCGCGATGACCCAGGGCGCGAACGAGGCGTGGGTGCTTGGTAAGCTTGAAACATTGAAGCGAGACCTGAGGCGCTACGAGCGCACCTATATAACAAACTTCAAGCGCTGGGGTATTGGCATCAATCAGGTGATGCTGCTCGCCGCCATTGTTTTTCTCCCGAGCCTCACCGGGTTTAGAGATCGCGCAATATTGATGGCGGTCGTCTTGATGCTGATATTAGCCGTCGCCTGGCTTCACTCACGCTATTTGCCCTATGCTGCCATCTATCTTCGCCAAAAGAAACAGGACTGGCTCGCGAAGACATGGCCGAAGCTGGCATCATGGACTATCGGAATAGCCGCCGCGGTAATCGGAACTCTCGCTGCTGCCTACCTTCAAGGTGCTTTCACGATCCAAGCGTCACCCTCTTCGCCTCCTACGTTAGCATCTCCGACAAAGTGAGGCCGTCTGGCGGCGATAGTGGCAATGCCGACGCGGATCGCGATGTCGTCATCTTTTGCCTGACGCGGCGCTTCGCTCCCGCTATCCCTCCGCCATGACCGTCGCGCGCAGTTCCACCACCGCCTTTGCCGTCGCGGCGTTCGGGATCGCGAGCTATTCGTGCATGGATGCGGTGATGAAGGGGATGTCGATCGCGCATGGCGCATATAGCGCGGTGCTGTGGCGGTCGGTGGGCGGCGTCGTGCTGATGGGGCCGGTGTTTCTTGCGCGGCGGACGGCGTGGCCGGGGCGCAGGGCGCTTGCGTTGCATTTCTGGCGCGGCGCGGTGGCGGGCGCGTCGGTGGTGCTGTTCTTCTGGGGGCTGGTGCGCGTGACGATGGCGCAGGGGGTGGCGCTGACCTTCCTTGCGCCGCTGATCGCGCTGTATCTCGCCGCCGCGCTTCTCGGCGAGCGCATCCGGCGTGCGGCGATCTGGGGATCGCTGGTGGCGAGCCTTGGCGTGCTGGCGATTGCCTGGGGTCAGGTAGAGGCGCATGCCTCGACCGGGGCGGTGCTCGGGGCGGTCGCGATCTTCGTCGCCTCGATCCTCTATGCCGTCAGCCTGATCCTGTTGCGCCAGCAGGCGCAGATCGCCGATCCGCTGGAGGTCGCGCTGTTCACCAGCATCGTGCTCAGCCTGTTGCTGCTGGTCGGGGCGCCGTGGTTTTCGTCGATGCCGGGGCCACAGCTCTGGCCGGAGATTCTCGGGGCGGCGGCGCTCGGGTCGTTCTCGGCGATCCTGATCGCATGGGCCTATGCCCGTGCCGAGGCGCAGGTTCTGGCGCCGGTCGAATATAGCGCGTTCGTGTGGTCCTCGATCCTCGGCTATCTGGTGTTCGCCGAACACGTCTCGCTGTGGACGGTGGGCGGCGCATCATTGATCATTGCGGGATGTCTGGTCGCGGTGCGCGGCAAGATCGCGCCCGCGCCGCAAACGGAGGCTGCCGCTTGACCATCTCGATCCGCCCCGCGACGCGCGACGACGTGCCGACGATCCTGCGCTTCGTGCGCGAGCTCGCCGCGTTCGAGCGCGAACCCGACGCCGTCGAGGCGACCGAAGAGATGCTCGCCCGCGCCCTGTTCGACGAAAAGGCAGCCGAGGCGGTGATCGCCGAGCGCGACGGCGCGGCGGTTGGGTTCGCGCTGTTCTTCCGTAATTTTTCGACCTGGACGGGGCGCAAGGGACTCTATCTCGAAGACCTCTACGTCGCCCCCGAGGCGCGCGGATCGGGGATCGGGCGGGCGCTGCTTCAGCATCTCGCGCGGCTGGCGGTCGAGCGCGACTGCGCGCGGTTCGAATGGGCGGTGCTCGACTGGAACCAGCCGGCGATCGATTTCTACACCGCGATGGGCGCCGAAATGCAGGCCGAATGGCGCATCGAGCGAGTGACCGGAAAGGCGCTGGCGCGGCTCGCCGAACGGGCGTAGCATCCCGACCCCAGGGGCTGTCTTTTGGGGGTGGGGTGATGGTTTCGCTTGCCAATGACACCGCCGCCGGCCCATCCGCCGCGCCACGACGTGCGTTCGGCTTCTGGATGGCGCTCGCGCTCGTCGTTGGCGGCATGATCGGTTCGGGCATTTTCCTCCTTCCCGCGCAGATTGCCCCGTTCGGCGCGACCGGGATCGTCGCCTGGTTCGTCGCCATCGGCGGCGCGTTGACCCTCGCCTGGGTGTTGACCCGGCTCACCGCGGCGATGCCCGAGGCGACTGGAGTGGTCGCGATCTGCGCGGCCGCGCTCGGGCCGTTTGCGGGTGCGCTGGTCGGATGGAGCTATTGGGTCGGCGTGTGGTCGGCCAATGCGATCATCTCCTTGACGGCGGTGCGCTATCTCTCGGTGTTCGTGCCCGCGCTCGCCGCCACGCCTTTCGTCACCGCGGTGTCGGCGACGATATTGATATGGCTGCTCACCTTGCTCAACCTGCGCGGCGCGCGCACCGCCGGGCGATTCCAGGTGGCGACGACCGCGCTCAAGCTGTTGCCGTTGGTCGGCGTCGTCGTGATCCTTGCCGGGCTGGTGCTCGCCGGCGGCGGGCAGTTCCAGGCAGCGCCGCATGCCGGGTTTCAGGTTGGCGCGGTGACGCCGGCGCTGACTCTGGTCTTCTATGCGCTGGTCGGGTTCGAGGCGGCGAGCGTGGCGGCCGAGCGAGTCCGCGATCCGGGGCGCACCATCGTTCGCGCGACGCTCGTCGGATTGGCACTGACCGGGTTGCTCTACGTGATCGTATGCTCGGGAATCGTCTTCGCGCTGCCCGAGGGGGTGGCGGCGCAGGCAGCCGCGCCGATCGCCTTGTTCGTCGAGACCTTCTGGGGGCGCTGGGCGGGGCTGGCGGTGGCCGGCTTCGCCGCAATCGCCGCGATAGGCTGCCTCAACGGCTGGGTGCTGGTGCAGGGCGAAGTGCCGCTCGGCATGGCGCGCGCAGGGCTGCTGCCGCGCTGGTTCGGGCGCACCGGCGCGCGCGACGTGCCGACCGGCGTGCTGCTGCTGGCGAGCGTTCTCGCCAGCGTGCTGGTGATGAGCAACGCGACTCGATCGGCGAGCGGCCTGCTCGATTTCATGCTCCGGCTGACCGCGGCGGCGACTTTGTGGCTCTATATCGGCGCGTGCGTGTCGGCGCTTCTGCTGGGTGTCGCGCGCGTGGCGGCGGTGGTCGGGCTGCTCTTCGGGCTGTGGGCGCTGTGGGGATCGGGGCTGGAAGCGGGCGGGCTGAGCCTGCTGCTGATGCTGACCGCGGTCCCACTCTACGCGCTGTCGCTTCGCTCGCGCGGGGCGGCAGAGCCGGCAGAGGCCGTCGTCGCTTAGGAATTCGTGATGACTTTGCGATAACGATTTGCTTTAATCGTCGCATGTCGATCTCCCGCTCGCGCGTCGCTCGGCTGCTTGGTGCAGCAGCCCTGGTTTCCACTTCGATCGCGGCGGCGGCGGCCCCGCAGGCGAGCGGCTATGACGCGGTCGATCCGATGATCGGGACGAGCGGGGGCGGGCACACCTTCCCGGGCGCGACCGCGCCGTTCGGCATGGTCCAGCTCAGCCCCGATACCGAGATCAAGCCGTTCAAGCAAAGCTATCCCTGGGCGGCGGGCTATCAGTACAAGGATCCCACGATCCTCGGCTTCTCGATGACGCATTTTTCGGGCGCCGGGCACAGCGATCTCGGCGATTTCCTGATCGCGCCGGCGGTGGGCAATGCGGCGGCGGTCAAGCTGGAGCCGGGGGATTCGGCCAAGCCTGGCTCGGGCTATCGCTCGCGCTTCAGCCATGACACCGAGGTGGCGCATCCCGGCTATTACGCGGTGACGCTGAGCGACGATCACGTCCGCGCCGAGATGACGGCGGGGACGCGCGTCGGCGTGCATCGCTACACCTTTCCGGCGGATCAGGCGGCGCACCTGATCCTCGACATGCGATCGAGCATCTACAATTATCCGGGCAAGGTGCTGTGGTCGACGCTTCGGGTGAGGCCCGACGGCACGATCACCGGCAGCCGCCAGACGCGCGGCTGGGCGCCGGACCGCAAGCTCTATTTCGCGATGCGCTTCTCGGCGCCGCTGGTGGATCACGCCTTCGTCGATCGTGAGGGCGACGTGCCGTACAAGGGATTCCAGGGCCCGGGGCGCGGTGAGGACGACGTTGCGTTTCTCGCCGGGCGCGGGCTGGTCGGGCGGTTCGATTTCGGCAAGCTCGGCAAGCCGCTCGAGGTGAAGGTGGCGATCTCCTCGGTGGACGAGGCCGGCGCCGTGGCCAATCTCGACAGCGAAGCCGGCGGCTTCGATCAGATCCACGCCAGAACGGTCGCGGCCTGGCAGTCGGCGCTCGGCGTGCTCGACATCGAGGCGCCCAAGGAGATGCGCACCAGCCTCTATACCGCGCTCTATCATACGCTGCTCGCGCCGTCGGTCGCGGGCGATGCCGACGGGCGTTATCGCGGGCCGGACAACGCTGTGCACAAGGCCGACGGCTTCACCTTCCATTCGACCTTCTCGCTGTGGGATACGTTCCGCGCCGAACACCCGCTGATGACGATCATCGAGCCCGAGAAGAAGAATGCCGACTTCATCAACTCGCTGATCGCCGGCCAGCAGGATAGCCCGTTCGGCATCCTGCCCGTCTGGCAATTCCAGGGGCGCGAGACGTGGTGCATGATCGGCTATCATGCGGTGCCGGTGATCGCCGACGCCTATCTGAAGGGGCTGAAGGGCTTCGATGCCGACAAGGCGCTCGACGCGATGGTCAAGAGCGCGACCTACGGCCAGTATGGCGACCTCAAGGATTATATGGCGCTTGGCTACGTGCCGATCGACCACGAACCCGAAGCGGCGTCCAAGACGGTCGAATATGCCTATGACGACTGGACCATCGCCATGATGGCCAAGAAGATGGGCCGCGACGACATCGCAGCGACCTTCTTCAAGCGGGCGCAGAACTGGCGCAACAGCTTCGATTTCAAGACCGGCTGGGTCCGCGCGCGGCTGTCGAACGGCAAGTTCCGCGAGCCGTTCAGCCCGGTCTCGATCAAGTACGGATCGGACTATACCGAGGGCAATGCCTGGCAATATTCGTGGTTCATGCCGCAGGACGAAGGCGGGCTGATCCAGGCGCTGGGCGGCGACGCGGCGACGGTGAAGAAGCTCGACGCGATGTTCAATTACGACAATTCCAAGCTCGATTATTCGGATTCGGAGGACATCGCCGGGCTGATCGGGCAGTATATCCACGGTAACGAGCCGAGCCATGCGGTGGCCTATCTCTACGATTATGCCGGCAAGCCGTGGCGGACGCAGGAGCGGCTCAAGCAGATCGTCGACAGCCAATATCGCGCCACCCCCGACGGGTTCGAGGGCAATGACGATCTGGGCCAGATGTCGGCCTGGCTGATCTTCACCGCGATGGGCTTCTATCCAGTGACGCCGGGGAGCGGGCAATATGTCATCGGGCGGCCGTTCGCCGACCGGATCGCGATCAACCTTCCCTCGGGCAAGCATTTCACGATCACCGCGGCCAACCTGTCCGACGCCAACCATTATGTCGGCAGCGTGACGCTCAACGGCAAACCGCTGACGCACAGCTACATCACGCATGAGGATATCGAGCGTGGCGGCGAACTGCATTTCACCATGCAGGCGACGCCCAACAAGAGCTGGGCGACCGCACCCGCGGCACGACCTTATTCGATGACCGGCTTCACCAAGCGCTGAAGCTCAGCTTTCGAGCTTGTGCTCGAGCGTGATCTCGGTGTTGAACAGCTTCGAGACCGGACAGCCGGCCTTGGCGCCGGCGGCGAGCTTGTCGAACTCGTCGGCGCCGATGCCCGGCACTCTTGCCTTGAGCGTGAGCGCCGATCTGGTGATCTTGAAGCCGTCGCCATCCTTGTCGAGCGTGACCTTGGCCTCGGTTTCGAGCGAGCCGTTCGAATAGCCGGCGCCGGCGAGCGCGAAGCTCAACGCCATGGTGAAGCAACCGGCATGGGCGGCGGCGAGCAGCTCTTCGGGATTGGTGCCCTTTTCGTCGCCGAAACGAGTGCCGAAGCCGTAGAACTGGTCGGTCAGCACGCCCGATTGGGTCGAGACGTGGCCTTTGCCTTCCTTGCCGAACCCGTCGTAACGGGCCGATCCGCTGCGCGTCGTCATGCCGGTCGCTCCTTTGGTGGATGGTCTGCGATCATTCGCAGTCGGCGTCGCCCTTGTCGATGGCCTGGCCGAGGACAGCGCCGCCGGCCGCGCCGAGCAGCGTGCCGATCGTGCTCGATCCGCCCGGTGCGATGAGGTTGCCGAGCACGCCGCCGGCGACGCCGCCAACGATCAGGCCGGTGGTGCCGTCGTCATGCTTGCAATAATAGCGGCCATCGGACCCGCGATAGATGGTGTCGTTGCGCGTGAGGTGCCGGCGGCGATAGCGGTCGCCGTGGCGATAATGGCGATAGGCATCGTAGCTGCCGGCGGGCGCCTGGCTGTAATAGCCGGGGCCGCGATCGTAGCCGTAGCCATCATTGGCGCAGGCGCCGAGCGCGAGCATCGAGCCCGCGCCGAGCACGATCATCAACTTGTTCATCTCAGGCACTCCCCTGTTGGGTGGGCCGGCGGATCAGGCGTGCCGCGCCGCCGGCCCCCGAATCATCAGCGGCACTTCCTGTGGCTGTCGAGCGAATGGCCGACCAGCGCACCGCCGGCCGCGCCGAGCACGGTGCCGGTGGTGCGATCGCCGTGCGTGTCGACCGAGCGGCCGAGCAGCGCGCCGGCGACGCCGCCGACGATCGTGCCGGTGGTGCCATCGGTCTTGCGGCAATACATGCGCCCGTCGCGACCGCGCCATTCCCGGTACTTGTAATTGTGATGGGGGCGGTGATGGCGATAATGCTGCGCATCGGCGCTGCTGGCGGGCAGCACGAGGGCGGTGGGGGCGGCGACGGCGACGAGACCGAGCGCCATAACGAGCTTACGCATGATACATTCCCTTTCTTCGTGGTTGTTTCGAAAATTGATGTCGGCTGCGAAACGCTTCGACGATACGCGCGGTTGCATGAACCCAAAACAACGTTTCGTTCAGCGAACGGCCGGGATGTCCGAGCGGGGCGGCCTTGTGCACGATATCCACGTTATCCACAGGTTGGCGAGGCCATTTTCCGGTTGGCGCGACTCGGGAAGAGTGACAGCATCTGTCTTGCAAGAGGATGACGGGACGGCGAGAAATCGCAGAAACGTCAGAGGCTTGCAACGGTCGAGACGGCTGGTGCCGCAAGGAAACCGCGGTCTCGAACGTGAAATGCAGGTCACGCTGTGACCGTTCGAGGGAATCGCGAAAGCGATCGACTCGAGGGACGCGCGAAAGAGGCATTTCGAACGTCGCATCACCAGGGCTGTTCGCAGCCATGATGATATGACGGGCCGTGATCGGCCGGAAGGCGCGATTGCTCCTCACGGGGCAACCGAGCCGGAAGGACGACAGCGGCCGAGGCGCGAAAGATGAGCTTCGGTTCGTGTTTCGAGCTGGCCGCCGAGGCCGGAAACGCGGTATCCTCCCGAGGATGCAGACGACCGGCCCCGGTGACCGACCCGCCGGCCAGGCGCCCTCGCGGTCCTGAACCGGCTGCCGCCGAAACCAGATCGGCCGGCGCGCCCCCTCGCGGGCTGCGTCGAACCAATCGAAGTCCGGCGACCGGGGGCCGACAGCAATGTCGGCCCCTTTTTGCTGCGCAGCGCCGCCGGCGAGATTTCGGCAAAGCTGAAATCGAGCGCAAAAAGGCGCCGCCAGCCGGCGGCGCTGCCGGCACCGATCGACCTGCCGCTCTTCCGCGTCGGCCCGCTGCTCTTAGCCGCCCTAGTTGAGCGAAGCGGGCCGCAGCGCTTCGCGTTCGCTCGCCGGCACGGCGGCGGTGGGATCGGGGCGGAAGTCATAGGGTGCGCGGGCGCTGCCGTCAGGGTGCTTGTCGCCGGCGAGATCGGGGGCGGGATGGCCTTCGCTCGGCGCGAACAAGCGGTCGAACAGGCCAAAGCGAAGCGCCGCGCCGACCAGCCCGGCGATCGCGCCGACCGCGGTAGCCGCGCCGATGGCGAGGTTGCGCTTGTGGTGATCGGCCTTGAAGCGGCCGTGACTGTCTCGTTTCCGGGTCATGGCGACAAGAACGAAACGCGCGCCGCGACGTTCCCGAACGGGACGCCGCCGGGTTCGCTCGCCGACCCGATCGTCATGTCGTGTGGGGAATAATCGGGGGCAGCGCGATTGCCGGGAGGCAACGCGTCGGCAATCGCCGCCATGCCCGGCGCTTGATACGGCACGCCGTCACGAGACATGGGCTCTGGGGCTGTCCGACGTGCGCCGTCAGAATCGTCCGCCGGCCGGGCTTTTGCACCACGATTCGGATGGTCGGGTGAAAGATCGTTGTCGCGGGGCAGCGGCGCCACGCTCGACCCTCGACCCCTCAGGATGCCGGGAGCGCGATCGGGTGCGGGAGCGTCGCCGGGAGGAGTCGATTCAGGGGCTGTGGCCGCTCCCGGGCTCGCGCTGCCGGACTCTTCGGACAAAGCGGCAAACCAGGCGTCGCGCTCGGCCGCGCCCGCGGAGCAGCGGTCGGCGAGCCGGACGCGGTGACGGGCTTCGACAGCCTCCTCCTCTTCCGGCGTGAGGGTGCGCGAATATTCCTCATCGCCGAACTCGCCTTCCTGATCGCCGTAGAAATGGTCGGGCGGGGCGAAGCGCGTGCGCCATTCCGCGGCGCATTCGTCGTACCAGACGGGCACGTCTTCGCCCTCTTCCTCGTCGTCGTCGCAGAGGTGAAGTGGAGAAAGTGGAGAGTGTCGCGAGCTTTCGGCCGGGGCGGCGAAGGCGACCATGCCGGCGGCTTCGGCGCGGACCCATTGTTCGGCAGTCCAGGCGGCGCGGGCGGCGGGATCGAGATCGTGCGTGTCGATCTCGCGCGCAGTGCCGCGGCCGGTGCGCAGCCAGCGATCGGCGCGGGCGAGCGCGACGATCGCGGCTAGATCGGGATCGTCGTCCTCGGCGATGCGCGTGCCGAGGAACAGCCCGGCGCGCGCCGGGCCTTCGTCGCGGTCGATCAGATCGAGGAAGCCGTCGAACTCGGCGGCGACGAGCCGCGCGGCCTGATGCGTCGTCTCGCGGGCTTCCTTGTCGGCGAAGCGATCGAGGCGGGCGAGCATCGTCGAGGCGAGGCGGTTGTCGTAGCGGTGGCGGGTGATCGTCTCGCCGTCGGGCCGGGTGACGGTTTCGACCTGCCCGTCGATCGCGCGGGCGAGAAGCGTATCGGCGACCTTCTCGCGCGCGAGCAGATTGGCGGCGCGCCAGCCGAGCGCGAACGCCGCGCCAGCCGCCCGCCGGCGCAGCGCATAGGCCGAGGATTGCGCCATGCCGACCAGGCGGCAGGCCGAGCCGACGGTGTGCCCCTCGGCGATCGCCTCGAGGAACGCGCGCTGCCGATCGGGCGTCCAGCCGTCATAGCGCTGCGCGCGATCGGCGAGCGCCGGCAACGTGGTGGTGCATGCGGTGTCCATGACGTTCCCTCCCCATGAGAACAAAACAGGACCATCTCTATATGCACGAATGGGGTCTGTAGGAAAGCCCCGCCGGCAAATTTTTTAGCGAAGCTAAAAAAGCGCGCACTAGGCGGGGCCGGCCGGCGGCGCTGCGAGCGCCGACCGACGACGCGGGATTTACTCCCGCGTCGGGCCTATTTGCCGCAAAGCTCTTTCACCGTAACTCCCAAATCCGCGATTTCAGCTGCGTACTCTCTATAATCGGAATCGACTGCGTTAACTACGCAGCTGGAGATTTCACTGCGGGCGAGAGCTATATAAATCATGTCGTCGGTATCGAATCCGCATGATACAAAATCTGTGGGTAATCCATGACCCAGAGATTTAGGGAGTTCGTGTTGAATTACTTTATCTGGATCGCCCGACGATTGGTATAGGGCGAGTAGAAAGGCATCTGCACTTCCAGGCTGACCTGCAAGGGATGCCTTCCTTCGATAGAAGGAAAATACCAAGTCATAAGAGTCCAATAAGACTTGGTGCGATACCAGCGCCTCTTGCAAGATATCTACGCAAGATTCTCTACAATTATCGTTGGCCTGTGGGCAGTGCGGGTCTTCTCCGCGTAAGACGCGTCCTACATCATTGGCAACCGCTAGGACATTTTCATCGATCGCTAACTTCATTTCTGAATTTTTCTACGCCTAAGCGCCGCCTTCTCTCGGGCCACCACTTCCCCCATCTGATCCCCGAAAAAATCCTTCGGCCAATTCTGGATCATGCCGTTTTCGTTGAGGCGCAGCGTTTCCAGTTGAGACGCACCGCCCTTGTTATCTGCAAAATAAACCGCGACATCGGAATTAGTTATCGTCCCATATGGAGTGTCTTGCTCCGAGATTCTTCTCAAAAGGCGATTGAGCAGATGCTCGCTATGACTTTCAACGACAAGCTGAAGTTTTCTTACTCTCGAAACAGATATAAACAGATCGGCCAAACCCGCTTGAACGGCAGGATGCAAATGAATCTCAGGTTGTTCAATTATAACGGTAGCTCCTTCCGGGGCATAGTAGAGCAAAGTAAGCACCGGAAGTATCTGAGAGACGCCAAAACCTACGTCGGTAATTAAAGTTTCCGATGACTCTGGCGTTCTTTTAACATAGACGCGATAGAGACCTGATCCCTCGGAAACTTCGCGTACTTGGAAGCTATAGATTAGACCGAGTTCGCGTAACCACCAAGCAATAATCTCCTGAAAGCCCATGCGCTTTTGCTTCCAGCGAATATTCCGTCGCTCTCCACGCTCAACAGCGGCCAAGATGGCCTCAATCGTGCGCTCGCCGCGCGGACCAACATCAGAAGGGTTGGCTCCAGACCAAGTGTATTGCCGTCTAGGGTCCTCACGAAGTGGCCCAAGATAAACTATGTCGTCCATCTGTTCGACATAACTAGTTTCGAATACTCTTAAGAATTGAGCATTCTGAAAATAGGTTTGCGCCTGATCGGGAAAAGAATAGGCCTTCGTCGGCTCGGGCAAGTCCCAAGCTCGCCCCAGTGTGCGGATGAAGCGGTATTCGGTGTCGTAAGTGTCTAGCTGATAGCGAGGCTTTCCCTCTTTGCGGTAAATATAAAATCCTGCACCACCAAATTCGTATGCCAAACTCTGAACTTCAACTTGGCGACCTTCGGCGGCAACGACCACCTCGATTTCGAGTGAATTTCCCGAAAAAAGACGGACTGGTCGAGTGCGGGCCGGATCGAAAATATTCAATGGTTTCCGGAGCTTCCAGCCCAATCTCCAATCCATCGGCTCCTTGTCATCATGCTGAAAGACGGCGTCTTTATAGGAGCCAAGATCGACTAGGGATTCATCGTTGCCGAAATCCAGCACTACCTGAGAGTCCGTCGAGTCTTTTGTTTGCTTCAAAAGCAGCAGAAATTGCAAAATGCTGCTCTTACCAGAGCTGTTTGAGCCATATAGAAGTGTTATCGGCTTAAATTGGATGTCAAGCTTGGGCCAAGACTTGAACCGATCCACGCGAAGTTGGCTAAGCACGATTTCCCCTCGCTTTCCGAATCACTTCATAGCCACGGTTTGAGGATTTTAAAAATGTCACCTCACTCCGCCGCAACCCGCTCCCCCTCGACCTCACCCCGCGCATCACTCGGGGCGAGCCCCAACAACGGCGCCAGATACCGCCCGGTAAAGCTCCGCGGCGCCTTGGCCACATCCTCCGGCACGCCTTCCGCCACGATCTCCCCGCCCTTGACGCCGCCCTCCGGCCCGAGGTCGATGATCCAGTCGGCGGTCTTGATGACGTCTAGGTTGTGCTCGATCACCACCACCGTATTGCCCTGCTCGACCAGCGCGTGGAGCACTTCCAATAGCTTGCGGACGTCCTCGAAATGCAGGCCGGTGGTCGGCTCGTCGAGGATGTAGAGCGTGTTGCCGGTGGCCCGCCGGCTGAGTTCCTTGGCGAGCTTGACGCGCTGCGCCTCGCCGCCCGACAGCGTCGTCGCCTGCTGGCCGACCTTGATGTAGCCCAGGCCGACCTCCGCCAGCATCGCCATCTTGTCGCGGATGGGGGGGACGGCCTTGAAGAACTCGGCGGCGTCCTCGACCGTCATGTCGAGCACGTCGGCGATCGACTTGCCTTTGAACTTCACCTCCAGCGTCTCGCGGTTGTAGCGGGCGCCGTGGCAGACGTCGCAGGTGACGTAGACGTCGGGCAGGAAGTGCATCTCGATCTTGAGCACGCCGTCGCCCTGGCACGCCTCGCAGCGGCCGCCCTTGACGTTGAACGAGAAGCGCCCGGGCTTGTAGCCGCGCGCCTGCGCCTCGGGCAGCCCCGCGAACCAGTCGCGGATTTGCGTGAAGGCGCCGGTATAGGTCGCCGGGTTGGAGCGCGGGGTGCGGCCGATCGGCGACTGGTCGATGTCGATAACCTTGTCGAGATGCTGCAAGCCGGTGATCTTGTCGTGCTTGCCGGCGAGGACGCGGGCGCCGTTCAGCGCGCGCGCGGCGGCGGCGTAGAGCGTGTCGATGGTGAGCGACGACTTGCCCGAACCCGACACGCCGGTGATGCAGGTGAAGGTGCCGAGGGGGATGCTCGCGGTGACGCTGCGGAGGTTGTTGGCGGTGGCGTTGTGGACGGTGAGCGACTTGCCGCTGCCCTTGCGGCGCTTGGGCGGCACGGGGACTTCGCGGGTGCCGTTCAGGTAATCGGCGGTGATGCTGTCGGGGCTGGCGAGGAGTTGGTCGAGCGTGCCGTGGGCGACCACCTCGCCGCCGTGGACGCCGGCGCCGGGGCCCATGTCGATGACGTAATCGGCGGTGCGGATCGCGTCCTCGTCATGCTCGACGACCAGCACGGTGTTGCCGAGGTCGCGCAGCCGCTTGAGGGTGGCGAGCAGCATGTCGTTGTCGCGCTGATGCAGGCCGATCGAGGGCTCGTCGAGGACGTAGAGCACGCCTGACAGGCCGCTGCCGATCTGCGACGCGAGGCGGATGCGCTGGCTCTCGCCGCCCGACAGGGTGCCCGAGCCGCGCGACAGGTTGAGGTAGTCGAGGCCGACGTCGACCAGGAACCGCAGGCGGTCATTGATCTCCTTCAGGATCCGCCGGGCGATTTCCATCTGCTTGTCGCTCAGATGGCCTTCCA
>JBQCHQ010000017.1:0-244287 GCA_051954515.1 Sphingomonas sp. | reverse complement strand
GCTCGAGCCCGAGCTCGGGGCCGTGGCCGTACACCGGGTCGCCGACCACGGGCGTACCGATGGCGGCCAGGTGGACGCGGATCTGGTGGGTGCGGCCGGTCTCGAGCGTGACGCGAAGGAGCGAGCGGCCGGGCAGCGCCTCGACGAGCTCGAACTCGGTGAAGGCGTCGCGGCCGGCGTCCGTGTCGAGCGACATCCGGGTCGGGTCGCGGCGGTCGCGGCCGATCGGCGCCTCGATCCGGCCGCGGCGCGAGCGCGGCCGCCCGCGCACGAGCGCCATGTATGTCCGCCCGATGCGGCGCCGCCGCAGCTGGGCCTGCAGGCGCGCGTGCGTGCGCCCGTCGCGGGCCACCAGCAGCAGGCCGGAGGTGTCGCGGTCGAGCCGGTGGACGATTCCGGGGCGGGCCTCGTCGCCCCCCGCAGCCACGCCCCGCAGCGCGTCGACGAGCGTCGGCCCGGAGTGCCCGGGCACCGGGTGGACGAGCAGCCCGGCGGGCTTGTCGACGACCACCAGATACGGGTCGGAGTAGGCCAGCGGCACGCCGATGACCTCGGGCGGAGCGGCATCCGGAGGCGGCTCGGGCTCGGGCAGGCTCACGACCGAGCCGGCTCCCAGCCGATGCGACTTCGGCCGCACCGCCCCGTCCACCAGCACCAGCCCAGCCTCGATCAGGCGCTCGGCGCCTGAACGGGAGCCGACCTCGTCACAGCCGGCGACGAAGCGGTCGAGGCGCATCCCGCCGGAGTCCGGCGGCACCTCGAGGTCGATCACGGCCGGTCGAGCCCGGCGGACGGATCCGGGTCGACGGGCGCCTGCGATTTCTTGTGCTCGACCCGTATCAGGCCGAGCGCGAGCAGCGCGACGCCGATCACGGTGTAGATCGTCTCGGCGCCGCCGTCGTGCGGCAGGCTGATCGCGCCCGCCATCATGCCGAGCCCGAACGAACCGACGAACAGCGGCGCGGCATAGCCGTGATTGACGAAGCCACGGCCGAGCGCCGCCACCCCGAACACGATCGCGAAAGACAGGCCGATCTCGTGCCACAGCGGGTTGAGCAAGGCCGCGCCGACCGAGGCCATGAAGGCGAGGAACAGCGCGCTCGCCACACAATGCACCGCGCACAGGCCCGACAGCCCGATCGCGAATCGATCGAACCGCGTGTCCACCCAATGGACGAATCGAGGATGCGCCAGCGCCGTCACGCGCGGCGATATGGCACGCGGTCGTCGAGGTTACAATATATCATTTGCATTGATTCGCTGGTTGAAATTCACCCCTCCCCGGCGGAGGCCGGGGAAGCGCTTACAAGCTGGGAAGTAATTCCCACCGGGCGAACTTCGCGCTAGAGACCAGCCGCGATGCTGCAGCAAACCACGACCGCCACCCGCGCCCGCCCGCGCGCGCTTGCCACATGGCTGTTCGTCGTCGCCGCGATGATCGTCGGCATGGTCGTGCTCGGCGGGATCACACGGCTGACCGAATCGGGGCTGTCGATCACCGAATGGGATCCGATCAGCGGGATCATCCCGCCGCTGACCCACGCGCAATGGATCGCCGAGTTCGATCATTACAAGCGCATCCCCGAATATCAGGAGATCAATCGCAACATGGACCTTGCCGGGTTCAAGGCGATCTTCTTCTGGGAATATCTCCACCGGCTGTGGGGCCGGCTGATCGGCTTCGCCTTCGCGCTGCCGCTCATCTGGTTCGCGGTGCGGCGACAGGTGCCGCAGGGCTATGGCTGGCGGCTGACCGCGATCCTCGCGCTCGGCGGCCTGCAAGGGGCAATCGGCTGGTGGATGGTGTCCTCGGGCCTCGCGGTCAGGACCGACGTCAGCCACATCCGCCTCGCGGTGCATCTCGTCACCGCGCTCGTCATTCTTTCCGCGACAATATGGACCGCGCTCGACCTGCTCGCGCTCGCCAGGGACCGCGCCGCGAAGCCCGCGCGGCTGCCGCTGATCGGCGCGGCGGCGGTTCTGCTGCTCCTCGTCCAGATCACGCTCGGCGCGTTCACCGCCGGGCTCAACGCCGGCTATGCCTTCGATACCTGGCCGCTGATGGGCGACCGCCTGTTCCCTGCCGGGGTGACGATGCTGCAGCCGGCGTGGAGCAACGTGGTCGACAATCCGATCGTCGTGCAGTTCGTCCACCGCTGGTTCGCCTTCGTTGCCGCTGCGGCGCTGGTGTGGCTTGCAGTCCGCGCGATCCGCGTAGGCGCGCCGCGACGCGCCTGGCTGGTGATAGGCCTCGTCGGCTTGCAGATCGTGCTCGGCATTTCGACGCTGTTGAGCGGCGTCGAGATCGTCGTCGCGGTCTGGCATCAGCTCAATGCCGCGCTGACGCTGATTGCCGCGGTCGCCGCCGCGCATGCGGTCGGGCGGCGCCCCGCGCGATGAGCGACATTGCGCTGGTCCGCGCGACCTTCGCCGATCGCGCCGAGGCCGAGCGCATCGCCGCGGCAGTGGTCGAGGCGCGGCTCGCCGCCTGCGCCAACCTGGCCGCGGCCGATTCGGTATTCGTCTGGGAAGGGAAGATCGCCGCCGAGCCCGAGATCGTGGGCACGTTCAAGACCCGCGCGCGGCTGGCGCCGTTCCTCGCCGCGCGGATTGCGGCGCTGCACAGCTATGAGCTGCCCGCGATTACCTGGTGGACGGTCTCAGCGGACGACAGGGTGATCGCCTGGGTCGCCGCCGCGACCGACGCCTGATCGCTTCTGGTATCATAATACCCGCTCGCAATCCCGCCGATTGCCTTGACTTTGCTCGGCCGATCGACAATAGGGCGCGCGTTCGCGCCGCTCCTCGTGGAGTGGCGCTCGTCGTTTCAAAACGCAAGCATAAGGTCCAAGCCCCATGAAGGCGCTGATGAAGACCACCAAGTCGGCCAAGCCGCACGAGGTGGAGAAGAAGTGGCACATCGTCGATGCCGACGGCCTGGTGGTCGGTCGCGCCGCGACGATCATCGCCAACGTGCTGCGCGGCAAGCACAAGCCGAGCTACACCCCGCACGTCGATTGCGGTGACAATGTCATCGTCATCAATGCGGACAAGGTGCGCTTCACCGGCAACAAGCTCGCCGACAAGGTCTATTATCGCCACACCGGCTATGCCGGCGGCATCAAGGGCGTGACCGCTGGCAAGGTGCTCGAGGGCAAGTTCCCCGAGCGCGTGCTGGAAAAGGCCGTCGAGCGGATGATCCCGCGCGGGCCGCTCGGCCGCGCGCAGATGCGCTCGCTTCGCATCTATGCCGGCGCCGAGCATCCGCACGCCGCGCAGAACCCCGAAGTGCTCGATATCGCGGGCATGAACCGCAAGAACAAGGTGGGCAAGTAATGTCCGATAACCGTCAATCGCTTTCCGATCTCGGCGCCGTCGTCGGCGGCCAGCCGCAGCCGGCCCCCGAGGCCGCGGGCAATGCCGCTCCCGCCGCCGAGCAGGCCGCTCCGGTCGCCCCGCAGCCGACCACGCCCTTGCGCGAGCAGCAGCTCGACAAGCAGGGCCGCGCCTACGCCACCGGCCGCCGCAAGGACGCCGTCGCGCGCGTCTGGCTGAAGCCGGGCTCGGGCAAGATCGTCATCAACGGCCGCGACCAGGAAATCTATTTCGCGCGCCCGACGCTGCGCCTCGTCATCAACCAGCCGTTCGACGTCGCGTCGCGGCAGGGCCAGTATGACGTCGTCTGCACCGTCAAGGGCGGCGGCCTTTCGGGCCAGGCCGGCGCGGTCAAGCACGGCATCGCCCAGGCGCTGACCCGCTACGAGCCGGCCCTGCGCTCACCCGTAAAGGCCGCGGGCTTCCTGACCCGCGACAGCCGCGCGGTCGAGCGCAAGAAGTACGGCAAGGCCAAGGCCCGCCGCAGCTTCCAGTTCTCGAAGCGCTAAACGGGCGGCCTGGGATTGCGCGAGCAATCCCAGGACTCGCCACGACGGGCCGCGGAACGGCAAGGCCGTTCCGTCGGACGGCGTGGCACTCCACCAAGACACGAAAAGGGCGGCCCCGGCAACGGCGCCGCCCTTTTCATGCGCGCCGCGGCACGAGATTTATTCATGCCTCGGCTCAACTATGATCTTTTGTGCCGCTCGGATTTTTGGGCCAGTCCTTCGCGAACTCGCACACGGAGGCTCATGCAACATGAAGATCGGCCATCGATTCTGTTGGGGCCTTCGCGCCCTCGCGGCCCTCACCGCGGCAACCCTCGCCGCGCCCGCGCCGGCCGCCGACCCGCCGGCATGGACCACGCCGGTCAAGCCGTTCCGCATCGCAGGCAACATCTATTATGTCGGCACCAAGGGCCTCGCGGCCTATCTCATCGTATCCCGTCAGGGCGCGATCCTGCTCGACGGCACGCTCGCGCAGAACGCGCCGCTGATCGAGCGCAACATCCAGAGCCTCGGCATCCCGCTCCGCCGCGTCAGGCTGCTGATAAGCGACCACGCGCATTACGATCATGTCGCAGGATTGGCGCGGATCAAGCGGGATACCGGCGCACACTTGCTGGCGAGCGCCGGCGACCGCTGGGCGCTCGACCACGGCACGCCGCGCGGCGACACCGATTACGGCGTGCGGCGCTTCCCGCCGGTCAAGGTCGACGGAGTCGTGAAAGAGGGGCAGACGATCCGCCTGGGCGAGGTGGCGCTGACCGCGCATCTCACCCCCGGCCATACGCCGGGCTGCACCAGCTGGAGCATGACAGTCCGCGACCGCGGCATTCCCCGCCGCGTCCTGTTCCTGTGCAGCATCACCGTCGCCGGCAACGTGCTCGTCGGCAATCGAGCTTATCCGGGGATCGTCGGCGATTATCACGCGACCTTCGCCAAGCTGGCTGCGATGCACCCCGACATCCTGCTCACCAGCCATCCCGACATGGCCGACGTGCTCGGGCGCGAGGCACGGCGCGAAGCCGGCGAGGCGGATGCCTTCGTCGATCGCGGCGCGCTTCCGGCGCTGGTTGCGGAGTCGAAGGCCGCCTTCGAGACGGCGCTGGCCAAGGCGCGCAAGGCGGCGGAATAACAGGCCCCTCGCCGGGGCGCAGGCAGCCTATTTCGCCGCGGTCCTCTTCTTCGCGGGCGCCTTTTTCGCGGCCTTCCGTCCTTTCTTCTTGGCCGGTCCCGCCGCGGCGCGCGCGTCGATCAGCTGCGCCGCCTCCTCGAGCGTCAGCGCGTCCTTGTCGATCGACTTGGGCAAGGTCGCATTGGTCTCGCCGTCGGTGACATAGGCGCCGTAGCGGCCGTCCATCAGCTTGATCTCGGCCTCGGTGCGCGGATGCTTGCCCAGCACCTTCAAGGGCTCGCGCGAAGCGCCGCGCGCCGGCCGGCCGCCGTTCGCCGCCGCCTCGGCGAGCTTGACCACGGCCGCGTTCATGCCCGTCTCGAACACCTCGGCGGTCGACGACAGCCGGGCATATTTGCCGTCATGCTTGAGATACGGGCCATAGCGCCCGATCGCCGCCTCGATCGGCTGCCCGGTCTCGGGATGGTTGCCGATGACGCGCGGCAGGCTGAGCAGCTTCAGCGCCCATTCGAGATCGAGCTCCCCGATGTCCTTGGGGATTGAGGCACGCTTGGCATCCTTGCCCTCGCCGAGCTGGATATAGGGGCCGAACCGCCCCGCCTTGCGCTCGACCGGCAGGCCGCTTTCGGGATCGTTGCCGAGCGTCTCGGGCCCGCTGTCCTCGGCGCCGATCCCGCCGGGCTGCGCGAAGGCGCGGGTGTATTTGCAGTCAGGATAGTTCGAGCAGGCAACGAACGCACCGAACTTGCCGCCGCGCAACGACAGCCGGCCCTCGCCGCAATTGGGGCAGAGTCGCGGGTCGCTGCCGTCGGCCTTGGGCGGGAAGAGATAGGGTTCGAGAAACTGGTCGAGCTCGGCGGTGATTTCGGAGGGCTTGAACTCCATCACCTCGCTGGTGCGCGGCTTGAAGTCGCGCCAGAAGGCGTCGAGCACCGCCTGCCACTGCGCGCGGCCGCCCGAAATATCGTCGAGCTCCTCCTCGAGCTCGGCAGTATAGCCATATTCGACATATTTCTCGAAGAAGCGCTCGAGGAACGCCGTCACCAGCCGCCCGCTCTCCTCGGCGAAGAAGCGGTTTTTTTCGACGCGGACGTAAGCACGGTCCTTCAAGACCTGGATCGTCGAGGCATAGGTCGAGGGCCGGCCGATGCCCAACTCCTCGAGCCGCTTGACCAGCGAGGCTTCGGAGAAGCGCGGCGGCGGCTGGGTGAAATGCTGCTCGGCGTCGACGCCCTTCTTGGCCGGCGAATCGCCCTCGCGCAGGCGGGGGAGGCGCTTCGAATCCTCGTCGGCGCTGTCGTCCTGCCCCTCTTCATAGAGCGCGAGATAGCCGGGGAACAGCACCACTTGGCCCGTAGCCCGCAGCGCGTGCCGGCCGGTCGCGTCGACCAGCTCGATCGTCGTGCGCTCCATCCGCGCGGAAGCCATCTGGCTGGCCAGCGCGCGCTTCCAGATCAGGTCATAAAGCCGCGCATGATCGCCCGAACCGGCGCGGTCCTTGCCAAAATCGGTCGGCCGGATCGCCTCGTGTGCTTCCTGCGCGTTCTTCGCCTTAGTCTGGTAATGGCGCGGCTTGTCGGGCACGTAGCTCGCGTCATAGCGGTCGGCGACCGCCTTTCGCGCCGCCGAAATCGCGCTGCCGTCCATCTGAACGCCGTCGGTGCGCATATAGGTGATCGCGCCGTCCTCGTAGAGGCCCTGCGCGATCCGCATCGTGTGGCTCGCCGAAAAGCCCAATTTGCGCGCCGCCTCCTGCTGCAGCGTCGAGGTGGTGAAGGGCGGCGGCGGGTTGCGCGTCGCCGGCTTGGTCTCGACGCTGTCGACGGTGAAACGGCCGTCCTCGACCGCCTGCTTCGCCGCCAGCGCATCGCCCTGGTTGCCGATCGAGAGGCGATCGAGCTTCTCGCCCTTCCAGCGCACCAGCCGCGCGTCGAAGCCTTGGCCGTCGGCTTCGAGATGCGCGGTGACCGACCAATATTCCTGTGCCTTGAACGCTTCGATTTCACGATCGCGCTCGACGATCAGGCGGAGCGCCACCGATTGCACGCGCCCCGCCGACTTGGCGCCGGGCAGCTTGCGCCACAAGACCGGCGACAGGGTGAAGCCGACCAGATAGTCGAGCGCCCGCCGCGCGCGATAGGCATCGATCAGATCGGTATCGAGCCCGCGCGGATGCTTCATTGCCTCGGTCACGGTCGCCTTGGTGATGGCGTTGAAGGTGACTCGCTCGACCTCCTTGGGCAGCGCCTTCCTCTTGGCGAGCACTTCCTGGACGTGCCACGAAATCGCCTCCCCCTCGCGATCGGGGTCGGTGGCGAGGATCAGGCGGTCGGCAGTTTTCGCCGCATCGGCGATCGCCTTCAGCTGCTTGGCCTTGTCGGCATAATTCTCCCAGTCCATCGCAAAGCCGTCATCCGGGTTCACCGAGCCGTCCTTGGCCGGCAAGTCGCGGACATGGCCGTACGACGCCAGCACGCGGTAATCGGCGCCCAGATATTTTTCGATGGTCTTCGCCTTGGCCGGCGATTCGACGATGACGAGCTGCATGGAGCGTTGGAAGTCCCTTACGTGTGTACGCGCGAGGATGGGGAGTGCCGCGCGGCGGCGTCAAGAGCGAGCCGCCTCCAAACCTCGGCAAATGTCATGATCCGTTAGGACATGCCCCCCTATCGTTGATTCGGGCCGAAAGGCCAGTCGCGAGTATCTGTCGATGGAATCCTTTGCCGGCCTGTTTGCCGATCATGCCGAGATCGCGCGCAGCGCGGCTGCGTTGCGTCGCACCGCGCACGAAGCGACCGACGCCGCCGCAGCGCGAGACGCGATCGCCATGCTGTCGCGGCAATTGCGCGCGCACCTGATTGCGGAGGATCGTGCGGTCTATCGTCGCCTGCTCGCCTGCCGCGACCATGGTGTTGCCGAAACCGCCCGTGCCGCAAGGCGCAGCTTCGCGACGCTGGCGCGCGACTGGCGCGGCTATGTCGTCCGCTGGACTTCCGACGCGATCGCGGCCGACCCGGCGGGCTTCGCCGCCGCCACCGCGGCGCTGCTCGACCGGCTCGACGCGCGCATCGTCTTCGAGAACGAGAATTTGTATCCGCTCGCGGTCGGCCTTGCCGACCTGCCGTTGCGCAGCCGCGCAGCCGCGGCGTGACCTCGTTCAGCGGCTGCGCCCATCTTCCAGGCTGACGCGGCCGCCGGCATGGCGTTCCAGCCGGCCGGCGAGCTCGAGCTCGAGCAGCACCGTCTGCACCGCCGCCGGCGCCAGCCCGCTCTGGCGGACGATCTCGTCGACCGGCACGGGAACCGGACCGAGCAACGCGGTGATAGCGGCTCGATCGCCTTCGCCGACATCGCCCGGCGGCGCCGGCTCGAACGGCAGGCCCGGCGCGCGCACCATCCGCGCATCGATCGGCCGCACCGTCTCCAGAATATCGTCGACAGATTGCACCAGGGTCGCGCCCTCGCGGATCAGCGCGTTGCAGCCCTGTGCGCGCGGATCGAGCGGCGAGCCGGGCACCGCCATCACCTCGCGCCCCGCTTCGCCCGCCAGCCGCGCGGTGATCAGCGAGCCCGAGCGCGGCGCCGCCTCGACCACCACCGTGCCCCCCGCAAGCCCGGCGATGATGCGGTTGCGATAGGGAAAATGGCGCGCGCGCGGCTCGGTGCCCGGCGGCATTTCGGCGATCAGCAGGCCGGCTTGGGCGATCCGCTCCTGCAAATCGGCATTTTCGGGGGGATAAGCAATGTCGATCCCGCCGGCGATCACCGCCATCGTGCCGCCGTCGAGCGCGCCCATATGCGCCGCGGTGTCGATCCCGCGTGCCAACCCTGAAACCACCGCGACGCCCGCGCCCGCCAGACCGTGGGCGAGCTGCCGCGCAAAGCGGCATGCCGCCGCCGAAGCGTTGCGCGCGCCGACCATCGCGATGGCCTGCCGCCGAAACAATGCGAGATCGCCGCGCACCGTCAGCACCGGGGGCGCATTGTCGAGCTCGGCAAGCAGCGCCGGATAGTCGATTTCGCCGAGAAACAAATAGCGCGCGCCGAGCCGCTCGACCTCGCGCATCTCGCGCTCGATCGCGCGCGCCTCGGCGATCTTCGGGGGCGCCCCGCCGCCGCGCGAGGCAAGCATCGGTAGCGCCTCGATCGCCGCCGGCGCGCTGCCGAAGCGAGCGATCAGCTGGGCATAGGTGACCGGCCCGATTCGGGGCGTGCGGATCAGCCGGAGCCGGGCGAGCGTCTCGTCCTCAGCCACGCGCCTCGCCGCCGACCCGCGGCTCGGTGCCGGCGAGCAGCCGTTCGATGTTGCCGCGGTGCTTCCACAGCACGATCAGCATCAGCGCAAGCAGCACCGGCACCGCATCGATCTGGCCGAACAGCGCGGCGCTGACCGGCGCCGACACCGCTGCCGCCATCCCCGCGACCGAAGAAATCCTCAGCCCGGCGAGCAGCCCCAGCCAGACCAGCGCGAACACCAGCCCACACGGCCAGTAGATCGCCAGCACGATCCCCATCAGCGTCGCCACGCCCTTGCCGCCGCGAAAGCCGAGCCACACCGGATAGCAATGGCCGAAGAACACCGCCGCCGCGGCGAGCAGCTCATTGCCGGGAAAAAAATGCCGCGCTAGCACCACCGCGGCATAGCCCTTGGCGAGATCGAGCAGCAACGTCGCCGCCGCCAATCCCTTGCGCCCCGTCCTCAGCACGTTGGTCGCGCCGATATTGCCCGAGCCGACCTGACGGAGATCGCCCGCGCCGAACGCACGCGTCAACAACAATCCGAAGGGGATCGAGCCCAGCAGATAACCGATCAGCAACGCAGCTGCCGGCGCCATCCAGAGGGATATTGTCGGCAAAATACACTCCCCTGCTTTTGCCGCGATCATAGCGGTTGGTTGAGGGTGCGCAACAATCTAGGTCAAGAACGGTGCCGCTTACGATGCGTCCGATGCGCGGCCCTTGAAGCCTTGCGCGATCACGTACCATTCGGACGAATCCTTGCGGCTCGCCGGCGGCTTGGCGTGCTTGACGGTCGCAAAGTTGCGCTTCAATTCGGCGACCAGTGCGCTGTCGGCGCCGCCCGCCAGCACCTTGGCGACGAAGGCGCCGCCGGGCCGCAGCACGTCGCAGGCAAAGGCGACGCCGGCCTCGACCAGCCCCATCGTGCGCAGATGATCGGTCTGCGGGTGGCCGACGGTGTTCGCCGCCATGTCCGACAGCACCAGGTCGGCCTCGCCGCCCAGCGCTTCGGTGAGCAATTCGGGCGCGCGATCGGCCATGAAATCCATCTGCAGGATGGTGACGCCCTCGATCGGGTCGACCGGCAGCAGGTCGATCCCCACCACGACGCTGTCGGGCCGCTTCTTCTTGACCACCTGGCTCCAGCCGCCCGGCGCTATACCCAAATCGACGATCCGCTTCGTTCCGCGGAGCAGCGCAAACTTCTCGTCGAGTTCGATGAGCTTATACGCGGCGCGGCTGCGATAACCCTCGGCCTTGGCGCGGCGGACATAGGGATCGTTCAGCTGGCGCTCGAGCCAGCGCGTCGATTGCGCCGAGCGGCCGCGCGCTGTGCGCACCCGCTGGCGGCCGCCCGATCCGCCCCTGCTCATGGCCGCGGCGCGCCCATCAGGCGGCGCAGGATGCCCTCGCGGATGCCGCGATCGGCGACGCCCAGCCGCTCGGCGGGCCACAGATCGAGGATCGTCTCGAGGATCGCGCAGCCGGCGACGACGAGATCGGCGCGCTCGGCGCCGATGCAGGGAATTTCGGCGCGCTGGTCGATCGTCCTCGCCGCGAGATCGCTGCTGATCGCGCGCATCGCCGCCGCCGGCACGATCAGCCCGTCGACCGCCGAGCGATCGTAATGGTCGAGTTCGAGATGGACGCTGGCGAGCGTCGTCACCGTGCCGCTGGTCCCAAGCAGCCGGGGCCGCACCACGTCGCGCGGCAGCCGTCCGCTGAACGGCGCCATGCTGTCGGCGACCATCGCGCGCATCCGCGCATAGGCGTCGGCGAGCGAGCCGCCCGCGCCGCCATTGGCGACCGCCTCGGTCAACGACACCACGCCCCAGGGCGTGCTGTGCCAGTCGAGCACCGTTGGGATCGCCGTCGTGGTGTCGATCAGCACCAGTTCGGTCGAGCCGCCGCCGATGTCGAACACCAAAGCCGGATCGTCGCCGGGTTCGATCAGCACATGGCAGCCGAGCACCGCCAGCCGTGCCTCTTCCTCGGCCGAGATGATGTCGAGCACGATCCCCGTCTCGGCCTGCGCGCGCGCGATGAACTCGGGCCCATTGGCCGCGCGCCGACACGCCTCGGTCGCGACCGAGCGCGACAGCGTGACGTTGCGCCGGCGCAGCTTCGACGCGCAGACGCTGAGCGCGGCGAGCGTCCGCTCGATCGCCGCGTCCGAAATGCGCCCGGTCGTCGCCAGCCCTTCGCCCAGCCGGACGATCCGCGAGAAAGCGTCGATCACGGTGAAGCCGTTGGCGCTGGGCCGCGCGATCAGCAGCCGGCAATTGTTGGTGCCGAGATCGAGCGCCGCATAGTGCTGGGCCTGCGGCCAACGCGGGCGCAGATGGGTGCCGGACGGGCGATGGCTCTGGCCATGCCGGTGCGGCGTCGTGGGCGATACATCCCCCATGGCCGTCACTCTTCTTTTATGTTCTTCCGTCACGGCGCGGCGCCGTTCGGTGCTTGACGCCAAGCTAGCGCATCGCGGCGACAGCGGCAAGTTCGCGCCCGAACACGGCGTTGACAGCCACGCCCGTCCCCCCTAGATCGCCGCCTCCATTGCCCCGTCGTCTAACGGCAAGACTACGGACTCTGACTCCGTCAATCGTGGTTCGAATCCACGCGGGGCATCCAGATTTTATCTTTAAAAAAGAAATGCTTAGATCAGCATGGCTGTCAACGGCCATGTTGCATCGCGTCACCGCGTGTTGCTTTTAAATTCCCGATTTTCCGCCGTTTTCCGTTGGCTGGCGGCGACCCTGTGCAACGCGGCTGCAACACGGCTATCGGGAAAATGAACCTCGCTCGCGGTCGGCGAGCGGGGCTAGGTTTCAAATGTTCGTGTGCGGCGTGTCCATACGTGCCATGCTGCGCCGCTGAACAAACGACTGCTTTTATGTCACTTCAGATCAAGCCGAACGACCGAACTAGAGCGCATGACCGCCGGTCTGATTTCTGGCGGACAGGCGAAGTTCGGACACTGGCGAACGATCCGGCAGCGCACCTTCCGATGCTTGGCCGCGTCGCACGATCCGGAAGTAAAAGGCGGCCGTTGGTGCCGGGGCGCTACACAAGATCGCCGCGCAACATGCGCGCGACATGCGCGATCGCCGCGTCAGGAGGAATGCGCGTTTCCTCGTTGAGCATCTCGTCGATCGCGAACCCCATCTCGACCGAGACCCGCAAGCGCCGCCACAATTCGGTGCGGTCCATGTCGGGCAGGTGGCGGGCGTAAGCCTCCGCCAGCTTGTCAGTGACGTAGCGGTGCGATTCGACCCGGACATGGACCAGCCGCGGCGAGGCGTGGAGCGCGCGCAGGATCCACACCGCACCGGGCTCTGCTGCGGTGACGCGCGCGGTTTCGAGAAGCAGCTCTTCGATCGAATCGCGCAGTTCCTCTACGCCGCCATCGGCATGACGCGCGATCCATGCTTCCAGTGCCTCGTTCTGGCGCGCCATCAGGCGCCGGCCGAGCGCCTCCAGCACCGCGTATTTGTCCTTGAAATAGCGATATAGCGCCGGCGGCGAGAGGCCGGCGCGGGCGCAGATCATGTTGGTCGAGATTCGGTCGATGCCGACCTCCGCGAGCAGTTCGCCGGCAACGTCAAGCAACAGGTCATAGGTCTGTTGCGCGCGCTCCTGCTTGGGGCGCGAGCGTTTGGGGGCTTCGGCGGCAGTCATGCGAGCGCCTCGATCTGCGCCCGGCGCGAAGCGGCGATCAGCACCGCGGCTCCCGCGGCCGCGCAGACGGCACCGAACCACAAGACGGGAAGGGGATCGATGTCGCTGACCAGCATCGCCGCCGTCAAAGGCCCTAGGCTCGATCCTGTCAACTGCGCGCCGCCGATCAGCGCGGCGGCGCGGCGGGTCGGATCGGCGGCGATCACCAGCGGAATCTGGAAGGGCAGGACGAACATCCAAAGAAAGCCGAACAGCGCCGTCGCCGGCAGAAATGCGCCAACCGGCCCCCAGGCCAGCGCCGCGAGGATGATGAGGTTGGCAAGCGCGACCACAATGATCGCCGCTCGTGCGGCGAGGCGTTCCGCCAGCACAGTCGCCGCCGCGGCGCCGAGCACCTGCATCGCCAGCGACAGCGGCTCGACCAGGTGCGCCGTCGCCGCGCTCACGCCGCGATAGTGCTCGACGGGTTCAATATAGACCCAGACCGCGACGATGAACGCCAGCGACAGCAGCACGCCGCCGAGCGCGACGAACCCGCGCGAGGGGGGAGCGCCGCCGTCTTGGCCGCCGGGGGCCAGCGGCGGATAGGCCCGCGGCATCCAAGGAGCGACCAGCAGGCCGGCCAGCGTGATCGCCCCGAGCAGCCCGAAGCCCCCCGTGCTGCCCCCGCGCGCCAACACGAACAGGCCGAGCAAGGCCGCGACCGCGAATTGCGCGACGGTCTGGATGGCGAGGTAAAAGCCCGACCAGCGTTCCGGCTGTGCGGAGCGAACGATAAAGCCGATCGCAATCCAAATCAGCACGCCCTCACCGAGCCCCGCCCCGATCCGCGCCGCGAAGATCGCGCCTCCATCGAGGAACGGCGTCAGGAGATCGAGCCCGCCCGAGACGAGCAGCGCGCCGGCCGCGAGCGATCGCAGCGACGCCGTTCCGAACACCAACCCGGTTCCGCCCGCGGCGATCCCCATCGCCAGTAGCTCGAGCGATGCGAGCACGCCGAGCGCCATCGCCGACAGCCGGCCCTCCGCCGCCAACGCGCCGAGCAGTTGCGGCTGAAGCCCTGCGATCAGCACCCCGATCACGCCGACGACCAAGATCGCGGCGATCTTGTCTCGGCGTAATGCGATGCCGCTCACCGCGCGCGGCCGCGCGCCGAAACGGGCCAGATGTCGACCACTGTGCCGTCTCTCACGACATGATAGAAATCGTAGAGGTTCACCGTCGGGTCGCAATGCGGGACGGTGAGGCTGACCGCATCGCCCGGGCGCAGCCGCTCGCCGATGCCAGGGGCGATCAAGGCGGCATGCTCGTCGCCCATGAACACGAACATCGTCTCGGGCGCCGCGCCGCGCATCACCTGCGCCATGCCGCCGTCGGTCGAGAGCGACTTGAAGCCGGCGTCGATCGTCACCAGCGCGTCGTGATTGGCGCTGACGACGCGGGCGTCGACTTGCAGCGCCACCTCGAACGGCGCCGCACCGTCGCCGGTCAAATCACAATCGAGATATTGCTTGTCCATGAAGACGTAGGAGCCGGCCTGGAACTCGGTGAGCACGCCGAGCTCGAGGTCGATGCGGTGGGTGCCGGTGCCCGAGCCCGTGACGATTTCGGGTGGATAGCCGGCGTCGGTCAGCGCGGCGATGACCGACCTGAGATAGTCCGTGCGTTCGACGATGGCGGCGCGGCGCTGCGCGAAATCCTCGACATGCTGCTGCGCGCCGCAATAGAATTGCACGCCCCGATAGACCATGTTGTCAGCGGCCGCGATCGTCTGCGCCAGCTCCACCGCCGCCTCGGGCGAGGCGACGCCGGTGCGGCGGATGCCTGGATCGACATCGATCACGATATCGAGCATCGCCCCCGCGTCAGCCAGCGCATGCTGGATGCGGCCGACCGGCGCGGGGTTGTCGACCGCCGCCATCAGCGCGGTCGCGCGCTTCGCCAATGCGGCGAGCCGGTCGATCGCGGCGGGTGCGGTGACCGGCGAGGTGATCAGCACCCCGGCGATCCCGCCATCCACCAGCACTTCGGCCTCGCCGATCTTGGCGCAGCACACGCCGACCGCTCCGGCTGCAATCTGCCGGCGCGCGATATCGACGCTCTTGTGCGTCTTGGCGTGCGGCCGGAGCGCGACCGCGTGCGCCCTCGCCTGATCCGCCATCGCGGCGATGTTGCGGTCGAGCTTGTCGAGCTCAAGCACCAGCACCGGCGTGTTGAGCGCGGCGCGCGAACCCTGCCGGCCGATCAGGTGGGAATGCAGTTTGAGGTCGTTCATCCGGCGCTTCCTTGGCAGGCCGGCTTCACGAGAACAGCTCGGCCAAATGCGGGTTGAGGAACTTGCCCTCGGGGTCGGCGGCGCGGCGCACCTCGCGATAGCGCTCGGCCATCGGGTAGAGCGCATCGACATCGGCGCGGGTCAGCGTGTGGCGCTTGGCCCAGTGCGGCCGGCCGCCATTGGCGCGGAAAATCGCCTCGGCCTCCGAGAACAGGTCGCGCCACGGCATCCTGGCATATTGGTGCATCGAGATCGCTGCGACCGGCCCCGCGTTCATCGGGCTCATCCAGATGTCGTCCTCGGCCACCACGCGGAACTCGAACGGAAAGGAGACCGGCAAACGCTTCTTGCGGATCCAGCGCACCACTTCGTCGAGCGTGTCGAGACCCGCGGCGCGCGGCATCTCATATTCCATTTCCTCGAAGGGAATGGTGCGGTCGGAAGGGAAGATCGCGTGCGCCGGCCCGCGGCGCTTGCCGTCGAAGCGCGTCTTCATCATCAGCCGCTGGAGCGGCGGGATCAGCCAGGGGACGGCGGCGCCTATGTTGAGCACGCGCCGGAACGTGCCTTCGTCGACATCGCTGGTCGAGGCGGGCGGGTCGCACGGATCGGTCAAGGTCAGCGTCTTGAAAATGACGTGATCCGCATGCGGGAACATCCAGAATTCGACATGGCGCATCCGCGTCGTCAGCGCGTCATAGCGCTCGCGCACTTCGCCCCACCGCTTCTTCTCGATCCGCTCGGCAAGATGGAAGGCGGGAACCACCTCGGCCTCGATCTCGGTCGCAATGCCGAACAGGCCGAGCGACAGGCGCTGCGCCTGGAACAGCTCCGGATTATTGGTCGCGTCGCACCATGCCGCCGCGCCATCGGCGCCGATCAGCCGGAAGCCGCGCGCGAAGGTGGCGAGACTGCCGAGATCGGAGCCCGTGCCATGCGTGCCCGTCGCCATCGCGCCCGCCAGACTCTGTGGATCGACGTCGCCCTGATTGGCGAGCGCCAGCCCCTCGTCCCACAAGGCCGTGGTCAGCCTCTTGATGCTCCAGCCTGCGGGAATGCGTGCGGTCCTGCGGTCGGGGGCAATTCTCAGCGTTCCCGCCATCTCGTCGAGCCGGACGATCGCGTCGCCGGATTCGCAGAGCGGCATGAAGGAATGGCTGGCGCCGGTCGGCCGCACCGTCTTCGAGCGGCGGACGATCGCCGCGAGCTCATCCTCGTCGCGCGGCTGGAGGACCGGAACGGCGGAGGTGACGCTGCCCGACCAGTTGGACCAGCTCATCGTGCCGCGATCCCGGGCGACCGGCCATCCTGCCCGCATGCGGCGCGGCCGTTATCCTCTCTCGCCATGCTAGAATCTCAACCCGAGTTCGATGCCGTAGAAGCGGGGCCGGTCGATCCGCACATAGGGCGTCTCGAAGATGTCGGCCGAAATCGTGTTGAGCGTGCGCAGATATTTCTCGTTGAGCAAATTCTCGGCATAGGCGGCGATCGACCAGCGATCTCCCGGTGCGCGCCAGCCGATCTTGGCGTTGATGATGTTGCGCGGGGAGCGCAGCCGGCCGAGCTTGGACCAGTCGACGAACGGCGCGATCGCGGCGTCGGTGGCGCGGCTCGCGGCGTTGGTCAGCTGGCGCGAGGTGTAGCTGTAGCTGACATCGCCGAACGGGGTGCCGTGGCCGGTGTCGTGCGCGTAATGCAGACCGAGGACGCCGCGAAAACGCGGCTCGCCGGTCGGCTGGCCGGAGATGTCGATGCCCTGCTCTATGCGCTTGACCCATTCGGAATGGATCGCACCCGCCGTCGCCGAGATCGAGAAATCGCGCGAGAGCACGAACTGCGCGTCGAGATCGATGCCGTACGCCTCCGAATCGCCCGAGCGGGTGATGTATTGCGGCAGCTCGCCGCCGGTATCCTCGAGGCTTATCGACTGGCGGTTCTTGTACTTGAAATAATAGGCCGAGGCGTTGAGGCGGACGCGGCGATCGAACAGCTCGGACTTGAAGCCGGCTTCGTAGTTCCAGACATTCTCCGGCGCGAAGAACGAGTTGATCTCGACCGAGTTGAACCCGCCAGCCTTGTAGCCGCGTGACGCCGAGGCATAGAGGTGCTGGTCGTCGCTGAGATCGTATTGCACGACGAAGCGCGGGGATACGTCGTTGAACGTGGCGCGCCGGGTGAAGGCGACGTTCTCGAGCGCGCCATTGTCGAAGATCAGGCCGTTGGGGCCGACCGTCGCGCGGAAGAAGTCGGCCGCGCTGATCGAAGCATCGGCGGGGAAGGCGTCCGCGCCCAGGATCGCGTTGTAGAGCGCGCCGGACGCGGTGATCGTCTCCAACCCGTGCCCGTCGAACCCGCCATTGAGCCAGGTGAACTTCTTGAGATCGCGGGTGTAGCGAATGCCAGCGGTCAGGCTTAGCCGCGGCGTCACCGTGAAGGTCGCGTCGGCGAAGGCGGCGTAGCTGTCGTTCGCCGCGCGGTTGTTCATGTCCTCCTCGAATTGCTGGCCGAACACGGGCAGTCCGCCGACGGTGTTGAGGATGGTGAAGATCGGAAAACCGGCCACGTCGTTGAGGATGCGATCGACCGAATCGCTGAGCAACGTGACGGCGGAGGTCTGGGTGCCGCGCTCATGGTAATAACTCACGCCCGCGATCGCGTTGAGCTGGCCTCTGTCGAAGCCCGCGCGCAGCTCCTGGTAGAAGCTCGAATTATGCTCGATATTCTCGGTATCAAGATAGCGCGTCGGGTCGGCGGTGCCGTCCTCGTCCTCGCGGTTGTGCGTCACGAAATGCCGGTACGAGGTGATGCTGGTCAGCGTCAGCGCGCCGGCATGATGCGTCGCGGTCAGCGACACGTCGTTGAGCAGGCGCGTCTCCTTGTTGCCGATCACGTCGTTGCTGAACGGACCGAACGGATCGGTCGACAGCGCATGGATGCTGATTCCGACCGACGCAGGGCCGTCCTTTTCGGTATCGTCATGGTCCCAGGCGAGGACGAAATCGGTGCTGTCGATCGGCGTCCAGCGCAATGCGGCGCGCGCCGAGTTACTGCCCTCGCGCTCGCGATCGTCATGCGTCAGCGCGTCCTTGAGATAGCCGTTGCGGCGATTGACGACGCCGTCGACGCGCAGGAACAGCGTGTCGGTGATCGGCGTGTTGCCCATGACGTTCAATTGCGCCTGGCCGTAATTACCGGACTGTGCGCTTGCCGTTAGCTCCGGATCGGGGCCCGGCTTGTTCGTGATGATCGAAATCGCACCGCCCGATGTGTTGCGCCCGAACAGGGTGCCTTGCGGACCCTTCAGCACCTCCACGCGGTTGATGTCGTTGAAGAAAATCAGCGATGCGCCCGAACGGCCCGAATAGATGCCGTCGATGAAGATGCCGACCGAGGGATCGGTGCCGATCCCGAAATCATCGGTCGCGACGCCGCGGATCGTATAGCTCGGCTGCGTCACCGAGGTGTCGTTGATCGTCAGCCCCGGCGTGAAATTGTCGAGATCGCCGATCGTGTTCGCGTTGAGCGCGTCGAGCTTTCCGGCGTTGAACGCGGTGACGCTGATCGGCACGTCCTGGAGGGATTGCTCGCGGCGCTGCGCAGTGACGACGATGTCCTCGACCTGTGCGCCCGTATCGTCTTGTGCGCGCGCCGCCGCCGTGTCCTGAGCCCATGCCCCCGGCGCCCAAGCCAGCGCCGCGCTCGCCAGCGCGGCTGCCTTGATCGATCCCCCCATCGCCCTCTCCCGAGCTAAGTAGATTGGAGAAAAGCTATCGCTATTTGATAGCAAATGCTAGCGAAATCCATTCGTGGTTGGCGCGAGTGCGATGCCGCAAGAAGCTAGCGATTCTCTCGTGTAAGAGAGCGGCTCGGATGAGCACAATTGGCCGCCGGGTCGCGATGGCGTTGGGCGTTGCCCCGCCGCTGGCGGGCGGCGCTTCATGGTTAGGGTCGAAGAAATCAGCGATTTTGGCGAACGGATGTTATCCAGTTCTTCCTCGCGCTCGATGCCTGGCGTAGCGACGATCAACCCATCGTCGACCTCCGCCTTACGACACATGCGCCTGCGCACGCGCGCATCGCGCCAGTAACTTTCGGGAAGATCAGACCGCGTCCGCCACTCGCCGAACAACGAACGATAGGCGTCGATGCGCAGATCGTTACGTAGGTCGCAGGCACCTCAGCACGCGACAATATGCTCGGCTCGTGGACGAGTGCGTCGATGCAGTTGGTCTCCGACGTGCCGAGTACGCAGCGCAGGGCATCTGCGAGGCTCGCGAAGGACTCAACGTTGCGTCCGACCCACCAGTGTTATATTCATATAATACACATGAGATGAAAGTTGGAAGAGTGGGGCGCCGAAATTGTTTCGAGGATCATCCATATTGCGGCGAAGTGTTTTGGCTGCCTTCATAGTGGCCGCTGGTGCGACAGGCATCGCCAAAACGGCACGGGCCGATAAACGATCTGCTCGCGTGGACGAACTCTTCCAGCGTTGGGACCATACCAACACGCCGGGGATGACCGTTGCCATCCTGCGAGAAGGAAAGCCGGTCTATATCCGTGGCTACGGCATGGCCAATGTCGAATTGTCCGTCCCGAACGGTCCCGGCATCGCCTATCCGCTGGCATCCAATTCCAAGCAGTTCACCGCTTTCGCAATTCATTTGCTGGCTGGGGAGGGCAAACTCTCGCTCACAGACGACGTTCGAAAATACGTGCCCGAATTGCCCGATTTCGGCGCACCAATCACTCTGGAGATGTTGCTCCACCACACCAGCGGCCTGCGCGAGACGACCAGCCTGCTGGATTTGCAGGGATATGGGCCGGAGGATACCGTATCGCGGCAACAGGCGCTCGACCTTCTATGGCATCAGAAGGAGCTGAATTTCCGGCCGGGATCGGAATATCTCTACAGCAATTCCAACTATCTGCTGCTCGGCCTGGTTGTGGAACGCGTATCCGGCATGTCGCTCGGCGAGTTCTGGCGGCGACGCATTTTTCAGCCGCTTGGTATGGCCGCAACCTACGCCTCAGCCGAACCCATGCCGATCATCCCCCACCGCGCCTCAGGTTACGGCAGGGGAGAGGATGGCCGCTACACGCCACGCCAAACACCGGACGTTATGCTTGGCCCGTCAGGGATCAGTTCCACTGTCGGCGACTTGACCAAATGGCTGGCCAATTTCGACAACCCGATCACGGTCGGAAATCCCGCCGTGATCACGGCTATGCTGAAGATGGGGACGCTCAGCGACGGCACGCCAATCACTTATGCTTCCGGGCTGCACCGGGAACATTATCGTGGCCTCCCGTTCATCGAGCACAGCGGCGCCAACTGGGGCTACAAGACCGATATCCTGCGCTTCCCCACCCGGCATCTCACCATCATCATTCTGGCTAATGCCGATGACAGTGATCCGCCATCGCTCGCGTTCAGCATTGCGGATATCTACCTCGAGGGCGAGTTTCCCTCTTCGCCGCCAAAGCCGGCGATGATTGCCATGCCCGTGCATCTAATCGACCAATATACGGGAGTTTATGCCGTCGCTACCGGCACCACGCTGCGCGCCCCGGGCCGGCGATACGTCTTCCGACGCCAGGATTTCATCGGTCCGGCGGCGCAACTGGCGGCGTTTTCGGCCACCGACTTCTTTGCTCTAAGAAGCGATTTTCGCGCGCATTTCATGCTCGCACCCGGAGGAGAACCGTCGCAGCGCGTCATCATCCACAACGATGATGGCGACGATTTCGTAGCGCGTCGCGTGCCGGACGCGACCCCGCCGCCGCCGCCAGACATGAATGACCCCAACGCGTTCACTGGCGATTACTGGTCACCGGAACTCGGCGTTCTGTATCGGGTCCGTCTAAGGAATGGAAAGCTATGGATGCGCTATCCGCGCGGGGAGGCCGAACTGCGCCCCCAGGCGCGCGATGTGTTTCTCTGGCGCCAGAATGACGATTCCATTTACTTCGTACGCGGCGCGACCCAAGTCGGTGGTTTCCTCCTGACCGAGCCCAATCAACGCGTGCGCGACCTTCGCTTCAAGAAAGTCGCAATGGCCACCGTTGATCCATGATGTTCATCGAAATTGTCTTGGAGGCATCGTATTAGGCCGAGGCCCGCCTTGCACTCGAGTTCGGCGGGAGCCGAGGGTCCGGCCGCTAGAATCGGGGAACCGCTTTCGACATAACCTGCCCGTCGACAGTGCGCCCCAATGTCGGTCATAAAGATCGGCTCAGCAGATTCCTAATACTGCCCTTCGTTCCTCCTCCCGCTGCGGATCCGGATTAGGATTCTAAAACGGCAATTTCCAAGGGGCGCGAAGCCGCCGATCCACCGCTACGCAACCTGAAGAATCATAATGTACCTCAACGCAGCAGACGGATCGGCGCAACTTCGCTGCGGGTCGAGATTCCGCGGGTATGGCAAGCCCTTAGCGGACTTCGGGCGCCTGCCTCCAATCCGCCGTGGTGAGCGTAATCCGGCGGTCGCTGCCGGAAGGGAGGCGGACATAGGCGCGAAACCCCGGCGGAGCGCGGTCGGCTGGATCGGCGGGTTCCCAGTTGACGATCGCGAGATCGTCGATCGCGAACGGCGTCGGCCGTGCGCTGCGCACCGCGCGGACGACCAGCCGGACACGGAAGCCGCTCGGCTCGGCTCCGGCCTTGGGCATGTCGAAGCTGAACGGGGTCCAGCCGCCGGCGGCCGCCTCGATCGTTCCCGCGTCGCGCCAGGCGCCATCGGCCTTCTTGTCCTTGGATAGATACTGATACTGCACTGTCAGCTTATCGCCGTCGCCGCGGATCGCGCCAACGATCGTCATCGGCGACCAGGTGAAATCGCGCAGCGGCACCTTATTCTCGATCGTCACTGCTTCGGCTGCGGGAACGACGCCGAGCGCAAAATCGCCGTGGCGCGCGTTGGAATCGAGCCGCGCCGCGCCGCCCTCGATCGCCCAGGTCCGGTCGGACGCGCCGAAACCCTCCGTGCTTTCGAAATCCCCGCGCCATAGCAGCGAGCGGCCGAACGTCAGCGATGCGCCGGCCGCGTCGGTCGCGCGCATCGGCCAGCCGGCAGCGGCGAGCGCAGGCGGGATCGCGACTGCGCTCGCCCCCGCCGGCGCGGTGATCGAGACGGTGCGCGGCGCCGGCACCGGCCCGGCTTCGCCTGGCGGCGTGAGGACGCCGTGCCCGCCCGCCTCGCCGATCGCCAGCCCATGCTCGCTCGACAGCGCGCGCAGCCGCCGCAGCACCGCCTCACGCATCCCGCCGACCGCCGGGACCGGGCGATAGTCGCGCTCGTCGACCGGCACGATCTCGGCGCGGGCGAAGCGGTCGCCGTCCATCCATACCTTGAGCAGCATCGTCGCCTGCGTCTCGGGGAAGGTCTGGTCGAACAGGAAATTGCCCAGCGAATGCGCGATCAGCTTGCCGCGATAGAGCTCGAACCCTTGCAGCACATGCGGATGATGCGCGATGACCAAAGCCGCGCCGGCGTCGATCGCGGCGCGCATCCGGCGCTCGCTGATGGCGGTCGGCTCGCGCGAATATTCGGTGCTGCCATGATATTGCAGCACCACCGTCCGTCCCGCTTCGGCCTCGGCGCGCACCGCTTTGACGATGGTGCCGTCGTCGCCGAACGCCGCGCCGCCCTTGCCGGGCTCGGCGACCTGGTTGGGGGTGACCTTGCCCTTCCAGCCGACGAAGCTGAGGAACGACCACGGAGCCCCGTCGATCGTCGTGCGCCACGGGCGGACCGCCGAGGCGGCGTCCATCCCCGCGCCCGAATGGGCGAGTCCCGCCGCATCGACCGCGGCGAGCGTGTCCTTCAGGCCCGTGTCGAGGAAATCATAAACGTGGTTGTTGCCCTGCGCGACGTAATCGACGCCCGCCCATTTGAGCGCCTCAGCGAGCGCGGGATTGCCGTAGAAGGTGACCGACTTGGGCGGGTGCTCGGTCAGCGTGCGCGACGACAGCGTGACCTCGAGATTGACGCTGGCGAGGTCGGCCGAGCGCAGCACCGGCGCCATTTCCGCGAGCAGCGCGCGGGTGTCGCGTTGCCGCGTCGCGTCGAAGATCAGCCGGCGCTCGCCTTCGGGCGGATCTTCGTAGCGACGGCCGGACATCACATCGCCGGCGAACACCAGCAGCCGACGATCGGGCTTGCGCGCGACCATCACCGGCCGCGCCGCCAGCCCTGCGGCGATCTCGCTGCGAGAAAAGACATAGCGCGCATCGTAATAGCCGTCGCGGGTGAACGAGACCGTGTAGAGCGCAGTGTCGTCCGGCAAGGCGACCCGGAAATTTCCGGCCCCGTCGGTCTCGGCCGCGATGCCGTTGAGCTGGACGGCGGCGCCGGCGATCGGCTGCCCGGTCTCCGACACCAGCACGCCCGAGCAGGCGACCTGCTGTTGCGCAACCGTCTCGCCCGCAATCGGCGCAACCGGTGCGATCAGCCCGGCGAGCGCCAACGCCGCCGCTACTGAATAAACGCGCATGTCCGTTCCCCCCTTCGACTTCTACGGTGCGGGCGCCGGCGCGGCCTCGACCAGCACCATGCCTTCGCGCCGCAGATCGGCGCCGCCGGTGATTCCCCGCGGCGTCACCAGCAGCCCTTGCAGTCCCGATCCCTCGCCGCTGCCTTTCCTGAGCTTCATGCCGCGCGCGCGCAGCCCCGCTTTCAGTTGCGGCGACATCCGGCTCAGCTCGGCGTCGAAATTGTGGCCGCGCGCGATTAGGTTGGGCAGCGCGATCGCCTGCTGCATCGACAGGTTCCAGTCGGCCACGCCGACCAGAGCCTTGGCGACATAGGCGAGGATCGAATTGCCCCCCGGCGAGCCGACCGCGCCCGCGAGATTGCCGTCATGGTCGAGCAGGATCGCCGGGCTCATCGACGAGCGCGGCCGCTTGCCCGGCGCGACCGCGTTCGCCGCCGGCCGCCCGTCGGGATCGGTCGGCGAGAAGGAGAAATCGGTCAGCTGGTTATTGAGGAAGAAGCCGTCGACCATCCGCCCGGTGCCGAAGATGAACTCGACCGTGGTGGTCATCGACACCGCATTGCCCTCGGCGTCGATGATGACGAAATGCGAGGTGCCGCCCGGCTCGGCGGTATGGTCCGGCCCCGGATTGGGCGCGCCCGCGGGAACGCCGGCGGCGGGCGCAGGCATCGCTTTCGTCCCGATCTTCGCCGCGCGCTGGGCGATATAGGCGGGATCGAGCAGCCCGGCGATCGGCACATGGACGAACGCCGGATCGCCGACATAACGGTCGCGATCGGCATACATCAACCGGCTCGCCTCGCCGAACTCGAACCAGCCCTGCGGGTCGTCGGGGCCGCGCGTGGCGATGTCGGTGTGCTCGAGGATGCCGAGCAGCTCGAGCACCCCCACCCCGCTCGACGGCGGCGGCGGCACGCAGACGACATAGGCGCGATGCGGCCGGCATACCGGCTCGCGCACCTCGGGACGATAGCTAGCAAGGTCGGCCATCGTCATCGTGCCGGGCAGCGGCGCGAGGTGCGTCTTGGCGACGATTGCGCGCGCCGTCTCGCCGGTGTAGAGCGCGGCCGGCCCCTGCGCCGCCAGCCGCCGCAGGAACGCGGCATAGGCCGGGTTCTTCAACGTGTCGCCCGCCTCGACCAGCTTGCCGTCGGGTTTGGTGAAATAGGCCAGCACATCCGGCGCGCTGTTTTCCGGAAAGTGCGAATGCACCATCTCATCGAGCCGCGGCGAGACGGTGAAGCCGTCCTGCGCGGTCCGCGCGGTATCCTCGAACAGGCTGCTCCACGGCAGCTTGCCCCATTTGTCGTGCGCCAGCTTGAGCATCGCCACCGCGCCGGGCACGCCGGTCGCGCGGCCGCTCATCACCCCGGTCAGATGCGGCAGCGGCTTGCCGTCGGGGCCGAGGAACATCGCCGGGCTCGCCCCCATCGGCGCCTTCTCGCGCCCGTTGAGGACTGTCACCTTGCGCGTCTTGGCGTCGTAATAGGTCATGAACGCGCCGCCGCCGAGCCCCGAACTCTGCGGCTCGACCAGCCCGAGCATCGCCTGCACCGCGATCGCCGCATCGACCGCGCTGCCGCCGCGGCGCAGCACGTCCATCCCGGCCCTGGCGGCGAGCGGATTGGCCGCCGCCACCGCGATCTGATGCGGTGCGGGAGCAGCGGCGGCCGCAACCGGCGCGACGGGCGGCTGCGTCGTGCAGGCGGGAAGCGCCGCAATCAGGCATGCGGCGATGGCGGAGCGAAACTGAAACCTCATGGCGCGACCGCCTCCGCACCGGGCCGCCGCGGGTCGGCGGCGCCTAGGAAAAGTCCATTCTCTATCATGATCGACTGCGCGCTCCCCATCGTCTCGCCGGTTACGACACGATGGCCCATCGCCTTCAGCATCGCCACAGTGTCGGGATTGAAATTGGGCTCGACCTTCAGCGTGTTCGACGCGTTCTGGAAGATGCGCGGCTGATGCACCGCCTCGTCGACATTGAGCCCGTAGTCGATCGTGTCGACGATCACCTGTAGCACGGTGTCGATGATCGTGCTTCCGCCAGGCGATCCGGTGACCAGCCACGGCTTGCCAGCCTTGAACACGATGGTCGGCATCATCGTTGACAGCATGCGCTTGCCCGGCTGCATCGCGTTGAGCGGCGGCGGCTTGCGGTCGCGCCGCGCGCGCCAGGCATATTCGTGATCGAAATTGTTCATCTCGTTATTGAGCAGGAAGCCGGCGCCCTCGACCATCACCCCCGAGCCGAAATCGGCGCCGAGCGTGAAGGTGGTGCTGACCGCATTACCCGCCGCGTCGGCGACCGAGAAGTGCGTCGTCTGCTTGCTCTCGAACGCCCAGGGATTGCCCGGCCCGACCTTGTCGGCGGGGCGCGCGCGATCGGGATCGATCAGCTTCGCCCGCGCCGCGCCATAGGCTTTCGAGGTGAACCCGGTCAGCGGCGACTTCACGAACGCCGGGTCGCCGAGGAAGCGGTAGCGGTCGTTATAGGCGAGCTTCATCGCCTCGGCGAGCAGGTGCAGCTCCCTGGCCGATCCCGCGCCGTCCTTCTTCAAATCGAAATGCTCGAGCATGTTGAGCATGTTGATGAGTGTCGCCCCGCCCGCGCTCGCCGGCGGCGGGGTGTAGATCGTGTAGCCGCGATACGTCCCCACCAGCGGCTCACGAAGCACCGCGCGATAATTGGCGAGATCGGCCTTGGTGATGATCCCGCCATGCGCCTTCATGTCGGCGACCAGCTTGTCGGCGATCGCGCCTTTGTAGAAGGCATCCGCCCCGTGCGCGGCGATCTCGTCCAGCGACCAGGCGAGATCGGGCTGCTTGAGCCGCTCGCCGGCCTGGTAGAGGCTGCCGTCGGGCTTGTAGAAGGTGCGAAGCCCCGCCTTGCTCTGCGACAGCCGTTTTTTGCCCCAGCCGAACACGAACGCCTCGTCGGGCGACAGCACGACCCCGTCGCGCGCCAGCGCGATCGCCGGCTCGACCAGCTTCGCCCAAGGCAGCTTGCCGAACTTTTCATGCGCCATCCACAACCCGGCGACCGTCCCGGGCACGTCGGGGGCGAGATAGCCGCGCCCGGAAATCGCCTTCTCGTGCCCGTTGGCGTCGACGAACAGATCGAGGTTGGATGCCGCCGGCGCGACGCCGCGAAAGTCGATCACCGACACCTTGTTGGTTGCGGCGTCATAGATCGTCATGAACCCGTCGCCGCCGATATTGCCGGCGCGCGGCAGCACCACCGCGAGCGCGAAGGCGGTGGCGACCGCCGCGTCGACCGCATTGCCGCCCTGCCTGAGGATGCGCGCACCGACCTCGGCGGCGAGGGCATTCTGCGCGGCGACCATGCCATGCTCGCTGACGACGGGATGGTGGATGCTCGGATATTCGAGCAATTGCTTGTGCTGCGCCTGCGCAACCGGCGCAGCGATCAGCGACAGTGCCGCGGCAAGGGGGGCGAGATGGCGAAACTTCATGACGACTCCGCTGCTATTCGTCCCGGGCGGAACGGTAGGTGTCGAGGTCGATCTCGCCCTCCCAGCGCGCGATCGCGGTCGCGCAGGCGAGATCGGTGGTGACGTTGGGGATGGTCCGCGTCATGTCGAGCACGCGGTCGAAGGGCAGCACGAAGCCGACCAGGACGGCGGTCTGCTCCGGCCCGATACCGATGGCGGCGAGCACCGCGGCGAGCACGAACAGCGAGCCGGAGGGCACCGGCGCCACGCCCATCGCAATGATCGTGGTGGTGCCGACGATCACCGCATAATCGGTAAAGCCCAGCTCGACCCCGAACGCCTGCGCCGCGAACAATGTCAGCATCCCGACATACATCGCCGCCCCGTCCATCCCGATCGTCGCGCCCAGCGGCAGCACGGTCGAGGCGATCGGGCTCTTGATGCCGAGGTTGGTCTCGGCGACGCGGATCGCCACCGGCAGGGTCGCCGAGGAGGAGGCGGTCGAGAAGCCGACCATCATCGCATCGGCGCTGCCGCGGAAGAACGGCCCGACCGGCAGCCACGCGCCGAACCGCACGATCGCGCCGTGGACCAGCACGGTCTGGATCGCCGAGCCGATCACCACGCAGAGCGCCAGCTTGAACACGCTGACGAACGCCGCCGCGCCGTTCGCGCCGACCACCACCGCGATCAGCGCGAACACCCCGAACGGCGCGGTCTCCATGACGAAGCCGACGATCCGCAGCATCACCGTCGAGCCCGAATCGAGCAGCCGGCGCAGCGGATCGCCCGCCTCGCCCGAGACGATCACCCCCGCGCCGATCAGGCCGGCGAAGAAGATCACCGCGAGCACCTCGCCGTTGGCCATCGCCGCGATCGGATTGGTCGGCACGATCCCCATGAACACTGCCGCGGGGTCCTTGGGCGCGCTCACCACCTGCGGCGCGGCGTTGGCGAAGTCCGCCCCCAGCCCCGGCTGAAGCACGCTCGCGACGATCAGCCCGACCACCACTGCGATCGCCGAGGTGAGCAGGTACATCGCCAGCGTCTTGATCCCGATCCCGCCGAGCCGCTTGGGATCGGCGAGCGAGGCGACGCCCGACGCGATGGTGACGAACACCAGCGGCACGACCAGCATCCGGATCAGCCGGACGAACAGGTCGCCGATCCACTGGATGTGCGCCGCGCCCGGCCCCCAGGCGAAGCCGACTGCGGCGCCGACGATCAGCGCGCCGAGAATGCGCTGCCACAACGGGATGGCGAGCCAGCGCGCGGCGAGGCCACGGTGCGCCGCATGCGTCACGCCGGACAGGCCCGAGCGGGATTGAGCTTCTCGCGCCGGGCGCGATCAGGCGAAACGAGATCGCGGTCAACATGGGTGTGCGGGTCGATGAAGCCTGGCGCGACGATCATCCCGGCGGCGGCGATCGTGCGATCGGCGACGACATGCGCCACCACCGCATCGCCGATGAAGCTGATCTGGTCCGCCGTCATGCGGATATCGAGCCGCCGGGCCGGCGCGCCGGCGCCGTCGATCACTGTCCCGTGCGAAACGAGAAGGTCGACGTGCGGCCGCCCGTCCCCCCGGGTCGCACCACAGGCGATGAGCACGACGGCGGCGGCCGCGCCGAACGAGCTGCAGCGAAAGCCGGCTCGCACCGGCCGCCGGTCAGAACTTCTTGCGAATCGACGCATAGAAGGACCTGCCGGTGAGCGGATAGAGATCGCCGATATAGCCGAAAGACGTATCGGCAAGCGGCGGCAGCTTGTTGGCGATGTTGCGCACGCCGACGCGCAGCTGGGTATTGTCGAGCAGTCCGCCCGACTTGAAGCGATACTGCACATAAAGATTGTGCGTCAGGTAATCGTCGACGCGATAGGGCGTGCCGTCTTCAAGCGTCGCGCCGGTATCGTTCACCGGGCCGACATAGCTGCCGTAATAGCCGACACTGACCTTGCCCAGCCGCCAAGTGACGACCCCGGCCGCGCGCCATTTGGGCCGCCCGTCCTGCTCGATCAGACTTTCGGCGCCGCGGACGTAGATCGTCTTGTCGATCGTGCCATCGGCCTGCGCGTCGAGCAGTTGCTGTTCCAGCGGGCCGGGCTTCTGATAGAATTTGAGCAGCCGAGCGGCGCTGAGCTTGACGGTGAAGTCGCCGATTCCGGTATGCCTGATCTTGTAATAGAGGCTGAAATCGAGCCCCTTTACCGTGCGCGGCGAAAGGTTGGTGTAATTGTCGATCACCTGAATCACGTCGCCGACCGGCGCGAGGCCGCTGCCGGCGAAATCGTCGATATCCTGCTGCGAAGGATCGGCACGCTGCACGTTGGGATTCGAGCTGCCCTGTAGCCGAAGCAGGTAATCGAACGTTAGCGCGTTGGCGTCGCCGAACAGCCCGATCACGTCCTTCTGCTTGATCGACCAGAAGTCGGCGGTGAGGATCAGGTCGCCATAACGGTGCGGGATCGGCGGCTCCACCGTGACGCCCAGCGAGAAGTTCTTCGCCTTTTCGGGCTTGAGTGACTGGCTGCCAGACCGGTTCGAGACGACGCTCTGCCCCTCGGCGCAATCGTCGAAATTGGTGATGACGCCCTTGCGCAGATCGGCCTCGCAGCGAATCCAGTCGGTGCGGGTGTTGGAGCGCTGCACCCCTTGCTCGAACAATTGCGGCAGGTTAGGCGCGCGAAAGCCGAGTGACCAGGAGGAGCGGACCTGCGCCCATTTGATCGGATGCCAGGACAGCGCGATCTTGGGTTTGGCGACGCTCCCGAACGACGTGTAGTCCTCGAACCGCCCGGCGAGCTGCATGTCGATCGAATGGACTAACGGCACGCCCATCGACGGCGAGATCAGCGGCACCGCGAGCTCGACATAGGCCGATTCGACGTCGCGCGACCCGTGCGTGTCGGGCGTCGGGCTTGCTCCGAGCGCGTCGCTGCCGTTCGAGCTTCCATCGGGCGCGATATAGGCGATCGTGCCATCGAGCCGCGGGTCGCGGTCGTCGGAGAAGCTCTCGTGACGATATTCGACGCCGGCGGCGATGCCGACGTCGCCGCCCGGCAAATGGATGAAGTCCGGCCGCGAGAATTTGGCGTCCCACGAAGCGAGCGAGGTCTTGCTGATCCGCGACACGTCGACCAGGAAGCTGTCGATCACCGATTGCGGGTTGGGCGTCGAATCGTAGCGGCTCGGATCGAGCGGGTCGCCACCGTTGAACGGATTGTAAGCGGTGGCATCGGTCCGCGACAGCGCCTCCTCGAACAGGCTCGCGCTGATCGTGCGCATCGTGTCGTTGGTCCGCGCCTGCGAATAGAGGCCCGCGCTCTCCCAGTTCCAGCCGCCCAGCGTGCCGCGCAGGCCGCCCAGGAAGCGCCAGGTGGTGTTGCGCACATGGATCCGGGTCGGCCCGGCATCGACCGGACGATAATCCTGCAACTCGATCGGCACGCCAGAATCCTGCACGCCGGTGAGCCCGGGAATGCGGCTGGGGCTGCCGACCGGGCCGAACGGATTCCAATAGCCGTCGGCGGGAATGATCAGCCGCTGGCTGGCAAGCGAGGTCTCCTGCTCGCGCAGCGAATGATAGTTGGAGTGATAGAAGCCGACTTCGCCGAAGAACGACAGGCTGTTGCTGAATTCGTGGTTGATATAGCTGAACAGGTTGATCCGCTTGTTCTTGCCTTGGACCGTGCGTTCGGTGTTGGTATCGTATTTGAGATCGTTGTCGGTCGACAACGTCGACAGGGTCGAATTGTCGTAGCAGATGCCGTCGCCCGCGGGTGCGATGCAGCCGTCATTGGTATCGGGCTGAACGTGGAAGATGCCGTTGGTGGTGAGGGTGATGCCGTCGACCTTGGCGCTGGTAGTCGATTTCTTGTAGCTGCCGGTCAGCCGCTGGAATTCGCCCCAGATCGTGTCTGTAGAGCGGTTGTCGAAATCGCTGTCGCCCTCGAACTTTGTGCCGGCGACGAGCGGGCGCAGGTCGCTGGAGCGCGAGTTGCGCCGTTCGCGCGCATAGAGCGGATCGCGCGCGGCGAACTCGCCGAACAGCGAGATGTTGGTGCGGCCGTGGTTGAAGGTCTTGCCCGCCTCGAACGAGCCTTCGAAGCGATCCTGCCCCGAATTGTCGGTGTGCCCGACTTCGAGTTCGGCGGTGAGGCCGTCGAAATGGTCCTTGAGCACGGTGTTGACCACGCCGGCCACGGCGTCGGTGCCGTAGATCGCCGCGGCGCCGTCGCGCAGCACCTCGACCCGATCGACGCCCATCACCGGAATCGTGTTCATGTTGACGCTCTGCACCGGCACCAGATTTTCGGTCTGCGTGCCGGGATGGAGCACCATGCGCCGGCCGTTCAGGAGGACCAGCGTGTTGCCGGTACCGAGCGCGCGCAGGTTGATAGATGCGACGTCGCCGCGCGCGTCGTTGATTCCGCCGACATCGTGCGATTCGTTGAACGCCACATCACCCGCCTGCGGAATCGAGCGGAACAGGTCGTCGCCGCTGGTCGCGGCGGTGGCGTCGATATCGTCCTGATCCACCACCGTGACCGGCAGCACGTCGGTGATCTTTGAGCCCCTAATCTGGCTGCCGACGACAACAATATCGGGAGCCGGGGCCTGCTCCGTCGTCTGCCCCTGCGCGCCGGTCGCCTCGGGCGCTTGCCCGGACGCCGTCGGCTGTTGCCCGCCTTGCGGCGCGGCTTGCGCGAACGCCGCGGTGGCCGCGACTATCGATCCGCCAGCCATCAGCAGCGCGATCGTCTTGATTCCGAAACAGCTTGCCATTGCGATTCACCCCTTTCCCCAGGTCCCGCCGCCACTTAACGGTCGGGCGTCAATTCATTCTCTCGCCGCCAGCGCAAGCTGCGCAGCGCGTTCGCCCGATCCCATCGCCGCGGTCCAGCCCAGCGCGCCATGGCCGATATTGACCACCAGCCCCGGCCCCGCCGCTTCGATTATCGGCAGCGAATTGGGCGTCATCGGCCGCAGCCCCGCCCAATTCTCGATCGCATGATTCCAATCCACCGCTTGCGGCAGCGCCGCGCGCGCGCTCGCGACGAGCGCATTGCACCGCTTACGCACGGTCCTCGGATCCCCGTCGCCAAGCTCGGCCAGCCCCGCAACCCGCATATGCCGCCCGAGCCGGCAGAACACCAGCTTGCGCGCGACGTCGGTGATGCTGACCCGCGGCGCCAGCCGCCCCGGCTCCGCGGTGATGCTGTAACCCTTCATCGGCACGATCGATGGCCGGATGCCGAGCGGGCGCAGCAGCGCCCCTGCGCCGATCCCCGCGCACAGCACGATCGTGTCGGCGGAATGGACGTGGCCGTCGGCCATCGTCAGCCGCGGCCGCCCACCGGCCGGCTCGATCCGTGCCGCCGCCGCTCCGAACTGCGTTCGCACGCCGTAATCGCGCACCAGAACCTCGATCAGCGCGCGGCAGAACAGGTGCGGATCGCCGACCTCGTCGTCGGGCGAATAGATCGCTCCGGCTATCCCGTCGCGCGCCAGCTCCAGCGCCGGCTCGATCGCGATCGCTTCGCTCGGTGTCAGCGCCCGCTGCTGAACTCCGGCGGCCTCCTTTACCGCCATCAGAGCGCGGGCCTGCGCGAACGCCGCCTCGCCGTCGAACATATGCAGCTTGCCCGCCACACGATGCGCGAAGGCGAGCGAGTGCCGCTCGAGCAGGGCATGCAGCGCCAGCTTCGATTCGAGCGTAAGGCGCAGCATCGCAAGCATGTTGGCCCGGAACCGCTCGGCTGTGCAGTTGCGCAGGAACGCCAGCAGCCAACGCAGCAGCTCGGGATCGGCGCGCCAGCGCAGTCGGAAGGCGGGGTCGGCGCCGATCGCCAGCGCAGGCAGGCGCCTGAGCAGCCCCGGGCTGGCGAGCGGGTCGGCATAAGCATAGCTGAGCTGCCCGCCATTGGCGAAGGAGGCGCCCTGCCCCGGCCCGACGGCGCGATCGACGATCGTCACAGCCACGCCGCGACGCGCCAGCGCATAGGCGGTGGAAACGCCCACCACTCCTGCGCCCAGCACGATCGCATCGTCGCGGGCGCTCACAGCGCGCCGCGCGGCGACTGTCGCCGCTCGTCCCGAACCATCCGGTGACCTCACCCTCCCTCAGCACCGCCGGACTCCCCGCGCGACGTTTGCTCGCCACAGGTTTAGCGGCGCGGCGGGGCGCGCCAAGTCTTCGGCCCAAAGGAATGTTTCTTGGGGTTATAGCTTCGGGTTATGGTGTTCGGCCAGGATGCCGCGCGTCACCTCGATGAAGCGCCGCGCCGACGCGGAGAGCGGCCGGTCCTCGAGATGGACGCAGCGCACCGCGAAGCGCAGCCCCGGATCGAGCAACCGCATGTCGAGCCCACCGTCGAGGCTCGCGCGCGCGGTGAACTCGTCGACCACGGTCAGCCCCACGCCGAACCGCACCAGCGACGCGGCGATGTAGAACGTCTGCACCCCCACCACTTCGCGAATCGAGAGGTCGCCACGCGCCGCGGCGGCGGTGAACAGGTTGCCGATCGGTCCGCTGGTCGACACGCCGACCACGTCGCGCCCGCGCAGCACCTCGAGCGGCAGCCGCTCGGCAGCTGCCGCCAGCGCCCCTTGCGGGAACAGGATCGCGAGCTCGGCCACGGCGAGGTCGATCGTCGCCAGCCGTGGGTGCGGCGGCGGATCGTAGGCGATCGCGATGTCGCATTCGCGCTCGTACAGCGCCCGGAACAGGTCGTCGTGATGCAGCGTCTGCACCTCGAAGGTGACGCTCGGATGCTGTCGCCGGAACGTCGCGATCGCCTGCGGCGCGATCTCCAGCCCGAGCGACGGCACCACCGCCAGCCGGATATGGCCGCCGCCAATGTTGCGCAGGTTCTTCGCCGCCTGCTGCAGCGAGGTGAGGCGATCGAACACGTCGCCCACCTCTCGGAACAGCGCGTGCGCCTCGTCGGTCGGGGCGAGCCGCCCGCGGACCAGTTGGAACAGGGTGAAGCCGAGCTGGTCCTCGGTGTGCCGCAGCACCTTGCTGACCGACGGCTGCGACACGTTGAGCGCGCGCGCCGCGGCGCTGATCGAGCCGTTGAGATAGACGGCGTGGAAGACCTCGATCTGGCGCAGGCGCATGCCCCCGTCTAGCATGGTCGCTTTGCCTTCGCGAATGCCGGCGCCGAAGACCCGCGCGTCAATGCGGCGACGGCGCGGCATTCCTTCGCGCGAACATGTCGTCGAACCAGATCTGGATACGCTTGACCGCGTCGATTGCGGCCTTGCCGTTGCCTGGCACGCTTTGGCGGCTTTGCGTCGGCGTGTCGAAACTGTGTGTCGCGCCCGTATAGACGATCAGCGCGATTTCGCCGCCCTTGGCGCTGCTCCGCGCGACCAGCTTCTCGCACAGCTCGAGCGACACCTCCTCGTCCGCGGTGCCCATCAGCACCAGCACCGGTGCATAGGGCTTGTAGCCCTTCGTCTTGAAGCGTTGCTTGAGCCCGCAGCCGGGATAGAGCGCAGCCGCGGCGCGAAAGCCGTGCGCGGTCAGGCTGGCAGAATTGTCGTCGGCCATCGCCGCCAGCGTCGCGCTGCCGCCGTTGGACCAGCCCATCAGCCCGATCCGCTCGGGATCGATGTCCGCGCGCGTCCTCAGCCACGCAAGCGCGCCATAAGCGTGGAGCGGCCGCTTGTAGACCTCGTCGACCGCCTCGGGTCGATCCTGGTAGGTGCCGCGCTTGAAGCCGCCGGGAAAGCCGACCGGCCCGAAATCGTCGACCATCAGCGCCGAATAGCCGCGATCGGCCCAGATTCGCCCCCACATCTTGTGGCGCTTGGCGAGCGTCGAGGCGTCGTATGTGCCATTCGCGAGCGATGAATAGGCGCCGCCGCGCCCGTGCAGCATGACGATCGCGGGATGCCGCCCCTCGCCCCTGGCGGGGCTGAACAGATAGCCCGTGATGCGATGCTCGCCATCGGCGCTCATAAACGATACGCGTTCTGCCTGGATCGTGTCACTGACCTGCGCCTGTGCCGGCAGCGCTGCCACGACCGACAGTCCTAACGCGACGATCACCGACGCCGCACTTTTGCGCATCCCCCGCTCCATTCACCAATGATGGAATCCCGAACCGCGAAGCGCCATGCCAATCTTGGAACCAAACCATAGCGCCAGGTTATGCCCCGCGCAGAGCGCCCACCGGCCGCGTGCTTTGGCGATTATGAGCCTATTTGGTGATAAATTTCATGTAACACCGGTGGAATACGAATTAAGATGTGGCCTAAACCGACGAAATTCTGCATGTTTTACTGTGGTTGCTCGAATCCACGCGAGGCATCTAGCTTCAATGGTTTGAATTCGAGGAGTCGGATCCGCGCGGTCGCGATATGTTCGCCGGGCTACTGGCCCGAACCGCCGCTCATCGCGGCCTGAACCCGTAAGCGAGGAAACACCTGCTCGAGCGGCTCGGTATCGGGCAGCACATAGACATAGCCGCCCTTCTTCCGGAAAAGCGGGCTCAAGGTGTGGTTATAGAAGGCCTTGGGCACGTTGATGCACCCGAAGGTGATGCGGTTGTCTTCCGAGGTCGGCGACAGCATCCGCGCGCGCCTTTTCTCCCTGGGACTGGCGTCTGTCGGGATCGGGTGGAGCGCCACCGACGTCGCATAATCGACCCAGAGCACTCGATGCCCCGCCACCGGTATTCCGAACTTGGCGAGAAAGCGTCCCGCCGGCGTGGTCTTTTCCGCCGGGCCGAGATCGGCCAGCTTCTTGCTGCCGACGCCAGGGCTAGCCTCGTCGCCGACGGCGATGCCGATCAGAACCGGCACCGCCCCGAGCGGCTTTCCGTCAGGAGCGAACAGGAACAGGGCAGCATGCCGCTTGTCGACGACCGCCCAGGGCAGCGACGCATTGTCATTCGACGCAGCGACCCAGGCCGCCACCCGCTTTGCGGCGTCCGAAGGGGCGATCGCCGACGCGGCCTCGCCATGCGGGTGCGCCTTCACCGATTTGGACGGATGCGCCCCTGCCGCGACCGGAACGATCAGCGCGAGCCCGGCCACCACCCGCAAGAAATGTATCATCTGCTCGGAGCACTCGAAGAAATCGGCCGCCCCGTCAGGGACGGCCGACAGGAAAGATTGTCTGATTGCCAGGCGGCGGTGCGATCAATGGCGCGCCCGCTTGCTGCGCTTCTGCTCCTGCACGGTCAGGCGCTGATCGATGCCGTCCACGCGGCTATTGAGCTGATCGAGGCGCTGGCCGTTATTCTGCGCCTGCCCGGACGCGGCCTGCGCCTCCGCCAGCGCGGATTTGGCCGTGCCGTCGGTCTCCTGCAACCGCGTTTCGAGCGAGTCGACGCGCTGGCTCACCGGGGCGATCTGGTCGCGCACATAGGATTTCGTGGCGCAACCGCCGAGGCCAAGGGCGCCAGCCAGGGTCGCCACGGCAAGAACGGATTTCGATGCATGAACGGACATCAAATTTCTTCCAATCGTTAACCAACGTGGCTTAGCAAGCCGAACGCCGATCTTCTCACAATCCGGATTCTGACCGGCCGTGCATCTTCTCCGTCCGGCAGATGGACTGGCTGCACACGACCTGCTTTTGGGGCATTTCGCCGCAGGGGCCGGCCCGGTAGCTTCGCCTAGTTCATCGGGCGAACGGATCCTCGGGAATATCGTCCGAACGAATTTTCCCGTCCGCTGCGGCGGGTTTTCCCCGCTGGGCCGCGACGCATTTGCGCAATTCGGCAACCGCGGCGCCGCTTCCATCGAGGTTCAGCCGCTCGACCGGCACGTCGCCGCGAGCGATGTCGAGCATCCTCGATGCGGCGAAATAGGCGGGAAACTTCGCCTCGAAGCTCGTGACGAACCCCTGCTTTCCGTTTGATGCCATGCCGATCGCGAAATGCTTCGCATAACTGCCCCTGGAGAGGCGGAAATCGAGCCTGAGCTGGTCCTTCGGCTTGATCGACCAATTGGCATTGAGAACCGACAGATGGTTCGTGCCGTCGAGATCGATGCCGAACAGCAACGTCGTGTCGCCGGGGTGCTCGTACACTTTGGTCAGGAAGCAGCCCTGTCCGTCCTTGTTCGCCTGCACGATCCAGCCGCCGACGTTCCGCGTCGTATAGGCGCTCGCGCTCGCAGAAGCGCCGGCCAGAAGCCCGACGGCGCATGCCAGGATACGAAATGCCGGCCGCATGATCGCCCGAAGCCTGGACGCGACGACGGGGACAGCGGGCTCGATCAGTTGTTTCGGCATTTGCATGAGCATCTTTCTCCGCGGCGATCCTAACTGGCGACCGCGCCGTTGGCCACCGACGCCGATGCGGCATCGGAATGATGCCCGAAGACGGAGATCGCTGCGGCAAGCTTGATCCACATCATCGCCCGTTTGACTCGAATCGGGCATTCCCCGATTGAATGGGGCCACTGGTTCGGGAAAAGAAGCGAGCGATGGACACGGTCAATTTGTCGGAAGCCGAATGGCGCAAGAAGCTGACGCCCGCGCAATATCATGTGCTGCGCGAGGCGGGCACCGAACCCGCCTTTGCCGGCCGCTACAACGACAACAAGGCCGACGGCATCTATCGTTGCGCGGGCTGCGGCAACGAACTGTTCGACAGCGCCGACAAATATGAATCGGGCTCGGGCTGGCCGAGCTTCACCCAGCCGATCGCCGCCGATCGCGTCACCGAACATGGCGACACCAGCCACGGCATGGTCCGCACCGAAGCGCGCTGCGCGCGCTGCGATGGCCATCTCGGCCATGTATTCCCCGACGGTCCGCCACCGACCGGCCTGCGCTATTGCATGAACTCCTTGAGCCTCGATTTCCGCCCGCGCGGCCACAATGGAGCGAACGGCGGCTGATCGCAGCCCGCTTGTGGGCGGCTTCGTTAACAGCTAATCCCGCCTGCACTTCATGGCCCGCGCGTCCTCCCCCCGAAAGACACCTTCCTCGCAACCGCGCTGGCGCGTCTGGCTGATGCGCGGGCTCTATGTCTGCGGCGGGCTGGCGCTGCTCGGGCTGATTGCGCTCGCGGTCGCGGTGTTCGCGACCGAGCAGCAATTGCCGAGCTTCGACGAGCTCAAATCCTCCCCCAACGGCCAGATGATCCGCGTTCACGCCGCCGACGGCACGGTCATCATGACGCTCGGGCCGAGCTATGGCGAATGGCTCAGCTACGACCAGATTCCGAAGATCATGCGCGAGGCGACCGTCTCGGTCGAGGACCGCCGCTTCCGCGACCATATCGGCGTCGATCCGATCGGCGTGCTGCGCGCATTGAAGTTCGCCTTCGTCAACAGGAACACCGATCGCCGCTTCCAGGGCGCCTCGACGATCACCCAGCAGGTCGCGCGCACCATCTTCCTGTCGAACCGCTACGACATCCGCCGCAAGCTCAAGGAAGCGATCATCGCGCTCGCGCTCGAGCGCAAATTCTCGAAGGATCAAATCCTCGAGCTCTACATGAACAAGGTTTATTATGGCGGCGGCGCGTATGGCGTCGATGCGGCGTCGCGCAAGTTCTTCGGCCACCCCGCGACGCACCTGACGCTGGGAGAGGCGGCAGTGATCGCGGGGCTGGTCAAAGCGCCGTCGCATTATTCGCCGACCGCCGACGCGCAGGCCGCGATCGACCGCGCCGGCGTGGTGCTCCAGCTGATGCAGGATACCGGCGCGATCACCGCCGAGCAGGCCGCCGAGGCCGATGTCTCGGCGACCAAGCTCGCGCCCGAGCCCAAGCAGAACAGCGTGCGCTATTTCACCGACTGGGCGCTGCCCCAGCTCGATACACTGATCGACGAGAAAACCCGCCCGCTCGAGGTTTACACCACGCTCGATCTCAATATGCAGCGCCAGGCGACCCGCGCGGTCAACCAGAACGTGCCCAAGGGGGCGCAAGGGGCGCTGGTCGCGCTCGACCGCGACGGCTCGGTGCGCGCGATGGTCGGCGGCAAGGATTATGTCGCCTCGATCTATAACCGCGCGACTCAGGCCGAGCGCCAGCCGGGCTCGTCGTTCAAGCTGTTCGTCTATCTCGCTGCGTTCGAATCGGGGATGAAGCCCGACGACACGATCGTCGACGAGCCGGTGACGATCCAGGGGTGGAGCCCGCGCAACGACGACCGCGTGTTCCGCGGCACCGTCACGCTGCGCCAGGCCTTTGCTTATTCGATCAACACCGTGGCGGCGAAGCTGGGCCTGCAGGTCGGTTTCGACACGGTTGCCGACATGGCGCGGCGAATGGGGCTGACGACGCAGGTCTCGACCTATCCCTCGATGGTGCTCGGCACCAACGAGGTGCGCTTGATCGACATGACTCGCGCTTATGCCTCGGTCGCCAATGAGGGCGTGGCGGTGACGCCCTTCGGCATCACCAAGGTGACCGCTGACGGCGTGACGATCTACGAACACCAGGTCGATCGCAGCCATGTGTTGATTGCACCCTATGTCGCCGACGAGATGATCGACGTGATGGCGAGCACCGTCAATGTCGGCACCGGCCGCGCGGCGGATATCGGCCGGCCGGTCGCTGGCAAGACGGGCACCACCTCGTCGAACAAGGACGGCTGGTTCATCGGCACGTCGAGCGGCCTCACCACCGGCGTGTGGATGGGCCGCGACGACGACAAGCCGATCCCCGGCCTGTTCGGCGGCACCGGCCCCGCGCACGCCTTCGCCGCCTTCATGCGCCCTGCCGTGGCCAACCGCCCGGTCGAGGAGTTCAAGTCGTCGGCGCCGCTTCCCGACTGGGATATGGAGAATGCCGAAAACGCCTATTTCGGTGAGCCCGACAACGGCTTGTTCGTCGACGAAAACGGCAATCCGATCGACGCCGGCGGCGGCTATCCGGGGGATCAGCCCGACATGATCCCGCCCGCTGGCCAAGGCTACCCGCCGGGCGCGGTTCAGCAACAGCCGGTGCAGCAGCAGCCCTATCAGGCACCGCAATATCCCGACGGCAGCTATCCGCCACCGCAAGTCCATCGCGGCGTTCCGGCGGGGAGCGTTCCCGCGCAGCCGGCGCCGGCTCAGGACGACACGCCGCGCCAGCACCAGCGGCTCGATCAGGACTGGATGAACCGCGTGCTCGGCCGCACCCCGCCGCGCGACCGGCGCCCGGCCAACGACGACCAGCAACCCGGCGCCGCTGCCAACCGCTGAGATCGACGGAACGCAATCGGCTTCCCTTTCGCCCTCAGCTTGTCGAAGGGCGGCGCTCCACGAACCGAGCGCATGCGGCAAGCGCCCTTCGACAGGCTCAGGGCGAACGGACTATGTGGCGGCGATTGTTCTAGAGCAGCGCCAGAAAGCGTGCGCCGGCTTCGAAATCGGCGCGATGCGCATCGCGCGTGCGGATCGCGAGATCGTCCTCGCCCCATTGCTCGGCCTGCCAGTCCTCGTCGATCCGCGCCGCACGCCACACGGTTTCGGCATCGGCCGCGCCTTCGAGCAGCGCCAGACCCGCGACCAGCGAGCCGGTGACGGTGACGATCGGCGACAGCCCGGCGAGCTCGAACGCCGTGCGCGCCGCGACCGCCTCGCCGAGCCGCGTGATCGTCGCTTCGGGCTGCGGCTTGTGGATCACCCCCGCCGTCACCTCGAAATGCACGTCGTAGCGCGCTTGCGCCCAATCGAGCAGCGGATCCCAGGCCGCGCGCTGCCGCGCGACCAGCGCTTGCGGCGTCTCGGCGCGATAGCAGAGCAAATCGCTCTCGCCATAGCGCGCCAGCCCGGCCGCGAACGCGACGGGATCGGGCGCGACGCGATCGATCGCAGCATTGGCGAGCCCGGTCAGCGGCATCGCGCGCGGATCAATCTCGTCCGCCACCGCGCGCCATTCGTCGGCGATCGCCTCGGCGAGGCGCCCCGACGGCACGACCAGCGGCGCGCGGCCAGGCGTCCGCACCGGCCAGCCGTCGAGGCGCAGCTCGCCTTGCTCGACCGTCACCGCCTGCCAGAAGCGCTTCATTCGGGTGGTGTCCGCCAACGCTGCGCCAGCGAGCGCGGCACCAGCGCAATCATCGCCAGCGCCGCGAGCACGATCGCCGCGCCCAGCACGCGCGTCACCGTATCGCTCGCGCGGCCGAGCAGGAATAGTCCGAACACCGCGCCCGCCGTGCCGACCAGCCGCACCGCGACCAGCACGAAATAGCGGTTGCGCGCGCGGGCGTCTTCCTCGTTCATCAGCCGCGCCGCCGGCCGCGTTCGCCGCGACGTTCCTTGCGAACCGTCTTGGCGTGCGCCTTGGCCCACGCCTTCTGCAGCGCGCGGCTCGCCGGCGGCGGGCCGTCGTCGAGCGGCGTCGCCTCGCCCAATGCGAGCTCGAACCCGAGCAATCCCATGCTCTCGGCGAAATGCTCGGGAAGGTCGGCGGTGACGTCGATCTTGCCGCCGTCGGGATGATCGATCCGGATACGCCGCGCGTGCAAGTGCATCTTGCGGCTCACCCCGCCGGTCAGGAACGCCGCCTGCCCGCCATATTTGCCGTCGCCGACGATCGGATGACCGATCGCCGCCATGTGTGCGCGCAGCTGGTGGGTGCGCCCGGTATAGGGCTGCAGCTCGACCCAGGCGGCGCGGTTGCCGGCGCGCTCGATCACGCGATAGCGGCTGCGCGCGGGCTGGCCCTCGGCTTCGTCGACGTGCATCTTCTCGCCGCCGGTGCCGGGCTGCTTGGCGAGCGGCAGGTCGATCATGCCGTCGTCGATGCTCGGCACGCCGACCACCAAAGCCCAATAGACCTTGCGCGCGGTGCGCCCCGAAAAGCTCTTGGCGAAGAAGGCGGCGGCGCGCGCCGTTCGCGCGAGCAGCAGCGCGCCCGACGTATCCTTGTCGAGCCGGTGGACCAGCTTGGGCCGACCCTCGGCCTCGAATTGCAGCGCGTCTAGCAGGCCATCGACATGGTCGTGCGTCTTGGTGCCGCCCTGCGTCGCGAGCCCGGGCGGCTTGTTGATGACGATTGCCTGAGGATCGCAGTGGATCACCATCGCGCGCGCGAACTCGATTTGGTCGTCGCTGAGCGGCGGCCGCTCGCGCCTGGGTCGCGCCGCCTTCGCCTTGGGCGGTTCGAGCGGGGGCACGCGGAGCGTCTGCCCGGCGGCGAGGCGGTCGCCCGGCGCCGCGCGGTTGCCGTCGACGCGGAGCTGCCCGGTGCGCGCCCATTTGGCGACGATCGTGTAGGTCGCGGCGGCCATGTGCCGCTTGAACCAGCGATCGAGCCGGATGCCGTCGTCATCCTCACCGACGGTGAACTGGCGAACCTCGCCCTCGCTCATGCCAGCGCTCGCACCGCCCAGAGCCCAGCGAACACGCCGAGCACCGCGCCCGCCACCGACAGCAGGATATAGCCCAGCGCCGCCGCGAGGTCTCCGCGCTCGATCATATTGACCGTGTCGAGCGCGAACGACGAGAAGGTGGTGAACCCGCCAAGCACGCCGATCGCCGCGAACACCCGCCACTGGTCCGATGCCGACACGCGCGCCAGCACGCCGACCAGCAGCCCCATCAGCAGCCCGCCGATCAGGTTCACGGTCAGCGTGCCCCATGGGTAATTCGGCCCGAACCAGCCGAGCGTCAGCTTGCCGACCCCGAACCGCGCGACCGATCCGATCGCGCCGCCGAGCATGACGAGGAGATAATTCATGTCGCCCGCCCTAGCCGAGGCGGGCGTTCATGAGAAGCTATGTGAACGGGCGCGGATCGCGATCGAGCCCGCTCACCACATTCCCCGCCGTTCGCCCTGAGCCTGTCGAAGGGCGAAGCCACACGCGCTCCGTCCGCGGCACGGCGCCCTTCGACAGGCTCAGGGCGAACGGTTGGACATCACCCGCGCGGCCGGCCGGTCAGCGCCCGTTGTTGACCACCAGGTCGACCGCGCTGCCGCCGCCGTCCGAAGGATCGACGAACACGACATAGGCACCGCCGTCCTTGCGCGTGCCGCCGAGTACGCGTTCCTTGCCGTCGCTCTGCTGCTCGCCGTCATAGCCGGCCTTGGTCGCCTGGGTGTAATAATAGTCGATCACGCGGTCCGCGGGCGCCGTGGTGTTGAAGCTGACGATGCGCAGCGCGCAGCCCGGCTTGTTCGAGCCCGCCGCTTCGCTGACCTCAGCGCCCGGATAGACCAGCAGGTCGCCGAGCCGATTGACCCAGCCGGCCGAATAGTTGACGTCGGCCGAGCAATTGCCCATCCCCGCGCTGCCTTGACGGCCGGCGAGCTCGCCCAGCGTCAGTGCGCCCTTGCGCGAGGTGCATGCGGGGCAATCCTTGCGCGCTGCCGGCGCGCGGCGCAGCGGGCCGGTAGCCTGATCGGCCCCCGCGGTCGCCGGCACGCCGGCCGAATAGGGCTGGGCGGGCGGGCGCACCGCCGCGCCGTTGGCTTGCCTGGTCAGTGCCGGATCGACCATGATCTGATCGTTGAGCGCGCCGGCAAGCGCCGGATCGACGTCGTTGGCGACAAGGCTGTTGTCGAGCGCATCGACCTTCTTCTTGTTGGAATGGCAACCGGCAACGAGCGCGAGGGCGGCCAGCGCGAGCAGGACGGACGGACGGAGCGACATCGGCGATTTCCCCCTTCAGCCACGGAATATGCACCCGCGGCCTTAATAGAACGCCAAGGATGCCGCTTCAGGTCAAACGGTTCGTTCAGCGTGTCCCATCGCGGCACGAAACGCTTGCAGGGCGGTTTGGCGCTTCCCATGTCGCGATCATGTTCAACATCGTCTCGATCCTGATCGGCCTGTTCGCCCTGCTCTGCGCGATTCCCGCCTTCATCCCGTTCCTCGGCGCGCTCAACTGGATCGTCGTGCCGATCGCGGTGATCGGCCTCGTCTTCGGCATCCTTTCGTCGCACAATAGCGGCCGCAACCTGAACCTGCTGGTGATCGTGATCGGCGTGCTGCGCCTGTTCCTCGGCGGCGGGATTTTCTAGAGATGGCGGCGTAACGGCCGTTTGATCCTCCCCATGAAATGGGGAGGGGGACCAAGACGCGCAGCGGCTTGGTGGAGGGGCAGCGCGGCAAGCGATTCGGTCGTGGAGAGGCCCCTCCACCACCGACCTGCGGTCGGCGGTCCCCCTCCCCGTAAACGGGGAGGATCGGAGCAGCTTTCAGCCCCTCCAAACCTTACAGCTCGCCCTACAACCCCCGCACCAGCCGTATCGCGCAAGCGATCCAAGGCGGATCGGCGACGACCTGCTGGCGCGCGCCGGCGCCGGGCGAGAGCAGGTGCAGTTTCTCCCCGTCGCGGCCGATCAGGCGGCCGAACAGGAAGCGGCCGGCCGGGCGCGGCACCAGCACGTCGCGGTTGAGTGCGCGCGCATAAGCGTCGGGCGCGAGGCGCTCGCACCAGATTTCGTCGCCGGCGCGATAATCGCCCGCGCTTGCCGCGACGAGCACCGCGACCAGGCCGGATGAAGGCTGCGGCGGCGTCACCGTCTGCGGCTTCCTGGGTGCGTGCGCGCCGTCGCCGTCGAGGATCGCCGCCACCGGCAGGTCGGCGCGGTCGGGGAGCTTGACGAGATCGGCCGCCGCGACGCCCAGCGCGTCGGCGATGCGGTTCAGCCAAGCGACGGAGACGGTGCGCGTGCCCGTTTCGAGGCGGCCGATCGTCTGCGCGGTGGTCGGCGGCACGCACCGCGCGCCCACCTCCTCTAGCGTGAGCCCCTTGGCGCGGCGGACTTCGCGGATCGCGGTAATCATGGATTGCCTTTTTCGTAACCAAATCGGTTTTTCTTCTTTCCTACAAACAAGCCGTTGTGGCAAGAGGCTTGCGACTCGAACAAATGGGGAACTCGATATGCGGCAGCTGGCGGAGCGCGAGATCGACGAACGCGGCGTGGTGAGCGGCAAGCCGCCGGCGCGTGGGCGCAAGCGCAGCGTGACGGTCAACCTCGCCGAATCGCCGCTCGGCTGGCTGCACGCGCGGGGCAAGGTCGACGCGCGCCAGTTCGAGGCGGGGGAGCGGCTGCGCGCCGACTATGAGACCGCCGCGATCGGCCCCCGCGTGACGATGCGCTGGGACGCCACGCCCGGCGGCGGTCGGCGGGGCCCCGCCGACCATCTCGATCCCACCACCGCACAGATCGCCGCCAAGCGCCGCTTCGACGGCGCCATCGCCGCCGCCGGCCCGGGCCTTGCCGACATCCTGTGGCGAGTCATCTGCGCCAACGAAGGCCTGCCCGCCGCCGAGCGCGCGCTGGGCTGGCCGGCGCGTGCGGGCAAACTGGTGCTCGGCCTCGCGCTCGACCGCATCGCGGATCATTACCGCTTGCCGTGATGGCGAGTATCGCCGATGCCGTGCAGGACCGATCGAGGGGCCGGGCAAACCACCAATAACCGTCATGCCGGATTTGTTCCGGTATCCAACGTGCCGCAAGAATAGCGAGAATTGGGTTCGCGGCCCGTTGGACCCCGGAACAAGTCCGGGGTGACGAAGAATTGCCGGGCCGGCAAGCCCCACGCCGCTTCCGCCGACGCCGATCACCCATTAAGTGTGGCGCATGACCGCCCGTATCGACAGCCTGCCGCAGCGCCGCGCGATCATCGATCGTCGCGCGGTCGCCGACGATCTCGCCGCGCTCGACGCCGCCGATGCGACCGCGCTGCGCCAGGCGGTGGTCAAGCGGCTGCGCGCGGCACTCGATACGGGTCGGGCCGAGATCGCGCGGCGCATGGCCGAGCATCCCACCCGCGGCCTCGAGGCGGCAGCGGCGCAGGCCTTCCTGATCGACCAGATCCTGCGGCTGCTCTACGATGTCGTCACTACGCGGCTCCATCCCAACGCCAATCCGACCGGCGCCGAACGGCTGACGCTGATCGCGGTCGGCGGCTATGGCCGCGGCGAGATGGCGCCGTTTTCGGACATCGACATCGGCTTCCTCACGCCCTGGAAGCAGCCTGCCTGGGCCGAGCAGGTGATCGAATCGATCCTCTACTCGCTTTGGGATCTGGGCCTGAAGGTCGGCCATTCGTCGCGTTCCCTCGACGAGATGATCCGCCAGGCCGAAAGCGACATTACCGTCCGCACCGCGCTGCTCGAGGCGCGCTACATCTGGGGTGACGTTGCCCTCTATGACGAGGGCGCGCGGCGCTTCAAGGCCGAGATCCAGACCGACAGCGTGCGGCGCTTCATCGCCGACAAGCTCGCCGAGCGCAACGCGCGCCACACGCGAATGGGCGACAGCCGCTACGTCGTCGAGCCCAACGTCAAGGAAGGCAAGGGCGGCCTGCGCGATCTCCAGACGCTCTTCTGGATCGGCAAATATGCCTATAACGTCCGCTACGCCGCCGATCTCGTCGAGGCTGGCCTGCTGACCGAAAGCGAATACCGCCAGTTCCATCGCGCCGAGAATTTCCTGTGGGCGGTGCGCTGCCACCTCCACGCCATCGCCGGCCGCGCCGAGGACCGGCTGACCTTCGACATGCAGCGCGAGATCGCCCAGCGCATGCGCTACGCCGATCGGCCGGGCAAATCGGCGGTCGAGCGCTTCATGCAATTCTACTTCCTGCAGGCCAAGGCGGTGGGCGACCTGACCGGCGTGTTCCTCGCGCACCTCGACGAGAAGTTCGCTGCGCGCGGCCGGCGCTTCGGGCTGCCGACGCTGCGCCGCACGCCCCGCAAGCTCCACGGCTTCGTGCTCGACCGCGGGCGGCTCGCGATCCCCTCGCAGGAATTCTTCGCCGAAAACCCGGTGCGGCTGATCGAGCTGTTCCAGCTCGCCGACCTTTACGGTCTCGAAATCCACCCGCTGGCGATGCGCGCCGCCGCTCGCGACGCGAAATTGGTCGACGACATCCGCCGCTCGCCCCAGGCCAACGCGCTGTTCCTCGACGTGCTGACGTCCCCACGCGATCCCGAAACGGTGCTCCGATGGATGAACGAGGCCGGGGTGTTCGGCCGCTTCGTGCCCGATTTTGGCCGTGTCGTCGCGCAGATGCAGTTCGACATGTACCACCATTACACCGTCGACGAGCACACCATCCGCGCGATCGGCCTGCTGGCGCGAATCGAGAAGGGCGAGCTCAAGCCCGATCATCCGCTCTCGACCGGCATCATGAAGCACCTGGTGTCGCGCCGCACGCTCTATGTCGCGGTGCTGATCCACGATATCGCCAAGGGCCGCGGCGGCGATCATTCGGTGCTGGGCGCAGAAGTCGCGCAGCGGCTCTGCCCGCGGCTCGGGCTGACCGCGGCCGAGACCGAGACGGTCGCCTGGCTGGTTCGCTATCACCTGTTGATGTCGGCGACCGCGTTCAAGCGCGACCTCGCCGACTTCAAGACGATCCTCGATTTCTGCGAGGTGGTGAAGAGCCCCGAGCGGCTGCGCATGCTGCTGGTGCTGACCGTGGTCGACATCCGCGCGGTCGGGCCCGGCGTGTGGAACGGCTGGAAGAAGCAGCTCCTCACTACCTTGTTCGACGCCGCCGAGGAGGTGCTGCGGCTGGGCCACAAGCACAAGGGCCGCAGCGAGCGGATCGCCGCCAAGCAGGCCGATCTGGCCAAGGCGCTGGGCTGGGACGACGCCGCTTTCCGAAAGTTCGTGAAGCGCTTGCCCGAGGCCTATTGGATCGCCGAGCCCGGCGACGTGCTGGCGCGCAACGCACGCCAGATTGCGGCCGCCGGGGATGCCTCGCTGTCGATCGAGGCGCAGGTCTATCCCGAGCGCGGCGCGACGCTGGTGACGATCTACGCCGCCGACCATCCCGGCCTTTTCTACCGCGCCGCGGGCGCCATCCATGTTGCCGGCGGCAACATCATCGACGCTCGCATTCACACGACGCGCGACGGCATGGCGCTCGACAATTTCCTCGTCCAGGACCCCGTCGGCCGCCCGTTCGACCAGCCCGACCAGCTCGCGCGGATCAGGACCGCGATCGAGGACGCCTTCGCCAATCGCGGCCAGCTCGGCGAGCGCCTCAAGGCCAAGCCTCTGCCGCGCACGCGTGCCGAAGCGTTCGAGATCGAGCCCAACGTGCTGGTCGACAATGCAGCATCGAACCGCTTCACGGTGATCGAGGTCAATGCCCGCGACGGGCCCGCCCTGCTCAACCGGCTGGCGCGTGCGCTGTTCGATTCGCGCACGACGATCCACTCGGCGCACGTCGCCACCTATGGCGAGCGCGCGATCGATACCTTCTATGTGACCGACCTCACCGGCGACAAGATCGCCAGCCCGCAACGCCTCAAGGGGATCGAGAAGCGTCTGCTCGACGCCGCCGCCAATCGCGAGGCCGAAGCCGAAGCGGCATAATCCAAGGCGACCACACGCCTCTATTCATCATTCCCGCGAAAGCGGGAACCCATCTCCTGCGGTTTCGATTCGTGGCTACGGTGGGAGATGGGTCCTCGCTTTCGCGGGGATGACGGTCTGGCGCTGCGGAGAGCTTATTTCGGCGCCAGCACCATCAGCATCTGGCGGCCTTCCATGCGGGGATAAGCCTCGACCTTGGCGATCTCGCCGGTCTGCTCGGCGACGCGCTGGAGCACGGCCATGCCGAGCTGGCCGTGGCTCAGCTCGCGGCCGCGGAAGCGCATGGTGACCTTCACCTTGTCGCCTTCCTCGATGAACTCGACGACCTTCTTCATCTTGGTGTCGTAATCATGGTCGTCGATGTTGGGACGCATCTTGATCTCCTTGATCTCCTGCGTCTTCTGCGACTTACGCGCGAGGTTGGCCTTTTTCTGCGCCTCGTATTTGTACTTGCCGACATCGAGGAACTTGGCGACGGGCGGGTCCGCATTGGGCGACACCTCGACCAGGTCGAGCCCGACTTCGGCCGCCTGCTCGATCGCTTCGCGGGTGTACATGACGCCCAGATTCTCGCCCTCGTGATCGATCACGCGGACCTTGGGCGACTGGATGAATTCGTTGTAGCGCGGCCCGTTCATCGGCGGGGCCACGGGGCGCCGGGTCATCGGAGGACGGATAGAAGTTGCTCCTGCAAGTTATTCCAATGGGTCGATAGAATAGCCGTCATCGCGCCGCCGCGAAAGGGCGGACCCGACGGACGAGCGATTTCCCGCCACGCTGTGGCGCGGCGGCACTAGCGCATATCGGGTGCGCGGGCCTCGCTGGCAAGGCGCGTCACCGCCTCGTCGAGGCTCAGCACCTCTTGCCGTGCGCCTTCACCGAGCGGGCGCAGCGCGACGGTGCCCTCGTCCGCCTCGCGCTTGCCGACGACGAGCAGGTTGGGGACCTTGGCCAGGCTATGCTCGCGGACCTTGTAGTTGATCTTCTCGTTCCTGAGGTCGGTCTCGACGCGCAGGCCCGCGGCGCGCAGCTTCTCCGCGACCGCGCGGGCATAATCGTCGGCGTCCGACACGATCGTTGCCACCACCGCCTGCACCGGCGCGAGCCACAACGGCAGCTTGCCGGCGAAATGCTCGATCAGGATGCCGATGAAGCGTTCGTAGGACCCGAAGATCGCGCGGTGGAGCATGATCGGCCGATGCCGCTCGCCGTCCTCGCCGACATAGCTCGCGTCGAGCCGGTCGGGGAGCACGCGGTCGGACTGGATCGTGCCGACCTGCCATGTCCGCCCGATCGCGTCGGTCAGATGCCATTCGAGCTTGGGCGCGTAGAAGGCGCCCTCGCCGGGGAGTTCCTCCCAGCCATATTGCTCGGTGGCGAACCCCGCCTTCATCACCGCGTCGCGTAATTCGGCTTCGGCGATATCCCACACCTCGTCGCTGCCGAAGCGCTTGTCGGGGCGCAGCGCCAGCTTGATCGAATAGGTGAAGCCGAAATCCTTGTAGATGCGGTCGGCCAGTTCGCAGAAGGCGCGCACCTCATCGACGATCTGGTCCTCGCGGCAGAAGATGTGGGCGTCGTCCTGCGTGAACTGGCGCACGCGCATCAGCCCGTGGAGCGCGCCGTGCGGCTCGTTCCGGTGGCAGCAGCCGTTCTCGTAGATGCGCAGCGGCAGATCGCGATAGCTCTTGATCCCCTGCTTGAAGATCAGGACGTGCGCCGGGCAGTTCATCGGCTTGAGCGCCATCCAGTCGGCGTCGCCCGAGACGATCGGTCCCTCGTCCTCGATATTGGGTACCTCGTCCGGGATGACGAACATGTTCTCGCGATACTTGCCCCAATGGCCCGATTGCTCCCATTGGCGCGCGTCCATCACCTGCGGGGTCTTGACCTCCTGATAGCCCGCCGCATCGATCGCGCGGCGCATATAGGCCTCCAGCTCGCGCCAGATGATGTAGCCGTGCGGGTGCCAGAACACGCTGCCGTGCGCCTCGGCCTGGAGGTGGAACAGGTCCATCTCCTGCCCCAGCTTGCGGTGGTCGCGCTTGGCCGCTTCCTCCAGCCGCATGAGGTGCTGGTCGAGCTGCTTCTTGTTGAGCCAGCCGGTGCCGTAGATGCGGCTCAGCATCGCATTGTTTTGGTCGCCACGCCAGTAAGCGCCCGACACGCGCGTCAGCTTGAACGCGTCCGGCGCGAGCTTGCCCGTCGAGGCGAGATGCGGCCCGCGGCACATGTCGAGCCACGCATCCGCGCCTTTGCCGGCGCGATAGACCGTCAGCTCCTCACCGTCGGGAAGCTCGGCCGCCCATTCGGCCTTGAAGGTCTCGCCCTTGGCGCGCCAGCGCTCGATCAGCCGATCGCGGCTCCACACTTCGCGGATCAAGGGCTCGTCGCGAGCGATGATGCGGCGCATCTCCTCTTCGATCGCCGGAAGATCATCCTCGGTGAACGGCCGATCCTTGGGCGCGAAATCGTAATAGAAGCCGTCCTCGGTCGCTGGCCCGAAGGTGATCTGCGTCCCCGGAAACAGGTTCTGCACCGCCTCCGCCAGCACATGCGCGTAATCGTGGCGCACGAGCTCGAGCGCGTCCTTCCCGTCCTTCGAGGTGATCAGCGCGAGCGCCGCGTCGCCCTCGAACGGGCGCATGATGTCGCGCACCTCGCCGTCGATGCGCGCGGCGATCGCCGCCTTGGCGAGGCCCGGACCGATCGCCGCGGCGACGTCCGCCGGGGTGGTTCCGCGCGCGACCTCGCGGACGGAACCGTCGGGCAGCGTTATGCGGAACATCTCGGACACGGGGATTGCTTTCTGTTGGAGGAACGACGGCGGCTTATGCCGTCGCAACCCCGATATAGGCAAGGTGCCGCGGCGCGCGAAGGGGCGAGGGTTAACCGGGCGCTGGCCCGTCCCGCATCGGCACGCGGCAAATCGGGCGGTGGCGGCCGGTCCCGCCATGGGGCATGATCGCCCCCTCGAACCGGGAGAATCGCATGCCGCCGATCAAGCGCATCATCCTCATGCTGGCGGTGATCGCGCCGCTCGCCGCGCTGGCGGTGATCGCCGGGCTGGCGTTGAGCCCGGCGACCCGCGCCAAGGCCGACGCCGCCCCCACGACGATGCCGATGGCCAAGCCGGCCGCGCCGAAGCACATCGCAGCGCCGCCCGCGCCTGCCGCCCCGCAGATCGAGCCGGGCATGACGCTGAAGCGCGTGCTCGACACCGGCGGCCCGATCAAGTTCGGCGACTGGTTCTGGGACGATGCCGGCGTGCCGGCAGGGCCAACCGTCATCACCGTCGATCTCGACGCGCAGGTGCTGTCGATCTTCCGCGACGGCTATGAGATCGGCACCGCCGCGATCATCTACGGCGCCGACGAGAAGCCCACCCCGCTCGGCACATTCCCGATCCTGCAGAAGGACGCCGACCACAAATCGACCACCTATTGGGGGGCGCCGATGCCGTATATGCTGCGGCTGACCTGGGACGGCGTTTCGATCCACGGCGCACCCGTGGACCCGCATTACGCCACCCACGGCTGCATCGGCGTGCCCAAGCCGTTTGCGAAGAAGCTGTTCGCCGCCGCGAAACTGGGCGACAAGGTGATCGTCACCAAGGGCAAGATGATGGTGGGGGCGTGATCGAGCCGCGTCAGGCGTCGGGAGGCGCCGCGCGCTTTCGCGCCACGCGGGCGTTCTTCGCCGCGCCCAGCCGCTCCAGCGGGTTCACCAGCGCCTCGTAGCGGCCGAACAAATGCTCGACGCGATCGCGGTCGCTGGCGAAGGGTGCGGGGCGATAGAGCCGGTCCACCGCGGCGTCGAGCGCGGCATGGGCGCGACGCAGATCGGCGGGCATCGTGTCGGGATCGTAGAGATCGGCGAGGCTGGAGGTGGGATGCGCGGCGCGCGCATCGAGCACCGCTTGCGCCAGCGCCTCGATCCGCGCGCGCTGCGCCGGCGTGGCGTCGGGCCAGGGGAAGGTGTTATAGTTCAACCCGATCCCATACTGATAATCGCTCTTGAGACGTCCACCAATATGGGCTGTCCAGGCCATGTGCATCCGGCTTGTGAGTATCCCAAATTCCCAAAAGCTTGCGTCCGGCAACAGACGGAGTTTGTTGCTCGGGATCGTCGGCGGTTCGAGCCAGCCGATCGGCACGTAATCGCGCCGTTCGGAACTGACTTCGGGAATGGCGAGAAAGGGGTGTTCAGGGATTACTGTTACGTGAAACGCCGTCGGCATGCGCGCCAAGGATAACGACGAAGCGCCGGGCTTCCCCTTGATATCCTCCCTGCTTTTCGCAGGAATCAGGCCCTCGCGATACTGCCGAACCTGCGCGACACGCTCCATCAGGCGGGGCATTCGCCGCAACCGGTCCGGCGCTACTGATTGCAGCGCCGCAATCCACCGCATTCCGCCGTTGATGAACTCCTGCGCGCCGATAAAAGGCCGGACGAATTCGGCGGCCTCGGGCTCTTCCGACACCAAAGCGGTCCGTTCCTTGGCATCAAATATCAAATAGCCGCCGTCGATCGGCTTCGATCCGATGATGATCCTTCGCGCCCCGTTGATCGGCCGCGCCTCTTCCTTCACCACCAGATGCCGGTTGGCGACGCCGCGCGCATCGAACAGATAGGCGGTCAGCGCGCTGTGGCGGCTCTCAACCGGGTCGCCCTTGATGTCGGGATAGCTGAACAGCCGCTTTTCCGTCTTGTCCACCAGCTCGGCGTCGCGGTGCATCAGCCCGATGATGACGACATGGACGTGCGCCTTGCCGCGTGCCTCGCTGCCCCAGACGAAGGTGCGATGCGCGAAGGCGATTTCCAACCCGTAGCGATCGAACAGGATCGGCCAGAGCTGCGCGACCTGCTCGCCCTGCGTGATCGAATTGGTCGCGACGAAGCCGACGCGGATGCGCCTGCGGGCTGCGGGCTGCGGGCTGCGGGCTGATCGGCATTTAGACTATTATTCATGGAACTACAAGAGTTTATATACGACCCCGCCTTCAAAAACCACGCCGCGACGTAATCGAGCGTGCCGCCGCTGCCGCCCAGCCCGGCGATGCGACGCACCTGCGCGCGCTGCTTCTCGGTCTGGAACTTGGCGCCGACGAATGGCGGGTTGCCCATGATGTAACCGCACCGCTCGGGCGGCAGCAGGCTGGCCCAATCGGTCTCCAGCGCATCGGCGTTGAGGATGTGTGCGCTGTCCTTAAGCGGGATGCGGGCATAGTTCAGGCGGAACGCCTCGTTGATCTCGTTATTGGCGATATGATCCATCATCCACATCGCCACCTCGGCAATGCGCGCGGGAAATTCCTCATATTCGATGCCGTAGAACTGATCGACGGTGACGCGCGACAGCAAGGCCGCGTCGATCTGCTGGTCGCCATATTGCGCCTTCAGGCATGCGAGCTCGAGCCGCCGAATCTCGCGATAGGCGATGACCAGAAAATTGCCGCAGCCGCACGCCGGATCGAGGAAGGTCAGCCGGGTGAGCTTGTCCTGAAAGCGCGCCAGTTCGCGGTCGCGGCCCGTCCGCCGCGCGATGATCGCGGCCAGCTCGGCCTTGAGATCGTCGAGGAACAGCGGGCCGATCACCTTCAGAATGTTCGCCTCGGTGGTGTAATGCGCTCCCTTCGCGCGGCGCTCGCCGGCGTCCATCACCGATTGGAACAGCGACCCGAAGATCGCCGGCGACACGCCCGACCAATCGTGCCGCGCCGCATCGAGCAGATGATCGCGCATCGTCTTGTCGAACACTGGCGTGCGCAGCCGTTCGGCGAACAGGCGGCCGTTGACATAGGGGAACTGATTCAACTCGCCCGGAAGGTTGGCCTGCCGCAGGTTGACAGTTCCGTTGGAGCCATCGGGACAATTCAGCACGTCGAACAGCTCATTGAGCACGCGGCCGACATCGCCGCCGTCGGGCCGGGTGTCGTTCTCGATCAGCTGGAGGAAGATGTCCTTTGGCTGGAAAATCCCGGTGTCGTCGGCGAACAGGCAAAACAGCAGGCGGACGAGCAGCTGCTCCAGATCGTGTCCGACATAACCCGATTCCTCCAGCGCGTCGTGCAGCTTGCCCATCAGCTCGGCCGCCTTGATGGTGACGCCGGCCTGCGTCTCGAAGCTGACCTTGCGGCCCAGCATGAAATCGAACGCGGTGATATGCTTGTGCAGGTCGGCGAGGCGGAAGGTCAGCGGATCGCCCGACGAATCCCTGTCGCGCAGCACCCAATTCTGGAAATCGCAGGTCAGGATCCAGCGCGGCTGCTGCGTGGGATGGATGCCGTGAAGATAATCGAGCGCCTGGGTTTCGGCCTTGCGCAGATCGAGATTGCCGCTCTTCTGCTCGATCAGCAGCGTGCCCGGCCAGAACAGATCGATGAAGCCGTAGCGGTCGCCGAGCAGCTTCACCCGCCGCTCGTAATCGGCGACCTGCCGCCGCCGGACCCCGAAAATCTCGAAGAAATCGTTGTAGAAGCTCTGCGTCTCGCGGCGCTCGTACGAGGCGTCTTTCCATTCCTCACCGAACGCCTTGGCCCGGCGTTTGATTTCATCCCAGCCAAGCCGCATCGCATCTCCCTTTCGGCAATGGCTTAGGGCATGCCGATGTGAATCGGAACCGCTCTCTTCCCGTTCGTGCTGAGCCTGTCGAAGCACGTTCTCCGGACGGGCGAAGAGCAGCCCTTCGACAAGCTCAGGGCGAACGGATACGCTTCGAGGTTCAGCGACGGCCTCGCGAACGTCAACAAACGGAAAAGGTGGTGGGCGGTGACGGTCTCGAACCGCCGACCCTCTCGGTGTAAACGAGATGCTCTACCAACTGAGCTAACCGCCCACGCCAGCGGTGGCCGCGTCATAGCGCGCTTTTCGGCCTGGGCAAGCGCGCCGCGCGATCGTCGATCAGCGGGCCGATCGCCGCGGCGATGGGAATGTCCGCCGGCGCCAGCGGCAGTGCGCCGAGCTCGGCGGCCGTGACCCAGCGATAGGCATCGTGCTCGGACAGGGCCAGGCGATCCGACAGCCGCCGCACCGCGACCGCGATCAGCCGGATCGCGCCGCCGGGAAGAGGATGGATCGATTCGGCGAGCACGCCGCCCGCCTCGCTCTCGATCACCAGTTCCTCGGCGAGCTCGCGGACGATGCAAGCCTGCGGCGTCTCCCCCGCTTCGATCTTGCCGCCGGGGAATTCCCAGAAGCCCGCCATGCTGCGCCCGGGGCCGCGCCGCGTGACCAGGACGCGCCCCTGTTCGACGATGATTGCCGCAGCGACGGGAACGGGCAGCATCGGCTCAGGCGATCGCCAGGCCCGCCTCGTGCACCGCCTGGCAATAACGGTGCATCGCCTGGCGCGCCGGCTCGGTCAGCATCATGAAGGCGCGGCGGCGGTCGAAGGGGTCGGGGCGGCGCTCGAACAGGCCCGCCTCGGTCATCTTGCCGATCCAGCGCAGCGCCGTGGTCGGCGCCACCGCCGCGGCGATGCACAGGCTCGAGACCGAAACGCCGCGGTCCTCCAATTCAGCGGCGAACAGGTCGAGCAGCATGTCCCAGCCCGGATCCTCGATCAAAGCGGCGGCGAAGAATTGCTCGCGCAGCCGTCGCGCGCGGATCGCACGGCGCACCTCGTGCGGGTCGATCGGCCTCGGCGACTGGCTCGTCTCGGCGGCATAGCCGGTGCGGCGGTCGCCGAACATGCCGGGCCGCTCGGCCGAAGGCGACAGCTCCTCGTGCGCGGTGAGCTGGGCCAGCGTCTGCGCGATCCGGGCGACTTCCTCGTTCAAGCGCCGCAGTCGCTCGCTTTCGGCCTCGCGCAACGATTCGTGGAGCCGCGCGCCCACGATGCCGGCGAGGCTCAGCGCCGCGACGCATTCGGTCCGCGTCGGCACGCACAGCAATTGCACGCGCGGGCCGAACAGATGCGCGGCGACGAGGTCGATCTGCCCGCGATCGAGCGCGACGATCACCGCCGCCTCGGTCGCGTGCGCCAGCGTGTCGATCCGCGGCAGCACCGCGTCGAGCCGCTCGTCGGCAGCGCCTTCGGCGGCGACCAGGATCGCATCGACCAGCGCGTGATCGCCGAGCGCCGGCGCCGCCTCGCTCCAGCCGAGCCGGTCGACCAGCCGCCCGCCGGCGAGTTCGACCGCCGCCTCGGCATCGTCGCTGCCCGTGCCGGGATCGCCGATCACCAGCACGTTGGGCGCACGCGCGCCCAGCCTCGCCGTCGCGGCATAGTCGATCGGCACGCTCGACGATCCGATCTGGTTGTTCATGACGCCCCCTTTACGCTCTTCATCCCGAATTTACGCAAGGCACCGCGCGGGTCGCCCGCTTGTGCCTCCATTCCCGAGCGAAGCGCCGGCATGACGCTCGCTCGTCGCGGGACAAAATATCCGAAATGGAGCAATTTACCACGCCCCACGGGCCCGGCCTCAGCCGCCTTTGGCGGCGCGCGCGACGAGCAGCTTGTCGATCCGTCGCCCGTCGAGATCGACCACCTCGAAGCGCCAGCCCTGCTCGATGAAGCTCTCGCCTTCGTTCGGCAGATGGCGCAGCACCGCGAGCGCGAACCCGGCTGCGGTGGCATAATCGCGGTCCTCGGGCAGCGTCATGTCGAGCCGCTCGGCGAGCGCGTCGGCGGGCATGTGGCCCGATACCAGCAGCGAGCCGTCGTCGCGCTCGACGATCGGCGGCGCCTCGTCGGGATCGGCGTCCGAGGCGAACTCGCCGGCGATCGCGATCAGCAGGTCGGCGGGCGTCACGATCCCCTCGAAATGCCCGTATTCGTCATGGACGAGCGCCATCGGCACCTCGGCGCGGCGCAACGCGCCCAGTGCATCCATCGCGTCGAGTTGGTCGGGGATGACGGGCGCCGGCCGCATCAGCTGGCGCAGGTCGAGCGGCCGCCCCTCGAACAAGGCCGCGACGATGTCGCGCGCCTGGACCACGCCGACCACCGAGTCGACCGATCCCTCTGCGACCGGCAGCCTAGTATGCTGGGTGTCGAGCAGCGCCGCGCGAATGCCCGCGGTGTCGAGGTCGGCGTCGAGCCAGTCGACCTCGGTCCGCGGCGTCATCACCTCACGCGCCGGACGGTCGGCCAATCGCACCACGCCCGAGATGATCGAGCGCTCGTGCTCCTCGAGCACCCCCGATTTGGAGGCCTCGGCGACGATCAGGTGCAATTCCTCGGCGGTGACGTGCCGTTCCGATTCGCGCGACAGGCCGGCCAGCCGGAAGAGCAAGGCGCTGGTCGAATCGAGCAGCCAGACGATCGGCGCCGCGGCGAGCGACAGCCAGCGCATCGGCGTGGCGACGATCACCGCGATCGGCTCGGGCGTGCGCAGCGCGATCTGCTTGGGCACCAGCTCGCCGATCACCACCGAGGCGTAGGTGGTGAGCCCGATCACCAGCGCGAAGCCCAGCGTGCGCGCGCTGTCGTCGGCGAGCCCCAGCCGTGCCAGCCGCAACGCCACCGGCTCGCCCAGGCTCGCGCCCGAATAGGCGCCCGAAATGATCGCGATCAGCGTGATGCCGACCTGCGTGGTCGACAGGAACTTGCCGGGATCGGCGGCCAGCGCAAGCGCGGTCGCAGCGCCGCGCCGCCGCGCCTTGGCCATCGCCTCCAGCCGCGCACGCCGCGACGAGACGATCGCCAGCTCCGCCATCGCGAACAAGCCGTTCAGCACCACCAATGCGAGGATGATGACGACGTCGATCCAGGGAAAGGGCGGAAGCGGATGCATGGCGCTGTCGCCCTCCTTGGCGCGAAACTGTCGTTTCGACAACCGCCGGATCATGGCCGGTTCAGTTCGGATACGGAACAAACGCTTGCACGCCGGGTTGAACCAGCGTGTCCGGCTCGCCGGGCCGGGGCCAAATCACAATAGGGGTCAAAGCCATGTCAGCGATTTCGAAATGGGCAACCGCCGCCGGGCTCGGCGCGATGCTCGCCACCACCGCCTGCGTCACCGATCCGGAAACGGGGCAGCGCCACATTTCCAAGGCGGCGATCGGCGGCCTGGGCGGCGCGGTCGGCGGCTATCTGCTCGGCGATCTCGTCGGCGGGCGGCACGACCGCACCGAGAAGATCATCGGCGCGGGCCTCGGCGGCATCGCCGGCGCCGGCATCGGCGCGTACATGGACAAGCAGGAGCGCGACTTGCGTGCGCGCACCGCGGGCACCGACGTGCGCGTGACGCGCCAGGGCGACAATCTCGTCCTCAACATGCCGTCGAACGTCACCTTCGCCTATGACAGCGCGACGGTGCAGCCGCAGTTCCAGGCGACACTCGATCAGGTCGCGCAAGTGCTCTCGCAATATAACGAGACCTATATCGACGTATATGGCCACACCGATTCGACCGGCAGCGACGCCTACAACCAGCAATTGTCGGAGCGTCGCGCCAATTCGGTCGCGAGCTATCTCGAAAGCCGCGGCGTGCAGAGCGCGCGGATCGGCACGCGCGGCTTTGGCGAGACTCAGCCGATCGCCCCCAACGATACCGAGGACGGCCGCGCCGCCAATCGCCGCGTCGAAATCCGGGTCGTGCCGATTCCGGCGAGCGACGTCGGCTGACATCGCATCGGCGGGCTCCCCCTGCGGCGGGAGCCTGTCGGCAGATCAGCTATAGGCAGCGATGTAGAAGACGTTGTAGCCGACGAAAATGATCACCACGATCGCCAGCAACAATGCGACGATCAGCGCCGCGCGCTTGCGCCGCGATCCTCGTGCTGGCCTGTCATCCATGTCCATCGCCTTCGATCCCGAGCAGCCGACCCAGGGGTAACCATCAGGCGGCCGATTGGCTCCGTCCCCGGCGTCACCGCCGCTCGGCGAAGAAATCCCTGAGCAAGGCCGCCGCCTCGCTTTCGCCGATCCCGGCATAGATTTCGGGGCGGTGATGGCAGGTCGGCTGCGCGAAGAAGCGCGGGCCGTGCTCGACCGCGCCGCCCTTGGGATCGCCGGCGCCGTAATAGAGCCGCGCAATCCGCGCGTGCGCGATCGCACCGGCACACATCGCGCACGGCTCGAGCGTCACCCACAGATCGCATTGCTCGAGCCGATCGCTGCCGAGCGCCTTGGCAGCGGCGCGAATCGCGCGGATCTCGGCATGTGCGGTAGGGTCGTGCAGCGTCCGCGGCGCGTTGGCGGCGGTCGCGACGATCGCGCCGTTCTTCACGATCACCGCGCCGACCGGCACTTCGCCCGCGGCAGCGGCTTCGCGGGCGGCATCGAGCGCGGCGCGCATCGGCAGGGTGATCGGCGACATCGCGCCGCTATGCCCGCTTCGGCGGCGTCAGGCGAGAGCGGGCGTCGGCCGCAGCACGAGATAGAGCGCGAAAATCATCCCCGGCACGAACCCGAGCACGGTCAGCAGGCACGCGATCGCAAAATCGCGCCCTGGCCCGACGGCGAGATAGGCGCCGAGCGGCGGCAGCAAAACCGCCGCGACGATCGCGCCCGGCGACGCGCTCATTGCGCCGCCTGGTTGTCGCCGGGCTTGTTGACCGCGACGGTCGGCACTTGCACCGTCTTGTTTTCGGTGCCGACATCGACCGAGCCGACATCGGCGCGGAATGCGGGCGCTTGCCCGCCCTGCACCGAAACCGAGGGCATCCGCCCTTCGCGAGTCTGATCGAGATTGATGAAGCCGAGCGCCATCAGCACGACGAGGACGATGACGATGATTCCGATCAAGGCGAGCAGGGTGCGCATTTCGGTCTCCCAATCTTTTCGTTGCCGTAATAACGTCCACCGGCGACCCGGGTTGCATCGGCTGAATTCGGCCGAGCCCGTCGCGGCATCGGCCCCCTCCCTCGCCGCACCTTGACGAAGCGGCGCGATGCCGTTAGGTGCGCCGACTTTCCGGATAACCCGAATTCAGGAATTCAACCGATGTCGCGCATTTGCGAGCTGACCGGCAAGGGCCGGCAGGTGGGCCACAACGTTTCCCACGCCAACAACAAGACCAAGCGCACGTTCCTGCCCAATCTGCAGAACGTCACCTTGATGTCCGAAGCGCTGGAGACCAGCGTCAAGCTGCGCGTCTCGACTCACGGGCTGCGCTCGGTCGAGCATGTCGGCGGCCTCGACAACTGGCTCACCAAGACCAGCGACGACAAGCTCTCGCTCAAGGCGCGCCGCCTGAAGCGTGATATCGCCAAGAAGCTCGCCTCGGCCTGAGTCGCGCGAAGGATTAATCGAAAGCGCCGCCCCGATCGGCTCGGGGCGGCGCTTTTCGTGTGTCCGGCAGATCGAGCCGGAACTTGAGCAGCAACGAACGCTGCAGCTTCGACTGGTTGTCGTCGGAGGCGATCCACACGATCGTGTCGTCGCCCTCGCGGACCACCGCCAGCGCTTCGAAATTATCGTGGATCAAAGGCGCGGCGAAGGCGGCGATCGGTGTGCCCGCAACCGTCCTGCCCGGCGCTATCCCTGCGCGCGGCACGATCGTCAGGATCGCGGAGAAATCATAAGGCAGCCGGAAGCGCCGGTTGAGCACCAGCAGATCGCCGTCGGGCAGCTCGGCCGCATCGCTCGGGTCGTAATGGCGCGGCGGCCGATAGCAGAAGCGGAAACCGCTGGTCGGATCGATCGTGGGATCGCGCTCGAACCACAAGGCGTCATGCGCGTGGCGGCACGATTTTCGCCCCGTCTCGCTCAGCGTGACGAAATGGCCGTCGGCGAGGCGGACCAGCGATTCGGGGCCGCCGCCATGAGGCCAGTGCGCCATCGCCCGCGGGCGCGCACGGGCCTCGGCGCGCGCGAAGCCGGGCGCATAGCGCCAGATCGCGTTGTGGCTTTCGAAGCCGACCCAGGTTTCACCGGTGGCGGGATCGACCGTCATCGATTCGCTGTCGCGATCGGCCTTTTCCCAGCCGGTGCCGGGACCGGCCGGCAGATTGCCGAAATGGAGGTCGCCGATTCGCCAGTCGCGGCCCATCCGGAAAGCGATGAAGCTGCCGCCGTCGCTGAGCAGGGTGAAGCGGTCGCCCGCGACATGCATCGAGGAAAAGCCGCCGAACGCCGGGTCGTCGCTCGCCAGCGTGATACCGCCGAGATAGGTCAACCGACCGACGCGGCGGCGGGCAGGATCGTGCGCATCGAGCGGCACCGCCTGCACCCGCATCCGCCCGCTCGCCGCCAGCCGCGGCCCCGGGGCGACCGTCGAATAGCCGGGGACGAGCAGCAGCACGAGCAGGATCGACAGTAACAGGCGCACGCCACGGCTATAGCCGCGCCGCTGCACCGCGCCACCCGCCTTTGCGCGGCTGAACGGCTGATAACAGGGGCATTCAGCGATCCCTCAAGCCGAATCGGCGATACCCGTCTCATCGACCGAAGCCGCCGCACCTCCGCGTCGGCCCAAACGAGGAGACGACCCATGATGAAGCAGCTTTCGCTCATCGGCGCCGCCCTGGCCATGGGCGCGTCGGCCTTGGTTCCGGTGACGCCGGCCTCGGCGCAGCGTTATTACCATCACCGCGACTACCGCCCGACCTATCGCGGCTATGACCGCTATTACGAGCGCGACAATTATCGCCGCCACTACCGCGATTATCGCCGCTGCCGCGACAATGGCGACGGCGGCACGATCATCGGCGCGATCGCCGGCGGCCTGCTCGGCCACGAGATCGCCGGCCGCGGCGACCACACAGTGGGGACGATCCTCGGCGCCGGCGCCGGCGCGCTCGCCGGCCGCGCGATCGACCGCTCGGATCGCCCCAATTACTGCCGCTGATCCGGCGGCACACGAGCTCCCTCGAGTAGCGTAACGAGGGCGGAGGCCGGTCCCAAAGGGGCCGGCCTCTTGCGCTTGGCGCAGGCGCGGCCACGACCGCGCCGATGCGCGCCAAAGCGCGCAGCGCCGAGCGCGGCCGGCGGGTCGGCGCCAGCCGAACCCGACCGACGGCGGCGGCTTCGCCGTCGCCGGCGCCATACGAGACCGGCCCTCCGTTCGCCCTGAGCCTGTCGAAGGGCGGATGCGGCCATCCGGGCTTCAACAGGCTCAGCCCGAACGGAAACGCGCTTATTCCGTCCAGATATGCACCCTTTGCTCGGGCGGCAGGTACAGCTTGTCCCCCGGCTTGACGCCGAACGCCTTGTACCAGGGATCGAAGTTCCGCACGATCCCGATGACTCGATACTTGTCGGGGCTGTGCGGGTTGCTGAGCAGTTGCTGGCGCTCGGCATCGTCGCGCATCTTGCCCTGCCACGCCTGAGCGAAGGCGATGAAGAAACGCTGGTCGCCGGTATAGCCGTCGATCACCGGCGGCTCGCCGTGCCGCGACACGTAGCGGCGATAGGCGGCATAGGCGGTCTCCAGCCCGCCGAGATCGGCGAGGTTCTCGCCCAGCGTCAGCTTGCCCTTGATGTGGACGCCCGGGATCGGCTCGTAAGCATCGAATTGCTGCGCGAGCCGATCGGCCTTGACGGTATATTTCGCCGCGGTTTCCTTGCTCCACCAGTCGCGCAGCCGCCCTTGCGCGTCGTACTGCCGCCCCTGGTCGTCGAAGCCATGGCCCATTTCATGGCCGATCGTGGTGGCGCCCGTCTCGCCGTAATTGACCGCCGGATCGGCCTGCGCGTCGAAGAAGGGCGGTTGCAGAATCGCCGCGGGCACGGTGATCTGGTTCATCGTCGGGTCGTAATAGGCGTTCACCGTCTGCGGCGTCATGTCCCACAGCCCGCGATCGACCGGATGCGGGAAGCGCGCGAGCTGCAACTGCCATTGGAAGGCGTCGCTCGCGACATCGTTGGCGAGCGGATCGCTGCGGCTGACGACCAGTGGCGAATAGTCGATCCACTTCGCCGGATGGCCGATGCGCGGATCGAAGCTCGCGAGCTTTTCGAGCGCGGCCTTTCGCGTCGCGTCGTCCATCCACGCCGCGTGGCTGATCTTGTCCTGATAGGCAGCGCGCATATCGTCGACCAGCTCGTCGGCCTGGCGCGCGGTCTCGGGCGACCAGTGCTCGGCGACATAGAGCTTGCCGACCGCCTCGCCCAGCGCGCCGTCGAGCAGGGCCATGCCGCGCTTCCACCGCGCACGCTGTTCAGGCACGCCGCTCAGCGTCTTCGAATAGAAGTCGAAATGCGCCTGGTCGAAGGTGTGCGGCAGGAAGCTCGCATGATCGCTGACGAAACGGAAGGCGAGCCAGTCCTTCCAGGTCGAGAGCGGCACGTCGGCGAGGCGCTTGCCCGCCGCGGTCACCGCGCTCTTCTCGGCAACGTCGACCTTCTGCGCGGCGCCCAGCCCCATCGACTCGAGCGTCGCGCCCCAATCGAATTCGGGCGCGAGCTTCATCAGCTGCATTCGAGTCATCGGATTGTGCGTGGCGATGGGATCGCGCCGCGCCTCGGGCGTCCATTGATCCTGCGACAGCCGCGTCTCGAGCGCGAGGATACGATCCGCTTTGGCAGTGGCGTCGCTCATCCCGGCGAGCGTCAGGATGCGGACGATATAATCGTGATAGGCCTTGCGAATCGCCTCGTATTTGGCGCCCGGCAGCAGATAGTAATCGCGCGTCGGCAACCCCAGCCGTGCCTGCCCCGCCGTCGCGGTATAGCGCGTCGGATCGTCCTGATCGGCCGAAATCCCGATATAGACCGGCGAGGCATAGCCCGGCTGCATCATCAGCCGCACCAGCGCGCCGCGATCCTTCACGCCCGCGATCCTGGCGAGATAGGGCTGGAGCGGCGCGGTGCCCCGCGCCTCGATCCCCTTCTCGTTCATCCACGCCGCATAGAAATCGCCGACCTTCTTCGCGGTCGCGTCGTCGGGTTGCGCCGCTTCGCGCTCGACGATGCCGCGCACTTGCTGCTCGATCTCGTCGGGCAGCTCGTAATTATAGCCCGCACCCACCTTGTCGGCGGCGATCGGATGCACCTTGAGCCACGTCCCCTCGGCATAATCGAAGAAATCGTCGCCGGGCTTGACCGAGCGGTCCATGTCCTCGATCGCCACGCCCCAGCTGCCGTAGCGCGGCTTGCCCGCATCGGTCGCCGCGATCAGCAACGGCGCGAGCGCGATGGTGGCGAACAACAGATGACGGCGCATGGATTGGCTCCCCCGGAACATGTGATCGCCCTCGCTACTCCAGGCGAAGCCGCACCGCCAGCACGCGCCGTCGCATTGGCAGAAGGCCGGCGACGCTCTATCCCCGCCGCTCGCACCATCGGGAGAGGAAACGTGACGCCGACGCTCTACGGCATTGCCAATTGCGATACGATCAAGCGCGCGAGAGCCTGGCTCGACGATCACGGCGTCGCATACCAATTCCACGACTACAAGAAAGCCGGGATCGATCGCGCGCAGCTCGAAGCCTGGGTCGCCGAATTCGGCTGGGAAACGATCCTCAACCGCGCGGGCACGACCTTCCGCAAGCTGCCCGAGGACCAGCGCGGCGATCTCGACGCGGCGAAGGCGATCGCGCTGATGCTGGCGCAGCCGTCGATGATCAAGCGCCCGCTGCTCGATCTCGGCGATCGCCGGATCGTCGGGTTCAAGCCCGAGGTTTATGCGGGGGTTTTCTGAGACGGCCGCTCCTTTCCCTCTCCCCTTGCGGGAGAGGGAAGGGGCCCGTTCGGCGGAGCCGAGTGGGAAGGGTGAGGGGGCATTACCCTCATGGCCCGACGACGGCAAAGCCGCCGTCGGACGGGTTCGGCTGACGCCGACCGCCGGCCGTGGGGTCCCGCAAAGTAGTACATTGCGGGGTGCCCCGTGCCGGGTGCGGTGCGCGTTGCGCACGCCGGCGCTGACGTGGCCGCGCCTGCACCCGTCAGTACATATGCTGTCCGCCATTGATGCTGAGCGTCGACCCGGTCACGAACCCGGCATCCTCGGCGCACAGGAACGCCACGCCGCGCGCGATCTCCTCGGCCTTGCCCAAACGCCCGACCGGGATCTTCGCAACGATCTTCTCCAGGACATCGGCCGGCACCGCCGCCACCATGTCGGTGTCGATATAGCCCGGCGCGATCGCGTTGACCGTCACGCCGGCGCGCGCGCCTTCCTGCGCCAGCGCCTTGGTGAAACCGTGGATACCCGATTTGGCGGCGGCGTAATTGACCTGGCCATATTGCCCGGCCTGACCGTTGATCGAGCCGATATTGACGATCCGCCCCCATTTGCGGCTGCGCATCCCCGGGAACACCGCCTTGGCCATGTTGAAGCAGCCGCCGAGGTTGACGCGCATCACCTCGTCCCAATCGTCATGGCTCATCTTGAGCATCGTGCCGTCGCGGGTGATGCCGGCATTGTTGACCAGCACGTCGACATCGCCCAACTCGGCGGCGACTCGCGCGCAGCCCTCCTGGCACGCCGCGAAATCGCCAACGTCCCATTTGTATGCCTTGATCCCGGTGCGATCGGTGAAGGCCTGCGCGCGTTCCTCGTTGCCGGCGTAATTGGCGGCAACGGTCATGCCGGCGTTCTTCAAGGCAAGGCTGATCGCCTCGCCGATGCCGCGGGTGCCGCCGGTAACGATCGCAACGCGTGCCATATTCCTCTCCAGCCGTTCTGCCTCACATAAGCGAACGCTACGCGCGCCGGTTCCCGGCTTCAAGCGCGCGCGAGCTGGGCGAGCTTGGCGACGGTGTTCATGTTGCGCGCAGTGCCCTCGCGCGCCGCCGCGATGCGCAGCTTCGAATCGGCCATGCCGTCGCCGTAATGAACGTAGATCTCGCGCCTGCCGAGCCGCAGCTCCTCGCCCCGCCGCCCGGTCACGCGGTCGAGCGCATCGGCGGGCGGCGCAGCGTCGAGGAAGATCGCGACGACGCGGTTGGGCGCGGCATCGGGAAACGGATTGGCGTCGCCGACCGCCGCCATCTCCTCGGCGGTCCTCACCAGCACCCCGACGGGCTTGCCGGCATAGGCTTCGAGCCGCGTCTCCAGCGCCGCCTTGATCGCCGCTTCGTCCACGTCGCTGTCGAAAAGCAGATTGCCGCTGGCGATATAGGTCCGGACGCGAGCGAAGCCCGCCTCCTCGCCGATCCGCTTCAGATCGGCCATCGGCAGCTTGCCCGTCCCGCCGACATTCACCGCGCGAAGCAAGGCGATGTACGCGGTCATAGCCAGCCCTCCAGTTCGCGCGCCAGGATCGTCTTCAGCATGGCGATGCCCTCGGCGCTGTCGTTGAGGCACGGCAGATAGGCGAAATCACTGCCGCCCGCGGCGAGGAATGTCGCGCGCCCGCGAATCGCCAGCTCCTCCAGCGTCTCCAGGCAGTCAGCCGAAAAGCCCGGCGCGACGATCGCCACGCGAGTCACGCCTTTGCCCGGCAACGCCGCGAGCATCGCGTCGGTCGCGGGTTCGAGCCACTTCGCACGCCCGAACCGCGACTGGAAGGCGACGGTGAGTTCGCGCCCCAGTGCTTCGCCCAGTAGCCGGGCGGTCTTCCGGCAATGGCAATGATAGGGATCACCAAGCTCGAGCGTGCGCCGCGGCATGCCGTGGAAGCTCGCAACCAGCGCTTGCGGTTCGAAATCGAGCGCCGCCAGCTCGGCCTCGACCGACTCCTTCAACGCCCCGATATAGGCCGGATCGTCATGATAAGACGGCAGCGTCCGCACCGCCGGCTGCCAGCGCATCGCGGCGAGCGCGGCGAACGCCTTGTCGTTGGCGGTCGCGGTCGTCGCCGCGCAATATTGCGGGTAGAGAGGCGCGAGCAGGATGCGGTCGCACCCCGCCGCCTTCAGCGCCGCGATCCGCTCGCCGATCGCCGGCCGCCCGTAACGCATCGCCCAGTGGACCGTCACGTCAGGCCCGAACGCTTCGGCCAGCGCCGCCGCCTGCCGCGCGGTGATCGCGGCGAGCGGCGAGCCTTGGTCGCTCCACACCTGGGCATAAGCATGCGCGGATTTCTTCGGCCGCGTGTTGAGGATGATCCCCCGCAGGATCGGCTGCCAGGCGAGCCGCGGTATCTCGATCACGCGGCGGTCGGAGAGGAATTCGGCGAGATAGCGTTTCACCGCGCGCGGCGTCGCTTCGTCGGGCGTGCCGAGATTGATGAGCAGCACGCCGATCCGGCGCGGCGGGATCGGCGGATGGTCGGGCGGGGTCATGCGACGGGCCTAAGCGGCAGCGTGCGGATGCGCGAGCCCGTCGCCGCCATCAGCGCATTGGCGATCGCCGGCGCGACGGGCGGCACCGCGAGCTCGCTCACCCCGCCGGGCTCGGCGTCGCTGGCGATCAGCTCGACGAGAATATCGGGCGAAGAGGCGAGCGTCGGCAGGGCCAGATCGCTCAGCCGCCGCGCATCGGCGAGGTTGCGGGTGAACCCGGCCGCCGCGCCCAGCGCCTGCGCGACGCCGAAGATCAGCCCGCCCTCGATCTGCTGCTGCGCCACGTCGGGATTGACCACGCGTCCGCAATCGACCGCTGCGACGAGCCGGTCGACCACCGGCCGCTGGCCCTCGAGATGCGCTTCGGCGAGCACCGCGACATGGCTGCCGCGGAAGCTGTGGCAGGCGATCCCCTGCCCGCTGCCCTTGACCCCGCCGCCCCAGCCGCCGAGCGACGCCGCGGTCGACAGGCAGCGTGCCAGCCGCGCATTGTGGCCGAGCATGGCGATGCGGAACGACAAGGCCTCGGTGCCCGCGACATGCGCCAGCTCGTCGACGAAGCATTCGGTGAAGAAGCAGGTATAGCTGTGCGCGCCCGATCGCCAATGCCCGGTCGGCACGCCGATGTCGGCCGGATGATGGTCGATCGCGTAGTTCGGGATCGCATAGAAAGGCGTCGCCCCCGCCACCGCATAAGCATCGCCGCCGCCGGCGAGCAGCCGCTCGGCCGCCAGCGCCGCGTCGCCGCCCGCCAGTCGCCCGGCGAGCTCGCGCCCGGTGCTCGGCGCGGCGATCTTGGCCTGCCAACCGAGCACTTGCCCGTTGGCGTCGAGCCGAGCGCTCATCCGCGCCGCGGCGGGCGGGCGGTAGCGATCGTGAAGCAGGTCCTCGGCGCGCGACCACACCAGCTGCACCGGCCGCTTCAATTGCTGCGCGAGCAGCGCCGCCTGCTCGGCAGCGAGATGCTCGAGATTGGCGCCGAACGACCCGCCGATCAGCATCGGGTGGACGGTGACCGCGCTCTCGTCGAGCCCGATCGTCGTCGCCGCGGCGGCGCGCGCCAGCCCCGGCGCTTGCGTCGGCAGCCACATTTCGAGCCGGCCGTCATGGAGGTGCGCGGTCGCGGTCATCGTCTCGATCGGGGCATGAACGGCAAGCCCGGCGCGATAGCGCGCGGTGATGACGCGTGCGCCCTTGAACGCGGCGCCGAGGTCTCCGGCCTTGGCCATCCGCGTGCCGTCACTGTCGAGCGCGGCATCAAGCGCCGCGGCGATCGACTTGCTGTCGACCACCGGTCCCCTGGTTTCGAAGCGCGGGGCGAGCGCGTCGAGCGCGCGATTCGCCGCCCACCAATTGGCCGCCGCCGCGGCGACCCAGCGCGGATTCTCGATCACCGCGACCACGCCGCGAATGCGATCGGCGGCGGCGCGGTCGGTTTTGACCAGCTGCGACTCGCCGACCGGCCCCTGGCGAATCGCGACGAACACCATGTCGGGCAGGCGGGTGTCGCCGGCGAAATTGGCCGAGCCGTCGACCTTGGACGGCGCATCGAGCCGCGGCAGCGGTTTGCCGACCAGCCGCTTGGTCTCTCCGTCGCGTTGCGGCACGTCGTCGGGCAGCTTCTCGGCGACCGCGGCGGCCGCCAGCTCGCCGAAGCGCAGCCGCTGCTTGCCGTGGGTCACGAACCCTTCCGCAGTATCGCAGTCGCGCCAATCCACGTTCCAGCGCCGCGCCGCCGCCCGGCACAGCAACGCCCGCGCCGCCGCGCCCGCCTCGCCCACCGTGTCGCCGAACATCCGGATCGAGGTCGATCCCGCGGTCAGCATCGGCGCGCGCGCGATGCTCGCCGGCAGGGCGCCGCCCGTGCCGAACAGCTCGTCCGCAGCCATCGGGTTGGCGTAGATTGGATTGAGCGGCGCCGCCTCGACCGCCACCGTCCGCCAGTCCGCGCCCAGCTCGTCGGCGAGGATTTGCGGCAGCGTGGTATAGACCCCCTGGCCGTGTTCGGCCTGCGGCACCGCGACCGTCACATGCCCGTCCTCGCCGATCTTTAGCCAGGCGTCGAAGACATGCTCGCCCGGCGCGGCCGTCAAATTGGGCCGATAGCTGCGCGGCCACAGCGCCCAGGCGACGACCAGCCCGATCCCGGCACCGCCGCCGATCAGCAGCCTGCGCCGGTCGATCGTCACTCCCTCGCCCGCGTCCGCCATCGCGCCGCTCTACCGGCTGCGGAAGAGGCGCGCCAGTGGACGAATGCGATGTGCCGATATATGCCAGCAATACACCATATCGGAGATGAGCATGCTGCAGATGATCGCCGCTTTCGCCGTCGCGCTGTCGATGGGCGGCGCGGCCGTGGCGCAAGATTATCATCCCGCCTTCGATCCGGGCGCCCACAAACATGCCGCGCCCGGCGCGCCCAATGCGGTGATGGTGCTCGGTACGCCGCACCTCTCGAATCTGCCGAAGAGCTTCGATCCGGCAACGCTCGCGCCGCTGCTCGATCGGCTGGCGGCGTGGAAGCCTGACATCATCACCGTCGAGGCGCTGTCGGGGCCGCAATGCGATTTCATGCGCCATTATCCCGATCGTTATCGCGACACGATCGAAGGCTATTGCTGGGATCCCGCGCCGGCGCGCGCGGCGACCGGGCTCGACGTTCCCGCGGCGACCGCGGAGATGGACCGCCTGCTCGCCGCCTGGCCCGCGCGGCCGACCGCCGCGCAGCGCCGCCACCTCGCCGCGGTGTTCCTCGCGGCGGGCGATCGGGGCTCGGCGCTGGTGCAATGGCTGCGCCTGGCCGCGCCCGAGCGGCACGCCGGCGACGGCCTCGACGCGGCGCTGGTCGCCCAGCTCGGCGAGCTCATGACGCGGCGCGACGAGACGATGCTGATCGCCGCCCGGCTCGCTGCTCGGCTCGGGCTCGATCGCGTCTGGCCGGTCGACGATCACACCGCCGACGCGCCGATCTCCGACGAAAAGGCTTACGAAGCGGCGATCACCCGCGCCTGGGACAATCCCGCCGCCGCCAAGCGAAGCGCGGCCGACAAGACGCTCGAGGCGAACCTTACCACCGGCGACGCGCTGCTCGCGCTCTATCGCGCCGAGAACGCGCCCCAACTGGCCGATCTGATCTTCGCCAGCGATTTCGGCGCGGCGCTTGCTGAGCCGTCGCCGCAAGCGTTCGGGCGCGGCTATGTCGGCTATTGGGAGACGCGCAACCTGCGCATCGCCGCCAATATCCGCGACATTCTCGGCATGCATCCGGGCTCACGCGCGCTGGTGCTGATCGGCGCCTCGCACAAGCCCTATCTCGAAGCCTATCTCGACGAGATGCACGACGTGTCGCTGGTGGATACGAAGACCGTGCTCAAATGACCGGATGCCCGCGGCACTAGGCGAGCGAAAAGGGTGAGGCGAGGCGTTCGGCCGGGTCGGCCGCGTCGGCCCATTCGGTGCGCCTCGCCAGGCGCGGCGAAAGGAACAGGACGGGCAGCTTCACGAACAATAATTCGGCGTGGATCAGGCGGTCGATCGCACGCTCCCACCAGCGCGGCGCGCGCTTGGCGTGATCGGCGAGCCAGCGCTCATAGGGTGCCCAATGGCTCGGCTCGTCGGCCTCGATGATGCGGAAGATTTTGATGAGCGTTCGGTCGCGCCGCACGATCGGATGGTCGAGCAGGATTTCGACCTGGCGGTAGCCGCGCCGCTCGGTCAGCTCGATCACCCGGCACAGCCGCTCGAACAAATCCTCGCGCGCGCTCACTTGCCGCGTGTCGAGATCGTCGATCCGCGTGCCGAACATGATCTCGACGAAGCGGTCGATATGCCCGCAGGTGCGATCGACCAGCAGCGGCATGCGCCCCTGCGCCTCGAACCAGCGGCGGAACATCAGATAATGTTTGCGCTCGTCGGCGCGGTGTTTCTCGACCGCGGCGATGAAGGCGGCATCGTCGGGCGCCTGCGCGCGCACGGCATCGAGCAGCCGATCGATCGCGGTATAGCCGCGATGCTCGTTGTAGATATAGATCGATCCGAGCAGATCGAGATAGCGGCGGCGAAATCGCTCCAGCATAGGCCCCGCCTTTCCAGCGCGGGTGCGATCATACGCCTGTCGTGGCCCGGCCACCATGATTTTCGTGCCGGCAGTGCAATGGCGCGCGGGGTCAGGCCAGTGCGCGATAGCGGGCGCGCAGCGACACCTTGTCGATCTTTTCGGTGCCGAGCCGCGGCAACGGGTCGGGCGATACCCATAGCCGCGCCGGCAGCTTGAACGCGGCGATGTGCGGCTTCAGGAATTCGCACAATTGTTCGTCGGTCAGCGCTTCGCCAGGCCGGTAATGCACCACCGCGCCGGGCACCTCGCCGTAGCGCGGATCGGGCAGGCCGAACACCGCGCATTCCGCGACAGCGGGGTGGCGATAGAGCGCCGCCTCGACTTCCTGGCACGAGATGTTCTCGCCGCCGCGGATGATGATGTCCTTCTTCCTGTCGACGATGAACAGATAGCCGTCCTCGTCGAGATAGCCGATGTCGCCGGTCAGGAAGAAGCCGTCGGCGGTGAAGGCCGCTTCGCTATCCTCGGGCCGGTTCCAGTAGCGCTTGAAGTTGCAGATCGAGCGGATCGCGATCTCGCCGCGCTCGCCCTGCGGCACCGGCTCGCCCGCGCCATCGACGATCGCCAGCTCGACCAGCGGCTTTGAGGCGCGCCCGGTCGAATCGGGCTTGGTGAGATAATTCTCGCGCCAGTTGCCGCAGCCGACCGCGTTGGTCTCAGTGAGGCCATAGCCGATCAGCGGCGCCGCGCCGCCCATCTCCTCCTTGATCCGCCGCACATGCTCGACCGGCCGCGGCGCCCCGCCGGCGGCGAAGTCGGTCACCCTGGAGAGGTCGTATTTGTGCCGGTTGGGGTGCGTCAGGATCTCATAGCTCATCAGCGGCACGCCGACGAAATAGCTGACCTGTTCGGCCTCGATCAGCCGCATCGCTTCCTCGGCGTCCCATTTGGGCATGAGGACGAGCTTGCGGCCCATCGCGAAGCTCTGCAGCATCACCGGAATTTCGGCGGTGACGTGGAACAGCGGCACGTTGAGCAAGGTCGCCGGCTGGCCTTCGGGCGGATTGCCGTTCTCGGTGGCGATGCCGAGCATCACCAGCGCCTGCGCGAGATAATTGAACACCCCCTGCATCACCCCGCGATGGTCGCTGAGTGCGCCCTTCGACTGGCCGGTCGAACCGCTGGTGAAGAGGATCGTCGCATCGTCCTCGCCGCCGAGCGCAGGCAGCGCCGCATCGGCCGAGCCCCGCGCCGTTACGCCCGCCAGCGCCGTCGCCAGCGCCGGCCGATCGTCGATCGCCACCACGGCGCACGCTACGCCGGCCGCCTGCGCCAGCCGCTCGGCGCGCGGCCCGTCTGCGAACACCAGCCCGCACTCGACGTCGGCGATCGCTGCGGCAAGCTCCTCGGGGCTCCACCAGCCGTTGAGCAGGGTGGCGATCCCGCCGGCCATGACGATCCCCATATAGAGCGCGATCCAGGCCGGCGAGTTGCGCATGGCAATCCCCACCCGGTCGCCCTTGGCGATGCCGAACCCCTCGACCAGCGCCGCCGCCACCTTCCCAGCTTCAGCATAAACCTCAGCGAAGGTCAGCCGCTCGTCGCCCGCGACGAGGAAGGTCTTGTCGGCATGTTCGGCGCAGAAATGCGCGAAATAGTGCGGCAGCGCCGGCGGCGCGGTTGCGATCATCGGCAGCGCCAGCCCGCCCGCCTCGACCGTCGTCACCGCGAGCGGCCCGCCGGGCGCGGTCAGCGCGGCGATTCCCGCTTCCATCCGGCGGTCGAGCGCACTCGGCATCACTCTCTCCTTGGTCTTCGCCTTTCCTCCCCTTATGGAGGCGGCGATGACCGGGGAAAAGCCTTGATCCTTGCCCAACTCGCCGCTGCCGCTGCGGACAGCCGCCACTATCTCCACTGGACCGATCTCGGGCTCGATCCCGTCATCTTCCACATCGGCTTCTTCAGCCTGAAATGGTATTCGCTGGCCTATATCGCCGGCATCGTCGTCGGCTGGTGGTATCTCTTGAAGCTGCTCGCCCAGCCCGGCGCGCCGATGAGCCGCGCGCATGCCGACGATCTCGTCTTCTACGTGACTTTGGGCGTCATCCTCGGCGGCCGCATCGGCTACGTGATCTTCTACGCGCCCGAAATGTTCCTCCACCCGCTACAGGTGTTCAAGCTGTGGGACGGCGGCATGTCGTTCCACGGCGGCGTCATCGGCACCTCGCTGGCGATGATCCTGCTGGCGCGCAACAAGGGACTCAACTGGCTGCGCGTCCACGATTATGTCGCGTGCTGCGTGCCGTTCGGGCTGTTCTTCGGGCGGCTCGCCAATTTCGTCAACGGCGAGCTGTGGGGCAAGCCGACCGACGTGCCCTGGGCGATCGTCTTCCCCCACACGGTGATGGCCGGCCTCCCCGAGCCGCCGCGCCACCCGAGCGAGCTCTACGAGGCCGCACTCGAAGGCATATGCCTGTTCGTGATCCTGTGGTTCGCCTTCTGGAAGACCAAGTCGCGCTACGATCCGGGCAAGATGACCGGCATCTTCCTGCTCGGCTATGGCTGCTTTCGCTTCTTCATCGAATATTTCCGCGAGCCCGACGCGCAATTCGACGGCACGATCTTCGCCAATGTCATCCACATGGGTCAGGTGCTGTGCGTGCCCATGATCCTCGGCGGCATCTACCTGATCGTCACCGCGAAGCGCCGCCGCCACCGCGTCGAGCCGATCGCGGGAGGCGAAAGCGTCGCGTAAGCAGCAGGTGTCGATAGACAGCGCCGCCTCTCATCCGTCATGCCGGACTTGTTCCGGCATCCACCGTGCGGCAGGAGCGGCCTGATCGGAATGTGCGGCATGGTGGACCGGGGTGACGATGCAGGGCACGGCTTCGACATCGAACTTGCCTGAGGAAAACAACCCTATCTCGCCCACGACGCTCTTCCCGGATGTCTCGACCGAAGGCTCGCTACCCGACCGTCTCGCGCGCGCGATCACGCTGGCCGGGCCGATCCCGCTCGCGCAATTCATGGCTGCGGCCAACGCGCATTATTATGCGACGCGCGATCCGTTCGGCGCCGCCGGCGATTTCGTCACCGCGCCCGAAGTCAGCCAGATGTTCGGCGAGCTGATCGGCCTCGCGCTTGCCGATACCTGGAACCGCGCCGGCCGGCCGCATGCCGCCTATGTCGAGCTCGGCCCCGGCCGCGGCACGCTCGCCGTCGATGCGCTCCGCGCGATGGGCAAGGCGCGGCTGATGCCGCCGGCGCATCTGGTCGAGACGAGCCCGGTGCTGCGTGGCCTCCAAGCCGAGCGCTTGCCCGGCGCGGCGTGGCACGACGATCTGTCGTCGCTGCCTGACGACGCCCCGCTGCTCGTCGTCGCCAACGAATTCTTCGACGCGCTGCCGATCCGTCAACTGATCAAGGGCCCCGACGGTTGGCGCGAGCGGCTGGTTGCCTGTCAGGACACGATGTTCCTGCCGATCGCCGGAAAGCCGATCCCCGACGCCGTGATCCCGCCGCCTCTTCGCGCTGCCGCCCCCGGCGCGATCCTCGAAACGTCGCCGGATGCGGTCGCCGTCATGCGCGCGCTGGCCAAGCGCATCGTCGCGCAGGGCGGCACCGCGATCGTCATCGACTATGGCTACGAAGGTCCGGCGATCGGCGACACGCTCCAGGCGGTGCGCGGCCATGCCCCCGCCAACCCGTTCGACGCTCCCGGCGAGCAGGATCTCACCGCGCATGTCGATTTCGCCACGCTGAAGGCCGCCGCCGAGGCCGAGGGCGCGGCCGCCTACGGCCCGGTCGATCAGGGCGACCTCCTCCTCGCGCTCGGGCTCGATTCGCGCGCCGCCGCGCTCGCCCGCGCCGCGCCGGCGCGTGCCGACGATCTCGTCGCCGCGCGCCAGCGCCTCGTCGCGCCCGATCAGATGGGCCGGCTGTTCAAGGCCATCGCCGTCGCCGCGCCCAACTGGCCCATACCCGCGGGATTCGCATGATCGCCTATCGCGCCGCTTTGCCCGCCGACGGGCCCGAGCTCGCCGCAATGGCCAAGCGTTCGTTCACCGAGACCTTCGGCACGCTTTATCCGGCGTCCGACCTCGCCGCCTTTCTCGATCGCACCTTCGGCGCCGACGGCCTGCCCTCCGAGCTCGACGATCCCGCCTTCACCATCCGCCTCGCGACCGACGAGGGGCGCATCATCGGCTTCGCCAAATTGGGCCCGGTCGCCTTTCCCGGCGATTGGCCGGCCGACGCGATCGAGCTCCACCAGCTCTACGTGCTCGGCGGCTGGCATGGCGAGGGCGTCGGCCCGGCGCTGCTCGATTGGGCGATCGCCGCCGCGCGCGCCGCGGGCCATGGCACGATGCTGCTCAGCGTCTATATCGACAATCACCGCGCGCGGCGCTTCTACGAACGCTACGGCTTCGAGGAAGTCGGCCGCTACCAATTCCGCGTCGGCGAGACGATCGACGACGATCGAATCATGCGGCTCGCGCTATGAGCGTCGAGGTGATCCGCGCCGCCGCGCTGGACGGCATTCCGCACGGCTTTCTCGGCCGCAAGGGCGGCGTCTCGATCGGCACCTATGCCGGGCTCAATGTCGGCACCGGCTCCGACGACGATCCCGAGACGATCGCCGCCAACCGCCGCCTGGCGACCGAAGCGGTGCTGCCCGGCGCCGCGCTGGCGACGCTCTACCAGGTCCATTCGGCCGACGCGCTGGTCGTCCGCAAGGCGGTCGGGGGGTCGCTGCGCCCGCCCGGCGACGCGCTGGTCACCGATCGGCCGGGGCTCGCGCTCGGCATCCTCACCGCCGATTGCGCGCCCGTCCTGCTCGCCGACGCCCGAGCCGGCGTGGTCGCCGCCGCGCATGCCGGGTGGAAGGGCGCGCTCGCCGGCGTCACCGATTCGACGATCGCCGCGATGGAATCGCTGGGCGCCCGCCGCGAGCGTATCCACGCCGCGATCGGCCCCTGCATCGCGCGCGCCAGCTACGAGGTCGATCTCGCCTTCGTCCGCCGTTTCGAGGCTGCCGATCCCGCCAACGAACGCTTCTTCACCGCCGGCCGCGCCGATCACGCGCAATTCGACCTCGAAGCCTATGCCGCGCATCGCCTCGCCGCCGCCGGCGTGGCTCGCGTCGAGGCGCTGGGCCTCGACACCTATGCCGACGAACCCCGCTTCTACAGCTACCGCCGGGCCACCCATCGCGGGGAACCCAATTACGGCCGACAGATCGCGATCATCGGATTGCCATAAGCCTTCCGTCACCCCGGACTTGTTCCGGGGTCCAACTCTCCGCCAGCGCTTGCGGCTCGTTGGATGCCGGAACAAGTCCGGCATGACGGAGAGAGACGTTCGCCCCTGTCAATGTTGGAAAATCTCTGTCACGCCATGCGGATGCGAACTCCGCCGGCCCTTGCCAGTCGCCCCGCAAGCTTTCCGTTCCGGCTCTTCACCCTGCCTCGCCAAACCCGCGCGACGCTCTCCACTTTCTCCACTTCACTCGCTATATTGCAGCGTTTCCAGTCACTTATCCATCAACCATCCGGTTGAACATTTTCGCGGCCAAAACCGGCCCTCGCGCCCTGCCTGCCGATTCGATAGAGGCGCTCCATCACACGCGCGCAACCGACCGCGCGGGTTCCGCATTGGAGAGACCATGACCGATACGCCCGACGAAAGCGAAGCCGCGCTCACCGGCACGACGCCGCGCCGCAAGCCCAAGCCCAAGATCGACCGAATCGGCGGGCGCAAGCTAAAGCCCTCGACGCTGATGATGGGCCACGGCTTCGATCCCACTCTCTCCGAAGGTTCGCTCAAACCCCCGATCTTCGCCACCTCGACCTTCGTCTTCCCCACCGCCGCTGCCGGCAAGCGGCATTTCGAAGGGATCACCGGAAAGCGCCCCGGGGGCGCCGAGGGGCTCGTCTATTCGCGCTTCAACGGCCCCAATCAGGAAATCCTCGAAGATCGGCTGGGCGTGTGGGAAGATGCCGAGGATGCGCTGACCTTCTCCAGCGGCATGTCGGCGATCGCCACCTTGTTCCTGGCGATGGTCAAGCCCGGCGACACGATCGTCCATTCGGGCCCGCTCTACGCCGCCACCGAGACGCTGATCGCGCGCGTGCTCGGCAAGTTCGGCGTGCATTTCCTCGATTTTCCCGCCGGCGCCAGCCGCGAGCAGATCGACGAGGTGCTCGCCAAGGCGAATAGCGGACGAGTAGCGCTCATCTATCTGGAAAGCCCCGCCAACCCGACCAACGCGCTCGTCGACATCGAGGCGGTGCGCGCCAGCCGCGACTCGATCTGGGGCGATTCGCAAGACAAGCCGCCGATCGCGATCGACAACACGTTCCTCGGGCCCTTGTGGCAGAAGCCGCTCCAGCACGGCGCCGAGATCGTCGTCTATAGCCTCACCAAATATGCCGGCGGCCATTCGGACCTCGTCGCCGGCGGCGTGCTCGGCAGCAAGAAGCACATGGACGTCATCCGGGCGATGCGGAATACGATCGGCACGATCACCGATCCCAACACCGCCTGGATGCTGCTCAGGAGCCTCGAAACGCTCGAGCTGCGCATGACTCGCGCCGGCGAGAATGCCGCCAAGGTCTGCGAATTCCTCCGCCAGCACCCGAAGATCGAACGCGTCGGCTATCTCGGCTTTTTGAAGGACGACAGCCAGGCCGATATCTACAAGCGCCATTGCACCGGCGCGGGCTCGACCTTCTCGCTCTACGTCAAGGGCGGCGAGAAGGAGAGCTTCGCCTTCCTCGATGCGCTCAAGATCGCCAAGCTCGCGGTCAGCTTGGGCGGCACCGAAACGCTTGCCAGCCACCCGGCGGCGATGACTCACCTCTCGGTTCCCGATGCGCGCAAGAAGGCGCTCGGCATCACCGACAACCTCGTGCGAATCTCGATCGGGGTCGAGGATGCCGACGACCTGATCGCCGATTTCGACGCCGCATTGCAGGGGGTATGACGATGCGCGTGCTGATGCTCGCCGCGGCGATGCTGATGACGGCGGCGCAGGATGCCCCCGCGCCCGATGCGCTGACGCCGGGCACCGTGTCGCTCGAAATGGCCGATGCCGGGCATCCGCAGCAAGCGCTCGACCGGATCGCGCTGGCGGCGGTGGGCGATGCGCTGACCGACGCCAACTTCCTGATCCTGCCCGGCGAGGGGCATGGCCGCTACATCGCGCGCGTCGCGGTATCGCAGGAATCGCGCGGCTCGGTGGCCGCCGACGCGCATTCGGGCGGCGGCGTGAACATGGCCGGCGGGCGGCTCGGCGTGTCGCTGCCGGGAAGCAAGACGCAGATTTCGGGACTGGTCGTCACTCGGCTCGACCTCGATCTCGTCGCGCGCGACAGCGGCAAGACCGTCTGGCACGGCAGCGGCTCGACCGCGCAGATCCAGGGAACGCCCGCCGGCGCGCCCGCCGCCGTGGTCAAGAAGCTCGCCGATGCGGTGATCCGCTATTTCCCGCGAACGATGGAGGAGCCGATCGCGGTGCCTTGAGAAACGGAGGTTCGAGCCTCAGAAGATGCCGAGGAATTTCTTGTGCTGCTTCTTCGTCTCGGCCTTTGACTGCTTGCCGTTTTCCGACTTTGCGGTGGTGCCGTTGCCGACATCGTCGCGCGGCTTGCCCTTGGTCGTGCGCTGCGCCTTGGCGGTCGCGCCCGCCAGCACCGGACCGCACGCCGCTGCCTTGGCGTCACCCGGATCGACGAAGGCGAGGATCGCCGCGACCGGGCTGACCGCGACGCCCAGCCCCAGCCCGGCGCCGGCGCGGCCGAGCAGCTCGGGGCTGATCACGTCGAGCTTGGGCCGGGCGAAATAGCCGCCGATCCCGACCGGCGACTGGCCCGAGAACAGGCTGAAGGTCTTGGCATCGGCGCGGAAGACAAGGTCGAGCGATTCGTTCTTGAAGCTGAACCCGCCGCGGCCGAGCATCACGTTCTTCTTCGTGTCGATCAGGATCGGGTCGGCCGCGGCGATACCGTCGCGCACGGTAAAGGCAATGAGACCGCAATTGATCTCGACCGGCTTCTCGAGCTTGTGCTCGAACATCTTTTGGATGAACGTGCCGATATCGAGCTCCGAAAGCTGGATGTTGCGCACCCACATCGTGCCCGCCGGCAGCACCACCGCGATCCGCCCGCTCGAGCTCGCCAGCGACTGATGCACGGTATTGCCCAGGCCATGCATCTTGACCCGCGCCTTGATCATGCCCGTCGTCCCCGATTCGGACACGCCGAAGCCTTTGAGCAATCGCCCCATCGGCGTCGGCGCGAGCCGGATGTCGTAATCGGTGTAAACAGGATCGCGCCGTGCATTGATCGTGATGTCCGAGGCGAGGTGCCCGCCGGCAATGTCGAAGGTCAGCGGCGACAGCTTGAGCAGGCTGTTGTCGAGATCGAGCGTCAGATCGATGTTCGAGACGGGAATGTTCTTCCCCGTGATCGCCCCGACCTTGTATCGCACGTCGGCGTCGAAATTCCTGAGCGCCTCGACCCGAAGCGGCGCATCCGGCAGGAGGCGCGGCGCGCCGCCGACCTGGCGGACGATTCCCGCCTTGCCCTTGGCGGCAGCATCCGGATTGTAGCCGATGAACGGCCCGACATCGACGATGTCGAGGCGGTGCGTAGTGAGATCGGCGGTGAGCTTCATCCGCGGCTGGACCAGTGCGACGGTGAGCGAGCCGGCAAGGTCGCTGTCGCCGAAATGGCCGGTGAGGTGCGTGAAGCGCCAGTCGTCGCCATGCTTGGTCAAGGCCGAGCGCAAGCGATAGCCGCGCGTGTCGGGCACCGCGATGCCGAACACCGCGAAGGCGTCGGACAGGTTGCTGCCACGCACGTCGGCGCGAAGGTCGGCGCCCTCGATCTCGGTGGCGCCGGGGAGCGTGCCCGAAACGTCGACGGTGGTGGCGGCGCCGGCGACGTGAAGCTGGAGCTGGTTCTTGCCGCCGGACACGGTAGCATTGGGCGAGAGCAAGGCGCCCGACAGGGTGAACGGCGTGCCGCGCTCGCGCCCCGCGCCGGTGAAGCGGATCGCGCTCGCAAAGCGCGTGTCCTGGGCGCGCACCGTCTTGATCGCGATATCGGCCGACAATTGCGCCTTGGGATCGCGATATTGCAGCACCGTGCCGTCGACCAGCGCGCGGCGGATCAGCGGCAGCTCGAGCGGCTCGCCCTTCTTGCCGGTGCCGAGCGTCCAGGTGTTGGCCTTGTGCGCCTTGTCCCATTCAAGGTCGACATGGCCGTTCTGGAGATCGAGCCAGTTGATCCGGTGACGGTCGAACAGCGAGGGGAAAGTGGCGATTCGAGCGTCGATCCTGTCGGCGGAGAAGAAATGGCGCGTGCCGGCCCATGACGGGTTGGAGACGGTCAGCCCCTCGGCGCGGAACTTGAGGGTGACGGGATCGAAATAGAGCTGGAAGTCGCCCGCGACCTTGATGTCGCGCCGGGTGAGCTTGCCGACGATATGTTCGAAGGGATGTTTGAGGAAACGCCCCTTGGTGACGTAGAGCACCGCCCAGGCGAGCACGATCAGCCCGATGATCGTGGTGACCACCGCAATGACGCTCGCCAGCGGCGTGCCGAGCGTGCGACCGACCGGCGCGGCGGGCGCCGGCTGGAGTCGCGTCGCGGGGGAATCGGCATCGGCCATCTCGTTACAAACCCGCAAGGCATGAGTCGTTCCCGACGGTTGCATTGGCGAGCGCGTTCGGCTATCGGCCCCGCTTCCCGCGAGATCATGAAGGGACTGCCCGGCCGGTATGGGCTGCCGTGGCCGTCCGTAATCGTCGCGTTAGACAAGGAGACGAAAATGCCCAAGCTCAAGACCAAGAGCGGTGTGAAGAAGCGCTTCAAGCTCACCGCGACCGGCAAGATCAAGCATGGCGTGGCCGGCAAGCGCCACCGCCTCATCAGCCACAACGCGAAGTATATCCGCCAGAACCGCGGCACCTCGGTGCTGTCGAAGGCCGATACCGCGACCGTCAAGGCCTGGGCGCCTTACGGGCTCAACTGAGGAGGCTGGGTAGATGGCACGCGTCAAACGGGGTGTAACCACCCGCGCCAAGCACAAGAACATCCTGGAACAGGCGAAGGGCTATTACGGCCGTCGCAAGAACACCATCCGCATCGCGCGGCAGGCGGTCGAGAAGGCCGGCCAGTACGCCTATCGCGACCGCAAGGTGAAGAAGCGGAGCTTCCGTGCCCTGTGGATCCAGCGCATCAACGCCGCGACCCGCGCCGAGGGGCTGACCTACGGCCAGTTCATGCACGGGCTCAAGCTCGCCGGCATCGAGCTCGACCGCAAGGTGCTCGCCGACATCGCGATGCACGAGGCCGAGGCGTTTAGCGCCATCGTCGCGCAGGCGAAGGCTGCCCTCCCGCAAGCAGCCTGACAGCGGCCTGTAGCGACCGACAAGAAGGGCGCGGGTGGGATGCCATCCGCGCCCCTTTTCGTTTCGGCCCTGCATGGCTAACGACACACATGCACCCCAATTTCCGTTCGGGCTGAGCCTGTCGAAGCCCTGTTCTTCTTTCCGGTGCAGAACGGCCCTTCGACAAGCTCAGGGCGAACGGTTCCATGAGGATCGAATGAGCCAACTCGATCAGATGCGCGATGACCTGCTGACCGCGATCGCTGCGGCCGACCTCGACGGCGTCGAGACGCTGCGCGTGGCAGCGCTCGGCAAATCGGGGAGCGTGACCGCGCTGCTCAAGTCGCTTGGCACAATGACGCCCGAGGAGCGGCAGGTCGAAGGCCCGCGCATCCACGCCTTGCGCGAGGCCGCGGCCGAGGCGATCGCGACCCGCAAAGCAAAGCTCGAACGCGGAGCGCTCGATGCGCGGCTTGCCGCCGAGACGCTCGACATGACGCTGCCGGCCGATGCGCCGCTTTCGGGCACCGTGCATCCGGTGAGCCAGGTGATGGACGAGCTCGCCGAGATTTTCGCCGATCTGGGGTTCGCCGTCGCGACCGGCCCGGAGATCGAGGACGATTGGCACAATTTCACCGCGCTCAACATTCCCGAGAGCCACCCCGCGCGGGCGATGCACGATACGTTCTATTTTCCGGAAGGCGACGACGGCGAGCGCAAGATGTTGCTGCGCACGCACACCTCGCCGGTCCAGATTCGCACGATGATGAAGGACAAGCCACCGATCCGCATCATCGCGCCGGGGCGCACCTACCGCTCCGATTCGGATGCGACGCACACGCCGATGTTCCATCAGGTCGAAGGCCTGGTGATCGACAAGGGGATCACGCTCGGCCATCTCAAATGGACGCTCGAGACCTTCCTCAAGGCGTTCTTTGAGCGCGACGATATCGTGCTGCGCCTGCGCCCCAGCTACTTCCCGTTCACCGAGCCTTCGGCCGAGGTCGATGTCGGTTACACGCTGCAGAAGGGCAAGCGCGTGATCGGTGGATCGGATGGGTGGATGGAGGTGCTCGGCTCGGGCATGGTCCACCCCAAGGTGATCGCCGCATGCGGGCTCGATCCCGACGAATGGCAGGGATTCGCCTTCGGCTGCGGGATCGACCGATTGGCGATGCTCAAATACGGGATGGATGACTTGCGCGCGTTCTTCGACGGCGACCTGCGCTGGCTCAAGCATTACGGCTTCTCCGCGCTCGACGTGCCCACGCTCTCGGGAGGAGTCGGCGCATGAAGTTCACGCTCGGCTGGCTCAAGGAGCATCTCGATACTGACGCCACGCTCGACGTCATCGTCGAGGCGCTGACCCGCGTCGGCCTCGAGGTCGAAGGCGTCGACACTCCCGGCGACAAGCTCGCCGCCTTCAAGGTCGCCAAGGTGCTGACCGCCGCGCCCCATCCCAACGCCGACAAGTTGCAGGTGCTGTCGGTCGATGCCGGCGACGGCCCGCTCCAGGTGGTGTGCGGCGCGCCCAATGCGCGCGCGGGTCTGGTCGGCGTGTTCGGTCCGCCCGGGGCGTTCGTGCCGGGGAGCGGCTTCGAATTGAAGGTCGCAGCGATCCGCGGCGTCGAATCCAACGGCATGATGTGTTCCGCGCGCGAGCTCGAAATCGGCGAGGGGCACGAGGGCATCATCGAGCTGCCCGCCGGCGCGCCGGTCGGCACGCCCTATCCCGATTATGCCGGCCTCGACGATCCGGTAATCGACGTCTCGATCACTCCCAACCGGCAGGATTGCATGGGCGTCCGCGGCATCGCGCGCGACCTTGCGGCGGCGGGATTGGGAACGCTCAAGCCGCTCGCCGACGTCTACCGCAGCGATACGATCGAGCCGGTTGCAGGCGAAGGTTCAGGGCCGGAGGTGCGCACCGATGATGCGCAAGGCTGTCCCGCTTTCTACGCCCAGGCCGTCTCGAGCGTCACCAACGGCGTCGCGCCCGACTGGATGGCGCGCCGCCTCGCCGCGATCGGGCAGAAGCCGATTTCGGCGCTGGTCGACATCACCAATTTCGTGATGATCGACCTCGGCCGGCCGCTGCACGTCTATGACCGCGCCAAGCTCAGCGGCGCGCTGGTCGCGCGGCGGGCCAAGGCGGGCGAAAGCGTCCTCGCGCTCAACGGCAAGACGTACACGCTCGATGAGAGCATGACCGTCATCGCCGATGACGCGCATGTCCACGACATCGGCGGCATCATGGGCGGCGAGGACTCCGGAGTCACCGAAGCGACCACGGATGTTCTGATCGAATGCGCCTGGTTCGATCCCGACCATATCGCGCGCACGGGACAGAAGCTCGGCCTCACCTCGGACGCGCGCCAGCGGTTCGAGCGCGGCGTCGATCCGGCGTTTCTGGACGAGGGGCTGGCGATCGCCACGCGCCTGGTGCTCGACATCTGCGGCGGCACTCCCAGCGCGGTGACTCGCGCCGGAGAGCCTCCGGTCGAGGCGCGAACGGTGAAATACGATCCTGCCCGCGCCGAGACGCTCGGCGGCCTCGCCATCGCGCCCGATCGGCAGCAGGAGATCCTCGAAAGCCTCGGCTTCGCCGTCAGCGAAGACTGGACCGTGACCGTCCCGAGCTGGCGCCGTGACGTCGACGGCGCGGCCGATCTGGTCGAGGACGTTATCCGCATCGAGGGCATCGACAAGGTGCTGCCGGTGCCGCTCGACCGCGCGCCGGGCGTCGCCAAACCGACCGCCACCGCCGAGCAGAAGCTCGAACGCCGCGTCCGCCGCGCCGCTGCCGCGCGCGGGCTCGACGAGGCGGTGACGTGGAGCTTCGTGTCAGCGGCCGAGGCGGCGCCGTTCGGCGAGGCTGCGTGGACGCTCGCCAATCCGATCAGCGAAGACCTCAAGGTCATGCGCCCGTCGCTGCTGCCGGGGCTGCTCTCGGCCGCGGCGCGCAACCTCAAGCGCGGCGCGCAAAGCGTGCGGCTGTTCGAGCTCGGCCGCCGCTACCTCGCCGAGGGCGAGCGCCCGACGCTCGCGCTGGTTCTCGCCGGCGACCGCCGTCCGCGCGGCTGGCAGAGCGGCAAGGCGCAAGGCTTCGACCCGTTCGACGCCAAGGCCGAGGCACTGGCGCTGCTCGCCGCGGCGGGCGCGCCGGTCGACAACCTCCAGGTAATGGGCGAAGCAGGCGAGACGTGGCACCCCGGCCAGTCTGGCACGCTGCGGCTCGGGCCCAAGACGGTGCTGGCGCGCTTCGGCATGCTCCATCCCGAGACGCTCGCGGCGTTCGACCTCGACGGCGCGGTCGCCGCGGTAGAGCTTTATCTCGACGCGATTCCCGCCAAAAGGTCGAGCGGTCTCATGCGCGCGGCCTACACGCCGCCGGCGCTGCAAGTCGTGCGGCGCGACTTTGCCTTCACCGTGCCGGCCGATCTCTCGGCCGATGCGCTGACTCGCGCGGTCAAGGGCGCCGACAAGGCCGCGATCGTGGGCGCGCGCGTGTTCGACCTGTTCGAGCGCGACGGCGTCCGCTCGATGGCGATCGAAGTCACGCTGCAACCCGGCGAGAAGAGCTTCACCGACGCCGACCTGAAGGCGATCGCCGACAAGGTGGTCGCCGTGGCGGGCAAATTGGGGGCGACACTCAGGAGCTGAAAATGCCGTCACCCCGGCCTTGTGCCGGGGTCCGCCTCAACGCATTCACTTCGACAATGGCGGCAAGCCTAAACCCACCGCGAGGTCATTCCAGGCCGGGTTGAGTCGCTCGATCAGATTGTATTTGTATTCGCGCCGCCAACGCTTGATCTGCTTCTCGCGCTGGATCGCCGCCTCCATCGTGTCGACGACTTCATAATAGACCAGCGTCCGAATGCCATAGCGCTTGGTGAAGCCGTCGAATGAGCCCTCGCGATGCTGGATGATCCTGCCAATGAGATTGGACGTCACGCCGGCATAGAGCGTGCCATGGTAGCTTCGCGCGAGGATGTAGACGCAAGGTAGACGCTCTCTTTCCACGCGCGGAGCTTGCATAGACGCGGACCCCGGCACAAGGCCGGGGTGACGGATCACGCCGGTTGGAGCGAGCGCTTACAGGCGTTAAGGCGCAGCCGTTCGAGAGAGAGAAAGGACTATCCATGCGCACAGCCCTGATCACCGGTGCGACCGCGGGAATCGGCGAGGCGGCGGCGCGGGCGTTCGTCAGGGCGGGGTGGCGCGTGGTCGGCACCGGCCGGCGCGCCGAGCGGCTCGATGCCCTCGGCAGCGAGCTGGGCGAGGCTTTCCACGGCGCGGCGTTCGACGTGCGTGACGAAGCGGCGCGCGATGCCGCGCTCGATGCGCTGCCGGCGCCGTTCCGCGACATCGACCTCCTCGTCAATAATGCCGGGCTCGCGCTCGGCACCGCGCCGGCGCAGGAGGCGTCGCTCGATCAGTGGAAGACGATGATCGACACCAACGTCACGGCGCTTGTGTCGCTGACGCGTAAGCTCCTGGCGCCGCTGATCGAGCGCAAGGGCGCGATCATCAACATTTCCTCGGTGGCCGGCAGCTACCCCTATCCCGGCGGCAACGTCTATGGCGCGACCAAGGCGTTCGTCCGGCAGTTCAGCCTCAACCTGCGTTCGGACCTGGCAGGCACGGGGGTGCGAGTCACCTCGATCGAGCCCGGCATGGTCGAGACCGAGTTCACGCTGGTGCGCACCGGCGGCAATCAAGAAGCCTCCGACAAGCTCTATACCGGCGCCGATCCGATGACCGGCGAGGACATTGCCAGCACTTTGCTCTGGATCGCCGAGCTGCCGCCGCACCTCAACATCAACCGGCTCGAGCTGATGCCGGTGACGCAGTCGTTCGCCGGCTTCCAGGTCGCGCGCGAGGCATGAGCGACCTCGTCGAGATCGCCAGCAACGGGCTGGTCGCCGCGATCGATCCGTTCGGCGCAGAGCTCACGCACTTGCGCGATAGCCAGCGCCGCGAACTGATGAGCGACGCCGATCCTGCCTTCTGGGCGCATACAGCGCCGATCCTGTTCCCGGTGATCGGCGTGACCAATGGCGGCGTGGTCCGCATCGACGGCGATGAATATCCCATGCCCAAGCATGGCTTCGCGCGGGACTCGATGTTCGATCTGGTGCGCCGCGAGCGCGACCGCGCCGTGTTCCGCCTCACCGACAGCGCCGAGACGCGCGAGCATTATCCGTTCGCCTTCCGCCTCGACATCGACTTCAACCTGTACGGCGCGCGGCTGACGGTCGAGGCGCGGATCGCCAATCGCGGCGACCGGCCGATCCCGGCGCAGTTCGGTTTTCACCCTGCGCTCGCCTGGCCTTTGCCGTTCGGAGAGCCGCGCGAGGCGCACCGCATCACCTTCGACGCCGACGAGCCCGAGCGGCTGCTGCGCGTCGCGTCTGATGGCCTGATCGCGCCCGAGCGGCGCGACAATCCGCTCGACGGGCGGGTGCTGCACCTCAAGGATTCGTTGTTCACCGACGATGCGCTGGTGTTCGATCCCGTGTATTCGGACAAGGTCCGCTACGGCGCTGCCGAGGGACCGACGGTCGAGGTCGCCTTTCCCGATACGCCGCGGCTGGGCGTGTGGACCAAGCCCGGGGCGCCGTTCGTCTGCATTGAGCCATGGCATGGCCTTGCCGATCCCGAAGGGTTTACAGGCGAGCTGCGCGACAAGCCGGGGATGTTCGAGGTAGCTCCGGGTGCCGAGAAACGGATCGTGATGAGCGTGACGGCGGTGCCTTAGCAATCATCGTCACCCCAGCGCAGGCTGGGGTCTCCCAACCACGAAGAGATGCCAGCCTTCGCTGGCATGACGATGAATGATGACAATGACTTCCCCCCGCCGCACCTTCGCGATCATCTCGCACCCCGACGCCGGCAAGACGACGCTGACCGAGAAGCTGCTCGTCGCCGGCGGTGCGATCCATCTTGCCGGCGAGGTCAAGGCGCGCGGGGCGAACCGGCGCGCGCGCTCCGACTGGATGAAGATCGAGCAGCAGCGCGGCATTTCCGTCACCTCGTCGGTGATGACGTTCGAGAAGGACGGGATCACTTTCAACCTGCTCGACACACCAGGGCACGAGGATTTTTCGGAGGATACCTATCGCACGCTGACCGCGGTCGATTCGGCGGTGATGGTGATCGACGCGGCGCGCGGCATCGAGGCGCAGACGCGCAAGCTGTTCGAGGTGTGTCGCCTCCGCAGCGTGCCGATCATCACCTTCGTCAACAAGGTCGACCGCGAGGGCCGCGCGCCGTTCGAATTGCTCGATGAGATCGCCGACGTGCTCGCGCTCGATGTGGCGCCGATGAGCTGGCCGGTCGGCATGGGCGGCACCTTCGAGGGCGTGTACGACATCGCCAACGATCGCGTGGCGCGGCCCGAAGGCCCAAGCCGCGAGTTCCTCGGCAAAGTCGAGGACTCGCCGACGCTGCCCGCCGAAACCCGCGAGGAAGTCGAGCTGGCCGGGGCCGGCTATGCCGCGTTCGACGAGGAGGCGTATCGCAACGGCGACCTCACGCCGGTCTATTTCGGCTCGGCGCTCAAGGATTTCGGCGTCGCCGAGCTGATCGACGCGCTTGCCCGCTATGCCCCCGGCCCGCGCCCGCAGCCCGCCGAGCCGGCGCCGGTGTCTCCGCAGGGCGACGAAGTGACCGGCTTCGTTTTCAAGGTGCAGGCCAATATGGACCCGCAGCACCGCGACCGTATCGCCTTCATGCGGCTGTGCTCGGGCACCTTCCGGCGCGGCATGAAGCTGACGCCGACCGGCCACGGCAAGCCGATCGCGGTCCACTCGCCGATCCTGTTCTTCGCGCAGCAGCGCGAATTGGCGGACGAGGCCTATCCCGGCGACATCATCGGCATCCCCAACCACGGCACGCTGCGCGTCGGCGACACGCTGTCGGAAAAGGCCGCGGTGCGCTTCACCGGCCTCCCTAACTTCGCGCCCGAGATCCTGCGCCGCGTCGCGCTCAAGGACCCGACCAAGACCAAGCAGTTGAGGAAGGCGCTCGACGACATGGCCGAGGAGGGGGTAACGCAGGTCTTCTATCCCGAGATCGGCTCGAACTGGGTGATCGGGGTGGTGGGACAACTCCAGCTCGACGTGCTGGTGAGCCGGCTGGAGGCCGAATACAAGGTCGCTGCAGGCCTCGAAATGGCGCCGTTCGAGACGGCGCGGTGGGTGTCGGCCGATGACCCCGCCGACTTGAAGGCGTTCGCCGAGCTCAATCGCGCGGCGATGGCCAACGATCGAGACGGCAACCCCGTATTCATGGCCAAAACCGCGTGGGAGGTCGGCTATGTCGCCGATCGCTATCCCAAGGTGCGCTTCATGGCGACGCGCGAGAGATGATCGTCACCCCAGCGGAAGCTGGGGTCTCAGTGGGGGGAGATGCCAGCCTTCGCTGGCATGACGTCAAGAATGCCACCCCCGCCGCAGCGGCTTGACCGCGAGCAGCATGAGGACCGCGGCGATCAGGTAGAAGCCGAGGCACAGGATCGCGGCGTCGCGCAACGCGTCGGCGCCGCGGGTGGCGGTCATCGCGTCCGATAGCCTGCCGATCAGCCACGGGCCGATGCCGAGCCCGATCAGGTTGTTGATGAGCAGGAAGCTCGCCGAAGCGGTCGCGCGCATGTGCGCCGGCACGAGGTGCTGGACCGCGGTGGTAACTGGGCCGAGCCACAGGATGTTGAGCGCATTGGGGACGAGGAGCAGCGCCCAGGCGAGCACGGGCGACCCCGAGGACAGCATGCCGGCCGCGAAGGTGGGCGCGGTGATCAACCAGGCAATGGCGGGCAGCTTCGCGTACCAGCCATGGTCGCCCGGGCCGAGCCTGTCGGCGAACCAGCCGCCCGCGAAGACGCCGATGGTGCCGCCGATCAGGAGCAGCGAGCCCATGAACTGCCCGGTGGTGACGAGATCGAAATGGAAGCTGCGGATCAGCACCGACGGCGTCCATAACGCGAGGCCGTAGCCGGTCAGCGAGCTGCAGCCCGCAGCCACCGCCATCAGCCAGAACGCCGGTTTCTTCGCCAGCAACGGAAAGACGGTGGCGAGCGGAGTTCGCTCGACATTGTCCTCGCCGCGCGGCGGATCACGTACGATCAGGCGGAAGATCGGCGCGAGCACGATGCCGGCGATGCCGACTGCGTAGAAGGCCGTGCGCCACTCGACCGCCGAGGCGATATAGGCGCCGAGCAAGGTGCCGGCGGCGAGCCCGACGGGAATGCCGAGCGAATAGATGGCGAGCGCGCGGGCGCGGCTCTGCGGCGGAAAATAATCGGCGATGAGCGCATAGGACGGCGCGACGCCGCCCGCCTCACCGACGCCGACGCCGAGGCGATAGAGGAACAACTGCCCCACCCCCATCGCGGTGCCGCACAAGGCGGTGAAGCCGCTCCATACCGCGAGGCTGGCGGTGACCACCCATGATCGGCTGGTCTTGTCGGCGAGCAAGGCGAGCGGCACCCCGAGCACTGAATAGAGCATGGCGAAAGCCAGCCCGCCGACCGCGCCGAACTCAGCGTCGGTGAGATGCAGGTCGGCCTTGATCGCCGGCGCGAGGATGCCGAGAATCTGCCGGTCGAGAAAGTTGAAGGTATAGACGATCAGCAGCATCGCCAGCACCAGCCGGCGATAGGCGGGGCTGGCTGGGCTTGCGGCGGCGGTTGCGGTCATCATCGGCTTCTACGCTGAACGTCACCCCAGCGAAAGCTGGGGTCTCGTGCCGCAGGAATACGTTTGTGGCACGAGATGCCAGCCTGCGCTGGCATGACGTTATGCCTCAGAACTTCGCCGTCGCGGTCAGCAGCACCTGGCGCGGGTTGCCGTAGAAGGCGTCGGCCACGCCATGTTTGCCGAGCGTCGACGTGTAGCTGCCGTCGGGGTTCTGCGAGACGTAATTGTAGCCGGCGATGATGTAGTGCTTGTCGAGGATGTTCTTGGCATGCACCCCGATCGAATAGCGATCGTCGTCGAAGCTGTAGGTCAGGTTGGCGTCCCACAGCGCGAAGCCGGGCTGGTCGAGCCACGGGATCGGCGACTGGAACTGATAGGTCTTGCTGCGGTACGAAACCGTGGTCGACAGATCGACCCGGTTCGCGCCGACCGGCAGCGTCGCGCCCAGCGTACCCGAGAGCGTCCATTTGGGCGTGTTCTGGAACACCTGCGTCTTGTGGACGTCGTTGCCGAAGGCATCGATGAACTTGTCGAACTTGGCGTCGATATAGCCCGCGGTGGCGGCGAGGTTGATGCTCGATCCCGGCCCGGCGAAATCGCGCGCCAGCACGGCGTTGCCTTCGAACTCGACGCCCTTCATCGTCGCCTTGGCGGCGTTGGTGGTGATGCCGATGAAGGTGTCGTTGGTGCCGTCGCCGTTGGTGTCGTAACCGATCGAGCCGGGGATCTGGACGTCCTTGTAATCGGCGTAGAAGCCATCGAGCGCGAAGGTCAGGCGGCGGTCGAACAAGGCGGCCTTCCAGCCGATCTCGTAGCTGTTGACGGTCTCCGGCCTGAACAGCAGGAAGTTGTAGATTTCCTGATATTCGTGCACGCCGTCATGATTGGTGTCTGGCGCCGCGAGGCCGCTGCCGCGCGGATCGAAGCCGCCGCCCTTGAACCCTTGCGAATAGCTCGCGTAGAACAGATTGTCGGGGTTCGCCTGGAAGTTGAGCGACATGCGCGGCGTGAAGCGCTTGAAATTCGCCTTGCCGCGGAAATCGGTCTGCGTCGCGAAGATGAGCGGATTGCCGCCGAACTCGGCGGACTCGCCGAACATGCTCTGCTTGACGATGTGCGCCTTGCGCTGATCCCAGGTATAGCGGCCGCCCACCTCCAAGCTCAGCCGGTCGGTGAAATTGTAGGTGAAATCGCCGTAGAAGGATGACGTGTTGGTGCGCACGTCCCCCGCCGTATAGGCATTGAGCAGGGGCAGCGTCTCGTAGAGCAGCACGTCGAACGCGGTCGAGGCGTCGGCATCGAGATAATAATAGCCGAAGATGCCGTTCAATTTGCTGCTCGAATAGAGCAACTGGAATTCCTGGCTGATCTGCTCGTTGCGATAGACCGCGGGCACGTCGACATCGGCGGTCGGCCCGCTGTCAAAATCGATCGGCGTGTAGGAGCGATCCTTGCGCCACGCGCTGATGCTCTTGAACGTGACATGGTCGGAAAGCTCGGCCTGCGCGGTCATGGCCAGGCCGCCGGCCTGCACGTCCTCCCTGGGATTATCCAGGCCCGCCTCGGTATCGTAAACATCCTTGAGCGGCGCTTCATGCGTGACGAAGTCGGGAAAGATGCGGTGGCCGTTACGCGCGTTCGACCTATCGTGGGTATAATCACCCGAGATGCGGATGAAGGTATTGCTGTCGGCGCGGCCCATCTCGATCGTGCCGCGCCCTGCCCAGACGTCCTTGTTGTAATTGTCGATGCCGAGATAGGTGTTCTCGCCGAAGCCGTCATGGCTCGATCGCGCCACTGCCGCGCCGACGCGGAACATGTCGCCGATCGGCGCGCTCACCGAGACGACGCCGTCGGCCTCGTTATAGCTGCCATAGGTCGCCTTGACCTTGACCTCAGCATGATCGGGCAGCCGCGCCGTCACATATTTGATCGCGCCGCCGATCGTGTTGCGGCCGTAGAGCGTGCCCTGCGGCCCGCGCAGGATCTCGATGCGGCTGACGTCGTAGATGTCGAGCAAAGATGCCTGCGGTCGGTTGAGATAGACATCGTCGATATAGAGGCCGACGCCCGATTCGAAGCCGGGCACCGGGTCCTGCTGGCCGACGCCGCGGATGAAGGCGGTGATCGTCGAATTGGTGCCGCGCGAGGGCGTCAGCGTGATGTTGGGGGTGGTCCGTTCGAGATCGCCGAGATCGGTCGCGCCCTGCTTTTCGAGCGCGTCGCCGGTGAAGGCGGTGACAGCGATCGGCGTGTTGAGCAGCCGCTCGTCGCGGCGCCGCGCGGTGACGACGATGTCGCCCGCGCCGCTGGCATCGGCCGCTTCCGGCTGCGCGGCGGCATCGCTTGCCGCACTTTGGTCCGCAGCGCCCGTAGCCTCCTGCGCGAAGGCCGGCATTGCCGTGACGGCGAGCAAGGCTGCTCCGGATGAAAGCAGCGCGCGGGCGCGAGACAGGCGTGTCATGGTCGATCCTCCCCTCATGTGGCACAGCCGTTTCGCGGGCTTGTGCGTCGGTTGGCGTCGCTATAATGAAACCTGAACCGGGTTTCAACTTGGATTGTGCGAGGAGAGGCGAATGGCGGGCAAGCGTGGCGTGAAGGTCACGGCAGCGGCCGAGGCGAGCACGCAGGGCGCCGCTTCACCGGCACTTGCCGACGCCGACATTTCGCCTGCATCCGCCGGGAAGGCGCCGCGCACGGAACGCGGGCGACGGACCTTGCGCGCGATCCTCGATGCTGCGGCAGCCGAGTTCGGCGAGAAGGGCTTCCACGAAGGCTCGATCAGCGGGATCACGCGCCGCGCCGGGGTCGCGCTCGGCAGTTTCTACACCTATTTCGATTCGAAGGACGCGGTGTTTCGCGCTTTGGTCCGCGACATGTCCGATCAAGTGCGCGATCGAGTGGCGCCGGTGCTGCGCGCCGCGCCCGACCAGCTCGCCGCCGAGCGTGCCGGCTTGCGCGAATTTCTCGAATTCGTGCGCGGCCACAAGGAAATCTACCGGATCATCGACGAAGCCGAATTCGTCGACCCGGACAGCTTCAAGGCGCATTATGCGACCACCGCCGAGCGTATCGCACAGCGGCTGGCGGCAGCGGCCGAACGCGGCGAGGTGCGCGCTGACGTTTCGGAGGTGCATGCCTGGGCAATGATGGGGATGAACGTCTTCCTGGGCCTGCGCTACGGCGTGTGGGGCGAGGATCGTTCGACCGACGAGGTCGCCGACACGATCGCCGACCTGCTCGCACGGGGCCTCGCGCCCGACCGATGAGCCTCGATCGCTTCGTCGAGGCGCAGCGCGACGCGTATCCGACTGCGCTAGCCGAGCTGCGCGCCGGCGCCAAGCGCAGCCACTGGATGTGGTTCGTCTTTCCCCAGATCGCCGGTCTGGGCCGCAGCGAGACCGCCCGCCTTTACGCGATTCGCGATCTGGGCGAAGCGCGAGCATATCTTGCCCACCCGCTGCTCGGGCCCCGGCTGGTCGAGGCGACCGAAGCGATGCTGACCCACACCGCCACAAAAAGCGCCGAGGCGGTGCTGGGCTCGATCGGCGCGATCAAGCTCGCCTCGTCGATGACGTTGTTCGAGGCCGCCGCCGCTCCGGCCGAGGCCGCGCCTTTCGCTCGCTGCCTCGATTCCTTCTTCGCCGGCCGTCGCGATCGCGCCACGCTCGATCGCTTGTAATCGACGCGAATTGCCACCGTTATGGAGCAAACTCCGCGCCCAATCATTTCGCCTAGGCTAATGTAAAGCGAGTGGGGATTGGGCCATGACCAGAACACGCGCGATCGCGTTCTTTCTCGAATCGCCGAATGGCGACCATGGCAGGCGCCCCATGCCGCGCCGCGACGATATGGAACGGCCCGATCGGCCGAAGCCGTCGCCCGCTGCCGCGACGGCGCCGATGCGCAACCAGCGCGACTAGCTCGCCTCGATCGCCGGCGATGCCTCCGCCGCTTCGCCCGCTGCCTCGGCCGGGGTCAAATGCCCCCAGCGGATCAGCGACCAGATGCGTTCGTGGAAATAGAACAGGAAGATCTTGGTGAACACCTCGGTGCCCGCGATAGCGCCCGCATAGCCGGTGCTCCCCGTATAGAGCCAGCTCAACACGAAGGTGTCGATGCTGCCCAGCGCCCGCCACGTCACCGCCTTGACGAACGAGCGCGGATGACTCTCGACACCCCGGAACAGGAACACGGCGTCAGCCCGTTTGCTGGGTGGGAGTGTTGACCCCCATGCTCTGCAGATAGCGCTTCACGTTGCGCGCCGCCTGCCGCAGCCTCTGTTCGTTCTCGACCATTGCGATCCTGACATAGCCCTCACCGTTCTCGCCATAGCCCACGCCGGGCGCGACGGCGACATGCGCATGGGTGAGTAATTGTTTGGAGAACTCAAGGCTGCCTAGGTGCGCCAAGGCCGGCGGCAGCGGCGCCCAGGCGAACATCGAAGCGGGCGGCGACGGGATTTCCCAGCCCGCCCGGCCGAAGCTTTCGATCAGCACATCGCGGCGCTTGTGATAGAGCTGGCGGTTCTTCTCGACGATGTCCTGCGGGCCATTGAGGGCAGCGCAGGCCGCCGCCTGGATCGGGGTGAAGGCGCCGTAATCGAGGTACGATTTCACGCGAGTCATCGCCGCGATCAGCTTCCTGTTGCCGACCGCGAAGCCCATCCGCCAGCCCGCCATCGAATAGGTCTTGGAAAGCGAGGTGAACTCGATCGCGACGTCCTTCGCGCCCTTGACCTGCAGGATCGAGACGGTCGGGTTGCCGTCATAATACAGCTCCGAATAGGCAAGGTCGGAGATCACCCAAACCTCATTCTCGCGCGCCCAGGCGACGAGGCGCTCGTAGAAAGCGAGATCGACCGTCTCGGCGGTCGGATTCGAGGGATAATTGACGACGAGGATCGACGGCCGCGGCACGGTGAACGCCATCGCGCGCTCGAGGCTCTCAAAATAATAATCGTCGGGCGTGGTCGGCACGGCGCGGATCGTGGCGCCGGCGATGATGAAGCCGAAGGTGTGGATCGGGTAGCTCGGATTGGGCGCCAGCACCACGTCGCCAGGTGCGGTGATCGCGGTGGCGAGGCTAGCGAGCCCCTCCTTCGAGCCCATCGTGACGACGACCTCGCTTTCGGGATCGAGCTCGACGCCGAAGCGGCGCGCATAATAATTGGCCTGGGCGCGGCGAAGACCGGGAATGCCCTTGGACTGCGAATAGCCGTGCGCGTCCGGCTTCTTCGCCACCTCGCACAATTTGTCGATGACGTGCTGCGGCGGCGGCAGGTCCGGGTTGCCCATGCCGAGATCGATGATGTCCTCGCCTGCCGCACGCGCTGCTGCCCGCATGCCGTTCACTTCGGCGATGACATAGGGCGGCAAACGGCGGATGCGGTAGAATTCCTCGGACACGCGAACGGACTCCTTTCGGCCATGGACATCGCGCCCCGGCCATGCGTTGTTTATACGGAGGCGTCGGGGCGCTTGCCAGAGGAGATGAGTTTGGCCGAAGACCAGCCGGGCTTCACGCTCGAGGAGATGCAGCACTGGACCTGGGTGATGGGCCGCGCCCAGCAGATGATGCTCGAAGCGGGGCTGGAGACGCTGCAGCAGACGCGCGCGATCCCGACCATTCCCGGCTTCACCGACCAGGCGACGATCGAACGCGCGCAAGCCTTCTGGGCAGACAGCATGAATCTGTGGCAGCGTTTCCTCGACCCCGGCGCGAGCGATTTCGAGGCGAGGCCCGATCGCCGCTTCCAGGCTGCCGAGTGGCGCGACAATCCGGTGTTCGACTGGATCCGCCAGAGCTACCTGCTGATCGCCGACCATATCCTGCGCGGGGTCGCGGCGCTGGAGGGGGTGGAGCCCAAGCAGAAGGAGCAGCTTCGCTTCGCCGCGAAGAGCTTCGTCGAGGCGATGAGCCCGGCCAATTTCCCCGCGACCAACCCCGAGGTCATCCAGAAGACGATCGAGACTCGCGGCGAAAACCTGCTCAAGGGTCTCGCCAACATGCTCGCCGATTTGGGCAAGGGGCAATTGACCCACACCGATTCGAGCGTGTTCGAGATCGGCCGCAACATCGCGACGACGCCGGGCAAGGTCGTCCACCGCACGCCGCTCTATGAGCTGATCCAGTACACGCCAGCCACCGACACCGTGCTCGAGACGCCGCTGGTCATCTTCCCGCCATGGATCAACCGCTTCTACATCCTCGATCTTCGGCCCGAGAAGAGCTTCGTCAAATGGGCGGTCGATCAGGGGCTGAGCGTGTTCATCGTCTCGTGGAAGTCGGCCGACGCGACGATGGGCGACATCGTGTGGGACGATTACATCACGGCGCAGATCGACGCGATCGACACGATCCGCGACGGCCTGGGCGTCGAGAGCGTCCACGCGATCGGCTATTGCGTCGCCGGGACGACGCTCGCCGCGACACTGGCGGTTCTCGCCGCGCGCGGTGAGGCCGAGAAGGTCGCGTCGGCGACCTTCTTCACCGCTCAAGTCGATTTCGCGCAAGCAGGCGACCTCACTTTGTTCGTCGACGACGAGCAATTGAAGCTCATCGAAGCGCTGTCGCCCGAAGGGTTTCTCGACGGGCGCTACATGGCGGCGACCTTCAACCTGCTGCGCGGCCGCGACCTGATCTGGAACTACGTCACCAATAATTACCTGCTGGGCCAGGATTACGCGCCGTTCGACCTGCTCCACTGGAACGGCGACACGACCAACCTGCCGGCGCGCTGGCATTTGAGCTATCTGACCGATCTCTATCGCGACAATCTGCTGGTCCGCCCGGGCGCGTTGGCGGTGGCGGGGACGCCGCTCGACCTCACCAAGGTGACGACGCCGACCTATGTCCAGGCGGGGCGCGAGGATCATATCGCGCCCGCCGAGAGCGTGTGGAAGATCACCGAGCATTTCGCCGGGCCGATCAAGTTCGTGCTGGCGGGCTCCGGCCACATCGCCGGCGTGGTCAACCCGCCGGCGGCGGGCAAATACCAATATTGGACCAACGACAAGCCCGCCGAGACCCTCGCCGAGTTCGTCGCCGGCGCAACCGAGACCAAGGGCAGCTGGTGGCCTGACTGGATCGGCTGGATTCGCGATCGTGATGACCGAGAAGTGCCGGCGAAGGGCGCGCGCCAGCCCGGCCAGAGCAAACTCGAGGCGATCGAGGATGCGCCGGGGAGCTATGTGCGGCAGCGCTAGGCCGGACCGACCTCATGATTGAAATGTTGCAGCGCACAAATTTTCCTTGAAATCGACTTCAGGCTCGCTTATTGTGCAATGCAGCAATGAGCGAGGAGTCGATCGTGGCGAGCAAGAGCCCCCAGGCCAAGACGCCGAACAAGACCGCCCGTCCGGCCGTTCGCCGGGCGCCCAAGGCGGCCGCCCAGCCCGTTGCCGCGCGCCAGCCGGCCGCGTCTGCCGACATCAAGACCGACACCCTCGCCGAGGCCCCGCGCCTCGCCGCAAGCAAGGACACCGAGACCATGAATGACACCGTGAAGAAGGCTACCGCCAAGGCCGAGACGCTGTTCGCCGAGTTCAACGATCGCGCCAAGGCCGCAATGGAGAAGGGTTCGAAGGCGTTCGAGGAATTCAACGATTTCGCCAAGGGCAATGTCGAGGCGGTCGTCGAATCGTCGACCATTGCCGCCAAGGGCTTCGAGGCGTTCGGCCAGGATGCCGCCGAATACGGCCGCAAGTCGTTCGAGAACGCGACCGCCGCGGTGAAGGCGTTCGCCGGCGCCAAGTCGCCGACCGACTTCTTCAAGCTGCAGAGCGACTATGTCCGCTCGGCGTTCGACGCGCTGGTCGCCGAGACCTCGAAGAATAGCGAGGCGCTGCTCAAGCTGGCCGGCGACGTCGCCCAGCCGCTGTCGAATCGCGCCGCTGTCGCCGTCGAAAAGATCAAGGTCGCCGCGTAACTGGCGATCCGCGGCCTGTTGTCGCGAAAGGGCGGCCGTTCCTCATGGGAGCGGCCGCTCTTTTTGTCTGGCCGTTCAGCATAACGGTGTTTCAAAAACAGCGTTACCGGCGTTCGCAACCCCTTGCCCCGGGCGCAAGGCTTGCCATATTTTCGTCTCACCATGACGTTGACCCCCTTCCCCCGGGCGGCCGGACCGGACGCCGGCGACGACGATGTCGACGATGACGGCCGCACCGGCACCGGCCTCGCCACCAAGACGCTGACACGGACCAAGACGCCGACGCCCTATCGCGTGCTGATGCTCAACGACGATTACACGCCGATGGAGTTCGTCGTCCTGTGCCTGCAACGCTTCTTCCGCATGGGGATCGAGGACGCGACTCGCGTGATGCTCCACGTCCACCAGAAGGGCGTCGGGGTGTGCGGCGTGTTCAGCTACGAAGTCGCCGAAACGAAGGTCAGCCAGGTTACCGATTTCGCGCGGCAGAACCAGCATCCGTTGCAATGCACGCTGGAAAAGGCCTGAAGCACAGCTCATAGGCTGGCCCGACGACATCTTCCTCCGTTCGCCCTGAGCTCGTCGAAGGGCGAGGCAGTCGTGCTTCGACGAGTTCAGCACGAACGGGACCTTCCTGTCTCCCCTGCACCTACTTTCCCGGTAGCCAGCTCAGATCGAGATTGGCGTGGCGGTCGACAAAATTGGCGGTGTGCGCCAGCGCGCGCTCGTCGAGGATCATGATTCGGCCATTGTCGCGCGCGATCAGCCCCTCATCCTCCAACTGCCGGAACATGCGGTTGACGTGCACCGAGGTGAGCCCGGTCGCGTCGCCGATCTCTTCCTGAGTCAGGCCGAGCGCGAAACTGTCGCCGATCGAGCGGTCGGCGAGCCGCCGCCGGTTGCGCATCTCGAGCACGATCGCGGCGACGCGCGCCTTGGCCGGCGTGCGGCCGAGCGCGGCTAGCCGGTCGGTCAGCGTCATCCGCTCGATCTGGTTGTAGGTGACGATCAGCGCCGCGAGACGCGGGTAATCGACGATCAACCGGGTCAGCGCCGATTTCTCGAAGGGGCAGACCGTGCAATCGGTCAGCGCCGCGATGTTTTCGGGCGAGTCGCGATAGACCAGGCCCGAAATGCCCAGAATATCGCCTGGAAACAGGAAGCGCAGAATCTGGCGGCTGCCATTGTCGAGCAGCACGTAGCTCATCATCGTGCCCGAACGCAGCACGAACATCTCGGTCGCGGGATCGTTCTCGCGCACCAGGATCGCGCCGCGCTTCAGGTGGCGCTCGCGCTCCTCCAACCGCTCGAGCATCGCACGCTCGGCCGGGCTCAACTCGATCATGTCGCTGAGTCGATCAGCGAAGCAGCTTGCCGGCACGCGGGAACCCCCTTTGACGCTCACGTCAAAGCAGGGCGCGCGACGGCACGCATTAAAATCGATCAATCGAACGAACGCATTATGCGCAAGCTTGCGCGCGGTCCCCGACCGGTTAGAAGCCGCAGCATGGACCGCATTCTGATCCGCGGCGGCAACCGCCTCGCCGGCCGCCTGCCCATTTCCGGCGCCAAGAACGCCGCGCTCACCTTGATGCCGTGCGCGCTGCTCACCGACGAGCCGCTGACGCTGAGGAACCTGCCGCGGCTCGCCGATGTCGACAGTTTCGGGCATCTGCTGAACCAGCTCGGCGCCTCGACCCAGATCGAAGGCTCGCGGCCCGAGGATTTCGGCCGGGTGATGACGATCCGCACCGGCAAGCTGACCGCGACCGAAGCACCCTACGACATCGTTCGCAAGATGCGCGCTTCGATCCTCGTGCTCGGCCCGCTGGTCGGCCGCGCCGGCGAAGCGACCGTGTCGCTCCCCGGCGGCTGCGCGATCGGCAACCGGCCGATCGATCTCCACCTGAAGGCGCTCGAGGAAATGGGTGCCGAGATCGAGCTCGCCGCGGGCTACGTCAAGGCGACCGCGCCGGGCGGGCGGCTCGCCGGCGGCCGCGTGTCGTTCCCGGTGGTCTCGGTCGGCGCGACCGAGAATGCGCTGATGGCGGCGGTGACCGCGAAGGGCGGCACGCGGATCGACAATGCGGCGCGCGAACCCGAGATTGTCGACCTGTGCAATTGCCTGGTGGCGATGGGCGCGTCGATTTCGGGAATCGGCACCGAGACACTCGAGATCGAGGGGCGCGACAGGCTCCACGGCGCCACCTATCGCGTCATGGCCGATCGCATCGAGGCGGGGAGCTATGCCTGCGCCGCCGCAATCACCGGCGGCTCGCTCGACCTTATCGGGGCCAGCGCCGCCGACATGCGCGCGACGCTCGATGCGCTGGCAGAGGCCGGGGTGGTGATCGAGGAGCGCAAGGATGGCGTTCGTGTCGAAGCGTCGAATGGGCTCGGCCCGCTGACGCTCTCGACCGCGCCTTATCCGGGCTTCGCCACCGACATGCAGGCGCAGTTGATGGCGATGCTGTGCAAGGCCTCAGGCGCCAGCGTGCTGACCGAAACGATTTTCGAGAATCGCTACATGCACGTTCCCGAGCTCGCGCGGATGGGCGCCGACATCCAGGTCCGCGGCCGCACCGCCGTGGTGCGCGGCGTCGCCAGGCTGGTCGGCGCGCCGGTAATGGCGACCGACCTGCGCGCCTCGATGGGCCTGATCCTGGCCGGCCTCGCTGCCGAGGGCGAGACGCAGGTGGCCCGAGTCTATCACCTCGACCGCGGCTATGAGCGGCTCGAGGAGAAGCTCTCCGCGGTCGGGGCCGATATCGAGCGCGTCGGCGACGGCTGAGCCGCTCGGCTCGTCAGGCAGCGATGTCGGGTGCGGTTTCGCCGGCGAGCATCGCCGTCGCGCTCGCCTGGATGCCGCCGATCAGCGTCAGGCCGATCGTATAGACCAGCCCGCCCAGCACCCACGCCACGATCATGCCGATGTCGGGGTGCAGCACCCGCGCCATCTGCGCCTGCATCACCAGGTTCATCCGCTGCGGATCATCGCCGGCGCGCATCATGTCGCCGAAATAGCCCGCCATCATCGGCCAGAATATGATCGTCGATACGATCACGACGATCAATGCGCTCACCAGATAGGCGCCGAACAGTGTCCAGAACCGGCCGCGCGTCAGCCCCCAGGCTTCGCCGATCGCCAGCCGCTTGCGCAGCACCGTCAGCGGAAAGGCGAGCGACAGCCTCACCTCGAGCCAGATCATGACGCAGCCGAGCGCGATCGCCAGCACCACGCCGAGCAATGTCGCTGCGCCATAGCCGGCCGTCGCGGCGATCAAGCCCACGACGATCCCGCCGAGCAGTGCCGCCACAAGGGTCGCGACGAACGCCACGACGAAAAAGAGCAGCATCAGCACGATCAGCAGGAATTCGTCGATGCCGAGGCGCAGATAGGCGAAGCCGCGCTGCTCGGGCCAGAACACCGCACGAAAGATCGCCGCGAAGATCACCGTGATGACGACGAACAGCAGCAGGTCGAACAACCACATCCAGGCCATCGCCGACTGCACGCCCGCGACATCGGGAGTCGGCATGGCAGTCGCCATCGCGGTCATCGCCGGCAGCATCAGCGCCAGCCCGATCAGCCCCGCCGCGAGGTAGAGCGCGGTCCAGATCGCGATAGCGACGGGTTGCGCGCGAATCAGCCCGAAGCCGGCACGCAGCAAGGATCCTACCGTCATGTTCCCCCTCCTGTTTCCCGATCGGCAGCTTCCCCCGAAGCCCGCTCAATCGAGCGCTTTGACAATCTCCTCGCACATCTTCTTGGCATCGGCGAGAAGCATCATCGTGTTGTCGCGATAGAAGACGTCGTTGTCGACGCCGGCATAGCCGACCCCGCCCATCGAGCGTTTGACGAACAGAACGGTCTTGGCCTTCTCCACGTCGAGCACCGGCATGCCGTAGATCGGCGAGGACTTGTCGGTCTTCGCCGCGGGATTGGTGACGTCGTTGGCGCCGATCACGAAGGCGACATCGGTCTGCGCGAACTCCGAGTTGATGTCCTCCAGCTCGAACACCTCGTCATAGGGCACGTTGGCTTCGGCGAGCAGCACGTTCATATGGCCGGGCATGCGTCCGGCGACCGGATGGATCGCGTATTTGATGCGGACGCCCTCGGCCTTGAGCTTGTCGGCCATTTCGCGGAGCGCATGCTGCGCCTGGGCGACCGCCATGCCGTAGCCGGGGACGATGATGACTTGCTCGGCCTGGCTCATCAGGAAGGCGGCGTCCTCGGCCGAGCCGCGCTTCCACGGCCGGTCGATCTTATCGGCGCCGCCCGCATCGGCGACGGCGCCGAAGCCGCCGGCGATGACGCTGACGAAGCTGCGGTTCATCGCCCGGCACATGATGTAGCTGAGGATCGCGCCCGAGCTGCCGACCAGCGCGCCGGTGATGATCATCGCGGTGTTGTGCAGCGTGAAGCCCATCGCCGCCGCCGCCCAGCCCGAATAGCTGTTGAGCATCGAGATCACGACCGGCATGTCCGCGCCGCCGATCGGAATGATGAGCAGGAAGCCGATCGCGAACGACAGCACCACGATTGGCACGAATATTGTCGCAGCGTCGGTCGCGGCCGTGAAGTAGGCGATCAGCACAAGGATGGCGACGAGCACGAGCAGGTTGATGACATGACGCGCGGGCAGCAGGATCGGCTTGCCCGACATGTTGCCGTTCAATTTGGAAAACGCGATCACCGAGCCCGAAAAGGTGATCGCGCCGATCGCGACGCCGAGCCCCATCTCGATCCGGCTAACGGTGAGCACATGGCCGGCGGCATCGGCGATGCCGAACGCCGCCGGGTTGAGATACGCCGCGCATCCGACCAGCACCGCCGCCAAGCCGATCAGCGAATGGAACGCCGCGACGAGCTGCGGCATCGCCGTCATCGCGATGCGCCGCGCGATGGTGACGCCGACGATGGCGCCGATCGCAATGGCGCCGAAAATCTCGGCGAGTGATCCGATGTCGATGCTCATCCCCGCGGTCATCGAATGCATGCCGGCGGCGATGTTGAGCCCGAGCGAGTGAGTGATGAGCGTGGTGACGATCGCTACGCCCATGCCGATCATGCCGAGGCGGTTGCCGCTCCGGCTGCTCTCGGGGGAAGACAGGCCGCGCAGCGCGAGGATGAAGCACACGCCCGCGATCAGATAGGCTAACGCCACCCAGGGATTCACCGTGCTCGCGTGTTCCATCGACTTTCCCGCTCGTCATGCCAGCGCAGGCTGGCATCTCCCTGTATGGCCGTTCCGCCTGCCGCACCCGACCCCAGCCTTCGCTGGGGTGACGAGGCTATTTCGCCGCCGGCCGCTCCTTCTTCTTGTACATCGCCAGCATCCGCTGAGTGACCGCGAAGCCGCCGAAGATGTTGACGCTGGCCAGCGCCACCGCGACCAGTCCGAGCCATTTCGAGGTCGCGCTCCCGGCGGCGGCGGAGGCGATCAGCGCCCCGACGATGATCACCGAGGAGATCGCGTTGGTGACGGCCATCAACGGCGTGTGCAGCGCCGGCGTCACCGACCAGACTACGTAATAGCCGACGAACACGGCGAGGACGAAGATCGACAGGATCGAGATGAAGGTCATTAGTTTCTCCCTTGATCCTCCCCGGAACGGGGAGGGGGACCATCGGCCGGAGGCCGATGGTGGAGGGGCGCCGACGCGAGCGCAACGATGGCTTCGGCAACGCAGTCGGCATCCCTCAGGATATCACGCGCCGGAATGCGGACGACCTTTATGCCACGCGAGCGCAGATAAGAGTCGCGCCGCGCATCGCGCTCAGGCGCGCCGGAAATCGAATGCACCTCACCATCGACCTCGACCGCCATACGTGCGGCCGGGCAATAGAAGTCGACCGCGTAATCTGGGCCGAACGGGTGCTGCCGCCTGAACTTGATGCCCATCGGCGAGCCACGCAACCGCTGCCACAGCAGCACCTCGGGGTAGCTCATTTCGCGACGCAGTTTGCGGGCGCGCTCCACGGCGGGCGGGACGTTTGGAATGGCCGCCCCTCCACCACGACGCTTCGCGTCGCGGTCCCCCTCCCCGTTCCGGGGAGGATCGGTCATTGCAGCAGCCTCGCGTTCACGACCTTGCCGTCCTTGGTCAGGCGCACCGCATCGCCGATTTCCTCGTCGAGGACCGGCTTGCTTGCTTCCTTGTCCCAGAAGGCGGAGAGGAAGTTGAACAGGTTGCGCGCGTAAAGCGCCGAGGCATCCGCCGCCAGCCGGCTGGGCACGTTGGCGTGGCCGACGATCTTGACGCCGTGCTTCTCGACGACTTCGCCCGCCACCGAGCCTTCGACATTGCCGCCCTGTTCGACCGCGAGATCCACGATCACGCTGCCGGGGCGCATCGTCGCGATCTGCGCGTCGGAGATCAGGCGCGGCGCGGGCCTGCCGGGGATCAAAGCGGTGGTAATGACGATGTCCTGCTTGGCGATGTGCGACGACACCAGTTCGGCCTGCGCCTTTTTGTATTCATCGCTCATCTCGCCGGCATAGCCGCCCGAGCCTTCGCCCTCGATGCCGGCGACCGCCTCGACGAACACCGGCTTGGCGCCGAGGCTCATGATCTGCTCTTTGGTCGCCGAGCGCACGTCGGTCGCCGACACCTGCGCGCCCAGTCGGCGTGCCGTGGCGATCGCCTGCAGTCCGGCGACGCCCACCCCCATCACGAACACGCGCGCGGCCGAGACGGTGCCCGCCGCGGTCATCATCATCGGGAAGGCGCGGCCATATTCGGCCGCCGCGTCGAGCACCGCCTTGTAGCCCGACAGGTTCGATTGCGAAGACAGCACGTCCATCGACTGTGCGCGCGTGATGCGCGGCATGAATTCCATCGCCAGCGCCTCGATCCCCGCCGCTGCATAGGCGTCGACCCGTGCCCGCTCGCCGAACGGGTTGAGAATCGCCGCCAGCCACGCGCCGGGCTTGAGGCCGGACAGGCTCGCCGGATCCGGCCCCTGCACGGCGAGCACGATATCGGCGTCCTTGATCGCGCCAGCGCGGTCGGCAAGGCTCGCGCCCGCCGCCTCATAATCGCCGTCGGCGATCGACGATGCCGCGCCAGCACCGCGCTCGACCGACACCTCGGCGCCGAGGCTCGCATATTTCCTGACGGTTTCGGGGGTCGCGGCGACGCGCTTCTCGCCCGGGGCGGTTTCCTTGAGAACCGCGATCTTCACTTCAGCGGCCGCTCACGAAATCAGCCAAATGACGATGAAGGCGATGATGAAGCAGCCGATCGCGCCCCAGAAGAACAGCGACGTGATGTTGCGATACGTCGCCTCGTGCGCCTTCATGTCGCCGTTTTCGGCCATGCTCGTCACTTCCTCCCTGTTTGGGCGGGACCTTAGCCAGCGACCTTGCTTCGCTCAAGCCCCGATGAAAGCGGTCGCGTTTAAGCCGGCGTTTACCCCTTTCCCCTAAATTCCGTCTCAAACCGGGACGAATCGAGGGATCATTCATGACTCGCAACGGCCAGCGCCTGCTGATGCTGATCGACGACGAACCGGCGCAGCGGCGCCTCGTCTCCGCGCTCGCCGCGCGCGGCGGCTGGCGCTCGGTGTTCGCCGGCGACGGCGAGATGGCGATCGCCATGCTCGGCACGCAGGACGGCATGCAATTGGATGCGATCCTGCTCGACCATTGGACACCCGATGCCGACGCCGCCGGCCTGATCGCCGAGCTGCGCACGCGCCGCCCGGCGCTGCCCGTGCTGATGCTGACCGCCAACGGCTCAGTCGCGCAGGCGGTCGATGCGATGCGCGCCGGCGCGACCGACTTCCTCGTCAAGCCGCTTGCGCCTGAACGCTTCCTCGCCGCACTCGAAGCCGCGGTCGGCGGCAAGGCGGCGGGCGAGCTGCGGCCGCTCACCGAGAAGATTCCCGCAGCCCTCGGCTTCGACGAGATCGTCGGTTCCGAGCCGATGTTCCGCGCCGCGCTCGCCATCGCCGCCAAAGCGGCGCGCGCGCGGGTGCCGGTGCTGATCGAGGGCGAGAGCGGGGTCGGCAAGGAAGTCGTCGCCGAGGCGATCCACGCCGCCAGCCCCCGCGCCAGAAAGCCGATGATCGCGGTCAATTGCGGCGCGATCCCGACCAACCTCATCGAATCCGAGCTGTTCGGCCACGAAAAGGGTGCGTTCACTGGCGCCTTCGAACGCAAGATCGGCCGCTTTCAGGAGGCCGACGGCGGCACCTTGTTCCTCGACGAGATCGGCGAAATGCCTCTCGACGCTCAGGCCAAGCTGCTGCGCATGCTGCAATCGGGCGAAGTCCACGCGCTCGGCGCGCGCCACGCTAGTCAGGTCGACGTCCGAGTCATCGCGGCGACCAACAAGAAACTGCTCGACGAAGTGGAAGCGGGGCGTTTCCGCGAGGACCTCTATTACCGGCTCAACGTCGTCCAGGTGACGATCCCGCCCTTGCGCGAGCGCACCGGCGATATTCCCGCGCTCGCCCGCCACCTGCTCGCGCGAATCGCCAAGCAGCCCGGCCTGCGCCCGATCGGGATCACCGATGACGCGTTGCAGCTCCTCGCCGGCTACGATTGGCCGGGCAATGTCCGCCAGCTCCAGAACGCGCTGTTCCGCGCCGCGGTGCTGTGCGAGGCGGCAGCGCTGACCCGCGAGGACTTCCCGCAGATCGCCGCGCTCGAAGGCAAGCTGAGCGATCGCGGCGAGGCGCGCAATGTGCTCGCCGGCAGCGGCGTCACCTTGTTCGAATCGGACGGCAATCTGCGCCAGCTCGAGGCGATCGAGGCCGATGTCATCCGTCTCGCCATCGGCCATTATCGCGGCCGCATGACCGAAGTCGCGCGGCGCCTGGGGATCGGCCGCTCGACGCTCTATCGCAAGCTCGGCGAACTTGGCATCGACAACGCGGCCTAGCCTCTTTGCCCGTTCGCCCTGAGCTTGTCGAAGGGCGATAGCCATCAGCGCTCCGTCTGCGGCACGGCGCCCTTCGACAGGCTCAGGGCGAACGGAATTTTTGGCAATTACCCCGTCAGCCGCTCGCCGCTCAAGCTGGTCGCGCGCGCGGCGAGCAGGTTGCGGCGCGCTATCAGACCGATCAGCCGGCCGCTCGCCGGATCGACCACGCAGACGCGGCCGAGTTCCTCGGCGATCATCAGATTGGCGACGTCGGTCGCCGGCGTGTCGGGCCGCACCAGCGGCAGCGAGGCGTCGGACAGCCGCTCGTGCAGCGTCGCTTGCGGAGTCGGCTCGCTTTGGCCCCAGCGTAGCGCGTCGGCGCGGTTCATCACGCCGATCGGCCGATGCTGGGCGTCGACCACGGGATAGGTGCGGTGGGGCGCGTTCTGGAAGAAGGCGATCGCTTCGGGAACCGGCATGTCGGCGGGCAGCGTCTCGGGATCGCGCGTCATGATCTGCCCGGCCTGCACCAGCGCGAGCGGATCGACGCTGTATTCCTGCAGGATGTGCCGGCCGCGGCGCGAAATCTTCTCGGTCAGGATCGAGCGGCGCAGCACCAGCACCGCGAGCGCATAGGAGGCGACCGCGGCGGCGACCGCGGCCGGCAGAGCGTCGAAATGCCCGGTCAGCTCGACCGCGAAGATCGATGCGGTGAGCGGCGCGCGCATCGCCGCGCTCATCACCGCCGCCATCCCGAGCAGCGCCCAAGGGCCGGGGCCGCCGGGCAGCCAGCAGCCGGCGACGCCGCCGAGCGAACCGCCGATGATGAGCAACGGCGCGAGAATGCCCCCCGAGGTGCCCGAGCCGAGCGCGGTCAGCCACACGACCGTTTTCACCGCGAAGAGCAGCAGCATCGCCTTCAAGGCAAGGCTGCCGTCGAGCAGGTCCTGGATCGAGCCGTAGCCGGCGCCGAGCACGCGCGGCTCGATCAGGCCGCCGATGCCGACCACCACCGCGCCGATCGCGGGCCACCACATCCAGTGCACCGGCAACCGGTGGAAGCCGTCCTCGATTCGATAGAGCGCGTTGGACAAGATCGCCGCGACTGCGCCGCACGCCACGCCGAGCATTGCGGCGAGCAGCAGCCCGTCGATCCCGCTGGGCAACGCACCGTCGAACGCGAACAGTGGTCCACTGCCAACCAGCCAGGGCCGTAGCGCGAGCGACGACAAGGACGCGACGACGACGGGAACGAAGCTGCGCGGCTTCCATTCGAACAGCATCACTTCGATCGCCAGCAGGATCGCGGCGACCGGCGTGCCGAAAATGCCGGTCATGCCCGCCGCGGCGCCGGCGACGAGCAACGTCTTGCGCTCGGCAGCGGTGAGGCGGAAGCGCTGCGCGAACAGCGATCCGATCGCGCCGCCGGTCATGATGATCGGGCCTTCGGCGCCGAACGGTCCGCCCGAGCCGATCGAGATCGCCGACGAGATCGGCTTCAGCAGCGCGACCTTGGGCGACAGCTTGCTCTCGCCGAACAGGATCGCCTCGAGCGCTTCGGGAATGCCGTGGCCGCGGATCTTGTCCGATCCGAAGCGCGCCATCAGCCCGACGATCAGGCTGCCGACCACCGGCACGACGATGGTCAGCACGCCGGGGGCCGCGTCGGCGATATTGGCGGGCGTTGCCGACAGCCGGCCGAACCAGGCGAGGTTGATGACGATCGCGATCAGCCGCAGCAGCGCCCACGCCGCGGCGACCCCGCCGAAGCCGATCACCACCGCCATCGCGGCGGTCAGCAGCATACGGCGGTCGGCGCTATGATCGGCAAGCCGCGGCGCGTGCACCGCGGGGGGATTGGTCGGCATGGGTCGCTCCTGGGAAGTCGCCCGCGCGTTATATCGTGTTCGGAGATAGATCAACCGCCGCGCCGCGGCTATAGCGGCGCGATGGACCAGAGCGATGTGCGCGACGAGGATTACCGCCGGCTGGCGCAGTTTCGCCACGAATTGCGCCGTTTCCTCAAGTTCAGCGAGGCGGCGGCGCGCGAGGCGGGGCTGACGCCGCGGCATCACCAGGCGCTTCTGGCGATTCGTGCCGGGCCCGAGCAGGGCGTGCTGATCGGCGAATTGGCCGATCGCATGATGGTTCGTCCGCACAGTGCGACCGGGCTGGTCGACCGGCTCGCCGAAGCCGGCCTGGTCGAGCGCGTCCGTGACGAGGGGGACCGCCGGCAGGTCCGCGTGCGCGCCACCGAGGCAGCGCGGGCGCTGCTCGCGTCGCTCGCGGGCAGCCATCGCGCCGAATTGCGGCGGCTGAAGCCGATGCTCGCCGACCTGATCGAGGCGCTGTGACCGCCACTCTGTCCGATCGCCAGGCGCTCTGGGCCTTCGTGCTCGGCTGCGTCGCGGTGACGGGCGGGGTCGTGCTCCATCTGCCGATGTTCCTCGCCTCACGCACGATGGGCTATCACATGGCCGGCATGCCGATGGGTTGGGGCATGGAATTGGGCATGTTCCTGATCGTCGGCGGGGTCGCCGTCGCCGCTTACGGGTTGCTGCCCGCGCGGATCGCCGAGCGGCGGATGGCGCCGCGCGACATGATCGTCACCGCGCCCGAGGATGCCGCGCTGGGCGCGTTCCACTGGCGCTTGATGCTGGTGCTGGTGATTGCGCTGATCGTCGACGTGATGAAGCCCGCGGCACTCGGCTTCACGATGAACGGCATGATCGGCGAATATCGCGTCAGCCACGCCACCGCCTCGTTGGTGCCCTTCTCGGCGCTGACCGGCACGGTGGTCGGCTCGGTCGTGTGGGGCGTGCTCGCCGATATCTACGGGCGCAAGGCGTCGATCCTGCTCTCCGCCGTGATGTATGTCGGCACGTCGATCTGCGGCGCGATGCCTAGCCTCGCGTGGAATGTCGGCATGTGCTTCATGATGGGCGCCGCCGCCGGCGGCATGCTGCCCGTCACCTTTGCGCTGCTCGCCGAGACGATGCCGAGCCGCCACCGCGGCTGGGCGCTGGTGCTGGTCGGCGGGCTGGGCGCAGTCGGCGGCTATGTGGCGGCGAGCGGCGCTTCGGCACTGCTCCAGCCGATCTTCGGCTGGCGCATTCTGTGGCTGTTGAACCTGCCGACCGGGCTGCTGCTCATCTTTCTGGGCGGCTTCATTCCCGAATCGGCCGCGTTCCTGTTCGCCCGCGGCCGTCGCGCCGAGGCCGAGGCGGTGTTGCACCGCTTCGGCGGGCGCGCGCGCCGCCAACCCGCTGCGCCCGCCGCGGCGATCGGCGCGACTCCGCTCGCCGGCGCCGCGCTGATCGGCAAGACGGTGGCGTTGAGCATTGCCGCGCTCGCCTGGGGGCTGGTCAATTTCGGGCTGCTCTTGTGGCTGCCCGGCGATCTGGTCGAGCGCGGCTACTCGGTCGCGGTGGCGAGCAAGCTGCTCGCCGAATCGGCGCTGCTCGCGCTGCCGACGGTGTTCGTCGCCGCCTTCCTCTACAGCCGGTGGAGCACCAAATGGACGTTGGGCGCGTCGATCGCAGTGACGATCGCCGGCCTTGTCGGTGTCATGCGGCTGGCGGCGGGCGACGGCAGCCCGGTGCTGCCGGTGGCGCTGCTCATCCTCGGCGTCAACGGCATCATCGCCACCTTGCTGCCTTACGCCGCCGAGAGCTTCCCGCTCGGCGTTCGGGCGCGCGCGACGGGCTGGGTGGCGGCGTGCAGCAAGGCGGGCGGGCTCGCCGCGCAGTTGCTCGGCATTCTCGCGTTGGAGCCGTCGCTGGGCAGCGCGGCGCTGCTGATCCTCGCGCCGATGGCGGTCGGCCTGGTGCTGCTCGCCCGCTTCGGCCGCGAGACTCGCGGGCGCGATCTGCGCGGGCTCGAGCGCGCCGTCGCCGGCTGACGCGCCAACGGTCTCCGCACTCAGGCAGCGCTGGGTGCAGGCATCAGCGCGTCGTCCTTGGCGGCGGCGCGTTTCGCCGCCTCGCGCGAGGTCAGCTTTTCGGCATAGGCCGTGAAGGCGTCGCGCTTCGGCAAGGTGCCGAACTGCAGCCCCCATGCCACTTGCGAGCCGACATAGACGTCGGCGGCGGTGAAGTGGTCGCCGGCGATATAGGGGTGCGCCTTGACCGCGCGTTCGAGCACGTCGATGGCAAGATCGAAATTGCCGTAGCCGAACATGCGCCCGCGCTCGGGCATCGGCTCGAAGCCCGCAGCCTTGTTGGTCACCGCCTGCTCGACCGGCCCCGCGGCGAAGAACAGCCATCGATAATAATCGGCGCGGTCGTCGAGCGGCGGCGCGAGCCCGGCCTCGGGAAAGGCATCGGCGAGATAGGCGCAGATCGCCGCGCATTCGGTGACGACGGTCCCCAAGTGGACGATCGCCGGCACCTTGCCCATCGGGTTGATCGCCAGATAGGACTCGGCCTTCATCGTCGAGGCATATTCGACGACCTCGGTGTCATAGGCGCACCCGACCTCCTCGAGCATCCAGCGGACGATCCGGCCGCGCGAGGCGGGATTGGTGTAGAAGACGAGGTCGGCGGCCATGACGTTTCTCCTGCGATTCGGGATCGGAACGTATAGGGAACGAAATTCGCGGCGCTGTCAATCCTCGAACACGGGCGCCCGCTTCGCCATGTTGGCGGCGACCGCCTCCATCATGTTGGGCCGGCCGATCACCTTCACCTGCTCCTCTGTCTCGGCGGTGAGCAGCGCGCGCGGTTCGGCGTCGTGCGCCATGTTGAGCAAGCGCTTGGCGCCGCGGATCGCGTGGGGGCTGCGACCGGCGATGACGCGCGCGAGCGCCAGCGCCTCGGCGTGCGGGTCGTCCGCAATCCGGGTGACGAAGCCGTGGGCGAGCGCCTCGGCGGCGTCAAACTCGCGTGCGGTATAGACGAGCTCGCGCAGCACGTCGTCTCGCACCAGCGTCCGCCACAAGGGAAAGCCGGCCATGTCGGGGACGAGCCCCCAATGCGTCTCTCGGATGGCGAAGCGCGTGCCGGGCGCGGCGATGCGAGTGTCGGCGCCCGACATGATCTGAAAGCCGCCGCCGAACGCGACGCCATGCACAGCGGCGATCACCGGCATCGGCAAGTTGCGCCAGCCCCAGGAAACGTGCTGCGGCAGGATCGCGCCCTGATCGTTGCGCTCGCGGCTCGACAGGCCCGAGCCGCCTGTGGCCATGCTCGCCATGTCGAGCCCGGCGCAGAAAGCGCGGCCCTCGCCCGACAGCACGACGCAGCGCACCTCGCGGCGGGCCCCCAGCCAATCGATCGCCGCGCCGATCGCGACGAACATCGCCGGATCGATCGCGTTCATCTTGTCCGCGCGGATCAGCCGCACGTCGGCGATTTGCCCGGCGACGGTGATCGTCACGCGATCTTCGAAATTCTCGGTGTCAGCCAATGCGGCGGCTCCAATTCAGGTCGCGCGACGGACCGTTGGCCGTCCAACTCGGTAAACCGCTCGGTTGAGCAAATAATGACTAACAATCAACGATATCGTCTTACGAAGTGGAGAAAGTGGACAGCGTTGCGCCGTTTTCCGCAACGGGGCGAAGGCGACGGTCGCACCCATGAGCGTAAAGGAAAGGGGAGATCGCCATTCCCGCAGCGTGACACGGATTTTCCAACATTCCTAGAGGCCAAACCAAAGCTTGCAGCACAGTGCGGCGAACGCCCGTCCGCGCGACGCTGCCCCTTGCGTCGGTCGCCCGGCCGTGTAGGGCCGGGGGCATGACCGAACCCGCCTTTCCGCCGTTCGATCCCGAGCGCTTCGCGCGGCGCGGCACCGGCGGGCACGGCAGCAAGCTTGGCCTCAGCTATCACGCCCATGGCGCCGACTGGGTCGAGCTCGCTTTGCCCTATGATCCCGCGCAAATCGGTGACCCGGCGAGCGGGGTGATCGCCTCGGGCCCGATCCTGACGATGATGGATATGGCGACCAGCATGGCGATCTGGACGCGGCTGGGGCAATTCCGCGCGCAAGCGACGCTCGACCTCAGGATCGATTATCTGCGTCCCGCGACGCCGGGCAGGACGGTGATCGGGCGCGGCGAATGCTATCGGATCACGCGCGCGATCGCCTTCATCCGCGGCCAGGCGCATGACGGCGATCCCGCCGATCCGCTGGCGCATGTCGCGGGAACGTACATGTTCCTGGGAGACCAGGCGTGACGCTGCCGCCTTATGCCGAACTGCTCGGGCTGAGCGTTGAGCCGGGCGAGGACGGTGCGCCGCTGCTCGTCATGCCCTTTTCGAACGACGTGGTGGGGCGGCCCGGCTTCCTGCACGGCGGCGCGATCGGGGGCTTGCTCGAAATGGCGGCGATCGTCGCCTTGCAGCACGCGCTCGAGGCCGAGGGCGGCGGACGGATCAAGCCGATCAACGTCACGGTCGATTACATGCGCGGCGGGCGCGAGAAGCCGACGCGAGCGCAGGGGATCGTCACTCGGCTCGGCACGCGGGTCGCCAATGTCGAGGCGATCGCGTGGCAGGACGAGCGCGAGCGGCCGATCGCGGCGGCGCGGATGAACTATCTCGTGGTGCGCGCCTGAAGCCAAGTCAGTCCGTTCGCCCTGAGCCTGTCGAAGGGCGCTTGCCGCATGCGTTCGGTTCGTGGAGGGCCGCCCTTCGACAGGCTCAGGGCGAACGGTGAGATATGAGCCACGCCGTCAGAAGCGGTTCTACGGCACCAATATCGTGTCGACCGCTATCGGCAGCGTCTCGGGATAATCGAGCGTGTAGTGCAGGCCGCGGCTTTCGTGGCGGTGGAGTGCGGAGCGGACGATCAGATCGGCGGTCTGGAGCAGGTTCCTGAGCTCGATGAGGTCGGGCGTGACTCGGAAATGGCCGTAATAATCGGCGACCTCGTCGGTCAGCAGCTTGATGCGGTGCGCGGCGCGCTCGAGCCGCTTGGTGGTGCGCACGATGCCGACATAATTCCACATGAAGCGCCGGATTTCGGTCCAGTTCTGCTTGATGACGACTTCCTCGTCCGAATGCGTGACTCGGCTTTCGTCCCAGGGCCGGATCGGCGGCGGTGGCGCGAGATCGGCCCAGTGATCGGTGATGTGGCGCGCGACCGCCTCGCCGAACACGAAGCATTCGAGCAAGGAATTGGAGGCGAGACGGTTGGCGCCGTGGAGGCCCGATTGCGTCACCTCGCCCGCGGCGTAGAGGTGCGGCAGATCGGTGCGGCCGTCGCGATCGATCATCACCCCGCCGCAAGTGTAATGCTGCGCGGGGACGACGGGGATCGGCTCGCGCGTCATGTCGATGCCGAGGCCGAGCAGCTTCTCGTAGATCGTCGGGAAGTGCGCCTTCACGAAATCGGGCCCGCGGGCGGAAATGTCGAGATGGACGTAATCGAGGCCGAGGCGCTTGATCTCATGATCGATCGCGCGGGCCACGATATCGCGCGGGGCGAGCTCGGCGCGGGGATCGAAATCGGGCATGAAGCGGTGACCGTTGGTCGGCAGCTTCAATTGCCCGCCCTCGCCGCGCACGGCCTCGGTGATCAGGAAGTTCTTGACCTCGGTGTTGTAGAGACAGGTTGGGTGGAACTGCATCATCTCCATGTTGGAGATGCGGCAGCCCGCGCGCCATGCCATCGCGATGCCGTCACCCGTCGCGCCCTTGGGCGCGGTCGAGAAGAGATAGGTGCGACCCGCGCCGCCGGTCGCCAGGATCGTCGCGTTGGCGGTGAACAATTCGACATGGCCCGTCGCGCGATTGACGGCATAGACGCCCCAGACATTGCCCGCACCCGAATAGCGCTCCTCGTGCCGGCTGGTGGCGAGATCGATCGCCACTCGGTCGGGGACGAGAGTGATGTTGGGATGCGCCTCGGCGGCGTGCTGCAGCGCCTCCTGCACCGCCCAGCCGGTCGCATCATTGACATGGACGATGCGGCGGTGGCTGTGGCCGCCCTCGCGGGTGAGGTGCAGGCCGTCGCCCTCGGTGTTGAACGGTACGCCGAGTTCGACCAGCCGCGCGATCGCGCGCGGCGCGTTTTCGACGACGAACTCGACGACCGCGCGGTCGTTGAGCCCCGCGCCGGCGATCATCGTGTCCTCGATATGGCTTTCGAACGTGTCTCCGGGCTCGAGCACCGCGGCGATCCCGCCCTGCGCGTGCGCGGTCGAGCCTTCGTTGAGCTGCCCCTTGGCGAGCACGGTGACCTTGAAGCGATCGGCGAGGTTGAGTGCCGCGGTGAGCCCGGCGGCGCCCGAGCCGATGATGAGGACGTCAGACTGGCGCGCGCTGCTCATGCACACTCCCCTCCGCGGCGTCGACGCGGTGAAAGGTCACAAAGGTCACGCCAGATCACCGATTCGGCGAACGCTGACAAGGCGCGCACGCCCCCCGGTTCACGTCGCAAAAGGGCCCGCTCGCTCATCCGGCTCCTATGACAGCACAAATCCAACATTGGTAGAGCCGGTGCACGATTGCCTGCCGAACCGAAGCGGCGCAGAATGCCGCTCGGTTTCTTTGATCGCGGGAGGGTGAAATGGATCGAATCGACCCCTGGGCGCCTCGCTTGCTGAGCGTGCTGCGGATCGTCGCTGCGCTATTGTTCATGGAGCATGGGCTGATGAAGCTGCTCCATTTTCCCGCAGCCCAGCCAGGCGTGCCCGATCCGCTGCCGACGATGCTGGTCATCGCGGCATGGCTCGAAGTGGTCGGCGGCGGGTTGCTCGCGCTCGGGTTGTTCGCGCGGCCGGTGGCGTTCATTCTCGCGGGCGAAATGGCGGTCGGCTATTTCATCGCGCATTTCCCGCAGAGCTTCTGGCCGGGAATCAACGGCGGCGACGCGGCGATCCTGTTCTGCTTCCTGTTTCTTTATCTGGCCGCGGCGGGGCCTGGACCGTGGAGCGTCGATGCGGTGCGGACGCCGGCGATGCGCCAGCGGGAAACCGCCTAGCAGCAAGCGATCGACGACGATCCTTGCGTGCCGCAGGATTATCCTCGTTCAACAGGAGAGACGGCTATGCGCGTCCTGGCGTTGGTAATCCTTGGCACGGCCGCCGTCGGCGGCCAGGCGACGGCGCAGAGCTGGACGGGCATCAATAGCGAACCCCACGCCGCGCCGCCGTCGCAAGGCATCGATATCCATCGCCAGACCGACCGGATCGAGCGCTCGATCCGATCCGGGCGCAAAAACGGCCAGTTGACGCGTGCCGAGGCGCACCGTCTGCGCCGTCAGGCCGCGCTGATCGACTCGATGGGCGACCGCTACGCGGCCGACGGCGTTTCGGCGGGCGAGGCGAGCGAGCTTGACGCGCGCGCCGCGCTGCTCCGCCAGCAGCTATTCTACGATCGGCTGACGACCTCGGCGGCGGCGAGCCACTGAGCGAGCCGCGCCGTCAATCGACGATCGCGTGGGCGCGGACCGGGAAGGTGCCCATCTCGGCGACCTTCGGCGGCGCGGCACAGAAGCGGAAGCCCTCCGCGGGCAAACTCGAGAGGTTGGTCAGATGCTCGACGATCGGGATGCCCGCTTCGAGCAGGACGGTGTGGACCGGCCGCCTGAGATCGGCGGTGTCGTCGATGTTGAGCGAATCCACCCCGACCAACCGCGCGCCCTTGTCGCGCAGCCACATCGCGGCCTTTTCGGTCAGAAAGGGGTGGCCTTCGAAGTAGGCGTCGGTGCGCCAGTGCCGCGACCAGCCCGTCTCGATCAGCACCGCGCGATCCCTGACCTCGACCGCGGCGAGCATCGGCCAGTCGATCGCGCGCCCAGCCGCGCCGGTGACTCGGATGACGACGCCGGGAAGGTCGGCCGCGCTCTCGAGCGGCAAGCGCGCGAGATCATAGCCGTCGGCGAAGCGATGATAGGGCGTGTCGAGATAGGTGCCGGTGTTACCGACCATCTCGATCCGGCCGATCTGAAACTCGGTGCCCGGCGCATAGGAAGCGCGCGAAGCGATGCGCGACAAATGATCGCACAGGATCGGCGCGGGCAGTCCCTTGTAGGTGACCATGCCGTCCTCGATCACATGGCTGAGATCGATGAGCTTCGCCCGGGCCTGTCCACCGGCGGCCGAGGCCGCGCGCTTGTGCGGCTCCTCGATGATCCGCTTGTTGAGGATGGTCACGCGATCGACCATGAGCAGCCGGAGGTCGCGGATGATGAACGCTGCCAGCGCGTCGTCCTCGATCGCCTCGCCGTCGAGATCGAGGCGAAAACCTTGCCCCTGCAGGCCGCCGCCGTTGGCGAAGGTCAGATCGAAATCGAATACAACGCGCATGTCGACCATCGTCCGTTCCTCGTCAGGCCCTCATGCCGCTGTCAGCCGTTGGCGGCGCGGGTGAGGCTCAGGAAAACGTCTTCGAGATCGGCTTCGCGGGTCGAGACGTCGACGATGCCGTAGCCGTCGCCCTGCACTGCGGCGAGGACCTCGCCGGCATTGACCTTGTCCTTGGCGTAGGTGATCGCCAGCACGCGCGTGCCCTTGACCTCGATCTTCTCGAAGCAGCGGTTGGCGGGGGCCGTCGCGATGTCGCGATCGACCGTCACTTCGACCAGCTTTTCCTGCGTCATGCCGACGAGCGTGCGGGTGGGCTCGTTGGCGATGACGCGGCCATGGTTGATGATCGCGATGCGATCGCACAGCTGCTCGGCCTCTTCGAGATAGTGCGTTGTCAGCACCACGGTGACGCCCGCGTCGTTCAAGCTGCGAACGTAGCTCCAGAGCTGCTGGCGAAGCTCGATATCGACGCCGGCGGTGGGCTCATCGAGCACCAGGACCGGCGGCGAGTGGACCATCGCCTTGGCGACCATCAGCCGGCGCTTCATACCGCCCGACAAAGTGCGCGAATAGGCGCTGGCCTTGTCTTCGAGATGGACGGCGCGGAGCAGCTCCATCGAGCGGCGCCTGACCTTGGGCACGCCGTAGAGGCCGGCCTGGATTTCGAGCGTCTCGTAAGGCGTGAAGAACGGGTCGAACAGGATCTCCTGGTTGACGATGCCGATCGAGACCTTGGCGTTCCTGGGATGCTCGTCAATGTCGAAGCCCCAGATCGACGCGCGGCCGCTGCTCTTGTTGACGAGCCCGGCAAGGATGTTGATGAGCGTCGACTTGCCCGCGCCATTGGGGCCGAGCAGGCCGAAGATCGAGCCGCGCGGCACCTCGAACGAGACGTCGCTGAGCGCTTGTTTGCCGCCCTGATAGGTCTTGCTGAGAGAGTCGATGGCGATCGCGGCGTCGGTCATGCAGGAAGCATCTAGGGCGACGCCGCGATTCCGCCAACCCTCGCGGCCAAAATCGTAACCCAGCGTAGGCTCGTCACCCCAGCGAAGGCTGGGGTCTCTTCGACTAGAAAGATGCCAGCCTTCGCTGGCATGACGGGGGAGCTTGGCGATTGCTCCCCGCTTCGCGCCTTGCTATCGGCTTCGCCATGATCCCGCCGCCCGAAACGCTTCGAGTCACCACCCGCCGCATCGCTTGCGACGGCACCGGCAACGGCCTGCCCGCCGCGCTCGGCCATCCGCGCGTGTTCCTCGAGATCGACGAGCACGGCTATGTCGATTGCGGCTATTGCGACCGGCGCTTCATCCTCGCGGGCGGCGCGGCCGACGGGGTCGACCAGGGCGCGCTGCCCGACATCTCGTCGGGGGCATCGGGCGAGGCGAGCTGAGGCTTTCGCGCCATCTGCTTTCGCCGTTCGCCCTGAGCCTGTCGAAGGGCGTCTGACCGCCAGCGCAGCCGTTTGTGGTGACACGCCCTTCGACAAGCTCAGGGCGAACGGAGGTAGATGCTTCTACTCCGCCGCCAGTCGCGCGACGCCTTCGCCTTCCGCCGCCGCCGCGGCAACGGCGATCGCGCCGAGCGGCCCGGCCAGGCCGCCGAGCTTCGGCGCGACGACATAATCCTCCTCGGGCAATGCCATGTAACCCGCGAGGCTCTTCTTCAGCGCTCGATTGATCGCGGGGATGAGCTGGGGCTGCGCGGTGATGACGCCGCCGCCCATCGCGATCCTGAGCGGACCCGTGGTGCAGACCAGGGCATGGCACATTGCCGCAAGCGCATCGACGATCGGCGCCCAGACGGGATCGTCGGCGGGAACCTCGGCAACCGCGCGGTCGCCCAGCCGCGCCTTCAAGGCGGTGCCCGAGGCGAGCCCTTCGACGCAATCGCCATGAAAGCGGCAGACGCTTTCGAACACATCGCCGGCGAGGCGCGGCACGCGCAGATGGCCGATCTCGCTATGGCCGATGCCGCGCGTCGGGCGGCCATGGACGACGAGGCCGACGCCGACGCCGGTGCCGACCGTGACATAGGCAAAGTCGTCGAGCCCGCGGCCCGCGCCCCAGCGCATCTCCGCAAGCGCGGCGCCGTTGACGTCGGTGTCGAAGCCGGTCGGCGCCTCGAACGGTGCCGAGAGGCGGCCCAACACGTCGGCATCGGGCCAGCCGGGCTTGTTGGTAGCGCGGATGCAGCCGTGCTTGGGCGAGCGCGGATCAAGGTCGAGCGGGCCGAACGAGGCGATGCCGAGCGCGGCGAAGCCGGGACCGGCCCGCCATTCCTCGAGCACGCTCGAGAGCGCGGGCAGCGTTTCGTCGGGGCGCGTGGTGGGCACGGTGCGACGATCGAGGATCGCGTCGGGGCCGTGGGCGAGGATGGCGACGCATTTGGTGCCGCCGAGCTCGATGCCGGCGAAAGGCTGTGACGCGGTACGGGATACGGAAGAGGTCATTGATCGTGTCGAATCCGAAAATGAATGGTGGTCGAGGGCAAGCGGGGTCAGCCGCCGGGGGTGAGGCTCTGCTGGGCGACGTTCCAGCCGCGCAGCGCGAGCGTGGCGGCGGTCACCGCATTGGCGGCGGGCCAGCGGATGGCGATGGTGCGGCGCTCGCCGGGGAGGAGCGAGACGTAATTCTCGCTGTAATAGGCCGGCAGGATGCGCTTGCCCTCGGCGTCGAGCAAAGTGAGCTTGGCTTCGAGCGCGGGGGTTTCTCTGGTGTTGGCGAGGGTGGCGCGGATCAGCATGTCGTCGCCATCGCGCACCGGCGCTTCGGCGGTGAGCGTGAGGGGGACGGTCGCGAGGCTATCGAGCGCGCGATAGGCGGCGGTGTCCCGGCCGCGCCAATAGACATTGCGGTCGAGCTCGGTTCCCGAAGCGTCGGTCAGCGTCAGCTCGACCAGCGCCATGCCCGATGTAGCGAGGATCGGGGCGAGCGGGACGATCGGCAGCCTGGTGGTGCGATTGGCGAGGGCGTCGGCGCGGTCGATGCGCGCGAACAGGGTCGCGCCGTCGAGGCCGGTGACGTGGGTGCGGACGGTCAGCCCCTTCTGATCGGCGCGCGTGGTGTTGACGAGCGCCAGCGCATTGTCGTCGAGGTCGAGCTGGACGTGGAGCGGGCGGTTGGCCTCCTTGGCGCCGTAATAGGCCGCCGAGGTGTCGTAATCCCAGCTGTAGAGCTGCCACGCGTTGGACGGCCAGGCGGGGTGCGACATCCACAGCAGGCGGCCGCTGTTCCTGGTCCACAGGTGCGCGAGGAAACCCTCGTAGATCGCCTTGTGCGTCTCGAGGTTCATCATCTGCGCCTTGCGCTCGAAATCGGCGAGGCTGGTGCCGGCGCCGAACATCGTGTCGAGCGCGGCCATGAACGATTTGGTGTCGCCGTTCCCGCCGAAATGCCAGTCGTGATAGGCGATCGTGTCCGAAAGCGGCCAGCGGTCTTCCTTGGGGATCCACGCTTCGAGCGATTCGAGCGTCGACAGCGACGGCGTGCCGACCTCGACTGAGAAGCCGGTGGCGAGTTTGGTGAAATAGTCGGCGGGCGGGCGGTAGTCGTAGGGCCCGGAGCCTTGCAGCTCGATGCGGTTCGAGCTGCCGGTGTACCAGCGGGTGCCGTCGAGCTCGGTGACCAGCCGGTCGAGGCCCTCGTTGAGCGTCGGATAAGGGACGCCCTCATTGCGGCCGAACCACAGGACGATCGAGGGGTGGTTGCGGTAGCGGCTGATGACATCGCGGGCGTTGGCGAGGAACAGCTGCGGGTCTTCGGGCTCGATCTGCGAATCCTGGGTCGATTGCCAGAAGTCATTGAACACCATCATGCCGTTTTCGTCGGCGAGCTCGAAGAATTGCTCCTCGTCGTTGTTGCCCATCCAGTTGCGGATGACGTTCATGTGCGCCTCGCGCTGGAGGCGGAAATAGGGGGCGAGGCGGGCGCGGCTCGACTGCTTCATCGCGTCGTCCATGCCCCACGAGCCGCCGCGGACGGCGATCCTGACGCCGTTGACGCGCAGGACGAGGTGCGGCTCGGGCAGCGCGGGATCGCGCGCCTCGGTGACGGCGGGGGAGATTTCGCCGGCGGGGGTGAGCGATTCGACCCAGCCGTTCGGGGTCTGCTTGATCGCCTCGTGGCGGACGTCGATCAGCGTCTCGCCACGCAGCCAGCCGTTGGTCGGCTGCACGGTGACGCGGCGCAGACGGCCCTTTGAATCGAACAAGGAAAGATCGTAGCTGACCTCACGGATGCCGAAGCGCAGGTTTTTGGTGTCGGAGACCGCGCCGCCGGTCGAGGCGGTGAGCGTCAGGTCATGGAGCGCGGGGTCGCCATAGCCGTTGGGCCACCACAATTTCGGGTGGAGGACGTGGAGTTGGGCGAACTCCTTGGGCGCGAGCGTAACAATGCTCGCGCCCGGCGCGGCGGTGACGGTCTTTTCGACGGTTATGCCGTCGAAGGCGGCGCGGACGGTGACCTGCTGCGGCGCGGCGTCTTGATTGTCGAGGGGAACGGCGATGGTGATGTCGGCACTGTCGGTATCGGGCAGCGGGAGATCGGTGACGACGTGGGGGTCGCCGATTTTCACCGCGCCGTGCGCCTGCAACTCGACCGGAAGCCACAGGCCGGTGTCGCGGTCGCGGATGCCGGGAATCCAGTCCCAGCCTTCAGTGGCGATGAAGGTCGGCCCGTCGATCGCGAGCTGGCCACCGTTGAGGCCGGGGCCGGCGGCGATCGACTGTTCGTGCGGGATGCCGGGATGCGGTGGCGGCAAGACGCGCACCGCGATGACATTGTCGCCCGCGGTCGGCTGAATCGCGAACTGACCGCGGATGAAGGCGCCCTCGGTGGTGCCGAGCTTTGCGCCGTTGAGCCACACCTCGGAGGCGTAATTGATGCCGTTGAAGACGAGCGTCAGCTTCTTGCCGACGGCCTCAGGCGGAACGGTGAAGTGCGCGCGATACCAGTAATCCTGATGCGCGAGCGATTCGGGAATTTGGAGGTTGTCGAGCCCATAATAAGGATCGGGATATTTGCCACGCGCCACCAGCGTCTGGAGCACGGTGCCGGGCACCTTGGCAGCGAGCCATTTCGCGTCGTCGAAACCCGGACGCGAGAGCGTCGCGCCGTCGGCGGCGACATCGGGCGCGGCGGCGAGGCGCCAGCCGTTGATCTGCCAGCGGTCCGCGCCGATCGGCTGCAACGCGGGAAGATCGGGCGGCGGGGTCGCCATCGGCTTCAGCGGAGCGCCCTTGGCGTGGGGCAGCGTCCAGGCGTCCTGCGTCTGGGTGAGGCCGATCCACGCCTCGCGCTGAAAGGGCCAGCCGACGCCGACCTGCCTGACCTGGACGAGATCGAAATCGGGTCGATCAGCGGCCATAGCCGCGATCGCGTGCGGGCTGGCGGCGCCGCGATCGATCCGCGCCTCGACCAAGGTGCCGCCGAAATGCGGCGCGCCGTCGATCGCCGGCGCCACCGCAATTTCAGCCGCGACGGCGGGGACGGGCATTGGACCCGCCGCGCATTTGCGGCCATCGAGATAGAGCGTGGCGCTGCGCCCGTCGGCGACCGCGGCGAGGTGCGTCCAATGCGCCGGCGCGAGTCGCGTCGTGCAGCGGAGCGATGCGCCGCCCGCGGCATAGGCCGGGCGGCCGTCGTCGAGCAGCAGAGCGCGCCGCGCGCCGTCGTCGCCGAGCGCGATCAGCGTGACTTGGCCGGGCTGGGCGAGATCGGGCCGCACCCAGGCAGCGGTGGTCGTGGCAGCGCCGGCTTCGGCGAGTGCGGCCGCTTTGCCCGCGTGATCGTCGATGCCGATGCCGCCGGCGAGGAAATGCGCGTTGAACGGGCCGAGGCCTTGGCGAGCGTCACCCGCCGCGGGCGTCGCCGCGACGGCTGCACAAGCCAGCAGCATCGAAGCCCCGCACCGCATTACCCCTCCTCGCCCCTGTGCGTCGTGGCGATACGGCGTGGCGCCGTCCGCGCTTGCGCGATGACGCTTTCGCTTTAATACATCAAATTGCATAATTCAATTCGGCGCCATTTTGAAAAGGCGATCGGACTGGGCCGAACCAGGCAATCGACCGCCGACGAAGCGGGCGATGTGCCAAACGAAGCCAAAGACTTGCGCATGACAGGTGCAAGCGCGATCGGAGGTTGCTAGAGGATGCCATGGGGAACATGATGCAGACTTCGACCAAGGCCGGCGAATGCCCGGCATCGACAAGGCGCCCGGCATGACGCCGGAGAGCGGGCACAGCCGCCCGCGCCTTTCCGGCACCAATCTCGAACGCGCCGCCGATCACAATCAGCGCGTGACCCTGCACGCGATCCGCGTCGGCAGCTCGCTGACCCGTGTCGAGCTTGCCGGGATCACCGGCCTCACCGCGCCGGCGATCGCCAACATCACGCGGCGGCTGCTCCAGGACGGGCTGATCGAGGAGGCCGGGCAGCGCCGCGGCGGGCGCGGCCAGCCGCCGACCAAGCTCAAGATCCGGCGCGATGCCTGCTATTCGATCGGCGTCAATATCGACCGCGACCACGTCACGATCGTGCTGGTCGACTTTTCGGCGCAGACGATGGCGCGCGTTTCCGAAGAGATCGCCTATGCCCTGCCCGATCAGGTCCGCGCGCTCTATGCCCGATCGATCGAGGCGATGATCGCCGAAGCCGGCATCGATCCGGCCAAGATCGTCGGCATCGGCGTCGCCTTGCCCGACGATCTCGGCTCGGTGGAGCTGCCGGGCCGCCCGGCCGCTTATTCTGCCTGGGAAAGCGTCGATCTCGAGGAGATGTTCGCCGCGCCGCTCGACCTGCCGGTGTTCGTCGAGAACGACGCCGCCGCCGCCGCCATGGGCGAGATGCAATTGGGCCATGGGCAGCGGCACAACAGCTTCTTCTACCTGCTGATCTCGCTCGGGCTCGGCGGCGGGCTGGTGATCGACGGCAATTACGTGCGCGGCGCCAACGGGCGCAGCGGCGAGATCGGCTTCATGCACGCCGGCAGCGGCGACGGCGAGGAAATCCAGAAGCTGGTGTCGCTCTCGGGCCTCGCCCGGCATCTCGGCGAAAAGGGGTTCGCGCTCGCCGATGCGATGCGCGAGGACATGGCGCCCGATGTCGCCGAGCAGGTCGAGCAGTGGGTCGGCCAGGCCGCGCGCCAGCTCGTGCCGGCGATGAGCGCGGTCAATTGCCTCATCAACCCGGCGAGCGTGCTGGTCGGCGGACGGCTGCCGCGCCACCTGGTCGAACGGCTCGCCGAAGCGGTCAACGCGCTGATGACGCGCTGCGCGTCCTATCTGCCCGCGATCGCGCCGGTCGGCCGCGCCGAGCTCTCCGAGGACGCGCCAGCGGTCGGCGCCGCGATCCTGCCCTTCAGCCATTTCCTGCTGCCCAAGCCGGGCGCGCTGTGGAAAACCGCCGACAGCGCCGCGACCGCGGCGTGAACGCTGCCGATTGAAGTTCCGCTCGTCCTGAGCTTGTCGAAGGACGATTTCGTCCAATGCGCGGCGCTCGCGGCGCAGCGCCCTTCGACAGGCTCAGGGCGAACGGATCGGGCACGCGCCGCTCAGGCCGACAGCCGCCCGAACGAGGGCGGGCGATCAGCCTTGGCGGTGCCGAATCGCGACGGCCGCGGCCCCATCATGAAAACCAGCTCGCCGCCTTGCGCGAGGTCGGCATGGGCGATCCAGTTCTTGCTCCAGGGCTTGCCGTTCCAGCGGACCGATTGGATGTAGGGGCTGGCGGCTGCGTTGTTCTCGGCGCGGATGCGGAGCGTCCTGCCGCCGCCGAGATCGACCTCGGCAGCGTCGAACAAGGGTGAGCCGAACACGTAGAGCGCACTCACCGGATCGACCGGATAGAAGCCGAGCGAAGAGAGGATGAACCACGCGCTCATCTGGCCGCAATCGTCGTTGCCGATGACGCCGTCGGGATCGGCCTTGTACATCTCGGTGAGCAAGCGGCGGACCATCGCCTGCGTTTTGTGCGGCGCGCCGCAAAAGGCGTAGAGATAGGCGACGTGATGCTCGGGCTCGTTGCCGTGCGCATATTGGCCGACCAGCCCTGAAATGTCGGGGGGCGCATCCTTGGGGAGTGTCGAGGGCGCGTTGAACAGGCCGTCCAGCTTCTTCTCGAACGCCGCATCGCCGCCGAAATGTTCGATCAGACCATAAGCGTCGTGCTGGGTGAGGAAGGTCGCCTGCCAGCCGTTGGCTTCGGTGTAATCGCGCCACTTCGGCACGTCGTGGCCGATCTGGATCGGATCATAGTCCTTCCACCAATGGCCGTCGGCGAAGCGCGGCCGGGCGAAGCCGATCCTGGGATCGATGACGTTGCGATAGTTTTGGGAGCGCTTGCGCAGCGCCGCGGCGTCGTCCTTCGCCCCGACCGCATCGGCGAGGTGCGCCATCGCCCAGTCGTCATAGGCATATTCCTGGGTGCGGCTGACCGATTCGTTGACCTTGTCGCAAGGAATGTAGCCGGGATCGTAATAGAAGCCGCGGCCCTGCGTGCTTTCGATATCGGGGAAATTGCGGTCGAAGGCGCGCGCGCGGATGTGGGGCCAGGCGGCGGCATAATCGGCCTTGATGCCCTTGGCGTGGGCCTCGGCGAGCACCGACACGGCGTGCCAGCCGATCATGCACGCGGTCTCGACGCCCTGAAGCGGCCAGACCGGCGGGCCGGCAGGGCTCTCGATCGTCTGGCGGACGAGGTCGCCGATCAGCAGCCTGGTCTGGTCGGGGCGGATCAGCGTCAGCAGCGGGTGCAGCGCGCGATAGGTGTCCCACAGCGAATAGGTGCTGAACGCCTCTTCGCCCTTCGGAGCCTGATGGATCTTGCGATCGAGCCCGACATAGCGGCCGTCGCGATCGGTGAAGAGCGTCGGGGCGAGCTGCGCGTGATAGAGCGCGCTCGCCAAGATGGTGCGCTGCGCCTCGGTGCCGCCTGAGACGCGGACGGCGTCGAGCGCCTTAGCCCAGGTCGCGCGGGCGGCAGTGTGTGCGCCGTCGAAGTCCCAGCCGGGGGCTTCGGCGGCGAGCGCGTCGCGGGCGCCCTTGACGTCGACCGCCGAGATGCCGGTCTTGACGAGGATCGGCTCGCCGCCGGCATCGTCGAAGAACAAGGCGGCCTTGACGCTGTTGCCCTTGATGCTGGTCGCGCCGTCGGGGGCGGGCCTGTCTCCATCGCCGAAGAACTGGACGCGGCTCGGTTTGCGCGAGAGCTGCATCGCAAAATAGATGTGCCGGCCTTTGGCCCAGCGATTGACCTGGCGGCCGCCGGTCAACGTGCCGTCGGCATCGAGGCTGAGCGTCGCGTCCTCGACGACGATGCCCTTGTCCCAATCATCCTCGATCGCGTGGGCGAAGTCGATCAGGATATGACCCGGGCCGTCGGCGAAGCGATAGCGGTGGAGGCCGCAGCGCGTCGTTGCGGTGAGCTCGGCCTGCACGCCCGATTCGAGGCGGACGCGGTAATAGCCGGGCTCGGCGAACTCGTCGGAATAGCGCTGGCGATAGCCTGCATCGGGGTTCTCGACCGGGCCTGGCTCGAGCTTCAAGGGCTGGCGCGTCGGCACGACCAGCACGTCGAGCATGTCGCCGATCCCGGTGCCCGACAGATGGGTGTGGCTGAACCCCATGATCGAGCCGTCTTTCCGGTGATAGCCCGAGCAGGCGTCCCAGCCGTGGGTATTGGTGTCGGGACTGAGCTGGACCATCCCGAAGGGCAGCGTCGCGCCGGGATAGGTATGGCCGTGGCCGCCGGTGCCGACGAAGAGGTCGGGCTTGCCCGCTTGCGGAGCGTCGGCCCAGGCGAGCGCGGGCGCGGCGCTGCCGAGCGCGGCGAGACCGGTTCCGGCGAGAAGCTGGCGGCGGCTGGCGGTGATCATTTATGCTCTCCCGGATTTAGCCCCTCTTCTGCCGCCCCGGCGAAGGCCGGGGCCCAGCATTGGGCCGCTCGTAACTGGACCCCGGCCTTCGCCGGGGTGGTATTCAAAGGATCGGCGATCTCTTCGCCATCAAATCGTGCCGGCCAACAGTGCCGGCTTCTTATCGGCGATCTCGACGATCAATTGCCCGAACAGGGCGTTGGCCCAGGCGAACCAGCTCCGCGTGAAGTTGCTCGGATCGTCCTTGTTGAAGCTTTCGTGCATGAAGCCGGTGCCGCCGTGCGTCGTCTTGAGCCAGTGCAGGCATTGCCGGATCGTCGCGTCGTCGTCGGCATTCATCGCATGGGTGATGATCGACATCGGCCAGATCATGTCGAGCCCGATGTGGGGGCCGCCGATTCCCTCGGCTGCCGTGCCCTTGAAGAAATAGGGGTTGCGATCCGACCAGGCGAGCGCGGCGGTGCGCTTGAACAGCGGATCATTGCGGTCGGCGGCGTCGATGATCGCGAGGCCGGAGAGGCTCGGCACGTTGGCGTCGTCCATGAAGATCCAGTTGCCGAAGCCGTCGATTTCATAGGCCCAGACCTGCCCGCCCTTGCCGTCGGGAATCAGCGCGTGTTGCTTGAGGGCGGTTTCGACCTCAGTCGCCAGCGCCTCGGCGTCGGCGGCCGCCGCGGTGTCGCCCCGCGCCTCGCGGTGAACCTGGGCGATCTTGCGCAGCACCGAGACCGCGAACAGGTTCGAAGGGATCAGGAACGGATAGAGGCACGCATCATCCGACGGGCGGAACATCGAGTGGATCAGGCCGATCTTCTTCGTCGGTCGGCCGTAGCCGCCGAGCATCAGCGTGTCGGTCGGATTGAGCGCCTTTCGCTGGAAATGGTACGGCCCCGGCCCGTCCTTGCGCTGCTGGACGCGGAAGGTGGCGACGGCGAGTTGCGCGGCGCGACTCCAGGTGTCGTCGAACGGCGTCTTGTCCTTGGTGCGTGTCCAATAGGAATGCGCGAGCCGCATCGGATAGCAGAGCGAATCGATCTCCCACTTCCGCTCGGCGACGCCAGGCTTCATGTCGGTCTGATCGCTCTCAGACCATTCGAGCTTCGACGGCGCGGTCGGGTCCTTATCGAAGGCGTTGGCGTAAGGATCTATCAGGATGCAGCGCGCCTGGCGCTGGATCAGCCCCTGGAACAGCCGCTTGAGCTTCGCGTCCCTGGCGACGAGGTGGATATAGGGCTGCACCTGCGCCGAGCTGTCGCGCAGCCACATCGCCTCGATATCGCCGGTGAGGACGAAGGTGTCGGGCTTGCCGTCGATCGTGCCGGCATCGACCGTGGTGTCGAGCGTGTTCGGGTAGCAATTCTCGAACATCCAGGCGAGCTCGGGGTCGCCGATCTTCGCCTTCACCCGCGCGATCTCGGCCTCGATCGCGGGGCTGGTGAAGCGGCGGTCGCCCGGCGCCGGGCGCTTGCTGACGAAGGGCGCGGCGCGCGCCGCCGACGGCAACGCCCCCGCCAGCGCCAGCGCGCCGGCGCCGGCCATGATCTCGCGGCGGTTGGGGGTCATGCGGGTCTCCATCACTTGGGCGCGCTCATCGAGAAGGGCGCGTCGGCGGGGGCGGCGCCCCACGCCTTGTTGGGCGTCGAGCCCATCACGAAGGTGAGCGTGCCGCCCTGCTCGAGCGCATCGTGGGTGAGATACGTCTTGCTGTGCGGCTGGCCATTGAACTTGACCGACTGGATGTAGACGTTCTCGGGGCTGTTGTTCTCGGCGTTGATCGTCAGCGTCTTGCCGGTCGGCATGGTCAGCGTCGCGGTGCGGAACAGCGGGCTGCCGATCGCATACTGGCCGGCCGCCGGGGCGACGGGATAGAGGCCAAGCGCCGAGAAGACGTACCAGGCCGAGGTCTGGCCGTTGTCCTCGTCGCCCGGATAGCCGTCGGGGGTCGCCGAGTAGAGCTTCTTCATCACGTCGCGCACATGATATTGCGCCTTCCACGGCGCGCCGGCCCAGTCGTAGAGATAGATCATGTGCTGGATCGGCTGGTTGCCGTGCGCATACTGGCCCATGTCGACGATCTGCATCTCACGGATTTCGTGGATGACCTGGCCGTAATAGCTGTCGTCGAAGATCGGCGGACGCGTGAAGATCGAATCGAGCCGGTCGACGAATTTCTGACGGCCGCCCATCAGGTCGATCAGGCCCTGCGGGTCCTGCATCACCGACCAGCTATAGTGGAGCGCATTCCCTTCCGTGAAGGCGTCGCCCCATTTATAGGGATTGAACGGCGTCTCCCACGAGCCGTCGCGATTGCGCCCGCGCATCCAGCCGCTCTGCGCGTCGTAGAGCTTGCGGTAGTTCTGGGCGTGCTCGGCATAGAGCTTGGCGTCCTCGGGCTTGCCGAGCGCCTTGGCGAGCTGCGACAGCGAGAAATCGGCGGTAGCGTATTCGAGCGTGCGCGCGGCATTCTCGTTGATGCCGACGTCATAGGGGACGTAGCCGAGCTTGTTGTAATATTCGACGCCCTCGCGGCCGACCGCCTCGACGACGTTGCCGCGCTTGTCGACCGGGCGGCCCTGGCTGGTCGTCGCGTTCTTGACCATCGCCTCGTAGAGCGTGTTGACGTCGAACCCGCGCACGCCGTTGATATACGCATCGGCGATGATGTTCGCCGAGTTCGAGCCGATCATCACGTCGCGATAGCCGGGGCTCGCCCATTCGGGGAGCCAGCCGCCTTCCTTGTAGGTGTTGACGAGGCCCTGCATCATCTCGCTGTCGCGTTCCGGATACATCAGCGCGAAGAAGGGGAAGACCGCGCGCCACGTGTCCCAGAAGCCGTTGTCGGTGTACATGAAGCCGTCGTGCACCTTGCCGTCATAGGGGCTGTAGTGGACGGTCTTGCCGCTCGCGTCGGTCTCGTAGAACATGCGCGGGAATTGCAGCATGCGGTAGAGCGCCGAATAGAAGGTGCGGCGATTGTCGAGGTTCGGATCCTGGACCTTGATCCGCTCGAGCTGCGTCTCCCACGCCTGCTTGGCCTTGGCGCGCGTCTCGGCGAAGCTGTCGGTGCCGATCTCGCGCGTCAGGTTGAGCTCGGCCTGTTCGGGGCTGATGAACGAGGAGGCGACCTTGACGTGGACCTTCTCGCCCTTGTCGGTCTTGAAGCTGACCACCGCGCCGACATGCCCGCCTTCGCGGGTGAGGTCGTTCGTCAGCTGCCAATTGTCGTCCCAGGTGCGGCTGACGGTGAAGTCGTGGTCGAACTGGGCAACCCAGTAATTGTGGAAATTGTCGGGCACGCCGCCGTGGTTGTTGCGGACATAGCCGATGATGCGGCGCTTGGCGGGCTCGATCTTCACCATCGAGCCGCCGTTCTGGCCGTCGATCAGGATGTGCGCGTCGTCGCTCTTGGGGAAAGTGAACTCGAACTGCGCCGCGCGTTCGGTGGGCGTCACCTCGGCCGTCACGTCGTAATCGGCGAGATAGACCTTGTAGTCATAAGGATGCGCGACCTCGGCCTTGTGGCTGTACCAGCTCGCGCGCTCCTCCTGCTTGATCTTGAGCGGGCCGGTCTCCGCGAACAGCGCGAGAGCCGCGTAATCGTTCATCCACGGGCTCGGCTGGTGGGTCTGCTTGATGCCGTTGATCTTGTGCGCATCGTACGTGTACGCCCAGCCGTCGCCCATCTTGCCGGTCACCGGCGTCCAGCTGTTCATCCCCCACGGCACCGAAACCGCGGGATAGGTGTTGCCGTAGGACAAAGTGTAGTCCGACGCGGTGCCCATCAGCGGATTGACCAGGTCGACCAGCGCCGGCGAGGCCACGGGCGCCTGCGCGGCCAGCAGCGGCCCGGCGAGCGAGGTCGAGACGAAGGCGCTGGCGGCGAGCAGCAGAGCGGCTTTACGGATCACTGGTGTTCCTTTCCGGCCGAGGCCGTCAGCGGGCGCGGCGTGGTGACGCCCTCGTTCGTCATGACGACGGGTTTAATCGTCCCGTCGGCGTTGAAGATCATGCGGTCGATCGCGACCTGGCGGTGATCGCCGTCGTCGTCCCCCAGGGGGCGGCGGTGATAGACGATATACCAATCGTCGGTGCCGGGCACGTTGACCACCGAATGATGCCCCGCGCCGCTGGCGATGTGGAAATCCTGCGCGAGGATCGTGCCCTTGGGCGTGAACGGACCGAGCGGGCTTTTGCCCGTCGCATAGGCGACGCGATATTTGGGCCCGGTCCAGTCGCCTTCGGACCACATCAGATAATAGGTGCCGCCCCGTTTGATGACGAACGAGCCCTCGGTGTAGCCCGGCGGGGTGATCTCCTTCCAGGTCGATCCGTCGGGGAAGGGCACGACCGACTTGAGGTCGGGCGCCAGCCGCACGACGTTACAATGGCCCCAGCCGCCGTAATAGAGATACACCTGCCCGTCGTCGTCCTGATAGACGAAGGGATCGATCGGCTGCGCGCCGTTGTGGAAGGCGGCGATCAGCGGATGGCCGAGCGCGTCCTTGAACGGGCCGCCGGGCGTATCCGACACGGCAACGCCGATGCCGCCGACCTGCTTGTCGCTCTGGATGTCGTTGGCGCCGAAGAAGAGATAATATTTGCCGCCGACCTCGATCGCCGAGGGCGCCCAGAGGGCGTACGCCGCCCAGGAGATATTGGCGATATCGAGCACGTGCGGGTGCCTGGTCCAGTGGACCAGATCGGGCGACGAAAAGGCGTCCATATAGGTTTGCGCCGCATAGGACGGATGAACCATGTCCTGCGTGCGCATGGCCTTTTGCGCCGGCGTGAAATGCTGGGGGTCGGGCTTCCCCGACACGTCCGACAGCGTCGGATAGATCCAATATTGATGGTCGAAGATGCGGATCTCGGGATCGGCATACCAGCCTGGCACGATCGGGTTCGACGCCGAAGCCGCGCCCGGCAGCAGCATCAGCAGCGACCCTGCGAGTGCGATGGCGAGCTTTCTCATGATCCTCCTCGAAGCCGTTTGGCGCGGCATAAAAAAAGGGCGGCATCACGGATGATGCCGCCCCAATGATCAGGTCGCTACTGGGGGAAGGCAACCACGTCAGAAAAATCCCGACATAGGCATGGGCGACCTGGAAACACGGTGACCGGGAGGCCGGCGCCCGGAAGCGCCGGCCCCTTCGAGCATCAGAACTTGAACGCCAGGCCCATATAGTAACGACGGCCCGAATATTCGTTCGAGATGAAACGATCCTTGGTGTCGTTGCCGAGATGGGCACGCTGTTCCGACTTGGTCAGGTTGATGACCGAGGCGGTGAGCTGCAGGTTCTTGAAGATGTCGAACGCGGCGTTGAGATCGACCTGATCGTACGGATCCTCATAGACGTTCAGACCCGACGACAGACCATCGACCTTCTCGCCGCGGCGATTGTACGACGCGCGCAGCAGCACCGGCCCATGTTCGTAGAACACCGAGGCGTTGAACTGCGTCTTGGAGCTGCCGACCAATGCCGACTTGCCGATATTCGCGCCGCCCAGCGTCACGTCGGCGAGCGACGTGTCGTTGTAGGTGAAGTTCACCTGTGCGCCGAGCCCGAAGTCCAGCGTGTGCTGGGCATAGAGTTCGATGCCCTGCGACACCGCCGACGAGCCGTTGGCCTGCGTCGCATATTGCTGGACGGTTACCGTCTGGCCGGCGACTTCCTGCGGGAAATCGACCACGACCGGAACGATGAAGTCGTGCACGTCCTTGCGGAACAGGGTCGCGCCGAGCACCGAGCCGCGGTGGAAATACCATTCGACGCCGAGGTCATACTGCCAGGCGTTGAACGGCTTCAGGTTGAAGTTGCCGCCGTTGCCGAACCAGCCCGGCAGCGCGCCGAACTGGGCGCGGTCGAACACGAACGGATCGGCGTTGAAGGTCAGGTTGCGGGCGCCGGCGAGATCGCCATAGCCCGGCCGTGCGATCACCTTCGACACTTCGCCGCGGAACAGCAGGTTGTGGATCGGCTCCCAGCTGATGTTGAAGCTCGGCAGGAAGTCGGTGTATTCCTTCGACTCGTTGTTCGGGCTGAAGACCTTCACCTCGCGCTGAGACTGCGGGATGACGAGGCAGTTGCCGTCCTCGCCGACCGGCTTGTTCGGATCGAACGCGCCGCCCGGGCCGTTCACGCAATAATCGTTCTCGTAATAGATGACGTCGGTCGAGACGCCGCTCTGCTTGGTGTTGGCGACGCGCAGGCCGAGATTGCCGCGGATCGTATCGGTCTTGAAGTTCACCTGGGCATAGCCCGCCCAGATGCGCTCCTCGATATCGTAGCGGTTCTCTGGCTCGGGGACGAGGAACGGCCCGTTGTACGTTTCGTTCAGGTAATTGATGTAGTTCTTGATGTTGATCGCCGGGAAGGCGCTCGTCTTGAACCCGCCGGCGATGTTGCCGAGCGATTTATCGTAGAAGATCTCCGGCAGTGCCAGCGCGCCGCCCGGCGTATCCTGGAAGCGCAGCGTGTTCGCGGCATCCGAATACCATTCGAAGCGGCCCTCGGTGCGCTGGACGCGGCCGTCGCGCCACTTGGCACCGACCTGCACCGAATCGATGAAACTGTCGAAGTGGCGCGTGACGTCGACCTGCGCATAACGCTGCGAGATCGAGCTGTTGGTAAAGCCCGAGCCGGTCGAGCCGAGATCGATCTGGGCGACGCCGTTCAGCATGTTCTGGATCACGTCGGGCGAGAAGTTCATCGCGACCGACTGATTGGTGAACTGCCACGCGCTCAGGTGATTGCCGTTGACCGTGCCGTTGCGCGGCTTGGCCTGGGCGAAGAACTGGAACGACGGGCCGCCGGTCGCCTTGGTCTTGCCCAGCGTGAAGTCCACTTCCAGGCGGTCGTGGGTCCATTCGCCGTGCACGTCATAGGTGTTGGAGACGGTCTTCTCGCGGGTATAGGTGTCCTGCGGTGCCGGCGTTTCCATCGTGCACATGTTGCCGGGGACGCGGCAGCCAGTCCCTTCGGGCGGCACTTCGAACGACGCACCGGTGAAGATCGTGCCGCTCTTGTCGAGCGTCGCGCCGGTGAAGAAGTTGCCGTAGCCCCATTCGGGAATCTTGATGGTGCTCGAGGTATAGTTGCCGTCGAGCTGGAAGCGGAAATAGTTCGCAGTGATGAGCAAATTGTCGAACGGCCGCATTTCCGCCGTCGCCTGGATGCCCAGCCGCTTGCGCTTCTGGTTGAAGATATTTTCATCCATCGACTGCGGCGCCCAATAGCCGCTGTAATGCTGGCCGTCGCGGGTCGTCGTGCCGCCGTCCCAATAGGAAATCGCGTCGTTATTGGCATAGGTGTTGCCGTGAACGTCGGTCGCCGGCTGGGCGGTGCGGTCGTCGGTCCACCAGTGCCAGCTCTCGGCGCTCGCCGACAGCGTGCGGTTGGTGCGCTCCTGATAGGTCGCGCCGACCAGGAAGCCGAGCGTCTTGTTCTCGTTGTGCCACGAAATCAGGCCAGAGACGTTGGGCTCGACCTTCTTGGTGACGTCGGCATAGGTGCCTTCGGCTGAGATCGTGCCCGACCAGGGCTTGAGATCGAACGGCCGGCGCGTGTGGTTGATGATGACGCCGCCGACGCCGCCTTCGTCGAGCCGCGCCTCGGGCGACTTGAACACTTCGACGCTGCCGATGAAGGTCGAGGGCAGCAGCAGATAGTTGAACGAGCGCGACGGATCGCCGTCGGTGGCCGAGGCGATGAAATTGCCGTTGAGCTCGGTCAACGTCAGATCGGAGCTCAGGCCGCGGATGCTGACCCGGCTGCCTTCACCGCCGTCGCGATCGATAATGATGCCGGGCACGCGCTGCAGCGAATCGGCGACGTTCTTGTCGGGAAACTTGCCGACGTCCTCGGCGGTGATGACGTCGACGAAGGCGTTGGCGTTGCGCTTCTGCTGCAAGCTCGCCTCGATCGACTGACGATAGCCGGTGACGACGATGTCGCCGCTGGCCTGCCCTTCCTGGGCGGCGGCGGCAGCGGAAGGATCAGCCGACGATTGGGTCGTCGTCTGGGCATGCGCGATGCCGGCGAACCCGACGATCATGCTGCCGGTCAGCAGCAGGCGCGCCATCGCCCGGCGATGCAGCGAATTGGCATGGAATGGATGACCAACGGCCATTGAAAGTTCCTCCCTCGACGCGAAGCCCCGCTTCGCCCTTTGTGGTTGCGCCGCCCGACCCCTCGAGCTCGAACGACCGCACCGGAATGCGGCCGAGCGATTGGCGATGACCTATTTCATAATACAAAAAACAATTTGTCAATTGTATTATGGCGACGCCCGGGGCTATCGTTAAAAGCACCAGATCAGACCGCTGCTTTTGTGACATTTCTGTCACATTAAGACAGGCGGATACCGCCAAAGGGAGGGGTTGCGGCATGAAGGGATCACTCGGAATCGTCTCAATCGCGGCGCTGGCCGTCGCCTCGGCGGCCGCGGCAGCAGCGCCCAAGGGACCGGCCGATTCGGTCAATCCGCTGATCGGCACGACCAATGGCGGCAACGTCTTTCCGGGCGCGGTGATGCCCTATGGCATGGTCTCGTTCAGCCCCGAGGAAGTGCCGCTGCCCGGCGGGCGCGGGCTGGTCGCGGCGCCCGGCGGCTACGAATATCGCTCGAACGGGATCAAGGGTTTCGGCATCGCGCACTTGTCGGGCAGCGGCTGCGCGGGTGCCGCGGGCGACGTGCCGGTGATGCCGGTGACGCGCGACATCAAGGTATCCCCCTCGGCCGCGGGCGAGGGCAACGGCTTCGCCGCCTATCTCGATCACGCCAAGGAAAGCGCGACGGCCGGGCGCTACGCCGTGACGTTGGGCAACCACGTCGCGGTGGCATTGTCCGCGACCGAGCGGACGGGGATCGCGAGCTTTGATTTCCCGGAAGATGGTGCCGCCAACCTGTTGTTCCGCACCTCGGACACCGAGGTTGGCTCGAGTGGCGCGACCATCCAGATCGATGCCGCGCACCGCACCGTCTCGGGCACCGTCACCAGCGGCAATTTCTGCGGCTATCTCTCGCCCGACAAGCAGACGAGCTATTACACGCTGCACTTCGTCGCCGAGTTCGACCAGCCGTTCAGCGTCGGCGGCACCTGGACCGACGCGACGCTCCATCCCGGCGCGACCACCGCCTCGGGCGGCACCGGCTATGGCGACAACGGCTTTCCCGCGCCGGGTAAGGGATCGGGCGGCTGGATCAGCTTCGGGCCCCAGGCGCGCCATGTGACGATGCGGATAGGCATTTCCTATGTCGACGACGCCGGCGCGCGCGCCAACCTCGCCAGGGAAAATCCCGCCGGCACCACGATCGCCACAATCGCCGGCGCCGCGCGCCAGGCATGGGACGACGAACTCGGCAAGATCAAGATAACCGGCGGCACCGCCGACGAGCGCAGCGTGTTCTACACCGCGCTCTACCATGCGCTGATCCACCCGAGCATTTCGAGCGACGTCGACGGGCGCTATCGCGGCATGGACGGGGCGGTGCATCGCGTCGCCGGCAGTCAGAAGGTGCAATACGGCAATTATTCGGGCTGGGACATCTATCGCTCGCAGGTCCAGCTCGTCACCCTGCTCGATCCCAAGCGCGGCTCGGACATGGCGCAGTCGCTCTACAACCAGGCGAAGCAGAATAACGGCGTCTGGGATCGCTGGACTCACCTGACCGGCGCGACCAGCGTGATGAACGGCGATCCCTCGCCGCCGATCGTCGCGGCGATCCACGCCTTCGGCGGAACCGACTTCGATGTGAAGGGCGCGTATCAGTCGCTGCTCAAGGCCGCGACGGTGCCGACCGCGCTCGACCTTGCGAAGACCGGCTGCCCGGTGCTGTGCAGCGGCCAGCGCCCCGGGCTCGATCAATGGCTCAAGCTCCATTACATGCCCGTCGGCGCGCCGGGCTGGGGATCGGCGGCCGACACGCTCGAGCTCGCCGCCGCCGATTTCGGCGTCGCGCAGCTCGCGCGGGCGACAGGCGACAGCGCCAACGAACGCCGCTTCCTCGATCGCGCCGGCTGGTGGCGCAACCTGTTCAACCCCAACGCGACGCCGGAGGGCGGCTACATCCAGCCGCGCAACGCCGACGGCAGCTGGGCCAGGTTCGATCCCGCCTCGGACGACGAGGACGCCTTCGTCGAAGGCAGCGGCGCGGTCTATCTGTGGATGGTGCCGTTCGATCCGGCCGGGCTGTTCGACAAGCTCGGCGGGCGCGACGCGGCGGTCAAGCGGCTCGACGCCTTCTTCCATAACGACGACGGCAGCTGGGCAGTGACCAAATCGGGCCCGCTCCATTCCGAGCTCGACAACGAGCCCTCGGTCGCCGCCCCCTGGCTCTACGATTTCGCCGGCCAGCCGTGGAAGACTCAAGGCGCGGTGCGCGCGGCGATGCAGCAGATCTGGACCAACACCCCCGACGGCATTTCGGGCAATGACGATCTGGGTGAGATGTCCTCCTGGTACGTCTGGTCGGCGCTCGGGCTCTATCCGCTCTATCCCGGCCGCGCCGAGCTGGTGCTGGGGAGCCCGCTCTTTCCCAAGGCCGAGATCACCCGGCCCGACGCCACGATCACCATCACCGGCAAGGGGGCGGCCAGCGATGCGCCTTATGTCCAGGGCCTGAAGGTGAATGGCCAGGCGAGCAGCCGGCTATGGCTGCCCGCGAACTTCGTCGCGCGCGGCGGCACGCTCGATTTCACGCTCGGCACGATACCCGACAAGAGCTGGGGCACGGCGGCGAGCGACGCGCCGCCGTCGTTCGGGCCGAGCGGCGCCGGCAAATAAGCTTCACCGTTCGTCCTGAGCTTGTCGAAGGACGAAAGCCCGGAGCGCGGCACTCATGGGAGCGCGCCTTCAGGGCGAACGGATCGGGATCTAAGCCGCCGCGGCGCAATAGCCGGCGATGAAGTCGCGCTGGCTCGGCATCCGCGCGACTTGGGCGGCGATGCCCGCCCGCAAATTGCCGAGCGCTTCTTCGAGTTGCGGCGTCGCCATCATGCGCGGGATCGGGTGGTGCGACATCGGCGTGACACCTTGGCCGAGCATCACCTGCACCCAGGAATCGATGCGGAACAACTCGTCGGTGTCCTGATAGGCGGCAGCGGCGTCGCGGAACAAGGCGATGCGCCCGGCGAGGCTCGGCGGCAGCTCGATCGCGCGATAGTCGCGCCAGAAAGCCGAATCGTCGCGCTCGTTGAGCGCATAATGCATGACGAGGAAATCGCGGACATGCTCCCATTCGGCCCTCGTCTGCGCGTTGAAGCGCTCGGCGAGCGCGGGCGTGACGCCGCCGATCGGGAAGAGCTGGATCAGCCGCGTCGCGGCGATCATCAGCAGGTGGATGCTGGTCGATTCGAGCGGCTCGAGGAACCCGCCCGACAGGCCGATCGCGACGCAATTGCCGGCCCAAGGATCGCGATAGCCCGGCCGGAAGCGGATCAGCCGCGGCTCGGAGACCGTCGCGCCCTCGATCGCGCCGTCGAGCGCCGCACGCGCTTCGTCCTCGCTCATCGCGCCGCTGGCGAAGACGAGCCCGTTGCCGACGCGATGCTGGAGCGGGATTCGCCAGCGCCACCCCGCCTGGTGCGCGATGACTCGGGTATAGGGAACCGGCGGGCCGACGCCCTCGGTCTGCACGACCAGCGCGCTGTCGGTGCGCAGCCAATGGCCCCAATCCTCGAACGCCTGCCCCATCGTGCCACCGACGAGGAGCGAGCGGAAGCCGGTGCAGTCGATAAACAGGTCGCCCTCGATCCGCTCGCCCGATTCGAGCACCAGCGCATCGACCAGCCCCGCCTCGCCATCCTGCACGACATCGACGATGCGGCCTTCGACGCGGCGCACGCCCGCCGGCTCGGCGAGCGAGCGCAGGAAGCGGGCATAAGCGGTGGCGTCGAGATGATAAGCGTAAGCGAGCGTCGACTCAGGCCCGGTGGCGAACTTGCCCGCCGCCGCGGCTTGCGCTTCGAGCGAATAATCGTCGAGGCCGCCGCCGAAGCCGCGCTGCTTCGCTTCGAGCCAGAAATGCTGGAAATCGGCGAGCAGCACCGAGCGCCCGACGCTGCCGAACGAGTGGAAATAGCTCTCGCCGATCGTTCGCCAATGTTCGAAGCTGATGCCGAGCTTGAAGCTCGCCCCGCTCGCGCGCATGAACGCAGCCTCGTCGATCCCGATCAGCTGATGGAAGGTTCGCGCGGTGGGGATGGTCGATTCGCCGACCCCGACGGTGCCGATCGCATCCGATTCGACGAGGGTGATGTCGACCAGCTTGCCGAGATGCCGCACCAAAGCCGCCGCAGTCACCCAGCCGGCCGTGCCGCCGCCGGCGATCACCACGCGCTTGACGGGTCGGGGTGCGGTCATCGGCGTATCTCCGAAAAATCAACGGTTGAGGCGGTGGAGCAATTCGGCGCGCAGCTTGCGCGCTTCGATCGGCGTCAGCGGCGCGAGCGGGCCGCGTGCGGCTTCGGCGAGGTGTGCGCCCGCGCGATCGGCGGGGCCGAAGATGTAATAATCGAACAGCGCCGCCCAGGCGCGCTTCTCGGTATCGGGGCGGTCACGCAGGCTGAGGAGCGCGTGCAGCAATGTCGTCATCGGCGTGTCGACGAAGCCGGGCACCGCATCCCACCAATAATTGACCATGACGTTGAAGGGATCGAGCGCCTCGACGTGATGCCACCACAAAGCCGGGTAGATCAGCACGTCGCCGGGCTCGAGCTCGGCCAGCTCGGCATGCTCGAGCGCCTCGGCGAAGCGTGGATAGCGGTCGAAGTCCGGCGCCGCGAAATCGACCATGCTGACCACCTGCCCCGCCGGCGTCGGCGCGAGCGGGCCGGGATAGAGGTTGGCGATCTGGTCGGGCGGAAACAGCGTGAAGCGCCGCCGCCCGACCATCGGGCAGGCGACGTTGTTCGAGACATCATGATGCGCCGAGGCGATCGTGCGGTTGCCGATCCAGATGCTCGCGAGCGGCGGCTGCTGCGCGGTCATCTGCGGCGTGAGCGCAAGCTCGTTCTCGGCGCGGAAGCCGGGCAGGAAGGTGTCGAGGTCGGTCGAGCCGATATAGAGCGAGGGCGGCGCGGGATCGTCGGCAGAGGTGGCGAGGCGGTCGAGGCAATCGCTCAGCGTCGCGCGTTCGGAGGCGAAGTTGAGCCCGGTGCCCGCCGCATCGTAATGGAAGCGGCCCTTGATCGCGGGCGCGCCGACATAAGCGGTGAGCGGGCGGCCGGTGTCGAAGCGCTTGAGATAGGCGATCGCCGCCGCGGCGCTCTCATAGCCCGCCTCGACCAGCGGCCAGTCGAGCGTCGCGCCGCGGACGATCGCCGGGCGGTCCTCGGCGATGAGCGCGTCGAAGGGAATCGCGTCGGGCGCGATTCCCGTCAGCTCGCGGGTGCGGCGCAGCGGCTCAGCCATCCGCCTCCGCCTTGAGCTCGATCAGCCGCGCGACATTGCCGAGCGACGACCCGACCCATACCGCCGCGCGCAGGAAATCGCGCGCGTTGAGCGCTGCCAGCGCCGCGCCGTCGAGCCCGGCCAGCACAGCGCCGTCGATCGTGTGGCAATCGGGCACGCGATATTTGCGCCCGCCGGGGAGCTCGATCTCGAGCGTCACCGGCGCGATCAGCCCCGCCGCCTCGAACGCCGCGTACATCGCCGGCGCGATTTCGGCGCCGGCATAGATCACTTGCAGCACCTTGGCGATGTGATCGAGATAAGGCGCGTTGCCGCCATGATCGCGGAACAGCGGCTCGCCCTCGTCGCGGCTGACGCGCGGATGATCCATGTCGATATGGATCATCGGCTCGCCGCCTTCACGCGGCACCCCGATCGAGAACGGCCCGCGCTGCGCGAGCGCTGGCACGTAGCGCGCCCGCCAGCCGCCGCCATCGAGGAAGAGATTTTCGTGCGCGTCGAGCCCGAGCAGCGCGACCGCGCGCCAGCCGCCCTCAGGCGTCTTGCGCAGGACGATCGGATAATCGCGCTGCGCCGCCTCGAACTCGGTCGGCAGGAGCTCGATCTGGCTGACCGAGTCACCAAATGCCGCGTCGTGGCCGAGCCGCACGCGAACATGGGCGTGGTCGATATTGTTGAGGAGCACCGGTCCGGTCATCGCCTGATGATTACTTTGCTTTGGTTCGACGCCTCTGTCTTAGAACAACACGCGCCAAATCCGAACCGTTCGCCCTGAGTCTGTCGAAGGACGTTTGGCGAGGACGTGCTTCGACAGGCTCGGCACGAACGGAAATCATGCCACCGATTCAAGAAGGCCGCCCCGAAGAGCGGCCTTCCCTTGCCTGGCACCAATCAGGCAATCGATCAGAACTTGTAGCGGGCGCCGACCAGGTAGCGCGCCGACCCTTCGGATAGGTAGAAGGTATTGCTCTTCTCGCGGCCGTAGGTGTGGACGCCTTCCTCGGTGAGGTTGATGCCCTCGAACGACACCGACATGTGCGGCGAGATGTCGTAGCTGATATTCAAATCGAGCTGGCCGTACGGCGCGGTATAGACCGGGCTGTGATAGCTGTCGCGGTTGAGCTGGCTCAGGAACTTGTCGCGCCAGTTGTAGGAGAGGCGCGCCGACAGCCCGTATTTGTCGTAGATCAGCGTCGCGTTGGCGGTGTCCGACAGGCCGACCAGCGCGAACTGATCGACGCTCGGCGCCGCGGTCACGTCGATGCCGACATCGCCGCGCACCAAAGTATAGCTCGCCGCGAGGCCGAAGCCCGTATTGCCGAGGAAATACTGGCCGGCGAACTCGAAGCCCCAGATCTTGGCGTCACGATTGTTGATCGGGGTGTTGACCGAGAAGTTGAACAGCGGATCGGTGTCGTTCGGGGTCACGTCATAGGCGCCAAGCACCGAATCGACGAAGCCCTGGTCGAGCGCTCGCGTCGTGGTGTTGTAGTGCGAGGCGAACTCGGTGTTGGTCGCCGCGACGTCGCCGTTATGCTGGTCGAGCAACGCGGTATAGGTGAACAGGTTCACGTCGCTGAGATCGGCGTTGAACGTGTTCTGCAGCTGCTCCTTGGCGGTGCCCGATCGCGTGCCCGGCTGGCCCGAGGTCGGATCGCGCAGGCCGAACAGATTCTCGTTCACCAGCGTGTTGCCGATGAAGTTGTGCACCCATTTGTGGAAGAAGCCGACCGAGAAATAGATATCCTTGCGCGGATACCATTCGAGCGACACGTCGAGATTGTCCGAGCTCAACGGATCGAGATCGGTGTTGTTGGCGTTGCCGCCGGCAACGCCGCCGATCATCGTCGGCCGCCCCGGCGCACCGACCGTGGTCGAGGCGAACAGGCTGCCATATGGCGCGCGCGCGATCGTCTTGCTGTACGAGACGCGCGCCTTGAGCGCCTGCGTGAGATCGAACGCCACGTCGATCGACGGCAGCCAGTTATGATAGCTGCCCTTCGACGTCAGCTTCTGCTGATCGGTCGAATTGATGATCGAGAAGTCGTTGTCGGCATCCCAGACGATCGCCAGCGGCACCGTCTGGAAGGAGAGCGCGTTGACCTTGGTGTTCTCGTAACGCAGGCCGGCGACGACGCTGGTGTTGAGCCCGGCAATGTCGCCGTTCCAATTGGCCTGGAAATAGGCCGCCCAGATCTTCTCCTGGACGCGATTGTCGGCGTTGGCGTCGATATTGTTCTGATGGTTCACGCCGTCATCGGTGATCCCGATATAATGGTTGTAGAGCGCGTTGTAGAGCTTGGTCGCATCCTCGGTGCGGAATGCGTTGAGCGTATAGAAGTCCGGATTGGCCTGGTGATGGTCGAACTTGCAGACCAGGCAGAAGTTGAACACCTGATCGGGCGCGACCGCCTGGATGTCCGGCGGCAACGAGTTGCCCCAATCGCCGAGCACCTGGCGCGTATTGTATTGCGTCTGCCGCGTCTTGGTTTCGCGCCAGTCGCCGCCCGCCGACAGATGCAGCCCGTCGGCGACATCCCAGCCGGCGTCGAGCCGCAGTTCCTTGATCCGCTGCGTCTGGCGCGAGTCGAACTGGCGCTGCACCGCGCCCGAGAGATCGCCGAGATCCATGGCGCCGTCGCAATTGCCCTTGGTGAAGGGAACGCCGTTAGGGTTTGCCGTCGTCTTCGGAGTCGCGGTCTGGTAGCAGTCATTGATCCGCTGCAGCCCCTGCTGCGGGAAGCCGCCGTTGGTGGTGAACAGCGAGTGCTCCGCGACGACCGGCGCGTTGAACGCGACCGTGGTCGAGGTCTGGCCGTTGGGATTGTCGGGCAGGCTCTCGGCCTTGCCGAAATGCCCGTCGAGCGCCAGCGAGAACGGGCCCGAATGCCATTCGACGTTGCCGCCGATATCGTAGAGGCGGTTCTTCTGCGCGCGATAGGCCTGCTCGAACGCAGCATCCTTCACGCCGTTGATGACTTCGTGGAGATATTGCGTCGTGGCGATGCCGTTGCTCGCGTCGTCGAAGGTCACTTCGTCGAACGGCCGGTTGAACCAGTTCGACTGGGTCGAGCGGCGCTCCGATTCACGCAACTGCGCATAGAGGCCGTCGACGGTGAAGGTCAGCGAGTCGGTCGGCCTGAACTGCAGCACCGCCTGGCCGTTGATCCGCTCGCGGCTCGCTTCGGAGAAGTGATAGCGGCTGTCGTCGGGCACCGAGACGAGCACGTTGGGATCGCTCGGCACGTTGTTGAGCTTGGTCGACGCGTTGACCAGGCCGTTGCTGGTGTTGAGGAAGTTCGCCAACGGCATGATGTTCCAGCCGTTGTTGGCAACGCTGGGGAAGCTGAAGTTGCGCTTCTGGTAGCTGCCGAACACCGCGACGCCGATGCGGCGATCCGAATTGGTCCAGCTCAGGATACCCGAGGCTTCCGGCGTGATCGCCGAGCCGCACGAGATGCAGTCATCGGCCGAATTGTCCCAATCGGCCTTGACGCCGACGCTGCCGGTCAGCCCGGTCTGATGCGCGTCGAGCGGGCGGTTGCTGACGACGTTGATCGTCGCGCCGATGCCGCCCGAGGGAATCGCGGCGCGCCCGGTCTTGTAGACCTCGAGCGTCTTGACGCCTTCCGAGGCGAGGTTGGAGAAATCGAACGAGCGGCCGAAGCCGCCGGCGCCGTCGCCATTCTGGTCGCCGCCGACCGCGACGATGTCCGACGTGGCGAGCTGGCGCCCGTTCAGCGTGACGAGGTTGTATTGCGCGCCGAAGCCGCGGACGGTGACGGTCGAGCCCTCGCCGTTGACTCGGTCGATCGACACGCCGGTGATGCGCTGCAGCGATTCGGCGAGGTTGGTGTTCGGGAACTTGCCGATATCCTCGGCCGAGATCGCGTCGACCACGCCGGTCGAGTTGCGCTTGATCGCGATCGAGCGCTCGAGCGAGGCGCGAACGCCGGTGACGACGATGTCCTGTGTCGAATCGGGCGTCGCGGCGGCAGCGCCGACCTGGGCGCCTGCATCCTGCGCCGAGGCATCGGCGGTTTGCGCAAACGCCGCGGCGGGCAGCGCCAAGCCGGTTGCGATAGCGATAACAGAAGCCGAACGCACGAAACGTGACGGTGCGATGAACCCCCTCATACTTCCTCCCTAAGGTGCGGCCGGCGAGTGGCGGCGGCCGATGATCGTCGTGCAAGCGATGTGATCCCGCTTGCTGCCATGCCTACGATGTCAGACATCGATGTCAACTTCTATTCCGCGCGGCACGGCATTGCGCAGGTAGAATATGTCCGCTCAAGGCACTTTTTTGTTCACCTGTTGCGCTAATGTGACGGTTGCCGTGGCGATCGGCGTCGCCGCATCGGTGCCCAAGGTCAGCCGATAGGCGCCGGCGGGCAGCACCCAGGCGCCTTGCTTCCAGGCGGCGATCGCGCGCGGATCGAGCGCGATCGTCACCGTCTTGGCGGCATGCGGGGCGAGCGCGACGCGGCTCCAGCCGACCAGCCGCGACGTCGCGTCGCCGGTCGCGGCATAAAGCTGCGGCAGCGCGATCCCGGCGCGATCGCCGTCATTGCGCACGGTGACGGTCACCGCGGGCGCCGCGCCGCCGGCGAAGTGCGCGTTTGAATAGCTGAACCGCGTGTAGGTGAGGCCATAGCCGAACGGGAAGAGCGACTTCTCGCCCTTCGCGGCATACCAGCGATAGCCGACATCGGCACCTTCGCGATACTCGACCGGAAAGGGTGCGAGCGCGCTCGCGTCGCCCGAGCCCGCATTGCTCGCCGAATCCGGCCCCGCGCCGCCCGTCGGCGTCACCGGATGCGGGCGCGGCAGCTGCGCTTCGCTTGCGGGGAAGGTCATCGGCAGCCGGCCGGCGAAATCGGCCTCGCCGAACAGCAATCGTGCGAGCGCCTCGCCGCCGCGCTGCCCCGGATACCAGGCCTCGATCACCGCCGGCACGCGGTCGAGCCACGGCATCAGTGTCGGCCCGCCGGTTTCGAGCACGACGACGCTGTGCGGATTCGCGGCCGCGACCGCATCGATCAGCGCGTCCTGGTTGTCGGGCAGCGCCAGCGTCTCGATATCCTCGGCCTCGGTGCGCCATTGCGTGGCGAAGACAATCGCCACATCGGCCTGGCGCGCGGCGGCCGCAGCCGCGGCGGGATCGTCGCCCGAAACGTAGATCACCTGGGCGCCCGGCGCGAGCGCCTGGATCGCCTTCAAAGGCGACGAATTGTGCCAGGTGATCCGCGCGAACGAGGCGGCGGGGCCGCTCTTCAAGGGAATTTCGACCGGCACCCCGCCGACCGAGCGCACCTGCGACGAGCCGCCGCCCGAGAGCACGCCGACATCGGCATGCCCGCCGATCAGCACGATCCGCTTCGCCGTCTTGACGAGCGGCAGCACGTTTCCGGCATTCTTGAGCAGCACCATGCCCTGTTCGGCCACTGCCTGCGCGACATCGGCATGCGCGTCATAGTCGATCGGCTGCGCCGTTGCCGGCGTCGGATGGTCGTAGAGCCCGCTGGCGATCACCCCGGTCAGGATTCGCGTCACCATCTGGTCGAGCCGCGCCTCGGGCACGCGCCCCGCCGCGACCGCCTCCGCGAGCGGCTTGCCGAAATAGATCTGCTTGTCGAGCTCCTGCCCCGATTCCTGGTCGAGCCCGGCAAGCGCGGCCTTCTCAGTCGAATGCACCCCGCCCCAATCCGACATGACGAAACCGGGATAGTTCCACTGATCGCGCAGCACCGTCGTCAGCAGGTATTTGTTCTCGCAATCCCAGTCGCCGTTGACGAGGTTGTAGCCGCACATCACCGAGCCGGGACGGCCCGCCTCGATCGCGATGTGGAAGGCGCGCAGGTCGCTGTCCTCGAGCGCGGGCTCGCCGATCCGCGCGTCGACCAGCATTCGGTCGGTCTCCTGCGCGTTCAAGGCGAAATGCTTGATCGTCGAGACGATGTGGTTCGACTGAACGCCCTTGATCGACGCGCCCGCCATCACCCCGGCGAGCAACGGATCCTCGCCGAGATATTCGAAGTCGCGCCCGCCCCAGGCATCGCGCGTCAGGTTGACGCCGCCGGCGAGCAGCACGTTGAAGGTCTTCGCGCGCGCCTCGGCGCCGATCATTGCCCCGCCCTGATAGGCGAGATCGGGATCGAAGGTCGCGGCGGTGGCAAGGCTCGACGGCAAGGCGGTGGCGACGTCGCCCTTGCGCTGCTCGACCTGGTTGGCGACGCCGAGGCTCGCGTCGCTCTCGCGCAGCGTCGGAATGCCGAGCCGCGGCACGCCGGGGATATAGCCGGCCGAGGGAATCATGTCGGCCGGCGCCGGCTTGGTCATCGGCGGAAACAGGCCGTGGACGTAGCGAAGCTTCTCGTCGCGAGTCATCGCGTGGACCAAAGCGGCGGCGCGCTCGGCCGCGGGCCTGTTCGTGTCGCGCCACGGCTCGGCGGCCTGCCCCATGGCGGCGCCCGCCAGCAACGATGCGATGATGAACGCCATTCGCTCCCCTCTTCCGGGCCAGCGCATCGCAACTCCTGCTGGGAGCGCTAACGAAGGCGGCTGCCGGCTTGTCTTTTTTGACCGTGCCGATTGACGCGGCGGCGGTGATTTGGCCAATTCCGACATCGATGTCAACGTCGACGCCCGTTCGGCGTTGCCAGCCGTTTCGCCGCGGCTTAGGACAAAGGACCGTGCCGACCGATCCCGCCCGCCGCCTGTTCTCGCTGTCGATCGGGGTGTTCTTCATCGGCGGCTTCCTGTCGTCGCTGGTCAATCTGTTCGTGCCGCGGCTGACCTTGCTCTACGGGCTCGATTACGCGCACGCGCTGCTCGTCCAGCTTGCCTTTCACTTGAGCTATCTGGTGTTCGCGGTGCCGATCGGCATGGCGATCGTGCAGCTCGGCTATATGCGCTCGGCCGCGGCCGGGCTGGCGGTGATGGCTGCGGCCACCTTGTTCCTGCTCGCTGCCCATGGCGTCCATTCCTATTTGCTGATCCTTGCCGCGCTGCTCGCGCTATCGGCGGGAATCACCGTGCTGCAGATCGCCGCCAACACCGTCGTCGCGGTGGTCGGCGCCGGCGACGGCGCGGCGTTCCGGCTGACCTTCCTGCAAGCCTTCAATTCGATCGGGACCGTGGTCGCGCCGCTCGCTGCCGCGCCCTTCGTGCTCGATGCCGCCGCGCCGCGCGAAGGCCCGGCGGCGGCGGTGGCGATCGCGCCGCCGTTCCTCGCCGCCGCGGGCGCGCTGGTCGTGCTGGCGATTGCCTTTATCCTATGGCGCAACCTGCTCAACGGCACGCCCGAGGCGAGAACCGCCGGCGCGCCGATCGACTGGCGCGCGCTCGCCGCCAATCGCCGGCTGGTGGCGGGCGCCGCGGCGATCTTCGCCTATGTCGGCGCCGAGGTGGCGATCGGCGCGCTGCTCGCCAATTACCTCGCCGAACCGACGGTGCTCGGCGCGAGCCCGATCGCCGCCGCGCGGCTCGTCAGCCTCTATTGGGCGGGCGCGATGATCGGCCGCGCGGCCGGCGCCTTCGTCATGCGCCGCGTGGCGCCGGCGCAGCTGCTGGCGCTCGCCGCGTTCGGCGCGGTCGCCTTGACCGTCATCGCCGCGACCGCGCAGGGGCCGGCCGGGGCGGCGGCGCTGATCGGGGTCGGGCTGTGCAACTCGATCATGTACCCGACGATCTACGTCCTAGCGCTGCCTCGCGCTCCCGCCTTGGCGACTCCTGGCGCGACCCTGTTGTGCATGGCGGTGGTCGGCGGCGCGGTCGTGCCGCTACTGACCGGGATCATCGCCGACGGGGCCGGGCTCGCCGCGGCGCTGGCGCTGCCCGCCATATGCTATTGCGCGATCGCCGCCTTCGCTCGGGCGGCCCGGCCGCAGGGAGCGCGTCTCGCATGGTCGTGACGATCAAGGAGGTCGCCGAGGCCGCCGGGGTCTCGGCCAAGACCGTGTCTCGCGTCATCAACGGCGAGGCGCACGTCGCCGCCGCCAAGCGCGAGGCGGTGATGCGCGTGGTGCGCGAGCTCGACTACCGCCCCAATGCCTTCGCGCGCAGCCTGTCGAGCTCGCGCTCGTACCTGCTCGGGCTGCTGATCGACGATCCTGCCTCGGGCTATGCCGCCGATGTCCAGCTGGGCGCGATCAACGCCTGCCGCGACAAGAGCTATCACTTGCTCGTCGAGCGCGTCGACCGCGCCGAGCCCGATTGGGCGCGATCGCTGCGCTCGACGCTCGACCAGCTGCGGCTCGACGGCGCATTGCTCACCCCGCCTTTGTGCGACGATCCCGAATTCCTCGACCTGCTCGACGACGCCGGCCTGCCCTATGTGCGGATCGCACCGGGCAGCGACGATGCGCGATCGGGCTTCGTTCGGATGGACGACGCGGCGGCGGCGGCGGAAATGACGCGCCACCTGATCGCGCTGGGCCATCGCCGCATCGGCTTCATCGCCGGCAAGCCGACCCATGGCGCGGCGGCCAAGCGGCTCGAGGGTTTCACCCGCGAAATGGCGGCGCATGGCGTGCCGGTCGATCCGGCGCTGGTGCATCGCGGCGATTTCTCGGTGCGCTCGGGCATGGTCGCGGGCGAGACGATGCTTTCCCGGCACGATCGGCCGAGCGCGGTCTTCGCCGCCAATGACGACATGGCTCTGGGGCTGCTGATGATCGCCTATCGCCACGATCTCGACGTGCCCGGCGATCTCGCCATTGCCGGCTTCGACGACGCGCCGACCTCGCGCGCGGCGTGGCCGCCGATCACCACGATCGTCCAGCCCAACGGCGCGATGGCGGCGGCGGCGGTCGATATCCTGACCAGCCCGCGCTATCGCGACGACCCGCGCGATCCGAAGTGGCGCCGGTGTCTCGGCTATCGCCTGCTGGTGCGCGGCAGCACCGATCGCGCCATGATCGAAGACGCTGCGCGAGGCGGTGATGCGGCGCTTTAGAGATCGATTCTCGCGCTGAGGAAATCCGGAACCGGGCCGTTCCAGCCGCCCGTATCGCTTTCCTCTTCCGCGGGGCGCGCCCTGGTTTCCGCGGTGGGCCGCCGTTCGGGCTTGCGGCTTTCTTCGGCGACGGGCCGTTGCTGGTTGCGGCGGCGGCCGCGCCGTGGCGCTCGGTCGCGCGGCGGCTCTTCTTCCGACGGCGCTTCGGCTGCCGCCGGCGCGCGCTCGAGCCGGGCGATCTTCTGCCCGGTCAGCTTCTCGATATTGGCGATGTTCTCGGCATCTTCGGCGGTGACGAAGGTGTAGGCGGTGCCGCTCGCGCCGGCGCGCCCGGTGCGGCCGATGCGATGGACGTAATCGTCCGGATGCCAGGGCGCGTCGAAGTTGAACACATGGCTCACGCCCTTGATGTCGAGCCCGCGCGCGGCGACGTCGGAGGCAACCAGGATGTTGACCTCGCCCGCCTTGAACAATTCGAGCTCGGCGAGGCGCTGCGGCTGCTCCATGTCGCCATGGATCTCACCCGAGCGAAATCCCGAGCGGCGCAGGCTCTTGTTGAGCTCGCGCACGGTCGTCTTGCGATTGCAGAAGATGATCGCGGTACGCACCTCCTCCTGCCTCAGCAGGTCGCGCAGCGTCGCGCGCTTGTCGCTCTGCGCCGTCGGCACCAGCCATTGCTCGATATTGGCGTTGGTCGTCGCCGCGCGCGCGACCTCGATCGTCTTGGGATTGTCGAGGAACTTGTCGGCGAGCTTCTTGATCGGCGCCGGCATCGTCGCCGAGAACAGCAGGGTCTGCCGCTGCCTGGGCAGCTTGGTGCAGATTTCCTCGATATCGGGGATGAAGCCCATGTCGAGCATGCGGTCGGCCTCGTCGATCACGAGGAGCGAGCAGCCGGTAAGCAAGATGTTGCCGCGGCCGAACAAGTCCATCAGCCGGCCCGGCGTCGCGATGAGAACGTCGACGCCCTTCTGCAGCGCCTTGATCTGGTCGCCCATCGAGACGCCGCCGATCAGGAGCGCCATCGAGAGCTTGTGATATTTGCCGTATTTCTCGAAATTCTCGGCGACCTGCGCGGCAAGCTCGCGGGTCGGCTCGAGGATCAGGCTGCGCGGCATCCGCGCGCGGCTGCGGCCATGGGCGAGGATGTCGATCATCGGCAGCACGAACGAGGCGGTCTTGCCGGTGCCGGTCTGGGCGATGCCGATGATGTCGCGCATCATCAGCACGCTGGGGATTGCGTTCGCCTGGATCGGCGTGGGCTCACTATAGCCCGACTCCTCGACCGCGCGGAGAAGTTCTTCTGACAGGCCGAGATCGGCGAAATTCATTCAATGTGTCCGGAAAAATCGGGCGGCCGCCTGACGCGGCTGCCAAAGCGCGACTGCGCTTGCGCGGATTTGCCCGCCGATGTCAAGATTGAGGGGCTTTCAGGCGGCGAGGTTCGCCATCAATCGTCGGGCACCAGCCGGCGGAACTTGGCGATGCCGCATTCGTCGCCCGAGCGCGTGCGGATCGAATCGCGCTTGGCGCACACTTGCCCGTCGCGCCCGGCAGTGACGTAGAAGCCGGTATAATAATCGAGCGTGCGGCATTTCTTGTCGAGCCGGATGCGCAGCCGCTCGCCGCCACGCATCATGATGTCGACGCGGTCGTCGGTCGGGATCGTCGCGGCGACGAGATCGTCGCTGGCGACGCATTTCGGTCCATCCTTCTCATGGAAGTCGGCCGAGGAAAGCGGCGGCTGCGGCATCGCCATCGTGCGCGGCGCCGGCATCCGCGGGATGCGGATGACGATGTGCTGGTGGAACAGCATCTGGCCCTCGAATCCCGGATCGGTCACCGGCGCGGCGGGCGCGGCGAGCAGCAACAGCAGCGCGACGGGGAAAACGGGGCTCGTCATGATGAAGAGAACGACCATAAACCGTCGATTTGAACAATGGCTGAATTTGAGCGCGTCGGCCGCGAGTGCTAGCGGGCAGGTCATGACCCCCGCCCAAACCGCCCTGCTCGATCGCCTTTCGGGACAACTCGATGCCAAGGCGATCGTCACCGATCGCTGGGCGATCGCGCCCTGGGAGACCGACTGGCGCGGCCGCTTCCACGGCGAGGCGCCGGCGCTGATCGCGCCTGCCTCGCGCGACGAGGTTGCGGCGGTGGTGCGCGCGGCGGCCGAACTGGGCGTGCCGCTGGTGCCGCAGGGGGGGAATACCTCGATGGTCGGCGGGGCGACGCCGCCCGCCGACGGCAGCGCCTTCATCCTCTCGACACGACGGATGAGCCGCATTCGCTCGATCGCGCCCGAGGCGAACCTGGCGGTCGCCGAGGCCGGCGTGATCCTCGCCGATCTGCACGAGGCGGCCGAGGCCGCCGGACGCCGTTTCCCGCTGACGCTGGGCTCGCGTGGCTCGGCGACGATCGGCGGCCTCGTCTCGACCAATGCCGGCGGCACGCAAGTGCTGCGCTGGGGAACGATGCGCGCGCTGGTCGCGGGTGTCGAGGCAGTGCTGCCCGACGGCTCGATCCATGACGGCCTGTCGGCGCTCAAGAAGGACAATCGCGGCTATGATCTCGATCAGCTGCTGATCGGCGCCGAAGGCACGCTGGGGGTGGTGACCGCAGCGACGCTCCGGCTGGCGCCAGCGATCGCCGCGCGCGGCGTCGCCTGGGTCGGGCTGGCAAGCCCTCAAGACGCGCTGACGCTGTTGCGCCGGATGCAGGCCGCGACCGACGCGATCGAGAGCTTCGAGATCATTCCAGGCGATTCGCTCGGCCTCGTCATCGAGCACATTCCCGGCACGCGCCGGCCGCTCGCCTCCCCTTTTCCCTGGCATGTGCTGATCGAGGCAGTTGCGAGCGATCCCGACGCCGAGCCGCCCGGCGATCTGCTCGAGCGGCTGCTGGCGCCGGCACTGGAAACCGGGCTCTCCGCCGACGCGGTGATCGCCGCGAGCGAGGCGCAGGCCGACGCCTTCTGGCGCATCCGCGATTCGCTGTCGGAGGCCGAACGCGCCTCGGGGCCCGCGGTGCAGCACGATATCTCGGTGCCGGTCGAGGCGATGCCGCGCTTCATGATCGAGGCGGCGCGCGCCGCCGAGCAACGCTTTCCCGGCACGCACGCGACCGCGTTCGGCCATCTCGGCGACGGCAACGTCCATTTCCACGTCCGCGCCCCCGCCGGCGCCGACCGGACGCGCTGGTATGCCGAGGAGGCGCCGACAATCACGCGCTTCGTCAATGATCTGGTCGTCGCCGCCGGCGGCTCGATCTCGGCCGAGCACGGCATCGGCCAGATGAAACTCGACGAGCTCGCGCGCCTCGCGCCGCCGGGTCGCCTTGCCGCGCTCCGCGCGATCCGGCATGCGCTCGATCCGGCGGGTATCATGAATCCCGGCAAGCTCGTCGAGCTTGCGCCGGAGCACGAGGCCCCCTAGACCGCTTTGCGTGAAGCGGCACCAGCCCGCTCCCCCACCCGGCCACCCAACGGCAGTATCTTACTGGGTGGCCGGGTGGGGGAGCGGGCTGGTGCCGTAAAGACAGCCAAGGATGCGGCCGGGGGGCCGTCCGCTTGTATCAGTCCGACGGAGAATGACATGGCCAGCGCGCCGCAGAACCAGCTTCCTCTCTTCTACAACGCCCTCGAGCCGCTCTCGAGCCAGACGCATGCCAAATATCGCGTGCGCGCGGCCGACAGCGCGCCGTTCCTGGTCGGCAGCCATGCCGTGCCGGTCACGGTCGACGAATTTCCGCTGCTCCAGCGCCACATGCCGATCGTCTTCACGGTCGGCCCCGATGCCATTCCGATCGCGCTGATGGGCTTGAACGAGGGCGTCAACGTGTTCGTCGGCGAGGACGGCAAGCTCACCGAGCAGATCTACGTTCCGGCCTATATCCGCCGCTATCCCTATATGCTCGCGCGGCTGCGTCCCGATGCCGAGGAAATGTCGTTGTGCTTCGATCCGACCTCTGACCGGATCGGCGAGTTCGACGACGGCGAGGCTTTGTTCGAGGACGGCGAGCCGACCGAGATCGTCAAGAACATCCTGGGCTTCAATGAGCAGTTCGAGCAGGCCGGCGCGCGCACCGCGGCGTTCATGAAGGAACTGGGCGAGCTCGGCCTGCTGATGGACGGCGAAATGTCGATCCAGCCCGAAGGCGCAGCCCAGCCCTTCGTCTATCGCGGCTTCCAGATGATCGACGAGAAGAAGCTGTCCGAAGTGCGCGGCGATCAGCTGAGGAAGATGAACCAGTCGGGCATGCTGCCGCTGCTCTATGCCCACCTCTTCTCGCTGAGCCTGATGCGCGATATCTTCGCTCGCCAGGTCCAGCAGGGTAAGATGCCGCAACCGCTGCCGCAGCCCGCGGCCTAGCATCGAAGGAGACCGTTGAAGATGGCCAGCGCCGCGACCCCCGCCGATCGCTATTCGACCGGCGCGATCTGGTTCCACTGGATCATTGCCGCGCTGATCGTCTTCAACATTATCGTCGGCATCTTCCACGACGGCGTGCCGGCGCTGCGCGCGCTGATGCCGGCGCACAAGGCGGTCGGCGTCACCGTGCTGGTGCTGACGATCGCGCGGATCGCCTGGCGGCTGGGCCACCGGCCGCCGCCCTTCGCCGACGACGTGACCGGCTGGGAGCGGTCGACCGCGATCGCGGTGCGGCGCATCTTCTACGCGCTGATGCTGCTGATGCCGCTATCGGGCTGGATCATGGTCTCGGCGAGCACGCATCCGCGGCCGCTATCGTGGTTCGGCGCGTTCGACGTGCCGCTGCTGCCGGTCGCCCATGCCGCCGGCTCGCCCGCATCGACCACGCATGCGGTGCTCGGCTACCTTTTCGCAGCGCTCGTCGTGCTGCACGTCCTCGGCGCGTTGCGTCATCAAATCGTGCTGCGTGATTCGGTTCTGGGCCGGATGATCCCGGCTTTGCGGCGGGGTTAGAGCGTCACCGTCACATCAGATTGGCATTCATCCGTTCGTGCTGAGCTTGTCGAAGCACATGCTCGCCACGCACCCTTCGACAAGCTTGGGGCGAACGGTTCGGATTTGGCCTTCCTGCTTTCATTCATCTGGCGTTTTACTTGCTGCGACGAACCGTTGCCGGGACGCTGTTGACAGCGTCTTGAAGCGTCAGAACCACTCTCCTATATTCATCTTGTACGGTGTTCGTGTCCCCCCTTTCGCGGACCCGTATGGCGCGCCTTCGGGCGTGTCTCCTCCCTGAACCTCGGCCACCTCGTGCCTTGCGCGAGGTGGTTTTTTTATTCCGCAGCGAGAGCGAGACCGGCACCCGCGCACGCCTCGTCGGCGAGCGCGTCGAGCATCGCGCGAAGCGCCTGCGCCGTGCGCGCAAGGCCGGGGCCGGGCGCGTCCAGCCTGGCATCGAGATAGAGCGCGCGGCTCCATTCGATCTGAATCGCATGAATGCCGCGCGCGGGATCGGCGTGACGCTGGAGGATATGGCCGCCCGAATAGGGCGTGTTGAGCGCGTGCGCGAGACCCGCCGCCTCTGCCTCGGCCTCGATCCGGTGCACGAAGCGTGACGCGGCGGTGCGACCGAATCGATCACCGAATACGATCTCGGCCGCGCCGGGGGGCGGCATCGAGTGGAGATCGATCAGCACCGCCACGCCGAATCGGGCGCGCGCCGCCGTCAGCGCGCGGCCGAGCGCTTCGTGATAGGGGCGGTGATCAGCGCGGATCCGCGCGATCACCTCGGCATTGCTCAGCCGTCGCTGCAACAAGTCGCCGGCGCGCCCGGCACGACGCGGGATGAGCCCCAGTCCGCTCCTGAGCTTGGCCGATTCGGCGGGCTGCATCTTTGCCGAGACGCCGTCGTCGATCCTGGGGTCGCGCTCGTTTTCGGCGCGATTGAGGTCAATCCAGGCGCGCGCCGGACGCTGCACCAGCATGGTTTCGGTGCGCCGCGCGACATGCGCGAGAGCGTCGACATGGCGATCCTCGAGCACCGCGAGCGCTTCGAGCGGCACGCGCAGCGCCGCGCGCAAGGCCAGCGGATAATCGCGCCCCGCATGCGGCACCGAAAGCACCACCGGGCTCGCCGGTGCGTCGAGCGAGCCGCAAAGATCGAACGACTGCGCCGGATCGGTCATCGCGCCATCCTATGGCCTTCGCATCTGTCCCGCAATCGGCCGCAATCGGGCGGCGTAATGCTGGAAAATGTTAAGCCGCGCGGGCATAAGGAGCGCCGATATGGGGGTGTTGCGTCGATGATCCGAATCCTGCTCGCCGAGGACGACCAGGTGATGCGCGACTATCTGACGCGCGCGCTCGAGCGATCGGGCTATGCGGTGTCGGCGGTCGACCGCGGCACGGCGGCGATCCCGCTCCTTGAAAACGAACCGTTCGACCTGCTGCTGACCGATATCGTCATGCCCGAAATGGACGGCATCGAGCTTGCCCAGCGCGCCGCCGAGATGGTGCCGAATCTGCGCGTCATGTTCATCACCGGCTTCGCCGCGGTGACGCTGAAGGCGGGTAAGACGATGCCGCAGGCGCGCGTCCTCTCCAAGCCTTTCCACTTGCGCGACCTGGTGCTCGAGGTCGATCGCATGTTCGGGATCGAGAGCCTGTCCGGCGGCAAATGACACGCGCGCCAAAGCGGCTTGCCAGCACCGCAACCGCCCGCTAAAGCGCGCCCCTCGTGGGCGTGTAGCTCAGTGGTAGAGCACTGTGTTGACATCGCAGGGGTCGCAAGTTCAATCCTTGCCACGCCCACCATCAAAAGCCCGCCTTCTCGATGAGACGGCGGGCTTTTTCGTGTCAGCCGTGGCCGCGGCAGGCGAGCGCCTCGATGATCTCCTCGATCCGCGCGGGATCGCCCGCGGCAATCACTTCGCCCTTCGATTCGGCAGTGAGCGGCTCGCCCTGCCAGTCGCACATCCGGCCGCCGGCGCCTTCGACCACCGGTACGAGCGCGGCGAAATCGTGGAGCTTGAGCCCCGCCTCAACCACGACATCGAGATGCCCCGAGGCGAGGCAGCCGTAATTGTAGCAATCGCCACCGAGAACGGTCGAGCGAACCACGGCGTCGAGATGCTCGAAGGCGTGGAGCTGGGCATCGTCGAACAGCGCCGGCGAGGTCGTCGCCAGCAGCGCCTGATCGAGCGCGCGGCACGGCCGCGTGGCGGCGGGCGCGCCGTTGAACAGCGTCTCCTGGCCGATAGCGCCCAACCAGCGCTCGCCGATGATCGGCTGGTCGATCACGCCGAGCAGCGGCCAGCCGTCGGCCACCAAGGCGATCAGCGTGCCGAAGATCGGCCGGCCCGAGATGAAGGCGCGCGTGCCGTCGATCGGATCGAGCACCCAGACGCGGCCGTTGCTGCCCGGGTGGATGCCGAATTCCTCGCCATGAATGCCGTCGTCGGGCCGCTCGGCGCGGATCAGGTCGCGCATCGCCTGCTCGCCGGCGCGGTCGGCGAGCGTCACCGGCGATTGGTCGGGCTTGGTCTCCAGCCCGTGTTCGGCGCGGAAATAGGGGCGGATTGCGGCGCCCGCCGCATCGGCGAGGCGGTTGGCGAAAGCGATATCGGCGGGGGTGATGCGCATCGCCGAGCGCCTAGCCGCTCGCATCGTCCGACGCCAGCCCGCGGCCACGCGAAGCGCTGGCGCGACCCTCGCCGCTGCGGTATCTGGGGACGAGGATCGAAGGAGATCGATGATGCGCGCTTCCATTCTGTTCGCCGCCGTCGCGCTGACGCTGTCCACGCCCGCTGCGGCGACTCTCAAGACCGGCGCCGCCGCGCCCGATTTCACCACGCGCGGCGCCGTCGCCGGCAAGGTGGTCACGGTCCATCTCGCCGACGAACTCAAGAAGGGCCCGGTGGTGCTCTATTTCTTCCCCGCCGCCTTCACCTCGGGCTGCAATGCCGAGGCGCATGCCTTTGCCGAGCAGATCGGCGCGTTCAAGGCCGCGGGCGCGACGGTGATCGGCATGTCGGCCGATACCGTGCCGGTGCTGCAGAAATTCTCGACGCAGAAATGCGCCGGCAAGTTCGCGGTGGCGAGCGCCGGTCCGCGCGTCGTTTCCGCCTATGACGTCGATTACGGCAAGCTGGTGCCGATCAACGGCTCGGCGCCGCGCCAGATCACGACGCGCACCAGCTACGTCATCGCCCCTGACGGCCATGTCGCCTATGTCCATAGCGACCCCGATCCCGCCGGCCATATCAGCGGCACGCTGGCCGCGGTCAAGGAATTGACGCACAAATAGCTTCGCTCATGGTTTACGCGATTTTAGCGCTTGGCGGGGCATGCTGGCGCTGATGAATTGCGTTCGTCACCGGTAACGGCCGGGGCGCGCTTTGGCAGGAGCGGTTGGGGGAATGGCCGGGTCCGGCACGGCAATGATGAAGGAAGCGGAGGACGCGACGCGGCGCCTGATGGCGCGCGTCACCGATTTCTTGTGCGCGCATCATTTGCCGCCGAGCCCCGCCAATTTCGCCTTCGCCTTCCAGCTGGTCAGCAATCCCTCCGGCGCGCTTGCCAAGGCAGTCGCGGCGATCGCTGACGGCGGCGTGCGGCTGACCCAGGCCGATCTCGACAAGCTGGGCGGGCCAGGCGCCGCCGATGTCGATGCGGCGCGCCAGCTTGCGCAGGGCCAGGCGCTGATCGCCCGCACCCACGATCAGGTCGCCGGCTTCGAGGCGATCGTCCGCGAGATGCGCGACGAGACCGGACAGTTCGGCGACGATCTCGCCGCCAGCGCCAAGGCGATCGAGCGCGGCGGCGCCGTCCGCATCGACGAGGTGGTCGAGATCGCCGGCGCGATGGTCACGCGCGTGCGCACCGCCGAGCGGCGCCTCGCCGCCGCCACCACTGAGGCGAGCGAACTGCGCCAGAAGCTCCAGGAAGCGCGCGACAATGCCCGCCGCGATCCGCTGACCACGCTGCTCAACCGCCGTGCGCTCGAGGAAAGTTACGCCACCCTCGCCGCCTCGCGCGAAGCGATGTGCCTCGCGGTGTGCGACGTCGACAGCTTCAAGGGCTTCAACGATCGCTTCGGGCATCTCGTCGGCGATCGCGTGCTGAAGGCGATTGCCGAAGTGCTCGCCGACCAGTGCGCGGGCCATCTCGTCGCGCGCTATGGCGGCGAGGAGTTCGCCGTGCTGTTTTCGGGCGTGGCGCTCGACGAAGCGATGGCGATGCTCGACCGCGCGCGCGCCACCGTCGCCGGCAAGCGCTATCGCCTGCGCGAAACGAGCGCGCCGCTCGGCGAAATCACCTTCTCCGCGGGCGTCACTGCCGCGGCGCCGGGCGAGCCGCTCGCCACCTTGTTCGAACGCGCCGACCGCTTGCTCTATGCGGCGAAGGCCGACGGCCGGAACTGCCTCAAGGCCGGATAGCGCGCTGCGCCAAATTCTGGCGGCATTTGTATCGATCGAGCGGCGGATTTTGCCAAGTCATATTTTGGCGAAACTACTTTTTCTTATTAATCAATAGCTTAGAGAACTGGCACACTCTCTGCAAAGTATCGGGCATCGGCGCTCGGATGGTCCGGACGCCGCCGAATACAGGGAGTTACACCATGTTTGCTCAGCTCGAATCCGCCCAGCGTGTCGCCACTTCGGTCGTTGCCGCCGTGATGTTCGCCGCCGTGCTGGTCGCCGCCGCCGTTCCCGTGATCCCGGTTGCCTGAACCGGGATCATCTCACTCAAACGTTACAGGAATTTCGTCATGGCTCGCAGCTTCGCCCTCGGCATCGCCGCCTTCGCCACCACCGCCTTGATCCTCGCCGGCCAGAGCGCCGCGTTCGGCATCAGCCTGCTGGGCTGAGCCCCGCGCGGCCGAGGCCGCGCAGCTGGGGCGCCGGGTCGCCCCGCGAATAGCATCCGATCAGCAAGCCGGCCGCCAAGACGTGCCCGCTCATTGCCTTGATCAGCGCCGATCGCCGCGGCGTTTCCCCGGGATCGGCAACCTCGCCATCGAGCGCGAACAGCTGGAAGGCGTAGCGATGCTCGCCATGCCCGGTCGGCGGATCGGGCGGCAGCCAGCCTTCGCGCAGGAACGAGCTGCGCCCGACATCGCGCCCGTCACCGGCGCCGGCGCCATCGGCGACGATCGCGCCTTCCTCGATCCGCCGCTCGTCGGCGGGCAGCCCCCACAGGATGGCGTGGACCAGCGGCGCAGGCGCGGGCGCGTCGGCATCCTCGACCAGCAGCACCAGCTTCGACGTTCCCTCGGGCACGTTTCCCCACACCAGCGGCGGCGACACGCCCGCCCCGTCGGCGGTGAAGCGCGGCGGCAGCCGGGCGCCGTCCGCGAAGGCCGGGCTCATCAACTCGATCGCCGCGAAACGACCGCCGAGCGCTGGCTGGACGATCGCCAGCTTGTCGGCGCCGGCGCGCATGCCTTTCATCGCGGCACCCAGCCAACGCGGGACGTGTTCGAGCATCGTTTCTCCTCAAGATCGCGCTATCGAGGATAGAGGACCGCGCCGGCCAGAGCCAGCCGCAAGCTTCAGTCGTCGCTCGGGCAATCGCCGTCGCGCATTTCGCTGCGGCCAGGAGCGAGATACCAGCGCGCGCGCTCCTGCATCGTCGGGGCGTCATGGTAGCAGACCGTCGCGCCGCTGCCGTCGGGAGCGATGGTGATGGCCCAATCGTGGGCGCCGCAATTATGCGTCTCGCAACCCCAGGCGACGAGCTTGCCGGCTTGCTTCGCGATCGGCGTGCCGGGGCCGTCGCCGCCGAGCACCAGGGCCCGGATCGCGGCATCGGGAACCAGTTCGGTCACCGCGCGAGTCACCGCGGGCTGATCGAGGAAGCGGACGCCGCCGACCGCGTCGAACGGGTAATGGCCGGCATAGCCACCGAGCGCTGCGAGGCCGCTCGCGCTTGGCTGCGACGATGTCGTGGCAATTGCAGTCGGCCGCGGCGTCGGGCTCGTCTTGTTGGCGGTATCGGCGGCATGGCAGCCGGCGAGCAGCAGCGCCCCCGCCACGGCGAGAATCGCGCCGACCCGATCAGCCACGATCGTCGGCGAGCGCACGGGCGATCAAATTGCGCACCGTTTCGAGCGAGGCGAGCAGCGAAGGGCTGGCGACCGCCGGCACGCCGTCGGTGCGGCGCTCGCTCGCCAGCAATTGCTGGACGCCGCGAATCGTATAGCCGTCGCGGTTGAGCAGCCCGTCGATGCGCCGCACCAGCGCCACGTCCTCGGGCCGATAATAACGGCGGTTGCCGGCGCGCTGCAGCGGGCGAAGCTGCGGGAAACGCGTCTCCCAATAGCGCAGGACGTGCTGCGCGAGCCCGGTCTCGTCGGCGACTTCGCCGATCGTGCGGAAGGCGCCTGCTTCCTTGCCTGCGCCCGTCATGCCCGCTTCAGCCCGCCTCGACGATGCGATCGCGCATCATCTGGCTGGCGCGGAAGGTGAGCACGCGACGCGGCGCGATCGGCACTTCGATCCCGGTCTTGGGGTTGCGCCCGATCCGCTGTCCCTTGTCGCGCAGCACGAAGGTGCCGAAGCCCGAAATCTTGACGTTCTCGCCCTTCGCCAGCGCGCCCGACATCTGATCGAGGATCTGCTCGACGAGATTGGCCGATTCGGCGCGCGACAGCCCAACCTTGCGGTGCAGCGATTCGGCGAGGTCAGCTCTCGTCAATGTCCCGGCAGTCGCCATGCCATCCCTTTCCAGATGAAGTGGGCGCGCAAGGTAACACAGTGTTGCCCCAAGCGAAAAGCCCTTTTAGGGCCGGCACGGCCGTATCAGAATCGGACGGCGGCGGCGCCCCAGGTGAAGCCGCCGCCCATCGCCTCGAGCACGAGGATGTCGCCGCGCTTGATCCGGCCATCGGCAACCGCGGTATCGAGCGCCAGCGGTACCGAGGCCGCCGAGGTGTTGGCATGCTGATCGACGGTCACCACGACCTTGCCGGCATCGAGGCCGAGCTTGCGCGCGGTGGCGTCGAGGATGCGGGCATTGGCCTGGTGCGGCACCACCCAATCGACCTCGCCGACCGCGAGGTTGGCGGCGGCAAGCGTCTCTTCGAGCACGCTCGCCAGGTTGACGACGGCGTGACGGAACACCTCGCGGCCCTTCATGCGGAGCTTGCCGACGGTGCCCGTGGTCGAGGGGCCGCCGTCGACATAGAGCAATTCGTTGTGGCGGCCGTCGGCATGGAGCCGCGTCGCCAGGACGCCGCGCCCGGTCGCCTCGTCGCCATCCTGCGCTTCGAGAACGATCGCGCCGGCGCCGTCGCCGAACAATACGCAGGTGCCGCGATCCTCCCAGTCGAGGATACGGCTGAACGTCTCCGAGCCGATCACCAGCGCGCGCTTCGCGGTGCCGGCGCGGATCATGCTGTCGGCTACCTGCAATGCGTAGAGGAAGCCCGAGCAGACCGCGGCGACGTCGAAGGCGACGCAATCGTCGATGCCGAGGAGGTGCTGAATCTTGGTCGCCGAGGAAGGGAAGGTCTGATCGGGTGTCGCGGTCGCCAGCACGATCAGATCGATCTCGGCCGCCACCACGCCGGCCGCGGCGAGCGCTGCCCTGGCGGCATCGGCGCCGAGCGTCGCGGTGGTCTCTTCGGGCGAGGCGATGTGGCGGAAGCGGATGCCGGTGCGCTCGACGATCCACTCGTCCGAGGTGTCGACGGTTTTGGCGAGTTCGGCGTTCGAGACGCGCCTCGCCGGGAGCGCCGAGCCGGTGCCGGTGATGACCGCGCGAATCATGCCGCTGCTGCCTCGACATTGCCGAGATCGTCGATGATCCGCTCGGTCAGCCGGTCGCGGACCATCTTGGCGGCGGCGCCGATCGCGGTCGCCACGCCCAGTTCGGTGGCGCCGCCATGGCTCTTCACCACCAGCCCGTTGAGGCCGAGAAATACCGCGCCGTTATGGTTGTTGGGATCGAGATGATGGCGCAGCAACTCGGTCGCCGGGCGTGAGATCAGGAAGCCGAGCTTCGAGCGCGTCGAGCTGCGGAAGGCGCGGCGCAGCAGATCGGCGACGAAGCGCGCGGTGCCCTCGGCGGTCTTGAGCGCGATGTTGCCCGAGAAGCCGTCGCAGACGATCACGTCGACGTCGCCGCGTGACAGCCGGTCGCCCTCGATGAAGCCGGTAAAGTCGAGCGGCAGGTGATCGGCGGCGCGCAGCGTCGCGGCGGCGTCGCGGATGATGTCAGTGCCCTTCTGGTCCTCGGTGCCGATGTTGAGCAAGGCGACGCGGGGGCGCGCGAGTTCCATGTTGGTGCGGGCATAGGCGGCGCCCATCACCGCGAACTGGACGAGGTTGCGCGCGTCGCACTCGGTATTGGCGCCGAGATCGAGCACGCAGACGTCGTTGTCGCCAAGCGTCGGCAGCAAGGCCGCGAGCGCGGGCCGATCGATCCCCGGCATCGTCCGAAGCGCGAGCTTGGCCATCGCCATCAGCGCACCGGTATTACCCGAGGAAACCGCAGCGCCGGCACGGCCCTGCTTCACCATGTCGATGGCGATACCCATCGACGTGGTCTTGGCGCGGCGAATCGCCTGGCTCGGCCTCTCGCTCGAGCCGACCGTGTCGGGCGCGTGGACGATTTCCGAATGCTGGGTGAGGTTGGGGTGAGACTTCAGCCCCTCGGCAATCGCCGCCTCGTCGCCGACGAGGATGAATTTCATCCCTTCGAAGCGGCGGCGCGCCCGCGCGACACCGGCGAGCATCACCGCCAGCCCCTCGTCACCGCCCATGGCATCGACGGCGATCCGGGAGCTGTCTGGCACGCGCGCTGGTCTCCGCTTTAGATGAGGCCGGTCAGCCCTCGACCGAGACGATCTCGCGGCCATTATAATGGCCGCACGCCGTGCACAGATTGTGCGGGCGCTTGAGCTCGCCGCAATTCGGGCATTCCTGGAACGCCGCGGGCGTCAGCGAATCGTGGCCCCGGCGCATGCCGCGCTTGGAGGGCGAAGTCTTTCTCTTGGGGACGGCCATTTCGGCACCTTGCCTTCAAAATAAATCTGGATCAGGACCGCGATTAGGCCCGGTCGGGTCAAGACGCAACCGGCGGCGTTGGAGGCCGCGGCAGGGCTCGAACGGCCGGACGCTTCGCGAAGGGCGGCGCTATAGCGAATTTCCGTAAGGTTGCAAGGGAGAGGAAGATGGGACCTGCGGCATTGCCGATTACGCTGACCACCGCGGGCGCCGCGGCGCTGATCAACGTGTGGCTCGCCTTTCGCGTCGGACAGGCGCGGCATGCCTCGGGCGTGCTGATCGGCGACGGCGGCGACGAGAGGCTGACGGCGCGGATGCGCGCACAAGCCAATTTCGTCGAATATGCACCCTTCGTCCTGATCCTGATCGGCCTGATCGAGCTGACCCGCGGCCCCTCGCTGGCGCTGTGGATCGCCAGCGCCGCCTTTCTGCTGGCACGGCTCGCCCACCCGTTCGGGATGGACGGGGTGCGCGGATGCCGGATGTTCGGCGCGGCAGTGACGCTGCTGCTGCTCATCGGCCTGGGCCTCTATGCCGTGACGCTGGCGTTCAGCCCTGCCGCCGGACCGGCGCGGCCGACGATCGAAATGGCGCCGCTGCGCGGCTGACGGCGCATCCGAGTCGCGCGAAAGGTCACAAAGGTCCCGCCTGTACGCGTGAACGGCTCGTTTTTCGGCAATGAGAAAGAGCTGACTTGGAACATTAGCAGAACATAGTCGTGTAGGAAAGATGCCATGCGGCACGGCGCGCACGTCTCTTGGCATCAAGGCTGAATAGCCAGCCGCCGTTGCTCCATGAATGACGAAGGTGAAGCGGCGGCCTTCGGTTTCAATCACTCGCCGGCCAGCGCGGCATCGCCGACAAAGGGGTTGTGCTGCCGCTCGCGCGCGAAGCTGCTCATCGGGCCGTGGCCGGGGATGAAGGCGGTGTCGTCGCCCAGGGGCCAGAGCTTGGTGACGACCGAGTCGATCAGCGCGGCGTGATCGCCCAGCGGAAAATCGGTGCGGCCGATCGAGCCCGCGAACAGCACGTCGCCGACCAGCGCCAGCTTCGAATCGCGATGGTGGAAGACGACATGGCCCGGCGTGTGGCCGGGGGTGTGATAGACGTCGAGCAAGAGATCGCCGACCGTCACCTGGTCGCCCTCGTCGAGCCAGCGGTCAGGTTCGAAGACATGGCCGGCGATGCCGTATTGCCGGCCGTCCTCGTCCAATCGCGCGATCCAGAAGCGATCGGCCTCGTGCGGCCCTTCGATCGGCACGCCGAGCTCCCTGGCGAGCGTTCCCGCCTCGCCGCAATGGTCGATATGGCCGTGGGTCAGGATGATTTTTTCGACCGTGACGCCATGATGCGCCATCGCCGCCTTCAGCTTGGGCAGATCGCCGCCGGGATCGACGAAGGCGCCGCGCCCGCTCGCCGTGCACCAGATCAGCGAGCAATTCTGCTGGAGCGGCGTGACCGGCACGATCGCGGCGCGCAAGGGAGGCTGAGACATGGCGCCGGGATAAGGGCGGGCAGCGCGCGCGGCAAGCATAAGGCTTGCCCTCGGCGCGCTCGGCGGTGCATCTGGCGTCAAGCATGCACGCCGACTGGTCCGCCCCCTTCGTCCTTTTCGACGACGCCGCGCCCGACGGAGCGCCGGCGCGGCTCTATCGCGCGCCGGTTCGCATCATCGAAGCGCGCACCATCGAGGCGGTGCGGCCGGCGCTCGCCGCGCTTCGCGCCGCGCGCGGCCAGGGGCTGCACGCCGCCGGCTTTCTCGCCTACGAAGCAGGCAGCGGGATCGAGCCGCGCCTCGCCGCCGCCGGCGCTCCCGCCGGGCCGCTCGTCTGGTTCGGGCTGTTCGAGGGTTTCGAGACGATCGACCGCGCCGATCTCGCCCGGCGCTTGCCCGATCCGCGCGGCGCCTGGGCAGCGGCGCCCGCGCCGCAGATCGACCGCGCCGCCTATAAGGAGCGCTTCGCCCGCGTGATCGAGCTGATCGCGGCGGGCGACATCTACCAGGCCAATCTCACCTTCGCCGCCGAGGTGCGCTTCGCCGGCGACCCGCTCGCGCTCTATGCCCGGCTGCGCACGCAAGCTCAGGCGGGCTATGGCGCAGTGATCGCGACAGGCGCCGAGACGCTGCTGTCGCTCTCGCCCGAATTGTTCTTCCGACTAGACGGCGACCGGCTGCTCGCCCGGCCGATGAAGGGCACCGCGGCGCGCGCAGCGACCGCCGACGCCGATCGCGCGGCGATCCACCAGCTCGCCGGCGACGCCAAGCAGCGCGCCGAGAATCTGATGATCGTCGACCTGCTGCGCAACGATCTGTCGCGAGTCGCCGCCGCCGGCAGCGTCGCAGCGCCCGATCTCTTCCGGGTCGAGACCTATCCGACGATCCATCAAATGGTCTCCGACGTCACCGCGACGCTGGCCGGGGGCCGCGACGCGGTGCATGTCATCGAAGCTTTGTTCCCCTGCGGCTCGATCACCGGCGCCCCCAAGATCCGCGCGAGCGAGGTGATCGCCGAAGCCGAGGGAGAGCCGCGCGGCATCTATACCGGCGCGATCGGGCGGATCGACCCGAATGGCGACGCGATGTTCAACGTCGCGATCCGCACCCTCGCAATTGCCGAGCCGGGGGCGGCGAAGCTCGGCCTCGGCTCGGGCGTGGTGGCCGATTCGCGTGCCGGCGAGGAATGGGCGGAGTGCCTCGCCAAGGGCGCGTTTGTCGCCGCCGGGCAGCGGCGCTTCGACCTCATCGAGACGATGGCGTTCGATCCCGAGCAGGGCATTCCGCTGCTCGAACACCATCTCGCGCGGATGAAGGCGAGCGCGCTGTTCTTCGGCTATCCGTTCGATCGCCATGCGACTCGCAACGAATTGCAGGCAGCGACCTTCAGATTGCGCGAGGCGCGGCGAATCCGCCTGCTGCTCAGCCCAAGCGGCGCGATCGCCATCCAGGTCTCGCCGATGCCCGCCGCGCCGCCGACGCCGGTTCCGGTCGCCCTGGTGCCGCATCCCGCCGAGCCGGGAGACTTCCGGCTGGGGCACAAGACGAGCAGCCGCAGCTTCTACAATGCGGCGCGCGAGCGGGCGGGGACATTCGAAATCCTCTTCGTCGATCGCGACGGCTTCGTCACGGAGGGCAGCTTCACCAGCCTGTTCGTCGAGCGCGACGGCGTGCTCGTCACGCCGCCCTTGGCGCGCGGGCTGCTGCCCGGCGTGCTGCGCGCCGAATTGATCGAGACCGGCCGCGCGATCGAGGGCGATCTCACGCCTGGCGATCTCGCGGACGGCTTCTTCATCGGCAATGCGTTGCGCGGGCTCATTCCGGCTGTTGCGGTTGCGAAGGCGAGCGGTCTATAGGCGCGGCCGCATCCTCCCTCCAGGACAGGCGCCCTAACCCATGCAGACCTCCGCCGCGCTCGGCCGCATCAAGCCCTCGCCGACCCTCGCCATCACCTCCAAGGTCATGGAGTTGAAGCGCGCCGGGGTCGACGTGATCGGGCTGGGCGCGGGCGAGCCCGATTTCGACACCCCCGATTTCGTCAAGGAAGCGGCGATCGAGGCGATCCGCGCCGGCAAGACCAAATACACCAATGTCGACGGCACGCCCGAATTGAAAGAAGCGATCGTCGCCAAGTTCAAGCGCGACAACGGCCTCGACTATACGCCGGCGCAGATCACGGTGAATGTCGGCGGCAAGCACACCTTGTTCAACGCGATCGTCGCCACCGTCGATGCCGGCGACGAAGTGATCGTGCCGGCGCCTTATTGGGTGAGCTATCCCGACGTCGTCCAGTTCGCAGGCGGCACGCCGGTGCTCGTCGAATGCGGCGCGGCGCAGGGCTACAAGCTCAAGCCCGAGCAGCTCGAAGCGGCGATCACGCCCCGGACCAAGTGGCTGATCCTCAATTCGCCTTCGAACCCCACCGGTGCGGGCTATACCGCCGCCGAGTTGAAGGCGCTGGGCGAGGTGCTCGAGCGGCACCCGCACGTCTGGGTGTTCGCCGACGACATGTACGAGCACATCACCTATGACGGCTTCACCTTCGCGACGATCGCCGAAGTGTGCCCGTCGCTCTACGAGCGGACGCTGACGGTCAACGGCTGCTCGAAGGCTTATGCGATGACCGGCTGGCGGATCGGCTTCGCGGGGGGCGCGGCGCCGCTCATCAAGGCGATTTCGAAGCTGCAGTCGCAATCGACCTCCAATCCCTGCTCAATCGCCCAGGCCGCGGCGACCGCAGCGCTCACCGGCGACCAATCGTTCCTCAAGGAGCGCGCCGCCGCCTTCCAGTCGCGCCGCGACCTCGTCGTGTCGATGCTCAACCAGATCAACGGCGTGCATTGCCCGACGCCCGAGGGCGCATTCTACGTCTATCCCGATCTTTCGGGGCTGATCGGCAAGACCACCCCAGGCGGCGCGGCGATCGAAAGCGATTCGGCGCTGGTCGCCTATCTGCTCGAAGACGCCAAGGTGGCGGCGGTGCCGGGTGTCGCATTCGGCCTATCTCCCGCAATGCGGATCAGCTACGCGACGTCGGAAAGCGCGCTGACCGAGGCATGCGAGCGGATTCAGCGCGCTTGCGCTGCGCTGCGATGAACGGGCGATCCATCTGCGGTTAACCCGAATCGCGGCATAGGTCTTTCGACGATCGACACATGACGCGGTCCGCTTGGCCGCGGAGCCCTTGATTTTTATTGCAGTGCACATTAGTTCGTTCGAACGACCGATGTTCGCCGCCAACCGAGAACAGTTATGCGTACGATGATCAAATCGAGCTTCTTCTGGCGCTTCATGGGCGGCTTCGTGCTCGGCGCGGTCGGTGTCGTCGCGCTGCATCCCGGCGCGATCGCGCACGAGCTGCACCATCACGCCTCGACCGGGCAGGCCGTCCTCGGCTGAGCACGGCTCAGCCTGCATTCATCTCCGGTTTGATAAAGGCCCTGCGGCGCGCCCTGTCGCGCGTCCTGACACGGGTATTCGATGAACCGCCTGATCGTCGCCGCATCGGGCCTTGCCGCGATCGGCGCCGCCATTTTCTCCGGCAGCATGGCCAATGCCGACCGTGCCGTGCCGATCCCGCCGCCCGCTCACGACGTTCCCGCCGCCGGGCATCAGGCGACTGCGGTGCTCGCGGGCGGCTGCTTCTGGGGCATGGAAGCCGTGTTCGAGCATGTGAAGGGCGTCAAATCGGTCACCGCCGGCTATGACGGCGGCGCCAAGGGGGCCGCGAATTATGCGGCGGTCTCGACCGAGCGCACCGGCCATGCCGAGGCGATCCGCATCGTCTATTATCCGCAAGTGGTGAGCTACGGCACGCTGCTGCGCGTCTATTTCTCTGTGGCGCACGATCCCACCCAGCTCAATCGCCAAGGACCCGACAGCGGGCCGAGCTATCGCTCGGCGATCTTTCCGCAGACGCCGGCGCAGCGGCAGGTCGCCGTCGCCTATATCGCGCAATTGCAGCGCGCCCGCGCCTTCAAGGCGCCGATCGTGACGAAGATCGAGGACGGCACTTTCTATCCGGCCGAAGCTTATCACCAGAACTTCTACGATCGCCACCCGATGCATCCCTATATCGTGCAATGGGACAAGCCGAAGGTCGCGGCATTCAAGGCCGCCTTTCCCAAGCTTGCCGCTTGATGAGGCGTGACCTGGTTTCGAAACGCGCCTAAGCAACGGCGCGAGGAGCGCCCATGTCCGACTTCTTCGACGCGATCGACGACAGCCACCGCGCGCTGATCGCGCGCCAGCCGATGTTCTTCGTCGCCACCGCTGCTGCGGAAGGGCGGATCAACCTCAGCCCCAAGGGCATCGACACCTTCCGCGTGCTCGATCCGAATACCTTCGGCTATCTCGATCTCGGCGGATCGGGCAACGAGACCCAGGCGCATCTCGCCGCCGACGGGCGAATCACGATCATGTTCTGCGCCTTCGACAGCCCGCCGCTGATCCTGAGGCTCTATGGCCGCGGCGCCGCGATCCTGCCGCAGGACGACGACTTCGAGGCGCTCGCCGCGCATTTCCCGCGGCTGCCCGGCGTTCGCCAGATTTTCCGCATCCATGTCGAAAGCGTGATGACGAGCTGCGGCTGGGGCGTGCCGGTGATGAGCGTCGACAAGGAACGCGAGACGCTGGTCAAATATCACGCCCAGCAGGACCCGGCGAAGCGCCTCGCCAAGATTTCGACGCGCACCGCGAGCATCGACGGCCTGCCGCTGCGCGTGCAATCGCACATTCCGGCGTGGGATTCGAACTGATGGCGCTCGCCGAGCTCGGCCGCTTCGACCGCAACGAGGCGCATATCGTCGTCGGCCGGCTCGAAGCCGAGGGGATCGCCGCACTCGTCTTCGACGGCGAGTCGAACATCTACGGCAGCTGGCTGCTCGTGCCGGTCCGCGTGATGGTCGACGAGGACGATCTCAGCGCAGCGCAGGCGCTGATCGCCGATTGAAGGCCGCCTCAGCCCCTAGAAATCGACCGCGATGCCCTTGAGAGTCCAGTCGCCGTAGCGCGTCGGATCGAGGCCGAGGGGATCGTGCTCGGCGTGCTTGGGATCGAGGGGATCGGGCTTGGGCACCGGCGGGCTCTTCGAAAGATGCGCTGGCGGCTTTACGTGCGGCGGGCGGCGGCCCATGGGCATTTCTCCCGGCAAGACAGGACGCAAGATTGGCCCAGCGACGCACGAGATCAAGCCGCATTCAGCCCCACGACGCGCCCGGCGTGCCCGCGCGGCGCGCGGCGCTGCGGCTGCTCGACGCGGTGTTGCGGCGCGGACAGGCGCTCGAAGCCGCGCTCGACGGCGCGGCGCGCGACATCGACCAGGCCAATGACCGCGCGCTCGCCCATGCCATCGCCGCCGAGGTGCTGCGGCGGTTGCCCGATCTCGACGCGCTGATCGATTCGGCGACGCAGCGGCCGCTTCCCGACGACGCCAAGGCGCGCTTCGCGCTGAGGATCGCGCTCGCCCAGGCGCTGGCACTGAAGACGCCACCCCATGCGGCGATCTCGACCGTGCTGCCGCTGGTCGACGGCGGGCCGCGCAAGCTGGTCCATGGCGTGTTCGGCACGCTGATGCGGCGCGGCGCGGCGCTGCCCGAGGTGCCGACGTTGCCCGCAGCGGTCGCGGATCGCTGGCGAGCGGCATGGGGCGAGGCGGTGGTCGAGGCCGCGGCGCGCGCGATCGCCGCGCCGCCGCCGCTCGATCTCACGCTGAAGGATGCCGCATGGGACGGCGATATTGGCGGGGCGAGCCTGCTCCCCGGCCATCGTCGCCTCGCCGGGCATGCGCCGGTGCCGCAACTGCCCGGCTATGCCGAGGGCGCGTGGTGGGTGCAGGACATCGCCGCGTCGCTGCCGGCGCGGCTGATCGGCGCCGGCGCCGGGCGCGCGCTCGACATTTGCGCGGCGCCGGGCGGCAAGACGCTGCAGCTCGCCGCGGCCGGCTGGCAGGTCACCGCGCTCGACGTTTCGGCGAGTCGTCTGGCGCGACTTTCCGACAATCTGGCGCGCACCGGGCTCGACGCCGAGGTCATCGCCGCCGACGCGCTCGCCTGGACGCCCGCCGAGCCCGCCGACGCGGTGCTGCTCGACGCGCCGTGCAGCGCGACCGGCATCTTCCGCCGCCATCCCGATGTGCTCCACCGGGTCTCGCCGGCGCTGATCGAGGACGCCGCCGCGCTGCAGGCCAGGCTGCTCGCCCGCTCGGCGGAATGGGTGCGTCCCGGCGGCACGCTGGTCTATGCCACCTGCTCGCTCGAACCCGCCGAGGGCGAGGCGCAGATCGAGCGCTTTCTCGGCGCGCGCACCGATTTCGCCATCGACCGTGTGCGGGGCGACGAATTGCCCGCCGGAATCGTCGCCACGCCGCAAGGCTGGCTCCGCACCCTGCCGGGCATGTTCGAGGCCGAAGGCGGCTGCGACGGCTTCTTCATCGCCCGGCTGAAACGGTCCGCCTGAAGCGCCACCTTGCGAGGCAATGGCGTCATGCTACATGCGATAGCCGCATGACCAAGCCCGTCCGCATCGCCCCTTCGATCCTCAGCGCCGATTTCGCGCGGCTCGGCGAGGAGGTTCGCGCGATCGAGGCCGCCGGCGCCGATTGGGTCCATATCGACGTGATGGACGGGCATTTCGTGCCCAACATCTCGATGGGACCGGTGGTGGTGAAGGCGTTGCGCCCGGTGACGGCGCTTCCCTTCGACGTCCACCTGATGATCGCGCCGGTCGATCCCTATCTCGACGCCTTCGCAGAGGCCGGGGCAGACACGATCACCGTCCATCCAGAGGCGGGGCCGCACATCCACCGCTCGCTCCAGCACATCAAATCGCTGGGCAAGCGCGCCGGCGTGGTGCTCAATCCCGGCACGCCGGCGAAGATGCTCGACTATCTGATGGACCTGGTCGATCTGGTGCTGGTGATGAGCGTCAATCCCGGCTTCGGCGGGCAGAGCTTCATCCCGAGCCAATTGCGCAAGATCGAGGCGATCCGCACGATGATCGACAAATCGGGCCGCGACATCGACCTCGAGGTCGACGGCGGCATCGATGCCGAGACGGCGCGGCAGGCGATCGCCGCCGGCGCCGACGCGCTGGTCGCCGGCACCGCCACCTTCAAGGGCGGGCCCGATCGCTACGCCGCCAATATCCGTGCCCTGAGGGGCGGGTGAGCGACGACGCCAAGCCCGACACCGCAGCCGACGGCATCGAGCAGGGCAAGCGGCTGATCCGTTTGGGGAGCGACAAGGGCCTGTCGCTCGCCGAACGCCTGTCCGAACGCTTCGCGCGGCTGACCTGGCGGACGCCGATTCACAATCTGCGCCTGCGCGGCCGCTATCCGCTCAAGCTGATCGGCGTCCCCGACGATCCGTTCCTCGGCGATGTGCGCCGCGGCAACGCGCTGATGAAGGGCATGCTGACAATCGCCGGCGAGGGGCGGCCGATCGACCGCATCAATCTCGCGCACCCCGATTGGTCGCCGCGCTTCGCCGAGCATCTCCACAGCTTCGCCTGGCTGCGCGACCTTTCGACCGTCGCCACCCGGGCGCAGGCGATCCCGATCGCCGAATATGTCATGCAGAAGTGGCTCGACGCGCATGCCGACCATGTCGCCGAGCCGGCGTGGCGGCACGACCTCATTGGGCGGCGAATCCTGTTCTGGGCCGCGCACGCGCCGCTGATCCTGTCCTCGACCGACCTCGTCTATCGCTCTGCGGTGCTCAACGCCTTCGCGCGCGGCGCACGGCACATCGATCGCGGCGCCGACAAGCTCGCGCTCGGCGTGCCCCGCATCGCCAGCTGGTGCGGCACGGTCGCCGCGGGCCTGCTCATCCCGGGCGGCGACACGCGGCGGCTGGTCGGCGAGGCGGGGCTCACCAAAGCGCTCGAAAGCTCGGTGTTCGACGATGGCGGCACCGTCTCGCGCTCGCCCGCGGCGCAGCTCGACATCATCATGTTGCTGACCATGCTGCGCGAGGCCTATGCCGTCCGCCGGCTGGCGCCGCCCGTGGCGGTGGAGACCGTGCTCGCGCGGATGGTGCCCGCCTTGCTCGGGCTGACGCACGGCGACCGCGGCCTGTCGAGCTGGCAGGGCAGCGGCCCGACGCCCGCCGAGCGGCTCGACCAGGTCATCGAGGCGACCGGCATCCGCACCCGCCCGCTCAAGCAGGCACGCGACTGGGGCTATCAGCGCCTCGCCGCGCAGAAGACGGTGGTCGTCATCGATGCCGCACCGCCGCCGATCGCCAAGCTGATGCGCGCCGGCTGCGCCTCGACGCTTGCCTTCGAAATGTCCGACGGTCTCGCGCGGATCGTGGTCAATTGCGGCGGCGCGCGCGCCGCGGTGGCGCAAGTGCCCGGCGAGCTGGTCCAGGGACTGCGCAGCACCGCGGCGCATTCGACGCTGACGCTCGCCGACAGCAACTCGACCGCCCTGCTCGCCGACGGCATGCTCGGGCGCGGGGTCGGCGAGGTCGAGCTGACGCGCGAGGAAAGCGACGGCGCGAGCCGAATCGAGGCGAGCCATGACGGCTATGCCCGCCGCTTCGGCTTCGTCCATCGCCGCCAGTTGGTGCTGACGAGCGACGGCCGCGAGTTGCGCGGCGAGGACATGCTGCTGCCCTCTGGCCGCCGCCACAAGCCGGGCCAGGCGCCGTTCGCGGTGCGTTTCCACCTCGGGCTCGGCGTCCAGGTGTCGCCCACCGCCGACGGGATGGCCGCGCTGCTGCGGCTGCCCGGCGGCGCGGCGTGGCAATTCCGCTGCAAGGGCGCGGCGCTGACCGTCGAGCCGAGCCTGTGGATCGACGGCGACGGCAAGCCCCAGGCGACGCAGCAGCTCGTCGTCGCCGGCGCGGCGCCCGCGGGGGGCGCAAACGTCAGCTGGGTCTTGAAGCGCGCGACCTGACGGTTATTGGGAGCCGCACTCCCTCCCGTTCGGGCTGAGCTTGTCGAAGCCCGATCGGCCACCGCGCTCGCCCTTCGACAAGCTCAGGGCGAACGGACGAAAGGCACTGACATGACCGAGATCCCCATCAAGCGCGCCCTCCTCTCGGTCTCGGACAAGACCGGCATCGTCGATCTCGGCAAGGCGCTCGCCGCCAAGCATGTCGAGCTGGTCTCGACCGGGGGCACCGCTAAAGCATTGCGCGACGCCGGACTCGAGGTGCGCGACATTTCCGACCTCACCGGCTTTCCCGAAATGATGGACGGCCGCGTCAAGACGCTCCACCCCAAGGTGCACGGCGGCCTGCTCGCGGTGCGCGACGATCCTGCCCACGCCGCGTCGATGAAGGAACATGAGATCGGCGCGATCGACCTCGTGGTCGTCAACCTTTACCCCTTCGCCCAAACCGTGGCGAAGGGCGCCGCGCGCGACGAGGTGATCGAGAATATCGACATCGGCGGCCCGTCGATGGTGCGATCGGCGGCCAAGAACCATGCCTATGTCGCTTGTCTCACCGATCCGGCCGATTATGCCCTGGTCGAGAACGGCACGACGACGCTCGACGACCGCAAGAAGCTCGCCGCCAAGGCGTTCGCGGCGACCGCGGCCTATGACGCGGCGATTGCCTCGTGGTTCGCCTTCGCCGACCAAGGGCAGGCCTTCCCCGACACGTTGTCGGTGCCGCTCAGGAAGGCCGACGCGCTGCGCTACGGCGAGAATCCGCATCAATCGGCGGCGCTCTATCTGCCGATGGGCCCCGCCGCGCGTGGCATCGCCCAGGCCGAACAAGTGCAGGGCAAGGCGCTGAGCTACAACAATCTGAACGATGCCGATGCCGCGCTCGAGCTCGTCGCCGAATTCCGCGACGGGCCGCCGACCTGCGTCATCGTCAAGCACGCCAATCCGTGCGGCGTCGCCAGCGCCGATACGCTGTTCGAGGCATACAAGGCCGCGCTGGCATGCGACACCGTGTCGGCATTCGGCGGCATCGTCGCCTTGAACCGCCCGCTCGACGAGGAGACCGCGGCGGCGATCAGCGACATCTTCACCGAAGTCGTTTGCGCGCCAGATGCGTCAGAGGCGGCCAAGGCGGTGTTCGCCGGAAAGAAGAATTTGCGCCTGCTGCTGACCGGCGAGCTCGCCGATCCCGCGCGGCCGGGCCTGCAGATGAAGTCGATCGCCGGCGGGATGCTGATCCAGTCGCGCGACAACGGCCTGATCGAAGGCGAGCTGAAGGTCGTCACCAAGCGCGCGCCGACCGCGCAGGAACTCGCCGATTGCCGCTTCGCCTGGACGGTCGCCAAGCACGTCAAGTCGAACGCGATCGTCTATGCCAAGGGCGGCTCGACCGCCGGCATCGGCGCCGGCCAGATGAGCCGCGTCGAATCGGCGCGGATCGCGGCGTGGAAGGCCAGGGACGCCGCCGACAAGGCCGGCTGGGCCGAGCCGCGCACCATCGGCTCTGCGGTCGCCTCGGACGCCTTCTTCCCCTTCGCCGACGGCCTGCTCACCGCGGTCGAGGCGGGCGCGACGGCGGTGATCCAGCCGGGCGGCTCTATCCGCGACGACGAGGTGATCGCCGCCGCCGACAATGCGGGGCTGGCGATGGTGTTCACCGGGATGCGGCACTTCCGGCACTGATCACGCGAAGGCGCGAAGAAAAAGTAGAAGAATTTTCGCGCGGAGACGCGGAGACGCTGAGAGAGTTCGTGCGCGGGATCGTCTCGCGTCAGCGAGACCTCATCTTTCTTGATGGCCAATAGGAAAATGGCCGCTGGCGCGGCCAAAGGCGCCGCACCCTGCCTTTCTCCGCGTCTCCGCGTCTCCGCGCGAACCCGCTTCTTCTTCTCTCAAACCGGCAGCGTAGCCTCTTCGGCGCCGGGGAGCTTCTTGAACAGCTTGCGGTCCTCGGGGCCGAAGGCCCAGCGCCAGATGACGAAGCCGTAGGCGAGGACGATCGCCGGGATGCCGAACACCAGCTCGGTCCATTCGTAGCGGTGCGGCAGCGACGTGAAGAGCGTTCCCGCGACGATCGCCGCCAGCGCCGCCCAGACCAGCGGCCAGCGGAATCCCGATACCCGCGCCTTCAGGATGTACTTGAGCAGGGTCGCCTTGATCGTCGAGGTGATCGCCACCGACACCATCAGCGCCACCGCCGGCCCCGCCGCCTGATAGTTGGTTGGCCAATGCGCCGCGCGCATCGCCAGGATCAGCGCGAAGCTGAGCACGATCTGCACGCCCAGCATCATCAGCGAGATCATCAGATTGCGGTGCCGTGCGACATAGACCAGGGCCGATTCGCACACCGTGCCGGTCGAGGCGAGCACCTCGGCGACGAGCAGGAAGGCCATCGCCGCGGTGCCGGCGACGAATTGCGGGCCGACCACGCCCATCACCGCCTTGCCGGGAATCGCGCCGCACAAGGCGATCACCGCCTGCGCCGCGATCGTCCAGAAGGCGACCTGTCGGATCTGGTTGGCGACCGCGGCGGTATCGTTCTCGGCCAGGCTCTTGGTGATGACCGGCCCCATCACCGGTTCGAAGCTGGTCTTGAGCTTCTGCGGCAGCGAGGCGATCTGCTGCGCCATGTAATAGATGCCGACGATCTTGGGCGCGAACAGCAGGCCGAGGATGAAGCGATCGACGTTGCGCGTCCCCCATTCGATCGCATCGGCGCCGGCGAGCGGCATGTTCTGGCGGGCGAGGGCCATCAACGGGCGGATGCGCGGGCTCCAGCCGCGCGGCACGCCGTAGGCCTTCACGAACGGGATCACCGAAGCGATCATCGCCGCCGCCATCGACGCAACATAAGCGAGCACCAGCCCGTCATGGTGCGAGACGTAGGACATCAGCCAGGCGGCAATCGAGATCGTCCACGGCTCGACCACCGCGCGCGCCGTCACCGTCGCCTTGATATTGTGGCGATAGGCGAGCGCGGCGAGGCTGACGTCGGACCAGGCGCTGGCGAAGATGATGCACGGCAGGAAACGGTCGAGCCCGTGAATGTCGCTATCGGGATACATCACCTGCGGAAAGGCGATCAGCACGACGCTGGCGATCAGCGAAACGACGAACGCCACGGCCATCGCGTCCCATACGACGTGCGCGTGGGGGCGATCGGCCTTGGCCAGCGCCTGGGCGAGGCCGCGCTTCAGGCCCAGCGTGGCGACCAAGGCGGCGAGCTCGACCACCACCACGGCAAGCGCGAACCGGCCGACCAGGTCCGGCCCGTAAATGCGCCCGGCGATGAACAGGAACGGGATTCGCGCGAACAGCCGCAGCACGAACCCGGTAACGTTGGTGCGCCCGCCCTTGGCGAGCGCGGCGATGTCGTCGTCGGGTGGAGTCATCGCCAAGCGCTCACATCCGTTCGTGCTGAGCCTGTCGAAGCACGCCTGGCACAACCTCGCCCTTCGACAAGCTCAGGGCGAACGGGAGCTGGGCACCGGCGGCGTCGCCTCAATGCGCCGCTCCCCAGCTCGGCCCCACACCGATTTCGACGCCGAGCGGCACGGTGAGCGTCACCGCCGGCTCGGCCGCGGTTGCCATGACGTGCCCGATCACCTCGCGCGCCTTTTCGACATCGCTTTCGGGCAGCTCGAACACCAGTTCGTCATGGACCTGGAGCAGCATGCGCACATCGGGCAGGTCGGCCTCGATCAGCGCCGGCCCCATCCGCGCCATCGCGCGCTTGATGATGTCGGCGCTGGTGCCCTGAATCGGCGCATTGATCGCGGCGCGCTCCGCCCCTTGCCGCTCGTGCTGGACCTTGGACTTGATCCGCGGGAAGTGCGTCTTGCGCCCGAACAACGTCTCGGTGAAGCCGCGCTCGCGGACGTGCGTCAGCGTCTCGGCGATGTAGCGGTTGATGCCGGGGAAGCGCTGGAAATAGGTGTCGATCATCACCTGTGCTTCCTCGACCGTCACGTCGAGCCGGCCCGCGAGGCCCCAGCGCGAAATGCCGTAGAGGATCGCGAAGTTGATCGTCTTGGCGCGCGCGCGGGTGTCGCGATTGACCTCGCCGAACAATTCGGTGGCGGTCATCGAATGGATGTCGTCGCCATTCTCGAACGCCTGCCTGAGCGCAGGTACGTCGGCCATGTGCGCGGCGAGGCGGAGCTCGATCTGCGAATAATCGGCGGCGAGGATGACGTTGCCCGGCTCCGCCACGAAGGCGTCCCTGATCTGGCGGCCGACCTCGGTGCGGATCGGGATGTTCTGCAGGTTGGGATCGGTCGAGGAGAGCCGCCCGGTCTGCGCGCCAGTGAGGCTGTAGCTGGTATGGACTCGCCCGGTCTCGGGATTGATCTGCGCCTGGAGCGCGTCGGTATAGGTCGATTTGAGCTTCGAGAGCTGCCGCCAGTCGAGCACCAGCCGCGCGATCTCGGCGCCGAGCGGCGCGTCCTTGTCGGCAGCGAGGCGCTCCATCTCGTTGACGTCGGTCGAATAGACGCCCGACTTGCCTTTGCGTCCTCCCTTCAGGCCCAACCGCTCGAACAACACGTCGCCCAATTGCTTGGGGCTGCCGATCGTGAAGGGGCCGCCGGCGCGCTCGTGGATGGTCTTTTCGAGATCGGCGATCTGGTGCGCGAACTCGGTCGAGAGCCTCGACAGCGCCTCGGCATCGACCTTGACGCCATGCCGCTCCATCCCCGCAACCACCTGGGCGAGCGGGCGATCGACCATCTGATAGACTCGAGTGGCACCCTCGGCGGGCAACCGCGCCTTGAAGCGGTTCCACAAACGCAGCGTCACGTCGGCATCCTCGGCGGCGTAGCGAGTCGCGGCCTTCAGATCGACTTCGTGGAAACCGATCTGTTTCTTTCCGGTCCCCGTCACGTCCTTGTAGGCGATGCAGCTGTGCGACAGGTGCGTCGCGGCGAGCTCGTCCATGCCGTGGCCGTGCAGGCCGGCATCGAGGTCGAAGCTCATCAGGATCGTGTCGTCATAGGGCGCGACAGTGATCCCGCAGCGGCCGAGCACGATCAGGTCGTATTTGAGGTTGTGCCCGATCTTGAGGACGCTCTGGTCCTCGAACAGCGCCTTGAACCTGGCGAGCGCCGCGCTGCGATCGATCTGCGGCGGGCGTTCGGCGAACATGTCGCTGCCGCCATGGCCGAGCGGCACGTAGCAGGCGCGGTTGGGCGCGAGCGCCATCGATACCCCGACGAGATCGGCGCACGTCGCGTCCTTGCTGGTCGTCTCGGTATCGATCGCGACGAAGCCCTGATGGCGCGCCTGTGCGATCCAGCGGTCGAGCGCTTCTTCGTCGACCACCGTCTCATAGGCGTCGTGGTCGCACGGCGGCTCGTCGGGCTCGGGCAGCGTCACCGTTGGTTGAGGGGCGGGCGCGTCGGCGACCTGGCCGAGGCGCAGCAACAGCGACTTGAAACCGTGATGTTCGAGGAACGCCCTGAGCGGCGCTTCGGGAATGCCCTGCAGCCCCAGTTCCTCGAGCGGGTGCTCCAGCGGCACGTCGCAGGCGAGCGTGACGAGTTTGCGCGACAGCCGCGCCATCTCGGCATGCTCGATCAGATTGTCGCGCATCTTCGATGGCTTCATGCCCGGCGCCGCTGCCAGCACCGCCTCGACCGTGCCGAACTCGCGGATCAGGTCCGAGGCGCGCTTGGGGCCGATGCCGGGGACGCCGGGCACGTTGTCGACGCTGTCGCCCATCAGCGCGAGCACCTCGCCCAGTTGCGAGGGCGGCACGCCGAATTTCTCGACGACATGCTCGGCGCCCAGGCGGCGATTGTTCATCGTGTCGTAGAGATCGAGCCCGGGCTCGATCAGCTGCATCAGGTCCTTGTCGGAGCTGACGATCGTCACCTGCCAGCCCTGCGCCAGCGCCGCCTTGGCGTAGCTGGCGATCAGGTCGTCGGCTTCCCAGCCCGCCTCCTCGATGCACGGCAGCGAGAAGGCGCGCGTCGCATCGCGGATCATCGGGAATTGCGGCACGAGATCCTCGGGCGCCGGCGGGCGGTGCGCCTTGTACTGATCGTACATCTCGTTGCGGAAGGTGTGCTCGCTCTTGTCGAGGATCACCGCCATGTGCGTCGGGCCGTCGGCCTTGTGGAGCTCGTCGGCGAGCTTCCACAGCATCGTCGTATAGCCATAGACCGCGCCGACCGGCTCGCCGCGGATGTTGGTGAGCGGCGGCAGGCGGTGATAGGCGCGGAAGATGTAGCCGGAGCCGTCGACCAGGTAGAGATGGTTGGGCATGTCGCCGGCCGGTCTAACCGATGCCGGCGTTCGGACAAACTAGTTTGCGCCGTGCCCGCCCATATGGGCATCGCCCTGTTGCGCGATCGCCATAGGCCGCTCGCGGTTCGACGCGACGATCGCGCGCGCGACATCCTGGATCAATTTCTGCTTTTCGCGCGTCGACTGCGTCCCGTCGCCGATCATCACCGCGACCGTGTACATCCGCCCATCAGGCGCCGTCAGAATCCCGACATCGTTGAAGCCGGCGGTCCGCCTGCCCCAATCCTGGCCGGTGCCGGTCTTGTGGGCGATCTGCCAATCGTCGGGCAGCGCGTATTTGAGCCGCGCCCAACCGGTCTTGCAGTCGCTCATCGTCGCGAGCAGCCAGCGAGTCGAGGCCGGCGACAGCAATTCGCCGCGCACCAGCCGGGCCAGCGTGTCGACGATCGCGTCGGGCTGCGCGCCGTCCATGGGGTTGGCGACATAGGCATTGAACGCCGCTTCGCGCACATCGTTCGACAGGCGAGCGCGGGCATCCTGGAACGCCATGCCCAGCGAATATTCGGGACGCCACGACAGCCCTGCGGTCGCGGCCTGCTTCAATTTCTCGCCGGGGCCGACGCGGATGCCGAAAATCCCCTTGCGCGCGAACATCGCCTCGGTGGCATGCGGGCCGCCCGCGGCCATCAGGATGCGGTCGTTGGCGGTGTTGTCGCTGGTGGTGAGCGCGCGGTAATCGAGGTCGCCGATCGTGGTGTGATAGCCGTCGCCCTTCATCGCCAGCATCGCCACCGGCTGGTGGAATACCGTCAGATCATTGCGAGTCACGGTAATCGGGTCGCTGAGCCGCAGCTGGCCGCGATCGACCGCGTCGAGCATCGTCATCGCAACCCACAATTTGCTGACGCTCTGTTGCGGCAGATAGAGATCGCCGTGGCTCTGCGCAGTCCAGCCTTCGCCGACGCTCTGCACCGCGATGCCGGCCTTGCCGCCGAATTGCGCGGTGAGTGCCGTCAGCGTCGCCTGCAAGGCCTGGGGTGGCCGGGGTCGCGGGCGCGCCGCGGGCACCGGCATTGCGACCTGATAGGAGGAACGCGCCGGCCCGCTCGCGGCGAAGCGATCGCCCATCGCGCCATCCGATTTGCAGCCGACCGTCAGCGCTGCCGCCGCCGCTGCGGCCAGCGTCATGCCGATTCGGATTGTCCTGCGCTCGACCCGCATTACGCTACGTTACCCGCACCCCGTTTTACGCGACGTGAACATGCGGAAATGCGGCTGCGCTGGATATAGGCGCGGCCAATCGCTGCGACGAACGCCATCAGTGCTGCGGCGAACAGAGGGAAAACGATGCAAGGTTTTGATTTTCCGACGCTAGGCGCGGCGGCGCAACCGGTGCTCGCGATGGACGATGTAGAGCCCGCTCGCGACGATCAGCGGCGCGCCGAGCCACGTCGCGGTTTCGGGGAGAACCGCGAACAGCAGCCAGCCGTAGAAGGTCGCCCAGATCAGGCTCGAATAATCCATCGGGACGACGAGTGAGACCGAGCCGTGCTTGAGTGACGCGGTCATCGCCAGCTGCGCGCAATTGCCACACAGGCCGATGCCGATCAGCCACAGCCAGGTCGTTGCGGGATGGTGGCCGTGATGCAGCGCGAAGGCGATTCCCAGCGGGAGCGTGGAGAGCGTGGCGAACCAGAAGACGGTGGAAAAGGGATGTTCGGTGCGGCCGATCTGCCGGAGCAGGATCGACGCCACCGCGGTGAGGAACGCCGAGGCGATCCCGGCGACCGCGCCCCATAAGGAGAAATGCCCCGACCCCGGCTGCGCGACGATCAGCACACCGGCGAATCCGGCGAGCACTGCGCCCCAACGATGCCAGCCGGTCGGCTCCTTGAGCACCAGCGCGCCGAGCAGGGTGGCGAAGATCGGCACGGTGAAGGCAAGCGTGGTCGATTCGGCGAGCGGCAGCAGCATCACGCCGCTGAACAGGCAGACCATGCTGGCGAGCCCGACGCCCGCGCGGACGACATGCGCGCCGAACCGCCGCGTGCGGATCGTGCCGAGCCCCGGGCCGAGTGCCAGCACCGCGCCGACCAGCGGAATGCCGAGCGCCTGACGCACGAACAGGATCTCGACGAGATGCGCGCCGCCCGCTTCGGCGAGTTTGATGAAGGCGCTCATCGTCGCCATGCACGCCGCCGACACGAGCCGCAGCGTGACGGCGACGGCGACGCGATCGTCGGTGGCGGCGGGCGGCGGCATTGACCCGCCATCCCAAGCCGCTAAGCGAGCGTCAAACCCCAATCGAGAGATTTCATGGTCAAGCACGCGCTTTCCGTCACCCGCGAGGAGGATTTCGCCGCCTGGTATCAGGCGGTGATCGCCGAGGCCGACATGGCCGAGGAATCGGGGGTGCGCGGCTGCATGGTGATCCGCCCCTGGGGCTATGGCATCTGGGAGCGGATGCAGCGCCTGCTCGACGACCGCATCCGCGCGACGGGGCACGAGAATTGCTATTTCCCGCTGTTCATCCCGCTTTCCTATTTCGAGAAGGAGGCCGAGCACGTCGAGGGCTTCGCCAAGGAGATGGCGGTCGTCACCCACCACCGCCTGATCGCCGACGGCAAGGGCGGGCTGATGCCCGATCCCGAGGCGAAGCTGGAGGAGCCGCTGATCGTGCGGCCGACCAGCGAGACGGTGATCGGCGCCGCCTTCGCGCGCTGGGTGCAGAGTTGGCGCGATTTGCCCGTGCTCATCAACCAATGGGCCAATGTGGTGCGCTGGGAGATGCGGACGCGGATGTTCCTGAGGACCAGCGAATTCCTGTGGCAGGAGGGGCATACAGCGCACGCGACACCGCAAGAGGCGCGCGACGAGACGCTGAGGATGCTCGAAGTCTATCGCAGCTTCGCCGAGGAAAACCTCGCGCTGCCGGTGGTCGCCGGCGAGAAGCCCGAGAATGAGCGTTTCCCGGGTGCGGTCGAAACCTGGTCGATCGAGGCGATGATGCAGGACGGCAAGGCGCTGCAGGCGGGCACCTCGCACTTCCTGGGCACCAATTTCGCGCACGCCCAGAATATCCGCTTCCAGAACAGGGAAGGCCAGTTCGAGCTCGCCAACACGACGAGTTGGGGCGTGTCGACGCGGATGGTCGGCGCCGTCATCATGACGCATGGCGACGATGACGGGCTGCGCGTACCGCCGGCAATCGCGCCGTGGCAGGTCGTCATCGTGCCGATGCTGCGCGACGCACCCGAGGACGACGCTTTGATCGCCTATTGCCGCGAGCTGCAGGCGGGGCTGGCGACACAAAGCGCGCTCGGCGAGCCGGTGCGGGCGCTGCTCGATTTGAAGGCCGCCAAGGCGGCGGCCAAGCGCTGGGGCTGGGTCAAGAAAGGCGCGCCGATCGTCGTCGAAGTCGGCGGGCGCGACATGGCGGGAGGCGCCGTCTCGGTGATCCGGCGCGACCGGCTCTATCGCGAGGACGGCAAGCTCGACAGCCAGGTGGTGGCGCGCGACGCGTTCGTCGGCGAAGCAGCGGCGATGCTCGAGGACATCCAGCGCACGATCCATGCCGAGGCCAGGGCGCGGCTGGAGGCGGGGATCGAGCGTGGGGTGACCGATTTTGCGGGCCTGGAGGCGTTCTTCGCGGGCAAGAAATATCCGGGCTGGGTCGAGGTGCAATGGGCGCGCCCGACCGGCGCCGAACTCGACGCGGTGGTGGAGAAGCTGAAGGCGCTAAAGCTCACCATCCGCAACGCGCCGATGAGCGCGGCGCCTGCGGATGGCGCCTGCCTGTTTACCGGCAAGCCCGCCGTCGAGCGCGTGCTGATCGGACGGGCGTATTGAAATCAGCCGCTCGTGCTGGCTTATCGAAGCACCGCCCTCCTTAGCGAGACAAAGGAGTAGAACGGCCCTTCGACAAGCTCAGGGCGAACGGGTTGGTTTGGACATCAATCGTCCATTCTCCACGCATCCGCGTCGTGCGGGTCGGGTAGGCGGCTGTCGAGCCATTCCGCCACGGTCGTCGGGTCCATGTCGGCGATCGGGCATTCGATCACCCAGGAGAGATAGGCGCGCGGGCCGCCGTTGAGATAGGGCGGGGGTGAGACCGGCTTGAACACCGTCGGCAGCCGCTCGCTCGGCGAGAGATAGTTCAGGACGTGGCCGAGTTCCTGGATCACGCTCCACGCCAGCGGATGATCGATCAGCACGCCGAACTTGACCCACCACAGATCGTCCTCGATGCCCGAGGCAATCCCCCGAAGCGGGGTCTTGTCGGTCTCGATCGCCGGCAGACGGACGAGATAGTCGACCAGTGGCTGGAAGCGCGAATGGTGGCGATCGGTCGCGGCCATAAGGCGATGCTATCGCATGGCGGGACCTCTCGCCAGTGATGCATCCCTTGGCGGGGCCGCGCGTTTCCTTGCCCGACGGCAAGGGAGGACGGGATGACGGACCTCGATCGACGTGCCGGCCTGATGGCGTTCGGCGGCCTGTTGCTGCTCGGCGGCTGCTCCAGGGCAGCGAAGAGCGACGCAGACAAGGACGAAGCGCCGGGCGGCGAAGGTGAGGTGACCGCCAACGAGGATCTGATGCGCGAACATGGCGTGCTGCGCCGCATCCTGATCGTCTATCGCGAGGCAGCGCCGAAGATCGTCGCCGATCCGGCGAAGGTCGATGCCGGCGCGCTGGCGACCGCCACCGCCCTGTTCCGCACCTTCGGCGAGCAATATCACGAGCAGAAGCTCGAGGAGCAGCACATCTTCCCCGCCGTCGCCAGCGCCGGCGGCGCGGCGGCCGGTCTCGTCGACACGTTGAAGGCGCAGCACCAGCGCGGTCGCGAGATCACCGCCTTCCTGTTCGACCAGACTCGCGGCGGTCGCATCGCCACCGGGCAGGCGGCGGCGATGGCCAAGGCAATGCTGAGCTTCACGCGGATGTACGAGGCGCATGCCGCGCGCGAGGACACGATCGTCTTTCCCGCGTTCAAGCAGGCGATGGGACCTGCGCGCTACAAGGAGCTTGGCGAGCAATTCGAGGAGATCGAGCGCCAGCAGTTCGGCGGCGACGGATTCGACATGGCCGTCGCCAAGGTCGGCGAGGTCGAGCGAGCGCTTGGGCTGGCCGATCTCGCCACCTTCACCGCGCCGCCGCTTCGGGTCTGAGCCTCAGCGCGCGAACCACGCTTCGACCTCGGCGCGCTGATCGGCGGTCAGGCGCAGGCCGAGCTTGCCGCGGCGATCGAGCGCATCCGCGGCGGTCCTCGCCCATTCGTGGTCATGCATCCAGCCGAGCTCGATTTCGGTGAGACCGCTGCCGAAATCGCGTCCCATCGCAGCGGCATCCTCGATACCCGCCAGCATTTCCGTAAGGTCCGCACCATAAGCATGCGCCATCCGTTCGGCGCGTTGATCGCCGAGGAAGGGCCAGGTGGCGCGGACCTTGGCGAGGAACGTATCGAAATCGGCGATGGCGCCGCCGGGAAAGATGCGCGCCGGGGTGACGGGATGCGGTGTAATGCCGAGCGGCGGGCCGAGCTTGGCCAGCGCGTCTTCGGCAAGCTGGCGCGCGGTGGTGATCTTGCCTCCGAATACCGAAAGGAGCGGCGCGCCGTCGGCATCGAGCTCAAGCACGTAATCGCGGGTCACCGACGAGGCGTTCGCCGCGCCGTCGTCGTAGAGCGGGCGGACGCCCGACCAGCTTGAGGCGATGTCGGCCGGCGCGATCTGGCGGATGAAGTGGCGGTTCACCGCCTCGCAGAGATAGGCGATCTCGTCATCGGCGATCACCGCCTCCTCCGGACGATCAACGGGCACGTCGGTCGTGCCGATCTCGGTGAAGCCGTTCTGGTAGGGGATGGCGAAGACGATGCGGCGGTCGGGCTGCTGCAGGATATAGGCGTGGCCGCCCTCGTAGAGCCGCGGCACGAGAATGTGGCTGCCCTTGACCAGCCGAACGTTGCTCGCCGAGGCGATGCCGAGCCGCCCCAGCATCTCGTGCACCCAGGGGCCGGCGGCGTTGACCAGCGCACGCGCCGTCACGACGCGCCCGTCGGCAAGGCTCGCGCGCCAGCCGCCGTCGATCCGTTCGGCGCGGTCGAGGGCGACATAAGTCTCTATCGCCGCGCCGTTGACCGCCGCGTCGAGCGCGTTGGCGAGCGTCAGCCGCGCATCGTCGACGAAGGCGTCCCAATAGACGAAGCCCTTGGCGCCGCCCTTGAGCGGATCGGTGAAGGCGCGGTCGCGCGGCTTGAGGCTGCGCGAGCGCGGCAGCGACGATTTCCCGCCGAGCAGGTCGTAGAGATAGAGGCCGGCGCGGACCATCCACCACGGCCGCACGGCATGTTCATGGGGCAGGACGAATTCGAGGCCGTGGATGAGATGCGGCGCTGCCTTGAGCAACCGTTCGCGCTCGTGAAGGGCCTCGGCGACGAGGCGGAAATCGTAATATTCGAGGTAGCGCAGGCCGCCATGGATGAGCTTGGTCGACTTGGACGAGGTCTCGCCGGCGAGATCGCCCTTGTCGACGAGCATCACCTTCAACCCCAGCAATGACGCTTCGCGCGCGATCGCGCAGCCGTTGATGCCGCCGCCGATGATGAGGAGGTCGTGGTCCAAGCCTAATCCTTTCGTCATGCCGGACTTGTTCCGGCATCCGCGGCGCCGCAAGAACCGAACCCGTCAAATGTGCGGCACGGCGGACCCCGGAACAAGTCCGGGGTGACGGTAGGACTTCAAGGGCCTATCTCCCGCCAATGCCTCGCGCCAAATCCAAGCCCGGCCTGCCTTCGCGGCAGCAGATTCTCGATTTCATCGCTTCCGCCGACACGCCGGCGGGCAAGCGCGAGATTGCGCGCGCCTTCGGGCTGCACGGGCAGGACAAGATCCTGCTCAAGGCGCTCTTGAAGGACATGGCCGACGAGGGGCTGATCGATTCGGCGCCTGGCCGCGCCTTCCACAAAATGGGCGGGCTGCCCAAAGTGACGGTGCTGCGCGTCGTCGAGGCCGACGAGGGCGGCAATGTCTGGGCGGTTCCCGAGGCATGGCATGCCGAGACGCCGCCGCCCAAGGTCCGCGTGCGCGAGCGCTCGCGCAAGGGCGCGCTGGGAGTCGGCGACCGCTTTCTCGGGCGGACTGAAGAGGCGGGCAAGGGCTGGATCGCGCACCCGATGAAGAAGCTCGCCCGCGGCGAGGAGATGATGCTCGGCGTGCTGCGCGAGGATGGCGGGCGGCTGTGGCTGCAAGGCGTCGAGAAGAAGGAGCGGCGCGAGTTCGCGGTGTCCGATGCGGGCGATGCCGAGCCAGGCGACCTGGTTCGCGCCGAGAAGGCCGGGCGCGGGCCGCGGGTGTCGGTCAAGGTGGTCGAAGTGCTGGGCGATCCGTTTGCGCCGCGTAGCTTTTCGCTGATCGCGATCGAGAAGCTGGGGCTGCCGCACACCTTTTCGGAGCGTGTGCTGGAGGAGGCGGAGCGCGTGTCGCGCACCCCGCTGGACGAGGCGCCGCGCGAGGACCTTACCCACCTGCCGATCGTCGCGATCGACCCGGCCGACGCACGCGATCACGATGACGCGGTGTGGGCGGCGCCCGACGACGATTCCGACAATGCGGGCGGGTGGAAGGCGATTGTCGCGATCGCCGACGTCAGCTTCTACGTCCGCCCCGGCTCGGCGCTCGACGCCGAGGCGCGGCGGCGCGGCAACAGCGTCTATTTCCCGGACCGCGTCGTGCCGATGCTGCCCGAGACGTTGTCGGCGGAGATGTGCTCGCTGAAGGAAGGCGAGGACCGTGCGGCGCTGGCGTGTCATTTGCAGGTGACGGAAAAGGGCACGCTCAAGAGCTGGTGCTTCACCCGCGCGACGGTGCGGATTGCCGCGAACATCGCCTATGAGGATGCGCAGGCGGCGATCGACGCCAGATCGTCACCCCAGCGAAGGCTGGGGTCTCAGGCGGCAGGCGACGCCCCCGTGGCCAAAGATCCCAGCCTGCGCTGGGATGACGGGTTGGTGGAGACGGCCCTCGTCCCGCTCTGGGCCTGCTGGCGGGCGCTCTACGCGGCGCGCGAGAAGCGCGAGCCGCTCGACCTCGACCTGCCCGAACGCCGTATCGAGCTCGACGAGAAGGGTCGCATCCTCTCGGTCGCGCCGCGCGAACGGCTCGACGCGCACAAGCTGATCGAGGACTATATGATCGCCGCCAACGTCGCCGCGGCGAAGGCGCTGGAGGCGAAGAAGGCGCCGGTCATGTATCGCGTCCACGAGCCGCCGAGCCGCGAGAAGCTGGTTGCGCTCAAGGACTATCTCAAGACCTTCGACCTTGAGTTTGCGCTTGGCCAGGTCATCAAACCGGCGACCTTCAACCGCGTGCTGGCGCGCGTCGGCGAGGCCGATTTCAAGCCGCAGGTCATGGAGCAGGTGCTGCGCACGCAGACCCAGGCTTATTACGCACCGGCCAACCACGGCCATTTCGGCCTCGCGCTCGGCTCTTACGCGCATTTCACCTCGCCGATCCGGCGCTATGCCGACCTGCTCGTCCACCGCTCGCTGGTGAGCGCCTACGGACTCGGCCCGGGCGGGCTGACCGACGGCGAGGCGGCCGAGATGGAGCGGCTGGGCGAGCAAATTTCGATGCTCGAACGCCGCGCGATGGAGGCCGAGCGCGACACGATCGACCGCTATGTCGCCGCCTATCTGTCGGAACGCGTCGGCGAAGTCGTGGAGGCGAGGATCACCGGCGTGCTCAACTTCGGCTTCTTTGCGACCGTCGAGGGGATCGGCGGCGACGGCCTGATGCCCGCGCGCGACCTGGGCCGCGAATATTTCCGCTATGACGAAGCGGCGCAGACGCTGGTCGGCGAGGAAACGGGCACAACCTACGCCGCCGGCCAGCGGCTGCGATTGCGCCTCGCCGAGGCCAATCCCGTGTCGGGCGCGCTGCGCTTCGAGCTGCTGCCAGAGGATCGCGACGCGACGCCTCACGCCCGCAAGCCCCGTCGGCCGATCAAGCGCCGAGGCCGGCCGGGGAACATCCGACATCAAGGCAAGAAGCGATAGCAGTACGGAAGAACGTCGGCTTCCTTCCGGCTTCCGTCATCCCCGCGAAGGCGGGGATCCAGAACCTGATCTTCGCGACATAGTGGCAACGTCGACCAGTTTAGATGCCGCCCGTGCGGGACTGACGGCCGGAATGGCGGCAAACGCCCCAAGGCCGGCCGTTCGGGCTCGACCTGTGCGATCCCGATTGCGGACCTTCAGCAACGCGGGCATCCTTGGGCCTATGTCGCCATCTACCGTCTCGCTGCTTTCGCCGATCCCGAATGGGTGGCAGGCGCTTCATCACGCCATCCTCTCCAACGGCACGCTCGCCGTTGCCGCGACCGACGTTGACCTCTCGAGCGAATGGGCGCACATCTTCGCGAGTGAGGGGCCGGTTGACCCACCCGGCCGCATCGACCAACTCGCCAAGAAAGGGCGAGCTCACCTGCTATCGTGGGAAGCAGGCGGTTGGCAAGAAGGCCCCATGTTTCCGCTCGAAACGCCATACCCGCTGATTGATCGTTTCGTCGACGACCGTTGGCTGGTGGTCGGATCGCGAACGCACGGCGAGCCGAACGCTCGGGTGTTCGCTCCCGATGGAGCCTTGCTGGCTCGGTTCATGCTGGGTGATGGAATTGAGCATATCGCGATCGACAGTGCAGACCGGATATGGGTGGGTTGGTTCGATGAAGGGATTTTCGGCAAGGGATGGAGCGTGCCGGGTATGGAATGGCCGCCCTCCAGCAATGGTGTTGCCTGCTTCGCGCCGGACGGCAGCGTGGTGGACGTGCCGTTATGGCCCAAGGATGCCGGCATCATTGCCGACTGCTACGCACTTACTCCTGCTGGCTCAGGCGTATGGACGTCGCCCTACATGGACTTCCCGCTAGTTCGCTTCGTCCCCGGCAAGCCGGCGAGATGGTGGCGAAGTGAGCTTGCTGGCCCCAAGGCCATTGCCGTGGACGGTACCCACGCGATCGTGGCGGGGGGCTACCGTGATGACGCTGCGCGTTTGGCCCTGGTCTTGTTGGAAGAGCCGGGAACTGGTGAAGCGGCGGTGCCCCTGGCGACATGGCGCATGCCGCTCCGTCCTGCGGCTTCGGCTCAGAATGACTGGGCGCCGGTGTGGGAGCCGCCTTCCCTTTTGGCCGGTCGCGGTGACACGTTGCATCTGGTTGACGATGGTAGGTGGTATCAATGGCAGGTGGCGGATGCCCTCGCTGCGCACGACCATCTGTAGCGGCGGAATGGCAGCTTCGATCTGCTTCCGACTTGAAAGCCGACCGTCGCCTATCCACCCAATGCCGGACTTACAAGGCCTCGCGAGTTCGCCGCCGCGGCGATATCTGCTTTCCTACATCGAAATGTTCTGCTAATGTTCCGCTATAATCGTGCCTCGCGCAGGCGGGTGCGTGCGCCAGAGTGGAGGTGTGACTTTCGAGACTTTTGCCCGGTTTCGCCGGACCGCCTGACCGCGTTGCGCCGCCATGATGGGGACACCATATCGGAGCGTCTATGGCCATCCAGATCCGCACCAGCCTCGCCGAACCCAAGACGGGGCAGGCCTTCGTTCCGCATCGTCCCAACCGGCCCGAGAAGGCGGAAGGCGGCAAGCGGTTCACCATCGTCAGCGACTATGAACCGTCGGGCGACCAGCCGAGCGCGATCGCCGAGCTGGTCGAGGCGGCGGAGGGCGGTGAGCGCGACCAGGTGTTGCTCGGCGTCACCGGATCGGGCAAGACCTTCACCATGGCCAAAGTGATCGAGGCGGTGCAGCGGCCGGCCTTGGTGCTCGCGCCGAACAAGATTCTTGCGGCGCAGCTCTACGGCGAGTTCAAGAGCTTCTTCCCCGACAATGCGGTCGAGTATTTCGTCAGCTATTACGATTATTACCAGCCCGAGGCGTATGTGCCGCGCTCGGACACGTACATCGAGAAGGAAAGCTCGGTGAACGAGGCGATCGACCGGATGCGGCATTCGGCGACGCGCGCGCTGCTCGAACGCGACGACGTCATCATCGTCGCCTCGGTGTCGTGCCTCTACGGCATCGGCTCGGTCGAGACCTATTCGGCGATGATCTTCGACCTCAAGAAGGGCCAGACGGTCGATCAGCGCGAGATCGTGCGCAAGCTCGTCGCCCTTCAATACAAGCGCAACGACGCAGCCTTCGCGCGCGGCAACTTCCGGGTGAAGGGCGACAATCTGGAGATTTTCCCCTCGCATTACGAGGACACCGCGTGGCGCGTTTCGTTCTTCGGCGACGATATCGAGGAGATCGTCGAGTTCGATCCGCTGACCGGCAAGAAGGTCGCCAGCCTCGATCACATCCGCATCTACGCCAACAGCCATTATGTGACGCCGGGGCCGACGCTCAAGCAGGCGATGGAGGCGATCCGGCACGAGTTGGCGGAGCGACTCAAGGAGCTTCATGCCGAGGGCAAGCTGCTCGAAGCGCAGCGGCTCGAGCAGCGGACCAATTTCGATCTGGAGATGATCGCGGCGACGGGCTCTTGCGCGGGGATCGAGAATTATTCGCGCTTCCTGACCGGCCGTCTGCCCGGCGAGCCGCCGCCGACCTTGTTCGAATATCTGCCTGAGAACGCGCTGCTATTCGTCGACGAGAGTCATCAGACGGTGCCGCAGATCGGCGCGATGGCGCGCGGCGACCATCGCCGCAAGATCACGCTCGCCGAATACGGCTTCCGCCTGCCGAGCTGCATCGACAACCGGCCGTTGCGCTTCAACGAATGGGACGCGATGCGGCCGCAGACCGTATCGGTTTCGGCGACGCCGGGCGGCTGGGAGATGGAGCAGACCGGCGGCGTCTTCTCCGAACAGGTGATCCGTCCGACCGGCCTGATCGACCCGCCGGTCGAGATCAAGCCGGTCGAGGAGCAGGTGCAGGACCTGATCCAGGAATGCCGCAAGACCACCGAAGCGGGCTATCGCACGTTGGTGACGACGCTCACCAAGCGGATGGCTGAGGACCTCACCGAATATATGCATGAGGCGGGGATCAAGGTCCGCTACATGCATTCGGATGTCGAGACGCTGGAGCGCATTGAGCTGATCCGTGATTTACGCCTCGGCGTTTATGACGTGCTGGTCGGCATCAACCTGCTACGCGAAGGCCTCGACATTCCCGAATGCGGGCTGGTGGCGATCCTCGATGCCGACAAGGAGGGATTCCTGCGCTCGGAGACGTCGCTGATCCAGACGATCGGGCGCGCCGCACGCAATGTCGACGGGCGCGTGATCCTCTACGCCGATCGCATGACCGGCAGCATGGAACGCGCGCTCAATGAAACGACGCGCCGCCGCGAGAAGCAGGAAGCGTACAACGCCGAGCACGGCATCACCCCGGCGACGATCCGCAAGAATATCGGCGACATCATCGCGCATGTCGCATCGAAGGATCAGGTGACGGTCGAGATCGACGAGGAGCGGCCGCACATGGTCGGCCACAATCTGCGCGCGTATATCGAGGAACTCGAAAAGAAGATGCGCGCTGCCGCCGCCGATCTCGAATTCGAAGAGGCCGGCCGCCTGCGCGATGAAATCCGCGCGCTGGAGGCGGAGGAGCTCGGCCTGCCCGAGGAGCAGCGCAAGGCGCCGGTGATGGGGCGCTCGAACGAAGGCAAGCCCGGCACGCGCAAGACGCGCTACGGCAAGCAACAGAAGATGCGGATGGGCGGACGGCGCGGGCGTTGATAGCCTAATCGCAGCCTAAGCCGTTCCAGCTGCAGGCGTGGTAATGCGGTCGCGCACGATAGGGTGAGACCATGATCCGCAACTTCGCCGACGAGGAAGCCGAGCGCATCTGGCGCCGCGAGCGTAGCCGCAAGCTGCCGTCTGAGCCGCAACGCATCATGCTGCGCAAACTGCGTCAGTTGAACCGCGTCACCCAGCCTGCCGAACTGCGCGTCCCGCCGGGAAACCGGTTCGAGGAGTTGAAGGGCGACCGCAAAGGGACATATAGTATTCGCGTCAATGACCAATGGCGGATCACCTTCCGCTGGCATGACGGAGGTGCATACGATGTCCGCATCGAGGACTATCATCGCTGAAGAGCCCGCCCGGCTGCCGAATGTGCATCCAGGCGAGATTCTGCGTGAGGATTTCTTGATCGGCAACGAAATTTCAGTGGACGAAGTTGCCGCTGGCAGCGGTGTCGATGCCCGATTGCTCGATAGCCTGCTCGCCGAGGAGGCGTCGGTGGACGCCGAAACCGACCTGCGCCTCGCGCGCTATTTTGGCATGTCGGAGGGCTTCTTCCTCGGCCTCCAGCACGATTACGATCTCGAAGAGGCACGTGACGCGCATCGCGATGCGCTGGCGAAGATCGTTCGACGCGCAGCTTGATTCTTCCTCATCCCAAGCTCAAATCCTCGCGCTCCACGCCGTAATAGCTCGCGACGCGATCGGCATAGGCCTGGTCGAACACCGGGGCGTTGTTGGCCCAGCTCGGGCCGCCTTCGAGCAGGCGGCGGTCGATCGTCACTCGATATTCGTCGGCGACGGGATCGTAATCGAGCAGGCGGAAGGGCAGCGGGTAAAAGGCCTTGCCCATGCCGAGGAAGCCGCCGATCGACAGGACCGCATAGGCGGCGCGGCCGGTGCGTTTGTGCAGCATGTACGAATGCACAACGCCGAGGCGATCGCCGTCGCGGCTGAGCACGCGCATCGCATCTGCCTTGTTCGACTGGATGAGGATCTGGGTCGGCGCGGTCTTGTCGGTCATCGATCGTCCCCCTTCGTGTCGCCAACGAAACGGCTCACACGCGCCCCGGTTCCGCGCGAAGGCGGTTGAGCCACGGCATCGCTTCGCCCATAGACGATGGCGATGCGTCAGTCCCTTCTTCTCGCGCCGCTCCTCGCGCTCGCCGTCGCCGGTTGCGTTCCCAGCGTCGCACCGCCGCCCGCCCCCGCTCCTCGCCCCGCTCCGGCGCCCGCGCCCGCCCCGACGCCGAGCCCAAGGCTGACCGGCGACTGGCGCGATTGGCCGCTGACACCCGGCGACTGGACCTATCGCTCGACTCCGGCGGGCGGGGTCTCGACGTTCGCCGTCGCCGGCATGACGCCGAGTGTCACGCTCAGCTGCGATCGTGCGACGCGGCGCCTGACGCTGGTGCGCGCCGGCACCGTCCCCGGTACCTCGGCGATGACCATCGTCACCACCAGCCAGACGCGCACCGCGCCCGCGCAACCCGACGGCCGCGGCGGATCGGCGGCGAGCTTCGCCGCGACCGACAATTTGCTCGACTCGATCGGCTATAGCCGCGGCCGATTCATCATTCAGCAGGCCGGCCTGCCGACGCTCGTCATCCCCGCCTGGCCCGAAATCGAGCGCGTCACCGAGGATTGCCGCGGGTGAAGCGCCTTGCCGTCGCGGCGCTCCTGGTGACGCTCGGCGCATGCCATCACGAGCAGCCGGCCAATGAAGCGGCGCCGGCGCCAGTGGCGGCCAATCTCGCCGATGCCCGCCGTGTTCCCGCGGCCAATGGCGGCGCCGGATCGGCTGCGCTGCCCGCGCCCGAGCTCGAGGGAGTCGCGACCGCCAACGGCCGCTGGCGCTTCCAGGTCTCGGCCGAGGGCGACCAGGCAGTGTTCGGCATGCCCGGTGACCCTGCCGCTTTCACCCTGCGCTGCGACGCCGCGGCGCGGCGCATGATCTTCTCGCGCGCCGCCGCCGGGGAGAGCGGCGCGACGCTACAGATCATCGCCGCGGACGGCGCCGCGACCTTCGCCGCCGAGCCCGACGGCCACGGCCGCATCAAGGCGAGCGATTTCGTTCAGGATACCTTCCTGACCCAGGTTCTCGCCGAGGCCGAAGGGCGGATCGGCGTCCGCATCGGCAGCGGGCGGACGCTGGCGATGCCGAGCGATCCCGCCATCGGCCAGACGATCAAGCGCTGCGCCGCGCCGCGGGGATAATCGTGCCCATGTCGCGCGCTATAGCGGCGAGGAGATGGGCAATGATCCGCAAGCTCAAGGCCGGCTGGCGCATCTATTCGCGCAAGAAGGATCTCGATACGGGCAAGCGCCGCAATCTCGGCACCTTCGACACCAAGGCGGCCGCGCAGAAGCACGAGCGCGAAATCCAGTATTTCAAGCGGCATTGATCGCCATGGCCGACAGTAAGAAATGGTCGCAGGAAGTGACCGAGCATTCCGATGCACTCGATCTCGAGGAAGGCGTGTTCACCTGGCACGATCCCAAGCGTATCGCGCGATCGCTCAAGAAGTCGGCGGAGAAGAGCAAGCGGCGCAAGGGATCGCCGCTGCAATCGGCGATGTCGATGCTGACCTTCTACATCAATCGCGCCGGCGACCAGCTCGAGTCGAAACAGCGCAAGGTCCTGGAAGACGCCAAGGACGAACTTCGCGCTGCGTTCGAGCGCGACTGACGGCGTTAAATCCCCTCGCCGCTCAAGCGCTGGCAGACCATGTCGAGCTGGTCGAGCGTCGTATAGGCGACGCTGAGCGTGCCCCCCTTTGCGGCGTGATTGATTCGTACCTTGAGACCCAGCAAGTCGCCGAGTTGACGCTCGAGCGCGAGAATATCGGCATTGGACCCCTCCTCGCGGCGCTCGCTCGGAGCGCCGGACCGAGGCGGCTTGGCCGCGCGCGCCAGCCTTTCCGTGTCGCGCACCGACAGCCCGTCATCGATCACGCGCCGCGCGAGTTGAGCCGGATCGGACGCGCCGATCAGCGCGCGGGCATGGCCCATGCTCAAGACGCCGTCGATGACATGACGCTGCACGACGTCTGGAAGTTCCAGCAATCTCAATAAGTTAGATATGTGGCTGCGCGACTTGTGGACGAGCTTGCCGAGCGCCTCCTGGGTGTGGCCGAACTCGTCGACCAGGCGCTGATAGGCCTGCGCTTCCTCGATCGCGTTCAGGTCCTGGCGCTGGATGTTTTCGACCAGCGCGATCTCGAGCGTTTCGGCGTCGGAGAAATCGCGGACGATTACCGGCACTTCATGGAGCCGCGCGCGTTGCGCCGCGCGCCAACGCCGTTCGCCGGCGACGATCTGATAGTCGTGCCCGTGCGGCCGGACGACGATCGGCTGGATCAGCCCGCGCGCGCCAATCGAGGTGGCGAGCTCGTCGAGCGCGGCATCGTCGAAATGCCGGCGCGGCTGGCCCGGATGCGGCTTCAGCGAACCGACCGGCAGCGCCCGCACGCCGCTCGACACCGCGCCGCCCTCGGCGACGGGCTCCTCGCGCGCCATATCGCCCATCAACGCGCTCAAGCCGCGGCCGAGGCCGGGGCGCGGTTTGCGAGAGGTGTTTTCGGTCATGCGGCCTCGGCGGCTTTGGGCAAACGGGCGATCAGTTCGCGGGCGAGCGCGATATAAGCTTCCGAGCCCGGGCAGCGATGGTCGTAGATCAGCGCCGGCACGCCGTGGCTCGGCGCTTCGGAGAGCCGCACGTTGCGCGGGATCACCGTTTCGAACACGACTCGGCCTAGCACCGCGCGAACATCGTCCGAGACTTGTTCGGTCAAGCGGTTGCGACGATCGTACATGGTCAGCACGACGCCGAGGATCGCGAGCCCCGGATTGAAGCGCGAGCGGATGCGCTCGACCGTGCTCAGCAGCTGGCTCAAACCTTCGAGCGCGAAGAATTCGCATTGCAGGGGCACGAGCAGCGAATGCGCCGCGACCATCGCGTTCAATGTCAGCAGGCCGAGCGAGGGCGGGCAATCGATGATGATGACGTCCCACGGCCCCTCGCTCGCGGCGACGACATGGTCGAGCCGGTGAGTGCGGTCGTCGTAATCGACCAATTCGATCTCGGCGCCCGACAGATCGACCGTCGCCGGCACGATGTCGAGCCGCGGCACCTTGGTGGGCATGAAGGCGTCTTCGAGTCGCGCGCCGTCGATCAGCAGGTCATAGGTCGAAAGCTTGCGATCGGCATGGGCGATGCCCAAACCGGTCGAGGCATTGCCCTGCGGATCGAGGTCGATCAGCAGCACGCGCATTCCGATCGCGGCGAGCGCGGTGGCGACATTGATCGCGCTGGTGGTTTTGCCCACCCCGCCCTTCTGGTTGGCGACCGCGATGCACGTCATCGCCGACGCCTCACGCCGGTCGCCACTACGATGTGCGAGTCAGGATCGGTGATGCTCTGTTCCACGTGGAACGAACCATGCCACGTCTTGCGCGCGGCTTCCACCTCTTCGCGCGCGCTTCGTCCCTTCGGCAGCAGCCAGAGTGTGTCGCGGTCGGACACCAGTGCCGCCGCGGCGAACAAGGCGTCGAGAGACGCGACTGCACGCGCGGAAATGAGCGGCCGGGCGCCGCTCAGGCGCTCGACCTTGCATGCCGCGACGGTCACGCTGTCGGCGAGGCCGAGCCGAACGGCGGCGGCTTCCAGAAAGTCGGCGCGGCGGCGGCGCGGTTCGCACAAGGTCATCGGTGCGTCCCGCAAACAGGCGATCACGAGACCCGGGAAACCGGCGCCAGTGCCGATATCGAGCCATTCGCCCGCCGCGTCGCTGGCAAGCGAAAGCAACTGCGCCGAATCGACGATGTGCCGCGCCCACATCGTCTCCAGCGTGCTCGGCGACACCAAATTCTGGCGAGTCGCCTCGGCGCGAACTTCGTCGATCAGCTTGGCGAGAAGCGTTTCACGTGAAACACCGAAACGCCCGGCGATCCAAGTCCGCGCTTCTTCCTCAGTCATGCCGCCGTCTTGCGCGCCGTGAGCAGAATCGCCGACAGCGCCGCCGGCGTGATTCCGCGAATCCGGCTCGCGGCGCCGAGAGTCGCCGGTCGCGCTGCCCCGAGTCGCTCGATCATTTCGAGCGACAGCCCAGGCACAGCGGTGAAGTCCAACGTCGGCGGCAACACGATCGCCTCGTCGCGGCGCAATGCGGCGAGCTCGGCCGCCTGGCGCTCGACATAGGGAGCGTAGCGCGCATCCTCGATCATTTCGGCGAGCAGGCTGTCATCGGGCGCTCGCCATTCCTCCGGCGCGACATGGGCGATCGTCACCCCGGCGAAGCGCAGCCATTCGGCGCCGCTGCGCCGTGCGCCGTCCTGCCCCACCGGCGCGCCCCTTGCGGCGAGCGCCGAGGCGGTCGTCTCGCCGACGAGCATCGCAGCGATCGTCTCGCGATCGGCCGCGCGGCGAGCCAGCCGCTCGCGCCGAGCCGCGCCGAGGCAGCCGAGCCGCGCGGCGAGCGGCGACAGCCGAGTCTCGGCATTGTCGGCACGCAGGCGCAGGCGAAACTCGGCGCGCGCGGTCAGCATGCGATAGGGCTCGGTCACACCCTGCAGAACAAGATCGTCGATCATTACCCCGAGGTATGATTCGGCGCGATCGAGCACGACGCGCTCGACATCGAGCGCAGTCGCCGCGGCGTTGAGTCCAGCGATCAGCCCCTGCCCCGCGGCTTCCTCATAACCCGTCGTGCCGTTGATCTGCCCGGCGAGGAACAGGCCGGCGATCGCGCGCGTCTCGAGCGTCGCATCGAGCGCGCGCGGATCGACATAATCATATTCGACCGCATAGCCCGGGGTAACGATCCGCGCACGTTCGAGCCCCGGAATCGACGCGACCATTGCCGCCTGGACGTCGGCCGGCAGGGAGGTCGAAATGCCGTTGGGATAGACCAGGGCATCGTCGAGCCCTTCGGGTTCGAGAAAGATCTGGTGACCGTCGCGATCGCCGAAGCGGTGCACCTTGTCCTCGATCGAAGGACAGTAACGCGGCCCCGCCGCTTCGATCGCCCCGGTGAACAAAGGCGAGCGATCGAGGCCGGCGCGAATCACGTCATGCGTCTGCGATGTCGTGCGCGTGATCCCGCACACCAATTGCGGCAATAGGCGGCGCGGCGTCATCGGCGACATCGTCCAGGGCTCGGCGTCGGACGGCTGTTCGTCGAGCGCCGCCCAGTCGATTGTCCGTCCATCGAGGCGCGGCGGGGTTCCTGTCTTGAGCCGCGCCACCGGCAGATCAAGGTCGCGCAACTGAGCGCCGAGCGCGGTCGCGGCGCGCTCGCCGACACGGCCACCGACATCGCGCTCATCGCCGCAAAACAAACGTCCACCAAGGAATGTGCCGCTCGCCAGCACCACCGCTGCCGCACCAAGGTGAGTGCCGTTGTCCAGCACGATTCCGCCGATTCGGCCGCGGCGCACGATCAGCGCCGTAGCCTCGCTCTCTATGATATTGAGTAGTGGCTCGGCTGTGAGCATCGTCTGGATCGCTGCGGCATAGCGCCGGCGATCGGCCTGCACTCGCGGCCCCTGCACTGCGGTGCCCTTGCTGCGGTTGAGCATGCGATAGTGGATGGCCGCCGCATCGGCCGCGCGCGCGATCAAGCCGTCGAAGGCGTCGACTTCACGGACCAAATGCCCCTTGCCCAAGCCGCCGATCGCCGGGTTGCACGACATCGCGCCGACCTTCGACGCATCGAACGTGACCAAAGCGGTCCGCGCGCCGCGCCGCGCCGCGGCGGCAGCCGCCTCGGTTCCGGCGTGGCCGCCGCCGATCACGATCACGTCGAACTGCTGCATTGGCGAACCGCTAGGCGGCAGCGCCGCGGAAGTCAAAAACGTTCCACGTGGAACGGACGCTATTTGCCGATGCAGAAGCGCCCGAACAGCGCGTCGAGCATCGCCTCCGTATCGCTGGCGCCCGTAACCCGATCGAGCGCGGCGCGCGCCAGCCGCAGCTGCTCGGCGACGAGCAAGGTGTCGGTTTCGCGCGCGGCATCGGTCAGTGCAGCACGCGCGACGGCGATGTGACCGCGCTGTCGTTCGTTGAGCACGAGGCGGTCGAGTTGCGGCAGCAAGTCGCGCGATGCTTCGGCGATTGCGCGCCATAAAGCGTCGACCCCTTCCCCGCGCTGCGCCGAAACGGCGAGTCGCCCGGGAGGCGCGACCTCGCGACCCGGCGCGTCGCAGCGCGGATGGATGGCGATTACACGCGGACCCGGCGGAACGAAAATATCGTCGAGCTGGACGACGATGTCAGCGCTCGCCATCGCTTCCTTCGCGCGCTCGATCCCGATGCGTTCGATCGGATCGTTGGTGTCGGGCGCCAGCCCCGCGGTGTCGGTGATGACATAGGCCAGGCCGTCGCGAACCACGCCGGCTTCGATTCGGTCGCGCGTCGTGCCGGCGATCGACGACACGATCGCCGCGTCGCGCCCCACCAGTGCGTTGAGCAAGGTCGACTTGCCGGCATTGGGGGCGCCGGCGAGCACCACGCGGACTCCGTCGCGCAGCCGCTCGACCGGCGGATTGGCGAGCACCGTCGAAATGTCGTCCGCGAGCTTTCGCGTTGCTCCGGTGATGACCGCGATCGCGTCGTCGCCATCACCGACATCGTCTTCGTCGGCGAAATCGAGTGCGGCCTCGGTTCGTGCCGCGAGGTCCAGCAGCTGCGCATTCCAGGCACCGACCTGCCGGCTCACCTCCCCTTCGGTCGCCGCCAGCGCCGCGCGGCGCTGCGCCTCTGTCTCGGCAATGAGCAGATCGCCGAGCCCTTCTGCCTCGGCGAGATCGATCCGCCCCGCGGCGAGCGCACGCCGCGTGAACTCGCCCGCTTCGGCACGGCGCAAACCCGACTGGGCTGCAAGCGCCGCTTCGACCGCGGCGACCACCGCGCGGCCGCCATGGAGATGGAGCTCGACGACATCCTCGCCGGTGGCGCTGTCGGGCCCGGGAAAGACCAACACCAGCGCGCGGTCGAGCGTCGTGCCGTCGGCGGGATTACGCAATCGCCGCAGGCCGGCGCGGCGCGGCGCGGGCAATGCGCCGGCAAGCTTGGCGGTTGCCTCCAGCGCGGCCGGGCCGCTCACCCGCACCACCGCAATCGCCGCCGGCGGCGCGCCGCTCGACACGGCGAAAATCGTCTCCATCATGCGCTTTCCGTTCAGCCGCGATCGCCGCCTTCGAACATGCGCCGCCAGAACGCCATCGCATTGTCCCCCATCGGCGCCCAGCTCTTCAACATGGCGTCGAGCATTTCGGGATGCGCCTTGGGGTCCATCATCTCGCCCATCGCGCCGACATATTTGTCGTGGAGCGCGGTCAGGTCGGGCAGGCCCATCACCCGGCGCGCCTCCTCCGGGGTGCAATCGATCTCGACATTGATCTTCATGTTGGTCTCCGTCAGCGGCCTTGCTAGGCTGCGGCCATGACCTATGCGCGCGATGAAGCCCGGATCGCAACGCCGATCGGCATCGTCCATCTGATCGGCGACGATGTGGCGCTGGAGTCGGTTAGAATCTGTCCGGATGAAGATGCCGTTTCACGTGGAACGGCGGGTGCGGTTCGAGCTGCCGCCGAGCAGGTCGAGCGCTGGTTCGCCGGCGAATTGCAGATATTCGACGTGCCGCTCGCCCCCGCCAAAACCCCACGCGGCGGCGCATTGAGACAGGGCGTAATCCACATTTCTTATGGTGATACAGCAAGTTATGGGGAACTCGCGCGCCGTCTTGGCTCGTCTGCCCGCGCTGTCGGGCAGGCCTGCGCACGCAACCCCTTCCCGCTGATCGTCCCGTGTCATCGCGTCACCGCGGGCGGCGGCGCGCTCGGATATTATTCGGGCGGCAATGGCCGCGAAACCAAACGATGGTTACTCGATTTCGAACGAAAATGGCGGGGAGAAGACCTATTATGACCGAGATGCTGACGATCGAACCGCTCGACGGCAATGGCAGCTTCGCCTGCTACGCCGCGCGTCCTGCCGGCACGCTCCGCGCTGCGATCATCGTCATCCAGGAGATTTTCGGCATCAATGCCGGCATTCGCCGCAAATGCGATCGCCTCGCCGAAGCTGGCTACCTCGCGCTCGCCCCCGACCTGTTCTGGCGGCTCGAGCCCGGCATCGAGCTCGATCCCGACATCGAGAGCGAATTCCAGCGCGCGCTGGGGCTGATGGGCAAGTTCAACCAGGATGCCGGAGTGCGCGATATCGAGGCCACCATTCGCGCTGCACGCGCGCTGCTCGGTACCGGCGGCAAGGTCGGCGTGGTCGGCTATTGCCTCGGCGGCCGCCTCGCCTTCATGACCGCGACGCGCGCCGATGCCGATGCCAGCGTCGGCTATTACGGCGTCGGCATCGACAATCTGCTCGGCGAGAAGCACGCCATCGCCAACCCGGTGCTGCTCCACATTCCCGAGGAGGACCATTTCGTCGACAAGGCGACGCAGCAGCGGATGCATGACGGGCTCGACGATCACCCCAAGGTCACGCTCTACGATTATCCCGGCGAGGATCACGGCTTCGCCACCGAATTCGGCAAGCGCCGGTCGGAAAAATCGGCCGATCTCGCCGACCGGCGCACCGCCGGTTTCTTCGCCGAGCATCTCGGCCAGGCGAACGCGATCAGCTGACCAGCGTCTTCACCCCGATCTCGGGATCGACCACGCCGTGGTAGATCATCGAGCCCGCGACATAGAGAATCACCGCGAGCCCGATAAAGGCGATCCAGCGGTGCTTCTCGATCACGCGCGCGATCAGGTTGGCGGCGACCGCCATCAGCGTCACCGACAGAGCGAGGCCGAAGAACAATACGGTCGGGTGGTTGCGCGCCGCGCCGGCGACCGCGAGCACATTGTCGAGGCTCATCGACAGATCGGCGAGCGCGACTTGCACCGCGGCCTTGGCGAAGCTCTTGGTCGGCTTGCCGCCCTCAATTGCCGGCGTGTCGGGATCGTCGACTTCCGCGGCGGGCTTGCCTGGGCGGATCTCGCGGAACAGCTTCCAACCGACCCAGAGCAGCAGCAACCCGCCAGCGAACAACAGGCCGACGACGTGCAGCAATTGCGTCGCCATGAAGGCGAAGACGACGAGGCAGACAAGCGCGATTCCCACGCCGATCGCCAGCACGCGCTTGCGGTCTTTGGGCGGGAGTCCCGCCGCGAGCGTGCCGAGCACGACGACATTGTCGCCAGCCAGCATCAGATCGATCATGATGACCTGCGCGAGCGTCGCGAGCCCCGCGGTGGTGAACACATCGGCGATGCTGAAATCGGGCATGGAGCGGCCCTAGCAGGGGTGAGCGAGCGGGCCTAGCGGCCGAGCGGTGCTAACCGTTGTCGTGCCGGAGTTGTTCCGGCACCCATAGGCGGCCGATAACAGAGGTTGCTTTCGCGGGAGCGGCGGCGCGGAGTTAATCCGCGCCGTCGGCCGGGCCTTTCGGCCCGCTGGCCGTCCGTTCGCGAGTCCTGATTTAGCCTTCTGCTAAATCAGGCCGCTCACTGGTTCATACTGTCGAAGAAGTCTTCGTTGGTCTTCGAATCCTTCATCTTGTCGAGAAGGAATTCCATCGCGTCGATCGTGCCCATTTGCATGAGAATTCGGCGCAGCACCCACATCTTGGAGAGCTTGGCCTTGTCGACCAGCAGTTCTTCCTTGCGCGTGCCCGACTTGCCGACGTCGAGCGCCGGGAAGATGCGCTTGTCGGCGACCTTGCGGTCGAGCACGATTTCGGAGTTACCAGTGCCCTTGAACTCTTCGAAGATCACCTCGTCCATGCGGCTGCCGGTGTCGATCAGCGCGGTGGCGATGATCGAGAGCGACCCGCCTTCCTCGATATTGCGCGCGGCGCCGAAGAAGCGCTTGGGACGCTGCAGCGCATTGGCGTCGACGCCGCCGGTCAGCACCTTGCCCGACGACGGCACGACCGTGTTGTAGGCGCGGCCGAGGCGAGTGATCGAGTCGAGCAGGATCACCACGTCCTTCTTGTGCTCGACGAGGCGCTTGGCCTTCTCGATCACCATCTCGGCGACCTGGACGTGGCGGTTGGCCGGCTCGTCGAAGGTCGAGGAGACCACCTCGCCCTTCACCGAACGCTGCATGTCGGTGACTTCCTCGGGCCGCTCGTCGATGAGGAGGACGATGAGGAAAACCTCGGGATGGTTGTCGGTGATCGCCTTGGCGATGTTCTGCAGCATCACCGTCTTGCCGACCCGCGGCGGCGCGACGATCAGCGTGCGTTGCCCCTTGCCCTGCGGCGAGACGATGTCGATGACACGCGCGCTCTTGTCCTTGACGGTCGGGTCCTGCGGATCGAGCGTCAGCTTCTGCTCGGGATAGAGCGGCGTCAGATTGTCGAAATTGACGCGGTGGCGCACCGCCTCGGGATCGTCGAAATTGATGCTGGTGAGCTTGGTGAGGGCAAAATAGCGCTCGCCGTCCTTGGGCGCGCGGATCTCGCCTTCCACCGTGTCGCCGGTGCGCAGGCCGAACTTACGGACCTGATTGGGCGAGACATAGATGTCGTCAGGGCCGGCGAGGTAATTGGCCTCGGGGCTGCGCAGGAAGCCGAAGCCGTCCTGCAGCACCTCGATCGTGCCGAGCCCCATGATCTGGTCGCCCTGCTCGGCCTGCTCCTTGAGGATGCCGAACAAGAGGTCCTGTTTGCGGAGCGTCGAGGCGCCCTCGACGCCGAGCGCCTCGGCCATTTCGACCAGCTCGGCCGGGGTTTTCTTCTTGAGGTCCTTGAGGTGCATGGAGAGTCCGCGAATGCGATGGTGCTGGGAAGCGATCGGTCGGCGAAGGAGACGCGCGGGCGATGCTGGAGGGGTGGGAAACGGGCGCGTGGCCGCGATCCGTCACCGACCGGAATTAGGTGCGCGCCCCGCCCAAGTCAAGACGATCAGAAGGGCCTGACGATCACCAGGACGACGATCAGGATCACCGCCAGCGCGGGGATTTCGTTGAGCATGCGCAGCTGTCGGCTGGTGAGTGGCGTCTGCCCCCGCGCGAGCTTCTTCGAATAGCCGACCGCCCAGCCGTGATAGGCCGAGAGCAGCACGACGAGCGCGATCTTGGCGTGAAGCCAGCCGAGCCCCGGCTGCCCCTCGAACAGCCCGATATTGACCGCGAGCAGCGCGCCCAGCACCCAAACGAGCAGGATCGAAGGTGTGATGATCATCTTGCGGATCTTGCGCTCGCGATCGATCCAGCGCTCGGCCTCGGGTGTGCCGACCCCGGCTTCCTGATGATAGACGAGGTAGCGCGGCAGCATGAACATGCCGGCCATCCAGAAGATGACGAAGATAACGTGCGCCGCCTTTACCCAGGGATAGGCACTCCCGAGAAATCCCATCACGATCCCCTTCTGACTCGCGCCAACAGCCGCTCGACATGCGCAATCGGCGTGTCGGGCAGGATGCCGTGGCCGAGATTGAAAACGTGCGGCCGATCGCCGAACGCGTCAAGGATGGCACTGACCGCACGGTCGAGCGCCTCGCCGCCCGCAATCAGCGCCAGCGGATCGAGATTGCCCTGCACCGGCAGGCCCGCCGGCAGCGCCTCGTGCGCCCAGCGCGGATCGACCGTCTCGTCGAGCCCGATCGCGTCGACCCCGGTCTCGCGCGCATAAGCGGCAAGCTTGCCACCGGCGCCTTTTGGGAATCCGATAATCGGCACATCGGAATCGAACTCTTTGATTCGAGATACAATTACGGCGGTGGGACCGATCACCCACTTTTCAAACTGCTCGGGAGATAAACTTCCTGACCAACTGTCGAAGAGCTGTAAGGCTTCGACGCCCGAATTGATTTGGCCAATGAGATAATCGGTTGTGAGATCAACGATGTTGTTCATGATCGCTTGGGTATAGTGAGGGTCACTATAGGCTAGGCGACGCGCTTCAGATTGATCGCGGCTTCCTTTGCCCGCAATCATATACGTCGCCACCGTCCAAGGACTGCCGGCGAAACCCAAGAATGTCGTATTTGATGGGAGTTGATCAGCTACCAAACTGACCGTCTCATAGACTGGCTCCAGCCGATCGAAGTCAGGGTCCAAAAGACTTCCTGCGCCTCGCCCAACTAATGCCGGTTCCAATCGGGGTCCCTCGCCCGCCTCGAAGCGCAAATCCTGCCCCAGCGCCCAGGGCACCATGAGAATGTCGGAGAACAGGATCGCGCCGTCCATGGCGAAGCGGCGGATCGGCTGCAGCGTGATCTCGGCGGCAGCCTCCGGATCGCTGGCGAGATCGAGAAAACCGCCCTTGGTCTCCCGAAGCGCGCGATATTCGGGCAAATAGCGCCCGGCCTGGCGCATCAGCCAGATCGGCGGCACCGGCAGCCTTTCGCCCGCGAGCACCCGGAGCAACGGCTTGGTGGAACTCGAATCCGTCAGGGTCTGGGCTCCCCATCTTCTTAAAGAAGAAGATTCAAATAGGATGTTGAAGCTGTAGGCGCGTGGGAAACGGGGCTTAGGCGGTCGTCCCGAAAATGCCAACAGCTTGACCTCATCCGGCGGCCGATTTCCGGGCGATTCGATTCAACCGTCCCCGTTATCCACAGGCCCTGGACGGAACCGTCTGCTGTGAACGGGATTGTGGATTGTCATCGAACGATCCCCGGTCGAGCCCACGCTTGGCCGCCGCCGCGCGTTGCGCTACCGCTTGCGCCCATGTTTTCCACAATTCCGTCCCCCTGATGCGGCTGCACCTTCATCTGCTGTCGGATTCGACCGGCGAGACGCTGGAAAACATCGCCAAGGCGGCGCTCGCGCAATATGACGATGTCGAGACGATCCGCCACTTCTGGCCGATGGTCCGCACCGAGGCGCATCTCGAGCGCATCCTCGAAGAGATCGCGCAGAATCCCGGTCTGGTGGTCTTCACGCTCGTCAACAGCGCGACGCGCGCGATGCTCGAACAACGGTGTCGCGCGCTGGGGCTGCCCGCAGTGGCGCCGCTCGATCCGGTCAACGATGCGCTCTCGGCGCTGCTTGGCCAGCAGGCCAAGGCGCGCCCCGGCCGCCAGCATGCGCTCGACGCCGCCTATTTCGCGCGCGTCGACGCGATCCAGTTCACCATCGCGCATGACGATGGCATCGGCTGGGAGGATTGGGAGGAAGCCGACATCGTGCTCGCCGGCGTCTCGCGCACGTCGAAGACGCCGACCTCCATCTATCTTGCCAATCGCGGCTTCAAGACCGCCAACATCCCGATCGTGGTCGAATCGCCGCCGCCGCCGGTGCTGTTCGAGCTCGCGCATCCGATGGTCGTCGGGCTCACCACCAGCGCCGATCGCCTCATCCAGGTGCGTCGCAACCGGCTCTTGTCGCTCAACCAGTCGCCTGAGACCGATTATGTCGATCCCGACGCGGTGGCGCGCGAGGTCGCCTTTGCGCGGCGCATGTTCGCCGACAATGGCTGGCCGGTGATCGACGTCACGCGCCGCTCGATCGAGGAGACCGCCGCGGCCATCATCCAGCTCGCCAACGAACGGAATGCCGCGTGACCCTGATCCTCGCTTCGCAAAGCGCGTCGCGGCGCGCCATGCTCGATGCCGCCGGCGTGCCTCATGACGCCATTCCGGCGCATGTCGATGAAGAAGCCGCGAAAGCGGTGCTGCGCGCGGAAAAGGCGCCGCCTCGCGCGCTCGCCGATGCGCTCGCCGAATTGAAGGCGGTCAAGGTCTCGCAAAGCTGCCCCGGCGCGCTCGTGCTGGGCTCGGATTCACTTGTCGCGTTCGAGGACGGCACGACGCTCGACAAGCCCGAGAGCCGTGACCAGGCCGCCGCGCACCTGCGCCTGATGTCGGGCAAGCGCCACGATCTGGTCAGCGCGGCGGTGATCGCCGAGAATGGGCTCCCGGTATGGCGCGTGGTCGATCGCGCCAAGATGTTTGTCCGGCCGCTGTCCGACGCCCTCATCGATCAGTATCTCGACACCGAATGGCCGGCGATCGCGGGCTGTGTCGGCTGCTATCGGATCGAAGGGCCGGGGGTGCAATTGTTCAGCCGGATCGAAGGCAGCCAGTTCACCGTGCTCGGCATGCCGTTGCTGCCGGTGCTCGATTATCTGCGCGTTCGCGGAGTGTTGACATCATGACTGTCTATGCCGAGGTGATCGGCGATCCGATCGCGCAGTCCAAATCGCCGCTGATTCACACCTTCTGGGCAGCGAAGCTCGGCCTCGATGTGACGTATCGCGCGACTCATGTCGTTGCCAACGGCTTGGCCGATTATCTCGACGCGCGGACCGCCGACCCGGCCTGGCGCGGCTGCAACGTGACGATGCCGCACAAGCAGGCGGTGCTCGATCTGGTCGAGGACCCCGGCGGGCTTCGCAACACGATCGGCGCGATCAACACCGTTTTCCGGGGCGACTCGGACGCGCTGGTCGGCACCAACACCGACGCCGCCGGTTTCGCCGCGCCGATCGCCGATGTCGATCTTGCCGGCCGGTCGGTGGTGGTGGTGGGCAGCGGCGGGGCGGCGCGCGCGATCCTGTTCGCGCTGGCACGGCTCGGCGCCGGGCCTGTGACCCTGCTCGCGCGCAACGCGCTCAAGGGCGCTGCCTTGCTGTCGCATTTCGGCCTCAAGGGCGCGGTCAAGCCGCTCGACGCGGCGCTGCCGCCTGCCGCCCTGCTGGTCAATGCGAGCCCGCTCGGCATGGCTGGGCATCCGCCGCTCGATCTCGATCTCGCGCCGCTTCCCGACGACGCGCTGGTCTATGACATCGTTTATACGCCGCTCGAAACGCCGTTGCTCGCGGCCGCCGACGCGCGCGGGCTCGAAACCGTCGACGGCCTCGACATGCTGGTCGGCCAGGCTGCGCTCGCCTTCGAGATCTTTTTCGAGCGCGCCCCGCCGCGCGAGCACGACGCCGAGCTCCGCCAGCTGCTCACGTCATGATTCGGCTCGGCCTGACGGGCTCGATCGGCATGGGCAAGTCGACTGTCGCGGCAATGTTCGCCGCGCGCGGCGTGCCGGTATTCGACGCCGATGCGGCGGTCCATCGGCTGCAAGGGCCCGGCGGGCGGCTGGTCGCGGCGATCGAGGCGGCATTTCCCGGCACCACGGGAGCGGATGGCGTCGATCGCGCCGCTCTGGGCAAGACGGTGCTCGGCGATCGGGCGGCGCTGCGACGGCTCGAAGCCCTCGTTCATCCCGCCGTCGCCGAGGAGCGCCGGGCATTCCTCGAGGCGAACGCGCAAGCGCCGCTCGTCCTGCTCGACATTCCGCTGCTGTTCGAAACCGGCGGCGAGGCGCAGGTCGACAAGATCGCCGTCGTCTCCGCACCCGCCGACGTGCAGCGCGCCCGCGTTCTCGCGCGGCCCGGAATGACCGATGAGCGCTTTGCCGCGATCCTAGCTCGCCAGACTCCCGATATCGAAAAGCGCGGGCGCGCCGATTTCGTCATCGATACCGGTGGGGCGCTCGCCGCCACCGAAGCCCAGGTCGACGCGCTGATCGCTTGCCTCGCGCGCTGAGCGGGTAGATAATCGCCGCCATGCGCGAAATCGTGTTCGATACCGAAACCACCGGATTGAGTTTCTCCGGGGGCGACCGCCTCGTCGAGATCGGCTGCGTCGAACTCGTCAACCGAGTCGAGACCGGCCGCACCTTCCATGCCTATTTCAACCCCGAGCGCGCGATGGCCGCCGAGGCGCAGGCGGTGCACGGCCTCTCCGACACCTTCCTGTCGGACAAGCCGCTGTTCGCCCATCTCGTCGAGGACCTGCTCGAATTCCTCGGCGATTCGCCGCTCGTCGCGCACAATGCAGGCTTCGACTTCGGCTTCCTGAACGGCGAACTCGGCAAGTGCGGCCGAGTCGTCATCGCGATGGAGCGCATGGTCGACACGCTGCAGATCGCCCGCCAGCGACACCCCGGCGCCAAGCATACGCTCGATGCGCTGTGCACGCGCTATGGAATCGATCGCAGCCACCGCGTCCTGCACGGCGCGCTGCTCGACGCCCAGCTGCTCGCGCAGGTCTATGTCGAACTGACCGGTGGCCGCCAGATCGGGCTCACCCTCGTCAGCGACGAGCCCGAGCCGGTGGTTGCCGCCATCGCCGCGGTGTCTGTCGTCCGGCCGCCGCGCCCGTTCGCCGCCAACGATGCGGAACTTGCGGCACATGCCGCGTTTTTGAAGGAGATCGCCAATCCGCTCTGGCTCGCCGAGGCGTGATGGCGTCTCGCCCGGCGCATCCTCGCGCCGTGCCCGTTGTGAACGTGGAGAAGAAGATATGGATATCCGGGTTTCTGGTCATCAGGTCGATGTCGGCACTGCGCTCAAGAGCCATGTGAGCGATCGTCTCCAGGGAATCGCGGACAAATATTTCGCGCGGTCAATTTCCGCGCAGGCGACGTTCGGCAAGGGGCCGCACGATGCCGGCTTCACCTGCGACATCGTGATGCACGCGATGCAGGGGCTTGTGCTCAAGGCCAGCAACAATGGGCAGGATGCGCACGGCGCGTTCGATGGCGCCGCCGACAAGATCGACAAGCAGCTGCGCCGCTACACGCGCCGTCTCAAGGATCGCAACGCCGGCGAAGTCGCCGCGACCGCCGAGGACGGCGCCTATGACGGCGCGCTCAATGGCGCCGGCTATACCGTTTTCCGCGGCCATGACGACGAAGAGGAGGCCGGCGAGCATCCGCTAATCATCGCCGAGACTCGAGTCGACATCCCCGATGCCAGCGTGTCGGACGCGGTGATGATGCTCGATCTCAGGAACACCGGTGCGCTGATGTTCAGGAACAGCGGCACCGGCGCCTACAACATGGTCTATCGCCGGGGCGACGGTTCGATCGGCTGGGTCGAGCCCAACCGCGCCGGCTGAGCTTTGGAATCTTTCTCGAAAAGGTCTATGGCGCGCGCCATGAAACGGTGCGGGCCACGGGCTTCGCGCGTCCAGGATTGATGATGACCGACTTTTCCGATCTGCTGACTCCCGACACGATTCTCGCCAATCTGACCGTCCCGACCCGCAAGGCGCTGTTCCAGGCGCTTGGCGCGGCGGCGGCGGATCGCCACGGGCTCGATCCGCGCCACGTCGCCGATCGCCTCGCCGAGCGCGAGAAGCTGGGTTCGACCGGCTTCGGCGGCGGCATCGCCATTCCGCACGCCAAGGTCGCCGGGCTCGACGGGATCGTCGGCGTTGTCGCCCGGCTCGATCAGCCGATCGATTTCGCCGCGATCGACGACATGGGCGTCGATCTGGTGTTCATGCTGTTGTCGCCGCCCGATGCGGGCGCCGCTCACCTCAAGATGCTGGCGCGCGTCTCGCGCGCGCTGCGCGATCCCGATTTCGTCGCCAAGCTGCGCGGCGCCGGCTCGCGCGACGCGCTCTATGCGCTGCTGACCGCGTCCGAAGCGCGCGATGCCGCGTGACGCGCCGTCGGGCGAGGCGGCGCATCACCGCGCGCTCGAATCGCTCTACGCCGCCGCGCTGATCAACCGCCTGTTCGATTCGCGGCTCGAGATCACCGGCGCCGGCATCTCGCGCATCGCCTTCGATCTCGACGAGCGTTATTATCATGCCGCGGGCGCGGTCCACGGCACGGCCTATTTCAAGATGCTCGACGATGCCGCTTTCTATGCGGCGAACAGTCTCGTCACCGATCGTTTCCTCCTCACCACGGCTTTCAACCTGCTGTTCACGCGGCCCTTGCGCGAGGGGCCGGTGGTCGCCGAAGGCCGCTGGGTGTCGGGCCAGCGCCGCGTGTTCGTCGCCGAGGCGCGCCTGATCGATTCGGCCGGCGAGGAAGCCGCACGCGGCACCGGCACCTTCATGCGCTCGCAGATTCCGCTCGCCGGCCTGCCCGGCTACCGCACCGGCGCATGAGCGCGCGGCTGCCGAGCGGCGTGGTCGTCTCGGCGCTGCTGCGGCGAGTCAATGATGCCGGTGGGATCGGCATGGTGCTCGCCAAAGGCGACGCCCAAGCCGGCGGCATTCTCGTGATCGTCCAGCATCGGGACATCGCGCCGCGCTTTATGGAGCGGGGTCTCGGCCCTGACGGCGCTACCGCCTTGATCGAAACCGGCCCCCGAGACAGTGCCGATCCCCTTGAGTTCGCCGATTATTGGCGGCGCCGGCGATCGCGCGATCCCGATCTGTGGGTGATCGAACTGGATATCGCAGACGCCGAACGGTTCGCCGCTGAAACGATCCTCGGCAATTGACTCTTTTGCGCCGCACAAAATAAGGCGATGCGATAGAGCAAAGCGTTGTGCCGTTCGAGGTCAGAGGTCGAGCGGTTACGCAGTCGGGGGATGGCCCGGCCGGCCGCATCGGCGGATCGGATCGCGCGTCAACCGCATATAAGCAGTCCTAATGTCGTTTCGCCAACACGCCGCGATCGCCGCGGCGATGTCTCTTTGCGTCGCGAGCCTGATCGGCCTGAGCAGCCCGGGCATCGCCTCGGAACTGAGCAGAACGCCCATTTCCTCGCCGGCACTGGCGGCACTCATCCCGATCAACGGCGACGTATCGGTAAAGGTTCCGGCCAAGCCCACGCCCGAGATTCCCGGTGTCACCGTCCAGAAGCTGCCGGGCGAAGAGTCGCTTGCCGCCGCGGCCAAGGCGGCCGATGTCGATGAAGATGTCGAATTCGCCAGTCTCGACGCCGCCGTCGCGGCGCAGGATGCGCCCGCCGCGGTCGAAGGCGATCTCGCCTGCCTCGCCGGCGCGATCTATTTCGAATCGAAGGGCGAGCCCCTGTCGGGCCAGCTCGCGGTCGCCGATGTCATCATCAACCGCACCAAATCGGGCCGCTTCCCCGACACGATCTGCGGCGTCGTTACCCAGCCCGGCCAATTCTCGTTCGTCCGCGGTGGCGAGATCCCGCATATCGACCTCGGGCGCAAGGCGTATCGCACCGCGCTCGCCGTCGCGCAGGTCGCGCTGGCCAAGGCATGGGACAATCCCGCGCCCGATGCCCTCTACTTCCACGCCAAGCGAGTGAGCCCTGGCTGGGGGCGCGCCAAGGTCGCCTCGATCGGCCATCACGTCTTCTTCCGCTGATCGTCGGCCACGAAACGGGGTTTTCCTCGTTCGCCTAATGTTCTAAGTTCGGGGCATGGCCAGCCTTGCCCCGCCTGCCTCGTGCGTCGACGATCCGGGATCGCCCTTGTGCGCGGCCGATGTCGCGCGCGGGGTGACGCGGATGCTGCTGCGTCACGATCTGGTGGCGATGGGCGAAGTGCCGCTCGATGGCGGCCGGCGCGCCGATCTCATGGCGCTCGATGCGCGCGGCCGGATCGTCATCGTCGAGATCAAGGTCGCGCGCGGCGATCTGCTCGGCGACGGCAAATGGCTCGATTATCTCGATCATTGCGACCGCTTCTTCTGGGCGGTGCCGGCGGGTTTCGACGCCAGCCCGCTCGATCGCGAAGGCTTCCTGCCCGACCGCACCGGGGTGATCGTCGCCGACCGCTATGACGCGGCGATCGTCCGCGAAGCCGCGACCCATGCAATGACCGCGGCGGCGCGCAAGCGCTGCACGCTGGCGCTCGCGCGCCGCGCCGGCCGCCGCCTGATCGGCCTCACCGATCCCGAAGCCGGCTTGCTCGGCTGACGCCTTGCTGGACAAGGGGTCTGGTCAAATCAGGGCGCCCGCCCCGGTTCGGGCCGAGCTTGTCGAAGCACGTTCCGCCACCATCGCCCTTCGACAAGCTCAGGGCGAACGCTTTAGATTGGGCGCTCGCCATCACCACGGAAAGCGGCGCCGACGCCGGCCGTCAGAGCGACGGCCCGACCGAGGGTGCCTTGCGCACCCTGGGGGCGTCGGCGAGCAGCTTGGCGATCACCGGCGAGCGCGTGTCGCGTTTGGCGTAATCGCGCGCCGACAGGCCGGCGATATGGTCGTTCTGGTCGGGATCGGCGCCGGCCCCGAGCAGCGCCTGCACCATCGCGATGTTGCGCAGCTGCACCGCGCGGATCAGCGGCGTCTCGCCGCGATCGTTGGCGATGTTCGTATTGGCCTTGCCGGTGAGCAGGATCTGCAGGCACGCCAATTCATTCTCGGCGACCGCGACCATTGTCGCAGTATCGCCCTGGCGGTTGCGGATGTTGGGATCGGCGCCCTGCTGCAGCAGGAAGCGCGTATAGGTGGTGTCGCCACGGCGAATGACCATGTCGAGCGCGGTGTCGCCGCTGCCCGGATCCTGCGTGTTGACCAGCGAATTGCCCGGTCTGGCGAGCATGTCGGTGACTTCCTGCCCCTTCTGGTTCTTGATCGCGTCGAGGAACTTGGACTGGTCGGTGCCGCCGAGCTGCGCGAGCGCGGGCGTGGCGATCAGCAACGCGGACGCGGCGAGGAGCGGGAAACGGCGCGGGAACATGGGCGACCCCTTGTGACGGACAGCTTGCGTGGCGGCGCTTAACAGATCATGGCTGCCGCTGCCATGAACGCAGCTCGATTTTTCGCGGTTTTTCTAGCGCTGGCGAGCTGTTCGCCGGCGTCGACGCCGCAGCCGCCCCTGGCCGGGGCGACGATCGGCGGACCGTTCGCGCTGACCGATCAACATGGCCGCCGCGTTACCGACAAGGATTTCGCCGGCCGCTATCGAATCATGTATTTCGGCTATACGTCGTGTCCCGACGTCTGCCCGACCGAGATGCAGACTCTGGGCGCGGCGATGCGGCTTCTCGATCAGCGTAATCCCGCATTGTCGCGGCGAATCGTGCCGGTTTTCGTCACCGCCGATCCGGTACGCGACACGCCGGCGGTGCTCGGCACCTTCGTCGCGGCCTTCTATCCGCGGATGATCGGCCTCACCGGCAGCGCAGCTGCCATCGCCGGCATCGCCAAGGAATATCGCATCTTCTATCACGCCGAGCCGCCCGGCCCCACCGGCGACTATATCGTCCAACACAGCGACCAGGCGTTGCTGTTCGGCCCCGACGGCAAGCCGATCGTCATCGTCCCCGTGCAGCAGACGCCGCAGGACGTCGCGGCGACGCTCGAGGAGTGGGTGCGATGAGCGAGCGTTTCTGGGAGGATCGGCCGCTCAGCCAGCTCGATCGCGGCCAGTGGGAGGCGTTGTGCGACGGCTGCGGCAAATGCTGCCTGCACAAGCTCGAGGACGAGGAAACCGGCGAGCTGTTTGCGACGAACGTCGCCTGCCGCCTGCTCGATCGCGCCACCGCGCAGTGCTCGGATTACCGCCACCGCCGCGCCTATGTGCCCGATTGCGTGCGGCTGACCTCGGGCAATGTCGACACGATCGATTGGCTCCCTTCGACCTGCGCCTATCGCCTGCGCGCCGAGGGCAAGCCATTGCCCGACTGGCATTATCTGGTGTGCGGCGACCGCGATGCGGTGCGCCGCGCCGGCCAGTCGGTCGCCGGGTGGACGATTTCCGAAAGCGACGCCGGCGAGCTCGAACATCATATCGTCGATCGGGCGCTGTGAGCGTGGGGATCGACATCGTCCGCAACGCCCGCGCGCGCCGCGTTCGATTGTCGATCGATCCGACCAGCGGCCGCGCGCGGCTGACCTTGCCCAAGCGCGCGGCGCTCGCGCCCGCGCTCGAATGGGCCGAACAGCATCGGGCGTGGCTCGCGGCGCAGTGCGCCAAGCTGCCCGAGGGGCGGCCGTTCGAGCCCGGCGCGACAATTCCCTTTCGCGGCGCGACGCTCACGATCGACTGGCACGCCGATCGGCCGCGCCGCGTGGCGATCGAGGGCGATCGGCTGGTCGTCGGCGGCCCGATCGAGGCACTGCCGCGGCGGCTGGAAACATGGCTGCGCCGGACCGCGCTCGATCTGCTCCGCGAGGAAACCGCCTTCTTCGCCGCACGCGCTGGTGTCGCGGTCGCGGCAGTCTCGATCGGCGATCCGCGTGGGCGCTGGGGCAGCTGCAGCGCGGCGGGCGCGATTCGCTATAGCTGGCGACTGGTGCTGGCGCCCGATTTCGTTCGCCGCGCCACCGTCGCGCACGAGGTTGCGCATCGCGTCCACATGCACCACGGCCCTGCATTCCATGCGCTGGCGGCGGAAATCCTGGGCGACGATCCGGCGCCGGCGCGCGCCTGGCTCAAGCGCCACGGCGCCGCGCTGCACTGGATCGGACGTCGATCGTAAGGGTTTGCACACCCCGGCGCGTCATAGCTTGGCGCATGAAGGGTGTTGGGCAAGCACATCGCGGCATCGTCCGCCTGCTGGTCGCGCTGGCGCTTGCCCTCGCCGCGTGTTGGCCGATGGCGGCCGTTGCCACCCCGCTCCAGCTCGGCCGGTCGCTCTGCTTTGCCGCGAGCAGCCGGTCGCAGGCCGACGCCGCATTTGAATCGCTGAACTTCGATTGTCTCGGCACACCCTTGGGATATCAATCGGGGAGCCTCTGGCTGCGCGCGGACTTGAAGCGGCTCGCGGTCGACCGCAGCGATCTCGTCCTGATGGTCCACCAGACCCGCTTCGACCGACTCGCGGTCGCCTTTTCCTATGCCGACGGTGCCACTGCCTGGCAGCACGTCCGAAGCGGCGATTTCGGCACGCACTGGCGGATGGGCGGGCAGATCGAATTCGAAGCCCCGCTGCGCGATGTGCCACTGGTCGCGGTGACGATGCGATTCGATCGGCTCGCCAGCGCCGAACTGGTCCGCGCGCGGCTGGTCACGCGCGGCAGCGGCAGCATGCAATCGGGGATGTTGGCGGCGCTGATCGGCGCGGCGTTGACCCTGCTGCTGATCGGCGCGCTCTACAATCTGTCGCTCGCCGTCGCCATGCGCCGGTCGTTCCTCGCCTGGCACGGCGCCTGGGCGGCCTGCGTGCTGGCTTGGGGCGTGATCTGGTCGCAGCTCGACCTGCTCGTCGTGCCGGGAATCGCCGGCACGGCCTCGGCACAGACCTGCACCTTCCTCGCCTGTCTGGCGATCACTATGGCGACGGCAAGCGCTGTCACCGCGCTCGACCGCGCAGCGTTGCCGCGCCGGGCGGCGTGGGCCACGCTCGCGCTCGGCATCGCCGTCGCGCTGATCGGGATTCCCGCGACCCTGGTGCGCAGCGCTGCACTCGCGGGGCTGGGCAATGCGCTCGGCCTGGTCGTTCTCGCCGATCTCGCCGCGGTGGCGCTCTGCCTCGGCTGGGCGTGGCGTCGCGGCAGTGCCGAGGCGCGCGATCTCGCCATTGCCTGGTCGGTGCCGATGGCGGCGCTGGGCTTCACGCAAATAGTCGACATCGGCGGCGCGTTATGGGGCGGCGGCTCGCAGATCCTCGTCCTGTTCGCTGCGGCATGGCAGACCTTGTGGTTGTCGATCGCCGTCACTCGAAGGCTCGCGCGGCTGCGCGTCGAACGCGATCGCGCGCGCGCCGCCGAGCTCCGCGCGAGCGAGTTGGCTGGGCGTGATCCGTTGACCGGCCTCCACAACCGGCGCGGCTTGGTCGCGCGAGTAGCCTCGCTGCTGGGCGTCGCGAGCGCCGAGGCGGCACCGGTCGCGCTGCTGCTTGTCGATATCGATCGCTTCAAGTCGATCAACGATCTGCACGGTCATGAGGCGGGCGACATCGTGCTCGGTACGATCGCCGCGCGACTGCAGCGCTGGGAGGGCGCGATGTGCGCGGTCGGACGGCTCGGCGGCGAGGAATTCGCGCTGCTGATCGGCGGCATGCAAGGCTTCGCCCTCGCGCGCTTCGCCGACGGCGTGCGGCGCGAGATCGCCGCCTGCGACCATCGCGGCGTGATCGGCGATCGCTTGGTGACGGTCAGCATCGGCGTCGCCGAAGCGCACGCCGCGAGCGATTTCCAGCAGCTCTACCGTCTCGCCGATCGAGCGCTCTACGCCGCGAAGCAGGCCGGTCGCGATCGAGTCGTCCGCCAGCAGCTCGGCGCCGCTGCGCCGCCGCCCGAAGGTCCGCTTCGCACCGATCCTCAGCCGGGCTTGCGGAACTTGTAGATGAATTGGTCGGTGTGGCCGCGCACCTTGGGATCGAACACCTTGAGGGTATGATCGTCCGCCGGGTTGGCGAGCAGGTCGCTTGAGCCGACGAAGGTGAAGCCTGCCGCGGTCACCTGTTGCTTGACCGTCGCCGGATCGATGCGGTGGAGCGTGTCGGTATCCGCCATGCCCGATCCCGCCGGCGCGGCATGATCGATGATGAGGAAAGTGCCGCCGGGCTTGAGCGCGTCGAATACCGCCTTGTTGAGCACGGCGGGATCGACCGGCCCCATGAACTTGTCGGGATAATCGTGGTAATTCTGCGAGGTGAAGACGAGGTCGACCTTCTCGGGCGCCTTGAGCTCGGTTGCGGGCTCGACGCTCATGCTGACATTGGCGAAATCAGCCGATCCGGCGAGCTTCTGATAATCGACGACGTTGGTCTTCGCCTCCTGCGCATAAGGCGTCGGCCAGATGCCATAGACATGGCCGTTTGCGCCGACGGTCTTGGCGAACAACTTGGTCCAGTAGGCGCCGCCGGGGATCAGATCGATCACCTTGTCGCCCGGCTTCACCCCGGCAAAGGCGAGGATTTCGGGGCCGTGGCGGCGCGCGTCGGTCGCCGCCGCGTCCGGGCCGCGCGCGGGATCGGCGGCCGCCTTGGCGATCGCCGGGGGCAGCGAAGCGTCGGACGTCGACGCCGTGCTGTTGGCCGCCGCCGTATCGTTGGCCGCGTCCTGCCCCGCATTTGCCTGATTGCACGCCGCCAGCATCGCCATGCCGGCCAGAAGCGCCAAACGATATGCCTTGATCATCGCCATCCTCCCATGGTGGACGGCGATCATATCAGCTTTGCGAAGCCCGCGGTATCGGAGATCAGGCGGCGGGTTCGAGCTTGTCCTGCGTGCGCAGCTCGAAGTCGCTCGCGTCGTGGCGCTCGCGCAGTTGTTCGGCGGGGTCGCCGGTCGCGCGGTTGACCATGCGGCCGCGCTGCACCGCCGGTCGCGCGGCGATCTCGTCGGTCCAGCGACGAAGGTTTGCGTAGTCGGCGACCTGGAGGAAAGTCGCGGCGTCGCCGTAAAGCCTCCCTTCGACAAGCCCGCCATACCAGGGGAAGACCGCGATATCGGCAATCGTATATTCGTCGCCCGCGAGGTAGCGGCTGCCGGCGAGTCGCTTGTCGAGCACGTCGAGCTGGCGCTTCACCTCCATCGCATAGCGGTCGATGGCATATTCGATCTTGGTGGGCGCATAGGCGTAGAAATGCCCGAACCCGCCGCCGAGGAATGGACCGGCGCCCATCTGCCAGAACAGCCACGACAAGGTCTCAGCGCGCAGGCCGGGCTCGCTCGGCAGAAACGCGCCGAACTTTTCGGCGAGATGGACGAGGATCGCGCCCGATTCGAACACGCGGATCGGCTCGGGTCCGGAGCGGTCGAGCAGCGCGGGAATCTTCGAATTGGGATTGACCGCGACGAAGCCGCTGCCGAACTGATCGCCTTCGTTGATGCGAATCAGCCATGCGTCGTATTCAGCGCCCGCATGGCCGGCGGCGAGCAGCTCCTCGAGCAGGATCGTCACCTTCTGGCCGTTGGGCGTGGCCAGCGAATAGAGTTGCAGCGGGTGCTTGCCGGCCGGCAGCTCGTACTCGTGCGTCGCGCCGGCGGTCGGGCGGTTAATATTGGCGAACTGCCCGCCATTGCCCGGCTTCCAGGTCCACACCTTGGGGGGAACGTAATCGGTCTGGTCGGTCATCGGGCGGCTCCTCGCTGTCGGCAGATAATGCCTAGCTAGGAAGCCGCCCGAGCAAGGGAAGCCCACGCGCTGCTTGGGCGGCGCGAAGGCCGGCTTTACACGTCGAGATTGGCGACGCTCAGCGCATTATCCTGGATGAACTCGCGCCGCGGCTCCACCACGTCGCCCATCAGCCGAGTGAAGATTTCGTCGGCAATGTCAGCCTGTTCGATCGCGACGCGAAGCATCGAGCGGTTCTGCGGGTCGAGCGTGGTTTCCCAGAGCTGCTCGGCGTTCATCTCGCCCAACCCCTTGTAGCGCTGGATGGCGAGGCCCTTGCGCCCGGCGGCGAGGATGGCGTCGAGCAGCTGGCTCGGCCGCGCGACCAGGCTTTCGCCCTTGCCTGTCCTGAGCGACGTCGAAGGGCCGACCGTGACAGTTTCCTCCTCATCCTCGCTCGCCTCGGCGGCGGCGCTACCGGCGCGAACCAGCTTGGCGGCCTGGGCATAGCTGTCGGCCTGCTCGGCGGCGAGGCCGTGGAGCTTGCGCGCCTCGGCCGAGACGATGAAGCTCGCCTCGACGATGTGGTGATCGGTGACGCCGCGCCACAGCCGCTCGAAATGATAGCCGCCCTCTTCTGACAAGCTGACCGTCCAGCGTGCTTCCTCGTCGCCCTGGTCGAGCCGGCGGGCGACTTCCGCCGCGCGCGCCAGCCGGTCGTCGCGCGATGCCATCGGGTCGAGCGCGCCGGCCATCGCCAGCGCCTCGATGATGACGGGATCGTAGCGGCGCGGCACGTAGCGCATCAGCGTGCGCATCCGCCGCGCATGATTGACGAGATTGCGCAGGTCCTCGCCCGAGCGCGCCCCGCCGGTGGTCTCCAGCATCGTCGCGGCCACGCCGTTCTCGACAAGATACTCATCGAGCGCGGCATCGTCCTTGAGATACACTTCGCTGCGCCCGCGCGTCGCTTTGTAGAGAGGCGGCTGCGCGATGTAGAGGTGCCCGCGTTCGATGATCTCGGGCATCTGGCGGTAGAAGAAGGTCAGTAGCAGCGTGCGAATGTGCGCGCCGTCGACATCGGCGTCGGTCATGATGACGATCTTGTGATAGCGCAGCTTTTCGATGTTGAAATCATCGCGGCCGATGCCGGTGCCCATCGCCTGAATCAGCGTGCCGATCTCCTTCGACGACAGCATGCGATCGAACCGCGCGCGCTCGACGTTGAGGATCTTGCCGCGCAGGGGCAGGATCGCCTGAAAATGGCGGTCGCGGCCCTGTTTGGCCGAGCCGCCCGCCGAATCGCCCTCAACGAGGAACAGTTCCGACTTGGCGGGGTCGCGCTCCTGGCAGTCGGCGAGCTTGCCAGGCAGCGAGGCGATATCCATCACGCCCTTGCGGCGGGTGAGATCGCGCGCCTTGCGGGCGGCCTCGCGCGCGGCGGCGGCGTCGATGATCTTCTGGACGACCATCCTGGCGAAGGCCGGATTCTCCTCGAGCCATTCGGCCAGCTTGTCGGCCATCAGGCTTTCCATCGGCTGGCGCACTTCGGAGGAAACCAGCTTGTCCTTGGTCTGCGAACTGAACTTCGGGTCAGGCAGCTTGACGGAGACGATCGCCGACAGCCCTTCGCGCATGTCGTCGCCGGTGAGGCTGACCTTCTCCTTCTTCAGCATCCCCGACTTGTCGGCATAAGCGTTGAGCGTGCGGGTCAGCGCGGCGCGGAACGCCGCGATGTGCGTGCCGCCGTCGCGCTGCGGGATGTTGTTGGTGAAAGCGAGGACGTTCTCGTAATAAGAGTCGTTCCACTCGAGCGCGACCTCGATGCCGATATCGTCGCGCTGGCCGGTGATCGCGATCGGGTCGGGGAATAGCGGGGTCTTGGCGCGGTCGAGCCATTTCACGAACGCAGCAATGCCGCCTTCGTAGAACAGTTCGATCTCCTTGCGCTCCTCGTGCCGCTCATCGGCGAGGATGATGCGCACGCCCGAATTTAGGAAGGCGAGCTCGCGATAACGGTGCTCGAGCTTCTCGAAATCGAACTCGGTGACTTTGAAGGTCTCGGCCGAGGGCAGGAAGGTGACGCGGGTGCCCTTGCGGTCCGAGGGGCCGACGACCTTGAGCGGCGCCACGGCATCGCCATGCTCGAAGCGCATGTAATGCTCCTCGCCGTCGCGCCAGATGGTGAGGTCGAGATAGTCGGACAGCGCATTGACCACCGAAACGCCGACGCCGTGCAGGCCGCCCGACACCTTATAGGCATTGTCGTTCGAGGTATTGTCGAACTTACCGCCTGCGTGGAGCTGGGTCATGATGACCTCGGCCGCCGAGACGCCTTCTTCCTTGTGGATGCCGGTCGGAATGCCGCGGCCATTGTCGTCGACCGACACCGAGCCATCGGGGTTGAGCGTGATGAGGATGCGGTCGCAATGCCCGGCGAGCGCCTCGTCGATCGCATTGTCGGATACCTCGAACACCATGTGGTGCAGGCCCGAACCATCGTCGGTGTCGCCGATATACATGCCCGGCCGCTTGCGCACGGCGTCGAGGCCCTTCAGCACCTTGATCGATTCGGCGCCGTAGTCGTTCTGCTTGGGGGTGTCGGTCATAGCGAGCATATAGGGATCCGCACTCGCAAACGGAAGCAAAATGGGCGAGTCGCGCAGCCTGGGGAGGACTGACGAATGATCGCGTTGCTGTTGTCACTGATGCTCGCCACGGCGAGCGCCGAGATGCCGCATTATCCCGATCTGCCGCCCGATCTCGCGGCGGCGGCCGAAGCGTTCGACCGGGCGCAGGTGAAGGGCGACGGCGCCGCGCTCGAGCGGCTGCTCGCCGACGATTATTTGCTGGTCAATTCGCAAGGGCAGAGCGAGACCAAGGCCGATTTCATCCGCGATTATACCGCGCCCGGCTTCAGCTTCGCACCGTTCACCATCGAGAAGCCGGTCGAAAAGGTGTGGGCGACGGGCGCGGTGCTCGGCGGCGTGGTCGACGCGCACGGCACCAGCGACGGCAAGCCCTACGCGATCCGCATGCGCTTCGCCGACATCTGGGCGAAGCGGAACGGCAAGTGGCAGGTGATCTACACCCAGGCGCGCCACGCTTTGCCCGGCGAATAGGTCGCCCCGCGCCTCGCACCGCGCTCGGCCGGTCGCAGCGTTTACTTCTTGTTAACCAACCCCGCCCAGACTGACCGCATCGGCCATCGCGGGGTAGTGTTTCGATGCGACGATTGATTTTGAGCGCCGCCTTGCTGGGCGCGCTGGCGGCGTGCGCGACGACGCCGAAGCCGGCTGTATCGGTGCAGCTCGAAACGCTGTCGCCCTCTGAAGAGGCGTGGCGGGCGGCGATCACGCCGGCCGATGCCCAGACGCTCGAGGCTTTGCCGGCAACCTGGTCGAAAGCCAGCGGCACGAGCGATCGGCGCGCCACCGCGGCGATCGACGCCGAGGGGCCGCTGCTCCAGCCCGATGCCGCGCTCGATCATCCCGAACTGCCGCCCGGTTCCTATCAGTGTCGCGTCGTTCGGGTGGGCAAGGGCGCCGGGCGCCACCGCGTGCGCTCTTACCCGGCGCAATTCTGCTATGTCCGCGCCGAGGACAAGGGGCTGAGCTTCGCCAAGCAGACCGGCAGCGATCTGCCCTCGGGCTATCTCTACGCCGATGGCGACAAGCGCTACGTATTCCTCGGCGCGCGGCAGCGCCGGCCGGGCGACGTCTCGCTCGGTTATGGCACCGATATCGGCCGCGACGTGGTCGGCGTGGTCGAGCGAGTCGGCGCCTTCCGCTGGCGCCTGGTGGCGCCGCGCGACGGCGGCGCTGCGCTCGACGTCTATGAATTGACGCCGGTTCCGACGGACCAGCAGCCGTCCTGAACGGTCAGGCCGCCGGCGCGATGCGACCATGGGCGACGATGAAACGGCTCGCCCCTGGGCCGATCGCGGCGAACAGCTGGGGCTCCGTGCCCGTCATCCACACTTGGCCGCGTCCGGCGAGCCGCTCGAACAGGGCGGCGCGGCGCACCGGATCGAGATGCGCGGCGACTTCATCGAGCAGCAGCACCGGGGCGCGGCCGGTGCGCGCGGCGACCAGCTCGGCATGGGCAAGCACGAGACCGAGCAGCAGCGCCTTCTGCTCGCCGGTCGAGCACAAGGCGGCAGGCTGGTTCTTCGCCTGATGGACGACGACGAGGTCGGCGCGGTGCGGCCCGGCCAGCGTTCGCCCGGCCGCGGCATCGCGGCGGCGGCCAACGGCGAGCGCGGCGGCGAGATCGGGCGTGTCGCCTTCGGGATTTTCCAGCGCCAGTGCCGCGCGGGCGAAGGCGCCCTCGGGCACCGCAGCGATCGCCTCGCCCAGCGCCGCGACGGTCAACCGCCGCGCGGCGTCGAGCGCGGCGCCGTGCTCGGCCATCTGCGCTTCGAGCGCGGCGAGCCAATGGTCGTCGGGTGCGGCACCCGAGTCGCGCGCTTCGGCGAGCAGCCGGATGCGCGCGCGCATCGCCGCATCGTAGCGCGTCGTGTGCATGGCATGCGCGGGCACCAGCGCCAGCGTCAGCCGGTCGAGAAAGCGGCGGCGCTCGCTCGGCCCTTCGACGAACAGCCGGTCCATCGCCGGCGTGAGCCACAGCACCGTCAGCCATTCGGCCAGCGCTGCAGCGGGCGCGGGCGCGCCGTTGATGCGGATAAGCCGGCGGTTGGGACTGCCCGGCTCGATGCCGGTGGCGAGTTCGACGTCGCCGCTGAGCGTCGCCGCCACGCCAAAGCCGCCGCTGCCGCCTTGCCGCGCCATCTCGGCGAGGCTCGCGCGGCGCAGGCCGCGGCCCGGCGCGAGCAGCGAGACCGCCTCGAGCACGTTGGTCTTGCCCGCGCCATTGTCGCCGGTCAGCACGACGAAGTCGGTGCCCGGCGTCAGCACGGCATCGGCATGGTTGCGGAAATCGGTGAGGACGAGGCGCGAGAGCATGCGCCCCCGCGTCTAGCGCGCCGGCCGCGCGATTTGAACCGTTCGCCCCGAGCCTGTCGAGGGGCGAGTTGAAAAAGCGTGCTTCGACAGGCTCGGCACGAACGGATCAGCGGGCTGACGGCTCGTTGCGAACGCCTGCGTCAGGCGGCCGCCATCGCCGCGTTGTTCTGCCGCTGCGTCGACAGATAGGAGGCGAGCTCGGGGCCGAGATCGCGCTGCGCCTTGAGATAGGCGAACGGCTCGACGATGCCGAGGCGCTTGCGCGCCGCGTCGATCGGCTCGGCCATCAGCGCTTCGTAATCCTCGCCGATCAGCCATTTGGCCTTGCGGCCGTTGCGATAGCCTTCCCACACCGCCTTGCTGAACAAGCGGTTGCCGGTGACCTTTAGGCTCTTGAGCGACGCCGCACCGGCGATCCATGCCCATCCCAGCCCGCCCACCTGGGCGTAGCTGAACGCGACGAGGCACGCCTCGCCCAGGCTCTCGTTGGCCTTGTAGCCGGTGAGCACATGCCAGATGTCGTGAACGTCTCGGGTGCGCCGGCCGAACCAGGCATAAGGATGCGCCATCTCGTCCTCGCGGATGACCTTGGAGACTTCGGCGAGACCGTCGGCCGAATAGCCGGTGGTTTCGAGGAAGTCGCGATAGGCGGCGCCGACCGTCCCCGGCGCGAATTGCGCGACCCATTGCTTGTCGGTGAAGCGCTCGGTGAGCTCGATTCGATCATAAGCGGTGCGTCCGCCCTCTTCAGTAGCGAGCAATCGCGCGTAATTCTTCTCCGAATTGCCGGCGTTCAGCGCCTTCATGATGCGGAACACCTGCGTCGTGTCGTCGCCATTGGCGAGCAGCTTGCGGATCGCATCGAACGCGGTTCGCCAGTCACGGCGCCCGGTCGTGCCGGGAAAGGGAGGGAGCTTGGCCATCGAGTCGTTCCTTACTTACATTTGTGTAAGTAGATCATCGAGGCGCGGGCGTCAAGCGCCCGGCGGCTGGCGGCGGACGAGGCGGCCGGCTATGAACCGATCGACGCGCGGGGACGGGAGAACAGCCGGTGCACAACAGCCGATCGGTTGCGATTGCCGCCGGCGCGATCGCCGTCATTGCCTGGGCGGGGCTGGTCATCCAGTTCGAGGCGAGTTTGGCGATCGTCCATGTGCCGGGCCGCACCTTGTGGGTGATGGCGCGCTATTTCACGGTGCTTGCCAACCTTGCCGTCGCGTTGCTGTTCACGGCGATCACGATGCGGCGCAATTGGTGCCCGCCGCGGCTGATCGGCGGCGTGACGATCGCGATCCTGCTGGTCGGCGTGGTCTATGCGACCTTGCTCGCCGGGCTGCTCCATTTGAGCGGCGGGGCGAAGATCGCCGATCTGCTGCTCCATCGAATCACGCCGGTGGCGGTGCCGCTGTTCTGGCTGTTCATGGTGCGGCACGGCCGGCTCGCGCACCGCGAACCGGCGATCTGGGCGACCGCGCCGCTCGCTTACTGGGTCTATGCGCTGCTGCGCGGGCGGTCGGAAGGCGTCTATGCCTATCCGTTCCTCGACGTCGCCAGGAACGGCTGGCCGACGACGATCGTCATCGCGCTCCTCATCGCCGCGGTCTTCTTCGCCGCCGGCCATGCGATGGTCTGGCTCGATCAGCGGCTCAAGCGGCTGCGACGTTGAGCGCTCACACCCGCATCGGCATCAGCACGTAGAGCGCGGGCGCCTTGTCGTTCTCGCGGATCAGCGTCGGGGCGGCGGCGTCGGCGAGGTGGACCTCGATCGTGTCGCCCTCGAGCTGGCCGAGAATGTCGAGCAGATAGCGCGAGTTGAAGCCGATCTCGAAGCCCGGCGCGGTGTAGTCGCCGGGGACTTCCTCGGCGGCGGTGCCGTTTTCGGGGCTGGTCACCGAGAGCGTGATCTTGTCGCGATCGAGCCCCATCTTGACCGCGCGGGTCTTTTCGGTGGCGATCGTCGAGACGCGGTCGACGCCTTCCTCGAAGCTCCTCGGATCGATCTTGAGGATTTTGTCGTTGCCGGTCGGGATGACGCGCGAATAATCGGGAAACGTGCCGTCGATCAGCTTCGAGGTGAGCAGCGCTTGCCCCAGATCGAAGCGGATTTTGGTGTTCGACAGCGACACGCCGACCGAGCCGTCGATCTCGTCGAGCAGCTTGCGCAGCTCGCCCACGCATTTGCGCGGGATGATGACGTCGGGCATGCCCTCGGCGCCGTCGGGGCGCGGCACGGTGACGCGCGCTAGGCGATGGCCGTCGGTCGCCGCGGCCTTCAACACCGGCTGGCTGCCTTCGTCGCTGACGTGCCAGAAAATGCCGTTCAGATAGTAACGCGTCTCCTCGGTCGAGATCGCGAAGCGCGTCTTGTCGATGATCTGCTTCAGCGTCTCGGCAGGCAGCTCGAAGCTGGTCGGCAGCTCGCCTTCCGCGATCACCGGGAAATCGTCGCGCGGCAGCGTCGCCAGGCTGAACCGCGCGCGCCCCGCGACGATCGACATCCGCCCCTCGGCCGCCGAAAGCTCGACCTGCGCGCCCTCGGGCAGCTTGCGGGCGATGTCGAACAAGGTGTGCGCCGAGACCGTCGTCGCGCCGGCCTGATCGACCGCGGCGGGCACCGTCTCGTTGATCTGCAGGTCGAGATCGGTCGCCATCAGCTTGAGCGCGCCCTCGCCGGTCGCCTCGATCAGCACGTTGGACAGGATCGGGATCGTGTTGCGGCGCTCGACCACCGACTGGACGTGGCTCAGGCCTTTCAGGAGGGTCGCGCGTTCGATCGTCGCCTTCATTTCATTCCCCCGGGGCGCCGCCCCATCACATGATTTCCGCCGGTCGAAATGCCGGGGACAGGTTTCCCTTTCTGTAGCGCAAAAAAGGGCCGGAGCAAGCGCCCCGGCCCTTCCTTTACGCATACGCTACACGTACTGGCCCAGCGGGCGATCAGAAGCGGAAGCCGACGCCGGCGACCACTTCGTGACGGTCGGTATCGACGTTGAAGTTGTTGGTGTTCGCGCCATTGGCATATTCGAGCCGGGCGTTGCCGTAGTTCGAATAGCGATATTCGAGCTTGGCGTAGGTGTTGGTGCCGATCGCCTGCTCGACGCCAGCGCCAAGGCGATAGCCGTCGAGGTTGAAGTGACGGCCGGTCTCGGTCGTGCCGTCGCTCGCGGTCAGGTCGAGGCGGGCGTTGGTGTAGCCGCCCTTGGCGTAGAGCATGGTCGACGGGCCGACCAGATAGCCCGCGCGGACGCCGGCATAGAGATCGCGGCCCGCCTTGACGCGGCCATAGCCGAGCGCGTCGGTGGTGTCGGGATCGTCGGCGGTCTTCGCGGTCGAGCCCGAAATCTCACCCTCGGCGCCGAGCACGAAGCGGCCCATCTGGTGATCGTAACCGGCATCGACACCGTACAGGAACCCGTCCGCGCCATTGTCGCTCGAGATGCTCGAATCCTTGCCATGGCCGGGGCGCAGCCCGTCATAGCCGGCGATCACGCCGACCCGGGGACCCTCGAACGGGCCGGTCGATTGCGCCATCGCGGGGGCGGCGAAGGCAGCCGCGCTCGAAGCGGCGAGGGCGGTCAGAACAAGCTTACGCATAACAAACTCCATTCACACGAAACGCCTCTTGCTGGAGGCGGACGGGCTAAATGGGTAACGACGCGCAACGTTGCATGAACCTCAGATAAACGCCGTTTTCCGTTGCTTTTGCGCCACAGGGGGTTGAAATGCGGGCAATGGATTCCAAGCGCGAGGGCCGCGATTTCATCGCCCGGCATGGTGAGACGGTGTTCAATGCCGCCGGGCGGATGCAGGGGCGATTGCTTCACACGCCGCTGACGCGCGCCGGCTTCGCCCAGGCCGAGGAAATGGGCGAGGCGCTGCGCGCGCTGCTCGGGCCCAGGCCGGCGTTGGCCTTGTGGGCCTCGCCGACCGGTCGGGCGCTGCAGACGCTGGCGGTGATCGCCGAACATCTCGAGCTCGATTGGCACCAGGCGCGCACCGACGAGCGCCTGGGCGAGATCGACATCGGCAGCTGGGACGGGCGCTATTATCACGAGCTGGCGCAGGAGTTCGGCCCTATGATCGATGCCGAAACGGGGGCGCTGACCCCCGCCCCCGACGGCGAGACCTATCCGGCGATCGCCGCGCGCCTGCAAGGCTGGCTCGCCGAAACGAGCGACGAACCCGGCGACCGCTTGATCGTCATGCATGGCATTTCGAGCGCGGTGCTGCGCGGGCTGATGACCGGCCGCCCGGTAGCGGCGTCGACCGGCGCGCCGATCGCTCCGGCGCTGCCGCAAGGCTCGGTGGCGATGATCGAGCGCGGTATCGAGACGGTGCCGCATCGCGGCCGCGGCCACGCATGATCCGCGCTGCCCTTCTCCTGCTCGCGCTCGCCGCGCCCCCAAGCAACCGCGAAGCGATCGGCGTGTGGCATGCCTGGGGCGCCTTCCGCGAGGCCGACCCGTCGCGCTGCTTCGCGGTCGCCGAGCCGGTCCGCCACGGCACCGGCGCCTTCGCCAGCGTCGCGACCTGGCCGCGGCGCGGCATCCGCAACCAGCTTGCGCTGCGCCTCAGCCGCCCCGCGCGCGACGGCGTCACGCCCACCCTGTCGATCGACGAGCGCCGCTTCTCGCTGACCGCGCGCGGTCAGGAGGCGTGGGCGCCCGATCCGCGCACCGATGCCGCGATCGTTGCCGCGATGCGCTCGGCGCGCTCGATGAGCGTCAGCGGCGTCAGCACCACCGGCCGCCCCTTCGCCGACACCTATGCGTTGCCCGGCGCGGCCAGTGCGATCGACGCCGCCGCGCTCGCCTGCCTCGGGCGCTAGCCTTGCCGCGCATTTGCGCCTATATGCGCGCCCATGCCGACCGCTGAGACGCTGACCATGCCCATTCCCGGGCATATCGATCCCGTGCCCGTGCCGCGCGCGCAGACGGCGCGTGCCGATGGCCGCGTCGACCTGATCGGGCTGTCGCGCGACGGCATCCGCGAGGCGCTTGCCGACGCGGGCATGGAGCCCAAGCAGGCCAAATTGCGCGCCAAGCAGATCTGGCACTGGATCTACAATCGCGGCGCCACCGACTTCGCCGCGATGACCGATATCGCCAAGGCGCAGCATGGCTGGCTCACCGAGCGCTTCGCCGTCGGGCGGCCGCACGTGGTCGAGGCGCAGGTCTCGACCGACGGCACGCGCAAATGGCTCCTCCGCTCGGAGGATGGCCAGGATTACGAGATGGTGTTCATCCCCGACGCCGATCGGGGGACGCTGTGCGTGTCGAGCCAGGTCGGCTGCACGCTCAATTGCCGTTTCTGCCACACCGGCACGATGCGCCTCGTCCGCAACCTAACCCCGGGCGAGATCGTCGGCCAGGTGATGCTGGCGCGCGATTCGCTCGGCGAATGGCCCTCGACGCCGGAGGGGCGGATGCTCACCAACATCTTCATGATGGGGATGGGCGAGCCGCTCTACAATTTCGACAGCGTGCGTGACGCGCTGAAGATCGTCATGGACGGTGACGGCCTCGCGCTTTCCAAGCGGCGGATCACGCTCTCCACCTCGGGCGTGGTGCCGATGATGGCGCGCGCCGGCGAGGAGATCGGGGTCAACCTCGCCGTCTCGCTCCATGCGGTGACCAAGGAAGTGCGCGACGAGATCGTGCCGCTGAACCGCAAATACGGCATCGAGGAACTGCTCCAGGCCTGCGCCGATTATCCCGGTGCCAACAATGCGCGGCGGATCACCTTCGAATACGTCATGCTCAAGGACAAGAACGATTCGGACGCCGATGCGCGCGAGCTCGTCCGGCTGATCCGCCACTACAAGCTGCCCGCCAAGGTCAACCTGATCCCGTTCAATCCCTGGCCCGGCGCGCCCTATGAATGCTCGACGCCGGAGCGGATCAAGCGCTTCTCCGACATCGTGTTCGAAGCCGGCATCTCGGCGCCGACCCGCACCCCGCGCGGTCGTGACATCGACGCCGCCTGCGGTCAGCTCAAGACCGCCGCCGAACGGAAGAGCCGCGCCGAGCTCGACCGGCTCGCCGAAGAGAAGCTCGCCGCGCTTGGTTGAGCTCCGTCATCCCAGCGAAGCCTGGGATCTTTGGCCCCGAGCGCGCGATTTGTGGCTCAAGACCCCGGCCTGCGCCGGGGTGACGACCTGATGACCGGAGTCGAGGCTACTCTTCTCGCCCTCGGCGCCGGCGCGCTGGGCGGGGCGATGAACGCGCTCGCTGGTGGCGGCACCTTTGCCACTTTGCCCGCGCTGATCGCGATCGGCCTGCCTTCGACTGCCGCCAACGCCACCTCTAACGTCGCCCTTCTCCCTGGTGCTGCGACCAGTGCCTGGGCGTTCCGCGACGAGATCGGTCCGGTCGGCGGGGTCTCGCCGCGGCTGCTCGGCGCCGTCACCTTCGTCGCAGCGCTCGGCGGCAGCTTGCTCCTCGTACTGACCCCTGCCGCCACCTTCGACGTCATCATCGCCTGGCTGATGCTGTTCGGCACGCTCGTGCTCGCCTTCGGCAAGCGCGCCGGCGCGTGGCTTCACGATCGCGTGACGATCGGGCCACGCACGCTCGTCGCCGTGCAAAGCGTGCTCGGCATCTATGGCGGCTATTTCGGCGGCGGCGTCGGCCTCATCACCACCGCGCTCTATGGCCTGCTCGCGCGCATCGAACCGCGCGAGCTGTTCGCGCAGCGCACGTTGATGCTGGCGATCGGCAATCTCGCCGCGGCATGCGTGTTCGTTGCGACCGGGCTGGTGCGCTGGCAAGCGTGCCTGCCGATGCTCGTCGGTGCAGTATTTGGCGGCTGGGCAGGCGCGCATTTCGGCAAGAGATTGCCCGCCGGCGCGGTGCGCGCCTGGACGCTGCTCGTCGCGCTCGGAACCACGATCACCTTCTTCGTTCGCGCTTACTGAGTCGCCGCGGGAAAGCGGTCCAGGCGCTCAGTGATCCGCCCGCGCAGCTTCTTCCACGGCTTGGGCTGGATCAGCGCCGGGATGACGACGAGCAGCCAGGGAAAGAACACCGCCCCGCCGATCGCTGCCAGCGTCAGGATGAAGATGACGAGCGGCGCAAGACGCGCGATCCGCGCGCTTCCCGGATCGAGCTGCAGCCGGCGCGGGCCCTTGAGGTCGTACCAGCTTCGCGTGGTCAGCACACCGCGGCCGTCGAAGCTCGTGCGTTCGAACCATCGCCCCGCCCTGCGCGCCGGCGTGGTCTGGCCGAGTGCCGTCGGCAGCGGCGCGGCGCTGTCGATCACCACCAGGCGCCCGTCGCGCTCGATCACGCGCTGGCGCGGCGGCGGCGCCTCGAGCTTCACCGCACCTGTGCCCGCCATTGCTTGGCCGTCTGGCTCCACAGGTCGGCGCGGACCGCCTCGAGCGGCGGCGGCATGCGGGCCGGCCCGCGATGCACCGAGCCCAGCCGTTCGGCGAGCGCGATCGAGCGCCTGTTCTCGGGCACAATGGTATGGACGATCTCGCGCCAGCCGAGCACGTCCACGGCATAATCCATCGCCGCCACTGCCGCTTCATAGGCGTAGCCGCGCCCTGCGAAAGCGCGCGCGACGCCCCAGCCGATCTCGGTGCCGGGCCAGCCCTCGGGCTGCCACGGTCCGATGCGGCCGACCCAGGCGCCGGTCGCGCGCTCGATCACCGAGAATTGCGAGAATCCCCGCGTCATCCAGGCACCCGCGCGCAGCGTCAAGTCGCGCCACGCGACTTCGCGGACCATCGCGCCGCCCAGGAAGCGCATCTGCTCCTCGTCGGCGGCGAAGGCGGCATAGGCCTCGAAATCGTCGCCGTTCAGCGGCCGCAGCATCAGCCGCTCGGTGAACAGCACCGGCAGCATCAGGCGAAGCGTTCCTTGAGCGCGAGCATCGCCAGCGCCGCCTTGGCCGCCTCACCGCCCTTGTCCTTCTCGCTCGGCCGCGCGCGCGCCAGCGCCTGCAGTCCGTTCTCGACCGTCAGGATGCCGTTGCCGATCGCGAGGCCGTCCATGCTGAGCGCCATCAGCCCGCGCGCGCTTTCGCCCGCGACGATCTCGAAATGATAGGTCTCGCCGCGGATCACCACGCCGAGCGCGACATAGGCGTCGTAGCGCCCGCTTTCGCTCGCCAGCGCCACCGCACCGGGCACTTCGAGCGCGCCGGGGACGGTGATTGTCTCATGGCTGTGCCCCGCCCCCTCGATCGCGCGGCGCGCGCCTTCGAGCAGCAGATCGTTGAGGTGCTCGTAAAAGCGGGCTTCGACGATCAGGATGTTGGCCATCAATTCTCTTCCGTCATGCCGGACTTGTTCCGGCATCCGCCGCGCCACAAGCCTCGACGTTGATGTGTGCGGCACCGCAGACCCCGGGACAAGCCCGGGGTGACGTTTGCTCAGCTAATCGCCCGTTCGCCGACGATCGACAGGCCATAGCCGTCGAGGCCGACCAGTGTGTGATGCGTGTTGGTGAGCAGCACCATCTCCTCGATGCCGAGCTCGGTCAGGATCTGCGCGCCGACGCCGTAATCGCGCAATTCGTCCATATCGGCGGGCTTGAGCGTCCCCGCCTTGGCCTGCACCGCTCGAGTAAAGGCGTCGCCGCGCTGGCTCGCCAGCGTCACCACGACGCCCGCGCCCTCGTCGGCGATGATCTCCATCGATCGCCTGAGCAGGTCGCCGCGCTCGCCGCCTTCGCCGAAAATATCGGTGAAGGGCGACAGGACGTGCATCCGAACCAAGGTTGGGTGCGCGGGATCGACCTTGCCCTTGACGAGCGCGAGCTGCTCGGTGCCTTCGGCCTTGTTGAAGAAGGTCACCGCGGTCCAGTCGCCGCCCCAGCGGCTGGTGAAGCGCGCGCTCGCGCGGCGCTCGACGAGATGGTCGTGGCGGCGGCGATAGGCGATCAGGTCGCGGATCGTGCCGATCTTGAGGTTGTGGCGCTGCGCCACCGCGATCAGGTCGTCGAGGCGCGCCATCGTGCCGTCCTCGTTCATGATCTCACAGATCACGCCCGAAGGGTTCAGCCCCGCCAGCCGCGCGACGTCCACCGCCGCCTCGGTATGTCCGGCGCGGACCAGCACCCCGCCCTCGCGCGCGACGAGCGGGAAGACATGGCCCGGCGTCACGATCTCCTCGGCCCCCTTCGACGCATCGATCGCCACCGCGATCGTGCGCGCGCGATCGGCCGCCGAAATGCCGGTGGTGACGCCCTCGCGCGCCTCGATCGAGACGGTGAAGGCGGTCTCGTGCCGCGTGCCGTTCTTGCGGCTCATCAGATCGAGCCCGAGCTGGTCGACGCGGTTCTTGGTCAGCGCGAGGCAAATGAGGCCGCGGCCGTGCGTCGCCATGAAGTTGATCGCGTCGGGGGTCGCCATCTGCGCGGGGATGACGAGATCGCCCTCATTCTCGCGGTCCTCGTCGTCGACCAGGATGAACATGCGGCCGTTGCGTGCCTCGTCGATCAGCTCCTCGGGCGAGGAGAGGAAGCCGTGGCGCAGCTGCGCGAGCTTGGGATCAGGCTTGGCCACGATAGGCCTCCATGCGTTTGAGGTAACGGGCGAGCACGTCGATCTCGACATTGATCGGCTGTCCCGCTTCGAGGCTGCCCAGCGTCGTCACCGCCTGGGTGTGCGGAATGATGTTGACGGTGAAGCGCGTGCCGTCGGCCTCGTCCGCCACATTGTTGACGGTCAGCGACACGCCGTCGAGCGTGATCGAGCCCTTGGCCGCGACGAAGGGGGCAAGCTCGCGCGGCAGGCGAAGGGCGACTCGCTTCGAATCACCTTCGGGCGCGATGGCGACCACCTCGGCGATGCCGTCGACATGGCCGGTGACGATGTGGCCGCCCATTTCCTCGCCCAACCTCATCGCGCGTTCGAGGTTGAGCCGCTTGCCCGCGCCCCACTGGCCTTGCGCGGTGCGGCTGACGCTCTCGCCCGAAACGTCGACGGCGAACCAGCCCGGGCCCTTGTCGACGACGGTGAGGCACACCCCGGAACAAGCGATCGACGCGCCGAGGTCGATCGTCCCCGTGTCGTAGCCGGTGGCGACGACGACACGCAGGTCGCCGCGCTGCTCAACGCACTCAATCGTGCCGATATCGGTGATGATTCCGGTGAACATCAGGCCTCCCGCCGGCGCAGGTAAACCTCCAGCCGGTCGCTGCCAAGGCTCCGCGCATCGGCGAGCCGCCAACGGCCATGCGCGTCGGCCAGGGACGTGAGGCCGATATCGCCGATCGCCGCCTTGCCCCCGCCGATCAGAATCGGCGCGCGATAGAGGAGCAGGCGGTCGACCAGCTCGGCGGCGAGAAAGGCGGCAGCGGCCTGAGCGCCGCCCTCGACGAGGAGATGATCGACACCGTCCAGCGCCGCAATGCCCGCGGGCGAGGCGATCACCTCCCATTCTCCGTCGTCCCCGCTTTCGCGGAGGTGACGTGAAGACAGAAGAATGCGGCGCGGACTGCGCACTTCCAGCCCCGCCAGCCGCACGTCGAGCTTCGGCGCATCCGCGTCGAAGGTGCCGCGCCCGACCAGAATCGCCTCGTGCCGCGCGCGTTCGAGATGGGCGTGGGCGCGCGCCTCCGGCCCGGTGATCCAGCGGCTTTCGCCTGAGGCGAGCGCGATGCAGCCGTCGAGCGAGGTGGCAAGCTTGAGCGTCACCTGCGGCCGCCCCAGCGCCTGTCGCGCCAGGAATCCGGCCATCGTCTGCCGCGCTTCATCGGCGAGCACGCCTGTTGTCACGGCGATTCCCGCCGCTTCGAGTCGCGCGATGCCGGTGCCGTTGGTGCGTTGGTCGGGGTCGGTCAGCGCCACCACGACGCGCGCCACGCCGGCATCGACCAACAGGGCGGAACAGGCCGGCCCGCGCACGCTCACATGCGCGCACGGCTCGAGCGTCACGTACACCGTGCTGCCGAGCGCCGCCTGGCCCGCTTCGGCGAGCGCCATCGCCTCGGCGTGCGGTCGCCCGCCGGGCTGGGTCCAGCCGCGCCCGACGACGCGGCCCTCGCGCACGATCACGCAGCCGACATTGGGATTGGGCGCCGTCCGCCCCCGCCCGCGCGCCGCCAGTGCCAGCGCCGCGGCCATCCAGCGCGCGTCGGCGGCGGCTACAGCCAAGGCGCCGTCGCGTTCTGCAGCCGCTGGAATGCGGCCTGGCGCTCCTTCTCGGCCTTTTCGATCTCGGCCTGTTCCTTGGCCTTCTTCGCAGCGTAGATCTTCTGATCGGCGAGGATTTCGGCCTCGCTGCGGTTCAGGGGCCAGCTCTGCACATAGATGATTTCTTCGTGATAGGGCGGCGTGAAGTGCGAATCGTGGACGAAGCCGGCGATGATCGCGACGGTGATCGCCATCGCCAGCAGCAGGAACCAGATTTCATACGGTTTGCGCCGCGACAGGAACAATCGTTTCACGTCGCGATAGGCGCGCGGCACCGAGAAGAAACGCAGGACGGACATGGCGCGGAAGATAGGGCGTCGCCCGGCGCGAGGCCAGTGGCGTTGTTTTCACGGCGCCGGCCTGAAGCGCCATTTCGTGAGTGCGCGGTCGCGAGTCGCGGCGAAGAAGGCGTCGCTGGTCGCCGACACCTTCTCGACCTGGCGGACGCGCCCATCGACCCCGATCAGCACGCGCACCACGACGCGGCCTTCATGGCCGGCGCGGCGCTCGGCGGGCGGATAGGTCGGCTGGAAATCGCCGGCGTAGCGCGGGTCGGTCGCAGCATCGACCAGCGGCAGCGGCGACGGGCTCGGCGCCGCCGCCGGGCCGTCGCCGAGCCCGGCAATCGGCCCGGGATCGAGCGGCGGCGTCGGGGGGAGGTCGATCAGCGGGCCGGGCTGGGGCAACGCCACCTCGGCCTTGGGCACGTAAGGCTGGGGCGCAGGATGCGCCGCGCGCGGCTGCGGCCGCGGCGTGGGATCGGGCGGCGGTGGCGGCGGGATCGGGATGAAGCTCGCTTCGAACGGCTTGTCCTGGTGGTGAATCACCTTCGGCGCGGCATAGGCCAGCGCGAGCAGCACCGCGCCATTGACGAGCAACGAAGCACCCAGGCTGACGGGCTTGATCCCGCGCGTGCCGGCATGACGATCCGCATACATGGCCTCTCTCCTTGGCATCTCCTTTGTCTCCCGGTTCTCCGCCCGGGATAGTGAAATGATACAACATCACAAAGATGGAGCCAAATGCTTTCGCGTTCAGGCGCTTGCCAGGCGCTCCAGCGCGCGCTCGCGGCCGATCAGCGGCAACAGCGCAGCCATGTCGGGGCCGTGGTCGCGCCCCGTCAGCGCCTGGCGCAGCGGCAGGAACAATGCGCGGCCCTTGCGCCCGGTCGTCGCCTTCAGCTCGGCGGTCAGCGCGTGCCACGGGTCGTTCGCCCAGTCGATCGCGGCGGCGGCGGCATGCGCCTCGGCGAGATAGGCGCGGTCTTCCGCGGCGACGATCGGCGCGATCGGTCCCTCGACGACGTGCCACCAATCGGCGGCCTCGGCGACGGTCGACAGATTGGGCCGAATCGCCGCCCACGCCGCCTCGTCCATGCCTTCGGGAAGACGATCGGCGACCGCGGCGAAGTCGAGCTGGTGGACGATCCGGGTGTTGACTGCCGCCAGCTCGGCTTCGTCGAACCGCGCCGGTGCCCGGCCGAAGCGGGCGAAGTCGAACGCCTCGATCAGCGCCGCCGAATCGACCAGCGGCTCGACGGGATCGCTGGTCCCGATCCGCGCCAGCAAGGCGCGCACCGCTGCCGGTTCGATGCCTGCCTCGCGGAAGCTGTCGACCCCGACCGAGCCCAGCCGCTTCGACAATTTGCCTTCGCTGCCGACGAGCAGCGCCTCGTGCGCGAAAGCCGGCGGTTCGGCGCCGAGTGCGGCGAACATCTGCAGCTGCAGGGCGGTGTTCGAAACGTGGTCCTCGCCGCGCACGACGTGGCTCACCCCCATCTCGGCATCGTCGATCGCGGAAGGCAGCATGTAGAGCCACGACCCGTCGGCGCGGCGCACCACGGGATCGCTCATCGTCCTGGGATCGAAATGCTGGGGGCCGCGGATCAGGTCGGCCCATTCGATCATGGCGTCATGGTCGAGCTTGAAGCGCCAGTGCGGGGCCACGCCCTCGCCTTCGAGCTGCGCGCGCTCGGCATCGGTCAGCGCCAGCGCGGCGCGATCATAGACCGGCGGCAGCCCGCGCCCGAGCAGGATCTTGCGCTTGAGTTCGAGCTCCTGCGCAGTCTCATAGGCCGGATAGATGCGCCCCGCCGCGACCAGCTCGTCGAATCGCGCCTCATAGAGCGCGAAGCGCGCCGACTGCCGCTCCTCGCCGTCGGGGACCAGCCCCAGCCAGGCGAGATCGGCGCGAATCGCCTCGACAAACCGCTCCTCGCTCCGCTCGGCATCGGTATCGTCGATCCGGAGCAGGAAGCGCCCACCCTGCTTCTTCGCCCACAACCAGTTGTGCAGCGCGGTGCGGATGTTGCCGACATGCAGCCGGCCGGTCGGCGACGGGGCGAAGCGAGTGACGACGGTCATGCGCGGAAATCCATCGTCTTGAGGTCGGCGGCTTCGGCAGCGCGGGCGAGCTCCCGGTCACGCGTGGCGAGAGGCGCGCGCCGCCGCAACGCCAGCTCGATATAGGCCGCGTCATACGGCGTCAGCCCATAGCGGTCCGAAAGGTCGATCGTCATGCCCCATGCGGCTGTCGACGTTTCGCTGTCCACCTCGACCTGCAAAGCGCCGAGCCTGGCGAGAACCTCGTTACGCTCGTCGACGGTAAGGCGATCACGCCGCACCGCCGTGCGCAGCATATTGGCGACCTCGAGCCGCCAATGACCGGGCACGATCATCGTCGATTCAACCAGTGCGGCCATCGCCCCGATGTCGAGGTTGTCGCGTTCGTCCGGAATGGCGATCGGCCCGACGAGCGACGTATCGAGGACGATCAACGCCGGCCCTCGTTCTTCCACGCGATCAATTCGTCCGATGTGACGCGGACACCCCTTTCACGAAGCTTTTCCCGAAACGCGAGCAGCCCCTCGACGGCTTCGCGCTGCCGTTCCCTGTGGTCGTGGGCCAAGCCGACAAGTTTCACGACCTCACGACCGTGTCGCGTGATCGTGATGTCCTCGCCCGCTTCGGCCGCGGCGACGATTTCGGAAACCTTGTCCTTGAATTCCGCGATAGGCACGTGACGCATCATCAAAACCTTTTGGCCAGAATTCTAGCCGGATTTTCGGCGAGCCGCAATGCGCAGCGGTTGCGTTCGCGCCGTCTCGGTTTATGGAGCGCCAAACGGGAGGCGACGCACATGAAGTTGATGGCCGGCAATTCGAACCTGCCGCTGGCGCGCGACATCGCCGCCTATCTCGAAATGCCGCTGACCGAGGCGCTGGTCCGCCGCTTCGCCGACGAGGAAATCTTCGTCGAAATCCTGGAGAATGTCCGCGGCGAGGATGTCTTCGTCCTGCAATCGACCGGCTTTCCGGCCAATGACAACCTCATGGAACTGCTGATCTGCATCGATGCGCTGAAACGCGCCTCGGCGAAGCGGATCACCGCGGTCGTCCCCTATTTCGGCTATGCCCGGCAGGACCGGAAACCCGGTCCACGCACCCCGATCTCGGCCAAGCTGGTCGCCAATCTCGTCACCGTCGCGGGCGCCGACCGCGTGCTGTCGGTCGATCTCCATGCGGGGCAGATCCAGGGCTTCTTCGACATCCCGACCGACAATCTCTACGCCGCGCCGGTGATGTCGGCGGACATCAAGGCGCGGTTCGAGGGGCGCAACCTGATGGTCGTCTCGCCCGATGTCGGCGGCGTGGTGCGCGCCCGGGCGCTCGCCAAGCGGCTCGACAACGCGCCGCTGGCGATCGTCGACAAGCGCCGCGAGCGCGCCGGCGAATCCGAGGTGATGAACATCATCGGCGAGGTCGAAGGCCGCTTTTGCATCCTGATCGACGACATCGTCGATTCGGCGGGCACCTTGTGCAATGCCGCTGCCGCGCTTCTCGAAGCCGGGGCCGAGGACGTCGTCGCCTATTGCACCCACGGCGTGCTGTCGGGCGGCGCGGTCGCGCGGGTCGAGGGGTCGCGGCTTTCCGAGCTGGTCATCACCGATTCGATCGGCAGCCATGAAATGATCAAGGACGCTCAGCGCATCCGCCACCTGACGATTGCGCCCTTGCTCGCCGAGGCGATCCGCCGCATTGCCGACGAATCATCGGTGTCGAGCCTGTTCGACTGAGCGGCGATTCAAGCGCCGGCGAGCGTCACGATGTGGTCCAGCACTGCCTCGTGGAGCGGCTGGGTGAAGACGAAGCCGTAGAGAAAATTACCGTCGCACCAGGCGACATGCGCCTCGAGCCCCGCCATGCCGGGCAGCGTCAGCCAGACCAATGTGCCCTCGTGCAGGCGGAAGGCGCATTCGGCGCGAAACCCGGTGGTCGAGATATCGAGCACGGTGACCGCGAACTTGCTCGATCCGCGGTCGCGTAGCTGGGCCTCGAACTGGACGGGCTTGCGCGAGGCGCGGCGCTGCTCGGGACTATCCATGCTCCCTCCGCCAGGCGGACTGCCGCGCAGATTATCGTGTCTCGGGGGGCGCTGTCACGCGCGAATTGCGGCAGTCGCGCGGGCGGCGGTGGCTGGCGTGCACGTAAGCGAAGCCCTCCATGGCGAGCACAATCAGGCCGAACAGCACGATGCCGATTGCGGGACTCTCCGCGTCGTTATAGCCTTGGCCCATGAAGATGACGAGGATCGTGCTGCTGCTCCCGCTGGTGGTCGCCGGGTGCATGGCGCCGACCGCACGCGTCGAGGCGGGGCTGGAGCGCGCCGGCCTCAAGCCGCGGCTCGCGCACTGCATGGCGCCGCGGATGGCCGACCGCCTGTCGCGTGATCAGCTGCGGCAGTTGGCGAGCCTGCCCAAGGCGCCGCGCGCGCAATCGTTCGACGAATTGCTCTACCGCCTCCGCGCGCTCGACGACCCCGAGATCGTCCGCGTCACCAGCAAGGCGGCGCTCAAGTGCGAGATCGACCACGCGCTGAGTTGAGAGTTTTTCGCAATAGCAATAACAGGGATTCGGGGTGGATTCCGCCCCTCGTCTGTGCTTTAGGCGCGCCCAAACCTCTCCCCGCACAAAGGCGAGTCCCTCATGAACATCCACGAATATCAGGCCAAGGAATTGCTCGCGAAATTCGGCGTGCCGGTGCCCGCGGGCTTCGCCGCGATGAGCGTCGAGGAGGCGGTCGAAGCCTCGAAGAAGCTCCCCGGGCCGCTCTACGTGGTCAAGGCGCAGATCCACGCCGGCGGCCGCGGCAAGGGCAAGTTCAAGGAACTGTCGCCCGAGGCCAAGGGCGGCGTCCGCCTGGCGAAAACCGAGGATGAAGTGCGCCACGCTGCGCAAGAGATGCTCGGCAACACCCTCGTCACCGTCCAGACCGGCGAGCACGGCAAGCAGGTCAACCGTCTCTACGTCACTGATGGCGTCGATATCGCCAAGGAATTCTATTTGGCGCTCCTCGTCGATCGCGCCACCGGCCGCGTCGCCTTCGTCGTCTCGACCGAGGGCGGCATGGACATCGAGACCGTCGCTCACGACACGCCGGAGAAGATCCACACCTTCGACGTCGATCCCGCGACCGGCTTCATGCCGCACCACGGCCGCGCCGTCGCCAAGGCGCTCGGCCTCACCGGAGACCTCGCCAAGCAGGCGCAGAGCCTCGCGGCCAAGGTCTATGCCGCGTTCCTCGGCACCGATGCGTCGCAGATCGAGATCAACCCGCTCGCCGTCACCGACGACGGCAAGCTGATGGTACTCGACGCCAAGGTCGGCTTCGATTCGAACGCCGGCTTCCGCCACAAGGACCTGGCCGAGCTGCGCGACGAGACCGAGGAGGACCCGCAGGAGCTCGAGGCGAGCAAGTACGACCTCGCCTATATCAAGCTCGACGGCAATATCGGCTGCATGGTCAACGGCGCCGGCCTCGCGATGGCGACGATGGACATCATCAAGTTGAACGGCGAGTTCCCCGCCAACTTCCTCGACGTCGGCGGCGGCGCCAACAAGGAGAAGGTGACCGCGGCATTCAAGATCATCCTCTCGGACCCGGCGGTGAAGGGCATTCTGGTCAACATCTTCGGCGGCATCATGCGCTGCGACATCATCGCCGAGGGCATCGTCGCCGCGGCCAAGGAAGTGAACCTCTCGGTGCCGCTCGTCGTCCGGCTCGAAGGCACCAATGTCGACAAGGGCAAGGAAATCCTTGCCAATTCGGGTCTGGCGATCGTGCCGGCCAACGATCTCGGTGACGCCGCCAAGAAGATCGTCGCCGAGGTCCGCAAGGCGGCTTGATCGTTTCATCTGAAACGATGAAATGGGGCTCGGGCGGATATCGCCCGGGCCCCATTTCGTTGGGCCGGAGACGGGCGAGGCGCCGGTGCCGCTACGGCATCGGCGGTTTCCCGTACCCGGCTTGCGAAAGCGACGCGAAACCGCCATTGGGGCGCGGTGTCGCGCCGGAAAACGGCCTGGAGGCTTTAGCGGAGGATGGAAATGAAGGTCTTGGTGCCGGTCAAGCGAGTGCTTGACTACAACGTCAAGCCACGGGTGAAGGGCGACGGCTCGGGGGTCGACCTCGCCAACGTCAAGATGAGCATGAACCCGTTCGACGAGATCGCCGTCGAAGAGGCGATCCGGCTCAAGGAAAAGGGCGTCGTCACCGAGATCATCGCGGTCTCGATCGGCGAGGCCAAGTGCCAGGAGACTTTGCGCACCGCGCTGGCGATGGGCGCCGACCGCGCGATCCTCGTCCAGACCGACGAGCGCGTCGAGCCGCTCGGCGTCGCCAAGATCCTCGCCAAGATCGCCGCCGAGGAATCGCCCGAACTCGTCATCCTCGGCAAGCAGGCGATCGATGACGACAACAACCAGACCGGCCAGATGCTCGCCGGCCTGCTCGGCTGGGGCCAAGGGACGTTCGCGTCGAAGGTCGAGATCGCCGATGGGGGCGCCAAGGTAACGCGCGAGGTCGATGGCGGGCTCGAGACCGACGACCTCAAGCTCCCGGCGATCGTCACCACCGACCTGCGCCTCAATGAGCCGCGCTATGCGTCGCTCCCCAACATCATGAAGGCCAAGTCGAAGCCGCTCGCGCAGAAGACCCCCGCCGATTACGGCGTCGACGCCACTCCGCGCATCACCGTCACCAACGTCGCCGAACCGCCCAAGCGCACCGCCGGCATCAAGGTCGCCGATGTCGATGAACTCGTCGGCAAGCTGAAGGCGATGGGCGTCGCCAAGTAACCCGGTTGAAGCAAAACACCGTTCGGGCTGAGCCTGTCAAAGCCCGTCCCACGGCCCGCCACTCGCCCTTCGACAAGCTCAGGGCGAACGGGTGGAGGAAAGAGGTCCTGAAGATATGAAAACGCTGGTTTGGGTCGAGCATGGCGGCAGCACCGTCAAGGACGCCACGCTCTCGGCGGTCACCGCCGCCTCAAAGCTCGGCGAGGTCCACCTGCTGGTCGCCGGCCAGGGCGTCGATGGCGTCGCCGCCGAAGCCGCCAAGATCGCCGGCGTGGGCAAGGTCCATGTCGCCGACGATGCGGCTTACGCCCATGCGCTCGCCGAAAACGTCGCGCCTCTCGTGGTCGAGCTGATGGGCCACCACGACGCCTTTGTCGTCCCCGCCACCACGACCGGCAAGAACATCGCCCCGCGCGTCGCGGCCTTGCTCGATGTCATGCAGATCAGCGACATCCTCTCGGTCGAGGGCGCCGACACCTTCACCCGCCCGATCTACGCCGGCAACGCGATCGCCACGGTCAAGACCAGCGACGCCAAGCTGGTCGTCACCGTCCGCACCACAGCCTTCGACAAGGCCGCTGCCGATGGCGGGTCGGCGACGATCGAGAAGGTCGCGAGCACCGGCGACCAGGGCCTCTCGACCTTCGCCGGCGCGGAGATCGCCAAGTCCGAGCGTCCCGAGCTGACCAGCGCCAAGGTGATCGTCTCGGGCGGCCGCGCGTTCGGCTCGTCGGAGCAGTTCCACGCGCTGCTCGATCCGCTCGCCGACAAGCTCGGCGCCGGCGTCGGCGCATCCCGCGCCGCGGTCGACGCGGGCTACGCCCCCAACGACTATCAGGTCGGCCAGACCGGCAAGATCGTCGCCCCCGAAGTCTATATCGCGATCGGCATCTCGGGCGCGATCCAGCACCTCGCCGGCATGAAGGATTCCAAGACCATCATCGCCATCAACAAGGACGAGGACGCGCCGATCTTCCAGGTCGCCGACATCGGTTTGGTGGGGGACCTGTTCAAGGTCGTGCCGGAACTGACGTCGAAGTTGTAGGCCGGAAGCGAAGCTGCCCGGCCGGTGGGCGCGGGGCAGCCCCCCCGCCCAAAAAACACCGGCCGGGGGGGGGCCCGCGCCCGCCGGCCCAGCGGGGTTTTCTACCGCGGCGGGCCCCTAGAGTAACG
>JBQCHQ010000016.1:0-18849 GCA_051954515.1 Sphingomonas sp. | reverse complement strand
ATTGGAACGACTTGTTCGAGGGAAATCACACCGGATGAGTGACACCGCAACTGGGCCCCGGCCTTCGCCGGGGATGCGTAAATGGTTGGTCCCGCATCCCGTTTTTCCAAGCATTGGCATAATTGCGATTGGTGTCGAAATAGCGCGCGACGACGCAATCCTGTCACTCCGCTACACGGTCGAGGGCGACCTCGATCGCGTGCTCTGGCCGCAGCCGATGATGCCCGCACGGACCGACGAATTGTGGATGCACACCTGTTTCGAGGCGTTCATCCAGCCCGCCGGGCAAACGGGCTATACCGAGGTCAACCTGTCGCCATCAGGGCGTTGGGCGACGTATCAATTCGACGGATACCGCGACGGCATGCGCGATGCCGCGACCATTCCGGTGCTGAATTGGCAATCGCCTACGCTCACCGCATCGGTCGAGCTGGCCGACATGGCGCAAGCCGACTGGCGGCTCGGGTTGACCGTCGTGGTCGAAGCGATCGACGGATCGAAGAGTTTCTGGGCGCTCGATCATCACGGCGAGGCGCCCGATTTCCACAACGCGGATTGCTTTGTCGCGTCGCTCCCGGCACCTGAACGCGCATGAAATTCGGTATCGACCGGCTGCTCGCCGAACCAGAGCTCAGGAAACCGCTCGAGGGCAGGCGCGTCGCGCTGCTCGCGCATCCCGCCTCGGTGACGGCGGGCCTGACGCATTCGCTCGACGCCCTGGTCGCGGCGGGGCTCAACGTCTCGGCGGTGTTCGGGCCGCAGCATGGCGTTCGCGGCGACCTCCAGGACAATATGATGGAGTCGCCAGATTATACCGATCAGACCTACGGCATGCCGGTGTTCAGCCTGTACGGCGAAGTACGGCGGCCGACCGGGCAGTCGATGGGCACCTTCGACACCATCCTGATCGACCTGCAGGACGTCGGCTGCCGCATCTACACTTTCGTCACCACGCTTCTCTACGTGCTCGAGGCGGCGGCGGCGCACGGCAAGGCGGTCTGGGTGCTCGATCGCCCCAATCCCGCCGGCCGCCCGGCGGAAGGGCTGACGCTGCTGCCCGGTTGGGAAAGCTTCGTCGGCGCTGGGCCGATGCCGATGCGCCATGGCCTGACCCTGGGCGAGATGGGCCGATGGTTCATCGATCACTTCAAGCTCGACGTCGAGTATCGCGTGATCGAGATGCACGACTGGCAACCCGACGCCGCGCCGGGCTTCGGCTGGCCGCCCGAATGCCCGTGGATCAATCCCAGTCCCAATGCCGCCAACGTCAACATGGCCCGCGCTTATGCCGGCACCGTGATGCTCGAAGGAACGACTTTGTCCGAAGGGCGCGGGACGACGCGACCGCTGGAACTGTTCGGCGCGCCCGATATCGACGCGCGCGCGGTGCTCGCCGAGATGGAGCGGCTGGCGCCCGACTGGCTCGCCGGCTGTGCGGTGCGTGATATCTGGTTCCAGCCGACCTTCCACAAGCATGTCGGGCAGTTGTGCAATGGGCTGCACATTCATGCCGAGGCGCCGTTCTACGACCATGCGGCGTTCAGGCCGTGGCGGCTGCAGGCGCTGGCGTTCAAGGCGATCCGCGCGCTTTGGTCCGATTACGAGCTGTGGCGCGATTTCCCGTACGAATATGAATTCGGCAAGCTGGCGATCGACGTCATCAACGGCAGCCCCGAATTACGCGAGTGGGTCGATGACGCGAATGCCGCGCCGGGCGACCTCGACGCGGCGGCGCGCGCCGACGAGGCCGCCGGGGCGGACATGCGGGCGCGCTACCTGATCTACTGACGCGTCAGGATTTGGCGGTCGTCCTGGGCTTGGCCGGTGCCTTGCGCGCGGCGGGTTTTTTGGCGGCTGGCTTGGCTGCCGTCGTCTTTTTGGCGGCAGCCGGCTTGGCGGGCGCCTTTTTGGCCGCGGTCTTCTTGATGACCTTGGGCGCGGCGACCGCGGCCGCAGCGCCGACCGCGACGGCCGCGCCGACGGCCGCCGATTTGCCCTTGTTGGCCTTGACCGAGGCGACCGCCGACTTGGCGGTCTTGCGGACCGATTTGACGGCTTTGCTCGCCGTCTTGCTGGCGGTCTTGGCGGCCTTGCTGGCGGCTTTCTTGACGCGCGCGGTGGCGCTTTCGTTTTCGGGCGGCGCGGCCTTGGCATGGGGCATGGCGGACTCCGGAATGTGAGACACGGGGCAATACTCCTGCAATCTTGTGTAACAACCGGAACGCGCGCGCAATGGTTCCCACGCCGGGTCGCGCCTGCCGAAAAGGCTCCCCATATCGGCGGCATGCCCATCGTTCAGCCAGACCTGTTCGCCGCGCCCGCGCCGATCCTGCCGGGGCTGAGCGTCCTGCCCGAGGCGGTTTCGGCCGAGGAAGAGCGGGCGTTGATCGCAGCGATCGACGCGACCGGGCCGACGCCGTTCCGTTTCCAGGGCTGGCTGGGCAAGCGGCTGACGACCTCGTTCGGCTGGTCCTACGATTTCGATCGCGGGCGGCTGGCCGAGGCGGCGGCGATGCCAGATTTCCTTCTGCCGGTGCGCGCGCGGGCGGCGGCGTTCGCCGGGCTCGAGCCGGAAGCGCTCATCCAGGCGCTGCTGATCCGTTACGATCTTGGCGCCGGCATCGGCTGGCACCGCGACCGGCCGCAATTCGAGCATGTCGTCGGCCTCTCGCTCGGCGCACCGGCGACGATGCGCTTCCGTCGGCGCCGCGACGGCGGTTTCGAGCGCGCGACGCTGCCGCTCGAGCCGCGCTCGATCTATCACCTCGCCGGCGAGGCGCGGCACGAATGGGAACATAGCATCGCGCCGATGAGCGAGACCCGCTGGTCGATCACCTTCCGGAGCTTCGTCTCGCGCTAGCGCTCACCGCTTCCGCGTCAGCTCGCGCATCGCGGCGTCGAGGCCGTCGAGGGTCAGCGGGTACATGCGGTCGGTCATCAGCTCGCGGATCAGGCTGACCGATTGCGAATAGCCCCATTGCGCTTGCGGAACCGGATTGAGCCACACCGCGGCGGGATAAGTGGTGGTCAGCCGGTGCAGCCAGACCGCGCCGGCTTCCTCGTTCATATGCTCGACCGAGCCGCCCGGATGGGTGATCTCATAAGGGCTCATCGAGGCGTCGCCGACGAGCACCAGCTTGTAGTCGTGGCCATATTTGTGGAGGACGTCCCACATCGGCGTGCGCTCGGTGAAGCGGCGCATGTTGTCCTTCCACACGCCTTCGTAGGGGCAGTTGTGGAAATAGAAGAATTCGAGGTTCTTGAACTCGCTCGTCGCCGCCGAGAACAGCTCCTCGCAGAGCTTGACGAACGGGTCCATCGAACCGCCGGCGTCGAGGAACAGCAGCAGCTTGACGGCATTGTGGCGCTCGGGCCGCATGTGGATGTCGAGCCAGCCCTGGCGGGCGGTGCCTTCGATGGTCGCGTCGAGGTCGAGCTCGTCGGCGGCGCCTTCGCGGGCGAAGCGGCGCAGGCGGCGCAGCGCCAGCTTGATGTTGCGGGTGCCGAGTTCGCGCGTGTTGTCGAGGTTCTTGAAGGCGCGTTGGTCCCACACCTTGAGCGCGCGCTTGTGGACGCTCTCGCCGCCGATGCGGACGCCTTCGGGATTGTAGCCCGAATTGCCGTAAGGGCTGGTGCCGCCGGTGCCGATCCATTTATTGCCGCCCTGGTGGCGGCCCTGCTGCTCGGCGAGGCGCTGCTTGAGCGTCTCCATGATCTCGTCCCACGAGCCGAGCGACCTGATCTTCTCCATCTCATCGGGCGTGAGATATTTCTCGGCGACGGCGCGGAGCCAATCCTCGGGAATGTCGGCGGTTTGGGTGCCGTAAGTGGTCGTCAGCCCCTTGAACACCTTGGCAAAGACCTGGTCGAAGCGGTCAAGCAGGCCCTCGTCCTTCACGTAGGTGGCGCGGGCGAGATAATAGAAATCCTCGGGCGTGCGAGCGATCACCTCGCGGTCGAGCGCTTCGAGCAGGGTGAGATGCTCCTTGAGGCTCGCCGGGATGCCGGCGGCGCGAAGCTCGTCGAGGAAATCGAGCAGCATTTAGATCTCGCCACGGTGCGGCATCATTGGGAAACCCGATGATAAAGCCGCCATTCGGTGCCCGACAAGCCCTCGACCCGCCGCGAGGCGATGACGCGATAGGCGCCGCAGCACAGATGCAAGGCGGCGGGATCGGCTGCCGGATGATCGCTGTCGAGCAGCAGGAAGGGGGCCGCGCCGCAGCTCGTGCCGACGATCCGCAAGCGATAGCCGGCCGATCGCGCCGCCCAGCTCAAGACGGGGGTGAGGCGCTTGTCGGGCAGCATCAGGGTAGCGCCCGCCGGCGACGCGCGGCGGATCGCGGCGATGGCGGCGGCGGGATCGCCGCGGCGGTTGGCAATCAGCGCGACATCGAGCCTCACCGCGCCGACCGTGAAGAGGAACAGGGCGGCAGCGGCGAACCATCGACGGCTCGATCGACTGTCCAGCGCGGTGCCGAGCGCCTCGGCCGCGAGCAGCAGCAGCGCGGCCATCGACGGCAGGAAATAGCGCGGAATGGCGAGATTGCCGAAGTGGAACAGTGCGTAGGCGACGGGGCAGGCGATGATGAGCAAGGCATAGAAGGGCGCGCGCGGATCGCGGCGACGCAGCGTCAGCAACGCGCCGGCGACGGCCAGGCCGAACAACGCCAGCCATGCGCTCGGCGCGGCGATGGCGAGCGTCCATTCGACGGCGCCTGCGATACCCGTGATCCAGTCGGCGATGGCGAAGGGGCGATAGCTGCCGATCGTGAAGCCATGCGGCGAGGCATGGGCCGCGAGCAGCATGACGAGCAGAACCACCGCGCTCGCCGCGAGCGCGGGGCCGAGCGCGGCCGGCGTCCGGCGGAAGGCGATCCCGAGGCCTTGTCGGCGCCACAGTACGATCCCCGCCCAGCCGATGATGGCGAGGAGCGGCGCGACCATCATCACTTGCGCGAGCGTGCCGAGCAGCGCGAGGATGGCGAGTCCGATCGCCGGCGCCGGGCGGTCGCCTTCGAACCAGCGGTCGACGAGCACGAGCATCGCGAGAAAGGCGGCGATCATCGGCGCATAGCCGCGCGCTTCGCTGCCATAGGTCAGCAGGATCGGCGACAATGCGAAGGCGAGCGCGGCGACCAGCGCAGCGGCGGTGCTCCGCCGGGCGCAGAACATTGCGGCGAGCGGGATTGCCGCAGTGCCGGTGGCGATCGCCAGCGCGCGCTGGGCGAGGGGATGGGCGTCGGGCCCGACCAGCTGCAGCCAGAGCGTGTTGAGGATGTGGTTGTTGTCGTGATTGATTCTCCAGATGACGCCGAGCGGGGTCACCGCCTGCTCGGCGAAGGTCGCCGACCATGCCTCGTCGAGCCACAGCGCACCGCGCGCTGCGAGCAGGCGCAGGACGAGGCCGAGCAGCGTCAGCGCGGCGACCGCAAGCCACAACCTCCGTTTGTGCTGAGCTTGTCGAAGCACGTTTGGCGCGCGGCGCAATCGCCCTTCGACAAGCTCAGGGCGAACGGGTGGAGTCACGAAGCCGCCGGCACCACCGGGAGCTCGATCGCGCTCGCGTGCGCGGGATCGTGGAACACGCTGATCGTCGCCTTTTTGTAGTCGGCCGGCTTGGCGTCGAAAATGTTGGGGACGAAGGTCTGCGGGTTGCGGTCGTAGAGTGGGAACCAGCTCGATTGCACCTGCACCATGATGCGGTGGCCGGGCAGGAAGACGTGGTTCACGTTGGGCAGCGCGAAGCGGTAGGCGAGCGGGGTGTTGGGCGTGATCGGTTTGGGATCGGAATAGCTTTCGCGGTAGCGGCCGCGGAAAATGTCCATCGCGACGCCGAGCTGGTAGCCGCCCATTTCCTTTTTCGCCGGATATTGGCCGGGATAGACGTCGATCAGCTTGACGACGAAATCGCCGTCGGTGCCGGTGGTCGAAGCGATCAGGTTGACCATTGGCGCGCCGGAGATCGCGACGGGCTTGTCGAGCGGCGGGGTCTGGTAGGTCAGCACGTCGGTGCGGTCGGAGAAGGGGCGCTGGTCATCGACCAGCCACTGCCGCCAGGTCGAGCCGTCGGCATAGGTCGAGAGGATCGGGCGCACGCGATAGGGGATCGGCTTGGCCGGATCGGAGATATAGGAATCGGCTGGCGTCGTCGCGGGCGCTTGAAGGGCCAGTCCGAAATCGGCTTGCAGATAGAGTGGCGTCATCGCGGTCGCGCAGCCGGTGGCGCAGGCGACAGGCCAGTGATCGAGCCTCTGCCAGGTGTCGCTGCCGGTCTGATAGGCGAGCACCGGCGGCAGATCGGCGACAGGCGCGCCGGGCTTCAGCTGCGCGTCGAGGAAGGGGAGCAGCACTTTGTCGCGGAACCAGCGCGCAGTGTCCGAATGGAAGTCAAGCGGCCCGAGATGCTCGCCATTGCCCGCCCATTGGCCGTGATACCAGGGGCCGAGGACGAGGTGGTCGATGCCTTGCGTGTCGTGCAGCTTGGTCGCCTCATAGGCGGCGACCGCGCCGTACATGTCCTCCTGGTCCCACTGTCCGGCGATCCACAAGGTCGGCACCGTCTGCGGTTGCTTGGCGAGGATGTCCTCGAGCGCCTGCGCCTTCCAGTAATCGTCATAGGCCGGGTGATCGTGGAGCTTGTTGACGAAGCCCAGTTGGTCGAGCCCGCGGCTCTTGACGAAGCCGCTCGCCGAGCCCGCCTTCAGGAAGGTGTCGTAATCGTCATAGGTATCGCGCCAGACGTCGCCGGCCGAGCCCTTCACCGAATCCTGGCCGTAATAATAATCATAGCCGATCAGGCGGAAGGCGCCGCCGTGGAAGTCGTCGTCGCCCATCCAGGTGTTGATCACAGGATCGGCGGGGACGGCGGCCTTGAGCGCGGGGTGCGGATTGACCAGCGCCATCGCCACCATCATGCCGTCATAGCTGGTGCCGATCATGCCGACGCGGCCGTTCGACTCCTTCACGTTCTTCACCAGCCAGTCGATCGTATCCCAGGCGTCGGTGGAATGATCGACCTTTGTCGGGTTATCGGGGCCGCGCAACGGGCGCTCGTTGATGTAATCCCCTTCCGAACCGTATTTGCCGCGCACGTCCTGATAGACGCGGATATAGCCCGCATCGAGGAACAGCGCGTCCGACTGGCGCACCGCCATGTCGGCGAAGGGCACGTCGTCCTTGACTGCGCCTTCGGCATCATAAGGCGTGCGCTCGAGCAGGATGGGGGCGTCGGCGGTGCCCTTCTTCATGATGATGACGGTGTGAAGCTTGATGCCGTCGCGCATCGGAATGTCGACGACGCGGCGGATATAGTCGAAGCTCTGGTCGGCAGGGGTAAAGTGTTTGGGAATGTCCGCGGGAAACTTCTGCGCCGTGGCAGGCCCCGCCAGTGCCGCTGTCATTGCCGCGATCGCGACGCCCCGCCCGAGTGCCCGCATGCATATCCTCCCTGTTCGGAATCGTGACTGCCACAAGCGGGCAGGGGCGAACAGCGGGTAATTGCGACGGATACCAATCCGGCCGTCAACCTGAAGCTGATTGGCGCTTTATCCCCTTGGAAGGCCGGGGCCCGGCATCGGGCCGCTCGCAACTGGACCCCGGCCTTCGCCGGGGAGGCCCTGCTGAAACGAGTTCAACACGACGGGTGGGTGGGGATCGTCAGCCGTTCGGGTCGTGCCAGGTCGGCGCGTAGGCGTCGATCAGGGCGCCGACATAATCGGGGTGTTTGCCGGTGAGCTGCGGGGCGGCCTTGGCGGGGTTGCCGTAGATGAAGCCGTAGATCGGGTAGGTCGAGCTGCCGAGCCCGTCCATGTCCTTGTACCAGACGCGGACTTCGCTCCAGTCATTGTTCTTGGAAACGTCGAACAACGTCACGTCTTGCTCGGCATGGCCGCGCTCGCCGTCGATCTTCGACCAGTTGGCCTGGGTGATGAGCGCGACGCGGCTGTCGACGATGCGGCTGATCACGCCGACATGGCCGAGCGGCAGGCGGCTGGTCTTGGCGAAGACGATGACGGCGCCGATGCGCGGTTCGTGGCCGCGTGCATATTTGCCCTCGGCCTGGCCCCACCATGTCCAGGCATCGCCGTAGATCTGGATGCCCGAGGCCGCGCGCGCGAAGGGCACGCACTGCCCGACATAATCGAGCAGCGACGCCGCCTGCGCCGGCAACGGGGCAAACAGCGCCAGAGCGGCGGCAAGATGAAGCGGGGGGAACTTCATGCCCGGCACCCTGCCGGGCGAGCTTTTGAAAGTGGTTAGCGAACATGGTTAATATGGAATCGTCCGGCATTTTCTTGCCGAACCGTGCGAAAAAAGCGGTCAATTCCTGCCGGTTTGCCGCCGCGCCATGAAGGCCAGACGCTCGAACAGCATGACATCAGCCTCGTTCTTGAGCAGCGCGCCGTGCAGGGGAGGGATAGCCTTGGTGGGGTCGCGGTTTTGCAGCACCTCCAAGGGCATGTCCTCGTGGAGCAGCAGCTTGAGCCAGTCGATCAGCTCGCTGGTCGAGGGCTTCTTCTTGAGGCCGGGCACCTCGCGGACCTCGTAGAAGATGTCCATCGCGCGGCTGACGAGCAGTTTCTGGATGCCGGGAAAGTGAACGTCGACGATGGCCTGCATCGTCTCGCGATCGGGGAATTTGATATAGTGGAGGAAGCAGCGGCGCAGGAAGGCGTCGGGCAGCTCCTTCTCGTTGTTCGAAGTGATGACCACGATCGGGCGCTCGGCGGCGCGGATCGTCTCCCCGGTTTCGTAAACGTGGAATTCCATCCGGTCGAGCTCCTGGAGGAGGTCGTTGGGGAATTCGATGTCGGCCTTGTCGATCTCGTCGATCAGGAGGACGGGGGTTTGGGGCGCGGTGAACGCCTCCCACAATTTGCCGCGGCGGATATAGTTCGAGATGTCATGAACGCGCGGATCACCGAGCTGCCCGTCGCGCAGCCGCGCCACCGCGTCATATTCGTAGAGGCCCTGATGCGCCTTGGTGGTCGATTTGACGTTCCACTCGATCAGCGGCGCGCCGACCGCCTGCGCGATCTCCTGCGCCAGCACCGTCTTGCCGGTGCCTGGCTCGCCCTTGACGAGCAGCGGCCGACGCAAAGTGACCGCGGCGTTGACCGCGACCTTGAGATCGTCGGTCGCGACATAGCTGGAAGTGCCCTCGAAGCGCTGCATGGCCGTCTCGATCGTTTCGAATATCGGGTTTGGCCATAGGGGCTTTGGCGACCCCGGCGCAAGCGGATGCTTTCGCTGATGAGGCGGCTCCAGCCCGCTCCCCCGCCCGGCCTCCCGACGGCAGTATTCTATGGGAGGTCGGGTGGCAGGCTGGTGCCGATGGAATCTCTCAAGAAGCGTCACGGGCGCTGCGGCGAGCGTCGAGCAAATCCCACAGCGCGCGGTGCTGCGCGAGGACCTGCTGCGCGCCGAACGCCATCGCGCGTTCGATGCCTGCCGAGGTGGCGAGAGCTGCTACCAGCGACACGGTGTCGGCGTCGAGCGGCAGCGCGAGCCACGCGGGAAGCACGCCGAGGCGCAACGCGGCGGCATCGAGTACGCCGCGCACCGCGCGCCAATCGAGGACCAGCGCGACCGACGCGCCGATCGCGCAGCCGCTGCGGTCCGATTGCGCGAGCATGTCGAGCGCGTGGCTCTGGGCGACGATGGCGGCCTCGGTCTCGGCCTGGCCGGGGGTCGACGGCAGGGGGCCCGCCGCGGCGGTGAGCTGCGCGAGATAGGCGCGCTCGCCGGTGAAGGCATGCGCCGCCTCGGCAAGCCAGGCTTCGGCAAGCGGATCCGCGTTCGAAGCGCTGGCGTGATCGACCGCGCCTGGATGGCGGCCGTGGAGCATGCACAAAGCATGGATCGCATCGGCGACGTCGCGCAAGGGCGCGCTCGGCTGCGCGAGCGCGCGCGAAACCGGATGAGTAGCGGTGCCGTCGGCTGCGACGAGCGCCGCGATCGTGCCCCAGCCGCCGTCGAGTTGAGACGCTTGTGCCATACCGAACGCCATCGTCTTTCGCTCTGCTCCGTCGGAATAAGCGGCGTTTCCGCCCGTTCGTTCGGCTTGTCGCGCGATTTTCTATACCGAAGCGCGTAAAGACGTGGTGAAGGGCGGATTAAGGCAGTTTCAACCGTCGCGCGACGGGCGCGGCTCGTCGCCGATCAGGATCGCCGCGACGCCGTCGGGCGCGACGCCGCGGCGCATCAGGCTCAAGCCGATGCGGATCGGGCGGCTGCCGGCGCGGTTGACCGGCATCATCGCCGAGACGCCCCGAGGCTGGCCGTCGGCGACCACGGCCTCAATCGCCTCGGCGACCGCGACGCGCGAGCCGACCTCGAGCAAGGTGACGAAGCGCACGCTGGCGAGCGTCTCGACCGCAATGCCCGTGAGTGCCGCCAGCGAGGGCGTCGGGTTTTCGAGATAGCCGCGCAGGTTGATGCGCGCGGCGGCGGCGTCCTCGACCGCGGCGAGCGCCTGATCGAGCGCGCGGACATGACCCGCGGCATCCTTGAGCTCGTCCTCTAGCGTGACGTCGTGCGCAAACAAAGCGGCGCCTGAGCCGCGCGGCTGGATCGCGATCGCCAGCCGGCGGCCGGGGCGTCGTGACGAGGCGAGCTCGACCGTCTCGGCGACGCCGCGCGCAATGACTCGTTCGGTCGTCTCGACCAGGAAATCGGTGACCGGGCCGGGCGCGAGACGGCCGAGGGTGAGGCCGGGCGCTTGCTCAATGCCGAAATAGCGGCGCGCGGCGGCGCTCATGCGCGTGACGGCCAAGGCGTCATCGACGATGAGCACGATGTCGCCGATCGCTTCGAGCAGCGCTTCGCCGAGATCGTCGCTGTCGCGCGAGGGCGCGCACATCGCCTCCATCAGCTCGACCGAAGTAAGGGCGAGGCGAGCGCGGCCGCGATGGAGGATATAGACCGGCGCGCGCGCGGCGCGTTCCTGCCACAGGCCGAACTGGCGGACGAGGGTGGAGGCGGTGACCGTCTGCGCGTCGCCGCCGGTGGGATGCGATAGCTGCGTCATGACGCTGGTGTGCGCCCGGCGGCTCGCCTTGTTCAACCGCGGCTTGCGCCGCTTCGGAGCGGAACCCGCGATTGGCGCGACGGCCGCTCCGTTTTGGATCAATTAACCACGGATCGGCCGCCTGCGAAGGGCGTGAACGGTGCGGGGAATGCGCAAGGGCGTTTTGTTGCGCGCAAGGGTGGCGGCAATCACCGCATCGCTAGAAAGGCCTGGCAAGTCCGAAGCAAACGAGTCCCCAAGCCTTCGGACCAGCCTCTCCCATGGTCCAGCGGAGAGGCGCCCCAGCCCCGGCCGGAGACTGGTCCTCTCCCGCCGGGGCTTTCAGCTCAAAGTGTCGGCGCGATTCCGATCGCGCGCCGGCCACCCCACCGTTCGTCCTGAGCCTGTCGAAGGGCGAGGCCACGAGCGCTTCGTCTGCGGCGGTGCGCCCTTCGACAAGCTCAGGACGAATGGTGGGGCGGTATTCGGCCTATTGGTCGAGGAACGAGCGCATCTTGCGGCTGCGGCTCGGGTGCTTGAGCTTGCGCAGCGCCTTGGCTTCGATCTGGCGGATGCGCTCGCGGGTGACCGAGAATTGCTGGCCGACCTCTTCGAGCGTGTGATCGGTGTTCATGCCGATGCCGAAGCGCATGCGCAGCACGCGTTCCTCGCGCGGGGTCAGGCTCGCCAGCACGCGCGTGACGGTTTCCTTGAGGTTGGCCTGGATCGCGGCGTCGACCGGGATCACCGCATACTTGTCCTCGATGAAATCGCCGAGGTGCGAATCCTCCTCGTCACCGATCGGCGTTTCGAGGCTGATCGGCTCCTTGGCGATCTTCATCACCTTGCGGACCTTCTCCAGGGGCATGGAAAGCCGTTCGGCCATTTCCTCAGGGGTCGGCTCGCGGCCCTGCTCGTGGAGGAACTGGCGGCTGGTGCGGACCAGCTTGTTGATCGTCTCGATCATATGGACCGGGATGCGGATGGTGCGCGCCTGGTCGGCGATCGAGCGGGTGATCGCCTGCCGGATCCACCACGTCGCATAGGTCGAGAACTTGTAGCCGCGGCGATATTCGAACTTATCGACCGCCTTCATCAGGCCGATATTGCCTTCCTGAATCAGGTCGAGGAATTGCAGGCCGCGATTGGTGTATTTCTTGGCGATCGAGATGACGAGGCGCAGGTTCGCCTCGACCATTTCCTTCTTGGCGATGCGCGCCTCGCGCTCGCCCTTCTGGACCATGTTGACGATGCGGCGGAACTCGCCCAGCGCCATGCCGGTCTGCTGCGAAATCTCGGCGATCTCGATCCGGATGCGATCGACTGCGCTCGCCTCGTTCGCGGCGAAGGCAGCCCATTTCTTGTCGACGCCCTTGACGGTGTCGAGCCACGTCTCGTCGAGCTCGCTGCCGATATAGCGGTCGAGGAAGTCCTTGCGGTTGACCTTGTGGCGTTCGGCGAGGCGCAGCATCTGCCCGCCCAGCGCGGTGAGCCGCCGGTTGAAGCTGTAGAGCTGGTCGACGAGATATTCGATCTTGGCCTGGTGGAACTGGACGCTCTCGACCTCGGCGGTCAATTCCTCGCGCAGTTTCTGATACTTGCGCTCGTCGGCAGCCGAAAGCTCGCTGCCCGCCGCCATCGCGTCGAGCCGCTGCTGCTGCATCTTCGAGAACTTCTTGTAGATCGCGGTGATGTTGGCGAACTTCTCGAGCGCCTGCGGCTTGAGCTGCTCCTCCATCTGCGCGAGCGACAGGGTGTTGTCCTCGTCATCGTCGTCCGACGGGCGCTTGGCGCGCCGCTCGGTCATCGAATCCTCGTCCTCGTCGTCGGCCGATTCCTCCTCGACGTCCTCTTCCTCCTTGTAGGAGGGGCCGGCGGTTTTTTCGGAGATTTCGCCGTTGCCGTCGCCGTCCTCGTCATCGCTGAGGCTTTCGGGCGCCGGCTCCTTGGTCAGCATCGCGTCGAGATCGAGGATCTCGCGCAGCTGCATCTCGCCGGCGTTGAGCGCGTCCGACCAGTCGATGATCGCGTTGAAGGTGATGGGCGATTCGCACAGGCCGAAGATCATCGTGTCGCGGCCCGCCTCGATGCGCTTGGCGATCGCGATCTCGCCCTCGCGGCTCAAGAGCTCGACCGCACCCATCTCGCGCAGGTACATGCGCACCGGATCGTCGGTGCGATCGACGGTTTCCTTCTTCTTGGGCGCCTCGGGCGGCGTCGGCGAGCCGTCGCCGGCATCGACCGGCTCGTTGTCGTCGTCATCGTCGTTCGCGGAGTCGCCGTCTTCGCCGGCCTCCTCATTCTCGACGATGTTGATGCCCATCTCGTTGATTGCGGACATGACGTCTTCGAGCTGATCCGAGGACATCTGGTCCTGCGGCAGCGCTTCGTTCAATTCGTCATAAGTGATGTAGCCGCGCTTCTTGGCGCGCGCGAACAGCTTCTTGATCGACGCTTCGTTGAGATCGATCAGCGGCGCGTCGCCCACTTCCGTGGTCGTATCATCGCTACCGCCGCCATTAGTCTTCGCCATCAATTGCCCTCAAGCATCAAGAATTTCGTCGTCTTCGTCCGCGAGGACGAGATTTGCAAGCCGGTGGCGCAACGCCGCCTGTTCGCGCACCAACGCGTTCTGGCGAGCAAAGGCTTCGTCCGACGTATCCGCCTGCAAGGCGGCGGTCGCGTCGGCGAGCGCCTGGTCCACCTCCGGACCCGCGACCAGCACCGCGATCGCCTCGTTCAGGTCCGCCGCGGCGCGCGAGGCGTCGGCGGTTTTCTGGGTGAACGAGAAGGGCAGGGTGTCGGCCCTCAGCAAATCGCTGGCCACTGAGTCGAATCCGGACCGCGCCAATATGGTGAGCACGCCGTCACTATCAAGCGCCCGATCCTCGAGCGCGAGATCGACCACCGCCTCGAATAGGCGGCCGAGCGCGCCGCCGGCCATGCGGAGCGAACCGAGCACCTCGATATGGCGGGCGATCTCGGCCGGATGGCGGATCAGCCCGGCGAGCACCGCGCGCGCGAGGATCGGGTCGATGCCCGAAGCGCGCACCGCCTTCGCCTCCGAGGTGACGGGGGGTGGGGGAGGCATCCACTTGCCGCCCTTGCGCTGCCCGGGCGTGAAGGGGCGATTGCCGAACTGCCGGCGCTGGGGTGCGAACCGTTCGTCGAAGCGGCGGCGGAATTCGGCGAGATATTCGTGGCGCACGTTGCGGTCGGCAATCGTGTCGGCGCGCTCGGTGAGACGCTGGCGCAGGCCCGCACGCTGCTCGGGCATGTCGAGCGGCTCGGCGGCGAGCTCGTGCACCCACAGGCGGTCCGCGAGCGGCTGCGCATCGCGGAGCAGCGCCTCGAACGCGGCGGGGCCGCGTTGCCGGACGAGGTCGTCGGGGTCGAGCCCGTCGGGAAGCGTGACGAAGGCTAGGCTGCGGCCCGGCGCCAGCATCGGCAGCGCGCGGGCGGCGGCGCGGATCGCGGCCTTCTGCCCGGCGGCATCGCCGTCGAAGCACAGGATCGGCACGTCGGAAAGCCGCCACAGCCGTTCGAGTTGGCCGTCCGTCAGCGCAGTGCCGAGTGGGGCGACCGCTTCCTCTATCCCAGCCTGAGCGAGGGCGATCACGTCCATATAGCCTTCGACGACGAGGACGCGGCCGGCCTTGCGGCTGGCGGCGGCGGCGCGGTCGAGATTGTAGAGCGTGCGGCCCTTGTCGAAGAGCGGGGTTTCGGGAGAATTGAAGTATTTGGGTTCGCCGTCGCCGATCACGCGGCCGCCGAATGCGATCACCCGCCCGCGCGGATCGCGGATCGGGATCATCAGCCGGCCGCGGAAGCGATCATAGGGCTCCTTGCCCTCGACCGCGATCAGCAGCCCGGCCTCGACCAGCAGCGGATCGCCATAATCCTTGAGCGCCGCCTTGAGCTTGCCGCGCGAATCGGGCGCGAAGCCGAGGCCAAAGGTTTTCGCGGTCGCCGCGGTGATGCCGCGCCGGTTCAGCACCGCGCGCGCCTCTGCCCCCGCGATGCCGTTCAATTGCTGCACGAACCACTCGGCGGCGTCGGCGCAGGCCTCGTGCAGGCCCTTGGCGCGTTCCGCCCGCTCGGCGGCGCGAGGATCGGGGGCGGGCATCTCCATGCCGGCGGCGGCGGCGAGTTCCTTCACCGCGTCGATGAAGGGCAGGCCGCGCTGGTCGGTCATCCAGCGGATCGCGTCGCCATGCGCGCCGCAGCCGAAGCAATGGTAGAAGGCCTTGTCGTCGTTGACGTAGAAGCTCGGCGTCTTCTCGTTGTGGAAGGGGCAGCAGCCCTTGAACTCGCGCCCGGCCTTGGTGAGTTTCACCGACTTCCCTACCAGCGTGGACAGCAATGTCCGCGCGCGCAGTTCATCGAGAAAGGCCGGCGTCAGCGTCATACGCGCGCGAGTTTAACTCCATGCGATATTTCGCGCGGAATCGCAATCGAGTCGGGAGGAAAGAGGAAGGTTTTGTTCGCGCGGAGACGCGGAGGCGCGGAGGTGTTGCGCTCGGGATTGGCGCCGCGCGTAAGCGCAATCGAATTTTCAGAGCCGCTTACGCGGCGTGAATGGTGTTAGCCGAGGGTGCCCGTTGCCGAACACCTCCGCGCCTCCGCGTCTCCGCGCGAACAAGTTCTTCCTTAGGAAAGCGCCGCCTTCACCAGCCCGCTCGCCTTGCTCATGTCGAGCTGGGGGCCATGCCGCGCCTTCAATTCGGCCATCACGCGGCCCATGTCCTTCATGCCTGACGCGCCAAGCTCGCCCTTGATCGCCTCGATCGCGGCCCTGGTCTCGTCCTCGCTCATCTGCGCGGGCAGGAAGCGTTCGATCACCGCCACCTCGCGGCCCTCGGCGTCGGCGAGTTCCTGGCGGCCGCCCTTCTGGTAGAGCTCGATCGATTCGCGACGCTGCTTGACCATCTTTTGCAGCACCTCGACCACCAGGGCATCGTCGTCCGTGACCGCAGCCTGCGTCCGCGCTTCGATATCGCGGTTCTTGATTGCCGACTGGATCAGGCGGAGCGTCGCGGTGCCCTCCTTGTCGCCGCTCTTCATGGCGGTCACCAGCGCAGCCTTGATGTCGTCGCGAATCATGATCGGTCCTTCGAGGAAAACCTGTTCGTTAGCCCGAACCGCGACTCTTTAACAGATTGACGCGGGCGGCCGGCAAGCCTAGCGGGTGAGCCTTAGCGACATCGCAAAACCTCGTATCGGAGTGCCCGCCACCATGGCCGACGCCAACCCTTCGCCTGCGCCCACTGGAGCGACGGGGGTATTGGTTCTGGCCGACGGCACGGTGATCTGGGGGCGCGGCTTCGGCGCCGAGGGGCAGGCGGTCGGCGAGGTGTGCTTCCACACCGCGATGACCGGCTATCAGGAGATCATGACCGATCCCTCGTTCGCCGGGCAGATCATCACCTTCACCTTCCCGCATATCGGCAATGTCGGGACGAATGTGGAGGATTTCGAAGCGGACCAGCCCCACGCGCTCGGCATGATCGTGCGCGAGGACGTGACCGCGCCGTCGAACTTCCGCAGCGTCGCGCGGCTCGATGCGTGGATGAAGCAGCACGCGCGGATCGGGCTGGCCGGGGTGGACACGCGGGCGCTGACGCGGCGTATCCGGACGGGCGGCGCTCCCAACGCGGTAATCGCGCATTCGGCGTCGGGCGAGTTCGATATCGACCTGCTCCTCCAGATGGCGCGCGAATGGCCCGGCCTCGAGGGCATGGACCTGGCCAAGGTCGTCTCGACCGAGATGGATTACGGCTGGGAAGGCGGCGTCTGGCGGCTGGGATTCGGGTATGACAATCGTGCTTCGACAAGCTCAGCACGAACGGGGGAGAGGGCCACCGCTGAAGCTTCCGTTCGCCCTGAGCCTGTCGAAGGGCGTATGGCAGGCGACCGCCCCCACGTCGTCGCGGTCGATTATGGCAGCAAACGCAACATCTTCCGCAACCTGGTCAAGGCCGGCGCCAAGGTCTCGGTCGTTCCCGCGACCGCCTCGTTCGAGCAGATCATGGCGCTGGAGCCCGACGGCTTCTTCCTGTCGAACGGCCCCGGCGATCCGGCCGCGACCGCCGACTATGCCGTGCCGGTGATCCGCCAGATGCTGGAGACGCAGCTGCCGCTGTTCGGCATCTGCCTCGGCCACCAATTGCTCGGCCTCGCGGTGGGCGCGAGCACGACCAAGATGTTCCAGGGCCATCGCGGCGCCAACCATCCGGTCAAGCGCCTGGCCGACGGCGCGGTCGAGATCACCAGCATGAACCACGGCTTCGCTGTGACACGCGACAGCCTGCCCGCGAACGCGCGCGAGACCCACGTCTCGCTGTTCGACGGCTCGAACGCCGGCCTCGAACTCGTCGATCGCAAAGCGTTCAGCGTCCAATACCACCCCGAGGCTAGCCCGGGCCCGCAAGACAGCTTCTATCTGTTCGAGCGGTTCGTGGGGATGTTGGGTTGATGGCGAAGAGGCGATCAGGTCCCACCGTAACCGGACACGATGATAGCAAAGTCACGGCAATTTCCCGTGGCGGTGACATGAAAATCACTGCCCATGATCGTTGCGAGGTTTCATTTTTTGATGAGAGCGCAGTCGGAGCCGACAATAGCAGCCAGCGGTCACTAGAGACAATCGCGCGTGAGCTTCGCCACCAAAGACTGGGTGAGTTGACTGAACGGTATTCGATGAGGCCGGCTGGCAAACAGGTTAAAATAGATTGGACGAAGTGGGGCACCATCATCGGTGGAATTGCTCTCGTTACCACCATAATCATTGCGGTACTATCATAATGCCCAAACGCACCGACATCTCCTCCATTCTCGTCATTGGCGCGGGGCCGATCATTATCGGCCAGGCGTGCGAGTTCGATTATTCGGGCACGCAGGCGATCAAGGCGCTCAAGGAAGAGGGCTATCGCATCGTTCTGGTCAATTCGAACCCGGCGACGATCATGACCGATCCCGAGCTGGCCGACGCCACCTATGTCGAGCCGATCACGCCGGCGGTGGTCGCGAAGATCATCGAGAAGGAGCGGCCCGACGCGGTGCTGCCGACGATGGGCGGGCAGACCGCGCTCAACACCGCGCTGGCGCTGTTCCGCGACGGCACGCTGGAGAAGTTCGGCGTGCAGATGATCGGCGCCGAGGCGCAAGCGATCGACAAGGCCGAGGACCGGCTCAAGTTCCGCGAGGCGATGGACAAGATCGGCCTCGAAAGCGCGCGCTCGGCGATCGCGCATAGTGTCGAGGAGGCGGTCGCCGCGCTCGATCATGTCGGGTTGCCGGCGATTATCCGGCCGTCGTTCACGCTGGGCGGCACCGGCGGCGGCGTCGCCTATAACCGGCCCGAGTTCGAGGAGATCGTCCGCTCCGGCCTCGACGCCTCGCCGACCACCGAGGTGCTGATCGAGGAATCGCTGCTCGGCTGGAAGGAATATGAGATGGAGGTGGTCCGCGACCGTGCGGACAATTGCATCATCATCTGCTCGATCGAGAATGTCGATCCGATGGGGGTGCATACCGGCGACTCGATCACCGTCGCCCCGGCGCTGACGCTGACCGACAAGGAATATCAGGTCATGCGCAACGCGAGCATCGCGTGCCTGCGTGAAATCGGCGTCGAAACAGGCGGTTCCAACGTGCAGTTCGCGGTCAACCCGAAGGACGGACGGCTGATCGTCATCGAGATGAACCCGCGCGTGTCGCGCTCCTCGGCGCTGGCGTCGAAGGCGACCGGCTTCCCGATCGCCAAGGTCGCCGCCAAGCTGGCGGTGGGCTACACGCTCGACGAGATCGAGAACGACATCACCGGCGTCACCCCCGCC
>JBQCHQ010000015.1:0-69295 GCA_051954515.1 Sphingomonas sp. | reverse complement strand
GATCACTAAGGGGCTGCGGGCGATCGCGATCGCGGTCGGCCTGGGCTGGGCCGCGGGCTGGGTCGCGCGGAGGGTTTGCGCGGCTGGGCCGGTGCCGCTCTAGAACAAAAGCACCCAAACCTTATCTTTACCCTTGGCGGTGCATGATCGGCGCCAATGGACCCGGGAGAGCCGACCCGTATGATCGACGACCTGAGCCCGCGCGGCTTCGAACCCGCTTCGGCGGCGCCCCCGAGCACGGCAGAGAGCCTGCCGGGCACGATCGCCGTGCGCGGCGTCGGCGCGGTCGCCGACATCGCCGGCGCGGGCGGCCAGGTCATTTTCGACATCAGCGCGCTCGACGAGGCGGCGCTCAGCACCGACGCCGTTGTCGCCAGCGCCGGGCAGGTCGGCAGCCAGATCAAGATGCGCGTCGGCGGCACCTGGCTGATCGCCAATGTCCGCTCGCTCAAGTTGCTCGATCACAAGGACGGGCGGATCGCCGCGCAGGTCGATTTCCTCGGCGAAGGCGACGAGGAGCGGCTGACCGGCAAGCTCTACAAGTTCCGCCGCGGCGTGACTCGCTATCCGCAGCCGGGCTGCGTCGTCTTCCCGGTCTCGACCGCGGACCTGAAGCAGATCTACGCTGCCGAGGATCGCGCGCATATCGAGATCGGCAACGTCTATCCGACCGCCGACGTGCGCGCCGCGCTCTATGTCGACGCGCTGCTCGGCAAGCATTTCGCGCTGCTGGGCTCGACCGGCACCGGCAAGTCGACCGCCGCCGCCTTGCTGCTCCACCGCATCTGCGAGCGAGCGCCGCAGGGCCATGTCGTGATGATCGACCCGCACGGCGAATATTCGGCGGCGTTCAGGACGACCGGCGCGATCTACGACGTCGGCAACCTCCAGATGCCCTATTGGCTGATGAACTTCGAGGAACATTGCGAAGTGTTCCTCACCACCAAGGGCTCGGATCGGCAGATCGATGCCGATATCCTCGCCAAATGCCTGCTCGCGGCGCGCGCCAAGGGGCGGGTGGGGCAGGAGATCGCCAAGCTCACCGTCGATGCGCCGGTGCCCTATCTGCTGAGCGACCTCACCAACCTGATCCAGCTCGAAATGGGCAAGATGGATCGCGCCGGCGACACTGCGCCCTATCTGCGCCTCAAGACCAAGATCGAGGAGATCAAGGCCGATCCGCGCTACGGCTTCATGTTCTCAGGCATGCTCGTCGCGGATACGATGGCCGATTTCATCGCGCGCGTGTTCCGCCTGCCCGGCGACGGCAAGCCGATCTCGATCATCGACGTGTCGGGCGTGCCGTCTGAAATTACTTCAGTGGTGGTCTCGGTGCTGAGCCGGATGGTGTTCGATTTCGCGATCTGGTCACGCAATGAGGCCAAGCGGCCCATCCTGCTCGTTTGCGAAGAGGCGCACCGCTACATCCCCAGCGACGACATGGCCGAGCGCTCGTCGGTCGGGCGGATCCTCAGCCGTATCGCCAAGGAAGGACGCAAATACGGCGTCTCGCTCGGCCTCATCACGCAGCGCCCGTCGGACCTCGCCGAAGGCGTGCTGTCGCAATGCGGCACGATCATTTCGATGCGCTTGAACAACGATCGCGACCAGGCCTTCGTCCGCGCGGCGATGCCCGAGGGCGCGCGTGGCTTTCTCGATTCGATTCCGGCGCTCAGGAACCGCGAGTGCATCATCTGCGGCGAGGGCGTCGCGGTGCCGATCCGCGTCGCCTTCGACACGCTCGACGAATCCAAGCGCCCCGCTTCGGGCGATCCCTTGTTCTCCGAATTGTGGCGCGACGTCGGCGACGAGGAGGCGATCATCACCCGCACGATCAAGCGCTGGCGCGCGCAGGGGCGCTGAGCCGGCGTATCGGCATTCGAACCAGTCGCGGGTGAAGCTGGGTCACCGCCCAGAGGGAAACAAGAGCGACGACCGCGCCGAGAATCATGTCGATGAAGTAATGAGTCCCCTCGACCGGCGTGGCCAGCAGCATCGCCAGGTTGATCGCGACCAAAGGCCCGCGGAGGGCAGGCTGGCGGAGCGCGAAGGCGATCAACAGCACCGCCGCCGCCGCATGGAAGCTTGGCGCCGAGACCAGCCCGACGAGATGCCCGAGATCGACGAAGGGCATTGCGTGGTCGCGCAGCTGCGGGATGAGCTGGGGCTGCCACAGATCGCTGACCGGCACATAGGGAATCGGGCCGTGCCACAGATAGGCGAACGGGCCGACGGCGGGCATGAAGCGGAACGTCACCAACGTGATCGCCGCAGCGAGCCACACCGCGACGATGAACTGGTGCGCCTCGCGACGCTGGTCGGTGATTGCCATGAAACCGAGCAGTATGGCCGGAGAAACATAGATCATCGCATAGGCCGTGCGGCTGACGACCTGGAGCAACGGGTGCGCGGCAACCATCCGATACCAGGCCAGCCAGTTGAAATGCAGCGCGAGGTCGACGCGCTGAAGCAGCGGGTCGACGAAGCCATGGCTTTCGGCGGCTATTGGATAGCTGGCGACGGCGCCGACCAGCGTGATCGCGGCAAACACGCCGAAATATTCGGCCATGTCACGAATCGCTCGCGACGCCCCCGAGGCGCCGTTGCGGCAAAACCAGCGAACCGCGCCGAGGACGGCGAAACCCAGCGCGAAGCAGAGCGTGCCCGGAGCGACAGGATCGAACGCCAGGCCGGCGCGATGCATGAGCAGCGCAACGACGGTGATGCTGGCGATCAGCAGCGCGAGGATCGTGCCGCGAGTGATATCGGTGCCGGATGATGCAGAAGAGGAGCCGGAAAAAGAACGGGAAGCGAACCAATTGACGGCGAGCACCAGTGTCCCCCTCGAGAGCGATCAAGCGCGCGGAATCACCTTTCGCGCAGCCGTTTTCGCTCTGCATCAAATATTCTGAACGCGATATGGCCAACTTACTTGGCGGCCATCTCCACGCCTGAAGGCTTGACCGCAAGCAGGCTCGACACGCGTGCCTTGAACTTGCGCAGATCGGCGCCGGCGAGTTGGGCCATGCTGGTGAGCTTGACCGACAGGGGATTGATCGGGCGGCCGCCGCGGCGGACTTCGTAATGGACGTGGGGTCCCGTCGACAGGCCGGTCGAGCCGACATAGCCGATCACTTGGCCGGCCGAAACGTGCTGGCCGCGACGAACCGCGATGCGGCTCATATGGCCGAAGCCCATCGACAGGCCCTGGCCCGCGTCAATGCTGACGAAATTGCCGTAGCCGCCCTTGTGGCCGGCGAGCGTCACGGTGCCGGCGGCGGTGGCGTGGATCGGGCTGCCATAGCGCGCGCCGACGTCGATCCCCTCGTGCATGCGGTAATAATGCAGGATCGGGTGGTAGCGCCGTCCAAAGGTCGAGGTGATGTGGCCGGCAACCGGCAGCCCGCCGCCGGCCTGCTTCATCATGCCCTTGCCCGAGGCGGAGAACCACTGGTCCTCGCCATCCTGACGCCAGCGGACGAGCTGCAGCTTGTCGCGGCCTTCGTCGAGCCCGGCGAACAGCAGGTCGCCCAGGCGCACCTCGCCGGTCGCGGCGCGGTCACGCTCGATGATGAAATCGAAGCGGTCGCTCGACCCGACATGGCCGAGCGAGACGTGCTGCGCGATCGCCGTGAGATAGGCGGCGACGATGCCGGCGGGAACGCCGGCGGCGCGCGCCGAGCGATAGAGCGACGAGCCGACCAGACCTTCGATGCGGAGCGGGGTATGGTCGATCGCGATTGGCTTCGGCGTGAGCGTCAGCGTGCCGTCGGTGCGGGCGATCGCTAGTTCGAGGTCGAAGCGGGCGCGAAAGGCGAGTTTTTCGAGCGGGCGCGGCACCGACTTGCTGGCGCGGCGGCCGAGCGTGAGGTCGAGCCGTGTGCCGGGCTTGAGATCGCCGAGCGCCATTTGCCGCGAGACGAGGGCCGCGACGTCCTCGGCATCATGGTTCGAAACGCCGGCGCGTTCGAGCGCCGAACTGAGATTGTCGCCGGTGCCGAGCGTCGCGGTCAGCTCGATGATCGGGCGTTCGGGGGTTTCGGCGAGTGGCGCGACGAGATCGCCCGCGGCGACATGGCGCCCCGTGGTCGCGCCCCAGGCGATCGGCGCGATCGATTGCGCGCGCGCTTCGTCCCACTCGCTGCCCGAAAGCGGCGCGGGCGCGGCGCCGATCAGCGGGCGCGGGGCGAGGCCGGGGGAGAGGACCCAGGCGCCGGCGAGCAGCGCGAGGCAGGTCGCGGCGCCGCGGAACCATTCGGCCGAGCCGATCCGCGAGCCGAGGTCGGGCGTCCAGTCGATGCCTGCGGCACGGTCGCGCAGCTCGTCGACCCAGCTTCGGACGGGAACGGGAACGGCGACGGCGCGGCCGAAGGAGACGGCGCCGCCCCCGCCAAGCCCATGATCGTCGCGCAGAAACACGAGCGCCCCCGAAATGCTGGTTGGTGGCCCTCCCGGCCACGACGCCAAGGACTGTGGCGCGGAGAGTCTAAAGTCAAATTAACCGAAGAATCTGCGAGTCGCGGTTGCGGTGAGCTGTGCAGTTGGAACGGCGAAGAGAGCCATGTCGCGATACGGGGCCGCAATAAGTAAGGCGTCATGCCGGACTTGTTCCGGCATCCGCGGCACCCCAAGAGCCGCGCTATCCGAGCTTGCGGCACGGCGGACCCCGGAACAAGTCCGGGGTGACGGATACGGCAAGCGGTTACGCTACTTAACCTCGGTGCTTGCGTCGGCGCGCGCGAGATCCGATCTTGCTCCCAATGTCCGCCTTCGCCCGCTCGCCCGTCACCGCCGTGCTGGGCCCGACCAATACCGGCAAGACCCATCTCGCGGTCGAACGAATGGTCGCGCATTCGAGCGGCATGATCGGCTTCCCGCTGCGCCTGCTCGCGCGCGAAGTCTATGACCGTGTCGTTGCGATCAAGGGGCCGAAAGAGGTCGCGCTCATCACCGGCGAGGAGAAGATCCTGCCGCCCGACGCACGCTGGTTCCTGTGCACGGCAGAATCGATGCCGACGGATCGTGATGTGGCATTCGTCGCGCTCGACGAGGCGCAGCTCGGCGCCGATCCCGAGCGCGGGCACGTCTTCACCGACCGGCTGCTTCATGCCCGAGGGCGCGAGGAGACGATGATCCTCGGCTCCGAGGCGCTGCGGCCGATCGTTCGCTCGCTGGTGCCCGAGGCCGAGATCATCGGGCGCCCGCGCTTCTCGACGCTGAGCTACGCGGGCGCGAAGAAGATTTCGCGGCTGCCCAAACGCTCGGCGATCGTCGCCTTCTCGGCTGAGGAAGTCTATGCCGTCGCCGAGATGCTGCGCCGGCTGCGCGGCGGCGCGGCGGTGGTGATGGGCGCGCTCTCGCCGCGCACCCGCAACGCCCAGGTCCAGATGTTCCAGGCCGGCGAGGTCGATTATCTCGTCGCGACCGACGCGATCGGCATGGGGCTCAACATGGACGTGGCGCATGTCGCCTTCGCCAGCCTCTCCAAGTTCGACGGACGGCGGCAGCGACGGCTGACCGTGCCCGAAATGGCGCAGATCGCCGGCCGCGCCGGGCGGCACCAACGCGATGGCAGCTTCGGTGCGATCACCGAGCAAGGGCCGGGGGCGTTCACGCCCGAAGAAATCGGGCGAATCGAGGAGCATCGCTTCCCGCCGCTCGATTTCGTCTATTGGCGCGAGGGCGCCCCCGATTTTTCGAGTATGGAGGCGCTGATCGCGAGCCTCGAAGCCAGGCCCGATCACGAGCGGCTGCGCGCCGCGCCGCAAGCGATCGATCTCGCGGTATTGAAGCATCTCGCCGAGGAACGCTGGGTGCGCGAGCGGGCACGGCATCCGCAAATGATCGCGCGGCTTTGGGCGGCGTGCGGACTGCCCGATTTCCGCAAGCTCGGCGTCGATCCGCATGCGCGATTCGTGGCGCGGCTGTTCGAGCATCTGTCGGAGGGCAACGGCTACGTCCCGCACGACTGGTTCGCCGCCGAGATCGCGCGGCTCGACAATGTTCAGGGCGATGTCGAGACGCTCGCCGGCCGCATCGCCGCGGCGCGGAGCTGGGCCTATATCGCGCACCGCGCCGACTGGCTCGCCGATCCGGCGCATTGGGCCGAGCGCACCCGCGAAATCGAGGAACGCCTGTCGGACGCACTTCATGCCGGCTTGACGCAGCGCTTCGTCGACAAGCGGACGACGATGCTGATGCGCCAGATCGGCAAGGACGTCGCGGCGCTGCCGGTGGTGGTCGGCGACGAAGGCGAGGTGCTGGTCGAAGATCACCCGATCGGGCGGCTCGAAGGCTTCCGCTTCACCGTCGCGGCGGACGCGCGGCATACCGACAAGAAATTGCTGCTCGCCGCGGCCGAGAAGCGGCTTGCCGGCGAACGCGCGCGGCGCGGCGCGGCGCTCGCCGACGCGGCCGACAAGGACATCATCCTTGCTGCCGAGCGCGGCGAACGGCCGGCGATCCACTGGCAGGGCCATGCCGTTGCCGGGCTCGCTGCGGGGGCGTCGCTGGCGCGCCCGCGGCTGGTGCTCGATCGCAGCCTCGATTGCCTCGACAAGCCGCTTGCCGAGCGCATTCGCGAGCGGCTCGATCGCTGGATCGCCGACCAGATGGGGCGGCGAGTTCCGGTATTCGGCCGGCTTGACCAGTTGTCGCGCGACCCCGAAGCGGGCCCGGCGCTGCGCGCGATCGCGGCGGCGCTGCTCGACCGCGGCGCGATGCTGGAGCGCGCGAGCGTCGGCGACAGCGTCGATCGACTCGACCCGGGCGAGCGCAAGCGGCTGCGCCGGGCCGGGGTGACGATCGGCTCGCTCGACCTGTTCGATCCGCGCCTTCTCAAGCCCGAGCCCGCGCGCTGGCGCGCCGCGCTGATCGCGGCAGCGGAGAACGCGCCGATCCGTGCCGGCGCCCCCAAGGGCGCGACGGTGTTGCCGGGCAGCGCCGTCGCCGGCTTCCGGCGGCTCGGACGACAGGCGGTGCGAATCGACCTCGTCGAGCGGATCGCGCGGGCGGCGCACGATGCGCGCAAGGGCAAGGCGCCGTTCGCGCCCGATCCGGCGCTCGCCACCTCGATGGGGCTCGCGCCCGAGACGATCGCGCGGCTGATGGCGGCGCTCGGCTTCCGCGCTGCGCCCGCCGCCGATGGCAGTCACCGCTGGCAGTGGCGCGGGCGTCCGCGGCCGCGCGCCGCCGCACCGGCCCGGCCGCGGCCGGGCAATGCCTTCGCCGCGCTCGCCGATTGGGGCACGCATGGCGGCTGAGCCGGCCGCGACGATGCGGCTCGATCGCTTCCTGTGGCACGCCCGCATCGTCAAGACGCGCGCCTTCGCGCAGGCGCTGGCGGGATCGGGCCATTTGCGGATCGACGGCCGCGCGGTCGATCGCGCTGCGGCGCCGGTCCGCGTCGGCAATGTGCTGACCTTCGCCGATCATCGTGGCGCGGTGCGCGCGATCCGGATCGCTGCGCTCCCCGCTCGCCGCGGACCGCCGGCCGAGGCGCGTGCCTGCTATGCCGATCTTGCAAACGTCTCGCAGGAAGCGCCGGGCGATTGACGCCGCCGCCCCTCGGGCATAGCAGCACAAGCGTCACCGCCACCGCCCAAGGGAGTTTTTCGGCAATGACCTATGTCGTCACCGAGGCCTGCATCCGCTGCAAGTACATGGATTGCGTCGAAGTCTGCCCGGTCGATTGCTTCTACGAGGGCGAGAACATGCTGGCGATCAACCCCAACGAGTGCATCGATTGCGGCGTGTGCGAGCCCGAATGCCCCGCCGAGGCGATCCTGCCCGATACCGAGAGCGGGCTGGAAAAGTGGCTGGAGGTCAACGCGACCTTCTCGGCGCAATGGCCCAACGTCACTCGCAACGCAGGCCAGACGCCCGCCGACGCCGACGAGCACAAGGGCGAAGAAGGCAAATACGACAAATATTTCTCGCCCGAGCCCGGCCAGGGGGACTGAGCATTCGCTAATTGAGCCGTCACCCCGGCTCGAGGCCGGGGTGATGACGGAATCCTGCTAACCCTTTGGTCCGTGCGGCGTGAGCTGTCCCGGCGTAATGAACCCGATCGGCTGGATCGCGGCGGCGTCCTGCTTCAGCCTGGCCGCCATCTGCTCGTAGTCGCGCTCCATCTCGGGCGTCACCGAGGCGCGCGACTCCTCCAGCGCCGCTTCGAAATCGGCCATCGTCACTTGCTCGGACGACAGCGACTTGCGCAACGCGACCAGGCCGGCGCGGCGGACGAGATCCTCGAGATCGGCGCCGGTGAAGCGGTCGGTGCGCGAGGCCAGATCGTCGAGATCGACGTCAGCGGCCAACGGCATCTTCTGCGTCTGGATGGCGAGAATGCGCCGCCGCCCCTCGGCGCCCGGCACGCCGACATAGATCAACTCGTCGAAGCGCCCCGGCCGTAGCAGCGCCGGATCGACCAGATTGGGCCGATTGGTCGCGCCGATCACCACCACCGATTGCAGCTCTTCCAAGCCGTCCATCTCGGCGAGGATCGTGTTGACCACGCGCTCGGTGACCTGAGGCTCGCCGAGCCCGCCGCCGCGCGCGGGAACGAGGCTGTCGAGCTCGTCGATGAAGATCACCGTCGGCGCAACCTGACGCGCGCGGGCGAACAGCCGGGCGATCTGCTGCTCCGACTCGCCGTACCATTTGCTCAGCAGGTCGGATGATTTGGTGGCGATGAAATTCGCCTCCGCCTCGCGCGCCACCGCCTTGGCGAGCAGGGTCTTGCCGGTGCCGGGCGGGCCGTAGAGAAGGAAGCCCTTGGCCGGACGGATGCCGAGGCGACGGAACGCGTCGGGGTCCTTGAGCGGCAGCTCGACGCCTTCCTTCAAGCGCTCCTGCGCCTGGTCGAGCCCGCCGACATCCTCCCAGCGGACTTGCGGCGCCTGGACCATCACCTCGCGCATCGCCGAGGGCTGGACTCGCTTCAGCGCTTCCATGAAGTCCTCGCGGGTCACCGAGAGGTCGTCGAGCACCTCGGGCGGAATGGTCCCGTCTTCGAGGTTCAATCGCGGCATGATGCGCCGCACCGCCTCGATCGCCGCCTCGCGGGTCAGCGCGGCAAGATCGGCGCCGACGAAGCCGTAGGTGGTGCGCGCGAGCGCGTCGAGATCGACCTTGTCGCCGAGCGGCATGCCGCGCGTGTGGATGCCGAGGATCTCGCGCCGCCCGCGCTCGTCGGGAACGCCGACGATGATCTCGCGATCGAAGCGGCCGGGGCGGCGCAGCGCCTCGTCGATCGCCTCGGGCCGGTTGGTCGCGGCGATGACGACGAGATTGGCACGCGCCTCGAGCCCGTCCATCAGCGTCAGCAGCTGGGCGACGAGGCGCTTTTCCGCCTCGCCGGAAACCTGACCGCGCTTGGGCGCGATCGAATCGATCTCGTCGATGAAGACGATCGACGGCGCGTTCTTGGCGGCTTCCTCGAACACGCTGCGCAGCCGCTGCTCGGATTCGCCATAAGCCGAGCCCATGATCTCGGGGCCGTTGATGAGGTAGAATTCCGCCGCCGATTCGTTGGCGACAGCGCGCGCGAGCCGCGTCTTGCCCGTGCCGGGCGGGCCGTGGAGCAGAACGCCCTTGGGCGGATCGACGCCGAGGCGCTGGAACAATTCGGGATAGCGCAGCGGCAGCTCGACCATCTCGCGCAGCTGGTCGATCGTGCCGGCCATGCCGCCGATATCGTCATAGGTGACGTCGGCGCGGCGCGCCTGTTGCGGCTCCTCATATTCGGGGCGCAGCTCGACCTCGGTCGTCTCGTCGATATGGACGATGCCCTTGGGCGCCGTCGCCACCACGGCGAGGCGAATTTCCTGCAGCGCATAAGCCGGCGCGCGCAGGAATTGCTGGACGTTGGGCGGGATGTTCTCGACGCGCTGCTGCCCGGCGGTCGCCACCACGTCGCCCTGGCACAAGGGCCGGCCGACAAAGGTGCGCTTCAAGGCGTTGGACGAACCTTGCAGCCGCAGATTCTGCTGCGCGGGCGCAAAGACGACGCGTTGCGCGGGCTTCGATTCAGCGCGGCGGATTTCGACGAACTCGCCCGAGCCGGCGCCGGCATTGGCGCGCTGCAGGCCGTCGAGGCGGACGATCTCCAGCCCCTCGTCCTCGGCATAAGGGAAGACTGCGCGGGCCGGCGTGGTCCGCTTGCCGACGATCTCGATGACGTCGCCCTCGGCGAGCCCGAGCGCGCCCATCATCGCGCGCGGCAGATGCGCGAGGCCGCGCCCCGAATCCTCGGGCCGCGCATTGGCGACCTGCAGCTTGTGCGCCGGCGTTTCGCTGTCAGCCATGAAATCCCCTAGAGCGGTTCATCTCGTGAAGCGCGCCAGATGGGGTCGCGGTTCCGGCATTGCGAGGGGGAAGGAGTCTTTTGGCTGCGGCCGTCACCCGGCCTTGGTAAGGCCGCCCATCTCCATCAGCACCTGCCATTCGGCATTGCGGATCGGGGTGACCGAAAGGCGGCTCTGGCGCAACACTTCGAGATTGGCGAGTCGCGGCTCGGCCTTGATCGCGGCGAGGGTGACCGGCTCGGGCAGCGGCTCGAGCGGCTTGACCGCGACGCTCGCCCATTCGTCCTTGTCGCCGTCGGGGCGCCAGGCGCGGGTGATCTCCATCGTCCCGACCGCGGCTTTCTGCTTGCCCGAATGGTAGAACAGCGCCCGGTCGCCCGTCTTCATCTCCTTGATGAAATTGCGTGCGGTATAATTGCGCACGCCGTCCCACTCGGTCGCCGAATCGCGGACGAGATCGTCCCAGCCATAGGTCTCGGGTTCGGATCGCAGCAGCCAATAGGCCATTTCGGGGAGCTTCCTCAGGCTAGACGCGCGCTTAACGCGCCATTCCGCGCGAGTTCAGCACGACTCGTCCAGAAAGGAAACAGTGAGCCGGCTTTACGCGTTTATCATGCGTGTCGATTCGGACTCGCGCGTGATTGGAGGTTCGAGATGAAGACGTTTGTGAAGAAGGCTGGCCTTGGCCTCGCGCTCGGCGCGACCGCGATCGGCCTCGGCGCGGCGCCCGCCCAGGCGCAGCGCTGGCATGGCGGTTATCATGGCTATCATCATTATCACCACGGCGGCCGCACCAGCGCGGCGTTGCTCGGCGGTCTTGTCGGCCTGGGCGTCGGCGCGGCGATCGCGTCCAATAATCGCGATCGTTATTATTACGACGACGACTATTATGCGCCGCCTCCGCCGCCCACGGTTTACGAATATCGCTACGATTATCGCCCGCGGTGCTGGAGCCAGTGGCGCTGGGATCCCTATTACGGCGAGAACGTGCGCGTGCAGGTCTGCCGCTGAACAGATGACGGGAAGTGGCGGCGCGGGCGTGAGTCCGCGCCGCTTTCCTTTTGCGCGGGCGCGCATTTTGCGTCATGAGCGCGCGCCATGACCGACAGCAACGATACCCCGCCCGATCATCTCTCGATCAACCCGCGCAGCCCGCATTTCGACCAGGCGGTGCTCGAACGCGGCATCGGCATCCGCTTCAAGGGAAGCGAGCGCACCGATGTCGAGGAATATTCGATCTCCGAAGGCTGGATTCGCGTCGCCTTGGGCAAGAAGGTCGATCGCCATGGCCAGCCGCTGACGATCAAGCTGACCGGGCCGGTCGAGGCCTGGTTCCTCGATACTGCTGTCGCAGACGATCAGCCCGAGGGCTGATCTCCGAATACCGAGCATCAGTCGGCCGTTCGTGCCGAGCCTGTCGAAGCGCGATTGCGGCACGGCGCCCTTCGACAGGCTCAGGGCGAACGGGGAAACGCCCTCTGATTTACCTGAAGGCGGATCAGGCCAGCTCGTTCTCGATCGCGCGCTGCACGGCGTCGCTGACCGGCTGCGCGGCGGCCTCTTCGGGCATCAGCTGCCAGCCCTTGGGGCCGAGCATCTCGATCGGGCGATACCGCGTCTTGTACGCCATCCGCGGCGATCCCTGGATCCAGTAGCCGAGATAGACATAGGGCAGCCCGACCGAGCGGGCGCGCAGGATGTGATCCATGATGATGACGTTGCCCAGCCCCTTGCGTGTCGCATGGTCGGCGGCGAAGAAGCTGTAGATCATCGACAGGCCGTCGGCCTGCTGGTCGGTCAGGCAAGCGCCGATGAGGCGGCCGCGGCGGCCCGCGACGCTGGGCTCGCGATATTCGACGACGAACGAAGTGACCGGGCTGTGCTCGACCATGTCGGCATAGTCGCTCTCGTCCATTCCGGCCATGCCGCCGCCCGGATGCCGCGCGGCGAGATAGCGGCGCAGCAGCTGGAATTGCTCCTCGGTCGCCCATGGCCGGCAGGCGGTGACTTCGAGGTCGTCGTTGCGCTTCAGCTGCTTGCGCTGGCTGGCATTGGGGTGAAATTCGCCCGCGACGACTCGAACCGAAACGCAGGCCGAGCAGCCCGCGCAGCTCGGCCGGTAAGCGACTGCCTGGCTGCGCCGGAAACCGATCCGGCCGAGCGCGTCGTTGAGTTCGCCGGCATGGGGCCCCGCGAGCTCGGTGAACACCTTCCGCTCCTGGCGGCCGGGCAGATAGGGGCAGGGCGAGGGGCTGGTGACGAAGAATCGCGGAAAGCGAAACGGCGCCGTCATGATTCCTGCCTCCTGCCGTCGCCGCGGGATTGCGGCGCCCGGCGACTAATATGAATCATGCAATATGTGATGAAAAGGCGGTTTACCACGATTGTAGGTTAACGCCGGCGTCGGTGCCGCGCGGACGCAGCCCGTAATCGGTGTGTGGGGGTATCGCCTCGACGCCCCGGTGCGACCCGAGGGCTCACTGATACTGAAGAAATCCCTGAACGGGCGCCGAGGCGATCTCGGGAGATTTCCAATGCCGGCAATGTGTAACCCATTGCGCGCGTCTTGCACAGGAATCGGCGACTCGGTTCGTCTCGCCAGCGATTCGATTCGTCACATTAATCGTGGCCGGCGCCGTGACAAACCAAATTACGCCAGCTCGACCTGGCTGACCTCGTAATGCGCGTCGCGCAGCGCCTGAATCAGCCGATCGAGATGCGGGCGACCGCGCGTTTCGCACTCGATATCGGTGATTAGCCCCTTGGCCGGCAGCGAAGTGAACACGCGCTGGTGATACACCTCAATGATATTGGCGCGCTGCTGGTCGAATATCCGCGCGACATTGTAGAGCGCGCCTGGCTGGTCCTGCAGGCGAATGCGCAAGCGGGCAAGGCGCCCCGAGCGCGCAAGATCGCGCAGCAGCACGTTGGCGAGCAGCCGCGTATCGATATTGCCGCCGCACAGAACTACGCCCACGGTCTTGCCCTTGAAGCGCTCGGGATAGGCGAGGAGTGCGGCCATGCCCGCGGCGCCGGCGCCCTCGACCACGGTCTTTTCGATCTGGAGGAGCAGGCTGACGGCTTCCTCCAGGCTCCGCTCGCTGACCAGCACGATGTCGTCGACCTGCGCCTCGACCATTCGCGCCGTGAGCCCGCCGGGTTCCTTGACGGCGATGCCCTCGGCCAGCGTGTCGCCCGCGCAGGCCATCTGGGTGCCGTTTAGACGGTTGAACATCGACGGGAACAATTCGGCCTCGACGCCGATCACCTCGATCGGGTGGCCGGCCGCCTTGGCCACGGTCGACATGCCCGAGATCAAGCCGCCGCCGCCGATCGGGGTGATGAAGGTGTCGATCGCCGGCACGTCCTCGATCATTTCGAGCGCGACGGTGCCCGCGCCGGCGATGATCCGCGGATCGTCGAAGGGGTGGACGAAGGTGAAGCCGCGCTCGGCCTCGAGCTGGCGGGCATGGGCGTAGGCGGCGTCGAACGTGTCGCCGTGGAGGACGACCTCGGCGCCATGGCCTTCGGTCTGGGTGACCTTCACCGTCGGGGTCGTGGTCGGCATGACGATCACCGAGCGGATGCCGAGCCGGTTCGCGTGATAGGCAAGGCCCTGCGCATGGTTGCCCGCCGAGGCGGCGATGACGCCTTTGGCGCGCGCTGCCTCATCGAGCTGGAGCAAGGTGTTGAGCGCGCCGCGTTCCTTGTAGGCGGCGGTGAACTGCAGGTTCTCGAACTTGAGATAGACCGTCGCCCCGGTGAGGTCGGAGAGCGTGCGGCTGACCAGGGTCGGCGTGTGCACGATCGAGTCGCGAATGCGGGCATAAGCGGCGCGGACATCGTCGATGGTGACGGGGAGGGGGGTGGACTGTTCGACTGACGCGTGGCTTGCCATTTAAAGGTCCCGTTCGCCCTGAGCCTGTCGACGGGCGCTTGCACATGATTCACCGGATCGGTTTCCAAATCGTGCTTCGACAGGCTCGGCACGAACGGTGCGCTTGCGGCCTAGACCATCTGGCGCCGCGGGGAAACACGCCTTATGCGCTTGCCGCATATGGCACGATCGACGACCGGCGAAGCGAATCCTCCCCGTCATGCCGGACTTGTTCCGGCATCTACCGAGCAGCGAGAACCGCGGCGCCTGAGTTTGAGGCGCGGTGGACCCCGGAACAAGTCCGGGGTGACGGTGGCGCTTGCGGCCGCCGTCGCGCTGCTTGCCGCCAGCCCCGCGCTGGCCGATGCGCTGATCGACAATGTCGACGGCATCGCGCTCGATCGCGACGGCAAGGTGATCCACTTCACCGGCCTCTTGATGACGCCCGAGGGCAAGATCACCAAGCTGCTCGGCGATCGCGACAAACGGCCGGAAAAGCTCGATTGGCGCACCGACATGCATGGGCGTGTGATGCTGCCGGGCTTCATCGACGCGCACGGGCACATCATGGATCTGGGCTTCCGCAGCATGGAGGTCGACCTTTCCGACACGCATTCGCTCGCCGAGGCGAAGGCGAAGATCGCCGCCTATGTCGCCGCCAATCCCGACAGGAAGTGGATCATCGGCGGCGGCTGGAACCAGGAGCTCTGGGGGCTCGGCCATTTTCCGACGGCGGCCGATCTCGATTCGGTGGTGAGCGATCGCCCGGTGGTGCTCGATCGCATCGACAGCCATGCGGTGTGGGTCAATTCGGCGGCGATGAAGGCGGCCGGGATCACCTCCGCGACCAAGGCGCCGCCGGGCGGACAGATCGTCGACGGCGTGTTCGTCGATGCCGCGCGGGCGATGATCGAGAAGGCGCTGCCGCAGCCGCTGGCGCGCGAGCGCGACCTCGCCTTCATCAAGGCGCAGCAATTGCTGCTCTCGAACGGCATCACCGCGACCGACGACATGCGCACGACTTTGCCCGACTGGCTGACGATGCGCCGCGCCGGCGATGCCGGCCAGTTGCGGATGCGCATCGTCAGCTATGCCGACAGCATCGAGACCGCCAACCTCACCGCGGGCAGCGGCCCCTCTCCCTGGCTCTACGACGGCAAGCTCAAGATGGTCGGCGTCAAGGTGTTCGCCGACGGCGCGCTCGGCTCGCGCGGCGCGTGCCTCAAGGCGCCTTATGCCGACGATCCGAAGAATTCGGGGAGCTGCCTGCTGACCGACGACCAGCTGCGCAACACGATGAGCCGCGCGGCGATGGACGGCTTCCAGGTCGCCGTCCATGCGATCGGCGACAAGGCCAATGCAGAAGTGCTGAGCGCGATCGACGCGCTCTCCGACACCTACAAGGGCGACCGCCGCTGGCGGATCGAGCATGCGCAGATCGTCGATCCGGCCGACCTGCCGAAATTTGCCCAGCACGGCACGATCGCCTCGATGCAGCCGATCCATGCGGTGTCCGATATGCACATGGCCGAGGCGCGGCTGGGGCCGGACCGGCTGGCGGGGGCCTATGCCTGGAAGTCGATGCTCGACAATCATGTGCCGCTGGCGTTCGGATCGGACTATCCCAACGACGATTTCAATCCGTTCCACGGCTGGGCGGCGGCATTCACCCGGCAGGACGCCAACGACTTGCCGTTCGGCGGCTGGCAGCCGCAGCAGCGCATCACTCGTGAGCAGGCCTGGCGCGCTTATACGCAGGGCGCCGCCTATGCGAGCTTTTCCGAGGATCAATACGGCACGCTGGCGCCGGGCGAATGGGCCGATTTCATCATCGTCGACGCCGACCCGACGCTCGCCAGCCCCAGCCAGCTCCGCAACATCAAGGTCGAGCAGACCTGGGTCGGCGGCCGCATGATGTGGTCGCGCGGGCAGCAGGGCGGCGGAGACCGCGGCGCCGACTCGCGATAACGGGGCGTTCGCTCGCCGAAGTGGATGCCTGCTTCAGCGTGCGGGATCGAACCGTAGATGGGGAAATGGTGCCCAGGGGCGGGATCGAACCACCGACACTGCGATTTTCAGTCGCATGCTCTACCAACTGAGCTACCTGGGCACTCGACCGATGGCCATCGATCAAGAGAGGCGCGCTTTAGTCGCGGTCCTCGCCGCTGTCCAGCCCGTTCGCGGCATTTTCGCTTAGGGCTGAGCCGGGCAGGCGATAGCCTTCGCCGAGCCACTTGAGCAGGTCGCGGTCCTTGCAACCGCGGCTGCAGAAGGGCGCGAAATCGGGCGCGGTCGGCTTGCCGCAGATCGGGCAAGAATCGGGCTTGGCCATGGCGAGTCAGCGCTCCTCGAAAAGCGTCTCGACGCCGGTGCGGCGACGAAGTTCCGCGATCCAGTCCGGCCGCGCTCGAATCAGCGCAAGCTGGGCGGGCGGCAGCCGCACGAGGCGCTCGCCGGGCGGCGGCGTGCGCTCGAGCCGGCGGAGCAGCGCGCGCACCGCCATGCCGTGGGGATCGTCGCGGCACAGCTCGGGGAGCGACGGCCGGCGGCGGCGACAGACGATCTGGAGGAAGCCGAAGCCGTTCATCGCGGTGCGCTCGAATGGTTGCGGCAAAGCGGCGTCGATCGCTTGCGCCACCGCCTGCCGGGCGGCGCGGCCTTCGAGCGTCGGGAAGTCGATGCCGATCGAGCCGCCGATGCCGAGCCGGACGATCGCCCGCGCCGCGGCTTCGGCGGCGGCGACGGCGAGGCGGTCGAGCGGCGGCGCGCCGGCGACATCGATCAGCGTCATCGCCGGGGTCAGCGACAGCCGCAGCGCGCCGCCGGCAAAGGCGATCTCGCCGGTCGCCGCTTGCTCGATCACCTCCGACCAGCCGGCGGCTTCGAGTTCGTCGGGCTGGTGCGCCCTGAGCTGCCGCACCGGCAAGCCGCTCGCGCCGATCCGCGCGAGCAGATCGGGGCCGTCGCGCTCGACCGCGCCCTCGGCGGCGGGCATGGCGCGGGGGCGCTTGGCGCGGCCGCGCTCGGGCAGCGCGAGGCGGACGATCTCGACCAGCAGCGCCGCGCCTTGGGTTATCCCGGCAGGTAGCGGTGCCAATAGCGCCTCGCCGCCGCCCGCCAGCAACACCACGCCCTCACGGCCCTTGACGGTGATCTCGGTCAACCGCGCCGGCAGCACCGCGCCGACCCGCGGGCGATCCTCGTCGCGCTCGATCCGGGCGACGGTGATCGTGCCCTTATCGACCAGCGCCGCGCGCGCCTCGCCGATCCCGGCCTCGTAGAGCCATTCAGCCAAGCGGCACGCCCGAGGCTTCGAGCAGCGCGCGCGTCTCGAACAGCGGCAGGCCGACCACGCCCGAATGGCTGCCCGACAGGAACCGCACGAACGCTTCGGCGCGGCCCTGGATGGCGTAGCCGCCGGCCTTGCCCAGCCCCTCGCCGCAGGCGACGTAGCGGTCGATTTCGGCCTCGCTCAGCCGCTTGAAGGCGACGATCGTGTCGGCAAGGCGGGTGCGGGCGCGGCCTTCGCCGTCGATCACGCATACCGCGGAGAGGCAATGATGGCGCCGGCCCGAGAGCAGCGCCAGCAGCCGGCGCTGGACCGCTTCGTCATCGGCCGGCGGCAGGATGCGGCGGCCGAGCGCGATCGTCGTGTCGCCGGCGAGGATCACGTCGCCGAGCGCGTGCGGCACCGCGCGCGCTTTGGCCTCGGCGAGCCGCAGCGCATAGGCGCGCGGCAGCTCGCCGGCGAGCGGCGTCTCGTCGATATCGGGCGCGGCGATACGGTCGGGCGTCACCCCCAGCCGGGCGAGCAGGTCGCGACGGCGCGGCGAGGTGGACGCGAGGATAAGAGTCATGCCGGCGGCTAGCGATGCCGAGCGGCGGCGATCAGGCGCGCGGCGGCGGCCCGCCGCGGCCGGGCATGAAGCGATAGGTGATGCGGCCCTTGGTCAGATCATAGGGCGTCAGCTCGACGAGTACCTCGTCGCCGACCAGCACGCGGATGCGGTTCTTGCGCATCTTGCCGGCGGTGTGGCCGAGAATTTCGTGATCATTCTCCAGCCGGACGCGGAACATGGCATTGGGCAGCAGCTCGACGATCTGCCCCCGCATTTCGAGAAGTTCTTCCTTGGCCAAACAAAACCCCTTGAGTGAAGCGCGCGTGAAAAAGCCGCGGAGCCTTACTCCCGACGCGCGAAAAAGGAAAGACGGGCAGCACGATGGGCGCGACGAGCGCGGGGGCTGTTGGAAGCGACATAGGAGCCGGTGTCGCGCGACGAAAGGGGGTCAGAGCAACTGCGCCTGCCGTGCCGTGTCCTCGCGCGCCGCCTTCCGGAACGCCGCGCCGGGATCAACATAGGGGATGTCCGGCTTGCGGCCCTGGAACAGCTCGGCGAGCGTCAGGATTTGCAGCCGCGGGCAGGTGCGGCCGAAGCCGTCCTCGAAGCGGCCGACCGCGGCAGCCTCGCGCTCCATCGGCGTGGTCGGCAGCGCCTTGGTGATGAACACGCCGATCGGCGCCTTCTCGCGCTCCATCGCCGAATGGAGGTCGCGGATCATCTGCACGCCGACGTTGTCGCCGCCCTTGACCGAAACGAGTGCCTTTTCGGTGCGCTTGCCGTCGGGCTTGAAGTAGATCACGCCGTCGATGCCGCCGTCGGCGCCCTTCTTCCTGCCGCCATAGGGCATCGCATCGACCATCGACACCGCCCACCATTGGAACTGGTATTTGTCGCGCGCGGCGAGGTCCTCGGCCGAGGCGAGGTCCTTGGGCGTGCCCTCGACGGTGAATATGATGCCGGGGAAGGCGGCCTTCATCCGCTTCTCGATCAGCGAGATGGCGAGGTGGGTCACGTCGATCCCGATCCATTGCCGATCGAGCTTCTGCGCCGCATGGATCGCGGTGCCGCAGCCGCAGAAAGGGTCGAGGACCGAGCCTTCCCGCGGTGAGGATTGGGCAATGATACGCTCAAGCAACGCGATCGGCTTTTGCGTCGGGTAGCCTAGGCGTTCCGCCGCGGTGTTGCCGATCCGGGGAATGTCGGTCCACACCGATTGCAGCTTCTGGCCCTCCAAGCCTTCAAGATAAACCTTGAGGCCGTCCATCCGAGGAGAGCCGTCTCGGCGCGTTAGGATACGCCCCTCGTGCCACCAGGTTTCCAGTTGTTCGAGAGAATAGGCCCAGCCGCGCGTCGGCGGCGGCATGGTTCCGCGCCAATCGAACTTGCCCGAATCGGAATTGCGCCGGTCGGCCGTCAGATTCTCGGCCCGATAGAGGCGGCCGTCGCCGTCATCCTGGTATCGGCTCAGTTGCGCTTCGCTATATTCGGTCCTGATGTCGTTCCAGACCCAATCGCCCGTCTTGGCGTAGAACAGCAGCGTGTCGGCGATTTTGCCATAGCGGTTGGCCGAATTGTGGCTGGTCGTGCGGCGCCAGATGATTTCGTTCAGATACCGGTCCGCCCCGAACACCCCGTCGAGCAGCAGCTTGAGGTAATGGCTCGCGGTCGGATCGCAGTGGAGATAGAGGCTGCCGCTCGGCTTCAGCACGCGGTGGAGCTCGATCAGGCGGATCGCCATCATCGCGAGATACGCCATCATGTCGTTCTCGCCGAGGAAGGACCGCATCGCGTTGAGCAGATCGAACGCCTTGGTGTGGCCGCTCCGCGCCACCTGATCGAAGGCATCCTCGGCATGGTCGTTCCAGTGCCAGGTGTCCTCGAACGCCTCGATCTGCGCATCGGACGAGCTGCCCCCGGGTGACTTGAACAGGATGTTGTAATTGGCGTTCGAGTTGAACGGCGGGTCGAGATAGATGAGGTCGATGCTGGCATCGGGCACATGCTCGCGCAGCACGTCGAGATTGTCGCCGTAATAGAGGTGGTTGTCAGGGCGGTTGCGCATCGGGCCGAGGTGTCGTCCCGGTGCCGTCCCCACCACCCAAAACGGCTCCGAATTGGCGGCGTTCTGTTGCCGCGCCTCGTCGGATAATCATCCGTTATCGATCTGTCTCATGGGTCACTATCGCGGCGCAGCCCGATCCGGCTATGATCCATGGGGTGAGCCGCGTCCAACCATCCCCGTTCGCCCTGAGCGAAGTCGAAGGGCGGGTTTCCACCATGTGCTTCGACTTCGCTCAGCACGAACGGAAGGAAGAGGATTCGTATTGGCGGCTGCTGTCACCACACCACCAGGAGACCCCATGAAACTTGCCAGCTTGAAGCACGGCCGCGACGGCAGGCTCGTCGTCGTTTCGAACGATCTCGCCTGGTATGCCGATGCCGGGCATATCGCGCCGACGCTGCAGGCCGCGCTCGACGATTGGGCGCGCGTCGAACCTGACCTGCGCAACCTCGCCACCGATCTGGAGCATGCGGCGATTCCACGCGAGCGTTTCCACGAGCATGACGCCGCCGCGCCGCTGCCGCGAGCCTATCAATGGGCCGACGGCTCGGCCTATGTGAATCACGTCGCGCTGGTGCGACAGGCGCGCAATGCGGAGATGCCCGAGAGCTTCTGGCACGATCCGCTGATGTATCAGGGCGGTTCGGACGGCTTCCTGGGGCCGCGCGATCCCATCCCGCTCAAGGACGAGGCCTGGGGCTGCGACCTCGAGGCCGAGGTGGTGGTCGTCACCGGGGACGTGCCGCTCGGCGCGAACCGGGAGCAGGCGCTCGGCGCGATCCTGCTGGTCGGCCTCACCAACGACGTCAGCTTGCGCAACCTCATTCCGGGCGAGCTCGCCAAGGGCTTCGGCTTCTTCCAGTCGAAGCCGGCGAGCGCCTTCTCGCCGGTGTTCGTCACCCCCGATGGGCTCGGCGATTGGTGGAGGGACGGCAAGCTCCACCGCAAGCTGATGGTCGACCTCAACGGCGAGCCCTTCGGCCGCGCTGACGCCGGCGAGGACATGACCTTTGACTTCGGCACGCTCGTCGCGCACGCCGCCAAGAGCCGCAAGCTCGGCGCGGGGACGATCGTCGGCTCGGGCACCGTCTCGAACCGCGACGCCGATGGCGGCCCGGGCAAGCCGATCGCCGATGGCGGCGTCGGCTATTCGTGCCTCGCCGAGGTTCGCACGGTCGAGACGATCCGCGACGGCAAACCCGCGACGGGGTTCCTCAAGGCGGGCGACACCGTGCGCATCTGGGCCGAGGATGACCACCACCATTCGATCTTCGGCGCGATCGAGCAGGTGGTGGAAGCGGTGTGAGGCTCGCCGGCAGTTAGGCCAGCCAGGCTGACATATTTTTTCTCCGGGGACTCGCCACGGCCGTTGAAATTTTATAACAAGGCCGCGAAAGGCGATTCCGCGTATTCTCTTCAGACGCGGGGCGCTTCGAGGCTGGAGAGAGCATGGCAAGCGAAACGCGCGCCAATTTGAAACCGCTGTCGCTGCATGTGCCGGAGCCCAAGTTCCGGCCCGGCGACGCGGTCGATTTCGCCGATGTCGAGGTGCCGCCCGCCGGCGCCGCGCGGCGCCCCGACACCGCCGATGACGCGCAGGGCTTCACCGATCTCGCCTATACGCTCGTCCGAGTGCTCGATGACGAGGGCCGGGCGGTCGGGCCATGGGATCCCAAGCTCTCGCCCGACATGCTGCGCCGCATGCTCCGCGCGATGGCGCTGACCCGCGCCTATGACGAGCGCATGTTCCGCGCCCAGCGGCAGGGCAAGACCAGCTTCTACATGAAGTCCACCGGCGAAGAGGCCGTCGCGGTCGCCGCCGCCTTCGCGCTCGACCGCGACGACATGTGCTTCCCGAGCTACCGCCAGCAGGGTCTGCTGATCGCGCGCGACTGGGACCTCATCGACATGATGAACCAGGTCTATTCGAACAAGGGCGACCGGCTCGAGGGCAAGCAATTGCCCATCATGTATTCGACCAAGGCGGGCAGCTTCTTCTCGATCTCGGGCAACCTCGCGACGCAATATCCCCAGGCGGTCGGCTGGGCGATGGCGAGCGCCGCCAAGGGCGACACGCGCATCGCCGCGACCTGGTGCGGCGAGGGCTCGACCGCGGAGGGCGACTTCCACTCGGCCTGCACCTTCGCCAGCGTCTATCGCGCGCCGGTGATCCTCAACGTCGTCAACAATCAATGGGCGATCAGCTCCTTCTCGGGCTTTGCCGGGGCCGAGGCGACCACCTTCGCAGCGCGCGCGATCGGCTACGGCATCGCCGGTCTGCGCGTCGACGGCAACGATGCGTTGGCGGTCTATGCCGCGACGCAATGGGCCGCCGAGCGCGCGCGGACCAATCAGGGCCCGACGCTGATCGAACATTTCACCTATCGCGCCGAGGGTCATTCGACCTCGGACGATCCGACCCAATATCGTTCGGCGGGCGAACCGACGGCGTGGCCGCTGGGCGATCCGATCACGCGGCTGAAGGACCATTTGATCCAGCTCGGCGAATGGGACGAGGAGCGCCAGCAGGCGATGGACAAGGAACTCGCCGAAATGGTCCGCGCCGCGCAGAAGGAGGCCGAGAAGAACGGCATCCTCGGCCACGGCCTCCACCAGCCGCTCGATACCTTGTTCGAGGGGGTTTACGAGGAGATGCCGTGGCATCTGCGCGAGCAGCAGCAACAGATGCTGGACGAGGAAGAGGCGAGCGGTCGCCCATGGGCGCGCAAGTGATGGTACGCGACATCGCCACCAACCCCGCACCGTCACCCCGGACTTGTTCCGGGGTCCACCGAGCCGCAAACCAAGCGGCCGCGGCTCTCGCGGGACGGTGGATGCCGGAACAAGTCCGGCATGACGGCTGGGCGAATACGGACTTTTACGCATGACCGCCCTCGAAACCGAAGACCCCCGCATCGCCCCGACGCCGGACCACGAGGGCGACACCGTGCGCATGAACATGATCCAGGCGATCAACTCGGCGATGGACGTGATGATGGCGCGCGATCCCGACGTCATCGTCATGGGCGAGGATGTCGGCTTTTTCGGCGGCGTGTTCCGCGCGACGGCGGGGCTGCAGGCCAAATACGGCAAGACCCGCGTGTTCGACACGCCGATCACCGAATGCGGCATCATCGGCGTTGCGGTCGGCATGGGGGCGTACGGCTTGCGCCCGGTCCCCGAAATCCAGTTCGCCGATTACATCTATCCCGCGCTCGACCAGCTCGTCTCCGAAGCGGCGCGCCTGCGCTACCGTTCGGCCGGCGAGTTCACCGCGCCGATCACCGTGCGCAGCCCGTTCGGCGGCGGCATTTTCGGCGGCCAGACGCACTCGCAATCGCCCGAGGGCATCTTCACCCACGTCTCAGGGCTGAAGACGGTGATCCCCTCGACGCCCTATGACGCCAAGGGCCTGCTGATTGCCGCGATCGAGGACAATGATCCGACGATCTTCTTCGAGCCCAAGCGCATCTATAACGGCCCGTTCGACGGCCATTGGGACCGCCCGGCGAAGAACTGGTCGGGCCATCCCGGCGGCGAGGTGCCGACCGGCTATTACCGCATCCCGCTCGGCAAGGCGAAGGTGGTGCGCGCCGGCGAGGCGCTGACCGTGCTCGCCTATGGCACGATGGTCCATGTCGTCCGCTCGGTGGTCGAGGAAGCCGGCGTCGATGCCGAGATCATCGACCTGCGCAGCCTGGTGCCGCTCGACATCGACACGATCGAGGAATCGGTTCGCAAGACCGGCCGCTGCATGATCGTCCACGAAGCGACTCGCACCTCGGGCTTCGGCGCCGAGCTCTCCGCGCTCGTCCAGGAACGCTGCTTCTATCATCTCGAAGCTCCGATCGAGCGCGTCACCGGCTTCGACACGCCCTATCCCCACAGCCTCGAATGGGCCTATTTCCCCGGCCCGGTCCGTATCGGCGAGGCGCTCAAGAAGATCATGAAGGACGCCTGAGATGGCCCGTTTCACGTTCAAGCTGCCCGATATCGGCGAAGGCATTTCAGAGGCCGAGATTGTCGCCTGGCACGTCAAGATCGGCGATCGGGTCGAGGAAGACCAGCAGATCGCCGACATGATGACCGACAAGGCGACGGTAGAGATGGAATCGCCGGTGTCGGGCACGGTGGTCGAGCTGGCCGGCGAGGTCGGCGACCAGGTGTCGATCGGCTCGGCGCTGGTGGTGATCGAGACCGAGGGAGACGCCGCTACCGAACCAGCGGATGAAATGCGCCACGAGGAGGTCGAGGAACAGGTCGAGGCGGAAACGCCGGGCAAGCCCGAGGTGACTGGGGAATCTCCTTCCCCGGCGAAGGCCGGGGTCCAGTTGAGGGACGCCCGCAAAGATGCGCAGCCCTCCGTTACTAATGACGCCGATACTGGCCCCCGGCCTTCGCCGGGGAAGACCAAGGATGAAGTTGAGAGGTCTGTTCTTGCCTCCCCCGCGGTCCGCGCCCGGGCGCGCGATCTCGGCATCGATCTCGCGCAGGTGAAGCCAGCGGAGGGCGACCGCCTCCGCCACGCCGATCTCGATGCCTTCCTCCGCTATGGCGCGGGCGAGGGCTACCACCCGCCGCACGCCAGCCGCGCACGCCCCGACGAGCCGGTCAAGGTCATCGGCATGCGCCGCCGCATCGCCGAGAACATGGCGGCGTCGAAGCGCGCGATCCCGCACTTCACCTATGTCGAGGAAATCGACGTCACCGCATTGGAAGCGATGCGCGCCGACCTTAACGCCAATCGCGGCAGCCGGCCGAAGCTCACGATGCTGCCCTTCCTGATCGTTGCGATCTGCCGCACGATTCCCGATTTTCCGATGATCAACGCCCGCTACGACGACGAGGCTGGCGTGGTGACGCGCCACGGGAGCATCCATCTCGGCATGGCGACGCAGACCGACGCCGGGCTCATGGTCCCGGTGATCCGCGACGCGCAGGAGAGGAATGTCTGGCAGCTCGCCAGCGAGATCGGCCGCCTCGCCGAAGCCGCGCGCACCGGCAAGGCCAAGTCGGAGGAACTGTCGGGCTCGACCCTCACCGTCACCTCCTTGGGCCCGCTCGGCGGCATCGCGACGACGCCGGTGATCAACCGGCCTGAGGTCGCGATCATCGGCCCCAACAAGATCGTCGAGCGCCCGATCTTCCAGGGCGACGACATCGTCCACGCCAAGCTGATGAACTTGTCGATCAGCTGCGACCATCGCGTCGTCGACGGCTGGGACGCGGCGAGCTTCGTCCAGGCGGTGAAGAAGCTGCTCGAAACCCCGGTGCTGCTGTTCGCAGATTGAGCGGGCTGGGCAGGCGCGATTAACGCACCACGTCATGCCGGACTTGTTCCGGCATCCACTGTGCCGCACGTCCGTCGGGTCCGAGTTCGCGGCGCGGTGGACCCCGGAACAAGTCCGGGGTGACGGTTGAGGTGCGTGATGGGTGCGACAAACCGGATAGGTGTCGCCCCGGCGGCGCTTAGGCCGACGCCTCCGCCACCCCGTCCGAATTGTGGCGGAGCGCCTTCAGCACCGTCTCGACGATATGCGCGGCGTCGAGCCCGGCTTCTTCATATTGCTGCTCGGGCTTGTCCTGGTCCTGGAAGATGTCGGGCAGGCGCATCGTGCGGAGCTTGAGACCGGCGTCGATCAGCCCTTCGTCGCTGGCGAAGGTCAGCACATGTGCGCCGAGGCCGCCGATCGCGCCTTCCTCGATCGTCACCGCCACTTCGTGAGTGGTGACGAGCTTGCGGATCAGTTCCTCGTCGAGCGGCTTGGCGAAGCGCAGGTCGGCGACGGTGGTCGAGAGGCCGCGCGCATCGAGCGCCTCGGCCGCCTTGATCGCCTCACCGAGCCGCGTGCCCAGGGACAGGATCGCCACCTTTTTGCCCTGGCGGACGATGCGGCCCCTGCCGATCTCGAGCCGCTCTGGCGTCTCGGGGAGCGCCACGCCCGTGCCGCTGCCGCGCGGATAGCGCAGCGCGATCGGCCCGGTATCGTGGAGCGCGGCGGTATAGGTCATGTGCACCAGCTCGGCCTCGTCGGCCGCCGCCATCACCACCATGTTGGGGAGCGTCGCAAGATAAGTGACGTCGAAGCTGCCGGCATGCGTCGCGCCGTCGGCGCCGACCAGCCCGGCGCGATCGATCGCGAAGCGCACCGGCAAATTCTGGATCGCCACATCGTGCACCACCTGGTCATAGGCGCGCTGCAGGAAGGTCGAATAGATCGCGCAGAACGGCCGCATTCCCTGTGCGGCGAGGCCCGCGGCGAAGGTCACCGCATGCTGCTCGGCAATGCCGACGTCGAAGGCGCGATCGGGGTGCGCGGCGGCGAACTTGTCGACGCCGGTGCCCGAGGGCATCGCGGCGGTGATCGCACAGATCTTCGGATCGCTGTCGGCGAGCTTGGCGAGCGTCTCGCCGAACACATTCTGGTAACTGGGCGGCCCCGGCGGCCCCTTGTGCTGCGCACCGGTGATGACGTCGAACTTCTGGACGCCGTGATATTTGTCCGCGGCGTTCTCGGCAGGCGCGTAGCCCTTGCCCTTCTTGGTCACGACATGGACCAGGATCGGGCCTTCCTCGGCGTCGCGGACATTCTCCAGCACCGGGATCAGGTGATCGAGATTGTGCCCATCGATCGGACCGACATAATAAAAGCCCAATTCCTCGAACAACGTGCCGCCCATCGTCATGCCGCGGGCGAACTCGTCGGTCTTGCGCGCGGCGGAATAGAAGGGGCGCGGCAGCCGGCGCGCGAACTTGCGGGCGAGATCACGCAGGCTCAGGAACTCGCGGCTCGACACGATCCGGCTGAGATAGGCCGAAAGCCCGCCGACCGGCGGCGCGATCGACATGTCGTTGTCGTTGAGGATGACGATCAGCCGGTTGCCCGCGGCTTCGGCGTTGTTCATCGCCTCATAGGCCATGCCCGCCGACATCGCGCCGTCGCCGATCACCGCGATCGCCTTGCCGGGCTTGTCGGCGAGCTTGTTGGCGATCGCAAAGCCCAGCGCGGCCGAGATCGAGGTCGAGCTGTGCGCGGCGCCGAACGGATCGTACTCGCTCTCGCTGCGCTTGGTGAAGCCGGAAAGGCCGCCGCCCTGGCGCAGCGTGCGGATTCGATTCCGCCGCCCGGTCAGGATTTTGTGCGGATAGCATTGATGGCCGACGTCCCAGACGAGCTTGTCCTCGGGCGTATCGAACACGTAATGGATCGCGGTCGTCAGCTCGACGACACCGAGCCCCGATCCCAAGTGCCCGCCCGTCGCCCCGACCGCCGAGATCGTCTCGGCACGCAGCTCGTCGGCGAGCTGACGGAGCTCGGCGGGCTTCAGCCGGCGCAGATCGGCCGGCGTCGTCACCGTGTCGAGCAGCGGGGTATCGGGGGTCGAATCGGTCATCACATCCTCGTGTCGCCCGCCGTCGCGGGTCGAAGGGCATGTGCTTATGCGCCGCGCCGCCCGCAAGGCCAAGCCGCTGCACACGAAATCCTTTGTTTGAAGCGGCACCGCCCTCCAGCGCCATTCCAACGCCCGCTCCCCCACCCGTCCTCCCATAGAATATCCTGATTGGGAGGTCGGGTGGGGGGAGCGGGCTGGTGCCGGCGCGGATTCGGCGCAGCCGAAGCCAACAGACAACCCTTCCAAGGTTGACCGCCTGCCCGCATCTCGCTAGAGGCACCGCCTTGACGGGGCGCGGATGCGATTCTGCGGCCCTTTTTCATTGACGGTTTATTCGAGGACGGCATGGCGAACACGCCACAGGCGAAGAAGCGTATTCGGCGCAACGAGCGTCGCGCGACGATCAATTCCATCCGCGTGTCGCGGCTGCGCACCTTCATCAAGAAGGTCGAGTCGGCGCTCGATGCGGGCGACAAGGCGGCCGCGACCGCCGCGCTGGCGCAGGTCCAGCCCGAGCTCGCGCGCGGCGTCGCCAAGGGCGTCATGCACAAGAACACCGCGGCGCGGAAGTTCTCGCGGCTGACCAAGCGAGTGACCGCGCTCGCCTGATCGCCCCCTCAGGCACTCACGAAAAGGGCTCGCCGGGCAACCGTCCGGCGAGCCCTTTTCGTTGGCCGCATCACTAACCTGCGTCATATTCGAAAAGCGAGGATTCGCCGCGATTCGCGCGTGATCCGGGACCGCATGCCGGCAAATTCCGAAGCGTGATCAGGCGCTTGTAAAATAGTTGACGCGTTTCTGCGACGGAAACCGAGTCAACCGGAATATTTCAAAAATCTGACAGCCGACGCTCTTGATCGACTCGCTCGACTCTTCATAATCAGGGTCCCGCCGCGACAGTGTTCACGTTCGCGGCTCATTGGACAGCGACAGGGCCAGGCGGATGTCGATTCCGGCTGCGGGTCGGCTTTGTCCGCGCGAGATCGAGGGGCAGGGGCGCCCGGAGCAGGAGAGGGAACGGGTGGCGGCACGCGAAGCATTGGCGGATCGGAGCGAGGACGTCGCGGCGGCATGGGCGCGCGTGCGGCGGCATCTGCGCGATTCGGCAGGCGCGCGGCTGTTCGACCAGTGGCTCAAGCCGATGACGCTGATCGAGACCGGCGATGCCGAATCGATTCGCCTCGCTTTGCCCAGCGCGTTCATGACCAATTGGGTCAAGAGCCATTATGCCGAACGCCTGCTGCATGAATTCCGCGCGCTGATCCCCGAGGTCCGCTCGGTGGCGATCGAGACTCGCCGCGAGGCCCCGGCGCCGGCGGTGCTCAAGGTCGAGCCGGCGGCGCCTGCCGATAATGTGACGCCGCTGCATGCGGTTGTGCCGTCCGCCGCGGTGCCGCCGCCGCTGCTCGATTCGCGCTTCACCTTTGACCGCTTCGTCGTCGATGCCTCGAACCGAGTCGCGTTCAATGCCGCCAAGGCGCTGGCCGAGCCGGGCACGCCGCGCTTCAGCCCGCTCTACCTCCACAGCGGCACCGGGCAGGGCAAGACCCACCTGATGCACGCGATCGGCCACGCTTTCCTCGCCGCCAATCCCGGCGCGTGCGTGATCGCGATGTCGGCCGAACGCTTCATGTTCGAGTTCGTGACGGCGCTGCGCGCGCGAGACACGCTCGCCTTTAAGCAGCGGCTGCGCGCCGCCGACCTGCTGCTGATCGACGACCTCCAGTTCATCGCCGGCAAGGATTCGACGCAGGAGGAATTCTTCCACACGGTCAACGAGTGCATGATCGCCGGCAAGCGGCTGGTGATCACCGCCGATCGCTGTCCGCAAGCGCTCGACGGGGTGGAGCCGCGGATCGTCTCGCGCCTGTCGAGCGGCCTCGTCGCCGACATCAAGCCGCCCGAATTGGGCTTGCGCCGCGCGATCCTCGAGCGCCGCTGCGCCGAGCTCGCCGACACCCCGGTCCCTGAGGAGGTGATCGAGCTCCTGTCGGCGCGGATCACCGCCAACATTCGCGAGCTCGAAGGCGCGTTCAACCGCGTCGTCGCCTATGCCCAGCTGACCGGCGCGGCGATCGACCTCGATTTCACCGTTTCGACATTGGGCGACGTGCTTCGCGGCAGCCAGCGGCGGATCACGATCGACGAGATTCAGCGCGCGGTCTCGGCGCATTTCGAGCTGAAGCCGCTCGATCTCGTCTCGGCGCGCCGTGCCCGCGTGGTGGCGCGCCCGCGCCAGATCGCGATGTACCTCGCCAAGCGGCTGACGACTCGCTCGCTGCCCGAGATCGGCCGCAAGTTCGGCGGCCGCGATCATTCGACCGTGATTCACGCGGTGCGCCGTGTCGAGGAATTGCGCGATTCGGATCGCGAGGTCGACGGCGCCGTCCGCCTGCTGATGCGCCAACTCGAGGGCTGAGGGCTCGCCCTTGTCCGTTCGCCCTGAGCCTGTCGAAGGGCACTAATTCTGGGACGGACCCAAGAATCGTCATTCCCGCGCAAGCGGGAACCCATCTCCCACATGTCGCGCTTGGCGAATCCGAAGGAGTTGGGTCCCCGCTTTCGCGGGGATGACGACAAGACGAATGCGGTTGCCGTTCAGCGTCGCGTTACCGCCGCTCGGGTTGCACCGTGATCTTGACCGTCTCGCCCGAATTGCCGGGGAAGCCGGTGAACATCGCCTCGATCAGGTCGGGCACCAGCTTGGTCAGCGCATCGGTGCTCGAATGCGCTTGGGCATGGCCCTCGAACACTTGCTTGCCGTCGGACGTGCGGTCGATGGAGAGGTCGAGCTCGCTGGTATAGACGGTGTAGCTGCGGACGTCGGCGCCATAGCCGGGGCCCCACAGGAACGGATCGTTCCAGCCCCAGCCCCAGCCGCGGCGGCCCCAATAGCCGCCCCACGGGCTCCACGGGCCCCAGCCGGGGCCCCAGGGATCGGGCGTGCTGACCACCTTCTCGCGGCCGTGATCGACCGAATAATGCATGTCGACGACAAGGTCGGCATGGGCCGGATCGGCGGCGCGGGTATAGCCTTGCTGCACCATGTGCGCGGCGACGATATCGGCATAATGCTGGAATTCGAGGCTGCCGTCGAGCCGCGGGTCCTTCGACTGGACGACGAAGCTCTGCCCCGCCGGCGCGCTCAGCTCCTGAAAGCGCGAGACGCGCGTGTTGAGCCCGGTCGCACAGCCCGACAGCGCGAGCGCGGCGGCAGCGGCGGCTAAAATCAGGGACTTTTTCATAAAGGACGCGACCTCTCGGCGGAATGCAGGCGAACTTACCGGTGTTGCCGGCGTTTTACCATTGGCGCCATGAATAGCAGTTGAACGCTGTCGTGCAACGCTTCGTCGCGGCGCCTTACACCTGCAAGCCGATCGCGCGCTGCGCTTCGAGAAGCGTCGGCTGCGCGCGCTTGATCGCTTCTGCCGCGCCGGCGGCGAGATGGCCGCCGACCGCCTCGCGATCATCGAGCAGCCGCGTGAAGCGCTCACGGATCGGGCCGATCACCGAGATCGCGAGGTCGGCGAGCGCCGGCTTGAACGCGCCGAAACCCTGGCCGGCGAAGTCGGCGAGCACGGCTTCGGCGCTGCTGCCGGCGAGCGCGGCGTAGATCGTCACCAGGTTCTTCGCCTCGGCGCGGCCTTCGAGCCCGGCAATGTCCCCGGGCAGCGGCTCGGCGTCGGTGCGCGCCTTGCGGAATTTCTGTGCGATCGCCTCGTCGCTGTCGGTGAGGTGGATTCGGCTCATCTCGGAAGGGTCGGACTTGGACATCTTCGCCGAGCCGTCGCGCAAGGACATGATCCGCGGCGCGGCAACCGAAACCAGCGGCTCGGGCAACGGGAACAGCTCGACGGCGAAATCCTGGTTGAACTTGGTCGCGACGTCGCGGGCGAGCTCGAGATGCTGCTTCTGGTCGTGGCCGACCGGGACGTGCGTCGCCTTGTAAACCAGCACGTCGGCCGCCATCAGCACCGGATAGGTGAACAGGCCGACCGACTGACCGTCGCGATCCTTGCCCGCCTTGTCCTTCCATTGCGTCATGCGATTGAGCCAGCCCATCCGCGCCGTGCCGCCGAGCAGCCAGGCGAGCTCGCTATGCGCCGGCACGCGCGCCTGATTGAACAGGATCGCCTTTTGGGGATCGATCCCGCAGGCGATCAGCGCGGCCGCCATTTCGATCGTGTTGGCGGCAAGCTCGGCGGGCACCACCGGCTGGGTCAGCGCGTGCAGGTCGGCGAGGAAGAACAGGCACTCGCCGCCCGCGGCCGCGACATCGTCCTGCATCGCCACCCACTGCTTGATCGCCCCCAGATAATTGCCGAGGTGGAGATTGCCGGTGGGCTGGATTCCGGAAACGACGCGCATCAGATCCTCTTGGGTTCGCCGCGCTTGAGCACGGCACGAAGGTCGGCCGGGCGGAACGCGCCGGTCGCGAAACAGGCCGCGGCGTAAACCATGGCGCCGCCGGCGACCAGCACCACCATCGCCATCGCGCGCACCAGGCTTCGCCCAGTGGTGTAGGGGAGGAAGAGGTCGTCGAGGAAATATAGCGCGACGCCCATGATGAGCGCCGAGCCGAGCAGCCGCCAGGCACGGCGCCGCAGCCGCGCATCGGGCTGGAAATGGCCGCGCTTGACGAGCGTGCGATAGAGCATCGCGACGTTGACGGTAGAGGAAAGCGCGGTCGCCAGCGGCGGGCCCATGTGCTTGAGCGGCAGGATGAAGACGAGGTTGAGCACCAGATTGACCGCGATCGAGATCATCGCGAAGCGCATCGGCGTGCGTGTGTCCGATCGCGCATAATAGCCAGGCGTCAGCACCTTGACGAGGATGTAGGAGGGCAACCCGATCGAAAAGGCGGCGAGCGCCTGCGCCGTGTAGAGCGACGCCGCCGGCGTGAAGGCGCCGTGCTGGAACAAGGCGGCGACGATCGGCATGCCGCACACCACCAGCGCCACGGTTGCCGGCAGCGTGAAGAACAGCGCCAGCTCCAGCCCGCGATTCTGCGTCGCCATCGCCTCGGCATCGGCGCCGCGGCCGAGCTGGTGCGAGATGGTCGGCAGCAGCACGGTGCCGAGGCCGATGCCGATCAGCCCGAGCGGCAGCTGGTTCAAGCGGTCCGCATAATAAATGTACGAGACCGAGCCGTGCGGCAGCAGCCCGGCGGCGAGCGCGGTCGAGATGACGAGGTTGATCTGCACCGCGCCGGCGCCCGCCGCGGCCGGGCCGATCAGCTTCATCAGCCGCTTCACGTCGGCATTGAAGCGCGGCAGCTTGATCCTCAGCCGCACCCCGTTCGCCCAGCATGCCTGGATCAGCCAGGCGAGTTGCAGCGCGCCGGCGACGGTGACCGCGATCGCCTGGTTGCGCGCGGTCAGCAGCGGCTCGTGGGTGTGGAAGAACAAGAGCGCCGCGATCAATGTCAGGTTGAGCAGGATCGGCGCGGCGGCAGCGACCCAGAATTTGTGCAGCGAATTGAGGATTCCGCCGAGCAGCGACACCAGCGAGATCAGCATCAGATAGGGAAAGGTGAGCCGCGACAGCTCGACCACGAAATCGAACTTGCCCGCGCTCGCATCATTGAACCCGCCAGAGATCGCGTAGGTGACCGGCCAGGCGAAGATTTCCATCAGGACCGTCATCACGATCAGGACGGGAAGCAGCACCGACAGTGCGTCCTCAGCGAATGCGACCCCGGCAGGCAGGCCGGGGCCATTGCGATCGGCGACCTTGCGGTTGAACATCGGGATGAACGCCGCCGAAAACGCTCCTTCTGCGAACAGCGCGCGGAACATGTTGGGCAGCCGGAAGGCGACGTAGAAGGCGTCCGACGCGAAGTTCGCGCCGATGAACAATGCGAACAGCGAATCGCGCACCAGCCCGAGCACTCGGCTGGCGAGCGTCAATCCGCCGACCGAGCCGAGCGCGCGGGTAAGGTTCATCGCCGGCTTCCGATCTGTCGCCCCCGTCAGGCCTGGCCGACGCCCTCGATGCTGGTCGGCTCGCCGTCCTGCGCCCGCGCCGCGGCCTGCTGGACGTAGAGGCCGTTGAAGTCGATCGGCTCGAGCATCAGCGGCGGAAAGCCGCCGTCGCGGATCGCGTCGGCGACGATGCGGCGCGCGAACGGGAAGAGCAGGCGCGGCGCCTCGCCGAGCAGGAAGGGCTGCACCGCCTCGGCCGGCACGTTGCGCAGGCCGAACAGCCCGCCATAGGTGAAGTCGACGACGAACGCGACCTGGCCCTCGACCTCGGCCTTGACGTCGATCTTGAGCACGACCTCGTGGATTTCGTCGGCGACCTGCGCCGAACCGATGTTGAACTGGACGTCGATCTGCGGCGCATTGGTGTTCTGATAGATTGCCGGCGCGTTGGGATTTTCGAACGACAAGTCCTTGACATATTGCGAGATCATCCCCGCCGCAGGCATGGTGTCGGCGCCGTTGGGCTGCGGGGTCTCGGTCGTCGCTTCGTTGTCCTGTTCGGCCATCGTCAAAAAGTCCTCGTACCTGGCGGATATCGGCGGCGCCTGCCGCGTTGAATCAAGGTGCGGCGCCTAGCAGGGGCGGCTCGCGAGTTCAACGGCGCCCCCGCGATTTGAACAGAACGCGCCGAACGCCTATGTAGAGCGTTCCGGCACAATGGAGGCGAAGTGTTCTACGTCATTCTTCTCGCGATGGTCGCCGCGTTCCTGGCGCTACGCCTCTATTCGGTGCTGGGCAAGCGGACCGGCCACGAGCAGCCGCTGAAGCCCGCCGAGGAGCGGATCGCGGTCGCGCCGGTGCCGCGCACGATCGATGCCACGCCCGAGGCGCGCGAGGTGATCAATCGCAACATCGCGCCGCCCGCCGAAAAGGGGCTGCGCGCGATCATTGCCGCCGATCCCTCGTTCGACGTGACCCAGTTCCTCGAAGGCGCTCGCTCGGCCTATCGCATGACGCTCGAAGCCTTCTGGAAGGCTGACGAGGACGCCCTGTCACACCTCGCCGAGGAGCCGGTGCGGCATGCCTTCGCCGAGGCGATCGCTGCGCGCACCGCCGCCGGCCACGTCCTCGACAACCGGCTGGTGGCGATCGAGCACGCCAAGATCGAGGACGCGCATGTCGAGGGCCGCGTCGGCCGCATCACCGTCCGCTTCGATGCCGACATCGCCGCGGTGACTCGCGATGCCGAGGGGACCGTCGTCGCCGGCTCGATGAGCGACGCGGTGCAGACCCACGATCTCTGGACCTTCGCCCGAACGCTCAAGAGCGACGATCCGAACTGGAAGCTCGCCGAAACCGACGAGGCCTGACACGCATGCGAATCTGGGGGGCTTTCGCGCTGGGCTTGGTGCTGCTCGGCGCCTGTTCGGTGGTGCCCCCCGCCGTCGAGCGCGGCGCGCCGCCGGCACGGCCTTCCTCGCCGGCCCGCGTCCCCCCCGTTCGCCAGCCGACACCGGCGACGCCGATCGCGCCGCTGCCTTCGAGCGGCGCGGGCGAAGGGGCAGGGAGCGCGGCGCTCGCCGGCCTCGTCGCGGGGCCGGCCATATCCGGTCTGCCGATCGACGATGCCGACGCCGCGCGTGCGCTCGACGCCTTCCGCACCTCGTGCCCGTCGCTGGTCAGCCGCACCGACACCTCGGGCCTGACCCGCCCGGCCGATTGGCAGCCGGCCTGCGACGCCGCGCGCTCGGCATCGGCACGCGACGCGCGCGCCTTCTTCGCACGCTGGTTCGAGGCCGATCAGGTGGGCGACGGCAAGGCCTATGCGACCGGCTATTTCATCCCTGAGGTGCGAGCCTCGCGCGAGCGCCGGCAGGGCTATGACGTCCCGATCTACGGCCGCCCGGCCGACCTGATCGACGTCGATCTCGGCCAGTTCACCGACTCGCTCAAGGGCAAGAAAATCCGCGGCCGAGTGACCGGCACGAATTTGGTCCCTTATTACGACCGCAGCCAGATCGAGGCGGGGGCGCTCGGCAATACTGCCCCGGTGCTCGCCTGGGGTGCCGACCCGGCCGAGATCTTCTTCCTCCAGGTGCAGGGCTCGGGCGAACTGCGGCTGACCGACGGCTCGATCATGCGCGTCGGCTATGCCGATCAGAACGGCTTCGATTACACCGGCATCGGCAAGCTGATGCTCGACCGCGGGCTGATCGGGCGCGGCGAGGCCTCGATGCAGGGGATCGTCGCCTGGCTGCGTGCGCATCCCGATCAGGGCCGCGCGATCATGCAGGAAAACAAGAGCTTCGTGTTCTTCCGCAAGCTCGATGGTCCCGCGGTCGGCGCGCTCGGCCTGCCGGTCGCGGGCGGCGCCTCGATCGCGGTCGACCCGAAGTTCGTGCCGATGGGCGCGCCGGTGTTCCTGTCGATGGACCGCACCGACGCGACCGGCATCTGGATCGCGCAGGATACCGGCGGCGCGATCAAGGGCGCCAACCGCTTCGACACCTTCTGGGGCGCGGGCGACGAGGCCGCGGCGATCGCCGGCGGCATGGCGGCGCACGGCACCGCCTTCGTGCTGCTGCCCAGGGGCAGTGCGGCGCGCCTCTCCGCCGGCGGCTGACATGGCCAACCGCCCGCTCGGCCCGGACGAGGCGGCCTTATGGGCGCGCGTGCTGGCGACGGTGCGCCCGCTGCCGGGAAGAAAGGCGCCGGCGACACCGGCGCATTCGCGCGACAGCGGAAAGCCGGCGCCGCCAGCGACACCGCCTGCGACCTCGGGTTCCCGCCCGCGCGCGAACACCGAGAACGTGCGAAGGCCGACGCCTCATCACCGGGCGACGCTCGATTCGGGCTGGGACAAGCGTCTGTCGCGCGGGCTCGCCCAGCCCGATTGCACCGTCGATCTCCACGGACACTCGCTCGCCACCGCTTATGCCCGGCTCGACGCTGCGCTCGACCAGGCGATCGCGCAAGGCGACCGTGTCATGCTGCTCGTCACGGGCAAGCCGCCGCGCGCCGACAGCGAGCGCCCGCACGCGCGCGGCGCGATTCGCGAGGCGGTCGGCGACTGGCTCGCCGCCTCGCGCCATGCCGATCGCATCGCCGCGGTGCGCAATGCCCATCCGCGCCATGGCGGGCAGGGTGCGCTGTACATCGTCCTGCGTCGCCCGCGCCCGCTTCCTTGAAGGTTCCTTAACTCCCCCTCGGGCATGATCGCGGGTCAGGGCCGCGTAACTTGCAACTGGTGGGGGACGACGAGACGACGCGATGGAGAACGTGACTCTCAAGCGCCGTGCCGTCGTGTTCGCCCTGTGCGCCGGCGGCGTGGTGTTCATCCTTGCCCTGCTGGCGACCTCGCACGGCATGTTCGATCTGGACAGCATCACCACCGCGATGATCCCCGCGATCGTCTGCGGCGCGATGAGCTGGGCCTCGGCCGAACGTGCCATCTCGAACACCGCGGCGGCGATCGACGTCGCGATCGATCGCCTCGCCGCCGCCGCGAAAGGCGATCTCGACAGCCCGATCCCCGCCGAAATCGGCGAGCAGGTGCCGCAACTGGCAAGCGCAATGGCCGATCTGTTCCGCCAGTTCGATTCGGACATCGAAGGCGTGCGACGCAGCGCGCGAGTCGATCTCGTTACCGGCCTGCCCAATCGCGGCCATTTCCGCGAGGCGGCCGAAGCCGCGTTGGCCGTCCCCGATCTCGCCGGCGCCGCCTTGTTCTTCATCGATCTCGATCGCTTCAAGGCGGTCAACGACACGCTCGGCCATGCGCGCGGCGACATGCTGCTCGCCGCGGTCGCCGGCCGGCTGCGCGTCGTTGCCGAGGAAGCGGTCGCGGCGAGCGCGGTCACCCCGCTGCTCGCGCGCCTTGCCGGCGACGAGTTCACCCTGCTGCTGCCCGGCATCGGCGAGACCGCGGCGGCGACGCGGATCGGCCGCTCGATCCAGCGCGCGCTCGCCGAGCCCTTCGCGATCGAGGGCGCCTCGGTCGAGGTCGGCGGCTCGGTCGGCATCGCGCTCGCGCCGCAGCACGGCCACAGTCTGGGCGAGCTGATGCGCGCGGCCGATCTCGCCATGTATCAGGCGAAGGCCGAGGGCGGCAGCCGGATCGCGCATTTCACCGATACGATCGCTGCCGCGGTCGTCGAGCGTGCCCAGCTCGACGACGAGCTTCGGCTGGCACTGGCGCGCGACGAATTCACCCTCGTCTATCAGCCGCAGATCGGCGCGCGCGACGGCGCGGTGGTCGCGGTCGAGGCGCTGCTGCGCTGGCAGCACCCGCAGGATGGTCCGCGGCTTCCGGCGACCTTCATCGCCCGCGCCGAGGAAAGCGGCGTGATCGTCGAGATCGGCGATTGGGTGGTCGCGCGAGTCGCCGAGACGCTGGCGCGCTGGGGCCGGGTGGGGGTGAGTCAGCGGCTCGCGGTCAACATCAGCCAGCGCGAGCTCGACCACGCCTTGTTCTTCCGCCGCCTCCACGCCGCGATGCGCAATGCCGGCGCGCCCGCCGGCCTGCTCGAGCTCGAGATCACCGAATCGCTGGCGATGAAGTGCAGCCGTGAAGTGATCGACGCGCTCGCGCTACTGCGCGGCGACGGCGCGACGATCGCGATCGACGATTTCGGCACCGGCTATTCGAACCTCGCCCGCCTGCGCGAGCTGCCGATCGACCGCATCAAGCTCGATCGCAGCGTGATCGAGCATATCGCCACGCGCGCCGAGGCGCGGACCATCGCCCACGCCGTCATTTCGTTGGTGCACAGCCTCGGCTGCGAAGCGGTTGCCGAGGGGATCGAGAGCGACGCCCAGGCCAACGTCCTGCGCGTGATCGGCTGCGACGTCCTCCAGGGCTACGCCGTCGCCCCGCCGATGGACGAACCGACGCTCCTCACCTGGACCCGCGGCCAGCCCCAGCGGCTGGCGGGGTGAGGCGCGCAATCAAGAAATCCGTCCGTCACCCCGGACTTGTTCCGGGGTCCACTGGTCCGCAGGCACTGCAGTTTTTGCTCTTGCGGCACGGTGGATGCCGGAACAAGTCCGGCATGACGGAATGGGTCAGAACCCTTCCAATGTTGGATTTCTTCTGATCTACCCTGGGCGATGGAACAGCATCGTATCCCTGGCGCGTCGTGTTGCAAAACAGGCGCGTCGCCGGCGCAACAGGCGGCAAAACCGCGCGACGCTCTCCACTTTCTCCACTTCGTCCGCGACGATCGGCCCTAAACCGTCAGCGCGCGCTCCACGATGTTCGCGTAAATATCCGCCAGCGCCCGCAAATCTTTCACCGCCACGGCCTCGTCGAGCTTGTGCATCGTCGCGTTGACCAGCCCGAACTCGACCACCGGGCAGACTCGCGACAGGAAACGCGCGTCCGAGGTGCCGCCGCTGGTCGACAGCGCCGGCCGCGATCCGGTCTGCGCTTCGATCGCGTCCGATACGATGCCGGAGAGCGCCCCCGGCTCGGTCAGGAACGCCTCGCCCGAGATCAGCGCCACGACCTTTGCTTCGGGGCAATGCGCGTGAGCGATCGCCTCGATCCGCGCGGCGAGATCGGTGCCGCGGTGGCGGTCGTTGAAGCGGATGCTGAGCCGCGCCTCGGCACGATTGGGGATCACGTTGTGCGCCGGATTGCCGACCGCGATGTCGGTCATTTCGATGTTCGAGGGCTGGAACCACTCAGTCCCTTCGTCGAGCACGATTGCGTCGATCTCCGCCAGGATGGCGACCAGCTTCGGGATCGGATTGTCGGCCAGATGGGGGTAGGCGACGTGGCCCTGCCGGCCCGGCACCGTGATCCAGATGTTGACCGAGCCGCGCCGCCCGATCTTGATCGTGTCGCCCAGCCGGTCGACCGATGTCGGCTCGCCGACCAGGCACAGGTCCGGCCGGATGCCGCGCGCCGCCATCCGTTCGATCAGCGCGCGCGTGCCGAAGATCGCCGGCCCTTCCTCGTCGCCGGTGATGACGAGGCTCACCGTGCCCGCCTCGGCCGGCACCCGCGCGATCGCGGCGACGAAGGCGGCGATCGCGCCCTTCATGTCGACCGCGCCGCGGCCATAGACCAGTCCGCCGCGCTCCTCGCCGTCAAACGGCCCGATGCTCCAGCCTTCGCCCGGCGGGACGACGTCGAGATGCCCGGCAAAGGCGAAATGGCGTCCGCTATTGCCCCGCACCGCGAGCATGTTCTCGACCGGCCCGTCGGGCGCCTCGCCCGCCGCGAAGCGATCGACCGCAAAGCCGAGCGGCGCCAGCATCGCCTCCAGCGCGTCGAACACCGCGGGCCCGGCAGGGGTGATGCTGTCGCAGGCGATCAACGCCTTGGCGAGTGCGACGGGATCGGTCATCAACGCTCCTCGTTCTCAAACGCGCTCTCTGTCGCGCGGCGTGCGGCGGAAGGAAAGCGCGATCTTTCACGCGAGAGGAGATGGCAATGCCCAAGATCGATATCGCCGCCGCCCCCGAAAAGCGCGGCAGCGACTATCCCGCGCCTTATGACGCGCCGCTCGCCGGCCGCGTCGTGCACCGGGTATCGGAAGGCGGCGGCCTCAACGATTTCGTCGCCAACCATGTCGTGCTGCCGCCCGGTTGCCCCTCGTCGCAGCGCCACTGGCACGAGGGTGAGGACGAACTGCTCGTCGTGCTCGCCGGCGAAGCGGTGCTGATCGACGATACCGGCCGCCACCCGATGCGCGCGGGCGAGATCGCGGCCTTTCCCAAGGGCGACGGCAACGGCCATCACCTCGTCAACGAGAGCGACGCGGAGTGCGTGTTGCTGGCGATCAGCCTGCCCGAGGCGTCGCGCGTCCACTATCCCGATATCGATCTCATCTGGTCGCCCGAGGAAGGCGACCTCCACCGCGACGGCATGCCCTATCGCCGCGACTGAGCCAGGGTCAGCGCTCTTCGTCGTCCTTCGGCCGCATCGCCACCGACAGCGCGGCGCCGATCGCCACGCCGATGCCGATTCCCATCGCGAGCTGGTGCAGCGCTGCCCCGATCGCGACGCCGAGCGCGATGCCGATGGCGATCCCGCTGCCGTTGACGCCCTCGCACTTCATCCTTGGGCCGGCGGACGTTCGAATTGCTCGATCACCCAATCCTCTTCCTGCGCGGCGGCGATCCAGTCCTGCAGGAAGGGATGGCGCAGCACCGCCTCGACATAGGCGCCGGCGAAGCGAGCGATCGGCAACGAATAGGTCACGATCCGCGTGCAGACCGGCGCGTACATGATGTCGGCCGCCGAAAACTCGCCGAACAGGAAGGCGCCGCCGCCGCCGAACCGCGCGCGGGCCTGCGCCCACAATTCCATGATCCGCTGCAACTCGGCGAGCACGTCGTCGTCGGGGCGCTGCGGCGGAAAGACCTGGCGGACGTTCATCGCGTGCTTGCGGCGCAGCGCCGGGAAGCTCGAATGCATCTCGGCGGCCATCGATCGCGCCATCGCCCGCGCGGCGTCGTCGGTGGGCCAAAAGCGGTCGCGCCCCACCTTGTCGGCGAGATAATCGACGATCGCCAGGCTGTCCCAGACGACGATGTCCCCGTCCCACAGGATCGGCACCTTGCCTGAAGACGGCGCGAACTCGTCGCCCTCACGCCTTCTGTCCCAATCCGAATCGTAGAGCGGGACGACGACTTCCTCGAAGGCGAGGCCCGATTGCCGGCAGGCGAGCCAGCCGCGCAGCGACCAGGACGAATAGGCCTTGTTGCCGATGATCAGTTTCATGATTGCGGGCTTAGTTTCGCAGGAGAGGTCTGTCGACCCGTCGGCGGTCAATCGCCAAAGGCGCGAAAAAGGCGCTTGTGCAACCCTTCGATCCGGAACAGTATTTTCGTGCCGCGTTTCTGCGGCAGGGGGCATGCGAAGATTTGATCCGGAGTTCTTCGGCAAGGATGCCGTCGAACGCTGGCCGATGCCGGCGTTGGCGCCGTTCAATTCGACTCCGCGACGAAGGATGAAAGAGTTGTCTTCGCGGGTCCGCTTGATTGGGCAACAGACGTCATACGGGGGGTTATGAAAAAACTGGGCTTTGTATTGGGCGCGGCAGTCGCGCTCACCGGCTGCGCGTCGACGCAAACCGTCCTCAACAAGCAGCCGACCTTGATCTATCATTCCGATCAGTCGCCGACCAAGGTCGCGTTCTGCCTTCAGAACAAGAACAACGTGCCGGCACTCGATCAGGAAGACGGATCGAAAGTCGTGCTCATCAAGAACGGCTATGGCGGCGTCGCCATCGCCTTCACCGTCCGAGCCCAAGGCACCGGAACGATCACCGAGGTGCGCAAGCAGTTCGGCATCATTGGCGCCGCCTGGAAGCAATGTATCGGAGAGCCGATCACACCCGAAGCCGCCTGATCGGCCGCAGGGGCCCGGCTCGTCTTGCGGCGGCCGGGTCTTTTGGCGCGCTGATATTCGGCGTCAGAGCGCGATCGGCACCAGCACTTCGTTGTGGCGGAGCGGCGGCGGGACGAAGGGCGAGTTGTAATAGGCATGCTCGGCCGGGCCGTTGGGCGTGTAGCCCTGCCGGGCCAGCCAGACGCGCAAGAGGCGCTCGCGTTCGACGAGCGCGTCGTCGCCCGCGCTGCCGCTGAAGCGGATCGCGGCCAGCCGGCGCGGCGGTACCTGCTCGGCGCGCACGCCTTCGCCCGGCGTCGGCAGCGTCGCGGCATCGTAGCGCGCGGGGAGGATGAAGCGCGTTCGCCACTGGCCGCGTTGGGTGCGGTCGGACAGCACCGGCGCGGTCATCGCGATCGCCTCCTCGTCGGCATCGGGCCCGCGTTGCTTGCCCGCGAAATAATCGGCGAGCCGCTCGAATCCCGCATTGAGCGCATTGAGTCGATCGCCCGGCGCGATCGTCTCCGCGACCAGCAACGCGGGATAATCGCGCACCTCGATCGCGCCGTCGGCCTCGACCAGCGTGTAATCGGGCTGCTCGGCCTTGCGCTCGCGATACGCCATCAGCGCAACCCCCGCGCCCGCGAGCGCTGCGACACCGCCGCCGATCGCCGCCAGTCGTCCGAGCTTCGCCATCATCCTCTCCGTTTGGGCGAAAGATAAGACGACGGACGTGCGGTGAGCAAGCAGGCTTCCGCCTAGCCGATTGCCTCGAGCACGGCGGCGCGCAGTTCGGGGATGCCGAGGCCGGTCTCGCTCGATGTCGCCAGAACGTCAGGGTGGGCCGCCGGGCGCTTTCGGGCGTCGGCGGCGGTCGCGGCGATCGTCTCGGCGAGCGCGGTGGGCTTGACCTTGTCGGCCTTGGTAAGGACGAGGCGATAGCTGACGGCGGCGGCGTCGAGCATGTCGAGCATCTCGCGGTCGACCTCCTTCAACCCGTGGCGCGAGTCGATCAAAACCAGCGTGCGTTTTAGAACGGCGCGCCCGCGCAGGAAATCATTGACCAGGAAGCGCCACTTCTTGACCATGTCCTTGGGCGCCTTGGCGAAGCCGTAGCCGGGCATGTCGACCAGCCGGAAAGCGAGCGGCTCGCCGACGTCGAAGAAGTTCAGCTCCTGCGTGCGCCCCGGCGTCACCGAGGTCCGCGCCAGCGCCTTCCGGCCGGTCAGCGCGTTCAGGAGCGACGACTTGCCGACATTCGAGCGCCCCGCGAACGCCACTTCGGGCACGTCCGCGCCAGGCAGGAAGTGCAGCGCCGGCGCCGATTTGAGGAAGGCGATCGGGCCGGCGAAGGTCTTGCGCGCGGCTTCGATCGCATCCTCGGGCGCTGGGTCGGTCATGTCGCGGGCTTGGTCTTGAGCTCGGGATGCCGGCTGTAGAGCCATTGCTGCTGCAGGATCGCCAGGCAGTTCGAGGTGATCCAGTAGAGCTGCAGGCCCACCGCATAGGGCGCCATCACGAACATCAGAACCCACGGCATGATGCCGAAAATCTGCTTCTGCGTGTCGTCCATCGGCGCGGGGTTGAGCCGGAACTGGAAGAACATCGAGATCCCCAGCAGGATCGGCACGACGCCGATCGCGATCAGGTGCGGCGGGGTGAAGTTGAGCAGGCCGAACAGGTTGAGCGGCGTCAGCGGATCGGGCGCCGACAAGTCCTTGATCCACAAGACGAAGGGCTGGTGGCGCATCTCGATCGACAGGCGCAGCACCTTGTAGAGCGCGTAGAATACCGGGATCTGGAGCAAAGTCGGCAGGCAACCGGCAATCGGGTTCGCGCCTTCGGCCTTGTAGAGCGCCATGATCTCCTGCTGCTGGCGCGGCTTGTCGTCCTTGTAGCGTTCCTGGATCGCCTTCATCTTGGGCTGCATCGCGCGCATCTTGGCCATCGAGGCGAATTGCTTCTGCGCGATCGGGAACATCAGCCCGCGGATCGTGACGGTCAGCAGGATGATCGCCACGCCGAAATTGCCGACCTGTCGGAACAGCCAGTCGAGATAATAGAAGATCGGCTTTTCGACGATCTCGAACCAGCCCCAGTCGATGCCCTTGCTGAAATCGGGAACGCCGGCATCGTCCTGATAATGATCGAGCAGATTGACTTCCTTGGCGCCTGCAAAGAAGCGCGCGGTCTGCGTCAGCTGCGCGCCGGGCGCGAGCGCCTGCGGGGCCGAGGTGTAATCGGCCTGATAGGCATTGTTGCCGCCGGCGCGGAATTGCGCGGTCACGTTCCGGCTCTGATCGGGGATCAGCGCGGTCAGCCAATATTGGTCGGAAAAGCCATACCAGCCGCCCTGGCTCGAATATTGTTGCGGCGCCTTGTCGACATCCTTGTAGCTGACGTCGTAGTCGGCGGCGCCATTGTGGACCGACATCGGGCCGGTGTGGAGCATCCAGCTCGACGGATCGGCCGACGCGCCCGAGCGGTTGACCAGCGCGTAGCTCGCCACCGAAACCGGCGTCTGCCCGGCATTGGCGACGCTCTGGCGGACGGTGAACATGTACTGATCGTCGACCGAAAGCTCGATGCGAAAGCGCTGGCCGCGGCCGTTATCGGCGTCGAGCGTCACCGGATGGCCGGGCGACAGCATCTCGCTCGATGCCTTCCAGACGGTATCCGGCCCCGGCGCGACCAGGCCGTCGCCGCGCCAGCCGAAGCTTGCGAAATAAGCGCCCGGCGCGCCCGAGGGCGACAGCAGGCGGATCGGCGGCGAATCCTTGGCGATCGTCTCGGCATATTTGGTGAGCACGAGGTCGTCGATCCGCGCGCCCTTCAGGTTGATCGAGCCATGAAGCGTCGGCGTCTCGATCCTCACCCGCGGGGTAGTGGCGATCACGGTCGCGCGGTCCTTGGTCGCCTTGGCGCTGTCGACCGCGGGGTCGGCGCCGGGATGCGGCACGATCTCGGTCTTGCCGCCCTCGATCTTGGTGACGGGAGGATTGGCGGTGGTCACCGGCGTCGGGCCGAACTTGTGCATCACCAGCGGCCAGCCGAACAGCACCAGCACCGCGATCAGCGCGAAGATCACCAGGTTGCGATTATTCTCGTTCACTTGGCTATCGACCTTGTTCGTGAGTGCAGTCCGGGACCGGATCGTAGCCGTGTCCCCCCCAGGGATGGCATCGCGCGATGCGCCGCACCGCGAGCCACCCGCCCTTCAGCGCGCCATAGCGGCGAAGCGCCTCGATTGCATAGGCCGAACAGCTCGGCGAATAGCGGCACGTCGGCGGCAGGATCAGCGACGGCCCGAGTTGCCACAGCCGGCAAACGAGGATGAGGAGGCGTGCGATCACCTTCTTCCACCGTCACCCCGGGCTTGACCCGGGGTCCCGCTGCCTTGCGGAAGAAAAGAAGTGGAACCCCGGCTCGATGGCCGGGGTGACGAAGGCATGTGGGTATCCGAAACGCGCTTCAACGCCTTGGCGAGTTCGGTGCGCAACGCCGCGAAATCGCGCTCCACCCCGACGGCACGGCCGATCAGGACGTGATCGGCTCCGGCAATGCCGCGCTCCGGCAACACTTCACGCGCCAGCGCGCGGAAGCGCCGCTTCATGCGGTTGCGGACGACCGCATTGCCGATCTTCCTGGTAACCGTAAAACCGACGCGCATCGCGGGATCGCCGTCGTCACGCGCGCGAACCAGCAGCACGAAGCCCGGCATCGGCGCGCGCTTGCCCGCATTGGCCGCGAGAAAGTCGCGGCGGGCGGTGATCGTGCTTACGCCGACAGCTTCTTGCGGCCGCGGGCGCGGCGGGCGCGCAGCACCTTGCGGCCGCCCACCGTCGCCATCCGCGCGCGGAAGCCGTGACGGCGTGCCCGCACCAGGTTGCTCGGCTGAAAGGTCCGCTTCATCGTTCATTCCTATGCAAATCTGAATGCAAAAGGCCGCCGAAAGCGGCGGCCGGAGCTGTGCAGCCCCATACGCACGAGGATGCCCGGAGTCAACGCGCTTCGCCCTGCTTCGCGCGTTCGCGCCGCCGCCGGGCGCTCTTGCGGCGCAGGCCGCGATCGGCAAGCGCGCCGAGCCGCGGCCAGCGGCGCTTGGCACGAGCGAAGGTGCGCCGCGCCCAGAGCGAGTTCCTGAGCAGCAGCGTCAGCCCGGCGGCCAGGACGATGCTCCCTCCCGGGCCGGGTAGCGGCCCGATCACCGGGGTCAGCGCGATCAGCAGCCAGCCGAGCCCGAGCAGGCAATAGCGGATCGCAGGATGCCGGATCTTGGGCAGGGGGCGCAGGTCCATCGCGACGATCTGGGGGACGTGTGTTGGATTGGCAAGGCGGCATCTCGCCTCGGATAAGGATCTAGGCGCGCGCGTAGCGGTCGAGAACGTCGGTCAGGCCGCGCGGCGTGCGCTTCCTGGCGGGGTGGTAGAAGGGTGAATGAAGCGCGCGGGCGCCCGCCTTGAGCAGCGCGCCGATCCGCCACAGCATGGCGTTCTCGCGTTCGATCGAGGCGGCGCGCTCTTCCGCGGGCATTGTCGCCCGGTCGACCTCCAGAAGGTGCCGGCGTGCCCGGTCGGCGTGCTTCGCCATGTGCGCGATGACGAAGCGTGTCACCCAGACGCGGTAGAAATAACCGTAATAGATGCGCCGCCACAGGCTGCCGCGCGCCGCCAGCGCCATGTACAGCCTGAAGGCGGTTTCGCGATGCTCGAATTCCTCGCCATAATGCCAGCTGAACAATTCGAGCGGCTCGGGCCTCGATCCCTGCTTGTAGTCGTCCAGCTCCTCGAACCACAATTGCGCCCAGATGATCCCCCAAGCCTCGAACCCTTCGACATAACCAAGGCAGAATTCGGGGGATTTGGTTTCGACGAATGCGTTCAGCTCGTCGACGAACGCGCGCTCTATGTGCGCCATCCGCGGATAGCGCTCGGTCTTGAAGCACTTGTTGAATCGGTTGTGCTGGCGGAAATGCTGCGCCTCCTGGCCGATGAACAGCTCGATCTCGCGGATCAACTGGGCGTCCTTCACCGGGTGTAGGCGTCCTTTGACCTTGTTGAACACCTTGATCGCGAACGGCTCGAGGCCGCAGGGGAGCATGGACACTGAATTGAAATACTGGGCGAATTCCAGATGGGGCGTCCAATGCGGGAAGCAGGACGAGAAATCGATTTTGGGATAGCGGACGGTGAGCATGACTGGCTGTCCCGACGATTTGTCCTGAATGCACCAAGGGGTTCGTATCGTCTCTGGCCTCATCGGGTTAAGTTTCGTTGAATTGGGCTGGGCTGTCGGCGCCGCAATTGATGCAGCCGCGCGCCTTTGCCCGCGAAAAACCGTGGCGAATCAACACCTGGTTCCCTCAGGCTCAAAACCCGTTATGACGGCCGCACAGGGGGAATGCATGACCGCGATCGTTTCGACCGTCGCCTATTTGGGGCTGGAGGCGCGCGCCGTCGAGGTGCAGGTTCAGCTGATTCCCGGTCTTCCCGCCTTCCACGTCGTCGGCCTGGCAGACAAGGCGGTCGCCGAGAGCCGTGAGCGGGTGCGGGGCGCGGTTGCGGCGATGGGGCTGGCGCTGCCGCCCAAGCGCATCGTGGTCAATCTGTCGCCCGCTGACCTGCCCAAGGAAGGCTCGCATTTCGATCTGCCGATCGCGCTGGGGCTGCTCGCGGCGATGGGCGTGGTCGATGCCGAGACTCTCGCCGATTATATCATCGTCGGCGAGCTCGGGCTCGACGGGCGGATTGCCGCCTCGCCGGGCGTGCTGCTCGCCGCGATCCACGCCTCGTCCGAGGGCAAGGGACTGGTCTGTCCCGCCGCCCAAGGCGCCGAGGCGGCGTGGGCCGGGCGGATCGAGGTGGTCGCCGCGCCCGATCTGCTCGCGCTCATCAACCATTTCAAGGGCCACGGCTTGCTCGCAGCGCCGCAGCCGGGCGAGGCGGACGACGCCGCGTTCGGCCCCGACCTCGCGCAGGTCAAGGGCCAGGAAACCGCCAAGCGCGCGCTCGAAATCGCCGCCGCTGGAGGCCACAACCTCCTGATGGTCGGCCCTCCGGGCGCGGGTAAGTCGCTGCTCGCATCGTGTCTGCCCGGTATCCTGCCCCCGCTCGATGCCGCCGAGGCGCTCGAAGTATCGATGGTGCAGTCGGTCGCCGGCACGCTTTCGGGCGGGCGGCTGACGCGCACGCGTCCGTTCCGCAGCCCGCACCACTCCGCCTCGATGGCCGCGCTCACTGGCGGCGGCTTGCGGGTCAAGCCGGGCGAGGTCAGCCTCGCGCATCTGGGCGTGCTGTTCCTCGACGAGCTTCCCGAATTCCAGCGCGCGGTGCTCGATTCGCTGCGGCAGCCGCTCGAAAGCGGCGTGGTCAGCGTCGCGCGCGCCAACGCCCACGTCACCTTTCCGGCGCGCGTCCAGCTCGTTGCCGCAATGAACCCGTGCCGCTGCGGGCATCTGGGCGACGCCGCGCTCGCCTGCTCGCGCGCACCCAAATGCGCGGCGGACTATCAGGCGAAGGTGTCGGGCCCGCTGCTCGACCGCATCGATCTCCATGTCGAGATGCAGGCGGTGAGCGCTGCCGACCTCGTCCTGCCGCCGCCCGCCGAAGGCTCGGGTGAGGTCGCCGCGCGCGTCGCCGCCGCCCGCGCCGTTCAGGCCGAACGCTATGCCGATCAGCCGGCACGCACCAATGCCGAAGCCGACGGACCGTTGCTTGATGCAGTGGCGACGCCCGACGAGCCCGGCCGCGCGCTGCTGGCACAGGCCGCCGCGGCAATGCGCCTCACCGCGCGGGGCTACGGTCGCGTGCTGCGCGTTGCGCGCACCATCGCCGACCTCGCCGGCGTGTCCGAAGTCGGCCGCATCCATGTCGCCGAGGCGCTGAGCTACCGCCGGCAAGCGCCACGCAACTGAACGCCACCGTTGTGCTTGCGGGCGGCGAACGCTTCGTCTAGCGAGGCGCCTCGCTGCCCCTGTGGCGAAATTGGTAGACGCGCTCGACTCAAAATCGAGTGCCGCAAGGCATGCTGGTTCGAGTCCGGCCAGGGGCACCACTCCCGACAGCGCTGAAAACAGGTTCGCCGTTGCCCAAGGCGTGTCGACGCCGATATGGCGGATTCATGCACGATCCTCTGGCATCGCTTCTCGCGGAAATCCGCGCCTGCCGGCTGTGCGCCGATTTACCCTATGGGCCGCGGCCGGTGCTGCAGGCCGGGGCGTCGGCGCGGTTGCGGATCGTCGGGCAGGCGCCGGGGCGCAAGGTCCATGAAAGCGGCGTGCCGTGGGACGATGCCTCGGGGGTTCGTCTGCGCGCCTGGCTGGGCCTGACCCCCGAGCAGTTCTACGATCCCGCCAGGGTAGCGATCATCCCGATGGCCTTCTGCTATCCGGGCAAGGCCGCCTCGGGCGACGAACCGCCGCGCCGCGAATGCGCGCTGCGCTGGCATGACGAGCTGAATGCGGCGCTGGGCGATATCGGCCTCACCGTCCTGGTCGGCCATTATGCGCAGGCATATTATCTCGCTGGCCGACGCAAGGCGACGCTGACCGCGACGGTTCGGGCGTGGCGGGATTATCTGCCGTCGGGCTGGCTGCCGCTGCCGCACCCTTCTCCGCGCAATCAGCCCTGGCTGGCCGCGAATCGCTGGTTCGAGGCCGAACTGGTGCCGCAGGTTCGTGCCGCGATCGCTGCACTCGACCTATAAAGTCGCGCCACCGTCCCCGCCAAGAGGCCGCAACGGCGCGGAATGCGCCAGGCCGGCGCAGCGGCGGCGCGACAAGCAGCGCTAGGAACCATGCGCGTTTGCCGCTATCGTGCGGCGCAGTTTCCTTCACGAGATCGAGCGTCCATGTCCCGTAACCTGCTCCAGGCCACCGCGATCGTCGGCGCCCTGGCTCTGATTCCCCTCGGCACCAGCGCGATGGCCCAGGTCGATACCGAGACTTATCGCGAGCTCGACAAATTCATGGACGTCTATAATCGGGTGAAGGCCGATTATGTCGACAAGGTCGACGACAAGACGCTGGTCAAGGGCGCGATCGACGGCATGCTCGCCGCGCTCGATCCGCATTCGAGCTACGAGGACGGGCTCGACTACCAGAATCTCGAGATTCAGACGCAGGGCAATTATGGCGGGCTCGGGCTCACCGTCACCCAGGATTCGGGGCTCATCAAGATCATTGCGCCGCAGGAGGATACGCCTGCCGACCGTGCCGGAATCAAGGCCGGCGACTACATCACCCGGATCGACGGCAAGTCGATCTACGGCGTGCCCCTGGACGATTCGATCACCCAGATGCGCGGCAAGCCGGGCACCAAGATCAGCCTCGAAATCCTCCGCCCCGGCAAGGACAAGCCGATCGAGCTGACGCTGACCCGCGAGGTGATCGTGCAGCAGCCGGTCAAATGGTCGGTGATGGGCGATGTCGGCGTGCTCAACATCAACACCTTCTCCGAACATACCGGCGACGATACCCGCGCGGCGATGGTCTCGATCCAGAAGGCGCTGGGCCATCAGCCGCTGGGCTATATCGTTGATTTGCGCGACAATGGCGGCGGCTTGCTGACCGAGGCGATCTCGGTTTCCGATGCCTTCCTCGATCACGGCGAGATCGTCTCGCAGCGCGGCCGCGAAAAGACCGATATCGAGCGCTATTACGCCAAGCCGGGCGACGACGCGCACGGCCTGCCGGTGATCGTGCTGACCAACGCGGGCACCGCCTCGGCCTCGGAGATCGTCGCCGGTGCGCTGCAGGACCAGCACCGCGCGATCGTGATGGGCGAGCGCAGCTTCGGCAAGGGTTCGGTGCAGACACTGATCCAGCTCGGCCCCGATACCGCGCTTCGGCTGACCACCGCGCGTTACTTCACGCCCTCGGGCCGTTCGGTGCAGGAAGGCGGCATCAAGCCCGACATTGTCGTGCCCGACTTGAGCGATCCCGATTACAAGGATCGCCCGGTGTTCCGCGAGGACGACCTGCGCCAGCACCTCATCAATGAATTGAAGGCCGACGACGAGGCGCTCGAGGAAGACACCAAGGACGATCCGCGCTTCAGCGAAACCGCCGACAGCCTCAAGAAGCAGGGGATCGACGACTTCCAGCTCTATTACGCCGCCAAGACCATCGCGCGCCTCGGTGGCCCCGCGCAGGTCGCCGCGCTCATCAAGAAGCCAGCGTCCGAGACCGTGGCCAAGGCCAAGCCGGCGGCGACCAAATGATGGCCCACCTTATAAGGGCGACCTCCCCGGCGAAGGCCGGGGTCCAGTTACGAGCGGCCCGATGCTGGGCCCCCGCCTTCGGGATCCCCGCAAAGTATTACTTTGCGGGGTGCCCCTTCGCCGGGGTGGTGCTCTCGTGATGGATCGTCACTTCACTTCGGCCCGCTGGATCGCGCTTCTCCTCCCCGCAGCTTTGCTCGCCGGCGCCTGGGGCTCGCAGCTGATCGGTGGCTTGGTGCCGTGCGAGATGTGCCACTGGCAGCGCTGGCCGCATTATGCCGCGGTCGTCATCACGGCGTTGGCCTTCGTCGTGCCGGGCGCGAGCAATCGCCGCGGCCTCGTCTGGCTCGCGGCGCTGGCGATCGCGATCTCGGGCGCGATCGGCGTCTATCACGCCGGCACCGAATATCACTGGTGGGCGGGGATGACCGCTTGCACCAGCGAAATCCAGGCCGGCGGCTCGACCGATGACATGCTGAAAGCAATCATGGCCGCACCGATCGTTCGCTGCGATCAGCCGCAATGGACGCTCGCCGGCATCTCGCTCGCCGGCTTCAATGCGATCTTTTCGTTTGCCGGCGCGTTGGTGATCGCATGGCTGATGACTCGCGGACGCAAGGGATGAGCGGCTGGAAGCCCGGCGACCGGGTGGCGGCGCGCGCGTCGATGGTCCGGGTCGACCAGGCCGGCGAATATGGCGCGACGCGGATCTATGCCGGCCAGCTCGCGGTGATGGGCGATCGCTCGCCGCTGGCGCGCTCGATCGCCGGCATGGCGCGGCAGGAGGAGCGGCACCGCGCCTTTTTCGACCGGCTGATCGCCGAACGCGGGGTGCGCCCGACCTTGCTGCAGCCCTTCTGGAATGTCGCCGGATTCGCGCTGGGCGCGGCAACCGCGGCGATCGGCCCCGAAGCCGCGATGGCCTGCACCGCCGCGGTGGAAACCGAGATCGACAAACATTATGCCGAACAGCTCGAAACGCTTGGGCAAGACGATCCCGAGTTGAGTGCAGCGATCGCCGAGTTCCAGGCCGAGGAACTCGAGCACCGCGATACTGCGCTCGCGAGCGGGGCGGAGAATGCGCCGGCCTATCCGCTGATGTCGGCGGCGATCCGGCTCGGCTGCCGCGCGGCGATCGCGCTGGCCAAGCGGATTTGACGCGGCTCATGGCAGGTTCAGGCGGCACGATGCCCAGTGTTGGGCGAAGGAGCAAGACGATGGCGATCGGGCGATGGGCCGCGCTGGCGGCGGGAATGACGATCGGCGGCCTGGCGTTCGCGACGCCGGCCGCGGCGCAGAACGCCGTCTCCAACGGTGTGCTGGTGATCTACGGCAACCAGAAATGTCCGACCGATTCGGACGGCCGCGAGATCGTCGTGTGCAAGCGCCGCAATGCCGACGAGCAGTTCCGCATCCCCAAGGAGCTCCGCGAACTCGAAGTCACCCCGCAGAACGAAAGCTGGGCCAATCGGAGCCAGGATGCGCTCAATGCCGGCGCATCGGGGATCGGCAGCTGCTCGGTGTCGGGCGCGGGCGGCGACACCGGCTGCTTCTCGAAACAGGCGCAGGCGTGGAAGCGCGAGAAGCAGCTTAGGGAAAAGCAACAGGCCGATATTCCGTAAGCCGGATCGACATTCCCGTTTGCGACTGAAAATCGGAGGATCGGGTCTTCGCGCCACCTTGCCTCATTCCGTTACCCCGGACTTGTTTCGGGGTCCACGGTGCCGCAAACCCCCAACTTGCCGCGCTTGCGGCACGGTGGATGCCGGAACAAGTCCGGCATGACGATGAAGGGCAAGCGCGGTGCTCCGAGTGTCGATCGGTCCTAAGCCAGTGTCGGAAGTGACGGTATCGGGCGTCGCGCGAGCGCGGATCGCGGCCTTGCTGTTCGTGTTCGTCTGGCTGTCGGGCGCGTGGTTCGGCTCGGACGAGCTCAATCCCAACAATGCGACGCGGATGTTCGCGGCGATCTCACTGGTCGAGGATCACGATGCGACGATCGACGACTACGCGCCGCTGACGATCGACAAGGCGCAGTTCGGCGGCCACACCTATATGGACAAGGCGCCGGGGATGACGCTGATGGCGGTTCCGGTGGTCGCTGCGGTCAATGCGTTGACGGGCACCGATGCGCGCGCCGAGCGCGTGCTGATCCCCGAGCTCGGCGCCGGGCGGCTGATGCGCCCGCGCGTGCGGCTTGCCGCGGCGCTGACGTCGGCGCTGCTCACCGCGGTCGCCGCGACGATGCTGTTCGGCATGACCGCCGAGCTGGCCGGCAGTCTCGGCGCCGGGCTGTTCGCTGCCCTGGGCTATGCCTTCGGGACGCCGATCTGGGGCTGGTCGACGACCATTTTTGGTCATGCCTCGGCCGCCGCCCTGCTGCTGATCGCGACGATCGCGATCTGGCGCGGCACGCGCGACGAGACACCGCGGCGAGGACAGGCGGTCGCCGCCGGGCTCGCGCTCGGCTGGGCGATCGTCGTCGAATATCAGGCGGCGCTGAGCGGGCTCGTCATCGGCTTATGGGCGCTGTGGCGGCTGTGGCGCTATCCAGCGGCCGCGCGGTGGCCGGCGATCGCGCTCGCCGCGGGAGGAGCGGCCGTCGCGCTGGTGCCGCTCGCGCTCTACAATCTCGTCGCCTTCGGCACGCTGTTCAAGCTCGGTTATGAAGGCGTGGTCGGCTTTGCCGGCATGCACCAGGGGCTGTTCGGGCTGACCTATCCCAAGCTCGGCGTCATCGGCCAAATTCTCGCCGGCGCGGAGAAGGGCCTGGTCTGGGTCGCGCCGATCCTGGTCGTCGCACCGGTCGGCCTCGCGCTGATGATCTGGCGGCGCGGGACTCGCGACCTTGGCATACTCGCGGCTGTCGTGGCGGCGATCGTCGTCTTGATTAACGCCTCCTATGTCTATTGGGACGGCGGCTCGTCGACCGGGCCGCGGCTGTCGGTGCCCGCGATCGGCTTCCTCGCGCTCGGCCTTGGGCCGTTATGGGCGGCGTGCCGCCACGCCGCGCTCCGCATCGGGCTGGCGGTGCTGCTCGCCGTCTCCATGGCGCTCAATCTGCTCATCGCCGCGGTCGACATCACCTCGCCCGAATATGTCCGCTGGCCGGTCTGGACGTGGATCATCGAGAAGCGCCTCATGTGGGGCGCGATCCGCGATTTCCCCGCCGAACATTGGGGCTGGAGCCCGTGGACCGGCCTTTGGCTCTATTTAGGCATCGCCACGATCTTCCTCGCGGCGATATTGTGGACGCTCAGGCGAGGAGCGGCTCTCCCGCCGGCAGTGGCTGTTCCTCCGCCGCCTGGAGCAGCGGCCCGAACGCCAGCTTGACCACAACGAAGATCACGCCCGCCGCGATGATCGCCGCGGCGTGCAGCCCCCAGAAATGGAGCGGCGGCATCCGATCGAGCCAGCCACCGATCCAGCCGACCAACGTATTGGCGCCGAACAGGAACAGATAATAGATGCCGATCATCGTCGCCGCGATCGCCCGCGGCGCAGCGCGAGAATAGAGCGCGAGGCTGACTGGGAAGACGTTGGCGAAGCCGATGCCGTTGATCGTGTGGATCGCGACCGCGGTCCATAGGTCCACCTTTGTGCCGGTCGCCGCGGCGTGGCCGGCGACGATCGCGAGCAGGATGAACGCGGTCGATGAAGCGAAGCAGCCCAGCGCGACCTTGGTCACCTCGTCGGGCTCGCGCCATTTGGTGCCGTACCAGCGCCAGAAGGCGACCACCCCGATCAGCGTCAGCACCCCTGTCCCGGCGTCGAGCGTGGCCAGGAAGGTGGTCGGCAGGCGAATGCCGAAGAAGAAGAAATCGTAGGAGCGGTCGGCCCAGATCAGATAGGCGTTGTAGAGCTCCTGGTTGCCGATCGAGCCCACCGCGAGCACGGGGATGAGCAGCAGCAGCAGGATTATCACCTGCCAGTCGCGCCGCGACATCGGAGGCTTGGGAGCGATGGGCTTCGCGGCCTTTTCGAGCTTGGGATCGGGCGGCAGATATTTGCGGCCCGAAAGGTAGATGAGGAGGCCGATCACCATGCCGACGCCGGCGGCGCCGAAGCCCCAGTGCCAGCCGACCTTCTCGCCCAGCGTGCCGCAGATCAGCGGTGATATAATCACGCCTGCATTGATGCCGATATAATACATCTGGAAGGCATCGGCAGTACGGTTGTCGCCGGGCGGGTAGAGGAAGCCGACCTGGCTCGCGAGATTGCCTTTGAGGCAGCCGACCCCGATCAGCAGCAGAAGGAGCGCGATCAGGAAGCTGAAATCGAACGCCATCAGGAAATGGCCCGCGGCCATCAGCAGCGCGCCGAGCGTGATCGTGCGCGTCTTGCCCAGCCAGCGATCGGCGATGATCCCGCCGAAGATCGGCGTGACATAAACGAGGCCGGTGTAGAGGCCGAAGATGTGCGAGGCGAGCGCCTCGTTGCTCGGCGCAGCGCCGTAGAGATAGCTGAGCGCGGTGCGGAACCCCTGGAAACCCGCGATCCGCCCGACATGTGGCTCGAACAGCAGCTGCTTGACCATGTAGAGGACCAGCAGCACCTGCATGCCGTAATAGCTGAAGCGCTCGAACGCCTCGGTGAAGGCGATGTAATAGAGGCCGACCGGGTGCCCCATGAATTGCGGCTGGTCGTCGAGCGCGGCCGTCGCCGGCAGCGCCTCCATCTCCTCGATTGCCATTCGGGCGCTCATCCTCGATTGTGGTTGCGGCGGGCTTAGCGCATCGAAAGGGAAATCTGAACCGCGCGCATCTGAAACCAGCATCGGCCCGGACCGTTCTCCCTTGATCCAGAGAGGAGACACATTGATGGCCGACGCCCGAATCTTCGCCGATCTCAAGGCCGATCACGACCGCCACCGCCAGCTGCTCGCCGAGCTCGGCGAAACGTCGGGCGACACGCCCGATCGGCGCAAGCTGTTCGAGCGGCTCATGCTCGACGTGTCGGCGCACGCGGCGGCCGAAGAGGAATCGCTCTATGCGGCGATGCTCGCCAACCCCGATCTGCGCGAGGACGGGCGCCATTCGGTATCCGAGCACAAGGAGATCGCTGATTATCTCGGCGAACTCGCCGAGACCGACATGAGCTCGAGCGCGTGGCTCACCAAGTTCAAGCAGATGCGCGAGCGCTACGAACACCATATCGACGAGGAGGAGCAGGAGATGTTCCCCGCCGCCGCTGAGGACTTGTCCGATGCCGAGGAGCAGCGGCTCGCCGCCATATTCGAGAAGCGCAAGCCCGAGGAGCTCGAGCGGGCTGAATCGCATCCGCTCAGCGACGAGCGCGAGTAAAGGGGGCTGCCAATTCGGCTTGCCTGAGAAGAAAAGGCGGTATAAAAGTGATATCATCTTTAACAGGGGTTACGATGATGTCCGATTCGCCTTCTCCCACTCCACGCCGCGCCGGTCAGGCACTCGACCGTTCTACCGAGCGGCCGGCGCAGGCGGCCAACGGCTATGCAATGCTGGTGGTCCTGCTGATCGCGCTCGCGGCGGCAATCGCCGGCGGAGCGCTGGTGCCGTCGACCCCGATTGGCGGCGCAGCGCTGCTGATCGTAGGAGTCATCGTCTTCGTGTTCGTGCTCGTCGGTTTCTACATGGTGCAGCCCAACCAGGCGGTGGCGATCACCTTGTTCGGCGCCTATCGCGGCACCGACCGCGTGACCGGGCTGCGCTGGGTGCTGCCCTGGATGATCCGGCGCAAGCTCTCGGTGCGCGCCAACAACATCATTTCGGAGAAGATCAAGGTCAACGACCTGCGCGGCAACCCGATCGAGATGGCGGCGCAAGTCGTGTGGCGCGTGACCGATACCGCGCAGGCCTTGTTCGATGTCGACGATTACAAGGCGTTCGTCATGGTCCAGATCGAGGCGGCGGTGCGCACGATCGGCTCGCGCTATCCCTATGACGATTTCAGCCACCAGGAAGTGACGCTGCGCGGCAACCACGATCAGGTCGGTGTCGAACTGCGCGACGAGCTGATTGCGCGGCTCGATGTCGCCGGCATCACCGTCGACGAATGCGGCTTCACGCATCTCGCTTATGCGCCCGAGATCGCCGGGGCGATGCTGCGGCGCCAGCAGGCGCAGGCGGTGGTCGCCGCGCGGACGACATTGGTCGAAGGCGCGGTCGGCATGGTCGAGATGGCGCTCGACCAGCTCTCGGCCAAGAATGTCGTCGAGCTCGATGACGAGCGGCGCGCGGCGATGGTCTCGAACCTCATGGTCGTGCTGTGCGGTGACCGCGATGCCCAGCCGGTGGTCAATGCCGGCACGCTCTACCAATAAGGGGGAGGCGTGGCCGCTCCTCCCAAGAAAGCGTTTCCGCTGCGCCTCGATCCCGCTCTCTATGCGGCGATCGAGCGCGCCGCGGCCGCCGATCTGAGGAGCGTCAATGCCGAGGTCGAATGTCTGTTGCGTGAGGCGCTGGCGCGGCGGGGCGTGAAGCTGGCGGACCCAATGCCCGCGCGCCGCGGACGGCCGCCGAAAGCGCGAGGAGATGAGGCATGATCGGTGCATTTACCCGCCATTCCCGTCCGCCGGCGGTTCTGTTCGGCGTGCTGGCGATTGCCGGCGTGGTGATGGCATTGGCGCGATGAGCGACGGCGCCGGTCTGCAAAAAGGAGAGGTGACGATGGCCGACAGTGACGACGATGCCTGGTTCGCGGCGAAACGCTACGGGTACGGCGCGGGTGTTCCGATCGCCTGGCAGGGCTGGGCGCTGCTCGTTGCTTATATCGCAGCGCTGGTGCTCATGAGCAGGCTCCTGCTGCCGGCACATCGGAGCGTCTGGGCGATCATCTTCGTCGCGCTGACAGTCGCGCTGATCGCGCTCGCGGCGCAGCATACCCGAGGCGGCTGGCGCTGGCGCTGGGGAGCGCGGGATTAGCTTTATTAAATCGTCACCCGGGCTCGACCCGCGGGGCCCCGTTTCCTTGCGAAAGAAAGCGGGACCCCGGATCAAGTTCGGGGTGACGAAAGATCCGATTACGCCGCCTTGGCGTCCTTCGCCCGCTCGATCGCTTCGAGCAGGATCTTCTTGGCTTCCTCGGCATCGCCCCATTTGCCGATCCGCACCCACTTTTCGGACTCGAGGTCCTTATAGTGCGTGAAGAAGTGCTCGATCTGCTGGAACACGATCTCGGGCAGATCGTCCTTCTCGCCGACCTTCGTGTAATAAGGGAAAGTCGTGTCGACCGGCACGCAGACCAGCTTCTCGTCGCCGCCATGCTCGTCCTCGAGGTGGAGCACCGCGATCGGGCGGGCACGCACCACGCAGCCCGGCACGAAAGGCGAGCGCGCGACGACGAGCGCGTCGATCGGATCGCCGTCGGGCGACAAGGTGTGCGGCACGAAACCGTAATTGGCCGGATAGCGCATCGGCGTGTGGAGGATGCGATCGACGAACAAAGCGCCCGATTTCTTGTCGAACTCGTATTTCACCGGCTCGCCGCCGACCGGCACTTCGATGATGACGTTGAGGCTCTCGGGCGGATTGTCGCCGACCGGCACCATGTCGATACGCATTCTTGCTTCCTTCGTCAGTAAGCGGCACCAGCCCACTCCCCCCGCCCGGCCTCCCACAGAATATCCTGGATGGGAGGTCGGGTGGGAGTGGGCTGATGCGGCTGCTCGACCGTCAGGTCGAGCAAACACTCAAAACAGCGCGTGGCTCGTGCCGGGTCTATGACCTCGGCGTGAGCAGCTTATCGAGGCCGGTCTCTCCGGTGCCGACCTTGACGAGGTGCGGATAGCGCGGCCCGTCGTGATAGTCGATGGCGACATCGCGGAAATCGTCGTCGCGCTTGATGGTGAGCCGAATCGGGTTTTTGTCGGTCTTGGCCGCGACGATCGCGTCCTTGAGCACGTCGCCGTCATAGCCCTTGCCGTTGATCGACACGATCGTGTCGCCGACATCGAGCCCCGCCTTGAATGCCGGGCTGTCCCAGATCACCGCGGTCAGATCGCCGTCCTTGCCCGCGGCGAGGCCCAGCGAATAGCTGACGTCGGTCTTGTGGCGGTTGGTCTCGGCCTGCTTGTAGGCCTTGGTCTCGACGTCGGTATAGACCAGCTTGTAGCCGTTCTGCTCGAAGCCCTTGAGCGGCGCGTCCTTGGAGAGGCCCTGCAGCCGCTCGGTCAGGAAGCCCGCCCAATCATAGGGTTGGATCGAATTGAGCGTGTTGACCACGTCGTTGAACGTATAGGTCACCTCGCCCCAGTCGCCGTCGTTGATGCCGAAGAAGGCGCGCGCGAAATCGTCAAGGCTCTTGGTGCCGCCCGATTGCTGGCGGAGGATCGAATCGACCTCCATCCACACCATCAGGCCTTCATTGTAATAGTCTTCCGCGCGCTGCCAGCTGGTCCAGCCCTTGGGACGGCGTTCGGAGATGATCGGATCGTTGGTGGTATCGAGCAGGTCGCGCCACTGCCGCGCGGGCATGTTGTCGTAATAAGCGGCGATCATCGCATATTCGTCGAGCGTGTCGTCCTTGCTGACGATCCCTGAGCGCGCCTGCAAGACATAACCCCAGAATTGCGTCTGGCCCTCATAGACCCAGAGCAGGCTGTCGCGCATCGGCACGTCGAAATTGGGCGTCCAGAGGTCGGCGCCGCGGCGGAACTTGCCGTTCCAGCTGTGCGTGTATTCGTGCGGCAGCAGGTTGTGTGCGCCGATCTGGTTGTCCCAATCGGTGAAATATTTCTCGCTCGAACCGTCCTCCGAGCTGCGGTGATGCTCGAGCCCGATCCCGCCGAGCTGGTCGCTGAGCGACAGCAGGAACTCGTAGTGATCGTAATGCTGCGCGCCGAACAGCTTGACCGCCTGGTCGACCAGCCGCTTGTGCGCATCGATCTGCTCGGGGGTTGCCGCGAGATCGGCGGGCTTGTCGGCGAACACGTTGAGGTCGACCTTCGGCGACAGCGCCCATTGCTTGTAATAGCGACCGGCGAGCACCGGCGAATCGACGAGAATCTCGTAATTGGTCTTTTGATAGCTGTAGATCGGCCCCTTGGCGGTCGACGGCAGGCCCGAGGCGGCGGTGAAGCCGGCGGGATAATGCACGGTCGCCTGCACCGGGATGCCGCGGGTGAAATAGCCCGCCGGATAGAGGCTCACCGAATTCCACTGCAGGCTGATGAGGTTGGGGGTCATCACGATCCGCCCCTGGTCCTTGGCGGTCGCCGAGATGAACTGGAAGCTCATGTGGAGCGTCTTGACGCCCTCGGGCACGTCGATGTGGAAGGCGAAGACGTCGACCGGATCGCGCATCCAGCGGATCGGCTGCCCCTTGTCGCCGGTGATGACGAGGCCCGCCAGTTTGTCGAGCTCGCCGGTCGGCGAGTGATGGCCGGGCAGCCATTTCGGATAGAGCAGCACCATCGGCCCGGCCTTGGCGACCGGCAGCGTTTCCTTGATCCGGAAGATGCCCTGGCTGGTATCCGATGCATCGACGTCGAGCGTCATCGTGCCGGGATATTCCACATCCTGCGGCGCGGGGATCGTGTCCTCGAACGGGATCGGCTGCGGCTTCGAGTTCCCGGCGGGAACGAGCTGCGCCGAAGCGGCGGTCGAGGCGAGCAGGAGCGTCGTGAAGGCGAGGGTGCGGATCATCGAAGGGCCTTTCGGCTGAGGGAGGATGGCCCGCGGGATACTGGCCGACCGCGCGCGAAGTCCAGTGCGATGAGAGCGGTGAGGCGATATTATATCGCGGTGTGACGTTACGGCATCTTCGCAGCAGGGCGTCATCCCCGCGAAAGCGGGGACCCATCTCCTGATGTAACATCAAGGCGCACCGTCGGAGATGGGTTCCCGCTTTCGCGGGAATGACGGTTTTGGCTCTGCAGAGAGCGCAAACGAATAACACCTCATCCCCCGCCGAGCACGTTGATCGTGAACGCCAGCACGCCGATGTTGAACACGAACGCGGCGAGGCAGTGGCCGATCGCGACACGCCGCATCTTGCCCGAGGTGATGTCGATGTCGGAGGTCTGGAAGGTCATCCCCAGCGTGAAGGCGAAATAGGTGAAGTCCCAATAATCGGGCTCGGGGCAACCGGGGATGTCGAGCCCGCCCGAATCCTTGCCGCGATCGTCGCCCACATAGAATTGATGTGCGTAATGCAGCGCATAGACCATGTTCGAGAACAGCCACGACAGCGCCAGCGTGCCGATCACCAGCCCCACCGTCGCGCCGTCGTCTTTGGCCTTGAGCTCACCCGCCACCGCGACCAGGATCACCGCCATCACCAGCCCGGTCAGCGCGAGCAGCCCGATGCGGTTGGCGTCGTTGCGCTTCGAGGCCGCGCGCATCGATTGGGCATCGGCATTGCGCAGCAACGGCGCGATCGAGACCAGGAACAGCGCGCTCGCCGCGTCGAACGCCGCCATCGTCCCGCGTCCGGGGCCGAGCGGCGGGATCGCCACGAACAGCCCGACCACGAAGACGAGGCAGAACAGGATGAAGCGCGGCGGCGCGATATGGTTGCCAAGTCTCCAGCGCGTGCCCGTCGATGCCATGACGAAACGCTAGCGATTGTTCGGACGTTCGCCTAGATAGCGCCGCTCTTATGGCCCGTATCCAGACCCCCCAGCGCATCCGCGGCACGCAGGACATCTTCGGCGAGGAGCAGCGCCGCTTCGCCCACGTCCTCGACACCTTCGAGCGCGTGCGCAAGCTCTATTGCTTCCAGCGCGTCCACATTCCCGTGTTCGAGGCGACCGAGGTCTTCGCGCGCTCGATCGGCGAGACCACCGATGTCGTCTCGAAGGAGATGTACACCTTCCCCGATCGCGGCGGCGATTCGTTGACGCTGCGTCCGGAGTTCACCGCCGGCCTGTGCCGCGCCTATCTGACCGAGGGCTGGCAGCAATATGCGCCGCTCAAGCTGGCGACGAGCGGCGCGGTGTTCCGCTACGAACGCCCGCAAAAGGGCCGCTTCCGCCAATTCCACCAGATCGACGCCGAGGTGATCGGTGCGGCCGAACCCGCCGCCGACATCGAATTGCTCGCGCTCGCCGATCAATTGCTCAAGGAACTCGGCATCAGCGAGGGCGTGACGCTGCAGCTCAACACCTTGGGCGATTCCGAGACGCGCGAGGCGTGGCGCGAGGCGCTGGTCGCGCATTTCGAGCGCCACCGCAGCGACCTCTCTGAGGACAGCCAGACCCGCCTCGCCAAGAACCCGCTGCGCATCCTCGACAGCAAGGATCCGCGTGACCGGCCGATCGCTGACGCGGCGCCCGACATCGATGCGCACTTGACCAGTGAGGCTGGCGCCTATTTCGAGGCGGTGACCAAGGGCCTCGACGCGGCCGGTGTCGCGTGGACCCGCAACAGCCGCCTCGTCCGCGGCCTCGATTACTACCGCCACACCGCCTTCGAATTTGTCACCGACCGCCTCGGCGCGCAAGGCACCGTGCTCGGCGGCGGGCGCTATGACGGCCTGATGGAAAGCCTCGGCGGCCCACACACGCCGGCCGTCGGCTGGGCGGCGGGCGTCGAGCGGCTGGCGATGTTGGTGGCGGAGCCGGCCACGTCAGCGATCGATGCGGTCGTTATTCCGCTCGGCGAAACGGCGGCGGAGAAAGGGCAGGGCATGCTCGCCGATCTGCGCCGGGCCGGCGTCACGGTCGACATGGCGTTCAAGGGCAACATGAAGAAGCGCCTTGCCAAGGCGGACGCGCAAGGCGCGCGATTCGCGATCATTCTCGGCGACGACGAAATCGCGAAGGGCGTGGCGGCGGTGAAGAACCTCGGCGCCGGAACCCAGCATGAGGTGCCGCTCGCGACGCTGGCGGAGGCGCTGCGTTGAACCTTCATCGTCATCCCGGGGAAGGCTGGGGTCTCAGGCCTGACGTGATACGGATGGAGATGCCAGCCTGCGCTGGCATGACGACCGGCGCATGACCCGCATCTCCGCCGAACGGATCGCGCAGATCGAGGCGCGGCGGGACGAGTTGCAGGCGCTGATGGCGACCGGCGACTTGCCCAGCGATCGCTTCGTTCAGGTGTCCAAGGAATATGCCGAGCTCGAACCCGTCGCCGCGGCGGCGGGCGAGGTGCGGCGACTACGCGCGGAGGCGGCGAGCCTCGAGCACATGACGCACGAGGCCGATCCCGAGCTGCGCGCGATGGCGGCCGAAGAACTGGGGGAGAACCAACGCAAGTTGGAGACCGCCGAACATGGCCTCGCGCTCGCGCTCCTGCCGCGCGACGCGGCGGACGAGCGGCCGGCGATGCTCGAAATCCGCGCCGGCACGGGCGGTGACGAAGCGGCGCTGTTCGCCGGCGACCTGATGCGCATGTACCAGCGCTATGCGGATAGCCGCGGCTGGCGCGTCGAACTCATCTCGGCGAGCGCGTCGGAAGCCGGCGGCTACAAGGAAGTCGTCGCCAGCGTAACGGGGCAGGGGGTGTTCGCGCGCCTCAAGTTCGAAAGCGGTGTGCATCGCGTCCAGCGCGTGCCCGTCACCGAATCGGGCGGGCGCATCCACACCTCGGCGGCGACGGTCGCGGTGCTGCCCGAGGCCGAGGAGGTCGATGTCCAGATCGACGACAAGGATCTGCGCATCGACGTCTATCGCTCGTCGGGGCCGGGCGGGCAGTCGGTCAACACCACCGATTCGGCGGTGCGCATCACCCACCTGCCTACGGGGCTGGTCGTCATCCAGCAGGACGAGAAATCGCAGCACAAGAACAAGGCCAAGGCGATGAAGGTGCTGCGGACGCGTCTGTATGAAGCGGAGCGCGAGCGGCTGGCGGCCGAGCGATCGGGCACCCGCAAGGCGATGGTGGGCTCGGGCGATCGTTCGGAGCGAATCCGCACCTACAATTTCCCGCAGGGGCGCGTCACCGATCACCGCATCAACCTGACGCTGCATCGCCTACCCGAAATCCTGGAAGGCGAGATGGACGAGCTGATCGACGCGCTGATCGCCGAGGATCAGGCCGAACGGCTGGCCGCGATCGATGGGTGACAAATCCTCCCCGGCACGGGGAGGGGGACCGCGGCGCGAAGCGTCGGGATGGAGGGGGGCAGCCTCAAGCGAATCCCTCGAGGCCCGCCCCCTCCACCAGCCCCGGAACTCGTCCGGGGCTGGTCCCCCTCCCCGTGCCGGGGAGGATCATGTTCGGTCAGCCCTTGCCGCTGCGGCAGCCGAGCTGTCTGTGGTTTCGGACACCCCCCGCCTCGACGCCGAACTGCTGATGGCGCACGCGCTCGGCGTTACGCGCGACGATCTCCTGCTCCGCCATCTCGACGATCCCGCGCCCGCCGCCTTCGCGCCGCTCCTCGCGCGCCGCCTCGAGCACGAGCCGATCGCGTACATCACCGGCACCCGCGCCTTCTGGACGATCGACCTCGCGGTCGGTCCCGGCGCGCTGGTGCCGCGCGCCGACAGCGAGACGCTGATCGAGGCGGCCGTCGGACACTTCGCCGATCGTCCGCCCGCGACCATTCTCGATCTCGGCACCGGGCCCGGCACGCTGTTGCTCGCTGCGCTCGACCAATGGCCCGAGGCGACGGGCCTTGGCATCGACCGTTCGGCCCAAGCGCTGGGGATGGCGCGCGCCAATGCCGAGCGACTCGGCCTCGCGCCACGCGCCCGCTTCGTCGAAGGCGACTGGGCGATCGGCGTTGGCGGCCGCTTCGACCTCATTCTAGCCAACCCGCCCTATATCGGGACAGGCGAGCCGCTGCCGCCGGAAGTTCGCGAGCACGAACCGGCCGAGGCGCTCTATGCCGGCGCCGACGGGCTCGACGCCTATCGCTCGATCGTTCCCGATCTGCCACGCCTCCTCGCGCCCGGCGGCGCGGCAATCCTCGAGATCGGCCACGCCCAGGCCGAGGCGGTCGGCGCGCTGGTTGCCGCAGTCGGACTCGGTTGGGAGCTGCGCCGCGATCTCGCCGGAAGGCCGCGCGCGATCCTGGCCTCTTGAAAAGTATCGCCCGCGCCCCACATTTCCCTTGGATATTGTGCGCCGCCGGGCTAAGGATCGGCCACGGGGCGGGCACCTTCAACCAAGTTGTTGAAAAGAGGCCCTGGGCCCATTCCCTAGTCATGAAGCCGCTGCAGTCCGGCGGCCGTGGCAACAGGCGGACGTCGTCCGCGCAAGGGAGCGCGCTGGTAAGCGAAAGCGGCGCGGGGCCGGGTGGTTTTCGAAGGACGAGGACAGACAGACTTTGATGAACAATCGTCAGGCCGGCCGCCGTCGCGGCCGTGGCGGGCAGCGCTCGCAGGGTAATCCCAATTCGGGCAGTCGCATCGACAACCGGCAGCGCGGCAACGCCAACCAGCTCTACGAGAAGTACAAGAATCTCGCGCGCGACGCGCAGATGCAGGGCGATCGGGTCAATACCGAATATTACCTGCAGTTCGCGGACCATTATTTCCGCGTGCTCAACGAGAACAAGCCGCGCTTCGACGACAATCGTCGCCCCGATGCCGACGAGGAAATCGACGGCGAGGACGAGGGCGAGGATCGCGGCCGCCACGCGCAGCGCCGCGACCGCGACGAGCAGCGGCCGAACGGTCGCGCCAACGGCAACGGCTATGCCGCCGAGGATGACGGCAATGACGGCGAAGCGCCGCGCCGGCAGGCACGCGAGCGGCGTCCGCTGAACGGTGGGGCCGAGGCGCCGGTCGAAGGCGAGCGCGCGGTCGAAGGCGAAGTCGCCAGCGAGGCCGCGCCGCGCCGCCGGGGTCGCCCGCGCAAGGAAGCCGCGCCGGCCGAGGCTGCCGGGCTCGACGCCGATCGCTTGCCGCCGTCGCTCGGCGCGAGCGCCAACGACGATGCCGGCGAGGAAAAGCCGCGCCGTCGCCGCGGCCGTCCGCCGGCGGGCGAGGCCACCGGCACCGCCGGCTGAGCGAGTTCGAGTACCATCTCGTCACCTGAACCTGGTTCAGGATAAGGAATGTGCAGGAAAGACCGGTACCGCTCAACGGCGGTGCCGGTCTTCCTTTTTTCGCGCGAAGTCGTCGACCGCTTCGTCATGGCCCGTGCCGGCGCTCATGAACACCAGTCCCATCAGCGCCGCGGCGAGCAGCATCGTCGCGCCGAAGCCGATCGCCGTGGCGATGATCGTCAGCCAGTAAAGCGGCCCGTAAAACGCGTCGATCGCGACGATCGCCGCGGCGTCGATCACCACGATCGCCGCCGCCATCCAGCCGAACACGCGGCGGAACCGCGCCCAGGCGAAGGCGGCCGCGGCGGGATCGTCGAGTCCGGGCGGAGGATCGTCGCTCATGCTTTGCCATATCGGGGCAAAGGTGCGACACTCAAGCCCGCGTGGGGCCAAAAAGTGGGAGAGGTGCCATGACGATCGCGGCGATCCTGAACAACAAGGGGCGCGAGGTCGAATCGATTGCGTCAGGGCGCAGCGTGCGCGACGCGATCGCGTTGCTTGCCGAGCGCCGAATCGGCGCGTTGCCGGTGATCGACGACGGCGCAGTTAAAGGTGTGTTCTCCGAGCGCGACGTGATCTACGCGCTCGCCGCGGAGGGCGCCGCCGCGCTCGACAAGCGCGTCGGCGATGTGATGACCGCGCCTGCCGTCACCGTCGCGCCCAAGGACGCCGCGCTCGGCGCGTTGTCGTTGATGACACGGCGGCGCATCCGCCATCTGCCGGTGATCGAGGAAGGGCGGATCGTCGGCCTCGTCTCGATCGGCGACGTCGTCAAATACCGGATTGAGCGAATCGAGGCCGATGCGGCGGCGATGCGCGACTATATTCAGTCCGCATAGCATTCTCTTGTTTCCCGCTCGGGCCGAGCTTGTCGAAGCCCGCTTTTGCCGCGATCGCCCTTCGGCGGGCTCAGGGCGAATGGTTTCCGCGAGCCGAAGCTCGCCTAAGCCGCAATCGGCCGCCGTCGGATGATCGCCATCAGCTCACGCGCCGCGTCGCGGGCAAACAGCACAAGCCAAACGCCATAGGTCGCGGCACCGACTATGACGAGGGCGCCGAGCCGCGGCGCCGGCGCGAGCGGCGGCAGCACATGGTCGACCAGGCTCACCGCCAGCGCCATCGCTACCGCGGCGAATACCGGCGGCAGGATCGCGCGAATCAGCGCGAGCGGCGCGAGCCCGATTGCGGGCAGCGATTGCGCCGCCGAAACGATCAGAAACACCGGATAGGCGCCGATCCAGGCCCAGGCGAGCCCTTCGGGGCCGAATCGCACGCCGATCAGGAAACCGGCAGCGAGGATCGCCGCGCCATAAGCCGAGACTCGAATCGGGATGCCCGGCCGCCCGCGCGCCTCGCAGGCGGGCGCGAACAGCACCTGTAGCGTCATGAAGGGCATTGCGAAGGCGAGCAGGTGGACGATGGGAATCGCCGGCCGCCATTGCGGCCCGAGGACCGTCTCGACCAGCGGCCCCGCCGTTACCGCCAGGCCGAGATAGAAGGGGAGCGCTGCGATCAGGATCAGCCGCGCGGCGCGCGCAAAGGCCTCCGCGAAGGCGTCGGCATCATGCTGGATCCGCGCATAGGCCGAAAAAGCGACCTCGTTGAGCGGCGGCACGAACTTCGAAACGAAGATCTGCGTCAGGAACAAAGCGGTGGAATAAATGCCGAGTTCGTGCGCGGAGAAGCTTCGCCCGGCGATGAAGATGTCGGCCTGGCTCTCGACGAACCAGAAGAGCGAGCCGACCGTCATCAGCGCGCCGTATCGCGCGAGCCCGCCGGCGCCGCGGAAATCGAATCGCGGCCAGATCAGCCAGCGAGTCATCACCGCCATGCCCAGCGCGCGCGTCGCGAAGAAGGCGACCGGCGCGAGCACCAGCGCCCATACGCCCCAGCCGGCGAGCGCGCCGCCGAGCGCGGTCGAGGCGCTGGCGATCGACGAGGCCATGTTGACCACCGCCTGCACGCGGAAATCCATCTCGCGCGCGCGCAATGCATAAGGAACCGCGATGAACGGCGTGAACAGGTACATGAAGAGCTGGATGCGCAGCATCTCGGCGACCAGCGGCTGGTGGTAATAGGCCGCGATCCACGGCGCCGCGGTGAACTGCACTGCGGCCAGCGCGCCGTTCAGCAGCAGCAGCATGCCGAACACCTGGGCGATCTGGCGCCGCGTGAGCTGGGGCTGCTGCACCAGGCCGCTCGCCAGGCCGGCGCCATTGAGCATGGTCAGCAGCACCATGACGACCTGAGTCATCGCCATCAGGCCATAGTCGCTTGGCGGCAGCAGGCGAATCACCGCGAAGGTCGCGCCCCATTGGATGATCTGGCCGACAATCTGGCTGCCGGAACGCCAGATGACGGCGTTTCTCACCTGATTCCCGAACGATTCTCCGGGTTGATTCGTGCTGATCGCGGCCGATTCCATCCGGATGCTATCGCGCCCTTCCCCTTTCAGAGCGGTAAATTCCGCGGAATTCTGCGGTTTTCCCTGCCATCTGAAACAAAATTGCAAAAAGGCGTTGACGCCCCCGATCGCCTCACCTAGATGGGCGTCACCGCAGCGACGGGCCACACGGAACGGCAACGCGGTCACTCAAAAAACAGGCGCCAAGGTCGCCCTCCAAAAAAGAGGGAAGGACAGGGCGTCGGTCTTTTGCGCTCTTTGACATTGTTAGTCTAGATGAAGGGACATGTGGGCGGCGGCCCCGGGTCCGGCATTCAAGGTGCCGGGTGCTCGGACAAACCAAGCCGTTCCAATAACCTCCCGCTTCACGGCGGTTGGTCGAACATGTCCTACACACACCATGTAAGATTTGTGCAGGAACGGCTCCTTGAAATGAGCTGCTCTGTCGGGGTTATTCCGCCTCGAGGGAGTGGAACATCAAACTTGAGAGTTTGATCCTGGCTCAGAACGAACGCTGGCGGCATGCCTAACACATGCAAGTCGAACGAAGCCTTCGGGCTTAGTGGCGCACGGGTGCGTAACGCGTGGGAATCTGCCCTTGGGTTCGGAATAACAGTTAGAAATGACTGCTAATACCGGATGATGACGTAAGTCCAAAGATTTATCGCCCAAGGATGAGCCCGCGTTGGATTAGCTAGTTGGTGAGGTAAAGGCTCACCAAGGCGACGATCCATAGCTGGTCTGAGAGGATGATCAGCCACACTGGGACTGAGACACGGCCCAGACTCCTACGGGAGGCAGCAGTGGGGAATATTGGACAATGGGCGAAAGCCTGATCCAGCCATGCCGCGTGAGTGATGAAGGCCCTAGGGTTGTAAAGCTCTTTCAACGGTGAAGATAATGACGGTAACCGTAGAAGAAGCCCCGGCTAACTTCGTGCCAGCAGCCGCGGTAATACGAAGGGGGCTAGCGTTGTTCGGAATTACTGGGCGTAAAGCGCACGTAGGCGGA